>NZ_SLVX01000022.1 GCF_004341885.1 Shinella granuli | reverse complement strand
TCAGGCCGCTACGGCGCGAAACATCCATCCTCGCAGCGTGATCACCATACGTTCTCAAAAGTCGGACAGATTCAACACTTTCGTGTCGTGACGCCGTCTACGGCCTCACCGGCTACTACATGACGGCGCCCGGCTATTTCGCCGGCAATGTCGATTATACCGGCTTCTTCCTGCACCATTGCGTGCACTACATGGACCTCGTCTCCTTCCTCGTCTCGCCGGTCACCAGGCTGACGGCCCGCAAGGTGGAGAAGGATCGCGGCAAGGTGCTCTTCCACGTGCATTTCGATTTCGAATGCGGCGCGATCGGCACGATCGCCATGGGCACGGCGCAATCGCGCGGCGCGCCGGTCGAGCGCCTGGAGATCATGGGCGACCATCAGCGCATCGAGGTCGACAACGTCATCGAAGTGCGCTGGAACCGCAACCCGCCCTTCAAGGTCGACGATCCGGCGGCAACGCTCGACGATGCGGTCGACACGCTGACCTGGAAACCCAACTTCACCGCCGCCGCCAACGAAGACCCGAAGGGCTATCATTCGCTGCTCGCCGACGTTGTCCCCGCGCTCACGGGCAGGCAAACGCCGGCACCGACCATCCGTGACGGCGTCGTCGCCATGGAGCGGCTGGAAACCCTGCGGCGCGAACTCGCGCTTTGACGATCGGATCGCACCATGAAGACGCCCGTCATCCAGTTCGGAACCAGCCGGTTTCTGCAGGCCCATGCCGATCTCTTCCTGTCGGAGGGAGAGCCGGAGCGGGCGATCACCGTCGTGCAGACTTCCGGCGACGCGGCACGCAGCCATCGGCTTGCCGCGCTCGCCGCACCGGAGGGATATCCGGTGCGGGTCCGGGGGCTCAAGGACGGCCGCCCCGTTGATGAGGTGATGACCGTCATCTCCGTCAGGCGCGGGCTTTCCGCCGCGCGTGACTGGCCGGAGGTGGTGCGGGTCTTCGTCGAGGAGGCGGCGTTCGTTCTCTCCAATACCGGCGATGCCGGCTACCAGGGCCGGCCGGAGGACGCATCGGCCACCTATCATCCATCGATGAGCTTCCCCGCGAAACTCTTCCACCTGCTCGCCGCCCGTCATGCCGCGGGCGGTGCATCGATCGTCATCCTGCCGATGGAGCTGGTCGTCGACAACGGCAAGGCGTTGAAGGCCGCCGTGCTGGCGGTGGCGCGCCGGCAGACAGGGGATGTTGGGCTGCTGTCCTATATCGAAAACGATGTGGTCTGGGTGAACAGCCTCGTTGATCGCATCGTGTCCGAGCCCATCGAACCGGCCGGGGCGGTCGCGGAACCCTATGCGCTCTGGGCGATCGAGAAGGGGCCGGGCGTCGTCGCACCGTGCCGGCATCCGGCCATCCAGCTGGTCGACGATCTGAAGCAGATCGAGCGACTGAAGCTGCATATCCTCAATCTCGGCCACACGGTTCTCGTCGATATCTGGCAGCAACAGGGGGGCGGCGGCGATCCGGTCGTGCGCGAATTCATCGCCCGGCCCGCGGTCGAGGAGGCTTTGACGGCGATCTACCGGCAGGAGGTGCTGCCGGTCTTTGCCCGGCTGCCGGGGGGTGACGGGGCGGAGGATTACCTTGCCATCACGCTCGAGCGTTTCGCCAATCCCTTCCTGAACCACAGGCTTGCCGATATCGCGCAGAACCACGTCCAGAAGGTGGAGCGCCGCATCGGTGCGTTCCTCGATCTTGCCAAGCCCTTCGGTCTGCCGCAGCCGCGCCTTGCGGCGATCGTGGCCGGGGCAGGCTGATCGGGGCCGGTCCTGCCGGTGTTGCGTGTGGGAATGCCGGAAACGACGATCCCGGCAGGCGGCGAACTCACGTCCGGTAATAGCGGCGGTCAAAGAGACGGAAAAAATTCCCGTATGCCGGGGATTGGACGCGAACAATATCTCCGCGGGCAGAGATTTATGGCAATCTATTGCCTATAAAATCTATATATTATGTCATCTAATGATCCTGTTGGCTTGCCAGGAGGATACCATGCCGAAAACCGAATCCAACCCCATCACGCTTGGAACCCGCGCGCCGGACTTCGTTCTGTCCGATGCGAACGGCGCCGAGTTCAGCCTCAAGGACTTCGCGGACAGTCCGGCGTTGCTTGTCGCCTTCATCTCGAACCGCTGCCCCTTCGTGGTGCTGATCCGCGAGGCGCTGGCGCAGTTCGCGCGCGACTATGCGGGGCAGGGACTTGCCGTCGTCGCGATCAACAGCAACGACGCGGAGGCCCATCCGGAAGAAACGCTCGAAAGGCTCGGCATCGAAGCGAAGACCTACGGCTACGATTTCCCCTATCTGAAGGATGAAACGCAGAACGTTGCCAAGGCCTATGGCGCGGCCTGCACGCCGGACTTCTTCCTTTACGACGGCGAGCGCCGGCTGGCCTATCACGGTCAGTTCGACGATGCCCGTCCGGGCAACGGCAAGGACGTGACCGGCGTGGACCTGCGCGCGGCCGTCGAGGCGGTGCTGAAGGGGAGCCCCGCGGCTGCGGCGCAGGTTCCCTCCATCGGCTGCAACATCAAGTGGACCGCCGGCAACGAGCCTTCCTGGTTCTCGACCGCCGCCTGAGCCGATACCCGCATCCCTCGCACGAAACCGGAGCATCATGGCATCGCATCGCAAGGAACGGCCCGCCGAAGAGGGGCGTCTTATCGAGACGGACGTGCTTGTCGTCGGCGGCGGTCCCGCCGCCGGCTGGGCGGCGCTGTCGGCCGCCGAGGCCGGCGCCCGCGTCGTCCTGGCCGACAAGGGCTATCATGGCACGAGCGGTGCCACGGCGCCGTCGAACACGGGGACCTGGTGCGTTCCGCCGGGCGAGGGGCGGGCGGCTTCCGTCGAGCAGCGTTTCAAGCGCACGGCCGGCCTTGCCGACCGCCGCTGGATGCTGCGCGCCGCCGACCAGGCCTACGAGAACCTCCAGAAGCTGGTGGAATGGGGCTATCCCTTCCCGAGCGAGGAGGATGGCAGCCTTTATATCGCCAATCTGCGCGGGCCGGATTACATGCGCTTCCTGCGCCAGCGCGTGCAGAAGGCCGGCGTCACGATCCTCGATCATCATCCCATCCTCGAACTGCTCGGCGACGACGACCGGGTCGCCGGCGCCGCAGGGCTTGCGCGCCGCAACGGGGCGAGCTTCCAGGTCCTGGCGGGGGCCGTGGTTCTGGCCACGGGCGGCTGCGCCTTTTTCGAACGCATCCTCGGCGGCACGGGGCTGACGGGCGATGGCTACCTCTTCGCCGCGGAGGCCGGCGCGTCGCTGTCCGGCATGGAGTTCACCGGCAAGTATACGCTCGCTCCCCATGGCTCGTCGCTGAACAAGGGCCTGCCCTTCCGCTGGGCCACCTTCTACGGCGCGGACGGCGAGGTGCTGCGCAACGCCCGCGGCGAGCCGGTGACGAACGGCATCGGCGGCGGCGAGCGACAGGTGGCGGAAGCGCTGCTGGCCGGCCCGGTCTATGCCCGGCTCGACCTTGCCGAACCCGCCATGCAGGACTGGCTGCGACGCGGCCAGCCGAACTGTTTCCAGCCCTATGAGCGCATGGGCATCAATCCCTTCACGGACCTCTTCCGTGTCGATCTCAAATATGAGGGCACGGTGCGCGGCACCGGCGGCATCCGCATCGTCTCCTCCGATTGCGGCACCGGCATTGCCGGCCTCTATGCCGCCGGTGACGCGGCGAGCCGCGAGTACGTGACCGGCGGCATTTCCGGCGGCGGCGCGATCAACGCCTCCTGGGCGATCGCCAGCGGCTGGTGGGCCGGCCACGGCGCGGCCCGGCACGCCCACCGCCGGCAGGGCCGCGATGGAAGCCGCCTGCGCCCGCTCGGCACGACGGGTCTTCGCGGCACGGCCGGTCCTGCCGTCGATCTTGCCGCCGCCGCCCGCACGGTGCACGACGAGATCGCACCGCTCGACAAGAGTTATTGGCGCACGTCGGCAACGCTTGAAGCGAGCGGCAGGGTGCTGGAAGACCTCTGGTCCCGGCTGAACGAGGCGCCGACAGCCACCGGCATCGAGCGCCTGCAGGCCCGCGAGGTCGCCGCCGTCACCGCCAGCGCCCGCTGGACGGTCGCCGCTGCGGCGCTGCGCACCGAAAGCCGCGGCGTGCATCGCCGGCGTGATTTCCCGGGCGAGAGCGACGCGCAGGCGAGCCGCATCATCGTTTCCGGCCTCGACCGGGTGACGGCGGTGCGCGAGACCCTTGCCCTCGAAACGGCGCAGGAGGGCTAAGCATGATCGAAGTCATCTCGGCCGACCGCTGCATCCGCTGCGACATCTGCGAGCGCATCTGTCCGGCCTTCGTCTTCGACCGGGACGAGACGGGGCTTCCCGTCATCGCCCGGCAGGACGACTGCCAGACCTGTTTCCTCTGCGAAATCTACTGCCCGACCGATGCGCTCTACGTCGCCGAACAGGCGGATGGCCCGACCGGCATCACCGAGCCCGACGTCCTCGAGCGCGACCTCTTCGGTGCCTATGCCCGCGCACTCGGCTGGAACCGCGGCCGCGCCGGGGGAACACGGAATGACCCGACCCGCCACATCCGCGTGGCGCAGGTCTGAAAAGGAGATATCCATGGAACGCATCGCCGTCAGCGCCGTGCGCAAGTCGTTCAACCTGAAGCCCGGCCAGACCGTGACCGTCGACGGCGTCACGTCCAGCCGCATTGCGGTGCTGGACGGCGTCGACCTCACCATTGACAGCGGCGAGTTCATCACGCTGGTCGGCCCGTCGGGCAGCGGCAAGTCGGTGCTGCTCGACGTGATCGCCGGGCTGACCGAGGCGACGTCGGGTGTCGCCCGCATCGACGGCGTCGAGGTCGTGAAGCCCCATGCCCGCACGGCCTATGTCTTCCAGCAATATGCGCTCTTTCCCTGGCGTACGGCCCTACAGAATGTCGAATACGCGCTGGAAGTGCGGGGCGTTCCCGCGACCGAGCGGCGCGAGCGGGCGAAGGATTTCCTGCATCTCTTCGGCCTCAAGGGCTTCGAGGACCGTTTCCCCTCGCAGCTTTCGGGCGGCATGCAGCAGCGCGTGGCGATCGCCCGGGCGCTTTCCACCGATCCGCAGGTCCTCCTGATGGACGAGCCCTTCGCCGCGCTCGACGCGCAGACGCGCGATATCCTGCAGAGCGAGCTCCTACGCATCTGGGAGCAGATCAAGACGACGGTTGTCTTCGTCACCCACTCCATCGACGAGGCGATCTATCTTGCCGACCGCGTCGTGGTGATGACCGCCCGGCCGGCGAGCGTGAAGGAGATCGTCAAGATCGACCTGCCGCGCCCGCGCGATCTCGAAATCCGCAACAGCGAGGCCTTCAACGCCTATCGCGGCCGCGTCTGGGAAAGCCTGCGCGACGAAGTCGGCAAGGCCCAGCGCGACTGGACCCTTGCTTCCACCTACGCCAATTGAGGGAGGATCCGATGAGCCTTATCGCCGACCGCAACCTGCCGCTCCGCAACACCTTTTCATTGCGCCGCAAGCGCACCCCTTCCAAGGCGCCGAGCGCTTTCAGCGAGACCGTCTCCACCATCACGCTCGGCCTGCCGGCGCTCGTCGCCTTCGCGCTGCTCTGGGAGATCGCGCCGCGCGCCGGCTGGATCAACGCGCTGTTCTTCCCGCCGCTGAGCCAGGTGCTCGCAGTGCTCTGGGAGATGATCGTCTCCGGCCAGCTTGCCGATCATATCGGCATCAGCCTGCAGCGCGCCGCGATCGGCTTCCTGCTTGCCGTCGTCACCGCCGTGCCGCTCGGCTTCCTGATGGGGCGCTATTCGCTGTTCGAGAAGGCCTCCGACTTCCTCGTCCAGACGCTGCGCAACACCTCGCAATTCGCGCTGCTGCCGGTCTTCATCCTGGTGCTCGGCATCGGCGAGGCCTCCAAGATCGCCATCACCTTCTATGCCGCGGTGTTCTTCCTGCTGATCAACACGATCGTCGGGGTGAAGTCCGTCGATCCGCTGCTCGTCAAGGCGGCGCGCTCCATGGGCACCTCGGACTGGGATCTCTTCAAGAAGGTGATCTTCCCCTCCGCCATTCCCTCGATCGTCGCCGGCGCCCGGCTCGGGGTGAAGACCTCGCTCTTCTCGGTGATCGCCGCCGAGATGCTCGCCGCCCAGTCCGGCATCGGCTACCTCATCCAGAATTCGTCGCTGATGCTGGAAACCGACCGCATGTATGCCGGCATCCTGACGCTGACGATCATCGGCCTCCTGCTCAACTACCTGCTCGTCGCCGGCGAACGGCGCGCGACGCACTGGCGCGGCAGCGGCGAAAGCGGCCCGAACTAATCCCGATCGCATTGCTTCCTCAATCAACGGCCTATTCCGAAAGGACCCATCCATGACATCGTTTTCCATCCGTCCGCTGCGCCGGACGCTCCTGAAAATCGCGCTCGCGCTGTCGATCCTGCCCGTTGCAGGCCTTGCGCCGGCCTCTGCCGACGAGGCGAAACCCGACGTCATCCGCATCGGCTCCACCGCGCCGGGCCACCTGAAGTTCATCCTCTACCGCAACAAGAAGCTGCTGGAGGACGAGTTCGCTAAGGACGGCATCAAGATCGAGCTGACCACCTTCGACGGCGGCTCGGCGGCGACCGTCGCCCTCGGCTCCGGCGCCATCGACTTCACCTATATCGGCAATAACCCTTCGCTGCGCCTTGCGGCCACCGGCGCCGATGTGAAGCTCGTCGGCCTGTCGAGCTGGAACCGTTCCAACGAGACGCAGATCGTCGTGAAGCCGGATTCGCCGATCCAGAAGATCGAGGACCTCAAGGGCAAGAAGGTCGCCTATCTCGCCGGCACGGTGCGCCACTCGACTTTCGCCAAGGCGCTGAAGACGGTGGGCCTCTCGATCAATGACGTGGAAAGCCTCAACCTCGGCATCGAGAGCTCCGGCCCGGCCCTTTCGCGCGGCGACGTCGATGCGGTGGTCGAAAGCACCGGCCCCGTGCAGAAGCTGGTCGAGGAAGGCGAGGCCCGGGTGATCTTCGATGCCGGCGTTTCCGGCAGCCCGGAATGGGCCGTGCCGCATCTCCTCAGCGTCAACGGCGATTTCGCCCGCAAATATCCCGACATCGTGACGCGTCTGCTGGCCGTCGATATCGCGGCGGCGCGCTGGACCGATGCCAATCCGGAGGAGACGATCGCGATTTTCGTCAAGGAAACCGGCAACAGCGACAATGCGGTGCGCGCGACCTATCCGGACGGCAAGTTCTTCCAGGATCCGCAGATCACCGATGAGGCGGTGCGTGCGCTTCAGGGCGAGGAGGCCTTCATGGCCGATGCCGGCCTCCTGAAGGGCAAGGTGAACTACGACACCTGGATCGACCGCTCCTTCTACGACGCGGCCATCAAAAAGGTGGATGCCAGCAACTGATTTTCGGGCGTTTCCGCTTTCTCCGGATCGCGGAAACGCTCTGTCCTTTCATCTCAGCGTAAATCCGGCAAAACCGCTTCGCGCTTTTGCCGGATTTGCTCTATAGGACGGGACGGCGGCGTTCGAACGTCGTCGCCCGTTTTGCGATTGCGATGTCTTCCATTCCCTCTCCGCCGATACCGCTTCACCGTACCCGCATCGTCCCGGCCGTCGTCGCCGTGGCCTTCTTCATGCAGATGCTGGACAGCACGATCATCGCGACGTCGCTGCCGGCGATGGCGCAGGCCTTCTCGACGGATGTCGTGGCGCTCAACATCGGCTTCACGGCCTATCTGCTCGCCATGGCCGTGTTCATACCGCCGGCCGGCTGGCTTGCCGACCGGTTCGGCGCACGCGAGGTCTTCCTGACGGCGATCGTGCTTTTCACGCTTTCCTCCGTCGCTTGCGGCTTTTCCGGCTCGCTTGCCGAGTTCACCACGGCGCGGCTCCTCCAGGGCGCATCCGCCGCGCTGATGACGCCCGTCGGGCGCCAGCTCGTGCTGCGCGGCGCGCCGAAGGCGGAGCTGGTGCGCGCGATCGCCACCATCACCTGGCCGGCGCTGATCGCGCCGGTGGTCGGGCCGCTGATCGGCGCCTGGGTCACCACCCATGCCGGCTGGGAATGGAATTTCTTCATCAACCTGCCGCTCGGCCTGGTCGGCGTGCTGCTCGTCCTGTTCTTCGTGCCGCAGGCGCCGGCCGAGGGGGCTCGACCCTTCGACCTGAAGGGGTTCCTGCTGACGGGAAGCGCGCTCGCGCTGACGCTTGCCGGCCTGGAACTCTCCAGCGCGCCGACGGGCGGCGCCGGCACGCTCGCCGTCCTTGCCATCGGCCTTGCCGCCGGCTGGGTCGCCATCCGCCATCTGAGGCGCGCGCCGCATGCCCTGCTCGACATGGCCGTACTCAAGGTGCCGACCTTCGCCTTCGCGACGCTCTCGGCCGGCACTGCCGGCCGGCTTGCGGTCAATGCCACGCCCTTCCTGCTGCCGCTCCTGTTCCAGGTCGGCCTCGGCCTCGATGCCGTCGAGACCGGCTCGCTCGTCCTCGTCTATTTCCTCGGCAACCTGATGATGAAGAGCGTGACGACGCCGGCACTCCGCCTGTTCGGCTTCCGCACGCTGCTCGTCGTCAACGGCATTGTCGCCGCGCTGACGATCGGCGCCTTCGCCCTTGTCGACGGCGATACGCCGCGTCTCCTGCTCTTCGGGCTGCTGATCGCCTGCGGATTGTCCCGCTCGATGCAGTTCACCGCGCTGACGACGATCGCCTTTGCCGATGTCACGCCTACTCAGCGAAGCGCGGCGACGACGATCTCGGCCATGCTGCAGCAACTCGCGCAGCTTCTCGGCGTCGCCGTGGCCGCCGCCGTCATCCGCCTCTCGGCCGCCCTTTTCCCCGAGGCCGCCGGCGGCAGCATGCTGACGGACATCCGCGCCGCCTTCCTGTGCATCGCCGCCATCGGCCTCGTCTCGGCCCTGCGCTTCCTCGCGCTGCCCGCCGGCGCCGGGGCGGAAGTTTCGGGACACCGGCGCTTCCCCTCTTGATTCTCTTCAATATTGCGGTAGCCTGCGCGCGTTCGACAAGACTGCATGGGAGAGATCGGCCGGAAGGCCGGCGCCGACGGAGCAACCCCCCAGGAAACTCTCAGGCACCAGTGACCGTGCAGTTGAACGATCTGGAGAGAGGCGCTGCGAGCGTCCACCGAAGGGGAAAGCCGCCGCGGCCGGGCCGTGACGGGTAAACTCTCAGGTACCGTGACAGATTGGGGAAAACGCGGGCTCCGGCCCGTACCCTGATGTCATACGGAGCGAGAGACTTATATGCCCCATATCGCCGTTATCGGCGCCGGTATCACCGGCGTCACCACTGCCTATGCCCTCCTGGAACGCGGCTTCGACGTGACCGTGCTGGAAAGCCAGCGTTACGCCGCCATGGAAACCTCCTTTGCCAATGGCGGCCAGCTTTCCGCCAGCAATGCCGAGGTCTGGAACCATTGGTCCACCCTGTTCAAGGGCGTCAAATGGATGATGCGGAACGACGCGCCGCTGCTGATGAACCCGCGGCCGACCTGGCACAAATATTCCTGGCTCGCCGAGTTCGTCTCGAACATCATGCGCTATCGCGACAACACGGTGGAGACGACGCGGCTGGCGATCGCTGCCCGGCAGCATCTCTTCTCCATCGCCGAGCGCGAGAACATCGATTTCGACCATGTGCGCCGCGGGATCCTGCACATCTACTGGGACAAGGCGAGCTTCGACCATGCCGCGAAGGTCAATGCCCTGCTGACCGAGGGCGGGCTCGACCGCCGGGCGGTGACGGCCGAGGAGGTCAAGTCGATCGAGCCGACGTTGCACGGAGCCTTCCACGGCGGCTTCTACACGCCTTCGGATTCGACCGGCGACATCCACAAGTTCACCTCGGGCCTTGCGAAGGCCTGCCAGCGCCGGGGCGCCCGATTCCTCTTCGATGCCCGCGTCACGGCCATCGGCAGGAACGGCGCGTTCCGCATCGGCTATGCGACGGGCGAGGGTGCGGAACACCAGGTCGAGGCGGATGGCGTCGTCGTCTGCGCCGGCACGGCCAGCCGCCAGATCGCTGCCATGCTCGGCGACCGGGTCAACATCTATCCCGTGAAGGGCTATTCGATCACCGTCCATCTCGATGACGAGCGCAGCCAGGCGGCGGCGCCCTGGGTGAGCCTGCTCGACGACCGGGCGAAGATCGTGACCAGCCGCCTCGGCCCGGGCCGCTTCCGCGTCGCCGGCACGGCCGAGTTCAACGGCATGAACCGCGACATCCGCCACGATCGCGTCAAGCCGCTCGTCGACTGGACGCGCATGCTGTTTCCCGAGGTGGATACCAATCGTGTCGTGCCCTGGGCGGGCCTGCGCCCGATGATGCCCAACATGATGCCGCGGGTCGGCAGGGGGCGCCAGCCCGGCGTGTTCTACAATACCGGGCACGGCCATCTCGGCTGGACGCTTTCGGCGGCGACCGCGCAGATGGTGACGGACACGATTGCCGGCGAGATGGCAGCAGACCGCGCCATCGCCGCCTGATAGAAGAACGACGAACCTTTCGACACTTCAGGTCCCGGCGGCAGGCCGCCGGGACCTTATGGAAAACCGCAACCCTACGAGGACAGACATGGCCGAACTCACCCTTGCCGCCGCCAACAGCATCATCGCCGCCGCCCTGGAGGCTGGCGCTGAAGCCGGCTTCAAGCCGCTCACCGTGGCGGTGCTCGATGCCGGAGGGCACCTGAAGGCCTTCCAGAAGCAGGACGGCGCCTCCATGCTGCGCTACGAGATCGCCTTCGGCAAAGCCTACGGCTCGCTCGCCGTCGGCATGGGCTCGCGCTGGCTGGACAAGAACGCGAAGGAACGTCCGCATTTCATCGAGGGCCTGACCGCCGTTTCGGGCGGCAGGATCGTCGCCGTTCCCGGCGGCGTGCTGATCCGCGATGCGGCCGGAACGCTGCTCGGCGCGGTCGGCGTCACCGGGGATACCTCCGACAATGACGAGATCTGCGCGGTCGCCGGCATCAAGGCCGCAGGCCTCGTCGCTCAGGTCGACTGAGGGCCGACGTCCGTCGGCTTCCTGCCGGTCGAGAGCGAAAACCGCGCGCAGATTCCTGTCGGCCGGCCGAGGCGTTGCCTGATGGTCAAGCGCGACGGCGCGGGCTCAGTTTCCAATAGAGCGTGAAGGCGACCGCAATCAGCATCGCCACGGCGGCGCCGACGACACCGACGAAGGCGTGGTCGAAGGCGGACTGGGCGAGGGCGATCACCTGTTGCGCCTGGTCCGGCTTGAGGCCATCGGCAAGGATCAGCGCCTCGTCGATGCTGTCGCGGGCCTCGTCGGCGAGCACCACGCCCTGCGGCACGATCATCGCCTGCGAATAGAGGGCGGACATCAGGCTCCCGAGCAGGGCGATGCCCAGTGCTCCGCCCAGTTCGAACGAGACCTCCTCCACCGAGGCGGCCATGCCGGCCTGCTCTTCGGGCGCCGAGAGCATGATGACGGTCGACGCCGCCGTCATGGAGGCGCCGGCGCCGAAGCCCATCGCCGCGAGCGCCGCGATCCAGTAGACTGTCGGACCCTGGTGGGTGGCGAGGAAGGCGGCGAGCGCAAGGCCGGACAGCAGCAGCGCGGCCCAGAGCACCCGTTCGCCGCCAAGGCGCGGCAAGGCGAGCCCGGTAAGCGGCCCGGCGAAGAAGGCGGCCGCGGGGATCGGCAGGATGAGCAGGCCGGCCTCCAGCGGGGAATAGCCGAGCACGAGCTGCAGCCGCTGGCTGAAGACCAGCTCCACGCCGATAAGGGCGGCGGAGGCGACGAGCGCGGTGGCGACGCCCGCGGTAAAGCGTGGATCGGCAAAAAGCGCGAAATCGATCAACGGCGCCGCGCTGCAGCGCTGGCGGCGAATGAACACCGCCATGGCCGCAAGGCCGATGACAAGCGCGATGACCGCGCTTTCCCAGGAGGGATCGCGCTTTCCCGCTTCCTTCACGGCATAGGTGAGGCCGACGAGGCCGAACATCACCTGCACGGAACCGAGGAGATCCCAGGGGCGGCTGCGGTCTCCCGCGCGGCGGGTGAGCAGCACGGCGCTTGCCGCCAGCGCGACGAGCACGACCGGAACGTTGATCAGGAAGACGGAGCCCCACCAGAAATATTCAAGCAGCAGCCCACCGACGACCGGGCCGAGCGCCGCCCCGCCCGAGGCGACCGCGGCCCAGATGCCGATCGCAAAGGCCCGTTCCTTCTCATCCGTGAAGGTGAGGCGGATGAGCGACAGCGTGGCAGGCATCATCATCGCCGCCCCGGCGGCCAGGGCGACGCGCGCGGCAATCAGCAAGGCGGGCGAGGGGGCGAAGGCCGCACCGAGGGAGGCGAGGCCGAACACGATGAGGCCGGCCATGAACATCTGCTTGTGGCCCAGCCGGTCGCCTAGCGTGCCGAGGCCCGGCAGGAAGCCGGCAACGACGAGGGGATAGGCGTTGACGATCCAGAGCTTTTCGGCCGCGGTGGCGGAAAGCGCGTGCGTCAGTTTGGGCAGGGCCGTATAGAGCACCGTCATGTCGATGACGATCAGGAAGAGGGCGCTGGAGACGACGGCGAGGACGAGCCAGCGTTTACCACGGGACATCGGTATGATCCTTGGGCATGGTGTTTCGCGGTTGCATGCGCGTGGGGCGCTATATAAATACATTCGTATTGAAATGGAAGAGGTGAGATGGCAGGACGACCGCGCAGCATAGATCGCGACCGCGTTCTGGACGCCGCCGAGGCCATCGTGGCCGCCGACGGCGCGGCGGGCCTGACCTTCGATGCCGTTGCGCGCGCCGCCGGCATCACGAAGGGCGGCGTGCAATATTGCTTCGGCACGAAGGAGAACCTGATCCGCTCGATGATCGAGCGCTGGGGCAGCACGTTCGAGGCGGAGGTGATGGCGCATGCGGGAAACGACCGCTCGCCGCAATCCGTCATCCGCGGGCACCTGCTGGCGACCCGCGACAGCGACGAGGCGGAATATTCACGCTCCGCCGTGATGATGACGGCGCTCTTGCAAAGCCCCGAACAGGTTGCGGCGAGCCGCGTCTGGTACACGCATCGCCTGGCGGGGCTGGACATGGATAAGGCGGAGGACAGGCAGGCCGCGCTCGCCTTCCTCGCCGGCGAAGGTGCCTTCCTGCTGAAGGCCTTCGGCCTCATCGATATCACCGAGGCCCAGTGGGCGGCCCTGTTCGCCGACATGCTCACCCTTGCGGGCGAGCGTGAGGACGGAAAAAGGGACGGGGAAAAGGGTTAGGGCAGGTCCGGCGCCGACGCGATGCCACTTCGGCCGAAAACATTCCGGATGCGAGGGAGGCGGGGCTCAGAGCCTGTATTCGCTGGCGAGCGTCACATGGTGGTGGATGCGGCCTTCGAAGAATTCGGCCAGAACCGACTCGGTCGCCGCGCGGGCTTCGGCGCGCACCGGGCTTGCCAACGCCTCCTCGACGGCCGCAAGGCTCGGATAGTTGGTGGCGAGGATCATCGGCAGTTCCGGCGCACCTTCGTCGCGGGCCTCGGCAAACGAGACGCGCACGTCGGTGGCATGTGGAAACTGCCGCCATTTCGGCAGGATGCGCTCGATGACGGCCTTGCGGAAGGCGTCGGTCCGGCCCTCCTTCACCTTGCCCTCGAACAGCGCGTAGCGGGTGATCATTCGAAGTTCTCCTTGTTCGGCCCCCGGAAGAATTCCATCAGCGCCGCCTGGTCCTCGCCGCCGAGGCCGGCGGCCGTCAGCATGCGGTGGATCTCGGCACAGGCCGCCGTCAGCGGCATGGCGGTGTTGGTGCGGCGGGCAAGGTCCTGTGCGCCGGAAAGGTCCTTCACCATGTTGTCGATGCGGCCCGTGCGGCGGTAGTCCTTCGCCACGAAGCGCGGCATGTATTCCTGCAGGATGGCGCTGTCGGCCCGCCCGCCCTTCAGCGCCTGCGGGATCTTTGCCGCGTCCACGCCGGTATCGAGCGCCAGCTGCGTCGCCTCGGCGACGGCGAGGAAGCCGAGGCCGCACAGGACCTGGTTGATCAGCTTGGTCGTCTGGCCGGCGCCGACCGGGCCCATATGGGTGTAGTTGCTGGCGAGGTGTCGCAGGACCGTGTGCGCATCCGCCACGTCGTCCGCCGTTCCGCCGGCCATCAGCGTGAGCTGGCCGTTCAGCGCCTTCGGTGCCCCGCCGGACAGCGGGCTGTCCACCCAGCGCAGGCCCTTTTCCGCCGCATCGGCGGCAAGCTGTTTCGTGGCGTCCGGGTCGATCGAGGACATGTCGATGATGAGCGTGCCGGCGCGTGCACCGGCGGCGATGCCGGCCTCGCCGAAGACGGCGCGGCGCACGATGGCCGGCGAATTGAGGCTGAGGATCACATAGTCGCTGGCCGCGGCGGCCGCGGCGGCCGTGGGCGCCGCAGTCGCGCCCCTGTCGACAAGCACCTGCACCTTTTCCGGGTTCGGATCGAAGACGGTCAGGCGGTTGCCGGTTTCGGCAAGCCGCGTGCCGATGGCGCCGCCCATGGCGCCCGCGCCGATCAGCGCGACGGTGTTCGTCATGACGGGGTCTCCTCCAGTTTCGCGGCGATACGGTCGACGATGCTTTCGAGCGTGTCGTCGATATCGACGGTCATGGCATTCTCGTCTTGCGCCGGCGGCTCGAGGGCGGCGAACTGGCTGTCGATGAGGCTTGTCGGCATGAAGTGGCCGGCGCGTGCGGCCATGCGGGCGGCGATCAGCTCCTTCGTGCCGGAGAGATGGACGAAGGTGACGGGGCCTCGTGCCTCGCGGGCGATGTGGTCGCGGTAGCGGCGCTTGAGGGCCGAGCAGCCGATGATCAGGGTGCCGCCCGGCTGCGCGAGCGTGCGGCCGACCAGGGTCAGCCAGGGCCAGCGGTCCTCGTCGGTCAGCGGCTCGCCGCGGCTCATCTTCTCGATGTTTGCCGGCGGGTGCAGGTCGTCGCCATCGAGATAGTTCGCGCCGATACGGCCGGCAAGTGCCGCGCCGACGGCGGACTTGCCGCAGCCGGCAACGCCCATCAGGACGATACGCCTGTTTTCCTCAGAGCGAGGCCGTGATGCCGCCGTCGACATAGAGCGTGTGTCCGTTCACGAAGGAGGAAGCGTCGGAGGAAAGGAAGATGCAGGCGCCGACCAGCTCCTCCACCTTGCCCCAGCGGCCGGCGGGCGTCCGTTTTTCGAGCCAGGCGGAGAAGGCGGGATCGGCGACGAGCGCGGCGTTCAGCGGCGTGTCGAAATAGCCGGGCGCGATCGCGTTGCATTGCAGGCCGTATTTCGCCCAGTCCGTCGCCATGCCCTTGGTGAGGTTGCCGACGGCGCCCTTGGTGGCGGTGTAGGGGGCGATGCCGGGGCGGGCGAGCGCCGTCTGGACGCTGGCGATGTTGATGATCTTGCCCGCGCCGCGGCCGATCATGTGGCGGGCGATGGCCTGTCCGACATTGAAGACGGTGGAGACATTGGTCTTCAGGAGCCGCTCGAAGGCGTCGGCGGGAAAGTCCTCCAGCGGTGTACGGTGCTGCATGCCGGCATTGTTGACGAGGATGTCGATGGCGCCGACCTCCGCCTCGAAGGCATCGATTGCCGCGCGCACGGCTGCGTGGTCGGTGGCGTCGAAGGCGAGCGTGTGTTTCGCGCCGAGTTCCTTTGCCGCGGCCGCCAGCTTGCCCGCGTCGCGGCCATTGAGGATGACCTCTGCGCCGGCATCGGCAAGGCCTTTGGCGAGCGCAAGGCCGATGCCCTGCGAGGAGCCGGTGACGAGGGCGCGCTTGCCAGTAAGGTCGAAGAGTTGCGTGCTCATGGATCCTTTGTCTCTTTGTTCCCGCAAGGGCGGATGAAAGCCGTCTTACGCTTTCCTGCCATTGCCGTCAGGCAAAAGCGATCTGCGTCTTCATCGATTGCCCCTTGTCCGAGGCGATCTCGAAGGCCTTCAGGGCGTCGGCGAGCGCCAGCGTATGGGTGATCAGCGGTTTCACGTCGATCAGCCCGCCCTGCATCAGCTTCACCGCCACGGCGAATTCCTCATGGAAGCGGAAAGAGCCGCGCAGGTCCAGTTCCTTGGCCGTGATCGCCATCATCGGCAGGCTCATTTCGCCGCCGAGGCCGAGCTGCACGATGACGCCGCGCGGGCGCAGCGCCTGGATGCCCGCGACGAGCGCCGGCTGCGCGCCGGAGCATTCGTAGAGCACGTCGAAATATCCTTTGTTCTCGCTGAACGGAACAAGGCCGTCACGGTCTTCCGACAGGTTGACCGTACGGTCCGCGCCGACCGCGCGGGCAAAGCCGAGCGCCCGTTCGGAGAGGTCGGCTGCGACGATCTCGGCCGCACCCGCGCGCCTTGCGGCGAGGATCGACAAGGTGCCGATCGGCCCGCAGCCGGTGACGAGCACGCGCTTGCCCAGCATTTCGCCGGCCCGGCGCGTGGCGTGCAGCGTGACCGAAAGCGGTTCGGCCATCGCGGCCTCCCCGGCGGAGAGGCCGTCGGCCTTCACGCACTGGCTGGCCTTGGCGACCAGCCGCTCGCGGAAAGCGCCCTGGATATGCGGGAAGGGCATGGCCGAGCCGTAGAAGCGCATGTTGAAGCAATGGTTCGGCAGGCCCTTGAGGCAATAGTCGCAAGCCCCGCAGGGCCGCGAGGGCGAGACGGCGACGAGATCGCCGATGGCAAGGCCGGAGACGCCCTCGCCGAGCGCGGCGACATGGCCGGCCACTTCATGGCCGAGGATCATCGGCTCTTTCAGCCGCACCGTGCCGAAACCGCCGTGGTTGTAGTAGTGCAGATCCGAGCCGCAGATGCCGCCGGCGGCAAGGCGGATCTCCACTTCGCCGGGGCCGGGCGCCTCAACGGCGCTCTCCTCGATGCGCAGGTCCTTCGCCGCGTGGATGACGATCGACTTCATGGTCTCTTCCTCACAGGACCGGGGTCGGCAGCGGGCGGCCGTCGAAATGGGCCGACAGGTTGTCGAAGACGAGCTGGCCCATCGCCTTGCGCGTCTCGACCGTGCCGGAGGCCATGTGCGGCTGGAGCAGGACGTTGTCGAGCGCAAGGAAGCGCGGATCGAGGTTCGGCTCGCCCTCGAAGACGTCGAGCGCAGCCGAGCCGAGCGCCTTGCTTTCGAGCGCATCGAGAAGGGCGTCCTCGTCGATGTTGGAGGCGCGGGAGATGTTGATCAGCATGCCCTCCGGCCCGAGTGCCGCGATGACCTTGCGGCCGACGATGTGGCGCGTCTCGGCGGAGGCGGCCAGCGTGACGAAGAGGAAGTCGGAGCGGGCGGCCAGTTCCACCGGGTCGGCGATGAAGGTCCAGTCCCCGGCAAAATCCTTCGGGCCGGTATCGCTGTAGGCGATGCCCATGTCGAAGCCGGCAAGGCGCTTGGCGACCTCGTAGCCGATGCGGCCGAGGCCGAGAATGCCGGCGCGCTTGCCGTGCACGCGGCGCTTCAGCGGGTAGAGGCCTTTTTTCGCCCAGTCGCCGCTTTTGACCCATGTCTCGCCACCGATGACGCCGCGCGCCTCGGCGAGCATCATCGCCACGCCGAGGTCGGCGACGTCCTTGGTCAGCACGTCGGGCGTGTTGGTGACGCGGATGCCGCGCTCGCGGGCGGCGGCAAGGTCGACCGCGTCGAAGCCGACGCCGTAGACGGAGATGACCTCCAGCTTCGGCAGCGCCTCGACCATCGCCCGGTTCGCCCCAAGCTCGCCGCGCGTGGCGATGCCGCGGATGTTGGCGCCGTGCGCGGCCAGGAATGCCGCCTTGTCGGCCGCCTCGAAATAGCGGTGCATGGTGAAGTTGGCGTTCAGGCGCTCTTCGTCCCACGCTGGGTACGGCCCAACCTGCAACAGCTCGATCTTGCTCACGGGATTCCTCCGACATGCGTTTTGTTATCGATAACATATCGAGCCGAAGGGAATTGTCCAGCCCCATTTCGAAAAGCTATGGGGGGAGTCGAAGAGGCTTATGCAGTGCCCTTGACAGCTATGTTATCGATACCATACGATCATCCCATCGGCTTTGGGAGGAGCAGGTGGAAACGCAGAAACTTCTGGAATTTCGTGCCGTTTCGAAGGAATTCGGTGGCACGAAAGCGCTGACGAACGTGTCGCTCGACCTCAGGAGCGGCGAGATCCTCGCGCTTCTCGGCGAAAACGGCGCCGGCAAGTCGACCCTCATCAAGACGCTCGCCGGCATCTACCGGCCGGACGGCGGGGACATCCTGTTTCGCGGCGAGCCCTATCACCATCGCCCGCCGAGGCCGAACGAACGCCAATCGGTCGCCTTCATCCACCAGGACCTCGGCCTCATCGAATGGATGACGGTGGCCGAGAATGTCGGCCTGGCGCAGGGCTTTTCGCTGCGCCGCAAGCTGATCGACTGGAACGCCACGGCGCGGCGCACCGCCGAGGCGCTGAAGCTGGTCGGCTGCGATTTCGATCCCTCCACCCGCGTGCAGAGCCTGACGCGCACCGAAAAGTCGCTGGTCGCCATCGCCCGGGCGCTCGCCGTCGAGGCCGACGTGCTCGTTCTCGACGAACCGACCGCGAGCCTTCCGGCCGACGAGGTGGAGCGCCTGTTCGATGCGATCCGGCCGCTCAGGGAACGCGGCGTGGCGATGATTTATGTCTCGCACCGCCTCGACGAGATCTTCCGCATCGCCGACCGCGTCGCCGTGCTGCGCGATGGGCATCTCGTCGGAGAGACGGCCGTCGCCGACACCAATCCGGACGAGCTGATTCGCATGATCGTCGGCCGCAAGGCGGACCAGCTCTTTGCCAAGGCTCATTCGACACCTGGTCCGGTGCTAGTATCGGTCGGCGATCTTGCCTGCCGTGGTGCCGGCCCCGTCTCCCTCGAGCTCAGGCAGGGCGAGCTTCTCGGCCTTGTCGGACTGCGCGGCGCGGGGCAGGAGCTGATCGGCCGCGCCCTCTTCGGCGCCGAACCCGCGACGGGCACGGTGACCATCCGCGGTGCGGCGCCCGATCTTTCCAGCCCGGAAACGGCGATCGCCTCCGGCATCGGGCTGATCGCCCGCGACCGGACGGAGGAATCGGTCGCCATGTCACTCACGCTGCGGGAAAACACCTTCTTCAATCCCGGCGCGTCCGGGCGCGGGCTTGCCACCTTCCTGTCGCCGGCCCGCGAAGCCGACATGGCCGCGGCCATCGGCGAGAAGGTTGGGCTGCGCCCCAACGACCAGGCGCTCGCCATCGAGGCGCTGTCGGGCGGCAACCAGCAGAAGGTGGTGGTCGGGCGCTGGCTTGCGACCGGCCGCAGGCTGCTGATCGCCGAGGACCCGACGGCCGGCGTCGATGTCGGTGCCAAGGCCGACATCTACCGCCTCATCGCGGCGGCGGTTGAGGAGGGGCTCGCCGTCCTCGTGATCTCCACCGACTTCGAGGAGATCGCGCATATCTGCCACCGGGCGCTCGTGTTCTCGCGCGGGCGCATCGTTCGCGAACTGTCCGGCGCCGACCTCACCACCTCCGCCGTCATCGCTGCGGCCTCCGCCTCCGAGGCGGCCTGATTTCCGGGAGAAAGACGATGCAATCCATCCAGTCCAACGCGCTCGAGCCGACGCCCGCCGAACTGAAGGGGCTGTCGACCGGCGAGAGGCTGAAGCGCCTCCTGCCGGTCTATGGCCTCGTCATCCTGACGGTCCTGCTCATCCTCGTCTTCTCGGTCCTGCTGTCGGATACGTTCCCGACGCTGCTCAACCTGCGCTCGATCATCGCCATCCTGTCGCTGGCCGCGATGATCCCCATGGCCTGCGGACGCATCGACCTGACCATCGGCTACGGCATCGTGCTCTGGCATATCCTGGCGATCAGCCTGCAGACCATGCTGGGCCTGCCCTGGCCGCTGGCGGTCGCCGTCGTTCTGGTGATCGGCGCGTTGACCGGCCTCCTGAACGGCCTGCTGGTCGAGGTGGCCAAGATCGACAGCTTCATCGCGACCCTCGGCACCGGCACGGTCATCTATGCCATCGCGCTCTGGCATACGGGCGGCCGGCAGGTGGTCGGCGTCTTGCCGGACGGGTTTCTCGCGCTGAACGGCACCATGCTCTTCGGCCTGCCGATCACCGGCTTATACGTGCTGGCGCTGGCGATCGTGCTCTGGATCGTGCTCGAATACCTGCCGATCGGCCGCTATGTCTATGCCATCGGCGCCAATCCGAAGGCCGCCGCGCTGAACGGCATTCCGGTCCGCCGTTTCGTCATCGGCGCCTTCATCGCCTCGGGCGTCCTCTCGGCCGTCGCCGGCGTGCTGCTCGCCTCGCGGCTGCGCATCGGCCAGGCGAGCGTCGGCCTCGAATACCTACTGCCGGCGCTCGTCGGCGCCTTCCTCGGCTCCACCACCATCAAGCCGGGCCGCGTCAATGTCTGGGGCACGATGATCGGCGTCATCATCCTTGCCGTCGGCATTGCCGGCATCCAGCAGTTCGGCGGCTCCTTCTTCGTCGAGCCGCTGTTCAACGGCGTCACGCTGCTCGTCGCCATCGGCATTGCCGGCTATGCCCAGCGCCGCCGCGGCGCGGCGGGCGTCATCAAGCCGAAGGGCGCGCCGGGGGAAGCGGCCGGCAAGCCATCCTGAACCTTCGTTCCATCGTCGCATGTCTCACGTCCAAAGGGAGGACACTATCGTGAAACGCAGAGATTTCCTGGCCACCACGGCCGCCGCCGCCTTCGGCCTGATGCTCGCAAGCCCGGCCTTCGCGGATGCCATGGCGGATGCGAAGGCCGTCGTCGAGAAATATGCCAGCAAGGTCGAGAAATGGGACGGCCCGACGAGCGGTCCGAAGGCGGCGGAGGGCAAGACCGTCGTCGTGGTCGCTGCCGACATGAAGAACGGCGGCATCCTCGGCGTCGTCAACGGCATCGAGGAGGCAGCGGCCGCCATCGGCTGGAAGGTGACGGTGCTCGACAGCGCCGGCTCGATCGAGGGCCGCACCGCCTCCTTCGGCCAGGCGCTGACGCTGAAGCCGGGCGGCATCATCATCACCGGGTTCGATGCCATCGAGCAGCGCCCTTCCATGGAAGAGGCCAAGAAGGCAGGCATCCCGATGGTCGCCTGGCATGCCGCCCCGGCGGTCGGCCCCGTCGAGGATGTCGGCGTTTTCGCCAACGTGACGACGGATGCCATGGAAGTCTCCAAGGCGGCGGCCGACTATGCCTTCGTCGATGCCGGCGGCAAGCCCGGCGTGATCATCTTCACCGATTCGACCTATGCCATCGCTATCGCCAAGGCCGACAAGATGAAGGAGGAGATCGAAGCGCTCGGCGGCACCGTGCTGGAATATGTCGATACGCCGATCGCCGAAACCTCGCAGCGCATGCCGCAGCTTACCACCTCGCTGCTCCAGCGCCATGGCGATCAGTGGACGCATGCGCTGGCGATCAACGACATCTATTTCGATTTCATGGGCCCGTCGCTTGCCGCGGCCGGCATTGCGGGCGATGGCGCGCCGAAGAGCGTTGCGGCCGGCGACGGTTCGGAAAGCGCCTATCAGCGCATCCGCGCCAGGCAGTACCAGTCCGTCACCGTGGCCGAGCCGCTCAACCTGCAGGGCTGGCAGCTCGTCGACGAGCTGAACCGAGCCTTTGCGGGCGAGCAATGGTCGGGCTACGTCTCGCCGCTCCATGTCGTGACGGTGGACAATGTCGAGTTCGATGGCGGGCCGAAGAACAGCTTCGACCCCGACAACGGCTATCGCGACGAATACAAGAGGATCTGGGGCAAATAGGCCTCCTTCCGGCGCCCGGGGGTGGGAAGACCCGCCCCCGGGCGCGATCAAAGCCCGGTCTCCATCGCCCTTGCCCGGGGCGGCATGATCGGTATCTTGCGCGGGCGTGTATTGTGAAGGAAGAGGAGCGCCATGTCGTTTTTCGAGGCCGAGGATCCGCTGTTCTCAACCTTCGTGCTGGGAAATGCGCCGCTGAAGACGCTGGCCGGCGGGTTCGACTGGGTCGAGGGCCCGGTCTGGTTCGGCGATCATGATTGCCTGCTGTTCTCCGACATTCCCAACAACCGCATCCTGCGCTGGAGCCCGACGCTCGGTATGAGCACGTTCCGCGAGCCCGCCAATTTCTCCAACGGCAACACGCGTGACCGGGAAGGCCGGCTCGTCACCTGCGAGCACGGCACGCGCCGCGTCACCCGTACCGAGCATGACGGCTCGATCACCGTCATCGCCGACCGCTACGAGGGAAAACGGCTGAACTCGCCGAACGATGTCGTCGTCGCCTCGGACGGTGCCGTGTGGTTCACCGATCCGCATTACGGCATCGCCTCCGACTACGAGGGCACGCGCGCCGAGCAGGAGCTGCCCTGCAATGTCTACCGGGTCGATCCGCTTTCGGGGGAGATCCGGGCGGTGCTCACCGATTTCCAGGGCCCGAACGGCCTTGCCTTCAGTCCG
The DNA here is from genome assembly GCF_004341885.1 of Shinella granuli. Taxonomy (GTDB): domain Bacteria; phylum Pseudomonadota; class Alphaproteobacteria; order Rhizobiales; family Rhizobiaceae; genus Shinella; species Shinella granuli. The sequence goes on along the minus strand of NZ_SLVX01000022.1, from coordinate 86,009 downwards.
GACGAGACGCGGCTTTACGTTGCCGATACGGGCCGCATGTTCTCCAGCGATCCGCGCCATATCCGCGTCTTCGATGTCGGCAAGGGCTGGTCGCTCACCGGGGGCGACGTCTTCCACGTCGTCGGTCCCGGCTGCGCGGACGGCATGCGCGTCGATGCGGCCGGTAATCTGTGGACCTCGGCCGGCGACGGGGTGCACTGCATCGCGCCGGACGGCCGCCGGCTCGGGAAAATCCTCGTGCCGGAGACCGTCTCGAACATCTGCTTCGGCGGCCGGCATGGCCACCGGCTCTTCATCACCGCCTCCACCTCCCTCTATGCCGTCTCGCTCGCCATCCGCGGCGCGGTCCGGACCTCGCGATAGGAACGACAGACATGCCATTCACGGAAACGACCGCGAAGCTGACGGACGAGGGCGTGCTTGCCATGCTGAAGGGCGCCATCGAGGCCGCGAAGGCCTCGGGCCAGCCGCAATGCATCGTCATCGTCGACCAGAGCGGCGTGGTGCTCGGCTCCTTCCGCATAGGCGGCTCGCGTTATCTCTCGCTGAAGAGCGCGACGGCCAAGGCCCGCACCGCCGCCTCCATCGGCGCCCCGAGCCACAGCCTGCCCGACCATGCGAAGCTGCCGCTTGCGGCGGCCACCCAGGGCGAGGTGACGGGCCTTCGCGGCGGCTTGCCGATCCGCTCGGCCGGCGTGCTCCTCGGTGGCGTCGGCGTCGGTTCGGGCTCTGGGGAGCAGGACGAGGACGTCGCCCGTGCGGCACTGGCGGCGATCGGCGCGGACGCGGCGTGACCGGCCTTTGCGCGCGTGGGGATAACGGAACGCTCCGCTGTCGCCCGGCTTGCGGCATGGAAGGCCGGCGCGCTACGGTGTGGTAACGATAACGGAGCACGGGAATGCGCAACGACAAGGCACCGACCATGGCGGACATCGCCCGCAAGACGGGTGTCTCCCCGATGACCGTATCGCGCGCGTTCAAGTCCGGCAGCCTGATCAGCAAGGACACGCGCGACGCGATCCTGAAGGCGGCGGAAGAGCTCGGCTATGTCTTCGATTCCACCGCCTCGAACCTGCGCTCGCAGAAGACGGATTTCATCGCCGTCACCATCCCGTCGATCAACAATGCGAACTTCGCCGATACGGTCGGCGGCCTTTCCGAAACGCTGAGTGCCCGCGGCTTCCAGATCCTGCTCGGCTATACGAACTACGATGTCGAGGAAGAGGAGCGGCTGATTGAGCAGCTCTTGCGCCGCAAGCCGCAGGCCATCGTCGTGACCGGCGGAAAACACACGCCGCGGGCGCGGAGGCTGCTGGAGAACGCCAGCGTGCCCGTCATCGAGACGTGGGACGTGCCGGCCGAGCCGATCGGTCATTTCGTCGGCTTTTCCAATGCCGACGCCGTGCGCAGCATGGTCGATCATTTCGTGGCGGCCGGTTATCGCCGCATCGCCTTCATCGGTGGCGATGCGAGCCGCGACACCCGCGGCAGCGACCGCCGCCTCGGCTTCATCGCCGCGCTCGCCAACCACGGCCTCGACGCCTCGCGCCTCATCGATGCCGGCGTGCCGCCGATCTCGATGCGGGAAGGCGCCAATGCCATGGCGCGGCTGCTGGCGGAATTCCCCGATACGGAGGCGGTGATCTGCGTGTCCGACCTTTCGGCCTTCGGGGCGCTGACGGAGTGCCAGCGCCGCGGCGTGCCCGTGCCCGGCCGCATCGCCATCGGCGGCTTCGGCGACTACGAGATCGGCGGCATCTGCGTGCCGGCGCTGACGACCATCGACGCCCAGGCGCGGCAGATCGGCGAGCGCACCGGCCGCCTCATCCTCGATCTTCTCGACGACCGGCCGGACGTGCCGCATGTCACCATCGAGCCGCGGCTGATCGTGCGCGATAGTAGCCGCTAGGCCTTCAGCTGTGCCCGGAGCCTGCCGGCGGCAAGATCCATGAAGGCCTGGATGCGCGGCGTGCGGCGCAGGTCCGGATGGACGAGGAGCCAGACTTCCGATTCCAGCGCGCCGATGAAATCGCCCTGCCGGTCGAGATCGAACGACCGGTGGAGATAATCCGGCAGAAGCGCTCTTCCGAGGCCGGCTGCGGCGGCCTGGGCGGCGGCCCACATGCTGTTCACCCGCAGCACGATCTCCTCTTGCGCCACATGGGCGGCCAGCCAGCGGGCGGCGGGAATGGCCGAAAGGCTATCGTCGAGCGCAATCCATGGCAGGTCTTCCCTGGTTCCGCTTTTCGCATAGATCGCATAGCGGAATGCGCCCGCCCGCTGGCCGACCAGCGTTTCCGGCGGGGAGCGGGTGGGGCGGATGGCCACTTCGGCCTCGTAGCGCGCCATGTCTGCAAAGGTGTTGGAGACCACGAGATCGAAGCGGATGCCGGCATGTTTCCGGCGTACCGGCGGGAGCAGCGTGGAAACCAGCGGAACCAGGGAATCAGGCGTCGTGAGGGTGATGCGACCCGCAAGCCGCTGCTCACCGCCCGCCAGTTGTCGCCGCGCCTCGGCAAGGTTTGCCTCCATGGCTGTCGCGGCGCGGACGAGTTCGCTGCCGAGCGGGGTCGGGACGTATTGCCCGCCGAGCCGCTGAAACAGCGGCGCCCCGGCCTCCTGCTCCAATTCCTTCAACCGGCGATAGACGGTCGCAAGATGCACGTTGAGACGGGTCGCCGCGGGGACGGGCTTTCCGCTGCGTGCCAGGGCTGCGATCAGAAGAAGGTCGTCGGTCGACAGCATTTTCGCACCTTTGCGAACTGGTTTCGCAATTCATGCAGAAGAATTCGCGACGGTGCAAATTTATATGTCGATCCAGCAAAGGAGATCGACATGACCGAACTGTTGCACATCAAGGCTTCGCCCCGTGCGGACCTCTCCCATTCCGGCAAGGCGGCGGCGGGTTTCATCGCCGCGCTTGAAAAGCATCGCCCCGGCCTCCGGGTCCGCGAGATCGACGTCTGGAAGGCGGACCTGCCGGCCTTCGACGGCCCCTTGCTTGCGGCGAAATATGCGCGTCTCGCCGGCCGCCCCTTCACGCCGCAGGAGGCCGAAAGCTGGGCGGCGATCGAGGAACTGGTGCAAAGGCTCGACGCGGCGGAGGCCATCCTCATTTCCACGCCGATGTGGAACCTCTCCATTCCCTACCGGCTCAAGCATTATATCGACCTCGTGACCCAGCCGGGCCTCAGCTTCCGCTTCGATCCGCAGACCGGCTACACGCCACTTATGCGGCCGCGCCCGGTCGTTGCGATCCTCGCAAGCTCCGGCGATTTTTCCGAGGGCCCGTCCTGGGGCCGGCCCGATCTTGCGACGCCGTATCTGCGGCAGGCCCTGAAGTTCATCGGCCTTCGCGATGTGGACATCGTCCCCGTCGGCCCGACTGTCGGCAAGCCGGATGACGTGCTGGCTGCGGCGGAAAAGGCACAGGCGCAACTGGCCGCCCTTGCGGCACGGCTTGCGCGGGTGAACGCATGAGCGCGGCGACGGGTTGGATCTTCCTGGTCCTGTCCGGCGTGCTGGATGTCTTCTGGGCCCTGGCGACCAAGAAATCGAACGGCATGACCCATTGGGGCTGGAGTCTCCTTTCCCTCCTCCTGCTGGCGGCTTTCGTGTTCTCGCTCGCCAGGGCCTTGTCCGTCCTGCCGCTCGGCATGGCCTATGCGGTCTGGACGGGCATCGGAGCCGTCGGTTCTGTCCTCGTCGGCGCCATCGTGTTCGGCGAACCGCTGGGCGCCCAGCGCATCGCCTATGTGGCGATCATCGTGATCGCGATCGTCGGTCTGCATCTCGGCACAGGGAAGGAGGGTGCTGGCTGAGCGGGGTGGGGCCGGCCCCTGTTTGGCGACGGGACCGTCCGGCAACCCTCGCAGGCCTGCCCGGCCGGGCATCGTCTATGTCGGTGTCTCCCGGCGAAAACCGGCCGGGCTCTTCGCCGTCCATTTGCGGAAGGCGCGGTGGAAGGCACTGGGCTCGGAGAAGCCGAGCCGGGTGGCGATCTCCCCGACCCCGAGCGTCGTTGTCTGCAGCATCTCGATGGCGAGATCCCGCCGGATTTCATCGCGGATGGTCGCGTAGTTCTGGCCTTCCGCATGGAGGCGATGCCGGAGGGTCGAGGGGGACATGCGCATCTGCGCGGCGAGATCGTCGAAGGCGCCCCACGAGGTGGGGGGCACCTGACGAAGCCGCTTGCGGACGTTCGCCGCGAGGCCGGCATCGTAGCGGTAGCGCACCAGGATGTTGGCAGGGGCATTGCGCAGGAACTGTTTCAAGGCTTGCTCGCTGCGGGCGACCGGCAGCTTCAGCACGGAGGCATCGAAGGCGAGCCGGCTGACCGGCTGCAGGAAGCGTACGGGCGCGGCGAAGAACAGCCGATAGTCGGCGCCGTGATCCGGTTCGGCACAACAAAAATCGACCATGCGCAGCGGAATGCGTCGTCCGACGAGCCAGCACGTGATGCCGTGCAGCAGGATCCAGTACGTCCGGTAGGCGAAGGCGGAGCGCGGGCCTGCAAGATCTTGGAGCACGATCTGGGCCAGCCCGTCGGAAATGTCGAGATGGCCTTGCGGGTCCTCCAGCATGGCGTTCAGGAAGCGCAGCGCGCGCCGCAATGCCTGGTCGAGGGTCTTGGCATGCAGGATGCAATGGCACAGCAGGGTGAAGCTGCCGCTGCGCATCGGCCTGCCGCCCATGCCGAAGAACTCGTCGTCCATCTCGGCCGCGATCGCCAGCCACAGGGCACCATAGCTTTCGGCGGAGATCGGTGCGTCGATCCGGGCGGGCAGGCCGACGGAGGCCAGCACCTTTCCAGGTGCCTTTCCCTGCCGTTTCAGGCAGTCGATCGCCTCTTCCACGAAGAAGGGTGATATCATCCGCCGTCCGGTTTCCGTCATCGTCATGCCCTGCGGAATATGGTAAAACTGGCCGAAAGTTCGAGACGCTTTGGTCATCGCATGCAATACCGCGCCATCGTAGAGTGAGGCAAGATGGATGGGCGGGCGCCTGTCGAAGCTGTGCGACTCTGCAAGGCTCACGACACTTCGCGCCGGCCCTACGGACATGAACTGTGCTGAGGGAGAGCAGCCATGTTGATCCGCGCAAAGACCTTCGTCGTCACCGGCGGCGGTTCGGGCCTCGGTGCCGCCGTGGCGCGCATGCTGGTGGGCGAGGGTGCGAATGTCGTGATCGCCGATGTCAACGCGGAGGCCGGCGCGGCCACAGTCGACGCGTTGGGAGGCAGCACCGCTTTCATCCGGACGGACGTGACGCAGGAGAAGGATGCGGAGGCCGCTATCGACCTCGCGCTGGCCCGCTTCGGCCATCTGCACGGGCTGGTGAACTGCGCCGGCGTCGCGCCCGGCGAGAAGGTGATCGGCCGCGACGGGCCGCACCGGCTCGACAGCTTCGCCCGCACCGTCGGCATCAATCTCATCGGCACGTTCAACATGATCCGGCTCGCCGCCGCGGCCATCGCCCGGCAGGAGCCGGAGGCGGACGGCGAGCGTGGCGTCATCGTCAACACGGCCTCGGTCGCCGCCTTCGACGGGCAGGTCGGCCAGGCAGCCTATGCGGCCTCCAAGGGGGGCGTCGCGGCCATGACGCTGCCGATCGCCCGGGAACTGGCGCGCTCCGGCATACGGGTGGTCTCCATCGCGCCGGGCATTTTCGAGACGCCTATGATGGCGGGCATGCCGCAGGAGGTGCAGGATTCGCTGGGGCGCAGCGTGCCCTTTCCGCCGCGTCTCGGCAAGCCGGTGGAATTCGCGGCCCTGGTGCGCCACATCTTGGAGAACGTCATGCTGAATGGCGAGGTCATCCGCCTCGACGGCGCGTTGCGCATGGCGCCGCGCTGAGGCTGGTTCGGGAGGTTTATGATGTTGCAGGATCCCATCGTCATCGTCGGCTCCGCCCGCACCCCTATGGGCGGCTTCCAGGGCGACCTCAAGGAGGCCACCGCGCCGGAACTCGGCGCTGCCGCGATCCGCGCGGCGCTGGAGCGCAGCGGCGTCAGCCCCGATAGCGTCGAGGAGACGGTGTTCGGCTGCGTGCTGCCGGCAGGCCAGGGGCAGGCGCCCGCCCGGCAGGCGGCCATCGGCGCGGGCCTGCCGTTTGCCGCCGGGGCCACCACCGTCAACAAGATGTGCGGCTCGGGCATGAAGGCCGTCATGCTGGCGCATGACCTCATCGCCGCCGGCAGCGCCTCGATTGCGGTCGCCGGCGGCATGGAGAGCATGACCAATGCACCCTACCTGCTTGACCGGGCGCGCGGCGGCTACCGGCTCGGCCATGGCCGGGTCATCGACCACATGTTCCTCGACGGGCTGGAAGACGCCTATGACAAGGGCCGCCTGATGGGCACCTTTGCCGAGGATTGCGCCGAGGCCTACCAGTTCACCCGCCCCGCCCAGGACGATTACGCCGTCAGCTCGCTCACCCGCGCCCGAAATGCCATCGAGAGCGGCGCCTTCGACGCCGAGATCGTTCCGGTGACCGTGAAGGCAGGGCGGTGGGAAACGGTCGTCAGCCGAGACGAGCAGCCCGGCAAGGCGAAGCTGGAGAAGATCCCGACGCTGAAGCCGGCCTTCCGCGAGGGCGGCACGGTGACGGCGGCAAATGCCTCCTCCATTTCGGACGGTGCGGCGGCGCTGGTGCTGATGCGCCGCTCCCAGGCGGACCGCGAGGGTTTTCGCCCGCTCGCCACCATCGTCGGCCACGCCACGCACGCCCAGGCGCCCAATCTCTTCGCCACCGCGCCCATCGGGGCGCTTAAAAAGCTCGGCGAACGCACCGGCTGGGCGCTTGGCGATGTCGACCTGTTCGAGATCAACGAGGCTTTCGCCGTCGTCGCCATGGCGGCGATGCGCGACCTCGACCTGCCGCATGACAAGGTGAATGTGCATGGCGGCGCCTGCGCTCTCGGCCACCCCATCGGTGCTTCCGGTGCGCGCGTGCTCGTCACGCTGCTGGCCGCGCTGGAGCGCTACGACCTGAAGCGCGGCATGGCGACGCTCTGCATCGGTGGCGGCGAGGCGACGGCGGTGGCCATCGAACGGCACTGAGCGGTTTCGGGAGGAGGCCGGACATGATCCTGACGGAACAGCAGACCCAGATCCGCGACATGGCGCGCGATTTCGCCCGCGAGCGGCTGGCGCCGGGCGCGGCCGGGCGTGACACGGAGAGCCGCTTCCCGCGCGAGGAACTGAAGGAGATGGGTGAACTCGGCTTTCTCGGCATGCTGGTGCCGGAAGCCTATGGTGGCTCGGAGACGGGTGCGGTCGCCTATGCCGTGGCGCTCGAAGAGATCGCCGCGGGCGACGGCCCGTGCTCGACCATCATGAGCGTGCACAGTTCCGTCGGCTGCGTGCCCATCCTGAAATACGGCACGGAGGAGCAGAAAGAACGCTTCCTGCCGAAGCTCGCCTCTGGCGAATGGATCGGCGGCTTTGCGCTGACCGAGCCGCAGGCCGGCTCCGACGCCTCGAACCTGAAAACCCGCGCCCGCCGCGACGGCGATCATTATGTCCTCGACGGCGCAAAACAGTTCATCACCTCGGGCAAGAACGGCAACCTCATCATCGTCTTTGCCGTCACGGATCCCGATGCCGGCAAGAAGGGCATTTCCGCCTTCCTCGTGCCGACCGATACGCCCGGCTACGAGGTCGTGCGCGTGGAAGAGAAGCTGGGCCTGCATTCCTCCGACACCTGCCAGATCGCCTTCAACGCCATGCGTATTCCCGCCGAGAACAGGCTCGGCGCAGAGGGCGAAGGCTACCGGATCGCGCTTTCGAACCTCGAAGGCGGGCGTATCGGCATCGCATCGCAATCCGTCGGCATGGCGCGGGCGGCCTTCGAGGCGGCGCGTGACTATGCCCGCGAGCGCACCGCCTTCGGTGTGCCGATCATCGACCATCAGGCCGTCGCCTTCCGCCTTGCCGACATGGCGACGCAGATCGAGGTGGCCCGTCAGATGGTGCTGCACGCTGCCCAGTTGAAGGAGGAGGGCCTGCCCTGCCTCACCGAAGCCTCGATGGCAAAGCTGTTCGCATCGGAAATGGCGGAAAAGGTCTGCTCCGACGCGATCCAGATCCATGGCGGCTACGGCTATATGGCGGATTATCCGGTCGAGCGCATCTACCGCGATGTGCGCATCTGCCAGATCTACGAGGGAACGAGCGACGTCCAGCGCATCGTCATCGCGCGCAATCTGTAGTGTTTGGGCCGTGCCCGCCGCGGGGAGAGCGGTGGGTGTGGTCGATAGGGAGGTATGACAGGGCATGACCGAGGTTCCGCATCTGAGCCTGCACGTCCCCGAGCCGGCGGTCCGGCCGGGCGGCGAGCCGGATTTCTCCAACGTCAAGATCGCCAAGGCCGGGTCGGTGCCGCGCCCGCCGGTCGACGCGGCGCCGGAGGACATCCGCGATCTCGCCTATTCGATCATCCGCGTGCTCAACCGCGATGGCGAGGCGGTCGGTCCCTGGGCCGGGCTGCTGTCCGACGAGGAGCTGCTGACGGGCCTGCGCAACATGATGAAGCTGCGCGCCTTCGACGCCCGCATGCTGATGGCGCAGCGGCAGGGAAAGACCTCCTTCTACATGCAGCATCTCGGCGAGGAGGCGGTCTCCTCCGCCTTCCGCAAGGCGCTTGACAAGGGCGACATGAACTTCCCGACCTACCGGCAGGCGGGGCTGCTCATCGCCGACGACTACCCGATGGTCGAGATGATGAACCAGATCTACTCGAACGAGGCCGATCCGCTGCGCGGCCGGCAATTGCCGATCATGTATTCCTCCAAGGCGCACGGCTTCTTCACCATCTCCGGCAACCTCGCCACGCAATATGTGCAGGCCGTCGGCTGGGCCATGGCGTCCGCCATCAAGAAGGACACGAAGATCGCGGCCGCCTGGATCGGTGACGGCTCGACCGCCGAATCCGACTTCCATTCCGCCCTTGTCTTCGCCTCCACCTACAAGGCCCCCGTCATCCTCAATATCGTCAATAACCAGTGGGCCATCTCGACCTTCCAGGGCATCGCCCGCGGCGGCTCGGGCACCTTTGCCGCTCGCGGCCTCGGCTTCGGCATCCCGGCGCTGCGCGTCGACGGCAACGATTACCTCGCGGTCTACGCCGTCGCCAAATGGGCGGCCGAGCGGGCGCGGCGCAATCTCGGCCCGACGCTGATCGAATATGTCACCTACCGCGTCGGCGCGCACTCCACGTCGGACGATCCGAGCGCCTATCGCCCGAAGACCGAATCCGAAGCCTGGCCGCTCGGCGATCCCGTCCTCAGGCTGAAGAAGCACCTGATCGTGCGCGGCGTCTGGTCGGAGGAGCGCCATACCCAGGCCGAGGCCGAGATTCTCGACGAGGTGATCCAGGCGCAAAAACAGGCCGAAAGCCACGGCACGCTGCATGCCGGCGGAAAACCCTCAGTGCGCGATATCTTCGAGGGCGTCTATGCGGAGATGCCCGCCCATATCCGCCGCCAGAGGCAGAAGGCAGGATACTGACATGGCAAGAATGACGATGATCGAGGCCGTGCGTAGCGCCATGGACGTCTCGATGGGACGCGACGACGACGTGGTCGTCTTCGGGGAGGATGTCGGCTATTTCGGCGGCGTTTTCCGCGCGACGCAGGGCTTGCAGGCGAAGTACGGCAAGACGCGCTGCTTCGACGCGCCGATCAACGAATCCGGCATCCTCGGCACGGCCATCGGCATGGCGGCCTATGGCCTGAAACCCTGCGTCGAAATTCAGTTCGCCGATTACATGTATCCGGCCTATGACCAGATCACCCAGGAGGCGGCGCGCATCCGCTACCGCTCCAACGGCGATTTCACCTGCCCCATCGTCGTGCGCATGCCGACCGGCGGCGGCATTTTCGGTGGCCAGACCCACAGCCAGAGCCCGGAAGCGCTCTTCACCCATGTCTGCGGGCTTAAGGTGGTCGTGCCCTCCAACCCCTATGACGCCAAGGGCCTGTTGATCGCCGCCATCGAGGACCCGGACCCGGTGATGTTCCTCGAACCGAAACGCCTCTACAACGGTCCCTTCGACGGCCATCACGAAAGGCCGGTCACGCCCTGGTCGAAGCACGACCTCGGCGAGGTGCCGGAGGGGCACTACACGATCCCCATCGGCAAGGCCGAGATCCGCCGGTCCGGCAGTGCCGTCACCGTCGTTGCCTATGGCACGATGGTGCATGTGGCGCTCGCGGCGGCCGAGGAGACGGGGATCGACGCCGAGGTGATCGACCTGCGCAGCCTGTTGCCGCTCGATCTCGACACCATCGTCCAGTCGGTGAAGAAGACCGGCCGCTGCGTCGTCGTGCACGAGGCGACGCTGACCTCCGGCTTCGGCGCGGAAGTCGTGTCTCTGGTGCAGGAGCACTGCTTCTACAGCCTGGAAGCGCCGGTGGTGCGCGTGACGGGCTGGGACACGCCCTATCCGCATGCGCAGGAATGGGACTATTTTCCGGGACCCGCCCGCGTCGGCCGGGCGCTGAAAGAAGTGATGGAGGGCTGAGGATGGGCGAGTTCGTCATCAAGATGCCCGATGTGGGCGAAGGGGTGGCCGAGGCCGAGCTGGTCGAATGGCATGTCAAGCCGGGCGATCCGGTGCGCGAGGACATGGTGCTCGCCGCCGTGATGACCGACAAGGCGACGGTGGAGATTCCCTCGCCGGTCAACGGTACCGTGCTCTGGCTCGGCGCCGAGATCGGCGATACGGTGGCCGTCAAGGCGCCGCTGCTGCGCATCGAAGTTGCGGGCGAAGGTGGGGGCGACAGTGAGAGCGTGACGGAGGAGGAGCGGCAGCCTCTCTCTTCCCTCCAGCGGGGAGAAGGTCTCGCCGGAGGCGAGCCCGATGACAGGCTTCGGGCGGATGAGGGGGTTTCTCCGCCCTCTCGGAAGGAGCCGCCCGCACCGAAGGAACCATCCCCCTCATCCGGCCCTTCAGGCCACCTTCTCCCCGAGAGGGAGAAGGGGAAAGCCTCGATGGCGGAGACAAGACCGCTTGCCTCGCCCGCCGTGCGGCTGCGCGCGCAGGAGGCCGGCGTCGATCTCAGGCAGGTGGCGGGCAGCGGCCCGGCCGGCCGCATCACCCATGACGACCTCGACCAGTTCATTTCGCGCGGCGCCCAGCCTGTCGCCGTTGCAGCGGGCCTTGCCCGCAAGACCGCCACCGAGGAGATCAAGGTCACGGGCCTGCGCCGTCGCATCGCGGAAAAGATGCGGCTCGCCGCCACGCGCATTCCCCACATCACCTATGTCGAGGAGGTGGATGTCACCGATCTCGAAGACCTGCGCGCGACGATGAATGCCGGCCGCAAGCCCGACCAGCCGAAACTGACCATCCTGCCCTTCCTGATGCGGGCGCTGGTCAAGACGCTCGGTGAGCAGCCCGGCGTCAACGCCACCTTCGATGACGATGCCGGCATCGTCACCCGCCATAGCGCCGTCCATATCGGCATTGCCACGCAGACGCCGGCCGGCCTGACGGTGCCGGTCGTGCGGCATGCCGAGGCGCGCTCGATCTGGGACAGCGCCGCCGAACTCACGCGCCTCGCCGATGCCGCCCGCAACGGCACGGCCGCGCGTGAAGAACTGTCCGGCTCCACCATCACCATCACCTCGCTCGGTGCGCTCGGGGGCATTGTCACGACGCCGATCATCAACCATCCGGAAGTGGCGATCGTCGGCGTCAACAAGATCATGACGCGGCCGGTCTGGGACGGCACCCAGTTCATCCCGCGCAAGATGATGAACCTGTCGTCGAGCTTCGACCACCGGATCGTCGACGGCTGGGATGCGGCGGTGTTTGTCCAGCGCATCAAGGCCCTGCTCGAAACCCCCGCCCTGATCTTCATCGAAGGCTGATGACATGAAAGAGATCGTCTGCAAGCTCCTCGTCATCGGCGCCGGTCCCGGCGGCTACATTTGTGCCATCCGCGCCGGACAGCTCGGCGTCGATACGGTCATCGTCGAGAAGGCAAAGGCCGGCGGCACCTGCCTCAATGTCGGCTGCATCCCCTCCAAGGCGCTGATTCATGCCGCGGAGGAGTTCGACACGGTGCGCCATATGACAGGCCCCAACGCGCTCGGCATCACGGTCGAGGCGCCAAAACTGGACCTTGCCCAGACCATCCGCTGGAAGGACGGTATCGTCGGCCGACTGAACAGCGGCGTGCTCGGCCTCTTGCGCAAGGCCAAGGTGAAGATCGTGCATGGTGATGCGCGGTTCCGCGACGGCAAGACCGTGGAGGTGGAGACGGAGACCGGCACCCAGCTCATCCGCGCCGAGACGGTCGTCATCGCCACCGGCTCCGAACCGGTCGAGCTGCCGGCGCTGCCCTTCGGCGGCGCGATCCTCTCCTCCACCGAGGCGCTGTCGCTGCAAAGCGTGCCGCAAAAACTCGCCGTCGTCGGCGGCGGCTATATCGGCCTCGAACTCGGCACCGCCTTCGCCAAGCTGGGCTCGGAGGTGACGGTGGTCGAGGCCATGCCGCAGATCCTGCCGCAGTATGACGCCGAACTCGTCAAGCCGGTCGCAAAACGCCTCGCCGACCTCGGCGTCAGCGTGCTGACCGGCGTCAAGGCGAAGGGCTATTCCGGCGAAGCGCTGGTGATCGAGACCGCGTCCGGCGCGGAAAAGCGCATTGCCGCGGACAAGGTGCTCGTCACCGTCGGCCGCAGGCCGCGCACCGAAGGCTGGGGCCTCGAAGAGCTCGATCTCGACCGTGCCGGCCGCTTCATCCGCATCGACGAGCGCTGCCGTACCTCCATGCGCGGTGTCTACGCCATCGGCGACGTCACCGGCGAGCCGATGCTGGCGCATCGCGCCATGGCGCAGGGCGAGATGGTCGCGGAGATCGTCGCCGGCCGCAAGCGCACCTGGGACAAGCGCGCCATTCCCGCCGTCTGCTTCACCGATCCCGAGATCGTCACCGCCGGCCTATCGCCGGACGAGGCCCGGGCGCACGGCTACGAGATCCGCGTCGGCCTCTTCCCCTTCAATGCCAACGGCCGCGCCATGACGACCCAGTCGGAAGACGGCTTTGTCCGCGCCGTGGCGCGCGCGGATACGAACCTGGTGCTCGGCCTGCAGGCGGTCGGGGCCGGTGTGTCGGAGCTTTCCAGCGCCTTCTCGCTGGCGCTCGAAATGGGCGCGCGGCTGGAGGACATCGCCGGCACCATCCACGCCCACCCGACCCGCAGCGAAGGCTTGCAGGAAGCCGCATTGAAAGCCCTCGGCCATGCCCTCCACATCTGACCCGCAGACCCTGATCGACCGCACCGGCACGCTCGGCCGCATCCGGCTCAACCGGCCGAAGGCGCTCAACAGCCTGACCCTCTCGATGGTCCGCGACATCGAGAAGGCGCTGGACACGTTCGAAGCCGATCCCGGGATCGCCGCGGTGCTCATCACCGGCGAGGGCGAACGCGGGCTTTGCGCCGGTGGCGATATCCGCATGATCTATGACGGCGGCAAGGCGGGCTCCCGGGAGCCCGTCGATTTCTGGCGCGAGGAATACCGCCTGAACGCGCGCCTGAACCGGCTGCAAAAACCCTTCGTCGCCTTCATGGACGGCATCGTCATGGGCGGCGGCGTCGGCATTTCGGTCTATGCCAGCCACCGCATCGTCACCGAGCGCACGCGGCTTGCCATGCCCGAGACGGGCATCGGCTTCTTCCCGGATGTCGGTGCGTCGTGGTTCCTCACGCGCCGGAAGAACGAACTCGGCACCTATGCCGGATTGACGGGCGAACCGCTTGCGGCCGCCGACGCCATCGCCTTCGGCCTTGCCGACAGCCATGTGCCTTCGGATCGACTGGCGGACCTGGCCGAAAGGCTGTCCCGCCTGCCGGCTTCCGCCACGCGGGCCGATGTCTCGGCGGCGGTTGGCGCCTTTGCGGTTGCGCCGCCACCGGCGCAGGTGGCGGGACAAAAGCCATTAATCGACCGCCTCTTCGCCTTCGACACGATCGAGGAAATTCTGGATGCGCTCGCGCGGGACGGGTCGGAGTTCGCCGAGAGGACACGCGGTGTTCTGCGGACGAAATCGCCGCTCAGCCTGAAGGTGACATTGCGCCTGCTCCGTCTCGGACGCGCGGAGGCGTCGCTCGAAGCCTGCCTGGAACGGGAGTTCGCCGCCACGGCGGCCGTGCTGCGCAGCCATGATTTCTACGAGGGTGTCCGGGCCGCGGTCGTCGACAAGGATCGCAATCCGCAATGGCGCCCGGCGCGGCTGGACGAGGTCACTGCCGAGGATGTTGCCGTCTTCTTCGAGCCGTCGGCAGACCCGCTCTTTGCCGCGGATGCAGGGAAAGGAGAACGCTTATGAGCCCCGTCGCATTCATCGGCCTCGGCCATATGGGCGGCCCGATGGCCGCAAACCTCGTGAAAGCCGGCTACAGCGTGCGCGGGTTCGACCTTGCGACCGCCTCGCTGGAACTGGCCCGGGAGAACGGGGTCTCGACCGCTGCCTCGGTCGCGGAGGCCGTTTCCGGCGCCGGCATCGTGATCACCATGCTGCCGGCCGGCGCCCATGTGCTTTCCGTCTGGCAGGAACTGGTCGCCATCGTTCCCTCGGGCACGCTGCTCATCGACTGCTCGACGATCGACATGGCCAGCGCCCGCAAGGCGCATGCGCTGGCCGAGGCACATGGCTGCCCGGCGCTCGACGCGCCCGTCTCCGGCGGGACGGGCGGCGCTTCGGCCGGTACGCTCACCTTCATGGTGGGCGGCGATGCCGATGTCTTTGCCGGTGCGAAAGCCGTCTTTGAAGCGATGGGCAGGAAGATCATCCATTGCGGCGGCGCCTCCGCTGGCCAGGCGGCGAAGATCTGCAACAACATGATCCTCGGCATCAGCATGATCGCCGTGGGCGAGGCCTTCGTGCTCGGCGAACGGCTCGGCCTCACGCATCAGGCGCTGTTCGACGTCGCTTCCGTCTCGTCGGGCCAATGCTGGTCGCTGACGACCTATTGCCCGGTGCCGGGGCCTGTCCCGACCTCGCCGGCCAATCACGAATACGAACCCGGCTTCGCCGCGGCGCTGATGCTGAAGGACCTGAAGCTTTCGCAGGCCGCGGCGGCGGATGCCGGCGCGATGACGCCGCTCGGCGCCAGGGCGGCAGCGCTCTATCAGCGCTTTGCCGACGACGGGTTCGGCGACAAGGATTTTTCCGCCATCATCACCATGTTGCGGAACAAGACGGACACGGAATAGCCGGCATGGCATCGATCATCGAGGGAGTGGCTGCGGTGGAACAACCTGTTATCGTCGAGCGGCAGGGCCGCGTCGTCATCGTCACGCTGAACCGGCCGGCGGCTCGCAACGCGCTGAATACCGAAATCATGCTGGCCTTGGCCGATGACCTTGCCGTGCTCGACCGCGACCCCGGCGTCGGCTGCTTCGTCGTCCGCGGCTCAAAAAAGGCCTTTGCCGCCGGTGCCGACATCAAGGAGATGGCGGACAAGACCTTTGCCGAGATGTACAGCGAGGACTTCTTCGCCGCCTGGGAGCGTTTCGCCGCGCTGCGCACGCCGAAGATCGCCGCGGTCTCCGGTTATGCGCTCGGCGGCGGCTGCGAGCTTGCCATGATGTGCGACATGATCTTCGCCGCCGACACCGCCATGTTCGGCCAACCCGAGATCAAGCTCGGCGTGATCCCCGGCATGGGCGGCACGCAGCGGCTGACGAAACTCGTCGGCAAGGCGAAGGCGATGGATCTCATCCTCACCGGCCGGATGATGGATGCGGCGGAAGCGGAACGCGCGGGCCTCGTTTCCCGCGTGATCGCGGCCGACAGGCTGATGGAGGAGACGCTCGCCGCCGCCGCGACGATCGCCACCTATGGAAAGGCGGCGGTGATGGCCGCCCGCGAGGCCGTGGACCGCGCGCTCGAAACGGGCCTGCGCGACGGGATCGCCTTCGAGCGGCGGCTCTTCCACGCCCTGTTCGCAACGGCGGACCAGAAGGAGGGCATGGCCGCCTTCATCGAGAAACGCACGCCGACCTTCACCGGAAAATAAGCGGATCGCCGCCAGCCTGAACGTATATTCGCTCCCAACTCGACGGGTGCGCCGGAACACGCGCCCGTGAACTTTCGGCCGCGCCCGATTGCCGCAGCGAGCGATTTCCCCTATGTTGACCAAGTGGTAAAAAAAGACGCTTTTCAATGAATTGCGCGATAAGCCAGAGGGGAATCGAATGCATCGCAATCCGTTCAATTTCGGCATTTCCAGAAGAACCCTGATCAAGGCCGCCGGCGCGTCTGCTGCGGTCGCCGCCGCGGGCCTGCCGGGCCGCGTGCTCGCCGCCGACCCGCTCAAGGTCGCGGCCATCTATACCGTGCCGGTCGAGCAGCAGTGGGTCAGCCGCATCCACAAGGCGGCCAATGCCGCCAAGGAGCGCGGGGACATCGAATATGTCTATTCGGAGAACACCGCCAACAACGACTACGAGCGCGTCATGCGCGAATATTGCGAGGCCGGCCACAAGCTGATCCTGGGAGAGGTCTTCGGCGTGGAGGACGCCGCCCGCGCCGTCGCCAAGGATTATCCCGACGTCGCCTTCCTGATGGGCTCGAGCTTCAAGCCCGATGCCGCCGTGCCGAACTTCTCGGTCTTCGACAACTATATCCAGGATGCCTCCTATCTTTCCGGCCTCGTCGCCGGCGCGATGACCAAGTCGAAGAATATCGGCATGGTCGGCGGCTATCCGATCCCGGAGGTCAACCGCCTGATGAACGCCTTCATGGCCGGCGTGAAGGAAGTGTCCCCGGACGCCAAGTTCCAGATCGCCTTCATCGGCTCGTGGTTCGATCCGCCCAAGGCCAAGGAAACCGCCTTCGCCCAGATCGATGGCGGTGCGGACCTGCTCTATGCCGAACGTTTCGGCGTGTCCGATGCGGCGAAGGAAAAGAACGTCCTGGCCATCGGCAATGTCATCGATACCCAGGCGGACTATCCGGAGACCGTGGTCGCCTCCGCGCTGTGGCATTTCGAGCCGACGCTGGACAAGGCAATCGCGGAAGTGAAGGCCGGCGCCTTCAAGGCGGACGACTATGGCGTCTATTCCTTCATGAAGAACGGCGGCTGTTCGCTCGCGCCGCTCGGCACCTTCGACAGCAAGGTTCCCGACGACGTGAAGGCCAGGATCGCCGAGAAGGAAAAGGCGATCAAGGACGGTTCGTTCACCGTCGAGATCAACGACGCAGAGCCGAAATCGAGCTAGCCTTCCGCGTTCTGACGATCGCGGGGAGAAATGGCTGGCGGCATGAGGATATTTCCCTTGCCGCGGCCGCTTCTCCCTGCGAGCAGAACAACCCTGCCCTCAAAGTCCTTTCCCGGTCGCCAACGTGTCCGATACACCCGTCCTCCGTCTTTCCGGTATCAGCAAGCGTTTCGGTCCGCTGAGGGCCAACGACGACATTTCCTTCGACCTGAAGCGCGGCGAGGTCATTGCGCTGCTCGGAGAGAACGGCGCCGGCAAGACGACGCTGATGAACATTCTCTTCGGCCACTATGTCGCCGACGCGGGAACCGTGGAGGCCTTTGGCGAGCCGCTGCCGCCGGGCGATCCGCGTGCCGCGCTCGATGCCGGCATCGGCATGGTGCACCAGCATTTCACCCTGGCCGACAACATGACGGTGCAGGAGAACATCGCGCTGGGCACGCAAAGCCTCTGGCGCGCCCGGCTCGACAGGACGCTGGCGCGGCAGCGCATTGCGCAGCTCTCCGCCGACTTCGGCCTGGCCGTCGATCCCGCGGCCACCGTTTCCACGCTTTCGGTCGGCGAACGCCAGCGTGTCGAGATCCTCAAGGCGCTCTATCGCGACGCCGGCATCCTGATCCTCGACGAGCCGACCGCCGTTCTGACCCCGGCCGAGACCGATGCGCTGTTTCGAACGTTGAAGCTGCTTGTCGCCAAGGGCCTGTCGATCATCTTCATCTCCCACAAGCTGCACGAGGTGATGGCCGTCAGCGATCGCGTGCTGGTGCTGCGCGCGGGCCGGCTTGCCGGCGAACGCGAAACGGCATCGACCGATCGCAAGGAACTGGCCGCCCTCATGGTCGGCCAGGAGGTGAAGCCGGCGGAGGTCAGTCCGGCCACTGTCGGGGCGCCGCTCTTGGAGCTCGAAGGCGTCTCCACCGCACCCTATAACGGGGCTGCACTCGACGACGTGTCGCTCACCCTCAGGGCCGGCGAGATCACCGGCCTTGCGGGTGTTTCCGGCAATGGCCAGGCGGCCCTTGCCGCGCTTATCGCCGGCACCCAGCGCGCCACCGGCGGCCGCATTTCCGTCGCCGGGCGGGAGGTTGCCGGCTGGTCGCCACGCGTCGCGCTCGACCACGGCGTGGCGCGCATACCGGAAGACCGCCATGCCGTCGGCACCATCGGCGACATGAGCGTCACCGAGAATGTGATCGCCGAGCGCTACGGCAGCCCGCGCTTCAGCCGCATGGGTTTTCTCGACTGGAAGGCCGCCCGTCGCTTCGCCGAGAAGATCATCGCCGACTATGATGTGAAGTGTCCCTCGCCCGAGGCGCGCATACGCCTGTTGTCGGGCGGCAACATGCAGAAGCTCATCCTGGGCCGTGCGCTTGATCCGGAGCCGGCTGTCATTCTCGCCAGCCAGCCGACGCGCGGCCTTGATGTCGGCGCCGTCGCCTATGTCCATCGCATGCTGCTCGCAGCGCGGGAACGGGGCGCGGCCGTGCTGCTGATCTCGGAAGACCTTGAGGAAATCCTGGCCTTGTCCGACCGCATCATCGTCATGTCCAAGGGACGCCTGTCGACCCCCTCCGCGCGCGGCGAACGCAGCATTCGCGAACTGGGGGAACTGATGGCCGGCCACAGCGGGGAGCGCAGCGATGCGGCTTGAGCCGAAACCCGCGCCGACGCTGGCGGTCACCCTCCTGTTCCCGCTGGCGGCCGTCGTCGCCACGCTGCTGTTGGTCTCGCTTCTGGTCCTGGCGGCCGGCGCCTCGCCGCTCTCGGTCTTCTATCTCGTCGCCAGGGGTGCGGCCGGCTCGCAATTCGCTCTGCTGGAAACCTTGACCCGCGCGACGCCGCTGATCTTCACGGGCCTTGCCGTCGCGGTCGCCTTCCGCGCCAAGCTCTGGAACATCGGCGCCGAGGCGCAGCTCTATATCGGCGGCGTGGTCACCGTGGTGCTCGGAACCGGTGCCCTGCCCCTGCCCTCGGTCATCCTGATCCCCGTGCTGATGGCCGCGGCGATGGCGGCCGGGGCGCTGTTGCTGCTCGGCCCCGCCGTGCTGAAGACGCGCTTCGGCGTCGACGAGGTGGTCACCACGCTGCTCTTGAACTTCATCGTCCTGCTCTTCGTGTCGATGCTGCTCGAGGGCGTGCTGAAGGATCCGATGGGGCTGGGCTGGCCGCAATCCCAGAAGGTCGTCGCGGAGGCGCAACTGCCGCGCCTCATCCAGGGCAAGCGCCTGCATCTCGGCTTCGTCATCGCAATCATCGCGGCCATCGTGGTGTGGATCATCACGAAGAAGACCAAGCTCGGCTACGAGATGCGCGCCGTCGGCCACAATCCCGAAGGCGCGCGTTTCGTCGGCATCCCGGTCAACCTCGTGCTGATGAAGACGGCGTTGCTCTCCGGCGGGCTGGCCGCGCTTGCGGGCTTTTCCGAAGTCTCCGGCCTCAAGGGCAACCTGACGCTCGATCTGTCGGCCGGTTATGGCTATACCGGCATTGTCGTCGCCATGCTGGCGATGCTCAATCCGCTCGGCGTCATCGCCTCGGCCATCTTCGTCGCGGGCATCTTCGTCGGCGCCGATGCGATGAGCCGCGCCGCCAAGGTTCCGAGCTACATCGCCGACGTCATGGTGGCCACCTCGCTGTTGACCATGGTGGTGGCGATCCTTCTGACGCGCTACAGGATCAGGTGGAGGTGATGATGGACGCGTTTGAAATCCTCTTCACCGCCTCCTTCTGGGTCGCCGTCATCCGCATCGCCTCGCCGCTGATCTTCGCGACCATGGGTGAGCTGATCTGCGAGCGGGCCGGCGTGCTCAATCTCGGCATCGAGGGCATCATGACCGTCGGCGCCTTCGCCGGCTGGTTCACCGTCTATAGCGGCGGCGACCTGTGGGCCGGCGTGCTGGTGGCCGCCCTTGCCGGTGCGTTGTTCGGCCTGCTGCACGCCACGCTTACCGTGCCGCTCGGCCTGTCGCAGCATGTCGTCGGCATCGGCGTCACGCTGCTGGCGACCAGCCTCACCTATTTCACCTATCGCCTCGTGCTGCCGGAAGTGACGTCGCCGCCGAAGATCGAGTCGTTCCAGCCGCTGGCGATCCCGGGCCTCTCGAATATCCCCGTGCTCGGCGAGGCGCTGTTCACGCAGACGCCGCTGACCTACCTCGCCTTCCTGACCGTCGTGCTCGTTACCTGGGTGCTCTATCGCACGCCCGTCGGCCTTGCCGTGCGTGCGGCGGGCGAAAACCCGTCCGCCGTGGAAGCGCAGGGCATCTCGGTCACCGGCATCCGCATGGGCGCCGTCGTCGTCGGCAGTGCGCTGATGGCGGTCGGTGGCGCCTTCCTCACCATGTCGGCATTCAACTCGTTCTTCTTCCAGATGATCAATGGTCGCGGCTGGATCTGCATCGCGCTCGTCGTCTTCGGTTCGTGGCGGCCGGGCAAGGCGCTGGTCGGCGCCATCCTGTTCGCCGCCTTCGATGCCTATCAGATCCGCCTGCAGCAGATATCGGGCGGCATCGTGCCCTACCAGGTCTTCCTGATGATGCCCTATGCGCTGTCGATCCTGGCGCTGATCCTGGTGGCGCGCCGCGCCAGCTATCCCAAGGCTTTGATGATACCGTACCAGAAAGGCGAAAGATGAGCTTCGACCTGATCGTCAAGGGCGGCACGCTGCCCGATGGAACCGTCGCCGATATCGGCATCAAGGGCGAGACGATCGCCGCGATCGAGCCGCGCCTCGACGCTGCCGCCGGCCGTGTCGTCGATGCGTCGGGCAACCTTGTCAGCCAGCCCTTCGTCGATCCGCATTTCCATATGGATGCGACGCTCTCCTACGGCCTGCCGCGCATCAACGCCTCGGGCACGCTGCTCGAAGGCATTGCGCTCTGGGGCGAGCTCAAGCCGCTCCTGACGCATGAGGCCGTCAGGGAGCGCGCACTTGCCTATTGCGACTGGGCGGTTTCCATGGGCCTGCTCGCCATCCGCACCCATGTCGATACCTGCGACGATCGCCTGCTGGCGGTGGAAGCCCTGCTCGAGGTGAAGAAGGAGATCGCCCCCTATATCGACCTCCAGCTCGTCGCCTTCCCGCAGGATGGCCTCTACCGCTCGCCCAATGCCCGCGAGAACACCATTCGTGCCCTCGACATGGGTGTCGATGTCGTCGGCGGCATCCCGCATTTTGAGCGCACCATGGCGGACGGCACGCGGTCGGTCACCGAGCTTTGCGAGATCGCGGCCGAGCGCGGCCTGATGGTCGACCTGCACTGCGACGAGACGGACGATCCGCTGTCCCGCCATATCGAGCAACTGGCCTACGAGACCCAGCGACTCGGCCTGCAGGGCCGGGTGGCGGGCTCGCATCTCACCTCGATGCATTCGATGGACAATTACTACGTCTCCAAGCTGCTGCCGCTGATTGCCGAGGCGGGCGTGTCGGCGATCCCCAACCCGCTCATCAACATCATGCTGCAGGGCCGCCACGACACCTATCCGAAACGCCGCGGCATGACGCGCGTTCCCGAGATGCTGAAGGCCGGCATCCGTGTCGGCTGGGGCCAGGACTGCGTGCTCGACCCCTGGTACTCGCTCGGCACCGCCGACATGCTGGATGTCGCCTTCATGGGGCTGCACGTCGCCCAGATGTCCTCGCCTGCGGACATGCGCGCCTGCTTCGACATGGTGACGCGGGTCAATGCCGAGATCATGGGCCTCGACCATCTCGGCCTCGCCGTCGGCAAATCGGCAAGCCTCGTCGTGCTCGACGCGGGCAATCCCATCGAGGCAGTGCGCCTGCGCGCCGAACGACTCTGCGTCGTCTCGAAGGGCAAGGTCGTGGCCGAGCGCGAAAAGCGCGAGACCGCTCTCTCGATCGAGGGCCGCCCGGCAAGCATCAACCGCCGCCACGTCGTGCCGCCGCAGGCGCGCTAAGCCCGCTCCCGCCACGACCCGCAGCAAGAGGCAGACAAGGGCCGCGGCGGATGGTTGCCGGGTGGACTGCCCGATTCCCCTGCGGACATTCGCGGCGATCTGCCGTCTGGTGGCCATGGCCGCTGGTGTCGGTCGTCTTCCGGAGGATCGCGGCCCGGCTCTGCCGGCACAGCCTGCCGGCCAACTGCATTCGGCTGCGCACGCTCTGGTGATACGCCGCCTGCTGCTCCACTCAACGATCCCGGTCGCTCGATCCCTCGCCTGCCGCCTGCTGGAGCATATCGCGGCCGGATGAGACCTGCAGGGCCGCAACTCAAGCGGCCGCTGGACTGGCAGGAGCCTTCCTGATGCCGCCGCGGACGCTGGACAATCGAAATGTAACGCTATAACAAAACTATGTTACGTTATTACATTAATAGGAGATCATATGCCCCGCTCCGGTTCCGGCGTCCTTCTCGCCACCACCATCCTCGCGACCCTCGCCCTTCCACTGGCCGTCCATGCGGACGAGGAGCCGCGTGCGACATGGCGGCTGTTCGTCGCCGATCACACGCAGCCCGTGGTTCGCGCCATCGATCTGGGCACGGATAAGGAAATCGGCCGCTTTGACCTGAAGGGCTATGCGGCCCTTTCCCTGAGTGAGACGGGACGCACCGTCTTCGCTGTCCAGGGCGATCAGAATGTGATCCACGTGATCGATACCGGCATTGCGCTTTCGGACCATGGCGAACATCGCGATATCGAGGTCAGGGAGCCAAGACTCCTTGCCACGACCATCAGCGGCGAGAAGCCCGGCCATGTGGTGGCCCATGGCGATGATCTCGCGATCTTCTACGACCGCGGCGGCAAGTTCGATCTCGTCAAGGAAAGCGCGCTTCTGGAGGGCAAGGCGGACCTGAAACCCTATGACACGATAGCAGCGCACCACGGCGTCGCCGTCCCGATGGGCAATCATCTGCTCGTTTCCGTGCCGGACATGGAAGCGGCGGTGAAGGAGGGCGAACTGCCGCTCCGTCTTGGCCTGCGCGTGCTGGACGGGGACGGAAAGCAGGTGGGCGACGTCGCGACCTGCACGGGGCTGCACGGCGAAGCGACCTCGGCGCGCCTGGTGGCTTTCGGCTGCGCGGAGGGCGTGCTTGTCGCCCGCCCGGGCGGCCTGGACGGTCCGAAGCTCGACATGCTCGCCTATGGCGACACGCTGCCGGAGGGCAAGGTCTCCACCCTGCTCGGCGGCACGTCCATGCAGTTCTTCCTGGGGAACTACGGCGAAGACAAGGTCGTGCTCATCGACGCGGACGCCAGGGAGCCCTACCGCCTGGTCGAACTGCCGCTGCGGCGGGTCGATTTCATCCTCGATCCCGCCAGGCCGCGCAACGGCTATATCCTGACGGAAGACGGCAAGCTCCATCTGCTGGACGTCGTGGACGGCGCGATCACCAAGTCCGAAACCGTCACCGAACCCTACAGCAAGGACGGGCATTGGCGAGACCCGCGCCCGCGTCTGGCGGTTGCCGGCGATCACATTGCCGTCACCGACCCGCGCAAGGGTCTCGTGCGTCTCGTCGATCCGGAGACGTTGAAGGAGACGCGCATCATCGCCGTCGAGGGTCAGCCCTTTGCGATCGTTGCCGCCGGCGGATCGGGCGCCACCCACTGAGGCCGTTTCGCCGAGGAATGCCGGCTTGCCGGCATTCCCTTCTCCGCCTGGACTTGCTCGGCAGGGGTCTGTCGAAAGCCGGCGCGGCGGAGGCGGACCACCGGGGCGAGCTTTGGGACGGCGCCTTCAGGAAAAGCTTCGCCTTCCCGCTGGGCGGCCTCGCCCCGAGAGGATGAGCGGCCGGCGCCACAGATCAGGCCCGCAGGATCTTTTCCATCGCCTTGCCTTTCGCAAGTTCGTCGATCAGCTTGTCGAGATAGCGGATCTCCCGCATGGTCGGCTCCTCGATCTCCTCGACGCGGACGCCGCAGACCGTGCCCTTTATCGCGGATCGCGCCGGGTTCATTGCGGGTGCCCGGGCAAAAAAGTCCTCGAAGCTGGTTTTCCGTGCCAGTTGATCGTTGAAGGCCGCGAGGCTGTATCCGGTCAACCAGCAGATGATCTCGTCGACCTCCGCCTTCGTGCGGCCTTTCTTCTCGGCCTTCGCGACATAGTGGGGATAAACGCTGGCGACGCTGATGGAATAAATGCGGTGTCCTGCCATGGTGTCCTCCTGATCGAGCCCCGCTCCGGTCTCCACTGGCAGTGGGGCGGGAATGCGAGGGCCGTCAGGCCGCGCGCAACTTGCGGAGCCGGCGGCTCAGCCAGCGCCAGCCCGGCGCAACGGCCATGCTGACGACGGGGATCAAAACGGCGCCGACGACAAGCCCGATGACCCCAGAGCCGGCGGCCTGAACCAGCCAGGAGACGAGGCCACCGAGGGCGGGAACGGCGTGCGCGGCGGCCTCGCCGGCATCGTGCAGCATGTGGGCGGGTGCAGAGAAGCCGAATATCTCCGCGCCGTGCACCAGGATTCCGCCGCCGACCCAGATCATCGCCGCCGTACCGACCGCGCCGAGCAGTTTCAGGAGATAGGGCATGCCCTTGACGAGACCATGGCCGAGGAGGCGAAGGGCTGTATCGACCGGCGAGCGCGAGGGGCGGCCGGCAAGCCAGAGGCCCACATCGTCCGCCTTCACGATCAGCGCGACGACGCCATAGACGCCGGCGGTGATGACGATGCCGACAAGCGCGAGGATCAGCGCCTGCATGACGGGGCCGGCATCGGGCACCGAGGCGAGCGTGATCGCCATGATCTCGGCGGAGAGGATGAAATCGGTGCGGATGGCACCGGCGACTTTGCCGTCCTCGAAGGCTTTCGCATCGGCGCCTGCCGGATCGAGCTGCTCCTCATGGTGATGGGCGCCATGGGGCGAGATGAGTTCGTAGATCTTTTCGGCGCCTTCGTAGCAAAGGAAGAGGCCGCCGGCCATCAGCAGCGGCGTGATCGCCTGGGGCGCGACGAGGCTGAGCGCGATGGCGGCGGGCAGCAGGAAGAGAAGCTTGTTCTTCAGCGAGCCGAGCGCGATCTTGCCGATGATCGGCAGTTCCCGCGCGGGTGAAAAACCGGTGACGTAGCGCGGCGTCACGGCCGCATCGTCGATGACGACGCCCGCCGCCTTGGCGCCGGCCTTGCCGGCCTGTGCGGCGACGTCATCCAGCGAGGCCGCCGCCGCCTTGGCAAGTGCCGCGACATCATCGAGAAGGGCAATCAGGCCGACGCTCACGAAAACCTC
Organism: Shinella granuli; assembly: GCF_004341885.1. Lineage (GTDB taxonomy): Bacteria > Pseudomonadota > Alphaproteobacteria > Rhizobiales > Rhizobiaceae > Shinella > Shinella granuli. The sequence goes on along the minus strand of NZ_SLVX01000022.1, from coordinate 60,575 downwards.
CATCTTTGACGGGACTGGTCGGATCGAGCAATAGCGCCTTCGCGGGGCCGGAAAAAGCACAAATACGCCGACGGTCGCAGGCGCGGCGCGACCGTCGGCTTGCCCATGGCATCGATCCCGCCGATCAGGGGGCTGTTCCGCTTCCCATGCTATTCGGCTTTGCTGGGGTCGCCTGAAGCCGGACGTTCTTCAAGGAAAGCGCGGCCAGCAGGCCCAGCGCGATCATGCCGGCCATGCTGAGGAACACGGGCCGGAAGGCGTCCGTATAGACGGCCGCGACCAGCGCGCGGACCTGTTCGGGCAGTGCGGCGAGTTCCGCCGGGGTCAGCCCTTCGATGCTGGTGACGCCGGGAATGCTGTGCCCCTGCCCGGAGACGAAGGCGGCGAGCATGGCGCCGTAGATGCTGATGGCGATCGAGGCTCCTGCCATGCGGGTCAGCGTGACGGCGCCGGTGGCGGCGCCGAGATCGGCCGCATTGGCGGCATTCTGCACCCCGATCACCGGGACCTGCTGGCCGAAACCGACGCTGAGGCCCTGCAGGAGCATCAAGAGGCCGATCAGGTAGACCGGCGTGCCGGGATGGACGGTGGCGAACAGGAGGAAGGTCACCAGCCCGCCGGCCGTGCTGACGACGGAAAAGACCTTGTATCGGCCCGTCAGCGAGATCAGCCGCCCGGCTGTCAGGGAACCGGCGGCGATGCCGGCCGTCAGCGCCATGAACAGGAGGCCGGCCTGCGAAGGGGAAAGGCCGGTGGTGGTCTGCAGGAAGAGGGCGATATAGTTGATCGAACCGATGCCGATCGCTCCGCTCACCAGCGAGACGACCAGGAGAAGGTTGACGGTCTGGTTGCGGAACAGGCCGAGCGGAACGATCGGCTCGGGAACGCGGCGCTCGACACGGACCCACGCGACCAGGCAGACCGCGCCGAAGGCGACGACGGCAAGGCTTCCGGCGGAGACGAGCGAACCGAAGATCTCCCGGCTGTCGGCCCACAGCACCACGCTCGACACCACGGCGGCAAGCAGGATTGCCCCGGTAAAATCGATCTTCGGCCGGCGGCTCGGCTTGCGATAGGGCAGGATCAGGGCAAGGCCCGTGAGCACGACGATGCCGATGGGCAGGTTGACGAGAAAGATCGAGCGCCAGCCGAAGAGGTCGGAGAGCACGCCGCCCAGCGTGGGGCCGACCGCGCCGGCCGCCATCAGCATCAGGCTCGAATAACTCTGGTAGCGCGCCCGCACGCGCGGTTCGAAAAGATCGGCATTGATCGAGAAGATCGAGACCATGATGCCGCCGCCGCCCAGCCCCTGCAGCACGCGGGCGACAATGAGCGTATTCATCGAAACGGCAAGGCCGCAGGCAAGCGAGCCCAGCGCGAAGATGAAGATCGCGGTCATCATCACATATTTGCGGCCGAAGAGGTCGCCCAGCTTGCCATAGACCGGCATCACGGCGCTGGTCGCCAGCAGATAGGCCGAGCCCACCCAGCCGAACCGCTCCAGCTCGCCGAATTCGCCGACGATGGTCGGCAGTGCGGTCGAGACGATCTGGTTGTCCAGCGCCGCCATGAAGATGCCCGTCATCAGCAGGCAGACGACCAGCATCCGGCGGCGCGGGTCGGGTACGAGCGATGCATAGGCTGTTTCGTTGTCTTTGTCGGGGCGCGGACGGGCATCCATGGCGGCAACTCGGTCTCTGTCTTTCCTGGGGTGAGGGTTTGTGTGCCTTTATCACATATATGTCAATCGCACATATGTGATAAAGGCACAAATATGTTTTGACGCCGGCGGAAATCTGCTAACCCATGGACATGAGCAGCGATGACGAACAGAAGACCGGCGCCGCCGGCACCAGCGCCTTCGCCCGCATCGGCGCGGCAATGGGACGGATGCGGATCATGACCGGCCGGCGCTATATCGGGCGCCTCGCCATTTCGCGCGTCGGCGCGGGATTGGAGCTTTCGCATCTCGACGCCCTGTCCCTGGTCCGGCGCCTCGGCCTCGAACAGGAGGTCACGGTCGGTGCGCTCGCCGAGCAGTTGCGGATCGACCATTCGCGCGCGAGCCGCATCGTCGCGGATCTCGTCAAGCGCGGCGTCGTGCGCCGCGCGGCGTCCCAGGAGGACGGGCGGCGCACCATCGTCACGCTGACGAAGGCCGGCATGCACTGGCTCGACCAGGTGAACGGCGTCAAGGAAGAGGTGTTGTCAAAGGTCCTGTGCGACTGGACGGAGGAGGAGATGGCGACCTTCGCAGATCTCTATACCCGCTTCATCGAGCGGCTCGAAGCACAGGCGAAGGATTTCGACACCGGGAGCGCCGGCAAATAGAGCCGGCCCCGGCAACGCCATTCGGGGACAAGGTTTTTCCGAAACGCGAAGCGTAGGAGATGTGCCGCGATGACGGAGAGAAACGTCTCAGTCCCTCGGGCACGGCCAGCTTGCCGGCGCCGCGAGGCCCTCCGGAAGCCTGGTCTTGGCATCGCCGCAGGCCATGTCGATCTGGGACTGGTCGAGACCGGTCGCGCGGGAAAGATCGAGCCCTTCGATCCGCGTCAACAGCATGAAGGCCCTGTCGAGGCCGATCGTTCCCGCGACGCTTGCCTTGCTCAGATCGGCGCGGGAAAGGTTCGCATAGGCAAAGCTTGCGCCCGAAAGCACCGTCTCGTCGAAGGACGCGCGGCTGAGATCGGCCTTCTCGAAGCTCGCATAACTGAGGTCGGCGCCGTCGAATGCCGCGCGCTGGAGTTCGGCGGATGCAAACGAGGCCCCCTTCGCAACGACCTTCTGAAAGCTGGAGCGATAGGCTTCCACCCGTGCGAAGTTCGCCTTTTCCATACGCGCGCCGGTGAACCAGGTCCGGATCATCGTCGCCTTTTCCAGGACGGCCGCCGTCAGGTTCGTCTCGCGCATGTCTGTGTAGCTGAGGTCGGCATCCCGGAAATTCGCACCGGTGAAATTGCTGCCGCCCAGCATCAGGTTCTTCTTGCTGCAGGCGCTCCAATCCACTTCGGGCTCGGGGTCCGCCCGGCAATCCGCGGCATCGGCTTGGCGGAAGGGAAGACCTGCGGCCATCACCAGGCATGCCGCGAAGAAGCCAAGAAGCATACCCTTCTGCAGTCCGCTCACTGATGTAACTCCCGTTGCAAAGGCCATGTCCAATCCGACAGTCCCTTAAATATGGCAATCAGGAGCCGAATGTCATCAGCTAACCGTATATCCGCGCGCCAAATCGGCCACCCGCTTGTGACGGATCGTCAAGCATCTCCAGGCCGGCTGCGTGCGGCGCATCGCGGCGGAGGCATCGATGATGTCGATGGCGGGGCTATTCCGCCGCGACGATATGGAATTGGCGCGCGCCGTCACATTTTCCCGTGCCGGCCATGATGTAGATGAGACAGCTCGTCCTCAGCAGCGAGGCGAAATTCGACACCGAGCCGTTGATCTCAAGCGCCTCGTCATAGAGCGTCGAGAGGAAGCGGGACGTCGACAGGCCCTGGCCTGCGGCCATCTCGTCGATCAGGTCCCAGAACGCGGCTTCGATCTGGATACTGGTCGAATGTCCGCCGATCCGCACGGAACGGTTGACAGGCCGATAGCGTTGCGGGTCCTGGCCCGCAAAGACCTCACACATGGTTTATCCTCCAGTCTTGTTCTTATGGCCGTGATTATGCGGCGGCCCCCGGCTTTGGTCAAATCATCCCAGTGGCGCCGGATCGGCGAAAAATCCTTCGCATGAAACTCCGGAAATGAAAATCTGCGTGCGGTAACGGGCTGCTACCCATGGCCGTGATTCCGGGCGCAAAATCTCCTCACAACGCGAATTGCAGACGGGAGAAGAACAGCGTGGCGAAGTCGATCCACTCCATGATCCGGGTTCTGGACGAGGACCGGTCCGTGGATTTCTACAACAAGGCGTTTGGGCTCGACGTGGCCGACCGGCTCGACTTCGAGACCTTCACGCTCGTCTATATGAGCAATGCCGAAAGCGAATTCGAGCTCGAGCTGACGATCAACAAGGGCCGCAGCGAAGCCTATAATCTGGGCGACGGCTACGGCCATTTCGCCGTCTCCGTCTCCGACCTCGACGGCGAGCACGCCCGCATATCGGCGCTCGGCTTCACGACGGGCAAGATCGTCGAGTTCAATCGCGACGGCGGCCTGCTCGCCCGCTTCTTCTTCGTCACCGATCCTGACGGCTACAAGATCGAGGTCCTGCAACGGCACGGCCGCTTCAAATGAACGGACGGGCGGCCGGAGGAGGGCCGCCCGTTCCAGATGCAACGGGAGGAATGCGACATGACGACCATCTACGAGCAGCGCCCCGGGCTCTCCCGGCGCGAGCTTCTCAAGCGCGGCACGATCGGCGCTGCGCTCATCATCACCGGCAATGCGGTGATCAGTCCCGACAAGGCCTGGGGCCTGGAGACGGCGGCGCTGAAGCCGGACACCATGGCGACCCTCATCAAGCTCGCCCGTGACATCTATCCGCACGATTCCATCGCCGATCGGTTCTATGCCATCGCCGTGAAGGGCCATGACACGAAGGCCGGCACGGATGGTGCGCACAGGGAACTGATCGAGGCGGGCATCGCCGACCTCGATGCGCGCGCCGGCGCGGGCGGCTATCGCGGCCTCGGCTGGGAGGACGACCGCGTCGATATTCTCAAGCAGATCGAGGCGACGCCCTTCTTCCAGGCGGTGCGCGGCGACCTCGTGGTCTCCCTGTATAACCAGAAGGAGCTCTGGCCGCATTTCGGCTACGAGGGCGAATCCTATTCCAAGGGCGGCTACATCGCCCGCGGTTTCGACGACATCGAATGGCTTTGACGGCGATCCGGCAGCCGGCGCCGGAGGAGGCGCGGCTGCAAGGCGTGTAACGCCGATCGCCCATGTTTCGGGAGGAAACCATGGCAGCTCCTTATGATCTCAACGACGACAGCGTGGTCGTCATCATCGGTTCGGGTGCCGGCGGCGGCACGCTCGGCAACGAACTGGCGCAGAAGGGCATCGACGTCGTCGTGCTCGAAGCCGGCGCGCGCATCGAACACGAGGACTTCATCAACGACGAATGGGACAGCTTCGCCCAGCTCGCCTGGCTGGATCACCGCACGACCGGCGGCGGCTGGCGCGTCTCGAAGGACTTTCCCAACCTGCCGGCCTGGATCGTCAAGGCGGTCGGCGGCACGACGACGCACTGGGCAGGCGCCTCGCTGCGCTTCCAGGAGCACGAGTTCAAGACGCTGACGCACTACGGCAAGGTCGAGGGCGCCAACCTGCTCGACTGGCCGCTGACGCTGGCCGAGCTGGAGCCCTATTACGCCAAGGCCGAGGACAAGATGGGCGTGACCCGCACCAACGGCATCGAGGGCCTGCCCGGCAACAACAATTTCAAGATCCTCAAGGCCGGCGCCGACAAGCTCGGCTACAAGGACTGTCACACCGGCAACATGGCGATCAACTCGGCCGATCGCGACGACCGCATGAGCTGTCAGCAGACCGGCTTCTGTTTCCAGGGCTGCAAATGGGGCGCCAAATGGTCGACGCTCTATACCGAGATCCCGAAGGGCGAGGCGACCGGCAAGCTGGAGGTGCGGCCGAATTCCCACGTCGTCAAGATCGAGCATGACGACAGCGGCAAGGTCACGGCCGTCGTCTACGCCGACAAGGACGGCACGCTGCAGAGCCAGAAGGCGCGCATCGTCTGCGTCGCCGGCAATTCCATCGAAAGCCCGCGCCTGCTGCTCAATTCCGCGTCGAGCAAATATCCGGACGGGCTTGCCAACTCTTCCGGCCAGGTCGGCAAGAACTACATGCGCCACACGACCGGTTCGGTCTATGCCGTGTTCGAAAAGCCCGTTCATTTCTACCGCGGCACGACCATGGCCGGCATCATCCGCGACGAGGCCAAACACGATCCGTCGCGCGGCTTCGTCGGCGGCTACGAGCTGGAGACGCTGGCGCTCGGCGTGCCGTTCATGGCGGCCTTCCTCGATCCCGGCGGCTGGGGCCGTTCCTTCGCCTCCGCCATGGACAGCTACGCCAACATGGCGGGTCTGTGGATCGTCGGCGAGGACATGCCGCAGGAACAGAATGCCGTGAAGCTGCATGGCGAATTGAAGGACAAATACGGCATGCCGATCCCCGACGTCTGGTTCACCGACCATGCGAACGATATCGCCATGCGCAACCATGCCTACCAGCAGGGGCAGGCGATCTATGCCGCCGTCGGCGCGACGCGCAGCTTCCCGACGCCGCCCTATCCCTCGACGCACAATCTCGGCACCAACCGCATGAGCGAGAAGCCGCAGGACGGCGTCGTCAACAAATGGGGCCAGACGCACGACATCAAGAACCTGTTCGTCTCCGATGGCAGCCAGTTCACCACGGGGGCAGCGGAAAACCCGACGCTGACGATCGTCACGCTCGCCATCCGCCAGGCCGACTACCTCGCCAGGGAAATGGGCGCCGGCACGATCTGAGCAAAACCGCGATCCTCCCCGGTCGCCCAAGGGTGGCCGGTGATCGCGTGCGGCTGGTGAGGCCGCGCCACCTTTGGCCGGCTTCAGCCGGCCGCTTTTTGCCGTCAATGCGGAGCAAGCATGAAAAGTCTCGCCGTTCTCACCGTTTTGGTGCTTCCCGTCGCCGCAAATGCCGCCGATGGCTCGGCGGAAGCCGGCGCCGCCGTCTTCAAGAAATGCACCGCCTGCCACAACGCCGAGCAGCCCGTGAACAAGGTCGGCCCCCACCTGGTCGGCATCATCGACCGCCCGGCCGCCTCCCTCGGTGACTATGGAAAATACTCCGAGGCGATGAAGGCGGAAGGCGGGAAGGGCCTCAGATGGGACGAGGCGACGCTGGCCGCCTATCTGGCCGGGCCGAAGAAAATGATTCCGAAAACACGCATGGCGTTTTCCGGCCTGAAACCCGACGACGCCGATGACGTCATCGCCTATCTCCGCTCCCTTGCCCCGGCCCGATAGAAGGCCGTGCTCGCCATGCACTGGGCAAACAGGCCCGGTGTGTTGCCGGGCCTGTTTGTTGCAGAGAACGCATCCTCGAAGGATGGCGCCGCCGGACGTGCGCCATCCGACCCGCGCCGTTACTGTGCGATCGGCGCGTAGTTGCCGTTGCTCCAGCGGTTGATGTCGTAGCTGGCGTTCTTCAGGTCGCCCTTTTCGTCGAAGGTGACGGTTCCGACGACGGTGTCGATCGGCTGGCCGTTCTTCAGGGCTTCGGCCACCTTGGTCGGATCGTCCGAGCCGGCGCGCTCGATACCCTGGGCGAAGGCCTGGATCACGGCGTAGGAGAAGAGGGTGAAGCCTTCCGGCTTGAAGCCGCCGGCCTGGATCTTCTCGACGGCTTCCTTCGCTTCGGGCTTGGCCTGCGGATCGGACGGGAAGACGAACATCGTGCCTTCGCCGGCCGGGCCTGCGACCTGCCAGAATTCCGGCGAGGCGATGGAGTCCGGCATGATCAGCTGGAACGAGTAGCCCTGCTCGGCGGCCTGGCGCAGGATGAGGCCAGCTTCCGGGTGGTAGCCGCCGAAGTAGACGACATCGATCTTGGCATCCTTCAGCTTGGTCACCAGCGCGTTGTAGTCCTTCTCGCCGGCATTGATGCCTTCGGCAAGGATCTCCTTGAGGCCGTTTTCATTCATCGTGGCGCGCACGGCATCCGCAACGCCCTGGCCGTAGGCCGTCTTGTCGTGCAGGACCGCGACGTTCTTGCCGGCATATTGCTTGGCGATCCAGGGGCCGATGAAGGCGCCCTGGGCGTCGTCGCGGGTATAGAGGCGCATGATGTTGGTCCAGCCCTTGGCGGCGGCATCGTCCGTCATGACCGGGTTCGAGGAGGCCGGGCTCATCATCAGCGTGCCGTTCTCGGCATAGACCGCCGATGCCGGAATGCTGGAGCCCGAGCAGGCATGGCCATCGACGAACTGGATGCCGCTGGCGGCGATGCGGTTTGCAACCGAAACCGCCTGCTTCGGGTCGCACTGGTCGTCCTCGAACTGCAGCTTGATCTGGCGGCCCAGCACGCCGCCCTTGGCGTTGATGGCGTCGGCGGCGGCCTGCGCACCCTGCTTGAACTGGTCGCCGATCGTGGCGAGCGGCCCGGTCAGCGGGCCGGCAACGGCGAATGTCAGGTCCTCCGCCCGGGCGGCGGTGCTCATGAGCAGGCCGAGGGCCGTGCCGATAATCAGAATGTTTCTCACTGTCTCAACTCCCTTTTTCGCCCGCACCAGCGCGGGTCGTTCCTTCCACAACGAAACGTCATCTTGGGGCGGGTTCACCAATCCCGCCCAGAAGAGGCTGACATTCGAGCCACTCCCACAGATAGGAAGCAAGCCCCCGGTCGACATGTATCCGCAGGGTCCCGGCCTCGGCATGCCCGTAGATCGTCGCCATCATCCCGGCAAACGACATGGCGGCGCAAGGCCCGGGATCGTCCGGGTCCAGCGTCGTTCCCCGTGCCAGGAGATCGCGGATGCCTTCTCCCCTCGCTTCGACGACGCGAAGGGCGGCGCTGACGGTCGTCACGGCCCAGCCCTCGTCGTGCCACCCGTCCGCCAGCTCCGCAGGGGAAACCCCGACAACCAGCAGCCGATCGCGGGCAACGCGCACCGCATAGCGCTCGCCAAGGGCAAGGCCCAGCGCGCCAACATCCCTGCCGAGATCGTATCGGGCAAGAAAGCGGTCGACATCACCGCTGACGAGGCGCTGTGTGAGACCGGTGACGGGGCAGATCGTGATGCCGGGGCCGGAGAGGCGGGCAAGCGCCCAGTCCGGCTCGGGCCGCCATTTCGAGGAAACGTCAAGCATGGAGGCGGCTTCCTTCCTCGTCGAAGGCGCAGGCGGAGATGATGCGGGCGCGCCTGATCTCCCGAAGGTGCTGCAGCTCGATGATGTCGCCCATGCGGGAAAGGCCGCGCTCGATCAGCCCCAGCGCGATCGGCTTCTGCAGCGCGGGGCTGAAATAGCTGGAGGTGACATAGCCGGCGCTGCGCACGCCACGCCCCTCGCGTGCGATGCCGTGCGCACCGGTCGGCAATACGCCCTTGCCGTCGACGGCTTCGAGGCCCACGAACTGTCGCCGGTCCGCGCGTGTAGCATCCTCCGTGATCAGCGACCGGCGACCGATGAACTCGGCCTTCTTGCGCTGCAGCGGCGCGGTGAGGCCGAAATCCATCGGGCGGCTGGTGCCGTCGGTGTCCTTGCCGATGACGATATAGCCTTTTTCGGCGCGCAGGATCATGAGGGCTTCGAGGCCGAGCAACGTCGCACCGAAGGCCTCGCCTTCCCGTCGCAGCCGTGCCCAGAGTGCCGCGGCCCGGTCGGCGGGTACCGAGATCTCGTAGGAGCGGTCGCCCGTGAAGCTGATGCGGGCGATCCGCACCGCGATGCCTTCGAACGTGCTGGCAGCGACGGCCATGTGCGGCAGGGCCGCGTCGTCCAGCGGGATATCGAAGCCGACGGCCTCCATCAGCGCCCGTGCCCGTGGGCCGGTGACGGTCAGCGTCGCCATCTCGGCCGTCGCGTTGTGGATGAAGATGCGCCGCCGGTCGAAGTGGTCCTGCCGCCACTCCTCCAGAAGGGCGTGCACGCCCGCCACATGCGAGGAGGAGCACGAGACGACGAAGCGATTCTCGTCGAGCCGGACCAGCACGCCGTCATCATAGACGTTGCCACCCTCCGTGAGGATGAAACCGTAGCGGCAGCGGCCGGGCGGAAGCGTCGACATGGTGTTGTAATAGATGAAGTCGAGAAACCCTGCGGCATCCGGGCCGATGACCTCGATCTTGCCGAGCGGCGAGCCGTCGAAGAGTGCAACGCCCTCGCGCGCCGCGCGGGCTTCCGCCTGGATGCGTGTGTCCGCGGGGCCGGCGCCATAATAGGCGGGGCGCAGCCAGCCGCCATAGTCGCGGAACACGGCGCCATCGGCGCGATGTTGCTTTTCCAGCGGCAGGCGGCGGAGCGGGCTCATGCGCGTGCCGGAGCGGGCGCCTGCGAAGCAGGCGAACGGGACCGGCGTGAAGGGCGGGCGGTAGGTCGTCGTGCCGACCTCGGGAATGCGGCGGCCGGTGAGTTCCGCCATCAGCGCCAGGCCGTTGACGTTGGAGGTCTTGCCTTGGTCCGTCGCCATGCCGAGCGTCGTATAGCGCTTCAGGTGCTCGACGGAGACGAAGTTTTCCCGCACGGCGAGTTCCACGTCCTTGGCGGTGACGTCGTTCTGGAGGTCGATCCAGACCCGCTCCCTGGTGCCCGGTTCCGGCCAGGCCGCGACGATGCCGAGCGCCCGGCCGGCGCGCTCCGCAAGTTCCGCCGGAAGGCCGAAATCGCCGGCAGCGGCACCCACCACCGTGACGCCCTCGACTGGCCTGCCGGGCACGAAGGCGAGAATATCGTCGCGCCAGTCGAGCTTGCCCTGCGCCTGGCAATAAAGATGCACGGTCGGCGTGAAGCCGCCGGAGGCAAGCACGGCGTCGGCCTCGAGCACGCTGCCGTCGGAAAGCCTGACGGCATGGACGGCACCGCGGCCGCTGGCGGAGAGGATGGTGCGTCCCGCGAGCACGCGAACGCCGGCGGGCGGCGGCGCATCGGCGCGATAATCGACGACGGTGACATCCGCCCCGGCCGCGGCCAGGGCCTCCGCCGTCTCATAGGCAAGGCCGTTGTTCGTCGCGACCACGACCTTGCGCCCCGCGGCGACGCCGAAGCGGCGGAGATAGACGAGCGCGGCTTCCGCCGACATGATGCCCGGCAGGTCATTGTTGCCGAAGGGCAGCGGCCGTTCGATGGCGCCGGTGGCAAGCACGATCGACCCGGCGCGGATCCGCCAGAGGCGATCCGGCGCGCCGTCCCCGCCCTTCTGGTTGAGGCCGGCCAGATGATGGTCGTAGATGCCGAAGGCCGTCGTGCCGGCCAGGACGAGAGCTCCGCCCCCCGCCAGTTCCGCGGCCATGTCCGCCGCCCATTCCGAGCCGGTTTTGCCCTCGATGGTCGCGGCGCGGAAGAGCAGGCTGCCGCCGGCCTGCCGGCCGTCGTCGCAGAGAACCACGCGCTTACCGGCGCGCAGCGCCTTGCGGGCGGCAAGCAGGCCCGCCGGTCCCGCGCCGACCACCAGCACGTCGCAATGGTGGTTCACCTGCTCGGCGAAGGCGGGGCCTTGCGCCGCCGCGTCAAGCGTCCCGAGGCCTGCCATCTGCCGGATGCGCGGCTCGAAGAGGTGCCAGTCCGGAAACATGAAGGTCTTGTAGTAGAAGGCCGCCGGAATGAAGCGTGAGAAGGCATCGAGGAAGGCATGGCGGTCCTTCTGCGCGCTCGGTTCGGCATTCACGCTGCGCACCGCCATGCCGTCGGCGGCGAGCGCCTGCGTGGCCCGGGTGTTCGGCATGCCTCCGGCGATGTCGACAAGGGCGTTCGGCTCTTCGACGCCCGCGCCCCAGAGGCCCCGCGGGCGATGATACTTGAAGCTGCGGCCGAGGACGGAGATGCCGCCGGCCAGGAGCGCCGAGGCTACCGTATCGCCGGCAAAGCCCTCGACCTCGCGCCCGTCGAAGGAAAAGCGCAGCGGCCGCGAACGGTCGATGGCGGAGCCGCCCTCAGTGCGCCATGCCGTCATGACCGTCTCCCTCTCCCGGTGCGAAGGACCGTGCCACGCGGTGATGCACGGTGTCCCGTTCCATGCGGAAGACCTCGCCGCAGGTCATGTGCATCCAGATTTCGTTTGCCGCCCCGCGCGGATTGTTGCGTGCATGGAGGTAATTGCTCCATTCGCCATCCGTCACGGCGCGAAACCCTTCCGGGCGATGGTTGCCGGCATCTCCGCCGAAATGGAATTCGCTCTCGCTTCGCGGGCCGCAGAAGGGGCAGGGAAAGAGCTGCATGGGTGCCTCCTAGTGCGCGATGCCGGAGCCGGCGGCTTCATCGATCAAGCGGCCGCGTGCGAAGCGGTCGAGATCGAAGGGGCGGCTGATGTCGTGGTGCGTGCCCGTCGCCAGCAGGTGGGCGAGCAGCGTGCCGCCGGCCGGAATGGCCTTGAAGCCGCCCGTTCCCCAGCCGCAGTTCAGGAAGAGACCCGGCAGGGGGCTCTCCCCGAGGATGGGCGATGAATCCGGGGTCACGTCGACGATGCCGGCCCATTGCCGCATCAGCCGGAGCTGGCGGAACGACGGGAACATTTCGAGAAGGCCCGAGACGACATCTTCCAGCACCGGCAGGTTGCCGCGTTGCCCGTAGGAGGGAACCCGGTCGAGGGCACCGCCGATGACGAGCTCGCCCTTGTCCGACTGGCTGGCATAGGTGCCGGTTCCGGGGGACAGCACGACCGTGTCGAGCACCGGCTTGATCGGCTCGGAAACGCAGGCCTGCAAGGCATAGGAGGTGATCGGCAGGCGGAAGCCGGCCTTGGCCGCAAGATGCGAGGAATGGCCGGCGACGACCATGCCCGTCCGTTCGGCGCGGATCTCGCCGCGGCTCGTCCTGACGCCCCGGCAGCGCCCGCCCTCGACCAGGAATTCCTCCACCTCGCAGGACTGGATGATGTCGACGCCCAGCCTGTCGGCGGCGCGGGCATAGCCCCACGCGACCGCATCGTGGCGCGCCGTCCCTGCCCTGCCCTGCCAGACACCGCCGAAAACCGGATAGCGCGCCTGCGGCGAGACGTTGAGCAGCGGCAGCACGCGCCGCACGTCTTTCGCATCGAAGAGTTCGGCATCCGTGCCGTTGATCTGCATGGCGTTGACGGTCCGCGCCGCCATTTCCATCTCCGCCTCGCTATGGGCAAGGGTGATGATGCCGCGCTGGGAAAGCATGATGTTGTAGTTGATATCCCGGCCGAGCGTTTCATAGAGGCGCAGCGCAAGGTCGTAGAGCGCCGTGCTTTCCGGAAAGAAATAGTTCGAGCGCACGACGGTCGTGTTGCGGCCGGTATTGCCGCCGCCCAGCCAGCCCTTCTCGATGACAGCGACATTGCGGATATTGTGCGCTCTGGCGAGGTAATAGGCCGTCGCAAGGCCATGTCCGCCGCCGCCGATGATCAGGATGTCGTAGCGCGGCTTCGGTTGCGGCGAGCGCCAGGCCTGCTGCCAGCCCTTCTGGCCCCTGAGGCCCTCCTTGAAGAGCGAGAAGGCGGAGTAATGCCGTGTCATCGCGCGCCGTTGCCGCTTGCGCGGCCGCACGATGACAAGGCTGAGTGCTGCTTCATGTGCCGCCCCATGGCTGAAGACCATCCCCTCCGAGCCGTCTCCGCTCGGCAGGCATTATGCGTATTCTCTCTGGACACTAATGTCCAGAAGATTGCGGCACAATACACGGGAAAACGGACCGCTGGCCGAACGCCGCCTCAAGAACCAAAAACCTGAAGCGTACAAACATGTCCATCGGTCAGCCGTCCGGCTGAACGCGCCGCATCAATGTCTCGAAAGCCTCGACCTCGTCGTCCGATGCCGTGCGGCCCGTGAAACTGAGTAGATAGGGCCGCAGGAAGCGCAGCCGCATTTCGCGGTCGTCGCGCATGCCGAGCGTGTAGTGGCCGATCTGCGTGAAGTAGAGGACGCGCGCGCGGATGAAGGCCTCGTCGTCCGGATAGCCGTAGCGCTGGAACATGCGCGTGACGGCGTCCACGCGCTGATCGTCCGCCTGGTCGACGACGTCGCGCACCGACGCGTCCACCTGCGCCCAGGAGCGGACCGCCGCATCGAGGCGGGGGCTGAAGAGGCTTGGATCCACCCAGCATTCGAAGATGTGGCACACGGCCTTCGTGACCGTCGGCGCGGGGCGGAGCGCCCGTTCGATGATCGGGCTGGTGTTCTTGCGCAGCCAGTGTTCGAGCAGTTCCCCATGCAGTTCCTGCAAATCGGTGAAGAACCAGTAGAAGCTCGAGCGCGACACGGCGAGCGTCTTCGCCATGACCTGGATCTTCACATTGGCGATACCCTCCTCGACAAGCGCTGCAATGCCCGCCTCGATCCAGGCCTCCCGCGTCATGCGGCCGGCTGCCTGTTTTCCGGCAGACGCTTTCGCCCTCGGGGGTCGCGTAGCGCTCACGATGTCTCCTCCTGGCAGGCCTGTCCGACACCCGATGGACGGGCGCCACGTTGAGCAAGGCATGAGGGATATCAAGTTCGGGACAAGAATCCACCCTGACATCGTGCGCGGGCGATGCCGGGTGGCGACGGCGCTGGAGGTTCTCCCGGCATTCGTGTGTCGGTGGGCGGTTCAGCGCCAGAATTTCTTTGTGTCGAGCAGGTCGTCCAACGCGGCCTGCGAGCGCTCGATCAGTTTCGTTTTGTTGCGGGGACTGCGCTCCTGCTCCGACCCTTCCAGGTCGTCCAGACCATATTTCGCTGCGACGTCCGGGCCGGTGACGAGGTCGTTCAAGGCGCCGAGCCGATCCTGCAACTTTTCCATCGCGTCAGAGAAAAGCGCGAAGCGGCGCGCCCCGCGTTTCTCTTCGAACAGCGAGCAGAAGAACTCGGCCGCATAGCGCAGCTTCTTGGCGTCCTTGCGGATCTGGTGCCGTTCGCCGTCGGTCAGCCCGGCGAGGTCCTTGCCGTTCTTCTTCAGCCTCTTGCGCTGTCTGTCGAGGGCATGCGCGGCAAAATCGACCGCGGGCTTGCCGAGGGCGGGTTCTCGGCGGTAGCTCCCCGACTGGAGCCACTCGTTGAAATCGATCATGAGAGCCCGGGCCTGGGGTGACGACAGCGCAGCAAGAGCGGCTTCATGGGCGGCCCTTCGCGCCTCCTGAAGGTTTCCGCGTGCCGCAGGCGACGCCGTCTTTGCCACCAGCACATCGAGATCACGGGCGTCCCCAAGCAGCCCGGCGAGCCAGCGGAACGCATCGGACAATCGTTTTGCCTCATCCCCGAGATGGGCCTTGAACACCGAGAGTGCGGAGCGAAGCCGCCGCAGGGCGACCCGCGCCTGGTGGAGGGCCTCCTCCGCGTTTTGCCGACGAAGCAGGATCGCTTCGTTGAGCCGGAACTGGCGAAAGCAGGATCCGGCGATCACGCGAAACGCATGCCCTGCGGTATCGTCCATGTCGAGGTGGATAGGCTCGGCCTTGATGGCCACGGGCGCTGCGTCGAGAAGGCGGTAACCGCGTTCCGCCCTGGATTGGACGCCAATCGTCACCGGTGCGATCGCTTCGATCTTTCGCGCCAGCCGGAAAACATCGACCAGCTCGCCGTCCTTCAGTACGAGTTCCAGTTCGCAAACGGCAAGCCGCCTTTCCCCCGCGATGAGCTCACCGCGGTCGGCCGAAACCTCGATGCGGGATGTGTTCTCGACCATGGTCCAGGTCTGGCGGAGAACATTGACCTCGAACAGGGGCGAAAGCGCAGGGGCGATGTCTCCAAACCTGGACACCAAGGGGGTCGTTCCGTCGATGACAGGCTGCTCCGACGTCACGGGCATTTCCCACTGCGGCCGGGCAAAGCGGGCCGCCGCCGGACCGGTTGCCTTGACGGTCTGAACGAGCGCGGCACCAGAGCGGCATATGCAGAGCGAAAAGCCCGCCCTCCCGAGGCTGTTCTCAGGGGTGTCGAAATAGGTCGCGTGCTGTTCGAGGGTGCCGGCCGGTTCACCGAACAGTTCCGACGCCGCGAGGGCCTCCAGATCATCGGGTGTGATATCCAGCTTCAGTTCGGTCTCCGACATCCTGGTTCTCCCGCTGTTGCTCGAAATCGGCCGGTGGAAGGCTCACCGCTTCGAAACGGCCCGTGGATCCGGTGGCGCGGAGCAAAGGCACATCAAGATACGGCCACGCGCTCAAGAGGCAAGTCGGTGAAATGGAAAGGAATACGGATGCACCCCCGCGACCTGCGCCGCGGAGGTGCATTCTGGCCAGCAATATGGGCCGGCCTGAACAATCCGGTTTGTCGATGGGAGTCGGATCCTTCCTCCCGTCGGCGGCGCCAAAGTAGCGGCGCGTCAGCCCTTGCGGGTCACCAGCCGGGTATCGAGATAGGCCTGCAGCGCTTCGGATCCTCCCTCCGTGCCGTGGCCCGAATCCTTGATGCCGCCGAAGGGAACTTCGGGCAGGGCCAGGCCAAGATGGTTGATGGAGACCATTCCGGCCTCCACCTCGTTGCCGAGCCGCGTCGCGGTGGCGCTGCTGCGCGTAAAGGCGAAGGCGGCAAGGCCGTAGGGCAGGCGGTTCGCCTCGCTGATCGCCTCGCCGAGATCGCCGAAGCGGTTGACGACCGCGACGGGACCGAAGGGCTCCTCGTTCATGATGCGTGCCGCCACCGGCACGTCGGCCAGCACGGTCGGCTCGAAGAACCACCCTTCATTGCCGATGCGGCGGCCGCCCGTCTTCAGCGTCGCCCCATGCTCGACGGCGTCGCCGATCAGGCTTTCCAGCGCCGGAATGCGGCGGTCGTTCGCCAGCGGTCCCATCTCGATGTCGGCATCGAGGCCATTGCCCACCCGAACCGCCTTCGCCCCTGCCGTGAACCGCTCGGTGAAGGCATCGGCGATCTTCTCCTGCACGAGGAAGCGCGTGGGTGAGACGCAGACCTGCCCGGCATTGCGGAACTTGTTGCCGACCATCAGGTTCACGGCGAGGTCGAGGTCCGCATCCTCGGCAACGATGACCGGCGCATGGCCGCCGAGCTCCATCGTGGCGCGTTTCATATGCGCGCCGGCGAGCGCGGCAAGCTGCTTGCCGACCGGTGTCGATCCGGTGAAGCTAATCTTGCGGATGACCGGGTGCGGGATGAGATATTCCGAAATCTCGGCCGGAACGCCATAGACGAGATTGATGACGCCGGCCGGGATACCCGCATCGGCGAAGGCTTGGATGAGGGCTGCGGGCGATGCCGGAGTTTCCTCCGGGGCCTTGACGATGATCGTGCAGCCGGCGGCAAGCGCTGCGGAAAGCTTGCGGACGACCTGGTTGATGGGGAAGTTCCACGGGGTGAAGGCGGCAACCGGCCCGACGGGACGCTTCAGGGTGATCTGCAGCACATCCGGCGCACGGGAGGGGATGACCTGCCCGTAGGCGCGCTGCGCTTCGCCGGCGAACCACTCGATGACATCGGCGCCGGCGAGCGTCTCCATCCGCGCCTGCGACACCGGCTTGCCCTGTTCCAGCGTCATCATGACGGCGATCTCGTCCGCCCGCTCGCGCAGGATATCGGCGGCGCGGCGCATCAGCCTCGCGCGCTCATGGGCCGATGTGGCGCTCCACTGCGGGAAGGTCCGGTCGACAGCCGCCAGCGCCTCGTCGAGATCGGCACGATCCGCCCAGGCGACGGTGCCGATCGGCTGGGCCGTTGCCGGGTTGAGGACGGGAATGGTCCGGCCGCCGGAGGCCGGGCGCCACATACCGTCGATGAAAAGCAATGTGTCGGGATAGGTCGTCATCGTAAAATCCTCGCTCGTATCATATGGGCTTTGCTTCGGCGCGGCCCATCTGGAACATCGGCCCGCCGCGCGTCCGTGGAAAACCGTAGCCGTGGACCTCGACGAGGTCGATATCGGCAGCGCTTGCCGCAATGCCTTCCTTCAGGATCGCCTGCCCTTCCTGTGCCATCGCGGCCATCAATCTGGCAACGATTGCCTCGCCCGCCATCTCCGTTCGTGGTCCCACGAGCGGCGCGATGATCCGCTCCGCTTCGGCGGAGGGCCGGGGACGGCGGTCACCGGGCGCATAGTCATACCAGCCGCCACCGGTCTTCTGCCCCTTGCGCCCCGCGCGCACGAGAAGGTCGCCAGGCAGAACCGGCACGGGCTCGCCCCGCGCGCGGGCCGCCTCGCGATGGAGGAACGCGATATCGAGGCCCGCCATGTCCTGCATTTCGAACGGCCCCATGGCGAAGCCGAAGCCGCGCATCGCTGCATCCACGGCGGCAATGGGAACGCCACCACGGGCCAGCGCCTCCGCTTCCGCCCGGAACCGGCGGAGGATGCGGTTGCCGATGAACCCGTCGCAGATGCCCGCGCGCACGGGAATCTTGCCGAGGCGGCGGGCAAGGTCGAAGCCTGTCGCCAGCACGTCCGGCGCCGTTTCCGGCGTCGGCACGATCTCCAGGAGTTTCATGATCTGCGCCGGGCTGAAGAAATGCAGGCCCAGAAAACGCTCCGGTCCCGGCAGGCCTTCCGCGATCAGCCGCGGATCGATGTAGGAGGTGTTGGTGGCAAGAATCGCATCCGGCCGGCAGATGTGCCCCAGCGCGGCGAAGACGGCGCGCTTGACCGCGAGATCCTCGAACACGGCTTCGATCACGAGATCGCACCGGTCCACGCCGTCATAGCCGATGCTCGTTTCGAGACGGTTCAACCGCTCCGCCGCCTCATCGCCCGTTATCTGCCCCCGGCGCCGGGACGCCTCGAAGAGGCCCGCGATCGCGTCGCGTGCCCGCGAAACGCCGGCCGTGTCCTGCTCGACAAGCACGACGGAAAGACCGGCATTGAGAAGCGCCGCGGCGATCCCACTGCCCATCGTCCCGCCACCGACGACGCCCGCCGTCGCGACAAGCCTCGGTGCTATCCCGCGGATGTCTGCCGGCCGGAGCGCCGCGCGTTCGGCGAAGAACAGGTGGCGCAGGGCGGCCGTCTCCTCGCTCCCGCGCAACGAAAGGAAAGTCGACCGCTCGCGCGCAAGGCCGGCCTCTGCACCCTGCTCGATCCCGCATTTCAGGGCCTCCAGGGCCTGCAGGGGCGCTGACGCGCCCTTCGTGCGCGATGCGATCCTCTTTTCCGCCTCCGTCCAGACCTCTTGCGCGGGGGCGGATGGCCGACGATCGAGGCTTGGCGGGGGCAAGGTCTTTTCGAGCGCTTCACGCACGAAGGCGATGGCGCCCGGCAGCAGCGGTTCCTCGATCAGCGCATCGACCAGCCCGAGCCGTACCGCCTCCGCGGCGTCCACCGTGTGGTTTTCCGCAACAACCCGGATCGCCTCGGCGACACCGGTCACCCGCGGCAGGCGCTGCGTGCCGCCGGCACCCGGAATGATGCCGAGATTGACCTCCGGCAGGGCGAAACGCGCGGTTCCGGTCGCGACCCGCAGGCGGCATCCGAGCGCAAGTTCAAGGCCTCCGCCGAGCGCCGCACCGCGGATCGCCGCGATCCACGGCTTTTCCGCCCGCTCGATGCGCGCGATGACATCGGGAAGGAACGGCGGTTCCACCGGCCGGTCGAATTCGGCGATATCGGCTCCCGCGACGAAGAGGGTGCCGGCGCCGGTCAGGACGACGGCCCGGATCGCCGGGTCGCCGTCGAGCTCCTGCGCCAAGGCCAGCAGCCGCTCCCGCACGGTCTTGTTGATGGCATTGACCGGCGGATTTGCGATCGTGACGATCGCGATCCCGCCGTCGATATCGACGTTGACGGTCATCTCGTTCCCCGATGTTGCGGGCTCCTATCGTGCAGCCACACGCCTATGCGATCGCGCTTTGGACGGGTTGCGGCGAAGGTGCGCTTCTGACGTCTCGGCAGGCGATGACGCCGGCAAGGGCCAGGCTCTCGATCCGCGCCTCCTCGAAGCCCAGCACATCGCGCAGCACGCCGCGTGTATCCTCGCCGAGGAGCGGCGGCGCCTTCGCATCGGCACTTGCCTGTGCGACAAGCCCGTGAGCGGGGCGGATCAGCGCGACGACGCCGAGCTCCGGGTGTTCAAGACGCTGCACGACGCCCCGTTCCGTCACGCTCGGGCTCTGCAGCGCCTCGGAGACGGACTTCACCTGCCCGGCCGGCACGCTCGCCGCAAGGCAGGCGGCAAGCCAGTGCTCGCAGGTCTCGCCGCCGATGATCGCCGCAAGGAGCGGCAGCAGCTCGTCCCTGTGCAGGGCGCGCTGGTGGGAGGTAACGAACCGCGGGTCGCGGGCAAGGTCGGGCCGGCCGATGACCTTTTCGCAGAAATCGACGAACATGCGGTCGTTGCCGACGGCAAGCGCGAAGGTGCCGTCGCTTGCCTTGAAGATCTGGTAGGGCACGACCGTCGGATGCGCGTTGCCGTAGCGTATCGGCTCCACGCCGGCGTTGAGATATCCCGTTCCGACATTGATCAGGAGGTTGAGCGTGGCATCGAGCAGGGCCACATCGATATACTGCCCCTCGCCCGTATCCCGGCGCTGGTAGAGCGCAGCGAGGATCGACTGGGTGGCGACCATGCCCGCCACCACATCGGTGAAGGCGACGCCGAGCCGGTTGGGTGGGCCGTCCTCCTCGCCCGTGATGGACATCAGGCCGCTTTCCGCCTGCATGATGAAATCGTAGCCCGGCCTGTCGCGCTCTGGACCCGTCTGGCCGTATCCGGAAATCGCGCAGTAGACGATGCCCGGATTGATCTTCCGGATATCCGCGTAGCCGATGCCCAGCCGGTCGACCGTGCCGGCACGGAAATTCTCCACCACGACATCGGCCCTGGCCGCGAGATCGAGCACGATCTGCCGGCCCTCCGGCGTCTTCAGGTCGAGCGCGATGCTCTGCTTGCCGCGGTTGGCGCACAGATAATAGGTGCTGACCCCCTTGAAGTTCGGCACGGACCAGGCGCGCGTATCGTCGCCGCCCTTGATGTTCTCGATCTTCCAGACCTCGGCGCCGAGATCCCCGAGGCTCATGGTCGTCCACGGCCCCGCAAGAACGCGCGTCAGGTCGAGGACGCGAATGCCCTCGAGCGGCAATTTCAATTGCGTCATTCCATTCCTCCAGGCCCGCTCTTCTGACGGGCCGACAAACCGGTCTCCATGGCATTCGGAAAGTGGCAGGCGACCGAATGGCCTTCCTCTCGTTCGTTCAGCGGCGGCTCCACCTCCGCGCAGAGCTTCTGGGCGATGGGGCAGCGCGTGCGGAAGCGACACCCGGATGGCGGATTGAGCGGGCTCGGCAGGTCGCCCTTCAGCACGATGCGCGAGCGACTGCGCTCGAGCGCGGGGTCGGCCAGCGGCACGGCGGACATCAGGGCCTGGGTATAGGGATGCATCGGTGCCCGGTAGAGCCGGCGCTTTTCGGCGATCTCGACGATCTTGCCGAGATACATGACGGCCACCCGGTGCGAGATGTGCTGCACGACGGACAGGTCATGCGCGATGAAGACATAGGCGGTGCCGAAATCCCGCTGGATATCCTTGAGGAGGTTGAGCACGCCCGCCTGCACGGAGACGTCGAGCGCGGAGACCGGCTCGTCGAGCACGAGCAGTTCCGGCTTCAGTGCGAGGGCCCGGGCGATCACCACGCGCTGGCGCTGGCCGCCGGACAGTTCGTGCGGATAGCGCTGGCCGTGCTCCGGGTTGAGGCGGACGAGATCGAGCATCTCGGCGACCCGTTCCTTGCGCTGAACCTGCGAGAGGTCGCTGATGCGCAACGGCTCGGCGATGTTTTCGGCCACCCGCATGCGCGGATGCAGCGATGCATAGGGATCCTGGAAGACCAGCTGGATCTTGCGGCGCAGGGCACGCATCTCCGCGGGGCTCGCCGCGTTGATATCGCGTCCGCGGAACAGGGTCTGCCCGTTGGAGGGCTCGATCAGCCGCAGGATGCAGCGGCCGAGGGTGGACTTGCCGCAGCCGGATTCGCCGACCAGCCCCAGCGTTTCGCCGGGCTTGACGTCGAAGGACACGCCGGTCACCGCGTTGACCTCGGCAATCTCGCGCTCGAAGATCAGGCCGCCGGTGACGGAGAAACGCTTCGAGAGGTCCCTGACGGAGAGGATGGGTTCCGGCCCGGTCATGCAGCGCTCCCGACAGGAAGGGTGGCGAAATGGCAGGCCGCCCGATGATTGCCGTCCGAGCGGACCGGCGGCGGCACATGCCGGCAGATATCCTGCGCCTGCGGACAGCGGGGATGGAAGGCGCATCCGCCGGGCAGTTTGCCGAGGGGCGGCGGCGCGCCGTCGATCGAGAAGAGCCGTTCCTTCTCCTCTGCCATGTTGGGGATCGAGGCGATGAGGCCTCGCGTATAGGGATGGGCCGGCCGCGCGAAGAGATCATCGACGCCGGCCTGTTCGACGACCTCGCCGGAATAGACGACCGCGACCCTGTCGGCATGCCCGGCAAGCACGCCGAGATCGTGGGTGATCAGGATGAGGCCGAGATTGAGCCGCCGTCGCAGGTCCGTCAGGACATCCATGATCTGTGCCTGCACGGTCACGTCGAGGGCGGTCGTCGGCTCGTCGGCGATCAGGAGATCGGGATCGTTGGCGACGGCCATGGCGATCATCACGCGCTGGCGCATGCCGCCGGAAAATTCATGCGGGAACTGGTGGATGCGCCGGTCGGGCTGGGGAATGGCGACGAGGGCGAGCAGTTCGGCGGCGCGGTCCATCGCCGCCCGCTTCGAGACGCCCGCATTGTGCAGCCGGATCGTTTCGGCGATCTGCGCGCCGACCGTCATGACCGGATTGAGCGAGGACAGCGGGTCCTGGAAGATCATGGCGATGCGCGATCCGCGCAGGGCGCGGAGCTGTGCCATGGGCATGCCGACGAGTTCGCGCCCGTTGAACCGGGCCGATCCGCTGACGGAGGCCGTCTTCGGCTGAAGGCCGAGGGCGGAGAGCATGCCGACCGACTTGCCGGAGCCGGATTCACCGACGATGCCCAGCACTTCGCCGTGGTCGACATGCAGGCTGATGCCGCGCACGGCCTCGAAGGATTGCCCGTGGCGGGTGAAGGAGACGCGAAGGTCGCGAACGGCAAAGAGCGGTTCCTGTTGCATGGTGCGCCTCATTTCGACTTCGGATCGAAGTAGTCGTGCAGGCCGTCGCCGATGAAGTTGAAGCCGAGCACGATGGTCAGGATGGCAAGGCCCGGCCCGAGGGCGACCCACCAGGAATAGAACTGCGCCGCGCCGTCTGAGATCATCGAGCCCCATTCCGGTGTCGGCGGCGTGGCGCCGAGGCCGATGAAGCTGAGCGATGCGGCAAGAAGGATCACCTGGCCGAGATCCATCGTCGCGCTGATCAGCACCGGCGTCCAACAGAGCGGCAGGATATGCTTGAAGAGGATGCGCCCCTTGCCGGCGCCCGCCGCGACCGCGGCCTCGACATGCTCGCGCTCGCGGATTTCCAGAACCTGCGCGCGCATGAGGCGGGCATAGACGGGCCACCAGACGATCACCATGGCGACGGTCGCATTTTCAAGACCGGGACCCAGCGAGGCCGCGACGGCCATGGCGAGGAGCATCGGGGGAAAGGAGAGGGTGACGTCGACGAGCCGCATGATCGCCGAACCGAGCAGACCGCCGGCATAACCGGAAATCGCGCCCAGCATGGCCCCGATCGTGACGGAGAGGGCGACCACGACGATGGCGATCGGGATCGAATGCTGCGCGCCGTAGAGGGTCCGGCTGAGGACGTCCCGCCCCAGCGCGTCGGTCCCCAGCCAATGGCTCCAGCTCGGCGCCTGAAGCCGCCGTCCGACCATGTCGAGCGGCGCATAGGGGCTCATCAGCGGCGCGAGCACCGTGACGGCGAGCCAGAAGACCACGATCGCGATCCCGATGGCCAGGGGAATCGACAGCCATACCGGCCGGCGGAAGAGAACGAGGGTCGTCGCGATCATGTTCTCACCCCAGACGGACGCGTGGATTGGCAATGACATAGGCAATGTCGGTGATGAGGTTGGTCAGCAGGAAGACGACGCCCCCGACGATGGTGACCCCGATGATGGCGGGAAAATCGAGGCCGCGCGCCGCCTCCACCGCGTAGGACCCCATGCCCGGCCAGGAGAAGATCGTCTCGGTCAGGACCGCCCCCGTGAGCAGGTAGGCGAAGGAATAGCCGATGACGGTCAGCGTCGGCACGAGCGTGTTGCGCAGCGCATGGCGGACCACGACACGAAGCTCTCCCGCCCCCTTCGCGCGCGCCGTCAGGATGAATTCCCGGTCCAGCACCTCCAGCATATTGGCGCGCACCAGGCGGGATATGGTGCCGGCGACGGCCCAGCCGAGCACGAAGGCGGGCAGGATCAGGTGCCAGAGCGCATCCAGAAAGAGCTTCAAGTTCCCGGCGATCAGGGTGTCGATGGTCATGAAGCCGGTGACGGACGGCGGCGGGGGCGCCCGCGGATCCAGCCGGCCGGGGCCGGGCAGGATGCCCCATTTGACCGAGAAGACGTAAAGCAGCGCCAGTCCCAGCCAGAAGACCGGAATGGACGACCCGAACAGGGCGAAGAAACGCGCCGCATGGTCGATGACCGTGTTGCGGAAATAGGCCGCCAGCACGCCCAGCGTGATGCCGATCGTCGAGCCGATGAGCATCGCGGCAAGGACGAGCTCCATCGTGGCCGGCAGGCGGAAGAACACGTCCTGCGCGACGGGCCGGCGCGTGATGAAGGAGGTGCCCATGTCGCCGGTCAGAAGGTTGCCGACATAGATGACGTAGCGTTCCGGCAGGCTGCGATCGAGCCCCCAGCGCGCCTTCGCGGCGGCCACCGCCACCGGATCGTTCATCTGCCGGTCCGACACGATCGCCGTCAGCGGGTCACCCTTGGTCACGGTCGTGAGCAGGAAGGCGAGCGTCACGATGCCGAGAACAAGGAAGGGCATCGCGACCAGGCGTCGCAGAATGTATCGTGTCACAAATCGCGTCCTTTAACCCGTGTGCCATCCCGTGCCGACCGGCGAATGGGAGATCGATGCAGGCATTATTGACAACAGGCGCAGCGGACGTCAACATAAATGAAATTATATTCCATTTACGGTAGATCGACAGATCGCGAAAATCCGCTATGGCTCCAGCAGCGCTGAAACGAAAGGCAAGACATGCGTAAACGGACCAAACCGGCAGACGGCAGCGAAGGCGTGGAGGGCGGGAATTCGGCCGCTTCGCTGACACGCGGCCTGGAAATCCTGCGGGCCTTCACCGCCGACGACGCCACGCTCGGCAACCAGGATCTCATCGAACGGACGGGCCTGCCGAAAGCAACCGTCTCGCGCCTGACCTCGACGCTCGTCGGCCTCGGTTATCTCCATTACGACGACATGCTCGGCCGCTACAGCATCGGGCCGGCGACGGTTTCGCTCGGCTATTCGGCGCTCAGCTCCAGCGCCGTCATCCATATGGCGAGGCCCCTGATGCAGGAACTGGCGGACCAGACGGGCGCTGCCGTCGCTCTCGGCACGCGCGACGGGCTGGAAATGGTCTATCTCGCCAATTGCCGCTCGATGAGCCCGGTTTCGCTGCGCCTCAATGTCGGATCGCGCCTGCCGATCTACCGCACGGCCATGGGCCTTGCCTATCTTGCGGAAATGCAGCCGGACATTCGTCAATCCGTGATCGAGCAACTGGTCGCGGCCGAGCCTGAAAGGGCCGAGGAACTCGATCGTCTCGTTACGCACGCCATCGAGGATTACCGGCGGGACGGCTTCATCAGCGCCTTCGGTAGCTGGCACAGCTATATCAATGCCGTCGGCGTCGCCTTTCGGCCGACGGATGGTTCGCCCCTCGTCGCGCTCACCTGCGGCGGGATCGTCGACATCCTCTCGCGCAACCATTGCCGGGAATCCGTCGGTCCCGGGCTGCTCCGGCTCACGCGCCGCCTGCGCGCGCGGCTTGCCGGGGAGCCCGATCCGTTCCCGACGTCACAACGACCACCCAACTGGAAAACCTCGGCCGAATAGGCTCAAGCCTCAAGGGATCCCCCATGCCCACCCATGTCGTCTATCCGAAGGTCAGCCTCGAAATGTCGAGCGGCCGCATCGCCCGCTGGCTCGTTTCCGAGGGTGAGACCGTCCGGCAGGGGCAGGTCCTTTTCGAGATCGACAACGACAAGGCCGCCGTCGAGGTCGAATCCCCGGCGACCGGTGTCATTCATGCCCTGGTCGACAGCGAGGTCGAGGTGGATGTCGGGGCGGATGTCGCACGCATCTATGGAGCCGGGGAAACCTACGGTGAGACGGAGCCGCAGGAGACTGCGGCCGGGGAGCCTGCGAATGAAGCAACCCGCGCCATTCTCGTGCCAGGCGTGCGCCGAAGCGGGCGCGGCCCCAATCCCACTCCCCTCGCCCGCCGCATCGCTCGCGAGCATGGCATCGCGCTGGACGGCCTCACCGGCACCGGCCCGGGCGGGCGGATCCAGAAGACCGACGTCGTTGCGAGGATCGGTGACGCCGGCCCGGCCCGCCGGCCCGCAACAGTCGAAAACCCTGCCATTCTGCCTGCGGTCCGAAAAGACGGTAGTCCTGCAACGCTGAATGCGGTCTGGCTGCGCAAGGGCGAAGGCCTGCCCGTCGTGCTCCTCCATGGTTTCAGTGCGGACCTCAACAACTGGCGCGGCATGCTCGCTGCCGCGCGCGCGGACTGGCCGGCGCTGGCCATCGACCTTCCCGCGCACGGGCGCTCGCCGCATGCGGTTCCCGAAGACCTCGACCGGATGGCCGGAAGCATCGAGGCGACCGTTGCCGCGCAACACGATGGTCCGCTCGTTCTGGCCGGCCATTCCTTCGGCGGCGCGCTGGCGGCGCGGCTGGCGAGCCGCGGGCAACTGGATATCCGCGGCCTCTGCCTCGTCTCCCCTGCGGGCCTCGGGCCCCAGATCAACGGCGCCTTTGTCGAGGGCGTGTTGCGCGCACGGCAGCGGGAGAGCCTGAAACCTTGGCTCGACCTCCTGGTTCACGATGCCGCCGTCATCTCGCCCGCCTTCCTGCAGGCGGTGGTGCAGCAGCGCGACGACACGGACCTGACGGCGGCGATGCGTGCCTTTGCCGAGCGGTTCTTCCCGGATGGAACGCAGGCGATCGCCATCCGTGACGACCTTGCCCGCCTGTCCCGGCCGGTGCGGATCGTCTTCGGCCGGCAGGACCGTATCCTGCCGTTCAGCGCCACGGCCGGCCTGCCCGGCAATGTCGGGCTGCATGCCCTCGACGCTTGCGGGCACATGCCGCATCTCGAATATCCGGCGCTGGTGATGCGGATCCTCGGCGAGGTGTGTCGCAGCGGCTGACAGTCAGCGTTTCGCCTGCTGGCCGTAGGTGCCGTAGCGGGCGCGCACATCGGCAAGTTCCGCTTGCGTCAGGAGAACGGGCTCGCCGATCGAACGGGCGAGCACGTATTGCCGCGCCAGCGTTTCCAGCTTCTCCGCGCGTGCCAGCGCCGTCCCGACATCGGGCCCGATGGTAACCGCGCCGTGATTGGCCATCAGGCAGGCGGAATGGGTCGTGCCCATGGCGGCGACCACCGTTTCCGCAAGCGCGGCGCTCCCGAAACAGGCATAGTCCGCACAGGGGATCTCGCTGCCGCCGAAGCCGGCGACCATGTAGTGGAACAGCGGGATCGGCCGGCGCAGCGCGGCAAGGGCGACGCAGTGGTCGGGGTGGGTATGGACGACGGCGCCGGCATTCGTCGTGGCGTAGAGCCGGGCGTGAATGGCCCATTCCGAGGACGGCCGCCAGCCGCCGATCCAGGCGCCGTCGAGATCCATCGCGACGATCTGTTCGGGCGCGAGGGCATCGGGGGCGATGCCCGTCGGCGTGATCAGCATGCCCTCGCCGTGGCGCAGGCTGAAATTGCCGACCGTTCCGCTGTTGAGGCCGAGTGCCACCGATCGCCGGCTCGCCTCGACCAGGGCCGTCCTCGCCGCCGTTTCGTCCATTATCGTCCACTCCATTGGTTCATCGCCTCGACGGCGCTCAGCAGGATGTCGTCGGCGCCCAGCTTGCCGGGTTTGAGATATAGCGAAAGGGGCGTCGGCCCGCAGGATATGCAGAAGCCGGTTCCGAGCGGGCCTTCCGGCAGGGCCCGAACGGCCGCGATGCCGAGCGCATCGACGACCGCGCCCGACGTCTCGCCGCCCGCAACGATAAAGCGTCGAACCCCGCGATCGCGCAAACCCCTCGCGATGGCGCCGAGGATGCGCTCCGCGCGGCGGGCCGCCTCTACACGGCCGAAGGCGGCCTGCACGGCGGCGACACCTTCCGGTCCTGTCGCCGTCGAAATGGCGAGGGGTGCTGCGCCGAGCCGTCGCGAGGCCCAGTCGAGCGCGGCGGAAACCAGCCCCTCCTCCCCGGCGGGATCGAGCAGATCCAGCGTCAATAAGGGATGATTGGCCGAGAAAGCAGCAAGCTGCGCCAGGACGACCGGCCCGACGCTTCCGGCAATGACGGCCGTGGGGCCGTCGACCTGCTGCGGTGAGGGCACCGGATCCGGCTGCATGGCGTGGCCGAGGCGGGTCGCGTAGGCGATGATCAGGGGATCGCTGGCGACGACGACGCGGTTCATCGCCGCCGCGACCTCGGCCGCGGTCTCGACGTCGCCGTCATCGGTGGTGTCCAGGAAGACGTGGCCCACTCCTTCGTCGGCGAAGGCCTCGATGGCAGCAAGGGCCGCGTCGGCGCCGCTGCGAAGGGTGGCATGGTTCAGGAGCGCGATCCGGTGCGGCGTCTGCCGCCCCAGGAAACGGACGAGATCGGGATCGGACATCGGGGTCAGCGGGTCGAAACGTTTGATCGATTCGGAAACGAGGCGGCCGCGATAGAACATGTAGCCCTGGTGGACCGTGGTGCCGAAACGGGGAAAGCCGGCGCTCATCAGCACCGGCCGCATGCCCGCGCGATCGGCGAGATAATCGGCGGCCGGGCCGATATTGCCGTCTTCGGTGGAATCGAACGTGGCGCAGGCCTTGTAGGCGATCCGCCTGCAGCCGGCCCGCAGGAAGGCGTCGGTGAAACGGCCTAGCTCGGCAAGCGCCTCCGCAACGGGCACCGTGCGCGTCCGGGTGCCGGCCATCACCACGGCCGCAGGCGGGATCTTTGCCTCGGGACGGAAGAGCACGGGACAGTGGATGCCGGCGCTCTCCAGATAGCCGGCGACCATGAGGGCGCCGGTAAAGTCATCCGCGACGATTCCAAGAGCTCGCTGCATCGGTCCGGCCTCAGGCGTTCAGCATTTCGCGGGCGATGATGAGCTGCTGGATCTGCGATGTGCCCTCGTAGAGCCGGAACAGCCGGACATCGCGGTAGAAATGCTCGACCGGATAGTCCTGCATGTAGCCGGCGCCGCCATGGATTTGCACCGCGCGGTCGGCGACACGGCCGACCATCTCCGAGCAGAACAGCTTTGCGCTCGCCGCCTGCTGGATGACACGATCGCCCGCATCGAACCGCCGCGCGGCCTCCAGAACCATGGCGCGTCCGGCAAAGGCCTCGGTCGAGCTGTCGGCGAGCATGGCCTGGATGAGCTGGTGCTCCGCGATCGGCTTGCCGAACTGCACCCGCTCGCGCGCGAAGCGCACGGCCTCGTCGCACAGCCGCTCCGCGGCGCCGACGCAGACCGCCGAGATATGCAGTCGGCCGCGGTTGAGCACCTTCATCGCGGTCTTGAAGCCGACGCCCTCCACGCCGCCGATGACGCTGTCGGCCGGGATGCGGCAATTGTCGAAGATGACGTCCGAGGTGCGGGTGCCGCGCTGCCCCATCTTCCTGTCGATCGGGCCAAGGCTGAGGCCGGGGCTGTCCTTCGGCACCAGGAAGGCGGTCACGCCCGCAGGCCCCGGACCGCCGGTGCGCGCCATGACGGTGAAGACGTCGGCCACCGGGGCATTGGTGATGTAGCGTTTCGTGCCGTTAAGGACATAGTGGTCACCGTCTCTCCGCGCCGTGGTCTTCACGGCGCCCGCATCCGAGCCGACGTCCGGCTCGGTCAGGGCGAAGGAGCCGATGACCTCGCCCGTCGCCATGCGTGGCAACCAGTATTGCTTCTGCGCCTCGGTGCCATCGACGATGATGCCCTGCGAGCCGATGCCGTTGTTCGTGCCGATGACGGAGCGGAAGGCGGGAGAGGCATAACCGAGCTCGAAGGCGACGCGCACCTCCTCCTCCATCGTCAGGCCGAGCCCGCCATGCTCCTCCGGGATGGACAGGCCGAAAAGACCGAGTGTGCGCATCTCCGCGATGATTTCGGGCGGGATGGCGTTTTCGTCCTCCACCCGGGCCTCCGCCGGCAGCAGCCGCTCGCGCACGAACCGGCGCACAATCTCAACCAGGGCGTTCAGCACGTTGGCGTCGCGGATCATCGCATGTCTTCCTCTTTGGCGGCGCGTGAAAATTTCTGTTGCATCCAAAGGCTGGCACAGCTTAGTGTGCCATTCAACAGAAATCGGAATTTATTTCCATAAACGAGAACAGAGCCCGACGCGGCTCCCCTGCGACCCGAGGATACGAATGGCACGCCAGATACCGCTCGCCCCTTCCGCGCCCTGGTTCCGGCTGGAGCTGGACGAAGCGGACTGGAGCGGGGAGCAGGCACGAGACCTCGTCCACTGGTACGGCCAGATGCTGCTCATCCGCCGGTTCGAGGAAAAGCTGCTCGATCTGGAGAAGGCGGGCCTCATCCACGGCCCGGCCCATGCCAGCATCGGCCAGGAGGCAGGTGCGGTCGGCGCCATGGCCGCGCTCGGTACAGACGACAAGATCAACGGCACGCACCGCGCCCACCACCAGGTGCTGCTGAAGCTGCTCAATCCCTCGGTTCCCGAAGGCTTCGACATCCGCAAGGATGCCTTCACGCCCGGCATGGACGAGGCGATCTACCGTTTCATGGCCGAGATCATGGGCCTGACCCCCGGCTATTGCGGCGGCCGGGGCGGCTCCATGCACATGCGTTTCGCCGGCGCCGGCGTCGTCGGCACCTCGGCGATCGTCGGCGGCAATCCGCCCCATGCGGCAGGTTATGCGCTCGCCGACAAGATGCTCGGCCGCGACCACATCTCCGTCGCCTTCTTCGGCGACGGCGCGGCCCAGAACGGCGCGAGCTACGAGGCGATGAACATCGCCGCCGCGCAAGGCCTGCCGGTGATCTTCTTCATCGAGAACAACCTCTACGGCGTCTCCACGCATATTTCCGACGTGACGCGCGAGACGCGGCTGTCGTCCCGCGGCGCGATGCTCGGCATCGCCGCGATCGAATGCGACGGCATGGATGTCGTCGCCGTGCATCGGGCCATGGTGGAGGCCCGCCGCATCATCCGCGAGACGGGCGGTCCCGTCGTGATCGAGGCCCTCTGCTACCGCCATTTCCATCAATCCGGATCCCGCAGCGGCAGCGATTTCGGCTATCGCACGAAGGAAGAGGAAGCCGCATGGCGTGAGCGCGACCCCATCGCGCTCGCCGAGGCGCGCCTGGCGGCGCTCGGCCTGCTCTCCCCGGAAGAGTTCGCGCAGATCGATGCGCTGGTGACGGACCGGGTCGCGGCAGCGGCCGGAAAGCTGACCGAACCGGTCCCCGGCGGCAACACGCTGCGTATTCCCGACAGCCTCTGGCCGGATCCGGCGACGCACGACCATGGCATTCTGGGCGACCTTTCCGAGCTTGCCGACAAGCGCTTCCTCGACCACGACGACATGCGCCCCGATGCCGTCGAGAAGGTGAAATTCGTCGCCGCCGCCTCCGAGACGCTGGCCGCCGCGATGGCGCGCGATCCGCGCATCATCGTCATGGGCGAGGACGCCCACCAGATGCGCGGCGGCGTCAGCGGCTTCACCAAGGGCGCGCTGGAACGCTGGCCCGAGCGCGTCCTGCCCATGTCGATCGCCGAGAACGGGTTCACGGGCGTCGCCCTCGGCGCGGCGCTCAACGGCTTGCGGCCGGTGGTCGAGATCATGTTCGGCGATTTCTGTTTCACCGCGGCCGACCAGATCGCCAACGGCGTCGGCAAGGTGCGCCACATGTTCGGCGACGGCTTTCCCGTTCCGATCGTCATGCGCGTGCGCATCTCGCCCCATACCGGCTACGGCTCGCAGCATTCCGGCGATCCGTCGGCCCTTTTCGGCCTGTTTCCCGGCTGGCGCATCGTCACGCCGTCGAACGCCTTCGACTATATCGGCCTCATGAATTCGGCGCTTGCCTGCGACGACCCCGTCGTCGTCTTCGAGCATACCGAACTCTACCAGAAGGAATTCGAGGTGCCGGCCGGCGACCGGGACTTCTTCATCCCCTTCGGCTCGGCGCGCATCGTGCGGCCCGGAAGCGCCTGCACGGTCCTGGCGACCTCCGTCATGGTCCAGAACGCGATCAGGGCGACGGAGGAGGCGGGCATCGATGCCGAGGTCATCGACCTGCGCAACATCGACCACCACGGCATCGACTGGCAGCTCATCGGCCAATCCATCGACAAGACCGGCCGGGTCGTCATTGCCGAGCAGACCGCCCGCAGCCTGTCGATGGGCGGCACCTGGGCCGCCGAGATCCAGGAACGCTTCTTCGACTGTCTCGACCACGAAATCCTGCGCGTGACCGGCGGGCTTGCCGCCCCCACGGTCTCGGCCGCCCTCAATCGCGCAGCGCTTGCGACGGTTGCCGACGTGCGGG
Source organism: Shinella granuli (assembly GCF_004341885.1). Lineage (GTDB taxonomy): Bacteria > Pseudomonadota > Alphaproteobacteria > Rhizobiales > Rhizobiaceae > Shinella > Shinella granuli. The sequence goes on along the minus strand of NZ_SLVX01000022.1, from coordinate 28,328 downwards.
ACGCCTTGCTTCGAATTGCGGAAAAATAGTGGAACAGGGCATCCGCAGCCCGTCAAACTGGAGGTATCCAACCGATGAAACGACTTCTTCCATCGAAATCCAGACTGGCCTTTCTTTCGCTCGCCCTCTCCGCCACGATGCTGGGCGGGGCCATCCAGCCGGCATCGGCCGAGGAGCGCGCGCTGGTGATCGCCCGTGACATGGACGTCAATTCGCTCGATCCGGCCCGCGCCTGGTGCGACACCTGCCAGATCTACAACACCTCCGTCTACGAGCAGCTCGTGACGCTCGACAAGGACAACAAGGTGCAGCCGCTGATCGCCTCGAGCTGGGAGATCAACCCGGAGCAGACCGAGCTGACCTTCAAGCTCGACCCAGCAGCAAAGTTCTCCGACGGTTCGCCGGTCGAGGCGAAGGATGTGAAATGGTCGTTCGAGCGGTTGAAGAACATCAAGGGTAACGGCGCCTTCATCGCCGACCCCATCAGTTCGATCGACATTCCCGACGCGCAGACGGTCGTCGTCAAGCTCTCCGCGCCGAATTCGGAATTCCTCAACCAGGCGTCCGCGGGCTTCCTCGGCATCATCAACAGCGATGTCGCCGCCGCCAACGGCGCGCTGTCGGATGCGACGGCCGTCGACAAGGACACGTCGGAAAACTGGTTCCTGAGCAATTCCGCCGGCAGCGGGCCTTTCGTCCTCGAATCCTACGAGCCGAACGCGGAGCTGCGCCTGAAGCGCAACGAAAATTACTGGCGCAAGGCCCCTGTCATCCCGCAGGTCGTCTTCCGCCAGGTGAAGGATGCCGTGGCGCAGGCGCAGATGCTGCAGTCCGGCGCGGCCGACATCGCCATGCAGATCGATGCGGAAACCGCCAAGACGCTCGAAGGCAGCAATGTGGTGGTGGACAAGGTGCCGTCCTACAATTTCGTCTATATCGCGCTGTCGCCGGGCGCCAAGGCCAACACCGTCAAATTGACGCCAGAGGTGCGTGAAGCCATCTCGATCGCCATCGACCGGACATCGCTGATCGACTTCACCGTCGGCGGCGCCGGCCGCGCGATCGCAACGCCGATCCCGCTCGGCTTCCCGGGCGGCGACAACCACGAGATCCCCGCCTACGACCCGGACCGTGCCAAGGAACTGCTGGCGGCGGCCGGCGTCGGCGACGGCTTCACGCTGAAGTCGATCTATCCGGACATGAACGTCTACGGCGTCGATTTCTCGCTGATGATGCAGAAGATCCAGCAGGACCTGGCCAAGGTGGGCATCACGGTCGAGCTCTCGCCGGTTCCCTTCGCCAACTGGCGCGAAGCGGCCAATGGCGACCACATTCCGCTGACCGCCGTCTTCTTCGCGCCCGACTTCTTCGGCACCTCGCAATATGTCGACGTCTTCGGCCTGTCGGAAGGCTCTGTCTGGGCCAAGCGCGCGGGGGGCGAAACCGATCCCTCGATCATCAGCACGGAAACCGGCAAGCTGCGCGAACAGGCGCTCGCCGCGCCGGCTGAGGAAGCCGAGAAGCTCTGGTTCGAGGCCGGCGAGCTGATGGCCAAGGCCCGGATCATCATCCCGATGGTCAGCCCCGACCTCATCCTGGCGCACAGCCCGGACGTCAAGGGCGTTCGCTACAGTGCCTGCTGCAACCTGCCGCTGGCCGAAATCACGAACTGACCAAGCTATCGGGAGAGGCGGTGCGCCTCTCCCGCCAAGGAGGACACGCAAGATGACAGCGAAACTGCTGAACAGCCGCGACACGGAACTCGTCGAGCGCGCCCGGCGCGTCGTGCCGAACGGCATGTGGGGCCATATGGCGACCCGGGCGATCGCGCCGGGCTATCCGCAATTCTTCTCGCGCTCGGACGGTTGCCGCGTCTGGGATGCGGACGGCAACGAATATATCGACTTCATGTGCGCCTGGGGGCCGAACGTGCTCGGTTATCGCCACCCCGAGGTGGACGCCGCCGCCCTCGCCCGGATCGATGCGGGCGACGTCGGCAACGGGCCGACCGAAAGCATGGTGGAGCTTGCCGAACTGCTCGTCGATACGCTCGATCACGCCGACTGGACGCTCTTCCAGAAGAACGGCACAGATGCGACGACGGCCTGCGTCACCATCGCGCGCGCGGCCACCGAACGCCGCAAGATCCTCGTCGCCCGTGGCGCCTATCACGGCGCCGTTCCGTGGTGCTCGCCGTCGCTGCTCGGCGTGACGGCGGAGGATCGTGCCCATATCATCGTCTTCGACTATAACGATGCCGCCAGCCTCGATGCCGCGGTCGATGCCGCCGGCGACGATCTCGCGGGCGTCCTGCTGACCGCCTTCCAGCACGATGTCGGCAAGGACCAGCACCTGCCGCAGGCCGCCTTCCTCGCCCATGCGCGCAAAATCTGCGACCGCACGGGCGCCGCCCTCATTCTCGACGACGTGCGCGCAGGCTTCCGCCTCGACGTCCGGGGAAGCTGGGCGCGCTACGGCGTCAAGCCCGACCTTGCGGCCTATTCGAAGGCCATCGCCAATGGCTGGCCGCTTGCTGCCGTGGCGGGCTCGGAACGCTTCCGGGAGGGCGCCGGCAAGGTCTTCGTCACCGGCTCCTTCTGGTACGGCTCGGCCGCCATGGCGGCCGCGGTCAAGACCGTCCGGATCCTCCGCGACAGCGACGCCCTTGCGCATACGGAAACCATGGGCGAGCGTTTCCGGGACGGCCTTTCGGCGATCTCCGCCCGGCACGGCTTCAAGCTGCGGCAGACGGGGCCGGCGCAGATGCCCATGGTGCTCTTCGACGGCGACGAGGAGCTGAAGATCGCCAATGCCTTCTGCCTGGCGGCCCTTCGGCGCGGCATCTACCTGCACCCCAAGCACAACATGTTCCTGTGCGCCGCCCATACGCCCGAGGATATCGACCGGGCGCTCGAGGCCGCGGACGGTGCCTTCGGCGACATCGTCTCCGCGGGCATCCTCGCCGCCTGACGATCGCCGTTCGACACCCTGCGCGCCGTCTTGCAGGCGGCGCGCAACGGCGTGTCATGACATCCCTTTTTGGAGGCAGGCATCATGTCCTATACGGACCACATCTTCACGGAGTATCGCCGGCGCGTGAAAGAACTCGAAGCCAGCGACAATCCGTTCGCCAGGGGCATCGCCTATATTGCGGGGGAATATGTGCCGCTGCACGAGGCGCGCATCCCTATCCTCGACCAGGGTTTCCTGCATTCGGACTTGACCTATGACGTGCCGGCCGTCTGGAATGGCCGGTTCTTCCGGCTGGAGGACCATCTCGACCGCTTCGAGAAGAGCTGCGCCCAGTTGCGCCTCAAGAGCCCGCTGCCGCGCCAGGAAATCCGCGACCGGCTCGTCGAGATGACGGTCAAGAGCGGCATCCGCGATGCCTATGTCATGATGATCGTGACCCGCGGCCTGCGCTTCGTGCGCCAGTATGCGCCCGAGGAGTGCGACAATGTCTGCTATCTCATGGTCATGCCCTATCTCTGGGTCATGGACGAGGCGACGCAGAAGACCGGCGGCAGCGCCGTCATCACCCGCACGGTGCGCCGCGTGCCGCCGGGCGCCATCGATCCGACCGTGAAGAACCTGCAATGGGGCGATTTCACCCGCGGCCTGATGGAGGCGCGCGATCGCGGCGCGATGTATCCGATCCTGACCGATGGCGACGCCAACCTCACGGAAGGCTCCGGCTTCAACGTCATCCTGATCAAGGACGGCAAGCTCTATACACCGAGAAAGGGCGTGCTGGAGGGCGTGACGCGCAAGTCGGTGCTCGCCGTCGCCGAAAAGCTCGGTTATCCCTACACGATCGACGATGTGCCGGTGGAACTCGCCTATCAATGCGACGAGATTCTCTTCGTCACGACCGCCGGCGGCGTCATGCCGATCACCACGCTCGACGATCAGCCGGTCGGCGACGGCAAGGTCGGCCCCATCAGCAAGGCCCTCTGGAAGGGCTACTGGGACGCCCATGCCGACCCGGAGCTGAGCTTCGCGGTCGAAGACTATCGCGCCGGCGGCCGCTGACCCTGCCGTGCCGGGATCCCGGAAGGCCCGCAGGGCTCACCCCGTCCTGAACGGCATGGTGAGCGTTGCCCGGAACCGCCCGGGCGCGACATGGCCCGCGGTCAGGGCGGCGCCGGCGGGGAAATGGGTTTTGACGCGATGGGCGACATTGGCAAGGCCGATGCCGAGGCCCTGGCCGGCTTTGCCTGATGCGGCCGTTGCGACGTCGTTTTCCACAGACACGCAGAGCGTCGGCCCGGTCCTGACCGCGCTGACATGAATTTCGGCCCTGCCGGTCGAGGGGCCGACGCCGTGTTTTACGGCGTTTTCGATCAGGGGCTGCAAGATCAGGCTTGGCACCAGCGCGTCTTGGAGTTCGGCCGGTATGTCGATGCGAACGATCATCCTGTCTGAAAACCGCTCCTTCTCGATGTCCAGATATTCCTTCTGCAGGGCCATCTCGTCGGCAAGCCGCAGTTCGCGCAAGGGATCGAGCTGCAATGTCGCGCGCAGGAAGGCCGAGAGCGACATGATCATCCGCTCGGCCCGCTGCGATGCGCCTTCCTCGACGAGGCCGGTAATCGAGTTCAGGGTGTTGAAGAGAAAATGCGGGTTTATCTGATAGTGCAAGGCGCGCATCTGTGCGGCGAGGGCTTCTTCCCGCGAGGCCATCAGCTTCAGGTCCCGGTCGCGCACGTCGATGTGGTTGAGCAGCGCGACGAAGAGGAACGACCAGCCGAAGAAGATCGACATGCGGTAGCAGACCGCATAGCCGTATTCCGTGAGATCGAGCGGTATGACGGCCGGCAGCATGATCAGGCTGTAGAGGTAGTAGTCAAGCAGCGACATGCCCAGGGAACTGCAGAGGGAAAGGAGCAGGCAGGCGAGAAGCTGCACGCTATAGGATTGCTGCCTGATGCGGCTGAGCAGGCAGGCGAAGAGGATTGCCAGGAGAACGAAAACCACCTCGAGGACAAGCTTGCCCATGAATGGCTTGATCGGATTGTCCCCGATGGAGAACCATGTGGGGCTGCTGATCACGAATTCGGCCGCGGCGTAGATGAGGGCCAGGCGCAAGGTCGTCTCGGGCAGCCGGGCGCCATCCAGAATGCCGATGGAGGGGACGGTGATCTCTTTCATGCGCTACCCTGTTGTTCAGCCCGTGGGCCTGTCCGGCTCAGGTTTAATCGGCCGGAAGGGTTCGGGCGAGCGATTTCGGGTGACGGTCCTTTTCAGGGCGCTTGCCGCCGTACGGCCGCCGGCGTCTGCCTGTGCCGGGCGGTGTCGTAGCGCTCCAGCAGGCGGTCGGCCCTTGCGGGCGCGAAAAGATCGTCCAGCAGCAGATATGCTGCGCCGAAAAGCGCGCCGTCCTCGCGCACGGTGGAGAGCACGATGGAGAGATCGCGCGTGGCGAGCGGCAGACAGCGCTGGTAGACGAGTTCGCGGATGCCCGAGAGCATGAGGTCGCCGCCGCGCGCAAGGGTGCCGCCAATGACGATGAGGCTCGGATTGATGATGCTGACGACGTCGGAGATGACTTCGCCGATCGTGCGGCCGGCGGCGCGCAGCAACATCAGCGCCTCGGGCTTGCGCTGTTCGACGAGGTCGATCACGTCGCGCGCGGTCTCGGCGCGAAAGCCGCGGGCGGAGAGGTCGCGGGCGATCGCCCAGCCGGCGGCGCGCGCTTCCACGCAGCCGAACTTGCCGCAGCGGCAGAGCGGGGCGTCGTCGGAAAGGAACTGGATATGGCCGATATCGCCCGCCGCGCCCTGCGCCCCGCGAAACAGTCGCCCGCCGGCGATCATGCCACTGCCCATGCCCGTGCCGACCTTCACGAAAAGCATGTCGTCGACCGCCGGGAAGCGACGCTTGTGCTCGCAGATCGTCATCAGGTTCACGTCGTTCTCGACATAGACGGGCACGTCGAAACGCGCCTTGAGGCGGCCGATGATGTCGAACTCGTCCCAGCCTGGCAGGACCGAAGGACCGACGACGCAGCCGCGCTTGAAATCGACGGGTGTCGGCAGGCTGAGGCTGATGCCGAGGAAGAAGCCATGGGTCCTTTCGGCTTCCGCCGCCAGGGCGTCGAAGGCGTCGCCGATCTGTGTCAGCGTGGCTTCGGGGCCGCTTGCGACGGAGAAGGGCAGTGTCGTCTGGGCAAGGATCGCCGGTGTCAGGTCCATGGCGGCGAGATGGATGTGCGTCTCGCCGATATTGGCGACGAGGAGAAAGCCGCTCGCCGCGTTGATCGCCAGCACCCGGGTCGGCCGGCCGCCGCTCGGCAGGGTCTTTTCCGTCTCGCGCACCAGGCCGCTGGCGAGCAGCGCGTTGAGCCGCTGTGTCACCGTCACGCGCGAGAGGCCCGAGGCGGCGAGCAGTTCGGCCCGCGAGGCGGCCTCGCCGCCCGCGATCAGCGACAGGATGCCGCCCGCGCCGTCAAGCGTTGTTTTCTCGTGCCCCTCGTCCGCGCGCGCCATGCAAAACTCCCGTTTCCGCACCGGTTTAGCGACAAAGGCGGATGAGATAAAGCGTGGAGTTTTGTGGCGACAGATACTTATGTATGATAATATACATAAGATTGCTATTTATGTATGGATTTGTGTATATGGCGTATGACCCCCCTGCGGAGAGGCGCCCAGTGACCACCTATCTCATCGGACTGGACTACGGATCGGAATCGGCGCGGGGCGTGCTGGTCGAGGTCGAGAGCGGGCGGCAGGTGGCGCATCATGTCCATCCCTACCGATACGGGATCATGACCCGGTCGCTTCCGGACGGAACGCCGCTGCCACCGGATTTCGCGCTGCAGAACGCCGAGGACTATACGGAGGCGGCCTTCGAGATTCTTTCGCGGCTGGGGCGCGGGCGGACCGTCGAGGGGATCGGCCTCGGCTTCACCGCAAGTTCGCCCCTGCCCGCCCGGGCCGATGGCGTGCCGCTCTCGCGTCTTTATCCCGAAGCGCCGCATGCCTATGTCAAGCTGTGGAAGCACAACGCCCAGGCCTATGCCGACACGATCAATGCGCGACCCGGCCCGTTCCTCGCCAATTTCGGTGGGCGGGTTTCCGGGGAATGGCTGCTGGCGAAGGCCGCGCAGATCGCCGCGGAGGCGCCAGCGCTCTGGGCGGAGACGGACCGCTTCATCGAGGGTGGCGACTGGCTCGCCTGGCAGTTGACGGGGCGGGAGGCGCGTGGCCTCGGCTTTGCCGCCTACAAGGCGCAGTTTTCCGCGGCGACCGGTTATCCGCAGGACGTCGTGGCGGATCTCGACCGGCGGCTGGCGACGCCGCTCCCCGTCGGCTCGCCCGCCGGGGCGCTGTCGCCGCAATGGCGCGACCTGACGGGGATCGAGGGAGAGGCGATCGTCGCCGTCGCGGTCATCGATTCCCATGTCATGCTGCCGGCGATCGGCGGCGTGACACCGGGCGCCTTCGTCGGCGCGCTCGGCACGTCGGCAGCCTATCTCTATCTCAGCGACGTCTATCGGCCGCTGCCGCCGGGTATCGAGGGCGTCGCCTTCGACGGCTCCATGCGCCAGCTCTGGTGTTATGAGGCCGGCCAGCCGAGTTTCGGCGACACGCTCGCCTGGTTCGTGCGCACCTTTCCGCGTGGGGCGGATAGGGAGGAGAGTTTTCGCGCCTATAACGCCGAGGCGGCGGAACTTGCGCCCGCGGCGGGGCGGCTCGTCGCGCTCGACTGGCTCGGCGGCAACCGCGTGCCCTATGCGGACGGCGCGCTTTCCGGGCTCCTCGCAGGCCTGACGCGGGAAACGACGGCGGCGGAAATCTACCTTGCCTTGATGGAAAGCCTCTGTTTCGGCGCGCGGGCGATCCACGACCTCTTTCCCGCCGGCGGGCTGCCGGCCGAGCGCGTGCTGATGGCGAGCGGCCTTGCCCGCGCCAATCCGCTGCTGATCCAGATCATGGCCGATGTGCTCGACCATCCCGTGGAGGTGCCTGAAATCGCCAACGCCACCGCGGTGGGCGCGGCGATCCACGGTGCGGTGGCGGCCGGAACCGTCGCCACCTACGCCGAAGGCGCGGAGCGGTTCGGTGCGAGGAGCGTCGGGCAGGTCTCGCCGCGGGCTGCCCACGCGCGGCGCTACCAGGTGGCCTATGACATCTATCGCGACCTTGCGGGCAGGGAACATGTGCGCGCCGCCCTTCGCGCGCTGCGCGGGCTGGAAACCGGTCCCGTCGTGTGACGACAATCTTTTTGGATAAAAATATACAAAAGACATGTAATCGCCATTTGACTTTATCCAAAAGAGATGACCTAATCCCCTTGGCCTTTGAGGAGAGGCCGTGCCCGCCAAAAGAGCCGGAGGGGCTCCGCGGCGCCGTTGGATCTGGGAGGATTTCATGTCGCTTCATCGCATTCGCGCATCCGCATATTCCGCCGTCGGGCTCGCGCTCGGTCTTGCGCTTGGCGCAGGCTCGGCGAGCGCCCAGGAGGTCATCGTCGGCCTCGTCACGAAAACCGAGGTCAACCCGTTCTTCGTCAAGATGCGCCAGGCCGCCGAGGCCCGAGCCGCGGAGAAGGGCGTCAAGCTGATCGCCCGCGCCGGCAAGTTCGACGGCGACAACGAAGGCCAGGTCGCCGCCATCGAGGACCTGATCAGCGCCGGTGCCAAGGGCATCCTCGTCACACCGAACAATTCGTCGGGCATGCTCGATGTCATCAAGAAGGCTCGCGAGGCTGGCGTGCTCGTCATCGCGCTCGACACGGCGACGGACCCGGCAGACGCCGTCGACGCCACCTTTGCCACGGACAATTTCGAGGCCGGCGTGCAGCAGGGCGCCTATGCCCGCAAGGCGATGGGCGACAAGCAGGCGGTCGTCGCCATGCTGGACGGCACGCCCGGCGGCACGGTCGACACCTTCCGCCACGACGGTTACCTCAAGGGCTTCGGCATCGCCGAGGGCGATCCGTCGATCGCGGGCGCGGCCATCACCAACGGCGCGCAGGACAAGGGCCAGGTCGGCATGGAGAACCTGCTTTCCAAGAACGGCGATATCAACGCCGTCTATACGATCAACGAACCGGCCGCGGCCGGCGCCTATGCGGCGCTGAAATCCTTCGGCAAGGAAGCCGATGTTATGCTCACCTCGATCGACGGCGGCTGCGCCGGTGTGCGCGACGTGAAGGACGGCAAGATCGCCGCGACCGTCATGCAGTTCCCCTACAAGATGGCCTCCATGGGTGTCGACGCTGTCGTGGAATATGCAGCCTCCGGCACGAAGCCGAGCGGCTTCGTCAACACCGGCTCCTTCCTGATCACCGACAAGCCCGTCGAGGGCCTGGAATCGAAGGATACCGCCTGGGGTCTCGAAAACTGCTGGGGTGACTGATCCTCTTTCTCCCGGCGGGATCGTGCGCGGCCTTGCGTCGCCGCGGTCCCGACCGGGTGATCGGCCGCGCAAAACCTGATGCACGGGATGCCCATGAACACAGCCACCGTTTCCGACGCCGAGACGCCGCGGAGCCTCACGGCCCGCATCCTGGGAACGCCCTCGGTGGGCCCGCTCCTGGTCCTTCTCGGCTTCTGCGTGATCTTCGCGCTGACCAATCCCCGTTTTCTCGCGACCCACAACCTGTCGATCATTTTGCAGCAGACGGTCATCATCGGCGTTCTGGCGATCGGCCAGACGCTGGTGATCCTGACGGCCGGCATCGACCTTGCCGTCGGGGCGATCTGCGTGCTCGGCACCATCGTCGCCGGCAAGCTGGTCAATCTCGGTTACGACCCCGTGCTGTCCATGGGCTTTGCCATCCTGCTCTGCACGGCTGCGGGCCTTGCGGCAGGGGGCCTCGTTTCCGGCCTCAGGCTCCCGCCCTTCATCGTCACGCTCGGCATTCTCGGCATCCTGACCGCCGCGCTGCGGCTGATCTCCGAAGGGGGCGCCTTTCCGGTGCGCGACCCCTTCCTCGCCTGGATGGGCAACACGATGAAGCTCGGTGGCTTCGTGCTGACCTATGGCGTGCTGATCATGTTCACGCTCTATGCCATTGTCTGGTATCTCCTGAACCAGACGAAATGGGGCCGCCACGTCTACGCCATCGGCAACAATGCCGAGGCCGCCCGCCTCGTCGGCATCCCGGTGCGCCGCCACCTGCTCTCGGTCTACGTGCTGGCCGGCCTCATCTACGGCATCGCGGCCTGGCTTGCGCTCGGGCGCATCCCGAATGCGGACCCGAATGCCATGCAGAGCGCCAATCTCGATTCCATCACCGCCGTGGTGATCGGCGGCACCAGCCTGTTCGGCGGGCGTGGCGGCCTCATCGGCACGCTGATCGGCGCGCTCATCGTCGGCGTTTTGCGCAACGGCCTGACGCTCGCCGGCATCGATCCGCTCTGGCAGGACCTCGTGACCGGCATCCTCGTCATCATCGCCGTGGCGCTCGACCAGATGTCCCGGAGGAGGAGCTGATGGCCGACCATTCCCCGCATGTGGTTCTCGAAGCGCGCAATGTGGTGAAGACCTACGGCCATGTCACCGCGCTCGACGGCGTCGATTTCGAGCTGCGCGCCGGCGAGATCCTCGCCGTCGTCGGCGACAACGGCGCCGGCAAGTCGACACTCATCAAGACGTTGACCGGGGCCGTGCATCCGACCAGCGGCGACATCCTGCTCGATGGCGCGCCGGTGCATTTCAAGGGCCCCCTTGACGCGCGCCACGCCGGCATCGAGACGGTCTACCAGGACCTCGCCGTCGCGCCCGCGCTCGACATTGCCGCCAACCTCTTCCTCGGCCGCGAATTGCGCGCACCGGGCCTGCTTGGCAGTCTCTTCCGCCGCCTCGACAAGAAGCGCATGCGCGAGGAGGCGCGCCGGGCCATGGGCGAACTGAAGTTCCGCCTGCCGGCGATCGACAATCCGGTGGAGTCGTTGTCGGGCGGCCAGCGGCAGGGCGTCGCGGTGGCGCGCGCTGCGCTCTTCGCCCGCAAGCTCGTCATCATGGACGAGCCGACGGCGGCGCTGGGCGTCCGTGAGACCGGCCAGGTGCTGGAGCTGATCCGCTCGATCCGCGACCGCGGCCTGCCGGTCGTCCTGATCAGCCACAACATGCCGAACGTCTTCGACATCGCCGACCGCATCCATATCATGCGCCTCGGCCGGCGCGCGGCCGTGGTCACCCCCAAGACCCATTCCATGAACGACGTCGTCGCCATCATGACCGGCGCGGCGACCGCCTGACCCTGTCCCGAACGGAGCAAGACATGTACCGCCTTGACCAGAAGCTCGCGCGCATCCGCGCCGGAAACTACACCCGCAGCGATTTCATCATCGCCGACGCCAAGGACGGCGACATGGGCCCGTCCATCACCTCCTGCGGCCCGAAGCGGGCGAAGGACGGCAGCTGGTCGCGCCATTACACCCGCCCGGAATTCCTGCAGAACATCCGCGCGGTCGTCGAGCAGGACATCGTCGACATCATGCTCACCTCTGCCTCCAACATGGAGGCGCTGACGGATATGGGTGTCTTCCGGGGAAGCGCCGTCAAGCCGGCGATCCGCGCCAACGACACGACCGACGTCTGGGTCTGCCGCGGCGCGACCTATTCGAAACAGCCCTCGCGTCCTTTCCGCACGGCGTCCCTCTCGCGCGTCGCCACCGGCACGATCGACCCCGCGCCCGGCGCGCCGATCACCGGCACGGATCTCGGCCTCTATTCCATCACCTTCAACAACGACCTCGACCGCGACTACGAGGCGCTGGAGGCGTTCCATTGGTTCCGCGAGGATGCGGCACGCAACAATTTCAAGTATTTCCTCGAGGTCTTCAATCCCAATGTGGAGTGTGGAATCGACCCCGAACTGGTTCCCCACTACGTCAACGACGTGATGATGCGGTGCCTTGCCGGCGTCACCAAGGCGGACCGGCCGCAGTTCCTGAAAATCCCGTTCAACGGCGCAAAGGCGCTGGACGAACTCGCCTCCTACGATCCGAGCGTCATCGTCGGCGTTCTCGGCGGCGGCGCGGGCACGACGCGCGACTGCTTCGAGCTTCTTCACCAGGCCGAGCGGTTTGGCGCGCGCGTCGCGCTGTTCGGGCGCAAGATCAATCTCGCAGAAGACCCGCTGGCGATGGTGCGCTTCATGCGTGAGGTCGCGTCCGGGTCGATCTCCCCGTCGGAGGCGGTGAAGGCCTATCACGCGAGCCTTTCCGGGGACGGGATCAAGCCGCTGCGCGAGCTCTCCGACGACAACGTCGTCACGGAAGCCGTGCTCAAGCCGGAAGAGAGCAGATGACTGGCGGACGGCGGGGCGTTCTCACGGGCGGGACCTGGTGCGCGGACTACAACCGCACGGTCAGCCACTGGCCGGGCGAGGACGGCCTCGCCGAGCTCTTCGAGGAGGAGCGCCATGGCGGCGGTTCGAGCTGCAACCTGGCGCTCGACATCAAGCGCCTCGACCCGTCGATCCCCGTCGAGACGATCGGCCTTGTCGGGGATGACGACGACGGGCGCTACCTGAGGGAGACGGCCATTGCCGCCGGCATCGACGCGCGCCAGATGACCGTGACGCCGGACGCCGCCACACAGTTTTGCGACGCCTATGTCTCGCTGCGCTCGCATCGGCGCACCCACATCTTCCATGCCGGAACGGGCGCGCTTTTGACGCCCGATCATTTCGACTTTTCCGGAACGCGCATGCGCTACCTGCATCTCGGCCTGCCGGGCGTGCACCGCATTCTCGACGCGCCCTGGCGGGACGAGCCGAACGGCTGGGTGGCGGTGCTGAAGAAGGCGCGCGCGGCGGGCCTTCAGACAAACCTGGAACTGGCGAGCATCGACCGCGGCCTGATGGCCCGGCTCGTCGCGCCCTGCCTGCCGCATCTCGATTTCCTTATTGTCAACGACATGGAGATCGGCGCGATCGCCGGCGTCGAGACTATCGTGGACGGTGCGTCCGACAAGGATGCCTGCCTGCGCGCCGCGCGCGCGGTCTTGGAGCGCGGCGCGCTGAAGCTGGTCACCGTGCATTGCCCCGCCTTCGCCATCGCCATCACCCGTGCGGGAGAAAGCGCGATCCTACCCTCCATCGCCATTCCCGAGGCGGAGATCAAGGGCGCGAACGGGGCGGGCGACGCCTTCGCCGCCGGCATGCTCTACGGCCTCCACGAGGGATGGCCCCTCGCCCAGTGCCTCGAACTCGCCCATGCCGCCGCCGCCGTCTCGTTGCGCAGCGTGTCGACGACCGGTGCCATGCTGTTCTGGCGCGACTGCCTTTCGCTCGCCCGGCAATGGGGACCGCGTAGCGGCGGCTGAGCATGTCACTCTTCCAGGATGCCTGCGCTCCAGGTAGGATCGCTATCGCTGCGGACCGTTTTGTCGAGGTGGTCGCACGGGAGGGTGGACATTCCGTACGCCAAGGCCGCGCAGGGCCGCCATTTCGTGTCGGAGAGCGGGTGCGGTCAAGTTTGGACGCATTTGGATTTAAAAATGGACGGGAATAGACTTTAAATCAGACGGATTATCCGTTAAGAACGGCCGCATGACCTCGCCCCCCCTGCCCCGCCTCCATATCGAACGCAAGGTTCGCCAGAACGTCGAAACCGCCTTGGCCGATACGCGCGTGGTGCTGATCGCCGGTCCTCGCCAGGCCGGCAAGACGACATTGGCGCGCATGTTTGCCAGTGACGACCGACCGTTCATGACATTGGACGACGCCGGCACGCTCAGTGCCGCGAAGTCAGATCCGATCGGCTTCATACGCGGCATCAGGCGGGCTGTCATCGATGAGGTGCAGCGCGCGCCCGACCTGATGCTGGCGATCAAGGAGAGTGTCGACCGGGATGAGGAACCGGGCCGGTTCCTGCTGACGGGCTCGGCCAATCTGGCGACGATGCCGGCCATTGCCGATTCCCTGGCCGGGCGCATGGCCGTCATCTCCCTTTTCCCGTTCGCCCAGTCCGAAATCCTCTCCACCCCTGGCCGCTTGCTCGATCGTCTCTTTGATGGCGAGGAGCCGGCCACCGGCGATGAGGCCGTCTTTGGCGGTGGCCTGGTGGACGTGGTCTTGAAGGGCGGCTTTCCGGAAGTCCTGCGTCGGTCGACCGCACCGCGCCGAACCGCGTGGCTTGAGGACTATGTGGCGCTTATCCTGGATCGCGACGTGCGCGATATCGCAAATATCGATCAACTCGATCGACTGCCGCGCCTTTTGAACGTGCTCGCCGAGCATGCCGGGCAACTGGTCAACCATAGCAGCTTCGGCGCGGCGCTCGGCCTGTCGAGTGTCACGGCCCAGAAATATGTCGCGATTCTCGAGCGGCTGTTTCTCGTAAGAACGCTTTCGCCCTGGTCGAACAATCGCCTCAGCCGGCTGATCAAGACGCCGAAACTGCATTTCGTCGATACCGGGCTGCTCGCGGCACTGCGGGAAGACGAGGCGGAGCGGCTTGCCCGGGATCGGACGCGGTTCGGCCCCCTGCTCGAAAGCTTCGTCGTCTCGGAGATCCTGAAACTTGCCTCCTGGTCCGAGCGGCGCCTTGCATTCTCGCATTATCGAACCAAGGACCAGGATGAGGTCGATGTGATCATCGAGGATCGTCGGGGCCGCATTATCGGCATCGAGGTGAAGGCTTCCGCGACGGTGAAGCCGGACGATTTCCGCGGATTGCGCCAGCTCCAGGACGCCGTGGGCGACCGGTTCGTCCGCGGGCTGGTCCTGCACGATCATGATCGCATCACCCCCTTCGGGGAGAAATTGCAGGCCGTACCGATTTCGGTCCTGTGGACCATGTAGATCTGGCCGCACGAAGAAAGATCGCCGGCGGCTGCATGCAATTGAAAATGCCGGCTTTTGCCCTGCTGGTCGGCACGGAAACTGCCGCGAGATCATCAGCGCGGCATTGGAAAAACGGCGTGGTTGCGGATGTCCGGCTGTTCCTATTAACCTTTTGTTAACCCTAAACTTCTGGACGGTCCGGGAGAATCGTGTTCTATCTTTGGCGGGCAATGGCCGGCAAACCGGCTTAAGGCCGCCAAGAGGAAGACATGGCGATAGCAAATCGAGTAGACCCAATTGTTGGCACCAAGGAAGACGCAGGCGGCAAGATCATGCGCCATGCGGGGCTTCTGTCGGCGCAATTGCAGCAGCTCAGAACGCGCATGTATCCTCCGAAATCGGAGAAGACCCTTCGTTCGTTTTTGACCAACGAGGTGTCGAAGCTCACCTCCATACCTGATTCCACCTTGAAGCTCATGTCCATCGAAGGACGCGGGCCGGTCCCGAGCAGGCTGGAGAACAACCACCGCGTCTATACGCTGGCCCAGATCAATGAGCTTCGCGCGCTGTTCGCAAAGCAGAAGCCGGCCGAGGCCTTGCGGTTTCTTCCCCGCCGCCGCGCCGGCGAGCATCTCCAGGTCATCGCGATCGCGAACTTCAAGGGTGGCAGTGCGAAAACGACGACCTGCGTGCACCTTTCCCACTATCTGGCGCTCCAGGGATACCGCGTTCTCGCGCTCGACCTCGATCCGCAGGCATCCTTGTCCGCCATGTTCGGTTTCCAGCCGGAGGTGGATGTCGGTTCGAACGAGACGATCTATGCGGCCCTGCGCTACGACGACACCGAGCGGCGCCCGATCCGCGAGGTCATTCGCAAGACCTATTTCGAAGGGATCGACCTCGTTCCCGGCAATCTGGAGGTCATGGAATATGAGCATGAGACGCCTCGCGTCCTGGCGAACAAGTCGGGTTCCGGCGCGATTTTCTTCGAAAGGCTGAAGCTCGCCCTTTCGGAGGTCGAGGCAGATTATGACGTCGTCATCCTGGACACGCCGCCCTCGCTCGGCTTCCTGACCCTGAGCGCCATTTATGCAGCCACCAGCATGATCATCACCGTGCACCCGGCCATGCTGGATGTCGCATCGATGAGCCAGTTCCTGCTGATGATGGGCGACCTCATCAGCGTCCTGAACGAAAGCGGCGCCCAACTGGATCAGGATTTCATCCGCTATCTCGTCACCCGTCATGATCCGAACGACGCGCCGCAGTCGCAGGTCGTCGCGATGCTGCGGCACATGTTCGGCACGGACGTGCTTCTTCCGACCGCGATCGAAAGCACGGCGGTCGAAGCGGCCGGCCTTGCGAAACGCTCGATATATGAACTCGAAATGGGCCAGATCGGGCGGGACACCCACAAGCGTGCGCGCGAAGCGGTCGATGGCGTCAACGAGGCGATCGTCCGGCTGATCAATAATAGCTGGGGGCGGACATGAGCAAATCATCCCGCAAATCGATCGTCGCCAGCTTCGGCCTGCTGTCGGCGGAACTGGAGAACAAGCTTGCGGACGTGGAACAGCCGGCCCCAGCGGTTCCGACGCAGCGCGTCGGTGCTGGCGTCATCGGCGCCGCCCACCGTGCGATCGACGATATCCGCTCGGAGCGGGACCGGCTGAAGGCGCTTGTGGAGGCGGGTGGCGGATCCGTTCGGGAGCTGGATGCCGCGCTGATCGACCCCTCCCCCTACCCCGACCGATTGCCGGACGACGACGCGACCAGCTTCGAGGCGTTCAAGCGCTCGATCGAGAGCGAGGGACAACAGGTTCCCATCCAGGTTCGCAAGCACCCCTCCTCCGCTGGCCGCTACCAGATCGTCTACGGTCATCGCCGCTGGCGTGCCGCCAAGCAGCTCGGCAAACCCGTCCGCGCGATCGAAGTGGAGATATCGGATCTCGATCTGGTTCTCGCGCAGGGCATCGAGAATGCCAGCCGTCAGGATTTGACGTGGATCGAGCGCGCTCTCTTCGCATCGCGCATGGATGAGGCAGGGATAAAGGCGCGCCACATCTATGCGGCGCTTTCGATCGAGGACGCCGAGCTTGCAAGGATGCGCAGCGTCTACCGCGCGCTTCCGGCCGATATCATCGAGGCCATCGGACGGGCGCCGAAGGTCGGCAGGCCGCGCTGGCTCGACCTTGCCAAAATCGTGACGGGTGACGGTCAATCCCTCGACACCATCAGGGCGGTCCTGTCGAGCAAGGCCGGTGAAGCCCAGTCATCCGATCAGCGATTTCAGCGGATTCTCGATGCGGTGAAACCGGCCGCATCGGGAAAAACCGCCGCGGTGACCGCGCTTGCCGATGGGAACGGCCGGAAGCTCGGCGCGATGACGGCCTCGGCGAAGGAAGTGCGGATTTCTGCGGAAGGCGCCCTTGGCGCCGCGTTCCTGAAATTCGTGGAGGCCGAATTGCCGGGCCTTGCCGATCGATTTTCCCGCCTGCGGGATGATGAGTGACAATCCTGACAGCTGTCAGGGTTTCGGATGACAGGAAAGGAAGCGCAGCAAAAGAAAAAGGCCCCCAAAACGTTGCCGTCGTGGAAGCCCCTCTCTGATTTAGCACCTCGAGAATCGCATTTCCACGAATCGTAGTCAAGAGTCCTTGGCGTCATTTTGGGCGAGCGGATTTCTTTTGCCTTTTGCAAGGTGAAAGAAAATGCAGAGTGGATATGTGACGACGCCCTTCGGGCGGCGGCCGATGTCGCTTGCGCTTGTGCAGCGGCAATTGGCGACGGCTGGAATCAAGCCGGGCAAGACAGCGGATAAATGGAAGGTCTTTCGGGACGCTTCGGAGGCGAGGGGATTGCTGGGCCTGCAGGACAGAAGCCTGGCGGTGCTGGATGCGCTTTTGAGTTTCTATCCGGACAATGAACTGCGTCAGGACGCGCAGCTCATCGTCTTTCCATCGAATGCGCAATTGGCCTTGCGTGCACATGGCATCGCGGGCGCCACGCTCCGGCGGCATCTCGGCCTGCTCGTCGATGCGGGCCTGATCGTGCGCAAGGACAGCGCAAACGGTAAGCGTTATGCGCGCAAGGACAAAGCGGGTAGTATCGAAACGGCGTTCGGCTTCGATCTTTCGCCGCTGCTTTCCCGTGCCGAAGAGCTAGCGATGCTCGCCCAGAAGGTCGTCGCGGACCGCCTGGCTTTCCGCCGAGCGAAGGAGAACCTGACGATCTGCCGGCGCGACGTCCGCAAGCTGATTTCCGCCGCCATGGAGGAGGGCGCTCCGGGCGATTGGGAGGCGATCGAAGCGATCTATATCGGCGTTCTCGCGAGGCTCCCGCGCACTCCGGCGCAGAGCGATGTCCATGCAGCCCTCGATGAAATGGAGCTTCTCCGCGGCGAGATCATCAACATCCTGGAAATGCAACAGAATACAGAGAAAACCAGCACCAATGATGCTCATGTTGAGCGTCACATACAGAATTCAAAACCCGAATCCATCCATGAACTTGAACCTCGCTCTGAAAAAGAGCAGGGGGCGAAGGCCGGGGGAAGCGATGAGGCGCCGAGCACGCCGCTCCGCAATTTCCCGCTTGGCATGGTCCTGAATGCATGCCCCGACATTGCGATGTACGGCCCCGGTGGCAAGATCGGTGGATGGAAGGACCTGATGTCGGCCGCCGTGGTGGTGCGGTCCATGCTCGGCATTAGCCCCTCTGCCTACCAGGAAGCTTGCGAGGTGATGGGGGCGGAGAACGCGGCCGTGGCGGTGGCCTGCATTCTCGAACGGGCAGGGCACATCAACTCCCCGGGAGGCTATCTTCGGGATTTGACGCGTCGGGCGGAACGGGGAGAGTTTTCCCTTGGGCCGGTTCTTATGGCGCTTCTTCGGGGGCAGAGCGGGGGGAACAGAAAGGCCGGGTGATGGCCGGAGATCGGAAAACCCTGCCAACTGTCAGGGTTTTGAAATACGGCATATCGCACCCGCATCCTCTTCCTTTGGCTCCACGACCCGATGCCAACCGCTGCCCTTGTTCCTATTTCGAGTGGCGTGGATTGCCGAGTTCCACGTCGAGGCGATTGTATGTGGCCTGGACCATGTCGATATCGTTGAGGTGGCTGGCAACGGCCAGTTCGATCACGACATTGGCGACCGCTGCATCCACCCTGAGGCGATCGGCCGAACGATGTGCGTGGACAAGCGCATCCAGCGCCTCGTCATCGCCGCCAAGGGCGAAATGAAGATCCAGCGCGCTCCTGAGAAACGGGGCGCAGCGATCAGAGGGCAATTGCGAGGAGAGATCACCTTCCTCTTGCGTTGCCAGCGTGACCGCCTTGTTCTGCAGTTCGCTCATTGTGATGTCCTGTTGCCGCTGCGTTCCGTGCCGAGTTCCCGAGAATCTATCCTGACAAACCTCGCCCGAGCCTTGCGCGCAATCCTGGAGATGCCGGTGAGAAAAAGCATTCGTCTCTTTCATCGTGCAGGCGGATGGAATGGCAAGATTTTTACTCGGAGAGATGACCTCAACATTCGAAGCACCGCTGCGAACCTGTGCAGGCGATCTTGAAGCATGTCGCTTGGTGTGACGTGCGAAAATCACAGGGCGAAGGCGCAAGGCGTCAAGCGTGTCTTAGAGACCCGCGGCCTTTGTAAGATTGACGCGGAAGCGATCGCGGCGGCGCTGGTAGCGGCGGGTCATTTCGGCCGAGGCGTGGCCGAGTTGCTTCTGCACATGGCGCTCGTCGACTTCGGCCGAGGAGGCGAGGCCGGCGCGAAGCGAATGGCCGGCGAATTTCTGTGCCCGCTCGGCTTCCGACAGGTCGCCGCGCACCCCGGCGGCCAGCGCCGCCTTCTTGACGAGGCGCGCCACCTCCTGGTCGTTGAGCCGGTCCGGACCGACATCCTTGCCCTGGCCGGTGACACGGCGGAACAGCGGACCCCGGGCGATCTTCGCGAAGCGGATCCAGGTTTCGAGCGCGGTGACGGGGCAGGTGGCGTCGGACGAACCGCGGCCGATCTCCACCTCGCGCCAGCCGGTCTTGCCGCGCAGCGTCACCAGAACGCCCTTGTCGAAGATCTCGATCCAGCCGCGCCCGTCCTCGCTCTGGTCGCGCCCCAGATCGAGGCCGGTGATCTCCGAGCGGCGCAGGCCTCCGGCAAAGCCGACGAGCAGCATGGCCCGGTCGCGCAGGCCACGCAGCGTGCCGCGGTCGAGCGTTTCCAGCATGGCGATGAGGTCTTCGGGAAGCAGGGCCTCCTTCTGGCGCGGCGGGGCGGCATGCCGGTTGCGGATGCCGGCCATGACGGTGGCGATGGCGCGATCCTTGCGGTCGAGCTTCGTGCCGCGCTGCGCGCAGTTCCAACCGATTGCCGCAAGGCGGCGCTCGATCGTGGAGACGGTGTTGGGCTTGCCGCCACGCTCGGCCGTGCCGGAGGCGCAGGCGGTGATATAGAGGCCGACGACCTCAGGATCGGGGGGAAGGGCAGCCAGGTTCTGGCGCCGGCACCAGGCGGAAAAATGCTTCCAGTCGGAGGCGTAGGCTTTTCGCGTGTTGACGGAGCTCGCCGCCTCGACATACCCGCGGGCGCGATCCGTGAGATCCTGCAGGTGGGTCGGCAGGCGGGGAGGCACGGATGCCGCAACGGCGGTGGCGGACTTGCCTTCGGCCATCGCTGCGTCCTGCGGCTTCGCGGAGGAATGCGGGGGGTAATTGTCGGCGTTTTCGTCGTCGAATCGGTCCATTTCCCTATAATGAACAAAACGACCGATAAGGCAATCTTATCCGGCATCCTCCGGCCTGCACAATCTGTGCGGTTCTGACTTCGGTATGGACTGAAACTGCACTTCTGGCGTTTATTTTAACGTATGGAGGCACTCCCTCCATGCCTATCCGCACATTGACGGCCGCCGGCGGGGCTCTGTTGTGCGGGCAGAGTGCATCTGCCGTCGTAAGGATAGCTGTTTGGCCTCGGCTCAGCCATCCGGTGCTCTGGCTATCGCGGAGTGCGCGATGGACAGGCTATTTGTCCAGCGGCATCGCTATCCATCCCGCGTTGTACGCCCTTTGGACGTCTCCAATGCTGACGGTATTGTCGAGAAAACAGTGGCATGCAATCCCTGTTCTTTCCGGTTCGGCTGGTAATGTTCAGCCGCATGCCCACGCTGATCGGATATGTCCCTTGCATACTCTTGCTGGTGCCCACCGATCCTCCGGAAGCCGAATTGCGGGCGGGCGGTGCGGCGTGCGTAAGGCATTGGCGGAGGAATTGGCAAGAAGGTTCCGTCACCGGTCCTCGCTACGTGAGACCGGCCGCGCCCTTGCTTGCGTTTACCAGACCCATGGGCCGTGCGAAAACCGGCCCCACAGGTTCACGGCGCAGGCCGGGGCAGGCGCACTTGCGTCAGCGCCTTGACCCTGCCGGGCCTGAGCGCTTTTAGCTGCGTCAGCAGGTCCTTGGCGGCGGCGTTGCCGTAGGCGCGCCGGCTGATGCCGAAGAGCATGACGCCGGGCTTGCCGCCGGCATCGCTGTAGCGGGCATAGCGGTAGGCGTTCCATTCGACGATATACTGCCCGTCGGTATCCTTGCTGCTGACGATGAAGTCGAGCAGCGCCTCGCCGGCCGCCTCGTTCTGGATGACGTCCATGTTGACGAGCGGGTCTGTCGCCTTGCGCTGGTTCAGCATCGCCACCTGGGCGCGGACAGCATCCATGACGGTGATGCCGCTTGTGACGGTTTCGACCAGGATCATCTGGTCGTATCGCTCGGCGCGCTGCCCGTCCGGAAGATATTCCTGCTTGATGTAGGTTGCGGAGGGCTGTGCGCTCCAGGCGAGCCTGTAGGCGTCACCCTCGAAATCGATCGGGCCCGGTATGCCGAGCACATCGGTGGCCTGGGCAAGGGCGGATGTCGCGGTAAGCACGAGCGCGACAAGCGCGGTACCGAGATGGCGGGCGGGGCGGCTGATCGAACGGGTGGCTGCCATGATCTGTCTCCTTCCGTCAAAAGCGGCAAGGCCGCCGGGTTCATCCGGCGGCCTCGTTTTCTTCAGGCGCTCAATCGGCGTCCCCGGTTCTTGCCTTGGCGCCTTCGGCGGGCACCCTTGCCGCCGCGTTGCCGACGGAGGCGGCGAGCAGGGCCTGCGTCGGGTCGGCACCCTTGAAGCCGGCCTGTGCGAGGATCTCGTCGAGGATGGGTTTCTGGGCCGTGAAGCTGAGAAGCTGGCTGCTGAGGTCGCCGACGGCATGTCCCGCCCCATCGCCGCCATTGCTGCCGTTGCCCGCCAGCGCACCGGCGAGGCCGCCGGCGCTGAAGATGCGGATGTCGGAGATCTTCTCGATCGGCTTCATCGCCTGCTCCAGCGCCTGCGGGATGATGGCGACGCGGGCGCGGGCGAGCTCGAACTCGATGATGCTGGCCGAAAGGGCGTTGCGGGCTTCGTTGAGCGCACGCTCGGCCTGGGCTTCGGCCTGGCCGAGCTCGATGACGCCTGTCGCCTTGATCTTGGCGGCTTCCGCATCAGCCTGCGCCTGGATCTTCGTTGCGGCGGCGAGGTTTTCGGCCGCCTGGCGCTCGGCCTCGGCCTTGACGGTGATGGCGGTCGCCTCCTGTTCGGCGGCCTTGCGCGCATCGAGCACCGCGATGCGCTTGGCGCGCTCGGCGATCTCGACTTCCCGTGCCGTCGTCACCTGTTCCTCGGCGGTGATGGCGGCGGCCTTCGCCTCGTCGGCCTTGGCGCGGGCGGCCTGTTCCTGCTCGCTCTTCTCGGCGACGGCGATGGCGGCGTCGATGCGGGCGGTCTCCGTCACGCGGCGGGCTTCCGCCTCGCGCTCGGCAATGCCGCGTTCGGCATCGATCCGGGCAGTCTCGCGGGCCTGGCGCGCCTGGGAGTCGCGCTCGGCAATGCCCTTTTCGGTGTCGAGCCGGGCGGTTTCCTCGCTGAGACGGGCGAGCTGTTCGGCCCTGGCCGCTTCCGCGCGCGTCTCTGCGGTCTTGTTGGCGATGTCGCGTTCCTGCGTCAGCTCGGCGTCGCGCTGCTCGCGCTCGATGGTGAGGCGGCGTAGCGCGGCTTCGCGGTCCTTGGTGGCGATCTCCACCTCGTTGTCGCGGACGATCTGGTTGCGCTCGCGCTTGCGCTCCTCGGTGATCTTGGTGAGCGCGGTGAGGCCCTCGGCGTCAAAACTGTTGTTCGGGTTGAAATGCTTGATGTCCGTCTGGTCGAGGCGGGTCAGCGATACCGATTCCAGTTCGAGGCCGTTCGATTGCAGGTCATGCGCGACGGCGGCCTGCACGGATTTGACGAATTCGGCGCGCTGCTCCTGCAGGTCGCGCAGCGACATGGTGGCGGCCACCGAGCGCAGGCCGTCGACGAACTTCGCCTCGACGAGCGTCTTCAGCGCATCCGCGTCGTTCGTGCGGTCGCCGAGCGTCTGGGCGGCGAGGGCGATGTTCTCCGAATCCGGCTTCACGCGGACGTAGAACTCCGCGGTGATGTCGGCGCGCATGCGGTCCTTGGTGATCAGCGATTCGTTTTCGGCGCGCTTGACCTCTAGCCGCAGCGTGCTGAGCGACACCCAGGAATAGGAGTGGAAGATCGGCAGGATGACCGATCCGCCGTCGAGCACGACCTTCTTGCCGCCGAGACCGGTGCGCACATAGGCCTTGTCGCGTGTGGCGCGGGTGTAGAGCGAGGTCATGATGATGCCGATGACGACGATCGCCGTCACGATGACCCCGGCGATGATTCCTACCGAGAGGAAGTCCATGATCGTTTACCCTCCGTTGTTGGGATAGTGGCCGTCTTCGAGCACCGCCGGGGCGGGAATGGCCTGGAAGAGGCCGTCCTTGCCGTCGACGATGAGCACGGACGCGCCCGTCTCGATCACATGCCCCGGCACGGCCCGGGCACGCAGCGTGTGGATGTTGTCGTAGCGGTCCTTGATGCGCACCGTGCCGGGATGGCCCTGGTCGAGCGGCCCGAGCGTCACCGTTCCGACGAGGCCGATGAAATCGGCCTGTTCCTGCACGCTCGTCTCGTCGCGCGGGATGATCCGCGCCAGCCCGCGCGATGACCAGCGGGTGACGGGGATGGCGACGGCGAGCGCGCCGGTGACGGCGGCGTAGAGCGGCAGCGGCTCGCGGAACTGCGTGATGACCGCCTGCAGCGCAAAGCCGGCTGCCGAGAAGGCGGAGAGCAGGATGACGGCAAGCACCAGGATCGGCACGCCGCCGGCATTGAGCCAGGACATCCACCCGCCGAGAAGGCCGGATTCCGCATCACCCGGCCCGTTGAAGTCGAGGCCGTCGTCGATCAGCCCGGAGGCGGACGCGCCGAGCAGCACCGAGACCAGTTCGACGATGCCGAGGCCCGCCACCGTCAGGAGCGCGATCCAGAAGGGAGCGGTCCCCGGGTGGACGATGGATTCCATCAGCGCTCACCCTGCCTAAAGGCGGCAAGGCGTGCCTCGATCGCCTTCTGGCGCTGCAGGCGGCCCAGTTCCTCGACCTCCGCCGTTCCTTCCATGGCCGGCTTGGAAGGAACGCCGGTGACACGCTCGACGGCTTCGAGCGCATCGGCAAGGCGTCGGTCGTTGCGCTGGGACGGGGTGGCGGCCGTCGGGGCAGCGCGCTCGGCGCGCCGTGCATCCTCCAGCCGCTTCATCGCGTCGGCGCGGGCCGAGGCGATGCTGCGCAGCGTCGCCTCGGCATCGGCGATCTCGCCGGCATTCTCCAGGATGGCCTTGGACAACGCGTCGCGCTGGGCCTCAAGGTCGATCTGGACGCCGGTGGCGGCGCGGGCGAGGTCTTCGCGGCCGTTTTCCAGCCCGACCTTGATCTTCTCGTCGAGGTCGCGGATCTCCGCGTCGAGGTCGTCGGCCTTGGCCTTCAGCCGGTGGCCGGCGGCCATGGCGACGCCGAGCGCCGCGCGGGCTTCCTCGGCGATCGCGCCGATCTCGCGGACGGCCTGCTGCGCCACGGCGACCGGGTTCGACGCCTCGGCGGCATCGACCGCCGTGTTGACGACGCCGGCGATGACGCGCCCGAGGCGGGCGAGGATACCTTCGTTGGACATGGAAGCCTCCTTCTTCGAATGGATGCCGGCCTGGATGCCGGCATAGAGACAGATGGACGACCCGGCAAAGACGAGCCGCGCTTCGGCAAAATCCGCCCAGCCCTCGCGATAGCCGCTTGCCGCGTAGGGCAGCACGATGCGGCCGTCGAGCGTCGCGATGCTCACGCTGTCCGGGCCCTTGACCGCGAAGAGCTTGGAGTCGAGCGGAATATCCGCGACGACCTCTCCCGGCGTGCGGCGGCCGTGGTCGCGCAGCGCGAGCGTGACAAGGCGGGCGGGAAGCCCCGTCGTCGCGCGGATCTCCTCATAGGCCGCCTGGTGCAGCGCCACGACATTGGCGCCCTTTGTCCGGTCCAGGATCGCCATGGCCTGCTGGTAGGCCGCCAGCGTCTCGGACAGCGCACGGCGCATGTCCGGCGTGGGTTGAAGGATGAGCCTGAGACTGGATGTGAACTTCGTTGCCATGATGAAATATATAAAGCACTTCATTAGTGCTTTCAAGGCCGAATTTGCTGCGACTGTCTGTTCAACGGATGAGGTGGACAGACTCTTCGCTTCATATGGCGTTGTTTTTCGCAGAGCGTGTTCCTGCACGGGAGAGGCAGGGCGCTTCTTGCGGCATTGTGAGCCATCTGCAAGGCGCGCCTGGTCCTTCACTCATCGGGAGCGAAGATGACGGATCGTGCCGTCGACATCATTGTTTGTGCACGTAGCGCTTCAGCCGGGATTACCGGTGGACCGGGTTGCCGGCTTTGCGATCCAGCTTCGGCCGGTCACGTTTCCTTGCGGGCGAAGCTGGCATTGCCGAGGCCGGTACCGATCGTCACGGCGGCCCAGCGCGTTACATCCGCCATGCGCGGCACTTCCGACAGGCCCTGCACGACGGCATCGTTGTGCATGATGATGAAGGTCGGCTGACCGGCGATCTCGGGAATTGCCTTGCGCAAGGCCTCGGGAAGATTGAAATGCGTGCTTTCCCAATTGCCGCCCGGCAGGTTCTGGCCACCCCGTGCGATCGAGCCGTCGGGGGCGATGATGCCCGGGCAGCCGATGCCGATGACCGGTGCCAGCGCGAGCTTGGCCTTCTTTGCCTTGGCGACGAGGGCTTCGATCATCCGCACGAGATATTCGATGGTGGCCGTGCGGCGGGGTTCGTCTTCGGCATGGCGCCATAGCTCCGACTTCCAGACCTTGGCCCTGGAAAAATCCGGCTTGTCGTCGAGGTTGAGCTTGACGAGGCCTGCGCGGATGTTGGTGCCGCCGATATCGACGGCGAGGATCGCATCGTGGCCCTTCAGCATCCACGAGGGAATGAGGTGCACCGCGCCGAGCAGCCCGGCCTCGTCCGGATGATGGGCGATCGGCATGATTTCCACCTTCAGCCCCTCGGCCTTGAGCCGGATCTGGGCGCGGGCGATCGCCATCAGGCCGGCCCGGCTGTCCTTGAAGCCGCCGCCGACCACGATCCGCTCCGTGCCTTTCCAGGCCTCCTCCTTGAGATAGCGCGCAAGAACGCCCGCAAGACCGGTTGCAAAGTCGTCGATCGCCGCAAGCACCAGGGATGCGGCCTCCGTTTCCCCTTCCTTGAGCAGCGCGTCGATCTCCTTCTTGGAAAGATCGTCCGTCGGCACGTCGCCCAGCGGATCCGCGCCGCCCGCGCGAACCCGTTTCCGCCATGCCTCGATGGCGTCGCGGAAGGCGGACTTGTTGGCCTGGTCGCCGATGAAGCCGTCCTTGTCGCTCAGTTCGAGATTGTAGCTGGTCACCGCGACGGCGGGCAGATCATCCGCGCCGTGAATGACGGGGGCGCTGTTGTCTTCGGTCTGTCGCGGCTTCTTCTTCTGCTTGCCCATGTCGGCTCCTCTGCCCGGTGCGAGGGCACAATGCGCCGGGGAAAAACTTGTTCCGGCAGGGACTTCGACGTCAGCCCTTGCCGCCCGGCGATCGCGATCTACTTGCTTGCCGATGAACGAACTGGAGAAATTGCAGCCGTCGGATGCCGCAACCCGTCATCTCGTCCGCCGCCTTGCCGACGAACCGGAGCGCTGGGCGCTTTTCCTCGATATCGACGGAACGCTGCTCGATCTCGCGGCGACGCCGGATGCCATCCAGGTCCCCCTGTCGCTTCCGGGGAACCTTGATGCGGTTTCCGCCCGCCTCGGCGGCGCGCTGGCGCTGGTCACCGGACGAAGTCTTCCTTTCGCCGATGGACTGTTCGCCCCCTTCCGCTTTCCCATCGCCGGCCTGCACGGCGCGGAATTCAGGGGCGCGGACGGTGCGACCTCGGTTGTCTCGGCGACGCCGGCCTTTGCCGCACTGAAACAGCGCCTCGTGGAGCAGACGGCCTGGATGGACGGCGTGCTGATCGAGGACAAGGGCGCTGCCGTCGCCGCGCATTACCGGCTGGCGCCCGCTTATGACACGACGCTTGAAAAGATCATGCGCGACTTTGCCGAGGAGGCTGGCCCCGCCTGGGTGCTGCAGCCCGGCAAGATGGTCTTCGAGATCCGCCCCTCCCGCGCCGACAAAGGAGAGGCCGTCGCACGCTATCTGGAACAGCCCGCCTTCGCAGGACGCCTGCCGATCGCGATCGGCGACGACCTGACGGATGAGACCATGTTCGCGCTCGCCAATGCCCGCGGCGGCCAGTCGATCCGCGTCGGTTCGCTCACGACCGCCACCTGCGCCCTTGCCAAGGCGTCGTCACCGTCGGCCATCCGCTCGGCGCTGGCGACGATTGCCGTGGCCGGTGGCCGGAAAGCGACGGCCGCCTCCTGACCGGGCGGAACAGAAGAGCGCTTCGGATCTTTTCCCTTCATCACGGGAGATAGACGATGAAGCACAAACTTCTGGCAAGCGACGCGGGCGAGCGCACGTTCATCCTCGTTCTCGATACGGGCGACGAGGCCTTCAAGTGCATCACCGATTTTGTGGAGAGGGAGGGTATAACCGCAGCCTCGATCATGGCCATCGGTGCCTTTCGTGCGGCGACGATCGCCTTCTTCGAGTTCGAGACGAAGAACTACAGGAAGATCCCCGTCGAAGTGCAATCGGAAGTCCTCAGCATGATCGGCGACGTGGCGGTGGACGACGAAGGCAAGCCGAGCGTGCATCTGCATGTCGTGCTCGGTTTTTCGGATGGAAGCACCAAGGGCGGCCATTTCCTCGAAGGCCATGTGCGTCCGACCCTGGAGGTCGTGCTGCGGGAGACGCCGTCCGAGTTGAGGCGCCGGCATCGCCCCGATCTCGGCATCGCGTTGATCGACGGGCTCTGCTCATGAGATTCAAGGATCCCGCCGATAGCGCCCTGGCGTCGGTCCGGTGCGCACGACCAGCGGCAGCTATCGCACCCATGGCATCGAATCCAGGCGGCAGGCAGCGCCGGAGCATCTCTCCGGCGAAACCGTGTTTCAATGCAGGATCTGGCTGAGGAAGAGCCTGGTGCGCTCGTGCTGCGGGTTGTCGAAGAACTCGGCCGGCGAGTTCTGCTCGACGATCTGGCCCTGGTC
>NZ_SLVX01000021.1 GCF_004341885.1 Shinella granuli | reverse complement strand
CCTGGACCGGGTGACCATTTTGATTTCGTGCGCATCACAGCAGATAGCAAGTGCGATGCTAAGGGTCTGTTAACCACACAAAGTGAGGAAGAACCCATTAGGCAGGAAAACAGCAGCGCCGACCTGAACAAGACGATGTCGCTGCCGCGCAGGACGAAAGGCCGGGACGCGACGGCGAACGGCAGGAGCAGGAAGATGCCGATCGATCCGAAATGCAGCTTTTCGTAGATGGCCCCGCCCGTATCGGTATAGGTGACGAACAGGTTCATCACATGGGGCGACACGTTGAATCGCAACTGGAAGAAGAAAGCGGCGCACAGGAAGATCGCCATGACCAGTGTCTTCTGCCGGGAGGCGCTCAGCGGTGGCGATTGATCCGGCGTGGATCTGGCATAGCTCATGGCTTACTCGAGGTGATGGCGATGGACTCGGATACGAGAGCGGCGAATCTCGAACGACAATCGAGTCGCGCCAGTAGAACTGCAAATGCCCTGCTTCGCAAGATGTCCCGCAAGGGAGGAACGGCGCGTGTATTTCAGTTCGATGACACGTTTACCGGATCGGAATGAATTTGGGCGATAGTTCGCAAGACATGCACTCCTGAATTGGCCTCCCGAACGATCGACCATGGCAGAAATCCGCCCGCTTCGACCCGAGGACATCGGGGATGTCGCCCAATTGTTCCAAACCGTCTTTCGCGACCCGGCATCGGCCCCGCCGCCGGGACTGGTGTCCTATCTGCGTCGGCTCTATCTGGAAATGCCGGGCTTCGAACCGGAGGTTCACTCGCTCGTGCATGAAGACGACGCCGGCGCGATCACCGGCTTCATCGGCGTGAACATGTTGCGGATGCGCTATCGCGAACGGAGCCTGCTCGCGGCGGTCTGCGGCTCGCTCATGGTGAAGGACCACGAAGCCGCTCCGATGGCGGGCGCGCGGCTGCTCAGGGCTGCCCTTGCCGGTCCGCAGGATCTGACCCTCAGCGGAACGGCGAACGCGGTCTCGACGCGCATGTGGTGCAGCTTGCGCAGCGTCACGTTGCCATTTTACAGTCTCGACTGGACCCGCATCATCAGGCCTGCATCCTTTGCGGCCGACAAGGCGGCGCGGACGGTGAAAGCGGCGCGCTTCATCATGCCGGTCGCACGCGGCATCGACCATATCCTGCGCCGGCATACGGCACTCGTCCCGGCGCGCCAGGGCAGCCTCTCGGCCTCTCAGATCGGTCGGGAGCAATTCGCTGCTCTGGTCGAGCCTCTGACGCGGCACTATACGATTCGGCCGGATTGGGCGGACGGGCAGTTGGACGCGATCCTGGCGGATGCCGAACGAAAAAGCCTTTATGGCGAGGTGGTGTTCTGCCAGGCGACGACGACGGCCGGCGTTCCGGTCGGCGCTTTCCTGTATCACCTGAGGCCGGGTGGAGTGGCCCGCGTTCTGCAGGTTCTCGCCCGGCCCGGCCAGGCCGGTGCGGTCCTCGATTGCCTGACATATGATGCGGCACGAAGGGGTGCGATCGGTTTGCGCGGCCGGACCCAGCCGGCCTTGGTCGAAGTGATGTATGGCCGGCGTATGTTTTTCACCTATCCTCCCGCGACGTCCGTCGTTCACTCGCGTGAGGCCGCCCTGGTCGAGGCCTGCCGCGCCGGCGACATCTTCTTCAACGGGCTCGTGGGTGAGGACTGGAGCCGGCTGATGGGGGATCGTTTCGATTGAGGCGTGTCGCGGCGGCGCAGGGCCGTCGCGGGATCTTGTATTCCGCAAGGAAAGGATCGCAGCCGATATCAATGGATATCGACAAGTTTTTCGACGCGGCGGGGCACAAGATGTTCCGAACGGATCGATCCTTCAAAGTTTCCTGACAGCCTTCCGGAAGTCGTTTTGCACCGGCGCCGCAACGCGTCGCTGCGGTAACCTGAAGGCCTCTATTTACGCTTTCAGAAGATTTCACCCATAGAACAATTTGATAAAGATGGGTGTCTGCGCGGAACATGCTGAAGCTTCGTTCTATAGATGAAGGCTGCCTGGAGGCGGCTGCGAAACTCTTGCGGGAGGGATTCCCCTCCCGTTCGCTTGCTTTCTGGCAGCGTGGGCTGCGTCGCCTAGCCGATCACAACAGGACCTTGGGCGAGCCGTCGGTCGGCACGTTCCTCATGGCAGGGGAAAAACCCGTCGGAATTCTGCTTGCGATTCCCCGGCAGGATACGGTCACAGGCCGCAGAATCGTGAACCTTTCGAGCTGGTACGTGGAGGAAGCCCATCGCTGGTCGGCAGCCCGCCTGATGATCGCAGCCTTACGCGACGAGGATACGGTTTACACGGACCTGACGCCGACGCAGGCCGCGGCCGAGGTCAATGCCCGATTCGGTTTCCGCACGTTCGACACCAAGGTGCATCTTCTGGTCCTGCCCTGGACGGCCATCGTCGGCCGCCGCCGGAACAGGCTCATGGCGCTTGAGGCCGTGCCTCACGGGGCAATTCACGAAGAGTTGATGCGCGACCTCGCGAAGCATCGCGAACTGGGCTGTATCGTGACGATCGTCGCGGCGGCCGGGCGTTATTGTCCGGTTGTCTTCGATATCAAGCCACGCAAACACATACCCACTGCCCGTGTCGTCTTCGCCGAAAGTACAGATCTCGTGATGGATAATCTGGCCGGGCTATCCCGGATGCTGATGCTCCGCGGCGTGCCTTTCATGACGCTCCAGGTCGATGAAGGCGCCAGTCTGCCGCACTCCGTCCTTCTGAGGAACGGCATGTGTTACCAGGTCAGGGGGGAGTGGGACGCCCGAAAGATCGATGAACTTTATTCCGAGCGCGTACTGCTGAAAGTCTAGTGTGCCGGGACCTGACGGAGGATAATTGAGATGCAGAGCACAAGTGCTCCCGCCAGCGACATCGAGGCCGAAGTCCTTGCCTATCTTGGCACGCGTTTTCCCGCGCTCGTGCCGGTGACGCCCGATACGCCCTTGCTCGAGGGGGCGATCGATTCCCTCGGCTTTCTTGAGCTCGTGATGTTCCTCGGCGAGCGTTTCGGCATTTCCCTCGAAGGCGACGATTTCGATTTCCAGGAACTGGCGACACCCGAAAGCCTCGTCCGCTTCGTTTCGCGGATGCGGATGTGACCGCGGCGCCCATCCTCCTCCACCATCTCCTCGTACCCCATGCCGAAAGCGGGCGGTGCGCGCTGGTCCACGGGGAAAGAACGCTCGATTATCGGGGCTTTAACATTGCGGTGGATCGCTTCGCATCGGCGCTGCTTGCGGCAGGGCTCGAGCGCGGGGATCGCGCCGCGATCTTCCTGCCGCGCGGCATGGAGGAATGCATCGCCATTTTCGCGGTAAGCCGCGCCAAGGGCGTCTTCGTGCCGGTCAACCCGCTGTTGCGGGGCCGGCAGATCAGCCACATCGTCGCCGATTGCGCCGCCCGCCTCGTCATCACCAGCCGCGCGCTTGCGCCGATGGTTGCCGAATGCCTTGAAGAGGCAAGCGGCGCGCGCATTCTCCTCGTCGAGGAGATGGCGGAGGCGGAGACGGTGCCGCTGAAGGACGGCAATATCGGCGAGGACCTCGCGGCGATCCTCTACACGTCCGGCTCGACCGGACGGCCGAAGGGCGTGATGGTGTCGCACCGCAATCTCCTCGCCGGCGCGCGCATCGTGCGCACCTATCTTGCCATCACGCCGGAGGAACGCATCCTTTCCCTCCTGCCGTTCAGTTTCGACTACGGCCTCAACCAGCTCCTGACCGCGGTGGAGCAGGGGGCGGTGACCGTCATCCTGACCTTCCGTTTCGGCGACGAGATCGTTCGCGCGCTGCGCGACCACGAGATCACCGCCCTTGCCGGCGTGCCGACCATCTGGGCGATCCTGACGAAGGCCGCGCCGCTTCTGCACAGGACCGCCTTGCCGCATCTGCGCTACATCACCAATTCCGGCGGCGCGGTGCCCTCGCAGACGGTGGCCGATCTCAGGCGGATGCTGCCGCAGACGAATGTCGTCCTGATGTACGGCCTGACGGAAGCCTTCCGCTCGACCTATCTGCCGCCGGAGGAACTGGACCGCCGCCCGACCTCCATCGGCAAGGCGATCCCGGAATGCGAGATCTTCATCGTGACGGAGGACGGCCGGCGCGCGAAGCCGGGCGAGCCCGGCATTCTCGTTCACCGCGGGCCGACCGTTTCCCTCGGCTACTGGAACCGGCCCGAGGAAACGGCAAGGGTGCTTCGCCAGAACCCCTTCCGGCCGCGGGACGAGGGCGGCGATATCGTCTGCTATTCCGGCGATCTGGCGGTGGAGGACGAGGACGGCTTCTTCAGCTTCATCGGCCGCAACGATGCGATGATCAAGTCCTCGGGCTACCGCATCAGCCCGTCCGAGGTCGAGGAAGCGATCATGAGCACCGGGCGCTTCCGCCAGGTCGCCGTCATCGGCCTGCCGGATGACTTTGCCGGGCAGAAGCTCCATGCGGTGGCCGTGGCGCTGGAGCCGGATGTCGACGTCGCGGCGGTGTTGCAGGCGGTCGCGGGCATGCTCGCGGCCTATATGGTGCCGCGGGACCTGGAACTGGTCGAGGCTCTCCCGGTGACGCCGAACGGCAAGGTGGACTACCGGAACCTTGTGAGGGAGCGCACGGAAAATGGCTGATCCCGCGGTCAAGGTGACGCGCCACGGCTATGCGCTTGCAGATGAGCTTTTCCAGGTGCGGGGCGACGACCTCCATGTCGGCGGCCTTTCCGTGCGCGAGATCGTCTCGCAACTGGGCTCGCCCGCCTATATCTATGACGGCGCCGTCATGCGCCGGGCCTATCGCCGGCTGGCCGCCGTGCTCGACGGTTTTGCCGCCATCTACTATTCGGCCAAGGCCAATCCGGCCCGCGGCGTCATCCGCCTGTTCATCGAGGAGGGCGCCGGCGTCGAGATCGCCTCGCTCGGCGAATACCATGCGGCCATCGCCGCCGGCGCGAAGCCGGAGCAGATCCTCTTCGCCGGGCCCGGCAAGCGCCATGCGGAACTTGCGGCGGTGATCGAGGGCGGCATCGGCGAGATCCATATCGAGGGGCTGGACGAGATCGCGCGGCTCCGCGCGATCGGCCGGCCCGTCCGTGCGTCGCTGCGCATCAATCCGGTCCCGGCCGTCCAGGTGGGCGCCATGCGCATGGGCGGCAAGGCGACCGCCTTCGGCTTCGACGAGGAGGACCTCGATGCGGCGATCGCCGCCGTTGCGGCCGTGCCGAACATCGAGCTCGTCGGCATCCATGTCTATGGCGGCACGCAGATCCTCGATGCGGCGGCGCTGATCGAAAGCTGGCGGCACGCCATCACGCTGGCCGCGCGCGTTGCCCGCACGATCGGAAGGCCGCTCGCCACGATCGATCTCGGCGGTGGCCTCGGCATCCCCTACTACGAGGGCGACAGGCCGCTCGATCTCGATGCCGTTGCCGCCGCCATTCCCGACCTTGCGGCATCGATGCGCTCCGAACCGCTGCTGGCCGGGGCGCGCGCCGTCGTCGAGCCGGGGCGCTTCCTTGCCGGACCGGCGGGCCTCTATGTCAGCGAGATCAACGCGGTCAAGACGTCCCGCGGCGTGCGCTTCCTCGTGCTGGAAGGCGGCATGAACCATCATCTGGCGGCCTCGGGCAATCTCGGCCAGGTCATCAAGCGCAACTATCCGGTCGTCGCCCCCGCGCATATGACTGCCACGCCGGACCAGCCGGCCACGGTGGTCGGTCCGCTCTGCACCCCGCTCGATACGCTTGCGCGCGACACGGGCCTGCCGGCGCTTGCCGCCGGGGACCTCGTGGCCGTGCTGCAATCCGGCGCCTACGGCCTGACGGCGAGCCCGGGGCATTTCCTCTCCCATCCGGCCCCGGCGGAAGCGCTCGTGGAAGACGGCCGGATCGAGCGCATCGCGCGGTGAGGGGGCGTTACAGCTCTTCCAGCGTATCGCCGAAGCGCTCGATGCCGCGCAGGCGCGTGCGGCCGGCGGCGCCGGCGCGTTCGATGGCGCGCGTCGTGATGAGGTGGCAGACCGCCATGACCGAGACGTGGTTGAACAGCGGCCCCGGCGCCAGCGTCTGACAGCGGAAATGCCAGGTGGCGCTCGCCCGGTGGGTGACGCCTTCATCCGTGAGATAGAGCAGCTTGGCGCCGCTCTTCTCGATCGCCGTAAGGATCGTTTCCATCTGCGCCACGCGGCGGCGCAGGCCGAAGACGATGGCGACGTCCTTCTCCGTCACGCTGACGAGATGTTCGCCGAGCGTCTGGCCGGCGCCGGGAATGGCGACGATGTCCTCCACCACCTGCGTCATCTGCCATTGCAGGTATTCGGCAAAGGCGTGGCTGCTGCGAAAGCCCAGAACCCAGGTCTTGCGTGCGCCAAGGATCGCATCGGCGATCGCATCCACCTGCGCGTCGGTGATCGTGGAAAACGTGCCTTCGAGATTGGCGATGCCCTGCGCGACATGGGCGCCGACGGATTGGGCGCCAGCGGCATCCGAGGAGGTGGACAGGAACAGGCGCGAGCCGGTCTCCCGCTCGTCGCGCGCATGGCGACGCGCTTCCTCGTAGTTCTCATAGCCGAGCCGGCGGACGAACCGCGTCACGGTTGCATTGGAGACCTGGGCCAGCTTGGCAAGCTCCGAGGCCGAATAGCTCGCCAGCTCCCCCGGGAAGTCGCAGACGAAATCGCCGAGCCGCCGCTCCGCCGGATGCAGGTCGTCGAGCGCATCACGCACGCGAAACAGGAACGAACGATCCGTAGAGCCCATCGGAACCACCGCCTTTCACTTCGAAATCAAGCTTGTAACGGACTTGCCGGACTTCGCAAGAATGCCGTTTGGACACGGACACAAAGTTTCTTGAAAAACAGATTTCATATGTGTATTATAAGAAAATGAATTTTCATGCTGATGCCAAGAGGAGGAGACCATGGCAGCAGAAGGTATGGTGCAGTCCGGCACGTCATCGCCGGCCATCCGGCAACTGGAAGGCGCGCTCACCCGCATCGGGGTGACGCGCGCGCACAAGCAGATCATCGCGCTGGTGCTGATCGGCTGCCTGTTCGACAGTTTCGAGCAGAACACGATCGGCGTGTCCGGCCCGCTCCTGAGGGAGCACTGGGGCCTGACGGGCACGGATATCGGCCTGCTGAACACGATCACCTTCGGCAGCGCGGCCATCGGCCGCCTGCTTTCCGGCATCCTCGGCGACCGCTACGGCCGCCGCGTCATGCTGACTATCAACCTGCTGCTGTTCTCGCTGGGTTCGGCGGCCTGCGCGCTGGCGCCGGACTTCATGTTCCTGTGCATCGCCCGCGCCATCGTCGGCTTCGGCGTCGGCGGCGAGATTTCCACCGCCGTCACCATGCTGTCGGAATTCTGCTCGCCGAAGTTCCGCGGAACGGCGGCCGGGCTCGTCAATGTCGGCGCGGGCGGTTTCGGCAACTTCCTTGCCCCCGTCTACGGCCTGATGATCTTCAGCATCTTCCCGGGCGAGGATAGCTGGCGCTGGCTCTTCGCCTCGCTGGCGCTGCCGGCGCTGCTGGTCGTCTTCTACCGCCGCTATGTGCCGGAAACGCCGCGTTTCCTCGCCTCGCAAGGGCGGATCGACGAGGCGAACAAGGTGCTGTCGGTGCTGGAATCCGGTTCGCTCCGGCCGAAGAACCTCGTGGTGCGGGAATATCTCTCGAAGGAGAACGAAAAGGATGCGCCCCGCGCCAAGGGTGCCTGGAAGGAGCTCTTCCGCGCGCCGTTCCTCGGCCGCATCGTCCCGGTGTCCATCGCCATCCTGATGAGCTATGGCGCCCAGCTTTCCGTCCTGACCCTGATGCCGGTGATCTTCGTCTCGATGGGCTACACGCTGCAGGGCAGCCTGCTCTACAGCATGATCATCCAGAGCGGCAGCGTTCTCGGCGCCATCGCGGCCTCGATGTTCGGCTACTACTTCCCGCGCAAGCGCGTCCTGACCGTCGGCGCCATCTGCGCCTGCCTTGCCGCGCTCGCCATCATGTATCTCGGCACCACCATCCATCTGGTGCTGTTCTTCGGCGCGCTCTTCCAGTTCTTCGTGCTT
The DNA here is from genome assembly GCF_004341885.1 of Shinella granuli. Taxonomy (GTDB): domain Bacteria; phylum Pseudomonadota; class Alphaproteobacteria; order Rhizobiales; family Rhizobiaceae; genus Shinella; species Shinella granuli. Next base: position 105,691 of record NZ_SLVX01000021.1, on the reverse strand, counting down.
CTCTTGAACACGTCGATCTGGATCTATGCGCCGGAACTCTTCCCGACCCGCATCCGCGCCTTCGGCGTCGCCTTCATCCTGGCGACGGGCTCGGCCGCCGGCTCGTTCGTTCCGACCATCTCGGGCGCCCTGTTCGACAGCTACGGCATGGGCGGCGTGTTCGGCCTTGCCGCGGCCATGTACGCCATCTTCGCCATCTGCATCCGCCTCGGGCCGGAAACCTACGGCATGTCGATGGAGGATATCACGCAGCGGGCGGACGCCACCACGGCAAGCGACAACCTCGTCGCCGAGCCCGCCAAAGCAGGAGCCTGAAAAGAGCATGACCGCGCATATCCTGTTGATCAATCCCAACAGCTCCGAGGCCACCAGCGAGATGATGCACGCCATCGCGCTGGCCTCCGCGGCGGGGCGGCTGGCGGTGAAGACCGTCACCGCGCGCCGCGCCCCGGGCATGATCGTCACCCCCGGGCAACTGGCCGCCTCCGCCGCCGAAGTGGTGGAACTCGGCACCGCGCACGGGCGGGATTGCGCGGGGATCATCGTCAGCGCCTTCGGCGATCCCGGCCTTGCCGAGCTTCGCCGCAAGGTCGCCGTCCCCGTGGTCGGCATCTGCGAGGCCTCGATGATCGAGGCCTCGCAGGGCGGCCGCGCCTTCGCCGTCGCCACCTCGACGCCGGATCTGGTCGAGGCCATCGACCAGCGGGCGCACGATCTCGGCCTTGCCCATCTCTACCGGGGCATCCGCTGCACCGAGGGCGACCCCGTTGCCCTTGCCGCCGATCCGGCGCTTCTCAGCGAGGCGTTGGCCGGGGCGGTGCGGGCCTGCATCGAGGAGGACGGCGCCGAAGCGGTCATCATCGGCGGCGGCCCGCTCGGCCAGGCGGCCGAAAAGCTCCGCCCGCGCTTCGACCAGCCCGTGCTGGGGCCGATCCCCTCGGCGGTGGAGCGCATCATCGGCCTCATCAGCGAGACCGGCAAGGCACCGCAGGCGATGGAAAGCTGAATCCATTCCAGCAAAAGCGCGCAGCGGTTTGCGTCCGGAATTGCGTTGAACCCTAGACCTCGACCGGCCGGGCATGCTCGGCCTTCGTGCCAAACACCCGGCGATACCGCTCGATTTCGGCGGGATCGCCGGTTGCTTTCAGGGGATTGTCCGAAAGCTTGACCGCCGGCCGGCCATTGGCGCTCGTCACCTTGCAGACGAGCGAGATCGGGTCGAGCCCCGTCCCGCCATCCGGATCGCAGCCGCGGAAATCGTTGGTGAGGTTGGTGCCCCAGCCGAAACTCATGCGCACGCGGCCATGGAAATGCCGGTACGTTTCTTCGATCGTGTCGACATCCATGCCGTCGGAGAAGATCAGCAGCTTTTCCCGCGGATCGCGCCCCTTGTCCTGCCACCAGCGGATGATCTGCTCGCCGCCGGCGATCGGCGGGGCGCTGTCCGGGCGGAAACCGGTCCAGTCCGCCACCCAGTCGGGCGCCTCGGCCAGGAAGGCGGTGGTGCCGAAGGCGTCGGGGAGCGCGATCAGCAGGTTTCCGTTATAATGCTGCCGCCATTCCTCCAGCACCTGGTAGGGCGCGGCGGCCAGCGCCGCATCGCTCTCGGCCAGCGCGGCGGCGACCATCGGCAGCTCATGTGCATTGGTGCCGATCGCTTCGAGATCGGCATCCATGGCGAGCAGCACGTTTGACGTGCCGATGAAGCGCTCGCCGAGCCCTTCCTTCAGCGCCTCCACGCACCAGCGCTGCCAGAGGAAGCCGTGCCGGCGGCGCGTGCCGAAATCGGAGATGACGAGATCGGGCAGGTGCCGCAGCCGCTCCACCTTCTCCCACAGCCGCGCCTTGGCGCGGGCATAGAGCACGTCGAGCGCGAAGAGCCCCTTGTCGCGCATCGCCGCGCGCGATTTCAGCTCGTTGATGATGACGAGCGCCGGGATTTCCCACATGCTCGTATGCGTCCACGGCCCCTCGAAATGCAGTTCGTACTGTCCGTCCACCTTGCGCAGGTCGTAGTCGGGCAGGCGGAAGGCGGCGAGCCAGGCGATGAAGTCGGGCCCGAACATGCGCGCCTTGCCGTAAAAGCTGTTGCCGGCCAGCCAGATCAGCTCCTTCTTGGTGAAGCGGAGCCCGCGGGCATGGTCGAGCTGGGCGCGCAGTTCCCCCTCGTCGATGATCTCGGCAAGCCGCACGCTCTTCGTTCGGTTGATCAGCGAGAAGGTCGCCGCGACATCCGGATGCAACTGGCGGATCATCTGCAACATCAGCAGCTTGTAGAAATCCGTGTCGAGCAGGCTGCGCACGATCGGGTCGAGCCGGAAATTGTGGTCGTAGGTGCGGGTCGCGAAATCGGTGACGGCCATCCGGCTCCTCCTGAACGATGCTGGTTCCGGGTATAGCGCATCATCCCCACCCTGCGCCAAGCCCCTGGGCGTGAAAGCCAGCGAGATCATTTCCAAAAACTATGAAGTGTATTTTATATATCTATTTGCGAAATGCATGGGCTTGCCGACATAGTTGCCGGCAAGGGCGTCATTGCTGCCGCGATGGTCCTGAACCAAAAAGGGGAACCAACATGTTGAAGACCATTCTGTCCTATGCCGCGGCCACCGGCCTTGCCTTCTGCGTGGTCGCGACGCCGCTTTCGGCAAGCGCCGACGACCTTGAAACCATCAAGGCCGCGGGGGAATTCAAGTTCGCCAACAGCGGCGCCTATCCGCCCTTCAGCTTCGTCGACGACAGCAATCAGGTCGTCGGCTTCGACGTCGATATCGGCAACGAGATCGCCAAGCGCCTCGGCGTGAAGGGCGCCGGCGTCAGCACCGCCTGGGACGGCATCATCGCCGGCCTGCTTGCCGGCAAGTACGATTCCGTCATCGGCAGCATGACCATCACCCCGGAGCGCGAAAAGGCCGTCGATTTCGTCGGTCCCTATTACAAGTCGGGCCGCGGCGTCTTCGTCACCGAGGGGTCCGAGATCAAGTCGATCGACGATCTCAAGGACAAGACCATCGGCGTGACGCTCGGAGAGACCCACGAGAAATGGGCGCGCGAGCGCGGCGGCTGGGAAATCCGCACCTACAAGGGCCTGCCGGAACTCTTCCTCGAGCTGAAGGCCGGCCGCATTCAGGCGATGATCGTCGATGCCGTGCCGGTGTCGATCGCCGTCAAGGAGACGGTCGAGAAGGTCGCCAAGCTCGACGTGCCGGAATTCGCCGGGACCGAGGACCAGATCGGCATCGCCATCCGCAAGGGCAATCCGGAGCTGAAGGCCGCCATGCAGAAGGCGCTGGACGACATGATGGCCGACGGCACCTACGAGGCCATCGCCATGAAGTGGATCGGCGCGGATATCCGCTGATCTCTCCCCGCCTGTCAAAGGGCCGGCCCGGCAGGAGACTGCCGGCCGGCTGACCGATCGCCGAGGATCCGGCAATGGATATCGCTCTCATCGGCCGCATTGTCCCAGTCTTCGTCCAGGCGGCCTGGACGACCGTCGAGCTTTCCCTGCTGTCGCTTGCCCTCGGCCTTGCCGTGGCGGCGCTGGTCGCGATGCTCCGCCTCTCGCATGTCGCGGCCCTGCGCTTCGCCGGCGCGGCCTATGTCAGCGTCTTTCGCGGCACGCCGGCACTCATCCAGATCTTCCTGCTCTATTTCGGCGGGCCGCAGGTCGGCATCCAGTTCGAACCCTTCGCCGCGGGCGCCATCGCGCTCGGCCTCAACATCGCGGCCTATATGGCCGAATCGATCCGCGGCGGCGTGCTCTCGGTCGATCGCGGGCAGATGGAGGCGGCGCGCTCGCTCGGTTTCGGCGAGGGCCAGTCCATGCGCTGGATCGTGCTGCCACAGGCCGCCAAGCTGATGATCCGCCCGCTCGGCGTCAATGCCGTGGCGCTGGTCAAGGGCACGGCGCTCGTCGCCACCATCTCGGTGGTGGAGCTCACCTATACGGCGCAGCGCTTCATCGGCTCCACCTACAAGCCCTTCGAGATCTTCGCGGTGACGGCGGTGCTCTACATGATCATGGTCTACGGCCTGACGCTCCTCATCGACCGTCTCGACCGCGCCTATGCCGGGGAGGCGTGAAGATGCAGGGTCTCGATTTCAGCATCGTTCCCGAATACTGGCCGCTGATCGGCAAGGGCCTGTGGTGGACCGTCGTCATCTCCACCGCCTCCGCCGTGCTCAGCGTTCTCGCCGGCATCGGCTTTGCCCTTCTCGTGCTCTATGCCTCGCCGGTCGTGCGTTATCCGGTGCGCCTCTTCATGTGGCTCTTCATGGGCACGCCGCTGCTCCTGCAGCTCTTCCTCATCTATTTCGGCCTCGTGCAGATCGGCATCGACATTCCGGCCATCTGGTCGGGCATCATCGCCCTCAGCCTGCATTTCGCCGTCTACAATGCCGACATCTTTCGCGCCGGCATCGCCGCGCTCGACAAGGGGCAGACGGAGGCGGCGCGCTCGCTCGGCTTCGGCGCCTGGCGGACGCGGATCTACATCGTCGTGCCGCAGGCGGTGCGGGGTACGGTGCCCGCCGTCGGCAACATGATGATCGCGCTCCTGAAGGAATCCTCCATCGTCTCGATGATCGGTATCGCCGAACTGGTGCACAGCGCCCAGCTCGTCATCAGCGAGACCTACCGGCCCTTCGAATTCTACCTGACGGCCGCCGCCCTCTATTATGGTCTCAATCTCATCCTCGAAGCGGTCCTCAGGGGGATCGAACGGAAAGTGGAGCTTTCGCGATGAACGATACCCGTCCGATGATCGAGGTGCGCGGCGCCAGGAAATTCTTCGGGCCGCTGGAGGTGCTGAAGGGCATCGATTTCAGCGTGGCGCGGGGCCAGATCGTCGCCGTCATCGGCCCGAGCGGCTCGGGCAAGAGCACGCTGCTGCGCTCGATCAACCATCTCGAAACGCTCGACGGTGGAGAGGTCTGGCTCGATGGTGTGCAGGTCAATCAAAAGCTTGACCGTCGTTCCTTCGAGCGGCACATCAATGGCGTGCGCCAGCAGATGGGCATGGTGTTCCAGCACTTCAACCTCTTCCCGCACCTGAACGTCGCGGAAAACATCACCATCGCCCCGATCAAGCTGAAGGGCATGGCGAAGGCCGAGGCGCGGGCGCTCGCCCTGAAGATGCTCGACAAGGTGGGCCTTGCCGACAAGATCGACGCCTTCCCGGCGCGCCTTTCGGGCGGCCAGAAGCAGCGCGTGGCGATCGCGAGGGCGCTGGCCATGCAGCCGAAGGTCATGCTCTTCGACGAGGCGACCTCGGCGCTCGACCCGGAGCTGGTGGACGAGGTCAATCTCGTCATGAAGCAGCTTGCAAGCGAGCACATGACCATGGTGATCGTCACGCACGAGATGCGTTTTGCCGCCGAAGTCGCCGACCGGGTGATCTTCATGGCCGACGGCGCCGTGGTGGAGGAGGGCAGCCCGGCCGAGTTCTTCCGCAATCCGAAGCAGGAGCGCACCCGCAGCTTCCTGAAGAAATTCCTCAACGGCTAGAATTTTCCGGCCGCTGAAAACCGCATCCTCCTTTCATGGATCGATCATGAGCCAGCACCAGACCGCGACGGGCGAACGCCCGGCATCCCACCTCTTCTACCAGTCCCGCATGCGCCGGCCGCTCGCCGACCGGGCGGAGGGCATCTACATCTGGGACGAACATGGCCGGAAGGTCATCGACGGGTCCAGCGGGGCGATGGTCGTCAACATCGGCCATTCCAACCGCAACGTGCTCGACGCCATGAAGCGCCAGATGGACAAGGCGACCTTCGCCTATCGCCTGCATTTCGAGAACCAGCCGGCGGAAGACCTGGCGCGGCGCCTTTCCGGCTACATGCCGGAGGGCCTCGACCGGGTGTTCTTCGTCTCCGGCGGCTCGGAGGCGGTGGAATCCTGCCTGAAGCTCGCCCGGCAATGGGCGCTCGCCACCGACCAGCCGGAGCGCTGGAAGGTGATCTCGCGCTTCCCCTCCTATCACGGTTCGACCCTCGGCGCGCTCGCCGTCACCGGTTATGACGCGCTGAAGAAACCGTTCCTGCCGATGCTGCGCGACATGCCGCACATCAAGGCCCCCACCGCCTATCTCGACCGCGACAACCTCTCGATGGAGGAGCGCGGCATCCGCTATGCCGACATGCTGGAGGAGAAGATCCTGGAGGAGGGGGCGGAAAGCGTGCTCGCCTTCATCATGGAGCCGATCGGCGGCGCCTCCACCGGTGCGCTCGTCGCGCCCGACAGCTACTATCCGCGCATCCGCGAGATTTGTGACAAGCACGGTATCCTGCTGATCCACGACGAGGTGATGAGCGGGGCCGGCCGCACCGGCCGCTATCTCGGCGGCGACCATTGGAATTGCCGGCCGGATATCGTTGCGCTTTCCAAGGGCCTCGGCGCCGGCTATTGCCCGCTGGGCGCGATGATCGCCCATTCCCGGCTGGTGAAGCCGGTGCTCGACCGCGGCGGCTTCGCCCATGGCTACACCTATGCCGGCAACCCGCTTGCCTGCGCCGCCGGCCTTACCGTGCTCGACGAGATCGAGCGGCAGGATCTGCTCGGCAACGCCACCCGCATCGGTGCGCTTCTGAAGGCCGAGCTGGAGGGCCTTGCCGAACGTTACCCCTTCATCGGCGACGTGCGCGGCAAGGGCCTGCTGCTCGCGGCCGAATTCGTCTCCGACCGCAACACCATGGCGCCGTTGCCCAAGGCATTGGAGGCACACCAGCGCGTCGTCGACATCGCTTATGAGCGCGGCCTCATCATCTATTCGCGCCGCACGCGCGGCGGCGTCGAGGGCGACCATTTCCTCGTCTGCCCGCCGATGATCACCACCGAGGCTCAGGTCGGCGAGATCGTGACGATCCTCGATGCGACGCTGGCGCAGCTCGCCGGCGAACTTTCGCTGCCGGTCGGCAGATAGGAGCCGGCCATGAAATCGAACAAGGTCATCATCACCTGCGCGGTGACGGGCTCGGTGCACACGCCCTCCATGTCGCCCCATCTGCCCTACAAGCCCGAGGACATCGCGTCCGAGGCGATCGCGGCGGCGGAGGCGGGCGCCTCGATCCTGCACCTGCATGCCCGCGACCCGGAAGATGGCCGCCCGACGGCAGACCCGAAGGCCTTCATGCGCTTCCTGCCGGTCATCAAGCAGGCGAGCGATGCGGTGATCAACATCACCACCGGCGGCTCCTCCGTCATGACGCTGGAGGACCGGCTGGCGGCGGCGCTCGCCGCCGAGCCGGAAATGTGCTCGCTCAACATGGGCTCGATGAATTTCGGCCTCTACCCGATGCTCGACCGGCCGCGGGCGTGGAAACACGCCTGGGAGCCCGAGCTTCTGGAGGCGACGCGCGGCACGATCTTCCGCAACACCTTCGCCGATATCGAGACGGTCCTCAAACGTCTCGGCGAGGGCTGCGGCACGCGTTTCGAGTTCGAATGCTACGATGTCGGGCATCTCTACACGCTCGCCCATTTCCGCGACCGCGGGCTCGTTCCCGGCACGCCCTTCATGCAGTTCGTCTTCGGCGTGCTCGGCGGCATCGGCGCGGATCCGGAAAACCTCGTCCATATGAAGCGCATCGCCGACAAGCTGTTCGGCGAGGACTACCGCTTCTCGGTGCTTGCCGCCGGGCGCAGGCAGATGCCGATGATCACCATGGCCGCGACCATGGGCGGCAGCGTGCGCGTTGGCCTGGAGGACAGCCTTTTCGACGGTCGCGCGCTTGCGGCCTCGAATGCCGATCAGGTACGACGCATCCGTGCGATCCTTGAGGGCCTTTCGCTGGAGGTCGCGACGCCGGACGAGGCGCGCGCCATGCTCGGCCTCAAGGGCGGCGATCGCGTCGCATTCTGAGGAGGGGACATGCAGGACGACATCACGATCCGGCCGGCCGTCGCGGAAGACGCGGAGATCATCCACGCGGCACTGAAGACGATGGCCGTGGACATGGGCGCGGAGGCGAAGTTCGTCTCGACCGTCGAGGACGTGCGCCGCCACGGTTTTGGCGAAACGCCGGCCTTCGAGGTGCTGATCGCCGAGGCGGGGGCGGCGTTTGCCGGCCTGTGCCTGAGCTTTCCGAGCTTTTCCACCTGGATGGGCGAGCCCGGCCTTTATGTGCAGGACCTCTTCGTCGCCGATGCCTTTCGCGGACGGCGGATCGCCGAGCGGCTTTTGCGCGCCACCGCGCAGCGCGGCCGGACGCGGGGCGCTCATTACATGCGCCTGTCGGTCGACGTGGACAATCTCCGCGCACAAGGCCTCTACGATCGCCTCGGGATTCGCCATTCCCGCAGCGAGCAGATCCACATGATCAAGGGCGCGGATTTCGACGCATTCGCCGAGGGAGAGCCATGAAGACCTTTTTTGCCGAAGAACAGAAACGCCACGATCCGAGCTTCTTCCTCTCCAGCGGCGCGCCGCAGCCGAACCCCGAGCAGCCCGAGCGCGTCGAGCGCCTGCTGGCCGGCGCGCGGGCGGCGGGCATGGAGATCGTGCGGCCGAAGGACCACGGCCTCGCGCCGGTCTCCGCCGTGCACACGCCGGAATACATCGATTTCCTGAACCGGATCCACGAGCGCTGGCAGCGCATCGAGGGCGCCTCGGCCGAGGTGATCCCCAACATTCACCCGATCGCCCGCACCGGCAGCTATCCCGCCTCGGCGGTCGGACAGGCCGGCTATCACATGGCCGATACGTCCTGCCCGATCTCCGAACACACCTTCGAGAGCGCGCGCTGGAGCGCCTCCACCGCCGTTTCCGCCGCCGAGGCCGTCATGGCCGGCGAGAGGTGGTCCTACGCCCTCTGCCGCCCGCCGGGCCACCACGCCTTCCGGGATGTCGCCGGCGGCTTCTGCTTCTTCAACAATTCCGGCATCGCCGCCCAGCATCTGCTGCGGCAGGCGAAACGCGTCGCCATCCTCGATGTCGATCTGCACCACGGCAACGGCACGCAGGGCATGTTCTACGAGCGCGCCGACGTGCTGACCGTCTCGATCCATGCCGATCCGGTGCGCTTCTACCCCTTCTTCTGGGGCCATGCCGACGAGCGGGGGGAGGGGCTCGGCCTCGGCTACAATCTCAACCTGCCGCTGGCGCGCAAATCCGGCGACGACGTCTATCTGGAGGCGCTGGCCGCCGCCATCCGCCGGGTCGAGGCCTTCTCGCCCGATGCGCTCGTCGTGGCGCTCGGCCTCGATGCCTTCGAAAAGGATCCGTTCGGCGGTCTCTCTGTCTCGACGCCGGGTTTTGCGCGCATCGCGGAAGTGATCGGGGCACTGCGCCTGCCGACGGTCGTCGCGCAGGAGGGCGGTTATCTCTGCGACGCGCTTGGCGACAACCTGACGTCCTTCCTCACCGGTTTCGGTGCTAGGAACGGCTAGGCGGGATAGGTCCTTTGCGCGAAGGGTATCGTGGCGATCGCCTGGCGCAGTTCGGCAAGCAGGATCGTCTCGGCGCGGCTGCGGCGGGCCGTGCCGTCATAGACGAGGTGCACGTCGATGACCGGCGGATCCTCATAGGGCGGCAGGCGCCAGAGGCGGCCGGCGCGCACGTCCTCCTCCACCACATGGATCGGCAGCGGCCCGAAGCCGAAGCCGGCGATGATCAGCCGCTTGACCTCCTCCAGATGCGAGGAGGTGCCGACGGTCTGGCCCTCGAACCCCTCCTGCTGACGCAGCAGCGCGACAGGCCAGAGTGCGCCAGACATCTGGTCCGTCTTGAAGGAGACGTAGGGCTCCTGGCGCAGCGCCTGCAGCGGCAGGTCCGCCACGCCGAACAGCGGATGCCGCGCGCCGCAGAAATAGCCGAAACTCTCCCGGTAGAGCACGTCGTATTCGAGCTTCGGATGCCGCTCCTGCATCAGGCAGACGCCGAAGCCGGCATCGCGGTTGAGCACGGCGGCCATCACCTCCTGGCTGGAGGCGACGGAGAGCGACAGCGTGACCTGCGGAAAGGTCGTGTGGAAGCCGGCCAGCACCTCGTCGAGGAACGGGCAGACGACGTGGCTGGCCAACGCGATCTCGATATGGCCGGTAAGGTCGCCGGGCTGCTCCTCCATCTGCTGCGGCAGCCCGGAAACGATCTCGAACAGCGCGATGCACTCGTTGAACAGCCGCTGGCCGGCCGGCGTGACGGCGAAATGCGAGGCGTTCCGCTCGACGAGCCGGCAGCCCATATGGGTTTCCAGCCGCTTCAGCGCATTGCTGACGGTCGGCTGTTTCAGGGAGAGCTTTTCGCCCGCTGCCGTCAGCCCGCGCTCCTGCACGATCACCATGAAGGTCCTGAGCAGGTTCCAGTCGATTTCCCAGACGAAACGCCGTCTTTGCCGCGCCATGTGCATTCCCCGGAATTATGCTTCGGACGGCAACTATTGCATGCGCCTATCGGGCGTCAAAGGGTTCAACCGGACAAAGGAGATCCGCCGTGCCGCTTCTGACCTATCAGGGCGTCGTCTATCCCGCGCAGTGCGATGCGATGGGGCATATGAACGTGCAATATTACATCGCCGCCTTCGACCAGGCATTCTGGCATCTCATCGCCGCGGCCGGCTATTCGGCGACGTGGATTGCCGAGCGGCAGGAGGGCTGGGCGGACCGCCGCTACGAGATCGATTTCCGCCGGGAGCTGCCGGTCGGCAGCCTGTTCGAGGTCCGCAGCGCCGTCGTGAAGGTCGGGCGCACCTCGCTCACCACCCGCCACCGGCTGACGAACAAGGCGGACGACCAGCTTTGTGCCGAGCTCATCGCCGTCTCGGTCTATTTCGACCTCGCGCGACGGGAGGCCCGCCCCCTGCCGGAGGTGCTTCTGAGCGGTGTTCGTCCCCTTGCCGAGACGGACAGGGAAGGCCCTGACGGCGTATAGCCGGAGGAAGGCCGCGCCCTCAGCCGAAGCGCCGGAGCGCCGCGACGAACAGGTCCGTATCGACATTGCCGCCGGAGGTCACGGCAATCACCGCATCGCCTTCGATCGCGGCACCATGGAACAGCGCCGCCGCAAGGGCGACGGCTCCGCCGGGCTCCACGACGATCTTCAGCCGCTTGAAGGCGAGCGCCATGGCGCGGAGCACCTCCTCCTCCGTCACGGCGATGCCGGCCCCGGCCAGACGCTGTAGAATCGGAAAGGTGATCCTGCCCGGTTCCGGCGTGACGATCGCGTCGCAGATCGAGCCCGTCATCGTGGCGTTCCGCACGATCTCCCCGGCCGCCAGCGAGCGCGTGGTGTCGTCGAAACCTTCCGGCTCGCAGGGGCGCACGGTGAAGCCCGGCGCGGTGGCCTCGAGGGCAAGGGCGATGCCCGAGCTGAGCCCGCCGCCGCCGCAGGGCACCAGCACGTCGGCTGTCTTTATGCCTTCCTCTTCCGCCTGTTCCGCGATTTCGAGGCCGGTCGTGCCCTGGCCGGCGATGACCAGCGGCTCGTCGAAGGGCCGGATCAGCGTCAGGCCGCGCTCTTCGGACAGCCGCGCGCCGATGGCGTCCCGGTCTTCCGTGCCGCGGTCGTAGAGAACGACCTCGGCCCCGAAGGCGCGGGTGTTCTCGATCTTCAGCGTCGGCGCGTCGGAGGGCATGATGATGACCGAGGGAACGCCGTGCCGCGTGGCGGCGAGGGCGACGCCCTGGGCGTGATTTCCCGACGAAAAGGCGATCACGCCGTGCGTGCGCACCTCCTGCGCCAACCCCGAAAGGGCGGACCAGCCGCCGCGGAACTTGAAGGAGCCGGTGTGCTGCAGGCATTCCGCCTTCACGAGGACGCGCCGCCCCGCCATCTCGTCCAGGAAGGGCGAGGACAGGAGCGGTGTCCGCCGGGCATGGCCCTGCAGGCGGGATCTGGCGGCGACGATCATTTCGATGGATGTCATGGAGCAGGCTTTCGGCTGATGCGGTGCCATCTCATAGAATGCCGCCGCCCGCTTGAGAATGTCCGTTCTTGTCATGGTGACAGGAGCGTCTGCGCCTCGAACGGCACCATGCAGCAGAAGGACGCACCCTCTTGAAATTGCCGCATTGAACGGCCAATTGCAGGTCATGTGCATGGAAACGTCCGTCAGAATTTCGAGGCTTCGCGATCAAGCGCGCTCCCTGACCCGGAGCCGGCTGTCTTGACCCTGTAACGCCGCCGCAGATCCCGCCGCTCCGGGAACCCACACGATCCAACAGTGCGGTTCATGTCGTCTCGCCCTTGCGGCGTTCCGATGGAGCATTTCCATGTCCTTGTCTCATTCCCTCAAAATCTGCCTCACCTGCGACCGGCATCTCCCGCGCGCGGCCAGCCGCTGCCCCTGGTGCAAGGCGCCCGTTCTCGTACGCGCCGTTTCCGGCGTCCGCCATGGGCACGGCGCGATGGTTTCCTTACGGCCGGGCGAGGGGAGGAGGGGATGATGGACAACGCAGCGTGCACCGGCACTCCCTCCGTCCAAGATGGTCCGGACGAATTGCAGCAAGTCGGGGTGCTCCCCTGGCGCCTGCGGCGCGATGGCGAGCCGAAGATATTGCTCATCACCTCGCGCCGGCGCGGTCGATGGATCGTGCCGAAGGGATGGCCGATGAAGGACCGCCCGGCAGGCGCCGCGGCATCCCGGGAAGCCTTCGAGGAGGCCGGCGTCATCGGTGACGTCTCGCCGTCGCCGGTGACCTGCTACCGCTACATGAAGGCGCTGGACGACGGCTCGCAGGTTCCCTGCCGCGTCCTGGTGTTCGGCATGAAGGTGCGCGGCACGCTGAGCCACTGGCGCGAGAAGGGGCAGAGGCAGCGGCGCTGGTTCTCCCTCGCCGCGGCGGCCGACCGGCTCAACGACGCGGAGCTCGCCGCCTTCGTGCGCACGCTCTACACCGCGCCGCAGGTGCTCGGTCCGTCTGGCGGATGGAAGCATCCGCCCGGCGAGCCGCTGGCCGGTGGACGGTGAGGTAGCGCGATGGTTCCGCCCCGCCCGGCCCGCCGCCACGTTCCCGCCCGTCTCTTTCACAGGATCAGCGCCGACTGCTGACGGCCTGGCGCTGCTGACTGCGAATGCAAGAGCGGCGCCAGGATATCGCCTCCCGATCCAAGATGAAAACCTGCGGAGCAAGGCCGGCCGCATCTCTGCGCCGCCGCCTTGCCCCTGTTCAGAAAGAGCCGAAATGAGCTTCCGATACAGCCATACCTTCCCCATCAGCGGCCCGAACAAGCTGCCCCGTTTCAGGCAATGGGCGGCCGAGAACCTGCCGGGCATCGCCTTCTCCCTGCCGCCGCAGGTTCCCGTGAAGAGCACGGCCCTGACGGTGCGCCTGCAATCCATCGAGGATCGCAACGCGCTGACGGAAAAACTGGTGGGCGCAAGCTTCTAAAGCAGGTCCAGCCGAAGCGGCACCGCTTCGGCGTCGGATGAAATATCCAGGGCAATTCCGGTGGACCGCATTCCATCGGAATTGCCGACTGGCATGGGGTGCGGCGGACGACCGCTTTTACCGTCCGGTAAACATCTGCTGACACAAAGATGTGGTACCGGCACGGTGGCGTCGTTCGCCGCATTCCCTCCAGTGAACGCCCGGTCACATCGATCTCCCACGATACCAGCGATTTTCGGACCAGAAACATGGTAAAGGCCCTCGTCTCCAATCAGCGTTATGCTGTGTTCTTCCTCGTCGGGGTGGCCGCGCTCGCCTCTCTCGGCGGTGCCCTGCTCTACAACGGCTGGCTGTTCCTCGTCGCCGCGATCTGCGGCGCGTTGTTCCTTCTCGGCATTCACGACCTGCGCCAGCGCAGGCACGCGATCCTGCGCAACTATCCGGTGGTCGGGCACCTGCGCTTCCTTCTGGAGAGCATCCGGCCGGAGATCCGCCAGTACATCATCGAAAGCGACAATGACGCGGTTCCGTTCAACCGGCAGGATCGCGGCCTCGTCTACCAGCGCGCCAAGGGGGAGGAGGACAAGCGGCCGTTCGGCACGATCGAGAATGTCTACGGCTCCGGCTATGCCTGGCTCACCCATTCGGCAACGCCGGTCACCATCGCCGATACGGATTTCCGGGTGCGCGTCGGCGGCCCGGCCTGCCGGCAGCCCTACGATGCCAGCCTCTACAACATCTCGGCCATGAGCTTCGGCTCGCTGTCGGGCAACGCCGTCCTCGCCCTCAATACCGGGGCGCGCAAGGGCGGGTTCGCGCATGATACGGGGGAGGGCAGCATCAGCCGCTACCACCGGCAGGGCGGCGGCGACCTGATCTACCAGGTCGCGTCCGGCTATTTCGGTTGCCGCGGCGAGGACGGCCGCTTCTCGCCGGAAAAGTTCGCCCGGCTTTCCGCCGACCCGCAGATCAAGATGATCGAGATCAAGCTGAGCCAGGGGGCGAAACCCGGTCATGGGGGCATGCTGCCGGCCTCGAAGATCTCGCCTGAAATCGCCGAAGCGCGCGGCATCCCGATGGGTATCGACTGCATTTCGCCAGCCGCACACAGCACGTTTTCGACACCGGTCGGCCTGATGCAGTTCGTCGGGCAGTTGCGCGAGCTTTCCGGCGGAAAGCCGGTCGGCTTCAAGCTGTGCATCGGCCACCGGCGTGAATTCATGAGCATGGTCAAGGCCATGCTTCGGACGGGTATCGTTCCCGATTTCATCGTGGTCGACGGTGCGGAAGGCGGGACGGGCGCCGCCCCGGTGGAATTCGCCAACCGCGTCGGGATGCCGATGCTCGAAGGGCTGACCTTCGTGCACAACACGTTGCGCGGCGCCGGTATCCGCGATCAGGTCCGCATCGGCGCCGCGGGCAAGATCGTCTCCGCCTTCGACATCGCCCGCACGCTGGCCCTCGGTGCGGACTGGTGCAACGCCGCCCGCGGCTTCATGTTCGCCATCGGCTGCATCCAGGCACAGTCCTGCCACACCAATCGCTGCCCGGTCGGCATCGCCACCCAGGACCCGGTACGCCAGCGTGCGATCGACCTCGGTGACAAGAGCGACCGCGTCGCGCGCTTCCATCGCAACACCATGCGGGCTCTGGGAGAGATCGCCGGAGCGGCCGGCCTCGCCAATCCAAGCGACTTCATGCCGTACCACTTCATGTTCCGCCAGAAGGACAACGAGTTCCTCGACGGCAACGAAGCCTATCCCTATCTGCCCGAGGGCTTTCTCGTCGTCGGCAGGGAAATTCCGGAGCTCGCCGACTGGCATGCCCGCTGGGACCGTGCCAGTGCCGAGAGCTTCGCCCCGCCGGAAATTCCGCACGGGCCGTTCCGCAAGCGCGAGGCCGCGTGAGGCGCCTGGCGCCCCGGATAATCCGGGGCGCAGCCGCCCAGGCACTGGCTGGGGCAAGAATGGGCGCCGTCGATTATTTGTGTTCCATAATTCAGCTTATGTGACTTTGGCGCCCGCATGTGTCACTCGGCCCTCCTCCAGGGATCGAAGCCGCCTGGCTACAGCGTCTGCGGCGCGACGAACTGGTAGTAGGCCCACACGAGCGCGATCGCGACAAGGACGGCGATCCAGATCAGGCCCTTCTTCGGTGGCGGCGTCTTCGGCTTGTTCTTGTCGTCCTGCTGCGGCTTCCGGCGTTCGAATTTCAGAACATTGTCGTCCTTCATGGCATCCTCCGGTGCGCAGGCGTGGCAGTCGCCGAGAGCTTTACCGGCGATTTGCCCCTTTCGGCAAGCGCCTGCGGAAGAAGAACGCGGATGTGATCGCCCGTCGGGCGCGTTGCCGTCAGCCCGCCCTCCTCGCGATGCCCCTCTGCTCGAAATGCTTGTGGCCGAGATGCCCCGTGCCGTCGCGGATATCCGCGGCGATCGCGGCCTTGAGCGCTTCCGCATCGCGCGCGACGATGGCGTCGAGCGCTTCGGCATGGCGGTCGATCTGGTAGGTCGTGAACAGGGTCTCGCCCGCCCGGCACATGAAGGGGGCGAGGCGCAGCCAGAGGGATTCGATCAGCGGCAGGATCACAGTGCCGGGCCGCGCCTCGTAGAGGCAGCGGTGAAAGTCGAAATTCGCCTCTACCAGACGGCCGAAATCGCGCCGTGCCAGCGCCTCGTCGGCCTGCCGGTCGAAGGCGCGAAGACGGGCGAGACGCCCCTCGTCGATGAAGGGCATGGCGCGTTCCGCCGCGCGGGTTTCGAGCGCGATGCGGGCCTCCAGCACCTCCTCGAACTGCTGCGGGTCGAGGTCGGGCACGCGCACACGGCGGTTGTCGAGCAGTTCGAGGGCCCCATCGGCGACCAGCCTGTGCAGCGACTCGCGCACCGGCATGGCGCTGACGCCGAGGGTTTCGGCCAGCCCGTTGATCGTTACCGGATCGCCCGGCTCGAACTGGCCCGTCATGACGGCCCGCCGCAGCACGCGGTAGACCCATTGCTTGGCGGATTCGGACGCTTCGCGACCGGCTGCAACCAGCATGCTGAAACCCTCCCCTCTGTCGATCCGGTCTAGGCCGGTTTATCGTCCCTGGGCTGAATTCTGCGGCCCTTGCACGCAGGGCGGATAAAATCGCAAAGCTCAAAATGGCCCTTTACAGATTTGATCAAATTATGATTTGTTGTGATCATAAGCAAGATAAGCCTATCACATGAGAGCCGTGATCAGCGGCCGGACAGAGGACAGCCGGCGCTCTGGGCGGAGGAAGCTCGGGACGCCGGACGATAAACGGGGAACCGATGACTGAGACCCGAACGACCGCGGCCCATGGCGGTGCCATCGGCATGCATGGCATCAAGAAATGGTTCGGCAATTTCCAGGCTGTCGACGACGTGACGCTGGATATCCGGTCGAACGAGTTCTTCACCCTTCTCGGCCCGTCCGGCTGTGGCAAGACCACGCTTCTGCGCATGATCGCCGGCTTCGAACTGCCGACCGAGGGGCAGGTCCTGCTCGACGGTGTGGACATTTCCAGCCTTCTGCCGAACCAGCGGCCGGTCAACACGGTCTTCCAGAACTACGCCCTCTTCCCGCATCTGACGGTGGCCGAGAACATCGGCTTCGGCCTCAAGATGCTCGGCAAGCCCCGTTCGGAAATCGACAGCGTCGTCAAGGACATGCTGAAGCTCGTGCATCTGGAGGGGCGCGGTGGCAACCCGGTCACGCAGCTTTCCGGCGGCCAGCAGCAGCGCGTGGCGCTCGCCCGGGCGCTGGCGCCGCGGCCGAAGGTGCTCCTGCTCGACGAGCCGCTTTCCGCGCTCGACCTGAAATTGCGCAAGTCCATGCAGATGGAGCTGAAGCGCCTCCAGACCGAAACCGGTATCACCTTCGTCTTCGTCACGCACGACCAGGAGGAAGCGCTCACCATGTCCGATCGCATCGCCGTCATGTCGACGGGCACGGTGCGCCAGGTGGGCTCGCCCTGGGACATCTACGACCGCCCGGCCGAGCGTTTCGTGGCCGACTTCATCGGCGAGACGAATTTTCTGGAGGCCGAGGTTGTCGCGGTTTCCGGCGACCGGGCGCGCGTGCGGCTCTCCTCCGGCGCGGAGATCCCGGCGACCTTCCCGGCGGACGTGACGCCGGGCGGCAAGGTGACGGTCGTCATCCGTCCCGAACATGCCCAGGTCGGTACGCCCTCTCCCGCCTCCGTGCTGCGCGGCATCATCCGCGAGATCGTCTATCTCGGCACGGACACGCATTTCCACATCCGCCTCGAAGACGGCACGACCTTCACCGTGCGCCAGCAGAATGCCCGCAGCGGGTCCTGCGGCTTTTCCAAGGACGACGCGGTCGGCATCAGCCTCAGCGACGACGTCGCCCAGATCCTGAGGGATTGACGATGAGCGGCGCACAGGAAGCCGCTCTGGCGGTGCAGAAACAGGATATCCGCTCCCGCTGGCTGCTCAGCGCGCCGGCCCTGCTCATCATCTTCTTTGCGGCGGTCGGCCCGCTGCTCGTGATGCTGCTCTACTCCTTCATGGCGAAGGGCGATTACGGCGACGTCAGGTTCGGGGAGTTCTCGCTCGACGGCTGGGTCTCGGTCTTCTTCCAGCGCGACATATTCGACGACACGCTCGGCCTTGCGGATGCGCATCTGTCGATCATTTGGCGCTCGCTCCAACTGTCGTTCTTCACGACGCTCCTCACCCTGATCCTCGGTTTTCCGACCGCCTATTTCATCGCGACGCGGCCGCCGCACAGCCGCGAGATCTGGGTTTTCCTCGTCACGATCCCGTTCTGGACCAACCTCCTGATCCGCACCTTCGCCATGCAGCAGGTCATCCGCAACGAGGGCCTCCTGAACAATGCCCTGATCTGGCTCGGCGTGATCGAAAGGCCCCTGCAGATCATGTATACGGACACGGCCAACCTGCTCGGCATGACCTATGTCTACCTGCCGCTCATGGTGCTGCCGCTCTATGCCTCGATCGAGAAGCTCGATTTCCGGCTGGTGGAGGCGGGATACGATCTCTATGCGAGCCGCCTGCAGGTCCTGCGCCGTATCGTGATCCCGCTTGTCAAACCCGGTATCATCGCCGGCTCCATCCTCGTCTTCATCCCGTCGCTCGGCGCCTATGTCATTCCGCGCGTGCTTGGCGGCGGCAAGAACATGATGCTCGGCAACCTCATCGAGATGCAGTTCGGGTCGGGCCGCAACTGGCCGCTCGGCGCCGCCATGTCGATCACCCTGATGGCCCTGGTGATGGTCGCGCTGATCTTCTACGTGCGCAATGCCTCGCGTGGAGGTTCGAGCCATGTTTAAGTCGCATTTCGACATCCGCTCGCAACCCGGCTTCGGGCTCATCACCCTCTTCACCTTCTTCGCGCTCTACCTGCCGATCGCCGCGCTGGTCATCTACTCCTTCAACGGGGCGGAATCCCTGTCGCGCTGGGATGGGTTCTCCGCGCGCTGGTTCGTTGCGGCCTGGCAGAACGCGGCCGTCCAGGATGCGGCCATCCGGTCGCTGGTCATCGCGATCTGGGCGGCCTTCCTCGCCACGATCGCCGCCACCATGGCGGCCCTTGCGACGACACGCACGACGCCCTATCGCGGCCTCACCTTCAAATATGCGCTGATCAACCAGCCGCTCATGGTGCCGGAGATCGTCACGGCCGTGGCACTGCTCATCGTCTTCTCGCGCATCAAGGTCTGGACCGGCTATTCGGGCCTCGGTTACCTGGTCGTCGCGCACACGGCCTTCTGCATTCCCTTCGCCTACCTGCCCATCCGCGCCCGGCTGGAGAGCATGGACCTGACGCTGGAGCGGGCGGCGGCCGATCTCTACGCCACGCGCTGGCAGACCTTCCGGCACGTGACCCTGCCCCTGCTGCGTCCGGCGGTCATCGCCGGCTTCATGCTGGCTTTCGTCATCTCGCTGGATGACGTGGTCATCACGGAATTCGTGAAATCCGGCGGACAGGACACCCTGCCGACCTATATGCTGGGACAGCTCCGGCGCGAGACGACACCCGAGATCAATGCCATCGCAACGGTCTTCCTGGCGCTTTCGACGGCGCTCGTCGTGGTCTTCTTCTTCATCAACCGGAAAAAACAGTAATCATCTCGACGAACAACGACAGAGAGGAACAGAGAATGAAAACGAAATGGATGACGACGACAGCAACGGCGGCGATTGCCATGCTGTTTGCGGCGAATGCCGCTTCGGCGGCCGGCCAGCTCAACATCTACAACTGGGGCGACTACACCAATCCGGAATTGATCAAGAAGTTCGAGGAGAAGTTCGACGTCAAGGTCACGGTCACCGACTACGATTCGAACGACACGGCGCTCGCCAAGGTCCGCGCCGGCGGCCACGGCTTCGATGTCGTCGTGCCCTCGGCGAACTACGTGCAGATCTGGATCAAGGAAGGCCTGCTGCAGGAAGCCCGGCCGGACCAGATGGAGAACTTCAAGAATGTCGACGAGCGCTGGGTCGACGTGCCGTGGGATCCGGGCCGCCACTACACCGTTCCGTGGCAGTGGGGCCTGACCGGCATCGGTGTCAACACCTCGGTCTACAAGGGCGACATCAACACCTCGGCGATCTTCCTCGATCCGCCGGAGGAACTGGCCGGCAAGATCAACGTCGCGCCGGAGATGAACGACGTCCTCTTTGCCACCATCAAGTATTTCGGCGGTGACTGGTGCACGACGGACAAGGACGTCTTGCGCAAGGTTCGCGACAAGCTCGTCGAAGCGAAGACGAAATGGCTCGCCATGGACTACAGCGTGACCGAGAAGCTGCCGGCCGGCGACTATGCCGCCGTCTACTACTGGAACGGCGCCATCATGCGCTCGCGCATCAAGAATGCGGACATCAAGTTCGGCTACCCGAAGGAGGGCTTCCCCTACTTCATGGACAGCGTCGCGCTCCTCAAGGACGCAAAGAACACCGAGAACGCCAAGCTGTTCATGAACTTCATCATGGAGCCGGAGAATGCGGCCCTGATCTCCGCCTTCGCCAAGTATTCCAACGGCGTCAAGGGATCGGAGCAGTTCCTGCCGGCCGACATGCAGGATGCGCCGGAACTGGTCGTGCCGGCTGAATTCCAGCCCGCGGGCGAGTTCCTCGCAAGCTGCGAACCCGACGTACAGCAGCTCTATACCAGGATCTGGACCGAACTGCAGAAGTAAGCGGCAAGGCCGCAAGGAAACGAGGACGGCCGTACGCGGGAGGGCCTGGCGCCTTCCCGCGCTTCGGTTGGATATGCCATGATCAAGACGTTCAAGGACAGGCACGGTTTTGCACGTGCGGATATCACGCTCGCCAACTGGCGCACCGCGCCCTATAGCCGCTGGACCTTCCAGAATGTCCGCGATCTCGTGCCGACGGCGGTGATCGCGGCCGAGGTGCCGGCCGCCGAAGTGCCGCTCGCCAGCGACGCCTTTCTCGATGCGGCGATGGAGACCGGCCTTGCAGGCGCCGCGAGCGCCCGCGCCTTCCTCGACTTTGCCCATACGGACGCCTTCGTGATGATGCGCCGGGGCGAGATCGTCGCGGAATATTATGCCCCGCATGCCGACCCGGATGCGCCGCATCTCGTCTTTTCCATCTCGAAGTCGCTGACGGCCGTCGTCTCCGGCATCCTGGAGGCCGAGGGGCTGATCGATCCCGACCGCCCGGTGACGGATTATCTGCCGGAGGCCAAGGGCAGCGTCTACGGCGACTGCACCTATCGCGACGTGCTCGACATGCGCGTCAGCCTCGATTTCGAGGAAGCCTATCTCGACCCGCACGGCGCCTTCGCGCGCTATCGCCGCGCCATGCTGTGGAACCCGCCGGAACCGGACATCGCGCCGGAGACGCTCGCCTCTTTCCTCGTCACCCTGCAGAAGGCCGAGCGGCCGCATGGCGGGCCGTTCTACTATGCCTCGCCGAATGCCGACCTGCTCGGCGTCGTTATCGAGCGCGTCACGGGCGCGCGTTTTTCCGACCTCGCCTCCGATCTGCTCTGGAAGCCGATGGGCGCGAAGGGCAATGCCGATATCACGGTGGACGCGATCGGCACGCCGCGCACCGCGGGCGGCGTTTCCATGACGGCGCGTGACCTTGCCCGCCTCGGCGAACTGCTGCGGAACCACGGCGTGCGCAACGGCCGGCAGATCGTGCCGGAAGGCTGGATCCGCGACATGCAGGAGAACGGCGACCGGGAAGCCTGGCGAGAGGGCCGCAATGTCGACCTGCCGAACGGGCGCTACCGCAGCCAATGGTACCAGTCGGGCGAGGCCGACGGCGCCTTCTGCGCGATCGGCATCCATGGCCAGTGGCTCTATGTCGATCCGAGCACCGAGACCGTCATCGTCAAGCTCTCCTCCCAGCCGGAACCGCTGGGCGACGAGGAGAACCAGGACGTTTTCTCCTTCTTCCGGGCGCTCTGCCGCCGGGCAATCTGAACGCAACTCGAGGACACGCCATGCAGACGGAAGCGAGCTTCATCATCCGCAACGCGCGGGTGCTGACGATGGACGCGGCGAACCCGCGGGCGAACGCGGTTGCCATTGCCGGAAACCGAATCCTGGCCGTCGGCTCGGAAGCCGAGATAGACGCCTTTTCCGGACCCGACACCCATGTGATCGATGCTCGCGGCGGCACGGTGCTGCCCGGCTTCAACGAAGCGCATATGCACATCTTCGGCGGTTCGGCCGAGCTCAGCGAACTGTCGCTGGCCGGCGTCAAGGGGTTTGACGCGCTGGAGAAGGCGGTGAAGGCCTATGCGGCCGAATATCCGGAGCGCCGGCTCCTCATCGCGCAGCAGGCCGATTACACGATCCTGTCCGACGACGAGCGCATGACGCGCCATCATCTCGACCGCATCCTGCCGGATCGGGCGCTCCTGATCGTCGCGCCCGACCACCACACGGCCTGGGCCAACACGACGGCCCTCACGATGGGCGGCATCCTGGAGGGCCGGGATGTCGGCGTCGGCAACGAGATCGTCATGGGCGAGGACGGCCTTGCGAGCGGGGAACTGCGCGAGAGCAACGCCATCCGCCCGGTTTCCGCCTTCGGCGAGACCGGCGGGCGCGAAATGCTCGGCGTCGGCACCGGCGGCGACCCGGAGCATGTGACGGCGGAAGAGCGCGCGGGCGACATCGAGGTCATCAAGCGGGGCCTTGCCTATGTCGCCTCGCTCGGCATCACCTCGCTGCAGAACATGGACGGCAGCCTCTACCAGCTCGAAATGCTCGACGAGATCGAGCGCACGGTGGGCCTGCCGGTGCGCGTGCGCATGCCCTTCCACATGAAGAACTTCATGCCGCTCTCGGACCTCGAGACGAAGGCCGCCGCCTGGCGCGAGCGCTTCGACACGGATCGCCTGCGCTGCGATTTCGTCAAGCTCTTCATGGACGGCGTCACGGAATCGGGCACCGCCGTCTTCATCGACGACTATGCGCACCAGCCGGGCTGGAAGGGCGAGCCGCTGTTCTCGCAGGAGCATTTCGACAGCATCGCCATCGCCGCCGACAGGCTCGGCCTGCCGGTCGCGGTCCACGCCATCGGCGACGGCGCCGTGCGCATGGTGCTGAACGGCTACCAGGCCGCCATCAAGGCGAATGGCAAGCGCGACAGCCGCAACCGCATCGAGCATATCGAGGTCGTGCATCCCGACGATATTCCCCGCTTCAGGGAACTGGGCACCGTCGCCTCGATGCAGCCGACCCATCCGCCGGGCAGCGCCGGCCTGCCGGTCGAGCCCTACCTCTCCTATATCGGCGAAGACCGCTGGCCCTATGCCTTCGCCTGGCGCACGCTGGTCGATGCCGGGGCTGAGATCGTCTTTGCGACGGACTGGCCGGTCTCCCCGCTCGATCCGATGCACTGCATCCAATGCGCGATGACGCGCGGCTCGTGGAAGGAGGGCCTGAAGGACGAGCGGCTTTCGCTCGCCGAGACGCTGGCCGCCTATACGAAGAACGGCGCCTGGGTCGAGTTCATGGAAGACCGCAAGGGCATGCTGAAGCCGGGTTATCTCGCGGATATCGTCGTGCTGTCCGGCAATGTCGAGGCCGCGGACCATGCGAACCTCGCCGCGATCCGGCCCATCACCACCATGTGCGACGGGCGCATCACCTATCAGGCCTGAAGGTGGTCGGGCCGAGGCCGCGATAAGGGCAACAGAGCGACCCACGCGGCGGAATTTCCGCCCGTGGCTTTGTCAAAGAGCATTCGGACGGGGCGCTGGAGGCTGCCTCGACTGAATGTTTGTATGCGGCACCGTCCAGCGCCCCGTTCGGCGGTTTTTGCCCGCGACTTCGGCCTCTCTGCGATGGCGGGGTGCGTGGGAACGGTGGCGCGCCCTTCCGAAGAAAGGGTCATGCACGCCCTCAGGATTCACGGTGCCGCAGCCATGACTGCCGGTCGGCACCGTCTTCCACTGCGCCGCACGAACCGGGTCCGAACCCTCGGACGCCGCACGATGCAGCCGCCATGTTGTGTGCCACACAGGCACGCCCGGCGACGTGATCGGGGCAAAACGGCGGTCCGGTCCGACGCCCCGCCATTTCCCCCGTTTCGCCGGAGGGAGACCATTTTCCGCGCGCCCGGTGCGTCAAGGTTTGCGTCGCCCCCTCACGCCCCGCGCCGACCCCGCCTCGCCGCAACGCCTTGCGGTGTATCCGCGGCGGGATGGGGGATTGTAGGCATGGATTGAGCGGGCGGGGAAAATGGGGGGGTGTGTTTTTTGGTGGCGAGGGTGTGCCGTGGGGCGTGGGTCCTCGGGTCAAGCCCGAGGATGACGGAGGGGAGGAGAGGTTGCCAGCCCCTTGGCCGGTGCGGCACGCGGGCCCCTCTCTTTGTCTGACGCCCTCTCTTCTGTCGTCATCCTCGGGCTTGACCCGAGGATCCATAATCGCCGACATTTCCCGCATGACGGGATATGTCTATATCGTCACCAACCACAAGAACGGTACGCTCTATATCGGCGTGACGGCCGATCTCGAACGGCGCATTCATGAGCACCGGGAGAAGATCACGCCTGGATTCTCCTCGAAGCATGATTGCGTTCGCCTGGTCTGGTATGAAGAGCATGACAGCATCGGCACGGCCATCCAGCGCGAGAAATCGCTGAAACGCTGGTATTGGCAGTGGAAAGTCGAATTGATCGAGGCGATGAATCCGGATTGGCGGGATTTGTATCTGGAATTTTGGTGAGGGCGTGCCGTGGGGCGTGGGTCCTCGGGGCAAGCCCGAGGATCCATTCGGACACCGTCAGCCCTGCCGGGCGAGATCCACGAGATAGGTGTTCTCCGACCGCGACTTCGCATAGTCTTCGGGGCGGATTTCCGCGAAGAGCAGGGTTTCACCCTCTGCCGCCGCCTCGGCGAGCAGCTTGCCGTCGGGGGCTGCGATGCGCGACAGGCCGGCATAGGTGAAGTGGTCGTCGGCGCCGCAATGGTTGACATAGGCGACGAAGACCTGGTTCTCGAAGGCGCGCACCTGGATCATGTGGTTGGCGATGAAGGTGCCGGACGCGCCCTTCGGCAGCGCCGTGGGCACGATGACGAGATCGGCGCCGGCAAGCGCCAGGCGCCGGACATTCTCCGGGAACTCCACGTCGTAGCAGATCAGCATGCCGAGCCGGATGCCGCCGATTTCCACCATGATGGAGGCGGGCGCGGCGGCGCGGAAGGCGGCGCGTTCGTAGTCGCCGTAAAGATGGGACTTGCGATAGACGGCATTGGTGCCGATGCCGTCGGTGAACAGCGCGCTGTTATAGACATGCGCGCCTTCCCGCTCGGCAAAACCCGCGACGATGGCAAGCGTGTTGTCCCGCGCAATGGCGCCGAGCCGCGCGGCCACGTCTCCCGTGGCGGGTGAAGCGAGCCGGCCGAAGGCCGCCTCCCCTGCCCCATAGCCGGGAACGGCAAGCTCCGGCACGACGAGCAGCTTGGCGCCGCCCGATGCCGCATCCGCGGCCGCGGAGGCGATGCGCTCGATATTGGCCTCGCCGTCGCCGGCAATGGCGTGCATCTGGAGGGCGGCGATCCGCATGCGAGCTCCTGTCTGGTTTTGCGCCGTTCCGCTCGGCTATAGTACACCGTCGCCGGGCCGGCTGCTAATCCCGCGACGACATGGCGCCGAGCAGCTTCGGCAGGTCGCCGAAGCGGGCGACGAGGCCGAAGATGGTGGCGGCGATCGCGACGAAGAGGATCGTGACCGAGGCCATGGTCGGCGTGTAGCCATAGCGCAGGGCGTTGAAGATCTTGATGGGCAGCGTCTCCATCGTGAAGCCGACCGTCATGTAGGCCACGATATATTCGTTGAGCGACAGGACGAAGGCAAACGCATAGCCGGAGACCAGATAGGGCAGGATCAGCGGCAGGACCACCGTGCGGAAGATCGTGCGATCGTCGGCACCCATCGTCGCGGCCGCTTCCACAAGCGAGCGGTCGATGGAGGAGAAGCCGAGCGACAGCGTCACCAGCGGCAGCGTCACGAAGAAGATCGCATGGCTGATCACCGCGGTCGCCGGCTGGCCGTAGAAGCCGGTCGTTGCCCAGAAGGTGAGCAGGCCGAGCGCCGTGATGACCGGCGGCAGCGTGAAGGGCGCGACGCCGAGCAGTTGGAAGATGTTCGCCCAGGGGGCATGGCGCCGCCAGAGGAACCAGGCGAGCGGCAGGGCGATGAGAAGCGCCACCGCCGCCGAGAGGGCGGCCAGCGTGATCGAGGCGAAGAGCGCGTTGCGCCACTCGGCATTGGTGAAGATCTCGCCGTACCAGCCGAGCGAAAAGCCCTGCGGCGGGAAGGCGAGCGTCTGCTTCTCGTTGACCGAGACGCCGGCCACGACGATGATCGGCAGCGACAGGAAGAGGCCGACAAGGCCGAAATAGACCTTCTGCAGCAGCGCGTTCATGCGGCTTCTCCCTTGCGGCCGGCATAGACCGTGAGTGCGACGAGGCCGAGCGTGACGAGCACCAGGAACACGGCCATGGCGGCGGCGAACGGCATGTTGGACTGGTAGATCGCCTGGTCGGTGATGAGCACCGAGAGCGTCCAGTGCTGCGGCCGGCCGAGGATCTGCGGCAGCAGGTAGGAGCCGAGCGCGAAGATGAAGACCATGATCAGCGTGGCGACGATGGTGTTCCTGAGCGCCGGCACGACGACGGTGAAGAAGGCCTTGACCGGCGAGGCGCCGAGCGTGCGCGCGGCCTCCGTCAGGGTCGGGTCGAGCCGCACGAGGGCGGGATAGAGCACCAGCACCGTATAGGGCAGCGCCTGGTAGACCATGGCGGTCAGCACCGCGCCGAAGCTCGGATTGAGTGCCACCGCCTCGTTCATGATGCCGACCATCACGAGGAGGTTGGTGATGCCGGCGGTGCGCGAGAACAGCGTCGACCAGGCAAAGCCGATGATGACTTCCGACAGCGAGAGGATGGAGAGCAGCGCCACCAGCCAGAGCACCTGGGTCTTCCGCTTGGCGCGCGAGAGGAGGTAGGTGAAGGGCACGGCGAGCACGACGCAGCAGATGGCGACCGCGACGGCGAGGAACAGCGAGAAGCCGAGCACCTTGCCGAAGAACAGGCTCAGGAACCGGGCATAGTTGTCGAAGACGAAATCGGGCGAATAGAAGCCCGCCGGATCACGGCGGAAGAAGGAGACGGCGATCATCGTCGCGAAGGGCACGACGAAGAAGACGATCAGCATGCCCGCGGGGAAGAACAGCGGGCCGTAGTCGGCGAGTTTTTGCGGAGGCTCGCGTCTCATGACTTCAGCACCACGCAATCATCAGGGTTGAGCTGGAGGCCGACGGTCTGGCCGACGGCGACATCGGGCCGCGCATTCGGCATGGAGACGGCGACGACCTGCTTGCCGGCGGCTTCCACGAAGGTCTCGATCGTGCCGCCGAGATCGCGCACGAAGGTGACGGTGCCGGATATCGGCGCATTGCCGGGCGCGGTGAGGTGCACGTCTTCCGGGCGCACCGACAGGATGCCGGACTTGAGGCCTGCCGGAATGGCGAGGCCCGGCATCGAGGCGCCGAGCACGCTGGCGCCGGTCCCGTCTGCGGAAAAATCGATGAGGTTGGTCATGCCGATGAAATCGGCGACGAAGGTATCGGCCGGGCGGCGGTAGATCTCCACCGGCGGGGCGGCCTGGCGGATCTCGCCGCCGTTCATCACGACGACCGTGTCGGCCATGGTCATGGCCTCGCGCTGGTCGTGGGTGACGACGATGGTGGTGATGCCGAGACGCTGCTGGAGTTGGCGCAGCTCCACCTGCATGGCCTCGCGCAGCTTGGCGTCGAGCGCGGAGAGCGGTTCGTCAAGCAGGAAGAGTTTCGGCGAGATGGCGAGCGCGCGGGCGATCGCGACGCGCTGGCGCTGGCCGCCGGAGAGCTTTGCGACCGGGCGGTCGGCGTAGCCCGCAAGATGGATCATCGCGAGCAGCTCGTCGACGCGCTTCTTTTGTTCTTCCTTGCTCGCGCCGCGGATGCGCAGCGAATAGGCGATGTTCTCGCCGACCGTCAGGTGCGGGAAAAGCGCCAGCGACTGGAAGACCATGCCGAGATCGCGCTTGTGGGTGGGGACATTGGTGATGTCCTTGCCGTCGAGCCTGATCGCGCCGCTCGTCGGAAGGTCGAGGCCGGCGACCATGCGCATCAAGGTCGTCTTGCCGCAGCCGGAAGGACCGAGGAGGCAGACGAAGGTGCCGTGCGGCACGGTCAGCTCGACATTCCTGACGGCGGTGAAGGTGCCGAACTGCTTGACGATATTCTGGAGGGTCAATCCGGACATTGGGGCTCCGCTCGGCTTACGGTTTGGGGCCGGCCGGCTGATGTTCCAGCCGGCCGGTCGAATGGTGGACGACGCGGCTCAGCCGGCGATCATCTCCGTCCACTTCTGGTTCAGCCAGTCGGCCTTGGACGTGTAGAGGTCGTAGCGCGGGATGATCGGCTCGATGTCCGAGGAAACCGCGGCGAACTCCTCGGCCGTCAGGTCGAGAAGGTCGCGCTTGACGGTCGGGGCGGTGCCGACCTTGCGCGACAGCAGCGACTGGATCTGCGGCTGGCACATGTAGTTGATGAAGGTATGGGCTTCCTCGACCTTTTCCGAGGCGCGCGACAACGCCCAGCAGCCGGAATCCATGATGCCGCCTTCCTGCGGGAAGGTGGAACGGACCGGCTGGCCATCGGCGGCGGCAAGGCCCGTCACGTCGTGGTAATACTGGCCCATCGGGATTTCGCCCGACTTCAGCGACTGCTCGAACTGCGCCTCGTCGCGATACCACAGGCGCACGTTCGGCTTGACTTCGGCGAGCTTCTCGAAGGCCTTGACGAGGCCTTCCTCGGTGTCGAGCGCGTTGGTGCCGCCGAAATGGGTCTTGGCCGTCACTTCGAGCAGGAAGGAGTTGGAGACGAGTGCGAGCAGGCCGAGCTTGTCGGCGTTGGCCGGATCCCACAGCGCATTCCAGGAGGTCGGGGCTTCCTTGTAGACGTCCGTGTTGGTGACGAGCGTGATGTACCAGGCGACGGCGCCGATGCCGGCGATGCGGCCATCCGGATACTTGTTGACGAAATGGTCGATGAGGTTCGTCGCGTTCGGGATCTTGGCCGTGTCGAGGGCGGCCCAGAGCTCGGTCGACTGGCCCTTCAGCATGGCGACCTGCGACATCATCGAGACGTCGGCCGGCGCCTGGCCGGCCTTGGCGGCCTGTTCGAGCTGCACGAGCCAGGCCTCGCCGGTCGGCTCGGCGACCGACTCGATGGCGATGCCCGTCTCCTTGGTGAAATCGGCAAAGATGTTCTTGTCGAAGGAATCCTTGAAGTAGCCGCCATAGACGCCGACCTTCAGCGACTTGTCCTGGGCGCGCAGCACGGCCGGCATGGCCAGCAGCGAGGCACCGGCGACGCCGGCGCCCAGCACCGCGCGGCGGCTGACATTGGTCTTGAGGATGTCACGCATCGTCATCTTTCTCCTGTTAGACCAGCCGATCGATCCGGCCGGTGCGTTCCCGTTGTTGCTATTGTATGTCAGGCGGTCCGGGCCACGGAAGGGCTGAAAACCATCAGGCTCAGAATTTCGAACAGCACCTGCGCGCCGGCATGGGCGGTGTTGGTCGTCGCGTCGTATTGCGGGGCGACCTCCACGACGTCGCCGCCGACGAGGTTGATGCCCTTGAGGCCGCGGACCAGCTCCAGCACCTCGCGGCTCGTCAGGCCGCCGATCTCCGGCGTGCCCGTGCCGGGCGCAAAGCTCGGGTCGAGGCTGTCGATGTCGAAGGACAGATAGGTCGGCCCGTCGCCGACGATCGCCTTCGCCTTCTCGATGATGGCCGGGATGCCGAGGCCGCTCACCTCTTCGGCGTGGATGACGGTCATGCCGGACTCGTAGGAGAACTCCCAGAGATATTCCGACGAGCCGCGGATGCCGATCTGGATCGTGCGGGTCGGGTCGAGCACGCCGTCGAGCACGGCGTTGCGGAACGGACCGCCATGGTGGAACTTCGTCTGATCGAAGGCGCCGCCGGTATCGCAATGGGCGTCGATATGGATCATGCCGACCGGCTCTTTCTTGCCGAGGGCCTTCATGATCGGATGGGTGATCGAGTGGTCACCGCCGACGGCGAGCGGGATCACCCCGGCATCGACGATCTGGTTGAAGCGCTTCTCGATGTCGTCATGGCTGAGTTCCAGGCGGTAGCGGCTCTGGAAGGGCACGTCGCCGATATCGGCCACGCGCAGCTCCTGCACCGGGGCGCAGTCGAGCACGTGGTTGTAGGGGCCGATGCGCTCGATGGTGCGCATGGCGCGCGGCCCGAAGCGCGAGCCGGGGCGGTTGGTGACGCCGAGATCCATCGGCACGCCGGTGATGGCGACCTGGAGGTTGCCGAAATCCGGGTTTTCTGCATCGACCGGCATGTAGGGCGCGGAAAGGAAGGTCGGCACCCCGGCATAGGGGGCAAGGCGCGAGCCGCTCTTGGTGAAGATCTTGTCGGCGACCTTGCGGAAGGCGGGGTCGAACAGTTCGCCGCCGTGGCTCGCGCCGTATTTCGCCTTGAGTTCGTCGAGTTTGCTGTCGCCCATCGTCTCTACCTCACCTTTCGGAAATGCGGGCAGACCGGGGACCGGAGCAGAAGCGAGCCAAGTGAAGTTCCCCCGGGGCTTTGCCCTCGTTCTTCACAGTATCGTAATAAAACGGCTGGAAAAGCAATTGACATTGTTATAGCGGTTTGCGTGAGAAAAACTCACATATTGGAACCGCCCTCCATGGCCTCGCGCCTGCCGCCGCTCAATCCGCTTCGCGCCTTCGAGGCGACCGCCCGCCGGGGCGCGGTTTCGGCTGCCGCGCGGGAGCTGAACGTCACCCATGGCGCGGTCAGTCACCAGATCCGGGCGCTGGAGGAATCGCTGGGCACGGCGCTTTTCGAGCGCGGCGGCAAGCGGCTGAAGCTGACGCCGCAGGGCGCGCTGCTGCTGCCGGCCGTCACCAATGCCTTCGGCGAGATCGCCGCCGCGACAGCCTTGATGAAGCAGCCGGAGACCCGCGGCGACCTCACCGTCACCTGCGTGCCAGCCCTCTTGTCGCTCTGGCTCATCCCGCGCCTCAACACCTTCACCGACCAGTTTCCCGGCGTGCGCGTCACGCTGATCGCCTCCAACGATCCGGACAATCTGCGGTCGCTCGACACGGATGTCAGCGTGCTCTACGGCGACGGCAACTGGCCGGACTGCTGGACGCGGCTCTGGTCGCATCTCAAGCTCTTTCCGGTCGCCAGCCCCACGCTGCTCAACAGCCGGCCGCTGCGCTCGGTGCGCGATCTTTCCGACCACACGCTGTTCCACGGCGACGACGGGCGCGAATGGAACACCTGGCTGGCGGCCGCCGATGCGATCGACGTGGTGCGCGGGCGCCAGCATTTCATGAGCGATGCCCGCCTTTCCACCGAGGCGGCGCTGCATGGCCAGGGCGTCGCCCTCGGCGACACGATCACCGCCAGCCATCTCATCGCCCGCGGCGAACTGGTCGTGCCCTTCGACCTGACGGTGCCGGCGAACGACGCCTTTTACGTCGCCTGCCGGCAATCGGTGCGCCAGGCGCCGATCGCCAAGGTGTTCATCGACTGGCTCTTCGCCTCGCTCGAAGAGAGCCTGCCCGAGCCGCAGACCTCCGCCCGCATGATTTTGCGCAGCCGCAGCGGCCGGACGGGGGAAAACCACCACTCGGCCGCAATCCCGGCCAAGCGCCGCACGCCCTCCAACCCCCAGCGCAAAACCCGCGCCTGACCGCCACGGAAATGACCATGCCCCGCTTCAATCCGCTCGTCGAAACCCTCGCCGCCCCGCCGATCCCCTCCGTCTTCGCCTGGGGCAATGCCTATGACGGCCGCAGCGGCCCGATGATCGACCTGTCGCAGGCCGTGCCCGGCTATCCGCCGCATCCCGACATGCTGCGCCTGCTCGGCGAATATGCCGCCTCGCGTGCCTATACCGGCTACGGCCCGATCGAGGGCGAGGACAGCCTGCGCACGGCCTATGGGCAGCATGTGGCGGAAACCTACGGCGCGGCGATCGCGGCCGGCAACGTCCACATCACGTCCGGCTGCAACCAGGCCTTCATCTGCGCCGCCATGGCGATCGCCGGGGCCGGCGATGCGGTGCTGATGACCGATCCCTACTATTTCAACCAGGAAACGACGCTCGCCATGCTGGGCATCAAGACCCGGTTTGCCGCCTGCGACCCCGCCAACGGGTTCCTGCCGGATGTCGAGGCGCTGGCTTCCGCCATCACGCCGGACGTGCGCGCCGTTGCGCTCGTCTCGCCGAACAACCCGACCGGCGCCGTCTATCCGGCGGACCTGCTGGCGAGGATCTACGACCTCTGCGCCGCCCGCGGCATCTGGCTCATCCTCGACGAGACCTATCGCGACTTCCTGCCGTTGGGCGCCGGCCGGCCGCACGACCTGTTCGGCCGGCCGGGCTGGGAGGACACGCTGATCGGCCTCTACAGCTTCTCGAAATCCTTCTGCATTCCCGGCCATCGCCTCGGCGCGATCACGGCGGGTGCCGGCGTGGTCGAGCAGGTGGCGAAGATCATGGACAACCTGCAGATCTGCCCGCCGCGCTCCGCCCAGGCCGCCGTCGCCACGGCCCTGCCGCTCCTGGCCGGCTGGCGCGAGGAGAACCGCCGGGAGATCGCCCGGCGGGTGGACGCGCTGCTTGCGACCATGGCCGGCGCCCCGGCCTGGCGTGTCGGCGCGGTCGGCGCCTACTTCGCCTTCATCGGCCACCCCTTCGGCGAAACGCCCTCCGCGCGGGTCGCCGAAAAGCTGGCCAAGGAGGCGGGCATCCTCTGCCTGCCCGGCAGCTATTTCGGCGCACGGCAGGAAGGATATCTCCGTTTCGCCTTCGCCAATGCCGATGTGGCGACGATCGGGCTGCTGCAGGACCGCCTTAACCGATTCGCCCTGGATTGAAGGGGCGTCTACATTTTTGGTTGAGTAATGGAGTGTTCATATAAACCCCAGGCGTCGATGGGCGCCTGGAATTCGGCAAAACCATTCCTCGCCTCATGATTGCGTGAGAAAAATGCCGCAATCACGCAATTGTGGTCTTGCGTCCTTCCCGGTTGCTCCTATGGTCCTAAAGGTGCTGAGGGCCGGGACCCTTCCGGTCGCAGGCAGGGGGCGCCAAGCCATGGAAAAAATAAGCGAAACTTACGAAGCTCCGGCCTCGAACGCCCTCGATGCCTGCGCGGTGGCGCAAAGCGTGGCGCACCAGCTCCGGCGCGCGCATGGCCAGTTCACCCATCGTTTCCTCTTCTACTTTTCCCGCGTGAACCTGCGCCCGGGCGAGTTCACCGCCCTTGCCCTGATCGCGGAAGTGCCAGGGCGAAAGCAATCGGAGATTGCGGCGGCGATGGGTGTCCAGCGGGCGAATTTCGTGTCGCTGACGAATGTTCTCGAAGGGCGCAGCCTGATAGAGCGCCGCAATGCGCCGAACGACCGGCGGTCCCATGCCCTCTACATCACGCCCGCCGGGGCCAGCCTGCTTGCCGATGCCCGCAAGGCCGAGGCGGATTTCGAGGCCGATTGTCTGGAACGGCTCGGCGGCACCCGCGCGCGCGACCAGTTTCTCGTCCTTCTCTCGCGTCTTTTCGGCTGAGCGCCGCCCGGAACGAGCAGGCTTGACCTTGCCATGCGGGAAGGTTTCTGCTTGGCAAAGCAAATCAGGAGTTTCTTCATGCGTGGCAATGCCCCCCTCGCCTTCACCGTTCCGGACATGACCTGCGGTCATTGTGCCAAGGCGATCACCGGTGCCGTTCTTTCCGCCTATCCGGCCGCCAGGGTCGAGATCGATCTCGACGCCCAGCGCGTCTTGGTCGAAAATGCCGGCGACCGCGCCGCCGTCGCCTCCGTCATCGCGGCGGAGGGCTATTCGCCGGTCGATGCTGCCTGAGCGTCAAGAAGCCCTTGACCTTGACATGATAGGAAGGTGCACGATCTATCCGATAAAGGATGAAAGGTGCACCATGCTCACCACGGCAGACCGGCGGACGATCACGCTTTCCATCGCGGACAGGAATGGCGCGCCCTGGCGGCGCCGGGCGGAAGGGACCCGCGAGACGGCGCCGGGCGCGTTCGTCGTCGCCGATGCGCTGCGCCTGATGCGCTTCCGTCCCGCTTTCGGCAAGGGAGATCGCGCATGAACATCGGCGAGGCGGCGGAGGCGACGGGCGTCACCGCCAAGATGATCCGGCATTACGAGCAGATCGGCCTCGTTCGCGCGGCCGGCCGCACGGGGGCGGGCTACCGCGTCTACGGCCCGAAGGACCTCTCGACGCTCTCCTTCATCCGCCGGGCGCGCGATCTCGGCTTTTCCATCGCCCAGATCCGCGACCTCCTGGCGCTCTGGCAGGACCGCGCGCGCGCCTCCGGCGACGTCAAGCGCATCGCCAGCCAGCA
The DNA here is from genome assembly GCF_004341885.1 of Shinella granuli. GTDB lineage: Bacteria > Pseudomonadota > Alphaproteobacteria > Rhizobiales > Rhizobiaceae > Shinella > Shinella granuli. The sequence continues at coordinate 71,399 of NZ_SLVX01000021.1, read as the reverse complement.
TGTCGCGGAGATGAAGGAAAAGATGCGCCTGCTGCAGGAGATGGTGCACACGCTGGAGCACCTCTCCGCCCATTGCCACGGCGACGACCGGCCGGACTGCCCGATCCTCGAACAGCTTGCGACCGGCATGGCCGAGGAGAAATGTTGCTGACTCAGGCCGCGGGCGACAGGTGCTCGTGGATCGCGAGCCAGCGGCCGGAGGGATCTCGGGTGAAAACGATGGTCTCGCGCTCGTTGTTCGTCACCGTCTCGCCGCCGATCGAAAGGTCGGTCTCGACGGCGTGGGTGAAGATCGCGGCGTCGCCGGCGAACTGCACGTTGCGATCCGTCGAGCGGCAGGCGAGCACGCGGAAACCGTCGCGCTCCTCCCAGAGGGTCCATTCGGCCTCGTAGGCGGCGCGGCTTTCGAGGCGGCGGTCGAGATTATAGAAGAGGAAGCTCGCCTCCTCGGCAAAAGCGGCGAAATAGGCCTTGCGGTCGTGCCGCGCGAAGGCGGCGACCAGCGCGTCGGCGGCGGCAAGGACGGCGGATTGCGGTTCGGTCATGCGGGAGGCTTCCTGTCGCTCAGACGATCTTGATGCTGCTGATGAGGGCGGCGATGGGCTCGTGCTGGGCGTTGACGCGGGCCTTCAGTTCTTCCAGCGCCATGGCGTCCACCTTGCAGAACTCGATGAACATCATGTTGAGATTGTTGAAGAACACCTCGCCCATCGCCCTGGCGTCGACGCCGGCCTGGACGACGCCGCGGGCCTGCAATGTCTCGACGAGGCGGATGACCTGCGCGCAGAGCTGGCCGTCGAGCTCGGTATAGCGCCGGGAGAGCGGCGTGTCGGGCTGCTGGATGGAGATCGCCATGGCGGTGCGCCACATCTCCTTGGAGAGATAGTAGAGCGAGTGGTCGTAATACTGCTCGATCAGCGTGCGCAGCGCCTCGGCCACGTTCAGCGGCGGATTGGCGACGATGCGCGCGCCACCCTCCAGCACCTCCGTCACCTCCATGGCGACGGTGGCGACCAGGATGTCGCCCTTGTTCTGGTAATAGTTGTAGAGTGTGCCGACGGAGACCTCCGCCATCTCGGCGATGTCCTCGATGCGCGCGCTGTCATAGCCTTCGCGGCGGAACAGCGTCGTCGCGGCTTCGAGGATGCGGCGTGTTCTGTCCGCCTTCTGTTTCGCGCGCAATCCGGCCATGGAACCTCCGTTGGAATCTCCTCAAAAATGAGATTGACTTAAAAAATGAACTCGTTCAATCTTTTTCTCAAGGCACCGTCAATGAGTGTCATCCGCCAGGCCGAAAGCCTGCAGCCAGAGGGAAAGACGATGAAGACAACCGTTTCGGGCGGGCTCGTCCGCCGCATGCTCCTTGCCACCGCCGCCGCCGTCACGCTGTCACCGGCCGGCGCCCTGGCGCAGGACGAGCTGAACGCGCTCGTCTGGTGCGACCACACCGACCCCGCGCTGGTCGAGCCGTTCGAGAAGGCCAACAACGTCAAGGTCAACCTCAAGGAATACGAGGGCACGGGCGCGGCGATCTCGATCATCGAGCAGTCCCGTCCCGGGGACTGGGACGTGCTGGTCATCGACGCCGTCGACGTGCCGCGCGCCATCGACATGGAGATCCTCGGCGAGATGCCGGCCGATAAACTGCCGCTCGGCGACCTCTTCCCGGAAGTGCGCATGGAGGAGACGACCACCAAGGACGGCAAGGTCTACGCCGTCACGGAAAAGTTCGGCTACAACACGATCTCCTACGACAAGACGAAGGTCGACCCCGCCGACATGGACGATCTCTCGGTCATCTGGTCGGAAAAGTACAAGGGCCGCATCGCGCTCTATGACTATTACCTGCCGATGGTCGGCCTCACCGGCGTCGGCATCGGCAAGAAGACGGCGGACCTGACGCAGGACGACCTGCCGGCGATCAAGGAAAAGCTGTTCGAGATGAAGAAGGTCGCCCGCCAGGTGAGCGACGTCGTCGCCTCGCAGACGGCGCTGGCGACCGGCGAGGTGGACATCGTCGTCGGGGGCGGTGAATGGCTGACGGCCGGCCTTTCGGCGGAAAAGCCGGACCTTGACTGGACGATCCCGAAGCAGGGCGCGTTGCGCTGGGCGCAGTCGATCGGCGTCTTCAAGGATTCCGGAAAGCCGGATCTCGCGCTGAAATTCGTGCAGTACATCGTCAGCCCCGAGGGGCAGGCACGGCTTGCCACCTCCTCCTGCTACTGGGCGATGCCGGCGAACGCCAAGGCGGGCGAGCACCTGACCGAACAGCAGAAGACGGCGCTGCGCTGGGACCGGCAGCCGGACTACCTGAAGAACTCGCAGCTCTATCCGGTCGCCGATGCCGACATGGATGCGGCGATGCAGGATGTCTGGACGGAGATGCTGCAGCAGTAAAAGGTCGAGGGGATGGGTGGATCCTCGGGTCGAGCCCGAGGATGACGGTGGGGAGGTGGGTGTCGCCTACCCATCGAACGGCGCGGCATGCTGTGCTGTCGCTCTAGCCGCCAAAACCCTCTCCTTTCGTCATCCTCGGGCTCGACCCGAGGATCCAGACCACACGGCGCGACCGGAACGAGGAACCACGACGATGACCGCCACTGCCCTCGAACGCGCGGAGCGCCGCAAGGCCTGGGCCTTTGCCCTGCCGGCGCTGCTCTGGACGGGCTTCTTCTTCCTCGTGCCCTTCGCCTACATGGCCGCGATCAGCCTGTGGACGCGGCAGGGGCGGGAGATCGTCGCGACCTGGACGCTCGACAATTACATCGCCTTCTTCGAGAAGGCGCATCTCTTCAAGGGGCTGGTCGTCTCGCTGGAGATCACGGCGGCCGTCACCGTCATCTCCGTCCTGCTCGCCTATCCGCTCGCCTGGATCATCGCCGAGCGGGTGCCGAAGAAATGGCAGCGTTTTGCCCTCGTCATGGCGATCCTGCCCTTCTGGACCTCCTATGTCGTACGCTCCTATTCCTGGCTGCTGGTGCTCTCCAAGGGCGGCGTCGTCAACCAGGCGCTTCTCGCCCTCGGCATCATCGCCGAGCCGCTGGAACTGTCGGCGAACCGCACCGGCACGATCATCGGCTTCGTGCATTTCTTCGTCATGCTGCTGACGCTGACGATCTATGCCAACCTCATCCAGCTTTCGCCGAACTATCGCCGCGCGGCGGCAGACCTTGGCGCGAACGCCTTCCAGACGTTCTGGCATGTCGTGCTGCCGCTGACGCTGCCGGGCATCATGGTCGGCGCCTTCCTCACCTTCGTCCTGTGCATCGGCGACTACATCACGCCGCAGATTCTCGGCGGCAACAATGAACTGGTCCTGCCGCAGGTCATCATGCTGCAGCTCGGCCGGCGGGCGGATTTCCCGATGGCGGCCGCGCTCTCGCTGGTGCTGATGGTCGTCGTCACGCTCGCCTACATCGCCTGCGCCCGCTGGCTGAAGATGGAGAGGACCTGACCATGCGGCATCTCACCACCGCGCTTGCCGCGCTCTATGCCGGCCTCCTCTATCTCTTCATCTTCCTGCCCGTCGTCGTGCTCGTGCTCTTCTCCTTCCAGGACGGCACGCTGCCCGTGCCGCCGCTGAACGGCCTGACGCTGCGCTGGTACGAGGCGGTCTTTTCCGACGGCAAGCTGATGGCTGCGCTCGGCAACTCGCTCGTCGTCGCCGTCGTCTCCTCGGCGATCGCCTGCCTGCTCGGCTTCCTCGCCGCCTATGCCTTCGCGCGCTACACGCTCCCCGCCTCCGCCCTCCTGCGCAGCCTCATCGTCGCGCCGATGACGGTGAGCACGCTGATCATCGGCCTCGGCCTGCTCTCGGTGCTGAACCTCACGGGCCTGCGCCTCTCGCTCGTCACGGTCGGCATCGGCCATGTGGTGATCAACCTGCCGCTCTGCTTTGCCATCATCTATGCCTCGATGGGCGGGCACCAGGTGAACATCGAGCGGGCGGCGCGCGATCTCGGCGCGCGGGACTGGCAGGTCATGCTGCTCGTCACGGCCCCCATGCTGCTGCCCTCGATCCTTGCGGCCTTCTTCCTCTCCGTCACCTTCAGTTGGGACGAGTTCATCGTCGCCTTCCTGCTGTCGCGCTTCGACGTGACGCTGCCGGTCGAGATCTGGAGCATGCTGCGCTCCGGCCTCGATCCCAGGACCAATGCCATCGGCTCCGTCGTCTTCCTCATCTCGGTCGCGTTCCTCATCGTCATGGAACTCGCCGTCTTCCGCAAAACCGGGAAATCCTCATGACCGCCGACGTCTCCATCCGCAATGCCACGAAGGTCTTCGGTGCTTTCCGCGCGCTCGACGACGTCTCGCTCGATATCGCCGCGGGCGAGTTCATCGTGCTGCTCGGCCCCTCCGGCTGCGGCAAGACGACCCTGCTCTCCATCCTCGGCGGCTTCGTCGAGCCGACCTCGGGCACGATCGCGATCGGCGGGCGCGACATGACGCATGTCTCCCCCGCGAAACGCCCGACGACCACCATGTTCCAGGATTATGCGCTCTTCCCGCATATGTGCCTGCGCGACAATGTCGGCTTCGGGCTGCGGATGCGCGGCATGGCGCGGGCCGAGCGGCACGAGAAGGCCTTCTCCTATCTCGACCTCGTCGGCCTCAGAGCCTCCTCGGCAAAAAAGCCGCACGAACTGTCGGGCGGCCAGCGGCAGCGCGTGGCGCTCGCCCGGGCGCTGGCGGTCGATCCCGACGTGCTGCTGCTCGACGAGCCGCTCGGCGCGCTCGACCTGAAGCTGCGCCGACAGATGCAGGACGAGTTGAAGGCCATCCAGAAGCGCGTCGGCACCACCTTCGTGCACGTCACCCACGACCAGGAGGAGGCGATGGCGATCGCCGACCGCATCGTCGTGATGAACAAGGGCCGCATCGAGGATGTCGGCACGCCCGCCTCGATCTACATGCGGCCGCGCTCGCTGTTTTCCGCCGGCTTCATGGGCGAGGTGAATTTCCTGCCCGCCAGGATGCGCGGCACGGCGGCAAACGAGGCTGAGGTTGAGACCGCCCTCGGCCGGGTCGCCCTGCCCGCGTCGGCCTTCGTGTCCGGCGTGCCGGCCGCGGGCCGCGACGTCACGCTCTGCATCCGCCCGGAACATTTCCGCGGTGCCGGCGCATCGGTGCCGACCGTCTCGCTCGGGCGCGGCCGCATCACCGGCAGCGCCTTCTTCGGCACGCATCACCGCTGCCATGTCGCGGCGGACGGCACGGTGCTCACCGCCCACCTGCCGCAGACGGACAATCCGGAGGTCGGCACGGAGCTTGACCTTCGGCTGAAGGCAGATAGCATCGTCGTGCTTCAGGACGGAGCGGGAGTTTGAGGATCATATGCAGCGCATCCGCCCGGAGGATTGGTACAGCGTGCGTCGCCTCGACGACGGCGTGACCGCGATAAGCGAGCCCTATATCCAGGAATTCTACCGCTGCAATGTCTGGCATGTGCGCGGCCGCGCCCGGGACATGCTGGTCGACAGCGGCATGGGCGTCGTCTCCTTGCGCGAATGGGTGCCGCTCGTCACCGAGCGCGACCTGATCGCGGTGGCGAGCCACACGCATTTCGACCATATCGGCTGCCATCACGAATTCGAGTGCCGGGCCGTGCACGCCGCCGAGGCCGATCTCCTCGCCGATCCGACGCGACAGAACACGCTCGCAGACCCCTATGTCACCGACGAAATCTTCGACGCGCTGCCGCCCGAGCCCTATTGCTCGAAATGCTACGCGGTGAAGAAGGCGCCGGCGACGCGCATCTTGGAGGACGGCGACGTCATCGATCTCGGCGACCGGCGGTTCGAGGTCATCCACACGCCGGGCCACTCCCCGGGTGGTATTGCGCTCTATGAGAAGGCGACCGAAATTCTCTTCTCGGGCGACATCGTCTACGATGGCCCGCTGATCGAGGATACCTACCATTCCGACGCGGCGGACTATCTCGCCTCGATGGAGCGCCTCCTGACCTTGCCGGTGCGGCTGGTGCATGGCGGCCATTTTCCAAGTTTCGGTGGCGATCGCTACCGCCAGCTCATCCGGGGCTGGCTCGATGAAAAACAGAAGTGACGGGAGAAAAGCATGCTCGACAAGCGCAAGTTCTACATCGACGGCCAGTGGGTGGACCCGCTGAAGCCCAACGACCTTCCGGTGATCAACCCGGCGACGGAACAGCCGATCGCGATCATCTCCATGGGCACCGCCGCCGATATCGACCGCGCCGTTGCCGCTGCCAAGAAGGCTTTCGCGACCTACAGCCAGACCAGCGTCGAGGAGCGCCTGGCGCTGCTCGAAAAGCTGCTGGAAATCTACAAGCGCCGCTATGAGGAGATGGCGCGCACCATCACGCTGGAGCTGGGTGCGCCGATCACCATGAGCACCGAGCAGCAGGCCGATGTCGGCGTCGGCCACCTGCAGGGCTTCATCGACGGGCTGAAGCGGCTGAAGAGCCGCGAGGTGCTGGCGAATGGCGACGTGGTGCGCCGCGAGCCGATCGGCGTCTGCGGCCTCATCACGCCGTGGAACTGGCCGATCAACCAGATCGCGTTGAAGGTGGTGCCGGCGCTGGCGACGGGCTCGACCTGCGTGCTGAAGCCGTCCGAATTCACCCCGCTCAACGCCCTTCTCTATGCGGAGATGGTGCACGAGGCGGGCTTCCCGGCCGGCACGTTCAACCTCGTCAACGGTGACGGCCCCGAATGCGGCGCGGCGCTTTCCAGGCACAAGGACGTCGACATGATGTCGTTTACCGGCTCCACCCGCGCCGGCATCGCCGTCAGCAAGGATGCGGCCGATACGGTCAAGCGCGTGACGCTGGAGCTCGGCGGCAAGTCGCCGAACCTCGTCTTCGCCGATGCGGACCTCGAAGACCGCGTCGCCGGCAGCGTGCGCGAGTGCTTCAACAATTCCGGCCAGTCCTGCGATGCGCCGACCCGCATGCTGGTCGAGCGCTCGGTCTATGACAAGGTGGTCGAGATCGCCGAGCGTACGGGGAAGGAAGCCACCGTCGGCAATCCGGAGGAGGAAGGCGAGCATATCGGACCGCTCGTCTCGCACATCCAGTTCGGCCGCGTGCAGGCGCTGATCGAGGCGGGCGTGGCCGAGGGCGCGCGCGTGCTGGTCGGCGGCCCGGGCAAGCCGGAGGGCTTCGAGACCGGCTACTTCGTCAAGCCGACGATCTTCGCCGACGTCAACAACGACATGCGCATCGCGCGCGAGGAAGTGTTCGGCCCGGTGCTCTCGATCATCCCCTTCGACACGGAAGAAGAGGCGATCGCGATCGCCAACGACACCGCCTACGGCCTTGCCGCCTATCTGCAGACCGGCGATCCGGAGCGCGCCGAGCGCGTCGCCGCCCGTCTTCGCGCCGGCATGGTGCACATCAACGGGGGGCCGCACCGCTACGGCAGCCCCTTCGGCGGCTACAAGCAGTCCGGCAACGGCCGCGAGGGCGGTCTGTTCGGCCTGGAGGATTTCCTCGAGGTGAAGACCGTGCATCGGCCGGACGCGGCCTGAGGCGCGAGGCGGCGCCCACAAAGAAAGACGTCATCCTCGGGCTTGACCCGAGGATTCACCGGCGTGACCGGAGCGTGGATGGTCGGGTCAAGCCCGACCATGACGGAGGAGAGGCTGGGTGAGTGTTGCCGGCGGAGAGAGCGGGTGGCTTTGGCATTTTTTGGGGGGGCGGGGTGCCGAAAGGGCGTCGCCTTTTCACATGCCCCAAACTTTTCCTCTAAATTAGCGCTGCCCGGCTGGTTGAAGCGGATGCGGTCTGATAGCTCGCTGCCACGACTGATATCCGGACCGCCGCCTTGTCGCCGATTACCGCCTCCCCGAAAAGCCGCCTTGCCGTGATCGCCCTCCTCGCCGGCGGGGTCGCCATCGGCGGTTCGCCGATCTTCGTGCGCCTCTCCGAAATCGGGCCGATGGCGACGGCGTTCTGGCGCGTCGCGCTGGCCCTGCTGCCGTTCCTGCTGCTCTGGCGGGCGACGAAGCAGGGCGAAGAGCGGCCGGCGAGGCCGCGCGACCACTTCTTCCTGCTGCTGCCGGGCGTGTTCCTCGCCGCCGACCTTGCCGCCTGGCACCTGTCGCTGCACATGACCTCCGTCGCCAATGCGACGCTCCTGGCCAATCTCGCGCCGGTCTTCGTGACGCTCGGCTCCTGGCTGCTCTTCCGCACGCGCATCACGCCGGTCTTCCTGGCGGGCCTCGGGCTGGCGCTGATCGGCGTGCTCGTCCTGAAGGGCGGGCCGTCGGCGCTCGGCGGCGGGCAGCTCGCCGGCGATGCCACGTCCATCGTCGCCGCCTTCTTCTACGCCTGCTACATGCTGTCGCTCGGCCATGTCCGCTCGCGGTTCTCCACGCTGCGCATCATGGTCTGGACGACCCTTTCCGCGGTCATCTGCATCCTGCCGGTCGCTGTGTTCTTCGAGGTCGACATGGTGCCTGCCACGCTTTTCGGCTGGGCCATGCTGCTCGGCCTTGCCTTCATCAGCCATGTCGGCGGGCAGGGCCTCGTCACCTATGCGCTCGCCTATCTGCCGACGGCCTTTTCCTCGCTGACACTGCTGCTGCAGCCGGTGGTCGCCGCCATCCTCGCCTGGATCCTGCTCGCCGAGCCCGTCGGCGCGATGCAGGCGGTCGGCGGGGCGATCGTGCTTGCCGGCATCCTCGTCGCCCGCCGCGGATAGCGTTCGGCCTCCGGCCTGTCCGGTAACCGGATATGGTTAGTGGTTGTGCCGCGGCGGCGTCTCGGCGATCCCGCGGAAGTCGGCCGCGCCGTCGATGACCGCGCCGTCCGAGAGCTGGGTGACGGTCCTGCGGTAGATCCGCTGCCAGGGCGTCGCATCGGCCGGCACCGGCGGAATGCCGTCCGCCTTGCGCCGTTCGATCTCCGCCGCCTCCACCAGCATGTCGCACCGCCCCTGCGTGAGGTCGATGCGGATGACGTCGCCGGTGCGCAGGAAGGCGAGACCGCCGCCGGCGGCGCTTTCCGGCGAGGCGTTGAGGATCGACGGGCTGTCCGCCGTGCCGGACTGGCGCCCGTCGCCGATCGTCGGCAGGCTGGTGATGCCGCGCTTGAGCAGGTGGTCCGGCGGCTGCATGTTGACCACCTCGGCCGAGCCCGGCCAGCCGAGCGGGCCCGCGCCGCGGATGACGAGGATGGTGCGCTCGTCAATGCCGAGCGCCGGATCGTTGATGCGCCTGTGATAGTCCTCCGAGCCGTCGAAGACGACCGCCCTCCCCTCGAAGATGCCCTCGCGGCCCGGCTCGCTCAGGTAGCGTGCGCGGAATTCCTGCGAGATGACCGAGGTCTTCATGATGGCGAAGTCGAAGAGGTTGCCCTTCAGGACGAGGAAGCCCGCCCGCTCCTTCAGCGGTTCGCCATAGGGGCGGATGACCTCGCGGTCGCTGGCCCCGCGCCCTTCGAGGTTTTCCGCCATGCTGCGCCCCGTCACGGTCGGACAGTCGCCGTCGAGCTTTCCGGCATCGAGCAGCTCGCGCATGATCGCCGGCACGCCGCCGGCCCGATGGAAGCGTTCGCCGAGGAAGCGGCCGGCCGGCTGCACGTCGGCAAGCAGCGGGATGTCGTAGCCGTGCACCTGCCAGTCCTCGGGTTCCAGCTCCACGCCGGCATGTTTCGCCATGGCCATCAGATGCGGCTGGGCGTTGGTCGAGCCGCCGATGGCCGAGTTGACGCGGATCGCGTTGAGGAAGACTTCTCGCGTCAGGATCGACGAGGGGCGGATATCCTCCAGCACCAGCTCCACCGCACGCCGGCCGGTGCGATAGGCCATCTGGCCGCGTTCACGGTACGCGGCGGGGATGGCCGCGCAGCCGGTCAGCGACATGCCGAGCGCCTCGGCGAGCGCGTTCATCGTCGAGGCGGTGCCCATTGTGTTGCAATGGCCGATGGAGGGCGCCGAATCCATCGCCGACTGCAGGAATTCCTCCTCGTCGATCGTGCCGGCGGCGAGCTTGCGGCGCGCGCGCCAGATCACCGTGCCGGAGCCGACGAGGTCGCCCTCGTGCCAGCCGTCCAGCATCGGCCCGCCGGAGAGCACGATCGCGGGAATATCGACCGTGGAGGCGGCCATCAGTGCCGAGGGCGTGGTCTTGTCGCAACCCGTCGTCAGGACGACGCCGTCGAGCGGGTAGCCGTAGAGGATCTCGACGAGGCCGAGATAGGCGAGGTTGCGGTCGAGCGCCGCCGTCGGCCGCTTGCAGTTCTCGAAGATCGGATGGGTCGGGAACTCGATCGGGATGCCGCCGGCATCGCGGATGCCGTCGCGCACGCGCCGGGCGAGCTCGACATGGTGGCGGTTGCAGGGCGTCAGGTCGCTGCCGCTCTGGGCGATGCCGATCACCGGCTTGCCGGACCGCAGCTCCTCCGGCGTGATGCCGTAGTTCATGAAGCGCTCGAGATAGAGCGCCGCCATGTCGACATGCTCGCGGTTGTCGAACCAGTCCTGAGAACGCAGCCGCCGTTTGCCCGTCTTTTCGTCCGTCATGAAATGAACCTCGTCAAGAATATCGAGCCGCACTCTTCCACCGCCGCTTCGTGCAATCAACCGGCCGGCGATGCAGTGCGTTGCTTTATGCAGCTATCAATATTGCTGACTGGATCGGCCGGGCGGAATGTGTCACAGCCCTTCCATCTCAGTTCCCGGGTTTCCGCCATGACCGACATCACCGCCTCCTCCCCCGCCACGGGCACCGCCCGCCTCGGCGTGCTCCTGATGCTGCTCGGCATGGTGATGTTCTCGCTGAACGACGTGCTCGGCAAATGGCTCGTCGCGACCTATTCCGTCGGCCAGCTCATGCTGATCCGCAGCCTTGCCGCGATGGTGGTGCTCGCGCCGTTCTTCTGGAAGGTCGGCTGGCGGCGGCTGGTGGATGTCGAGCGGCCGAAGCTGCATCTCCTGCGGTCCGGCCTCTTCGCCTTCGAGGCCTCCGGCTTCTACTTCGCCGTCGCCTACATGCCGCTTGCCGACGCCATGACCTACTGGCTCGCCGCGCCGATCTACGTCGCCGCCATGTCGCCGCTGCTGCTCGGCGAAAAGGTGGGCTGGCGGCGCTGGACGGCGATCATCGTCGGCTTCGTCGGCGTGGTGGTCGCGCTGGAGCCGTCGAAGGACACGTTCACCCTGCCGGCCCTCATCGCGCTTGCCGGCAGCCTCGCCTTCAGCTTCGCCATGGTGCTCGGCCGCACGCTGCGCGCGGCGCCGGACACGACGCTGGTCTTCTGGCAGGTGGCGGGTGCGGCGATCTTCGCCGGCGTCTGGTGCCTTGCCGACCCGGCCGGCTGGGCGCCGGTCAGCGGCGTCGATTTCGGCCTCCTCAGCCTGCTCGGCATCGTGGCGATGGGCGCGCACATGCTGGTCAACCGCTCGCTGAAGCTGGCGGATGCGGCGACCGTTGTGCCGCTGCAATACTCGCTGCTGCTCTGGGCCGTCGTCTTCGGCTGGATGTTCTTCGGCGATGCGCCGCGCCCGGCCATGCTGGTCGGCGCCGGCTTCATCGTCGCCTCGGGCCTCTTCATCTTCTTCCGCGAGCAGCAGTTGAAGCGCCGCGGCCGCGCCTGAGCGGCCGGCCCGTCACAGCGGCAGTTCCGTGGTGTATTTCACGCTCTTCAGCGCGAAATGCGAGGAGGAGTTGGCCACCGCCTCATGCGTCAGGATCGCCTGCATCAGCAATTGTTCGTAGTCGCGCACGTCCTTGACCACGACGCGGATCAGGTAGTCCCACTCGCCGGACATGGAATAACATTCCAGCACCTCCTCATGGGTCTGCACGAAGCGCTCGAAATCGCGCCGGGCCCCCGGATCGTGCGATTTCATGCGCACCTGGCAGAAGACGTTGAGGCCGCGGCCGATGCGGTCGGGATCGAGCAGCCGCACGGTCGGGCCGAGCACGCCGGCTTCCTCCAGCGCCTTGATGCGCCGCCAGCAGGAGGCGCTGGAGGCGCCCACCTCTTCGGCGAGCGCCGCATGGCTGATGTCGCCTCGCCGCTGCAGTACCTTCAGGATCTTCTTGTCGATGGCGTCGAGCTGAATGGAATTCATCGAAAATCCCATGAATGTGATGAGTATGTTTCATTCCTATCGCAAAACACCGCCTGTTTGAAACGATTTTTCGGCTGAGGCGGCCTATACTTTCCACCACTGTATATCTGCGGGAGGAAACCATGGCGCAGGTCGCACTCAAAACCGTCGTCAGGTCCGCTGCCAGGAATGCGCCGGATGATACCGTCGACTGGAAGCGCATCGCCTATCTCGTGCATCTGTCGCGCGCGCTCGACGAGATGGAGGAAACCCGCCTCGTGCCGGAAAGGAAGGTGCTCTACCAGTTTTCCGCGCGCGGCCACGACATGGCGCAGATCATGCTCGGCTGTCTCCTGACCGACCGGCATGACGCGACCTGCGGCTATTATCGCTCCCGCCCGCTGCTGCTGTCGCTCGGCGTCGATCCCGCGGATGCGCTCGGTTCCGCCATGGGCCGGGCCGGTGGCTATTCCGACGGGCGCGACATCGGCGTCGTCTTCAACCATCCGAACCGCGACGGCGCCTCCGCCCTGCCGATGTGCGGCGGCGTCGGGGCGCAGTATACGCCGACGGCGGGCTGGGCGCAGGCGGTGAAATATTATGCCGAGACGCTGGGCAAGGCGGACTACGAACGGAGCATCGCCGTGGTGCTCGGCGGTGACGGCTCGGTCGCCTCGAACGGCTTCTGGTCGGCGCTGACCATCGCCACCACGCAGACCCTGCCGATGCTGTTCTACATCGAGGACAACGGCTACGGCATCTCCGTTCCCTCGACGATCCAGACGCCCGGCGGCAATATCGCGGCCAACCTTTCCGGCTGGCAGAACCTGACGATCTTCGAGGGCGACGGCACCGATCCGGCCGCCGCCGCCCGGCTGACCGCCGCTGCGGTCGAGCATGTGCGCGAGGCGCGCGCGCCGGCGCTGCTGCGCCTTACCGTGCCGCGCCTTCAGGGCCACAGTTTCCAGGATACGCAAGCCTACAAGAGCGAGGCGGTCGTGCGCAGCGAATGGGCGCGGGACCCGTTGCCGCGCCTGAAGGACCATATCGTGCCGGCCGTGCTCAGCGAGGCGGAATGGGAGACGGCGGATGCGGATGCAAGAGCGGCGGCGGAAACCGCGCGCATCGCCGCCGAGGCACGCCCGGCGGCCGTTCCCGAGACGGTGACGCGGCATGTCTTCTTCGAGGGTGAGGTGCAGGCGATGGGCGGGCAGGTGCGCCATGGCTACACGCCGCCGCAAACCACCGCGGTGGCGGCATCGGAAGGCCAGCGTATCAACATGGTCACGGCCATTCGCCGCACGCTCGACCATGAGCTTTCGATCAACGAGCGCGTCGTGCTGTTCGGCGAGGATATCGGCCCCAAGGGGGGCGTGCATGCGGTCACGCTCGGCCTCCAGGAAAAGTTCGGCCGCGCGCGGGTGTTCGATACGTCGCTGTCGGAGGAAGGCATTGTCGGGCGGGCGGTGGGCATGGCGCTGGCGGGGCTGATGCCGGTGCCGGAGATCCAGTTCCGCAAATATGCCGAGCCCGCCACCGAGCAGATCAACGATTGCGGCACGATCCGCTGGCGCACCAACAACCGCTTTGCCGCGCCGATGGTGCTGCGCATGCCCGGCGGCTATTTCAAATGCGGCGACCCGTGGCACAGCCAGACGAACGAGGTGGCCTTCGTGCACCAGCCCGGCTGGAAGGTGGCGGTCCCCTCCAATGCCGCCGATGCGGTCGGGCTGCTGCGCACCGGCCTTCGCGGCAACGATCCGGTGATCTTCTTCGAGCACCGCGCCATGCTGGACCATGCCTGGGCGCGGCGGCCCTATCCGGGCGACGATTTCGCGCTGCCCTTCGGCAAGGCGAGTTTCACGCGCCGCGGCGAGGCGATCACGCTCGTCACCTGGGGTGCCATGGTGCATCGCTGCGAGGACGCGGCGGAGGGCATTTCCGCCGATGTCATCGACCTGCGCACCCTGGTGCCGTGGGACAGGGAGGCCGTGCTGTCCTCCGTCCGGCGCACGCGCCGCTGCCTCATCGTGCACGAGGATCTCGGCACCGCCGGCTTCGGCGCGGAGATCGCCGCCGTCGTCGCCGACGAGGCCTTCATGGATCTCGATGCGCCCGTCTCGCGGCTGACGATGCCGGACATACCGAGCCCGCACAATCCCGTCCTGCTCGACTGGGCGGTGCCCTCTGCGGGGCGGATCCGGGCCAAGATCGATGCCCTGCTGGAGTTCTGAACGATGGCGGGGGTGATGATCGACGTTCTCGCGCCTGCCGAGCAGGAAGGCACCAAGGCGGTCGTGCGCAACTGGCTGAAGGCGGTGGGCGAGAGGGTGGCGCCCGACGATCCGCTCGTGGAGCTCGAAACCGACAAGGTGACGCAGGAGATCCCCGCGCCCGTCGCCGGCATCCTCAGCGAGATCCTGATGCAGGGCGGCGAAAAGGCCGAACCCGGCGCCGTGCTCGGCCGCATCCGGCAGGAAGAGGCTGGTGCCTCCGAGCCCGTTGTCGCTGCCGCCCGGCCGGAACCCGGGAGGATGCCGGCGGCCGCGGACCATTATTCACCGGCCGTGCGGCGCGCGGCGGAGGAATACGGCATCGACCCTGCGACGGTGGACGGCTCCGGCAAGGGCGGGCGGGTGACGCGGGCCGACATGGATGCCGCGCATGAGGCGGCGCGCGGGGCGCGGCCTTCGCCGGCGCCCGTCATGCCATCCAGGCCGGAGACGCCGCCTGTCGAAGGGCGCTCGCGGGCGATCCGGCATTCGCCGATGCGGCTTGCCATCGCCGAGCACATGCAGATGTCCGTCTCGACCGCGCCGCATGTCACGGCGGTGTTCGAGGCGGATTTCACCGCCGTCATGCGGCACCGCGAGACGCACCGGCAGGCCTTCGCCGCGTCCGGCGTGTCGCTCTCCTACACGGCCTATATCGTCTCGGCCTGCGTGGCGGCGATGAAGGTGGTGCCGGAGGTCAACAGCCGCTGGTTCGATGACCGCCTGGAGGTGTTCGACAACGTCAATATCGGCATCGGCACGGCGCTTGGCAATGACGGGCTGGTGGTGCCCGTCATCCGCGCGGCGCAGGACCTTTCGTTTTCCGGCATCGCCGCGCGGCTGCAGGACCTCACGGCCCGCGCCCGGGCGAAGACGCTGACGCCGGCCGACATGCGCGGCGGCACCTTCACCATCTCCAACCACGGCGTCTCCGGCTCGCTTCTCGCCACGCCCATCATCATCAACCAGCCGCAATCGGCGATCCTCGGCGTCGGCAGGCTGGAAAAGCGCGTGGTGGTGCGCGAGGTCGACGGCGTCGATGCGATCCAGATCCGCCCCATGGCCTATGTCTCGTTGACCATCGACCACCGCGCGCTCGACGGCCACCAGACCAATGCATGGCTCACCCGCTTCGTCGCGGCGCTGGAAGGCTGGCCGCAATGAATGTTTCCGGCGACTATGACGTGCTGATGATCGGCGGCGGTCCCGGCGGCTATGCCTGTGCGATCCGTGCCGCGCAACTCGGCCTGAAGACGGCCTGTGTCGAGGCGCGGCCGACGCTCGGCGGCACCTGCCTCAATGTCGGCTGCATTCCCTCCAAGACACTGCTGCATGCGACGCATCTGCTGGAGCTCGCCCGCGACGGCCATATGGCCGGCTTCGGCATCGACACCGGGCCGGTCTCCATCGACCTCGCACGGCTGATGGCGCGCAAGGAGGCGACCGTCGCCTCGCTGGCGGGTGGAATCGACTTCCTGTTCCGCAAGAACGGCGTCGCCCGCCTGTCGGGGCGCGCGCGCCTTGCCGGGCCGGGGCGTGTCGATATCGGCGGCAGGATGTTCGCCGCGAAATCGATCGTCGTGGCCACGGGCTCGCTGCCGGCGGCGCTGGCCGGCGTGCCGGTGGACAACGATGCCGGGGTCGTGGTCGATTCGTCCGGCGCGCTGTCCCTCCCCCGCATACCCGAACGGCTCGCCGTCATCGGCGGCGGGGTGATCGGCCTTGAGCTGGGCTCGGTCTGGCGGCGTCTTGGCGCTCAAGTGACGGTCGTCGAAGTGGCCGACGGCATCCTGCCCGGCATGGATGCCGATATCCGCGCGACGATGACACAGCTCCTGGCGCGCCAGGGCATGACGATCCTCGCCTCGACCGCCGTTACCAGTGCCGATATCCGCGAGGACGGCGCCACCTTGCGGCTGAAGGGGGCGGACGGCACGGCGTCCGAGCTGGCGGCCGACGTCGTGCTGGTCGCCACGGGGCGGCGGCCGAACACGGGCGATCTCGGGCTGGAGACGGCCGGCATCACCCTGGATGCGGGCGGTTTCATACCGGTCGATGCGCAGGGGCGGACGGAAACGGACGGGATCCATGCGATCGGCGACGTGACGCGCGGGCCCATGCTGGCGCACCGGGCGGAGGACGAGGGCATCGCCGTCGCCGAGCGGCTTGCCGGCCGGCCCGGCATGGTCAATCCCGCCATCGTCCCGGTGGTCGTCTACACCGATCCGGAGGTGGCGTCCGTCGGTCGGACCGAGCAGATGCTGACGGCGGAGGGGATCGCCTACCGCGCCTCGACCTTCCCGATGAGCGCCAACAGCCGGGCGAAGGCGAATGGCGGCACGGAGGGGTTCGTCAAGCTGCTGGCGGAGGAGGCGAGCGGCGTCGTGCTCGGCGCCCATATGGTCGGGACGGTGGCTGGCACGATGATCGCCGAGGTCGCCCAGGCAATGGAGTTCGGCGCGACGGCGGAGGATATCGCCTATACCTGCCACGCCCACCCGACGCACAGCGAGGCGGTCAAGGAGGCCGCCCTCGGCTTTTTCGGGGCCGCCATTCATCGCTGAGGGGTGACGCGGCCCTTGCCGACGGGGCGATAAATTTTCGGGAGGCGATCGCCTTGGTTCGTGATACCGTACGGTCTGCCGACGGGATCGTCGCGTGAAAATCAATCTATACAATCTCTATAGAATGTGATCTTTTTGACCGGTTAAGCCTGTGCGCCCTGAAACGCCAATCCGCGAGGAGCAGACGACATGGGTATGATTTCATCAGCGCTCGACCGTCCGTCGCGAACCGCCGCCGTCATCGGCAGCGAAGACGAGGCGTTGACCGTTGCCGGCACGATTGCCGGCATTTTCGCGAACGGGGATGCGGCGCAGACGGCGCAGGCCCGTCTCGATCTCCTTTCCCGTTCCGGCCTGTTCGGCATCTCCGTGCCGACCGAGCACGGCGGCATCGACGTTTCCAACACGGTGCTGGCGGATGTCTGTGCGGCCGCTGCCGCGCAGTCGGCGACGCTGGCCGATATCCTGGCCGCCCATTTCGTGGCGCTGGAGCATCTGCGCAGCTACGGCACGGACGGCCACCGCTCCGTGGTGTTTTCCGCCGCCCTTGCCGGCGCCCGGCTCTGCCGGGCGACCGCCCGCCGCAACGGGCAGGATGCCGATGCCCTGCCGCTTGCCGCAAGCGGCCTTGCCTGGCGCTTGAGCGGCGAAGCGCTCTGTACGCCCTGCACCCGTCATGCGGACTGGCTGCTCGTGCCGGCGCGCAGCGACGGCGGCCGGATCGCGGGCGTCCTGCTGGCGACGCGCATCGAGGGCCTGCACTATGTCGCCAACAGTTGCGAGCCGGTGGACAGGACCGCCCCGTCCGCCGAGCATGTTCTCTTCAAGGACGTCGCCGTCGATGCCGACGCGGTGCTGCACCCGCCCGTCGAGGCGGCGGTGCCCCAGTCGCTGGAGCTTCTTCTGGAAGCCGCCCGGCAGCTCGGCGCGGGCTGGCGTGCATTCGAGCGCCGGCTGGCCGCCGACCATGGCGATCCCCTCGAAACCGGCCTGCTGTCCGCCCGCCTCGCCGCCGCGCAGGCCATGATGGCCGACGCCGGCCGCGCCATCGACGCGGCCCAGATCGGCCTTGCGGACCAGCACCGGACGAACGCCTTCCTCGCCGCCACGGCCGCTCTTGCGGTGGCGCACGAGGCTGCGGGCCATGTGCGCATGGCGGCGGACCGGAATGCGCCGCCGGCAACCCTGCCGCCATCCCTG
This sequence comes from Shinella granuli, assembly GCF_004341885.1. Classification (GTDB taxonomy): domain Bacteria; phylum Pseudomonadota; class Alphaproteobacteria; order Rhizobiales; family Rhizobiaceae; genus Shinella; species Shinella granuli. The sequence continues at coordinate 53,324 of NZ_SLVX01000021.1, read as the reverse complement.
GTCGCCGCCCTGCGGGAAAGCGGCCGGCTGCGGCGCGAGGGGCATCCGCATCCGCCGGAGCAGGAAGGCTAGCCGTTGAGCACTGCCCCCGTCGGCCCGCGGGGAGCGCTTTTCCGCGAACCGTTCGGGAGGCGGGACCCGGCGATGGCCACGTCGAATTCCATGCCGTCGCGTTCGATTTCGCTCATCATTCCCCTCATAACAGACCAGGGAAAACGGGCTGGAATCCCGGTCAGGCGCTCATCAGCGCCTCGACCAGCCGCTCCCGCGTCAGCGGCAGGTCCCGCATCCTCAGGCCGAGCGCGCGGGATGCGGCGTTTCCGATGGCGGCGGCCACAGGCCCCTGGGAGGCCTCGCCCGCGCCGAGGGGCGGCCGTGTCGGATCGACGATGAACCGCGTCTCGATCTCCGGCAGTTCGGAGAATTTCAGGATCGGATAGGCGCTCCAGTCGAAGGCCGGCACCCGGTCGTCCTCGACCTTCACCTCTTCCTTGAGGGTCCAGCTCGCCGCCTGGATGGCGCCGCCCTCGATCTGGCTGAGAGCGCCTTGCGGGTTGATGACGAGGCCGACATCGACGCAAAGCCACAGCCGCTCCAGCCTGACCTCCTCGTCCACCGAGACCTCGGCAACGGCGGCAAGCCAGGCGCCCTTGTTCTTGTAGCGGGCGGCAGCGATCCCGAGCGCCCGGCCCTCGCCTGCCGGCTGGCTGCCGGGCCAGCCGCTCATCTCCGCCGCGCCCTGGAGAACGGCGCGGCAGCGTTCATCCTTCAGATGGCGCAGGCGAAAATCCAGCGGATCGGCACCGGCAAGGTCCGCCAGCTCGTCCATGGCGGATTCGATGGCAAAGACATTGAGATGCGCACCCAGCGATCGCAGCGAGGAGGTGCGGATACGGCTGCGCGTATCAAGCCGCACGGTCACCTGCTGGTCCGGGAAATCGTAGATCGCCACCGCGTTTCGCGCAGCGCCGCCGCCGGCGGCATCGGGCAGGTCCTCGACCTTGCCGGGCAGGCGGGTGCTGTCGAGCGCTTCGGCCGAACTGAGATTGACATGGCCGCCGAAACCCGGGCGCTGGGCATGCGGTTCGCTCAGCACCGACAGCCGCCAAGACGCCACCCTGCCGGCCGCGTCGATCCCGGCCTCGATCCCGGTCGACATGGCGGCCCCCAGTGGGCCACGGCTGAGCTCGTCCTCGCGCGACCACATTATGCGCACCGGCCGGCCCGGCAGCTCCAACGCAACGATGGCCGCATCGAGCGCCGCGTCGTCGGCGCCGTTGTGGCCGTAGCAGCCGGCGCCATGCGCATGAATGACGCGCACCGCGGACGGTTGAAGCCCGAGGCATCCGGCTATCTGCGCGCGGAGCGGGAAAATGCCCTGCGAATGGCTCCACACCGTCAAGCGGCCGGCATCGAACCGGGCAAGTGCGCAGGACGGACCGATCGACGCATGGGCGACATGCGCCCGCGAATAGCGCACGTCGATGCCGCCCGTCCCGACGGACGGCGTTGCCGCGCCGAGCCGGATGACCTTCTCCCCCGCCGTTTCCGCCGGCCGCCAGAGGCCGGGCACCTCTTCCCAGGTGGTGAACCTGTCCGCTTCGGCATGTGCGGCGTGAACGCCATATTCGTCCGGTCCCGCAAGGGCGAGGAAATCGTTCTTCCGCAGGACCGTGATGCCGGGATGGCGGCGCTGCAGCCATGCGTCATCGACATGGGCGAGGCGGGCAAGCCGGAACGGCTGGCGGACGACCCGGGCATGCAGGAGCCCCGGCAGGGCAAGGTCGTGGATGAAACCGGCGCCGCCGCGCTTCGGCGCCATGTCGATGCGCGGATGGCTGGCGCCGACGGCGGAATAGGCGCCGACGGATCGCACGGGCACGTTGCCGCTGACAGGCTGCCGCCAGTCGACATCGGGGGCGAGCGACCAGAGGTCGAGCCCCGTCGGTGCGCCGTCGAGAAGGATGCTCCCGCCCCGGCAGGACAGGCCGGCGGTGTCGACGCCGAGGCGGACCGCCGCAGCGTCGAGGAGGGCCGCGCGCGCCTGCGCCGCCGCCATGCGGATCGATGCGCCCGAAACCTCGACGGACTGGCTGCCGGCGGTGATGCCCTCGTCCGGCGACCGGTCGGTATCGCAGGGGGCAAGCGCGACCAGCGCGGGATCGACCGCGAGTTCATCGGCCGCGATCTGGGCAAGGGCCGTGAGGATGCCCTGGCCGAGCTCGACCTTGCCCGAACGGATGCCGACGACCCCTGGCGCGTCGAGGGAAATCCAGCGGCCCAGCTCGGGATTGTCCTGGAGGCTCTTCGGAAGCACGTTGTCCACGCTCACGCCTCCCCGCCGAGACGGGCCGCGGCGCGCTCGACGGCGCGCAGGATGCTGCCATGCGCCCCGCAGCGACACAGATGCTTGTCGAGCGCGGCGAGGATTGCCGCGCGGCCGGGCCGACGCTCCGTCTTGAACAATGCGTGGATGCGCATCAGGATGCCGGAGATGCAATAGCCGCACTGGCCGGCCTGTTCCGCCTCGAAGGCTTCGAGCAGCGCCACCCCGACGGGATCGTCACGCAGCGCCTCGGGGGTCGTGACCTCCGCCCCGGCCAGCGCGGACATCGGCAGCGTGCAGGAATAGCGCGCCTGCCCGTCGACGCTGACCACGCATGCGCCGCACTGCTCCAGCCCGCAGCCGAAATGGGTCGCCTTGAGGTCGAGCCGGTTGCGCAGCACGAACAGAAGCGGTTCGTCGCCGGCATCGTCCACCTGCGCCGCCGATCCGTTGAGCTGGAATGCGATGGAAGAGCTCATGACTTGCGTCCCGTTGCGGTCTCGGGAGAGGCCCGGTTTTCCGTGGCCCGTTTCAGCCTGTAGGCACTCGGCGTCATCCCCGCCGAACTCTTGAACGCCCGGAGGAAATACTTCTCGTCGTTGTAGCCGACACGGTAAGCGATCTGGCCGATAGTGTCGTCGGTCAGCACCAGGCGCTCGCGCGCATCCTCGATGCGCATTTCGCGGATCAGCACCTGGAAGCTCGTCCCGGTATACTGGCGGATCAGTGCGCAGAGCCGGCTCTTGGAAAGACACACGGCGGCGGAGGCCTCGTCGAGGCTCGGGCCGCGCGTGTAGTTCTCGCCGATGAACTCGGCGATGCGGCGCATGTGGCCGCTGTCGCGGCCGACCACCGGCAGCGTCCTCGACAGCTCGGCGAAGTCGGCCTCGTAATCCTGGCAGAGGGTGGCGAGCATCAGCGTCAGCTCGGCACGCACGATCTCCATCGCGCCGATGCGTTCGGATCGGTGCTGGTCGATCATCGCGCCGATCGCCCGCTCCGTCCGCTCGCTCTGTGCCGCATCGAGATCGAAGTTCACATGGTTCTGCCAGGCGAAGGGGGTCAGTTCCGGCGCCAGCCGCACCAGCTCCGCCATCGGATAGGACCGGGTGATGCCGGGGCGGAGGAAATCGAGGTCGAAATAGGCGACGATGCAGCGTGTCGCGTAGTCGAACCGGATCTGGTGCGGCACCATCGGCGCGATGAAATAGGTGGAGCCGGCCTTGGGCTTGTGCGACGTCAACCCGATCCGGATCGCCGGCGAATCCGACAGGAAATAGAGGATCTGGAAATAGTCGTGCTTGTGGGCGGGATAGAGCCGCTGGGTGTTCTCCACCAGCCGGATGTGGAAGCGCGGGCTGTCGGACCTGTCGAGCGCGTAGGAGCGGAACGGGGCAGTGCCGGCGCGATCCTCCTCGGCCGGATCCGGTCGAGGAGGCGCCGTCTTCTTGTTCACTGCCTTGGCCATGTTCGCTCCTGTTCTGCGCTCCATCGAGAGTCCGGCGGTCCCGATCTAAGCCCTCGCCTCCGCGGCAACCGCCGTGTGAAGCTCCGGCACGGCCTCGAACAGATCCGCCACCAGGCCATAATCGGCGACCTGGAAGATCGGCGCATCGGGATCCTTGTTGATCGCGACGATCACCCTGGAATCCTTCATGCCTGCAAGATGCTGGATCGCCCCGGAAATGCCACAGGCGATGTAGAGGTCTGGCGCAATGATCTTGCCCGTCTGGCCGACCTGGAGATCGTTCGAGACATAGCCGGCATCGACGGCCGCGCGGCTCGCGCCGATCGCCGCGCCCAGCGTATCGGCCAGCGGCGCCAGCACGGTCTCGAAGTTTTCGGCGGAGGCCAGCGCCCGCCCGCCCGATACGACGATCCGCGCCCCCGCCAGTTCCGGACGCTCGGACCGTGACAATTCGCTCCGCACAAAGGTCGAGCGCCCGGGGTCTTCCGGGATTGCGACGGTTTCGATCGGGGCTGCCGCCGCGGCGATAGAGGCGGCGGGGAAGGAAGATGCGCGGACGGTCAGCACCTTTTTCGCGTCCGTGGACCGCACGGTCTGGATCACGTTGCCCGCATAGATCGGGCGCTGGAACAGGTCCGGCCCGTCGACCGCGATGACGTCGGATATCTGCATCACGTCGAGCAGCGCGGCGACGCGCGGCAGGATGTTCCTGCCGCTGGTGGTCGAGGGCGCGAGGATGGCGTCGTAGCCGCTCGCAAGGCCGACGACCAGGGCCGCCACCGGCTCCGCGAGCCGGTTCGACAGGGAGGGGGCGTCCGCAAGGAGGACCAGGGCGACGCCCGCAAGGCCCGCCGCCGCTTCGGCCGCCGCCCGGCAGCCGGACCCCGCGACGAGGACGTGGATCTCGCCGCCCATCCGCCCTGCGGCCGAGACCGCCTTGGCGGTGGCCTCGTCGAGCTGCGTATCGTGATGCTCTGCCAGAACAAGAATGGTCATCAGAGAACTCCTGCTTCCATGCGCAACCGTTCGACAAGCTCACCGACCGAGCCGACCTTGATGCCGGCCTTGCGAGTTGCCGGCTCGTGCACCCGCACGACCGTCAGCCGCGGCTCGACGGCCACGCCGTAGTCGGCGGGCGTGCGTTCGTCGATCGGCTTCTTCTTTGCCTTCATGATGTTGGGCAGCGAGGCGTATCGCGGCTCGTTGAGCCTCAGGTCGGCCGTGACCAGCGCGGGGAGCGCCAGGCTGACCGTCTGCAGGCCGCCGTCGATCTCGCGGGTGACCTCGATCGCCTTGTCGCCGACGACGAGCTTCGAGGCGAACGTGCCCTGGCCCCATCCCAGCAACGCCGACAGCATCTGGCCGGTCTGGTTGGCGTCGTCGTCGATCGCCTGCTTGCCGGTAATGATGACGTCGGGCTTTTCGGCCTCGGCGACGGCCTTCAGGATCTTGGCGACGGCGAGCGGCTCGACCGTCGCCTCCGTGCGGACCAGCAGGCCGCGATCCGCTCCCATCGCGAGGGCCGTGCGCAGGGTTTCGGCCGATTTTTCCGGGCCGATCGACACGACGACGATCTCGTTCGCCCGCCCGGCCTCCTTCAGGCGGACCGCCTCCTCGACGGCGATCTCGTCGAACGGGTTCATCGTCATCTTGACATTCGCAAGGTCGACGCCCGAACCGTCCGCCAGGGCACGCACCTTGACATTGGGATCGGCAACCCGCTTCACCGCAACCAGTATCTTCATCTGTGCTCCTCCCTTGGCCAGGACAGGCGGCAGGGTCCTCCGGCCCTGCCGCCCGCCCGCCCGCTTCGCTTCAGGTTTCCGGACCGGCATATTTGCCGGCGGTGGCGGGGAACATGTTCTTGATGATCTTCATGCGGCTGACGTCGACCGTCGCATCCATGTGCAGGAAGATCGCGGCATCGCGGAACAGCTTCTCGATGCCGAATTCGAGCATCGCGCCGTTGCCGCCGTGAAGCTCCAGCGCATGGGTCGCGACCTTCATGATCTCCTCCGACGCGTAGACCTTGGCCATGTTGCACAGGATGTCGGCATCCGGATGCGCTTCGTCCACCGCCTTCGACGCCCGCTCCACCAGCGAGCGCACGGCCTCGATGCGCGTCGCCATGTCCGCGAGCCGCAGCGCCACGGCCTGGTGCTTGATGAGGATGCGCCCGCCCTGGACATAGTTCTGGACATAGTCCGCCGTGCGCTCGAAACAGGCGACGCCGACGCCGAGATTCTTGGCCGCCTGGATGATCTTGCCGGCGCGGAAATACTGGCCGGCGGAGGCCAGCGCCGTGCTCTTGACGAGCAGGTGGTCGGCCGGGACACGGCAATCCTCGAAGACCAGCTCGCCGTTGTTCATGAAGCGGCAGCCCATCGTCTCGTTGCACTTGGTGACGGTCAGGCCCGGCGTTTCGCGGGGAACCAGGAAGCTCGACGTGCCCTGCAGCATGCCGACGGAAGGATCGGTGTTGGCATAGACGACATAGAGGCTGGCGTCGAAACCGTTCGAGATGAACTGCTTGCGGCCGTTGATGACCCAGTGGTCGCCGTCCAGCACCGCCCTGGTGTGCATGGAGGCTTCCGGGACATTGTAGGGCAGCCAGCGGTCGGAGGCGCCCCTGGGTTCGGTGAGACAATGCGCCAGGAGGAACTTCGGGTCCTCCAGCAGGCGCGGGAACCACTTTTCCTGCAGGTGTTTCGCGGCGAACTGGCGGATGACGATGGAGACCTTCCAGTTCTGCACCAGCTTGTCGGCAAGGCCCGAATCGCCGCGGGCGATCTCCTCGGCGATCAGGGCGAAGGTCCGTACCTCGGTCTCCCGGTCGAGGTCGATGCCGCCGAATTCCTCCGGCACGCCGAGGGTGCGGATGCCGATCGCCTCGGCGCCTTCGAGGATCGAGCCCGGCAGCCGTTCGCCCGGGCTCATGTCCCATTCGCGCTGCCAGTTCGACCGGATGAACGGCGTCACCACATCGTCGACAAACGATCGGCAACTGTCGCGCATCAGGCGCTGTTCCTGGGACAATATCCCGTCATCGGCGTGTATCATCTTCGCTCCCCTTGAGTACAAAGCGGTCGGCTGTCTGGTCTTCCGCTATGCCGTCATTGGTATCAGCGCCCGGGATGCCGGGTCAGGCGGTGGTGTCCGCTTGTGGTGGACAATCGTCCAATTCAAAGTGGACTTTTCCTGTTTTGCACCCGCCCAATCGACCTGCTATCCGGCCCCGCGCCCTACCGCTACGACTGGCTGCGCTCGGCCTTCAGCCGCTCCGCGAGCCAGTCGGCGACGAGCGGCCGGTACATCCAGGGAATGTTGTTGCAGACGTGGTTTCCGGTGGGAAAGACGTGCAGTTCCGCACCGGCCCGGCAGATATCGGCGCATTTCTGCGCTTCGGACGGCGGAAAGATCCTGTCGCGGCCGCCATGCAGGATGAGCGCGGGCACCGCCGGCCCTTCGATACCCGCCAGGGTGAAACGACGGGCGCTTTCGATGACGTCGTCACCACCCAGCGCGAAGGTCATGTTGTCCTGATAGACCTTCGGCAGGGTCGGCCAGAGCGCCCCGAGGTCATGAAAGCCGTTGATGGAAACGACGGCGGCGAGCCCTTCCAGTGTCGCCGCCGCCCGGAGCGCCAGGAAGCCGCCAAAGGCCATGCCGACCAGGCCGACGGCGCCCGTAAGATCCGGCCGGTCGCGGATCGCCTCGATAGTCGCGGCGACGGCCGGCGCGATATCGGCCCGCAGATGCCCATGCGACCGCCCCTCACCCTGTCCCGGACCGTCGAGCGACAGCGTCGCCAGGCCGCGCAGGAGGAAATGCCGTTCGAACGCGGGGAACTCCTCCTTGGTGGAATCCGAGCCGGGGATGATGAGCGCCAGCGGATGCGGCCCCTGCCCTGCCGGCCGGCGGAGATAGCCGCGCAGCACGCCGCCTTCGAACGGCACCTCGACCGGTTCGCCGGGCAGCTCCAGCAGCGGCGCGGCCTTGCGGAATGTCGCCACCTTCAGCGCCGCGACGCGCTCCTTCGCGTCAAGGTCGTCGAAGGCCATGAACTGGCCGAAGTGGTAGAACAGGCTGGCGCGGGCGAATGCCTCGCCGGCGGTGATCCTGCGGCCCCGCGCAAGGGCCGCCTCGCCCATCCCGGCATGGCGGTCGCCTTCGGCGCTCCAGGCCGCAAGCCAGTTCTCCCAGACGCCGGCACTGTCGATCACCGCCTTCGCCGTCGCCGAAGGGATGCCAGCGACCTCCATGCGCGGCAGCCAGTGTTCCACCACGCTCAGCAACCTGTTTTCCGTCTCGCTCATTCTCTTGTCCTTCCAGGGTTGCCGGATATGTCCATTTTCAGGGATCAAATGCTTCGAGGTCACGCGGATAGGACTCCGCTTTCGCGCGGTATCTTTCCGCCCCGCGTGACAGGTTTTCCGCCGCATCCCCGTCGAGCGTCCTGACGATTTTGGCCGGAACGCCGATGACGAGCGAACCATCAGGCACGACCATGCCCTCGCGCACGAGCGAATTCGCCCCGACCAGGCACCGCTCGCCGATCCTCGCGCCGTTGAGGATGGTCGCGCCCATGCCGATCAGGCTGCCCTTGCCGATGCTGCAGCCGTGAACGATCGCATTATGGCCGATGGTGACGTCCGCGCCGATCTCGACCGGGAATCCCGGATCCGTGTGGATGACGCAGCCGTCCTGGACATTCGAGCCGGCACCGACGGTGATCGGCTCGTTGTCGCCGCGCAGGACCGCGTTGAACCAGATGCTGACGCCCCGGGCGAGGCGCACGTCGCCGATGACGACGGCGCCCGGGGCGATATAGAATTCACCGTCTGCCGGCAGGCTCGGCGCCCGGTCGCCGAGCCGGTACAGGGTCGGATTTGTCATGGCTTTCGGCCCGTTCATTCGGTTTCAGGTCGGCATCGCGAGAAGGATCGAGGCCGGCGCATTGGTGCGGTTGACCAGCGCGCGCGCCTCGCCCGGCGCCAGCCGGCAACTGTCGAGCACGCCGAGCGTGACGGCGGCATCGACGGTTTCGACCGTCACCTCACCGGCGACGACGATGTAGATCTTCTCCACCGCCGCCGCCTTGAGCGAGGTGCGCCCGCCCGGCAGGAGATGCGACAGGCCGATCCAGATCGTATCCGTCGCCGTCGCCTCCTTGCCCTGCAGGCGCAGGCAGCGCATGTCGTAATGTTCGGGAGCCTCGTAAGGCTTCGCCTCGCTGTAGCGGGTGACCTGCATGACGCGTCCTTACGGCTTGAGCAGCACGCGCTCGGGCGTTCCGCGCAGCACCGAGGCGTAGGCCTTCGCGGCGTCCTTGAGGTCGTAGCAGCAGTCGGGGTTGATCGGGAACGGCTTGAGCAGGCCCTCCTCGAACTTCAGCTTCAGCCTGTCGAAGATCCGCGCGCCATCGACGGAGGACAGCGCCAGCGTGTCGATGCCGATATATTTGTGGCGGCCGCGGAAGAAGTTGAAGATGTCGAAGGGCACGGCGCGGTCGAAGGTCGAGATGAAGATCTGCCGCGCCTGCTTGGCCATCGCCTTGTTGGCGATCTCGAAATAGGGGCTGCCCACGGTGTTGAAGACGATATCGGCGCCGTGGCCGTCGGTCATGTCGCGAACGATGGCCGCGACATCGTCGACGGCGCTGTTCAGCATCGTGACCGGGCCGTTGGCGTGGCCCATCAAGGGCTGCGCGTTGTATTCGACGGCGAAGACCTTCGCCCCGGCCATCGTGGCGAGCTGGATCGCCGCCTGCCCGACCTTGCCATTGCCGCCGCAGACGAGGACGACGTCGGTCGGCTGGGCGCCGCCCGCCTCGCGCAGGCCCTCATAGGCGGTGATGAACGGCACGCCGACCGAGCCGGCCTCTTCCATGGAGAAATTCTTCGGCTTGGCGCGCACCGCCTTCTGGTCGAGCACCATCCATTTGCCATGGCTGCCATCCTGGCTGATGCCGAGCTCGCCGCCGCCGCCCCAGACTTCCATGCCGATCATCTGCGACGGTCCCTCGCGCACGATGCCGCCGAAATCGCGGCCCGGTATGCGCGGCCAGATGGCATGCGGCATGTGGCCGAGCGAGGCCTTGACGTCGCTGGGATTGACCCCCGCCGCCACGATCTCGACCAGCACCTGTCCGGGGCCGGGGCGCGGTACGGCCACCTCGACGACATCGATCAGAAGGTTGTCGAGATCCGGCGACTTCTGGGAAACCCTGAGGGCATTGCCGGCTTTGGCGCTTGCTTGAATGTTCATGTCTTCGTCTCCTTTGCTCCAGCTGCGCCGCTCAGGCCGCAAGCCCCAAGATTTCCCTGGCCTCCGACGGACCGGCAATCTGCCCGCCGAGTTTCTCGATGAGGTCGCGGGCGCGCTCCACGAGTTCGCCATTGCCCTTCGCCAGCACGCCCTTGGCGATGTAGGAATTGTCCTCAAGGCCGACGCGGACATGCCCGCCGAGCAGATAGGCCTGCATCGCCATCGGGAATGACATCCGGCCGACGCCGAAGCCCGTCCAGACGGCATCACGCGGCAGCATGCGCGCGGCGGTGGCCATGACGTCGGTGGTGGAGGGAAAGCCGTATTTGACGCCGGTGACGATGGTGAACATCGCCGGCGACGTCAGCACGCCGGCCTTCATCAGGTCCTGCGCGAGCACGATGTGGCCGGTATCGAAGACTTCGAGCTCCGGCTTGGAGCCGGCCGCGTTGATGAGGTCGGCCATGATCTTCACATTGCCGGGAGTGTTGATCACCACCTCGTTGCCGAAGGTCATGGTGTTGAGGTCGAGCGTGGCGATGTCGGGCTTCAGCGCGGTGATGTGCTCGACGCGCTTTTCCGGCCGCATCAGCGTCGTGCGCGGGCCGGCCACCGCCGGGTTTTCATCGCTCGGGTGATAGCGCCCTCCCGGTCCCGTGGTCACGTTGAGGATCAGGGCACTGTTCTTCGCCCGAATCCTCTCGACCACCTCGCGGTAGTGCTTCAGCTCCATTGAGGGCTTCGCCGTTTCGGGATCGCGCACATGGATGTGGGCGATGGCGGCCCCGGCATCCGCCGCTTCGAGGCAGGCATTGGCGATCTCTTCCGGCGTCACCGGCAGGCCGGGATGGTTTTCCCGTGTCGTCAGGTTGCCGGTCACGGCGCAGGTGATGATGACTTTCGGCTGCATTACAGGTGCCTTCCTCCATCGACGACGATCCGGCTGCCGGTCGAAAACTTCAGATGCGTGGCGCAGGAGACGATCGCCTCGGCGACGTCCAGCGGGCTGGTGATCCGCTTGAGCGGGGTGGTCGCGGCGACCTTGTCGGCAAATTCCCTGCCGCGGCCGGGCACGAATTGCGTATCGACGGCCCCGGGCGAGACCACCATGACGCGGATCTCGGGGGCGAGCGCCCGGCCGAGCGAATTTGCCATGATGTCGAGGCCCGCCTTGGCGCCGCAATAGGCGACATTCGAGCCGATGCCGGTGAAGGCGGCGATCGACGAGACGTTGACGATCAGGCCGTCGCCACTTGCTTTCAGCGCCGGTGCGAAGGCGCGGATCGTGGCGAAGACGCCGCGCCAGTTGTTGATGAAGATGCGGTCGATCATCGCGTCGGTCAGGGCATCGAGGTCGCCATGCGCCACCGGTTCGGTGACGCCTGCCGTGTTGACCAGGATGTCCACCCGGCCGAGCCTTTCCAGCACTCCATCCCGGAACGCCTCGATCGTCGCGGTCTCCTCAATGGAGACCGGCAGCGCGACATGGCCTTCGCCGGCCAGTTCGCCGACGATCTCCTCCGCCTTCTGCCTGCCCGAACGGTAGCCGACGACGACGGTGGCACCGGCGGCGGCAAGCATCCGGCAGGTCTCGCGACCGATGCCGCCGGAGCCCCCGACGACGACGGCCACCTTGCCCGCAAGCGGATGACGGGAGTCTTGTGCAGCCATGGCTCAGCTCTTCTTTCCCGAAATCGGCGGGACGGGGAGCGTCGATGTGCCGGGCACCAGCTTGAAATCGTATTCGCAGGTATAGAAGGGCAGGTTCGCATCCGGATAATCGGGGTGCGGCTCGGTATGCATGACGAAGTTGCCGACGATCTGCTGCTTGGCGCCGAACACGACATCCGCCGCCAGCGCCTCGGGCGTGTCGGAGAAGATCTGCGTGATCAGGGTCTTGTGTCCCGGCGCGGACACGATGAAATGGACGTGCGCCGGCCGCATCGGCTCGCGGTTCTGGGCCCGCAGCAGCACGCCGACGGGACCGTCGGTCGGCACGGGATAACCGGCGGGCTTGACCGAGCGGAAATGATACCGGCCATCGGCCGCGCTGATGAACTTGCCGCGAAGGTTGCAATCCTCCTGGGTTTCATCCTGGTTCTCGTAGAGGCCGACGGGCGACGCCTGCCACACATCGAGCATGGCCCCGGCGATCGGCGCGCCGTCGGTCCCGATCACCCTGCCGGAGAAGAAAAGCGTGGCGCCGGGCGTTTGCGAGCGGGCGATACAGTCGCCGTTCGCGCAGACCGGCGCATCGCCGCGGTAGAACGGCCCGAGCAGCGCCGACATCGTCTCGCCCTGCATGCCGTCATTGTTGATGAGGTCGATCAGCGTGGACGCGCCGAGCACGTCGGCGGCAAGCACCACCTCGTTGTGGAATTCGTTCGTCCGCTGGCCGATCTCGACGATCCAGCGCAGGGCATATTCGAATTCCTCCTCCGTCGGGCGCGTCGTGAGGATGAACTGATGGAGGTGGTCCACCAGCACGGTCATGATTTCCTTCAGCCGGGGATTGTCGGTGTTCGCCATCGCCGCAAGAACGGTGGGCGTCACGTCGGCTTCCTTCGTGATGAGCTTGGGCGGGGTGCTGACATAGTCCATTTCATCCTCCACTGCGTTCATGCGTCCATGGGTTCGGGCCGCCTGGCGGCGGCGGCGAGATGCGGGTATTTCTCGGTCAACAGCGAGCCGTGATAATAGGTCGCGGAGAAGGCGGGCGTTTGCCGGATCCTTTCGAGCCAGCGGCCGATGGCGGGCGCTTCGCGCCACATTCCGGCAAGCCGGATGTCGTCCATCCGCACGATGACGGGCATGATCGCGATATCGGCAAGGCTGAGATCCGCGCCCATCAGCCAGGGCCCGCCGCTGGCGGCAAGCCATGTTGCCATGCGGTCCATGCCGCGCTGCAGGCGCGCCAGGGCCTCGTCCATCTCGGCCTTCGGGAACCCGGTGCGCCCCATTTTCATGAGGAATTCACGGCGCAGGGGCTTGCTGTCGCACAGCGCCTGGAACGCCTCGTCGTCCATCGCCTGGAAGTGCGGCAGGAAGGCGAGGTTGTAGGACGGCACGCGGATTGCCGGCGTCGGCACCTCGTCGATGAAGCGCAGCATCGCGCGCATCTGCGCCACCTTGAGCGGATCGCCGGGCCTCAGCGGCGCCACGTCACCGAAAATGTCCTCCAGATATTCCATGATGACGGCGGAATCGGTGACCGGGGCGCCATCGTGCAAGAGGGTCGGGACCACGCCGTTCGGGTTGATCGCGAGGTATTCGGGCTTGAGCTGATCTCCCTTGAAGAGATCGAGCCGGTGTTCCTCGAAGACCCTGCCCTTGGCGTGAAGGACATAGCGGACGCGCTGGCTGCATGTGGACTGCGGCGCGTTGTAGAGCACGAATTCCGGCATGTCGTTTTCCTCTCGTTGACCGTACGAGCCGTGTTCTCTGATGGCGGGGCGGGCGCGTCCTGCTAGTCCCAGTTGAGGATGCGGGGCAGCTTTCCGCTTCTGGCCAGGGTTCCGACCAGTCCGAGCGGGAAGAACATCAGGCCGATCGCCATCACCAGGCCGGTGCCGAGGATGTTGATTTCGGAAGCCCCCATCGTGGCGACGAAGAGCTCGTTGAGCGCGACGATCAGGATCGCACCGATCACCGGCCCGGCGATCGTGCCCTTGCCGCCGAGGATGCACATCAGCACCATGTTGGCCGAGACCAGGATGAGCAGGAAGATGTTCGGACGCAGATAGGTCAGGTACTCGCCCCACACCGCGCCGGCCATGCCGACGAAGAAGGCCGAGAGCGCGAAGGCCACGACCTTGTAGAAGCGCGTGTCGATGCCGGCGCTTTCCGCCTTGATTTCGTCCTTGGAAAGGGCGCGCAGGCCGAGGCCGAACTTCGAATGCTTGATCTTGTAGGCCGACCAGACGGTGAAGGCCGCGATCGCCAGCATCGCATAGTAGTAGGGCAGCTTGGCCCACTGCACCGTCAGATCGTTCGTCGGCAGGGTGAGGCCGTTGGCGCCGCCGATGAAGTGCCAGTTGTCGAACAGGATGCGGGCGATCATCAGAAGGGCGATCGACGAGATGATGAAGCTCGGGCCGCGCACCTTGAGTGTGACCAGGCCCACGCCATAGCCGATGGCCGCCGCGACGAGGCCGGCAAGCGGCGCGGTGATCAGCGTGGAAATGCCGTAGCGTGCCAGGAGCATGCCGGAAAAGTATCCCCCGACGCCGAAGAACACGGCATGGCCGAGCGAGACATAGCCGGCAAAGCCGCCGAGGATGTTCCAGCTCGATGCCATTGCCACATAGGAGGCGGTAAAGAGCACCAGGTGCAGCACGTAATTGTAGTTGCCGACGAATTGCAGCAGCGGCAGCGCGGCGAGCAAAGCAAGCAAAGCGAGCGGGAACCAGGTCGCCCGGGTCTGGTCGGTCTTGCGCGACAGTTTCTCGTTGTATGTGCGGCGGGCCTCGATGACGGCGCTGGCGCTGGAGTCCTGAAGGGTGACGGTCATCATGCCATCTCCGGTTTTTCGCCGAACAGCCCCTGGGGCCGGACCAGCAGAATGATGAAAAGAGCGAGGAAGAAGGTCAGCGTCGACCAGGTCGCACCGATCCAGGTGCCGACAAAGGCGGCGACCACGGACAGGATGAGCGCGCCGACCACCGTGCCGAGGATGCTGCCCATGCCGCCGAGCACCACCACCGACATCAGCATGGCGATCCATTCCCAGTGCTTGGCCGGAAAGAAGCTGAACACGAAGCTGACCAGCGATCCGGCAGCGCCCGCAAGGCCGATGCCGATGGCGAAGGCGAGCACGCTGATGAACTGCACGTTGACGCCCAGCAGTTCCGCCGCCTCGCGGTTCTGCGTGGTGGCACGGATGGCATAGCCGAGCCGCGAATATTTGAGGAACAGGGAGAGCGCCGCGATGATCGCCAGCGAGACGAGGCCGGCATAGAGCTGCCCCTTGGGGATGAAGACATCACCGATGAAGAAAGCGGCGGTGGCGTAGTCGGGCGACGTCACCCGCTGGGTGTTGGTGAAGAGGCTGCCGAGCAGCCCTTCCACCATCATCGCCAGCGCGAAGGTGAGCAGCACCGTCATCTCGGAATATTTGGCGCTCCTGGCCTCGCGCTGGAACAGCAGCCGGTAGAGCACCACGCCGACGGCCGCCATGGTGACGGCTGCGACGGGCAGCATGGCGATCGGATCGATGTCGAAGGCCTTGAACGCCAGATAGGTGATGTAGGCGCCGCCGATGATCAGCGCGGGATGGGCTAGATTGACGATGCGCATCACGCCGAAGACCAGCGACAGGCCGGAGCCCATCAGGGCGATGACGCCGCCGAGCGCCAGGCCCAGAATCAGTATCTGCAATATCTCTGCCATGTCTGCTCCTCGTCAGGCGGCCTTCTTGCCGCCGAGGTAAAGTTCCTGGATGCGCGGATCGGCCAGCACCGTGGCGGCCGGGCCCTCGAACAGCGTGCGGCCGAGATCGAGCACGACGCCCCAGTCGGCGTTCTTGAGCCCCATCAGCGCGTTCTGCTCGACCAGGAGGACGGTGACGCCTTCCGCCGACATCATCTTCATGATGTCGAACATCTCCTGGACGACCTTCGGCGCCAGGCCGAGGGACGGTTCGTCGAGCATGACGATGTCGGGCTTGATGATGAGCGTGCGGGCCATGGCGAGCGTCTGTTGCTGGCCGCCGGACATGGTGCCGGCATGCTGGTCGGCCCGCTCGCGAAGGATCGGGAAGCGTTCCAGGATGCCCTCGATGCGGCGCTCCAGCTCCTTCTTGTCATCGAGGATGAAGCCGCCCATGCGCAGATTCTCGCGCACGGTCATCTTCGCAAACAGTGCGCGCTCCTGCGGCACGAAACAGATGCCCTTGCGCAGGATCTGGTCGGGGCGAAGCCCGTTCAGCCGCTCGCCCTTGAACACGACGTCGCCCTTGCGGATGGACAGCATGCCGCAGATCGCCTTGAGCAGCGTCGACTTTCCGGCGCCGTTCGGGCCGATGATGCAATGGACCTTGCCGGGCTCGACGGTCAGGTGTGCCCCATCGATGATGGCGGGGCCGTCGCCGTAGCCGGCGGTGATGTTGGTGACCTCCAGAAGCTTCGTCATCAGGCCGCCTCGTCTTCCAGGACGCCGCCGAGATAGGCATCGAGCACGTGGGGATCCTTGCGCACCACATCGGGCGTGCCGGCGCAGATGACCTTGCCGTGCGCCATGACCACGACCTTATGCGAGAGCCGCATGATCAGGTCCATGTTGTGCTCGACGATCAGCACCGTCAGGCCCTTGTCGTTGAGCGCGCGGATATGGCCGACGATCTCCTCCATCAGCGACGGGTTGACCCCGCCGGCCGGTTCGTCGAGCAGGATGATCTTGGGGTCGGACATCAGCAGCGCGGCGAGGTCCATGAGCTTCTTCTGGCCGTAGGAGAGATTGTGGCCATCCTCGTGGGCGATGCGGGTGATGCCGAGGAAGTCGAGTATCGACATCGCCTTGTCCTTTTCCTCCCGCGACATGGCCGGGCGGAACAGGCCGCGCAGACCATCGACCCTGGACTGGACGATGACGTTCTCGATCACCGTCATGTCGCCGAGATTGCGCGAGATCTGGAAGGTCCGGCTGAGGCCCTTGGCCGTGATCTTGTGCGGCCGGAGGTGGTCGATCCGCTCGCCGTCGAGCCAGACCTCGCCCGACGTCGGCGCCGCCGTCCGGCTGATGCAATTGAACGCAGTCGTCTTTCCGGCGCCGTTCGGGCCGATCAGGGCGGTGATCGCGCCCTTCTCGACCGTGAACGTGGCACCGTCGACGGCCTTGATGCCGCCGAAATGCTTACAGAGGTTCTTCACTTCAAGCATGCGCCATATCCTCTTCCGAGTTGCGCTGATCATGGCCGGCGGCGGGAAGGACGCCCCGGGGGCACCCTTCCGCCGCCTGTCTTCTCAGAACCCGTTCTTGGGGTAGCTGAAGGGCGACACGCCTTCGAATTCGCCGGTCGGGTAGACGAATGTCAGGTCGCCGTTCTGCCACTGCGTCATGATGTGGGATTTCTCCACCGGCAGGCCGACCTCATCCCAGGAGAAGCGGCCGAGCACCGTGCGGACGGGATCGTCCTTGGTGCGCGCGTGCAGCCATTCGCCCATCTTGGCATTGTCGGTGGTGCCCGCCCCGAGGATCGCCTGCTCGATGCCCTGGCAGACGGCGAACGGAATGGCGCTGTCCTCGTCCGGCTCGACATTGTATTCGGCGGTGAAGGCCTTGACGAAGTCGGCATTGCTGAACGGCTTGCCGGCCAGCGTGCTGTCGAACGGCACGTCCTTGTGCCAGGTGGTGTGGATCAGCACGCCATCGGCCGCTTCCTTGCCGACGCCCTCGACGAACTCCGTCTGAGCGCCCTGGCTGAGATAGACCAGCTTGGGCGTGGCGCCGACGGTCTTGAGGCTGCGCGTCAGTTGCACGGCCTCTTCCGCCGAGGCCGTCAGGCCGATGACCATCTCGGCGCCGGAGCGCTTGATCGAATTGGCAAGGTTCAGCCAGTCGTTGAAGCCTTCCTCCGGCCACTTCTCCTGCATCAGCACCTCGATGCCCGCATCGGAAAGATAGCCGGGCGCCAGGTCGGCGATCTCCTTGTCGGTCGCCGGATCCTTCACCTTCTGTCCGAGCAGGCCCGCCTCGATGGCATTGGCGAAGAAGTCGTCGGCCGAGACCACGGCTGCGCTCTTCGGCGCCTCGCCCGCCGGGATGAGCTGCTTGATCACCGCGGCCACGTCCTTGCCGGTATATTCGGCGGCGTTGACCTGGAAGTAGAACAGGTTCTTGTAGCCCTGTTCGTAGATGCGCAAGGCGCCGCCCGAGGGAATGGCGTGCACCATGTTGTATTTCGAAAGGATGCTGGCGACCGGGAAGGTCAGCCGGCTCGAAAAGGTGCCGTAGACGGCGTCGACCTTGTCGACATTGATGAAGCGCTCATACTGGTTGATCGCGGTCGCCGTGTCCGACCGGTTGTCGCTGACGATCAGTTCGACCTGCCGGCCGAGAATGCCGCCCGCGTCGTTGATCAGCTTCGTGCAGAGCTCGTAGCCCCGCTTGTGTTTCTCGCCGCTGACCGACAGTCCGCCCGTGATCGGCAGCGAGGCCCCGATCTTCAAGGTCTCGGCCTGCGCCGCGCCTGCGGTTATCGCCGCCGCGGCCGTTGCCGCGAGCAAAGTATTCAATCTCATACGCCTTCCTCCCGTTAGCGATCGATTGCATCCGCGACCAGGCACCCCTCTCGGGGCGCCCGGCTGAATTCCGTGCCCGGCAAACGGAGGTCTGCGGCTTTCCCGCATTCCCGTCCGGGATCATTGAGGGTATTTGCCCGGCCGTCCTCCATGACGACCCGGCCCTTGCTCGACGCACAAGCGCTCCTCCAAGCCTTCGTGCAATCGATTGCGAGGATGAGGTATCACGGCACTTGCGTTTGGTCAAGGATTTTTGCAATCGATTGCGTGCGGCGCCCACGATCTGCTAATATGTGCAAATCAGAGGAGATCAGATGCGGCAGAAACGGATCACGCTGAAAGACATCGCCCGGGAGACGGGCGTGCACGTATCCACCGTCTCCCGGGCGCTGGATCCGGTGGAGCGCAAGTCGATCACGGAAGAAGTCGCCAGCCGCATCCAAGCGGCGGCGGATGCGCTGGGCTATCGGCCGAACCGCATCGCCGCCGGCCTTCGGACCAATCGCACGATGACCGTGGGCGTGATGATCCCCGACATCACCAACGTCATCTTCCCGCCGATCCTGCGCGGCATCGAAAGCGTCCTGGAGCCGCTGGGCTATGCGTCGATCATCGTCAACACCGACAGCGAACGGGATCGGGAAAGCCGCCTCGTCGACGTGCTGCGCGACCGCGGCGTCGACGGCATCATTCACGCGGCCGTGCTGAGGAGCGATCCGTCCATTGCCAGGGCGGCGGCTGAAGGGCTGCCGGTGGTGACGCTGAACCGCATGGTCGAGAACTCGCAGATCCCCTACATCATCAATGACGAGGATGCCGGCATCTGCGAGATGCTGCGCCATCTGCGCGATCTCGGGCACCGCGACATCGCGCACCTCGCCGGCCCGCAGGACCTGTCGACGGGCCAGCTTCGCCTGGCCGCCTTCCGCAATGCCGCCGCGACCCTGTCGCTCGAATTCCGGCCGGACCTCGTGGCGACGGCCCGGCGCTTCGACGAGCAGGAGGGCGCGCGGGGCATCCGGGACCTCCTGGCATCGGGCCGGACATTCACCGCCGTCCTCTGCGCCAACGACCGTCTCGCGCTGGGCGCGATCGACGAGCTGCGCGAGCATGGCATCGACTGCCCCCGCGAGGTCTCCGTCACCGGCTTCAACGACATGCCGTTCCTCGACCTGATCCGCCCCCGGCTGACGACCGTCCGCATCCTCCAGCACAGCGCCGGCCAGACTGCTGCCACGGTGCTGCTGCAACTGATGAATGGCGACAAGGCCGAAGACATCCCCATGGAGACCATCCTGCCGGTCGAAATCGTCGTTCGCGAGAGCACGGCTCCCGCCGGGAGCCTTGTGCGATCCTGAAAAGCGGAATGTGCCTTCGCGGCCATTCCGGCGGAGAAAAGGCGGCCCATCCCGTGGGAAGAAGGCGCCCCTCGATCCTATTTCGTGGTGTAGCCGCCGTTGACGAGGATGGTCTGGCCGGTCATCCACCAGCCGTCGGAGACCAGGAAGCGGATATGGGGGACGATGTCCTCGATATCGGTGAGGCCGGTCTTCGAGAAGCCCGACAGCGCCGCGGCGGTCTTGTGGTAGGCGACCGCATCCGCACCCTCGGCCGGATAGAAGAAGGGCGTGTCCATCGGGCCCGGCCCGATCGCCGTCACCGAGATGCCGCGTTCGCCGAATTCCTTCGATGCCGCCCGCGTGAAATGCTCGACCGGCGCCTTGGTGCCGGCATAGCTCGCGTAGAAGGGCGTGAAGGCGCCGAGCAGCGAGGTGACGAGCGTCACCAGCTTGCCGTTGTCGTTGAGATGCTTGCCCGCTTCCTTGATGAAGAAGAAGGCCGTCTTGGCGTTGACGGCGCTCATCTCGTCATATTCGGCCTCGCTGATCTCGACGATGGGCTTCTTCAGCACCTTGCCGACGGTGTTGATGGCGATGTCCGGTCGGCCGATGGCGTCGACCGCATCGGAGAACAGTTTCTCGACCGCGCCGGCTGTGGTCAGGTCTGCCTGGAAGGCGACGGCCTCGGCGCCTGCAGCCTTGACGGCGGCCACGGTGGCGTCGGCCTCCGCCCTGGTGGCCGCGCTGTTGTAGTGGATCGCGATCGCCCTTGCGCCCTGCGCGGCAAGATCGCGGGCGACCAGCCCGCCGAGATTCTTCGCGCCTCCGGCGATGATGACGATTTTGCCTTTGATGCTGTGATCGGGCATGGGTGGCCTCCTTTGCCAGCGTGCGATCGTACCGCGATCGCTTCCGTTCAGGAACCATATCGTCTAGAACTGGCTGATAAAGACGGCCATTCTGACATCACTTGTCAGAAATTCCGCGCAATCGGAGAGGCAAGACCCGTGGACCGCATCGATCTCTTCCGTATCTTCGCGCGCGTCGTCGAACAGGCGAGCTTCACCCGCGCCGCCGATACGCTGGGGGTGCCCCGTTCCTCCGTGTCGGCGGCCGTGCAGGAACTGGAGGCACGCGTGGGCGCGCGGCTGCTCTACCGCACCACCCGCAAGGTCTCCCCGACCCAGGATGGGATCGCCTTTTACGAACGCTGCCAGCGGGTCATCGCCGACGTCGAGGACACCGAGAACCTGTTCCGGCATACGGCCGCCCGGCCGTCGGGCAAGCTGCGGGTCGACGTGCCGGGCCGGATCGGGCGCCTGATCATCACGCCGGCCTTGCCCGGCTTCCTCGACGACTATCCCGGGATCGACATCGACCTCGGCGTCACCGACCGCGCGGTGAACCTGGTCGAAGACGGCATCGATTGCGTGCTGCGTGTCGGCCCGCTCGGCGATTCGGGCCTGATCGCGCGGCCGATCGGTGAACTGCCACTGATCAATGTCGCCAGCCCCGCCTATCTGGCGCGTCACGGGACGCCGCGCGCGCCGGAGGATCTGGGCCATCACCGGGCGGTCAACTATGCCTCGCCATCCAGCGGCCGGGTCGAGGATTGGGAATGGGTCGAGAACGGGACGCTGCACAGGGCGCGGCTGCAGGGACGCGTCACGGTCAACAGCGCCGAGGCCTATATCGCCTGCTGCCTCGCAGGCCTCGGGCTGATCCAGATTCCGGCCTATGACGTCAGGGAGCATCTCGAAGCGGGGGAACTGGTCGAGGTGATGCCCCGCCATCTTGCCGCGCCGATGCCCATGGCCTTGCTCTATCCCCACCGCCAGCACCTCTCTCGCCGGCTGCAGGTCTTCGCAGACTGGCTGGAGGCGCTGCTCAGGCGGCAGCTTTTGCAGCGTGCATAGGAAACCGGCCGTCAGCGGGGTGCGTGGCCGTTTGTGCGCATGCTACGGCCGGCCGCCCGCCTGCCGCTGATGCGGGCGGCCGGCCCCCGGGAAGAGGAGGGTGAAAGCGCCCGGCTTATCCGACGCGCTTTTCCAGTTCTTCCTCTTCGATCATCGCGCTGGCGCCGGGCACGGCGACGAACTGTTCGAGGGTCATCGTGTCGAGGATGGCAGCGATGGCGTCGCGTACGTCGGTCATGGCGCGGCGGACCTGACAGGCTTCCGGATCCGCGCAGTCCTCGCAGGCCTCATAGGCCGTGCGGCTGGCGCAGCGGATCGGCGCCAGCGGGCCGTCGAGCACGCGGATGGCGTGGCCGATGCGGATCTCCGACGCGGGATGCGAAAGCGAGTAGCCGCCGCCCGGGCCCTTCTTGGAGCGCAGCATGCCGGCATTGCGCAGTTCCAAGAGGATCGTGTCGAGGAACTTCTTCGGAATGTTGTTGCGAAGCGCGATCTCGCTGACGAAAGCGGTTTCGCCAGGCGCCAGCCGGGCCAGGTCCACCAGGGCCTTCAGTCCATATTTTCCCTTTTTCGTCAGCATGTCGGCCTGCTTTCCATCAGCATATGTGCATCACCGGATATACCCGGCAGCGCGGACGCGCGCATCGCGTCCCGCTCGGTTTCCGTCCGTCGTCCTCGGGAAGATCGATCGGCTCACCCATGACGGGTGATTCTGGCTCATTCTTGGCACCGAAGTGCGAAAAACATATAAAAACAATATAATTTATTTTTCAGCGATCCTGCAAGGAAATTGGCATTTTTGCCAAGTGCTTATGCGGATTTTCCGTCGGAGCGTGCTCATTTGGCATCATTTTCCGCTCTGGCCGGTCCTTTGCGCGCGTCCTTCGTCGCGCGGTGCCCTGTGCGGCCCTTCACGGGGCGCACGACTCGTTCCAGTTGCACCGCCGGAAAACGCAAAACCAATTGCGAAGGAACCGCTAAATTGAGGCAAATATTTCTCTACTAAATTTATTGAATATATAGCCTTGAATCACCGGCCCGCGGCAGATCCCGGGCGACGGATTTTTGAGGAGAGACCCATGACCACGACCCGCAGGACCCTGCTTGCCGCGACGGCCGCCCTTGCCCTTACCGCATCCTTCGCCACCGCTTTTGCCGAGGAGGTGACGCTCAACATCGGCTACCAGCCGATCGTCGAGCCCTCCCGCGTGCCGCAGGCCGAGGGCACCTATGAGAAGGTGACCGGCGCCAAGATCAACTGGCAGAAATTCGACGGCGGCGCCGACGTGATCGCCGCCATCGCCTCGGGTTCGCTGGATATCGGCTATGTCGGCTCCTCGCCGCTGGCCGCCGCCTCCAGCCGCGAACTGCCGATCGAGACGATCTTCGTCGTCGGTCTCATCAGCGAGGCCGAGGCGCTTGCCGTGAAATCCATCGAGAAGCCGGAGGACCTGGCCGGCAAGAAGATCGCGACGCCCTTCGTCTCCACCGCGCATTACAGCCTGCTGACGGCGCTGAAGCACTGGAAGGTCGATCCCAAGTCGGTGGAAATCCTCAACCTGCGTCCGCCGGAAATCGCGGCCGCCTGGGAACGCGGCGACATCGACGGCGCCTATGTCTGGGATCCGGTGCTGGCACAACTGAAGAAGAGCGGCACGGTGCTGGCCACCTCGGCGGATGTCGCCGAATGGGGCGGCCCGACCTTCGACGCCTGGATCGTCAGCAAGAAATTCGCCGAGGCGCATCCGGATGTCGTGACGGCCTTCGTGAAGGTGACGGGCGATGCGACGGCGGCCTACCGCGCCGATCCGGAGGCCTGGAACGCCACCTCGCCGGAAGCCGAGAAGATCGCGCGCCTGACCGGCGCCAAGCAGGACGAGGTGCCGGCGCTCCTCAAGGGCTATATCTTCCCGACGCTGGAAGAGCAGGCCGGCGAGGCGCTGCTCGGCGGCGGCACGGTGAAGGCGGTGGCCGATACCTCGGCCTTCCTGCTGGAGCAGGGCAAGATCCCGGCGGCGCTCTCCGACTATACGCCCTACGTGTCCACCCGCTGGGTGACGGACGCGACGAAGCTCGCCTACTGATCCGACGAAACAATCCTGCGGCGGAAGGGCCCGGCAGCGCGGATGCGCTGTCGGGCCATCGCCCGATGGAGCAATTCCAGCAAAAGTGCGAAGCGGTTTTGCGTCCGGAATTGCGGAGAAACAAAGGTTGGAGCGTTTTCGCGATTCGGAGAAGAGCGAAAGAACTCCAGGCGGTCCCTGCTCCCGGAGGTTTCATGAGCACCCTGACATTCCGCAGTGTTTCGCTGCGCTATCCGCCGAGGGCGGCGCGCGCCGGTGTCGGCGAAAAGCTGGTCCTCGACGGCATCGACCTGCAGGTCGCCTCGCACGAGCTGGTCGCCATCATCGGGCGCTCCGGCTCCGGCAAGACGAGCCTGCTCAATCTCGCCGCCGGTTTCCTGGAACCGACCGCCGGCACCATCACCGTCGACGGCGTGCCGATCGAGGGGCCGAGCGCCGACCGGGCGGTCGTCTTCCAGGACGATGCGCTCTATCCCTGGCTCGACGCGCGGGACAACATCGCCCTGCCCTTCAAGCTGAAGGGCGTGCCGCTTGCCGAGCGCCGCGCGCGGGCGGAGCAGCTTCTCGCCCGCGTCGGCCTTGCGGATGCCGGCGACCGGCGGATCTGGGAGCTTTCCGGCGGCATGCGCCAGCGGGTCGGCATTGCCCGGGCGCTCGCCGCCGAGCCGCGTTTCCTGCTGCTCGACGAGCCGCTCGGCGCGCTCGACGCCCTCACCCGCACGCGCATGCAGGAGTTCCTGCTGCGCATCAAGGCGGAAAGCGGGGCGGGCGCCCTGCTCATCACGCACAGCATCGAGGAGGCGCTGCTGCTCGGCACGCGCATCGTCGTGCTGTCGCCCAATCCGGGCCGCCTGACTGCCGAGATCGAGGCGGGCTTCAACGCGGAGGTGCTGAACGGCGCCTCGGTCGCCGCCGTGAAGGCCTCGCCGATCTTCAAGCGCATGCATGCCGGCCTGACCGGCCTTATCCACGCCTCCGCGGAAGAGGAGATCGCCGCATGACACTTTCGACCGACATCGATACCCTGCCGCAGGTGGCGGAAACGGGGGAGGCGGAACGCCCGCTGAAAGCGCGGCCGCTGCCGGTCGCCATCATCTCGGCCATCACGATCGGCGTGATCATCGCCGCCTGGGGGCTCGCCTCCGCCTATGCCCTCGTTTCACCGGTCTTCCTGCCCTCGCCGCGACAGGTCGTGCTCGCCCTCTACAATCTCGTCGTCACGGGCTTCGTCGATGCGACGCTGGCCGAGCATGTCGGCGCCAGCCTCTACCGTATCTTCGGCGCCCTCATCGCCTCCATCCTCATCGGCATTCCCGCCGGCATCGCCATCGGCACGAGCCGTCTCGGCCGCGGCATTCTCGACCCGATCGTGGAATTCCTGCGGCCGCTGCCGCCCCTCGCCTACCTGCCGCTCATCATCATCTGGGTCGGCATCGGCGAGGCCTCGAAGATCACGGTGATCGTGCTTTCCATGCTGCCGTCGATCATCCTGTCGACCTCCGCCGGCGTGCGCGGGGTATCGAAGGATCATGTCAATGCCGCGCGCTCGCTCGGGGCGAGCCGTCGGCAGGTGCTGCGCGAGGTGGTGCTGCCGAGCGCCGTGCCGTCGATCCTCACCGGCGTGCGCATTGCGCTCGGCGCCGGCTGGACGACGCTGGTGGCGGCCGAACTGGTGGCCGCGACGAGCGGCATCGGCTTCATGATCCAGTCGGCGGCGCAATTCCTCGTCACCGACATCGTGATCGCCGGCATCATCGTCATCGCGCTGATCGCCATCCTCCTGGAATATGTCGCCCGGCAGATCGAGCGGCGCCTGGTGCCCTGGGCGGCGCATCGCTGAAGGATCGGGCGAGGCACGAAATCGAGACGGCCGCTTCGTGATTTGGAAGGGGTGCCGCCGGTTTGGTGACAAGCATCGCCCCATCCGCCAATCGTCATCCTCGGGCTTGACCCGAGGATCCACGCGTCACGGTACATGTTGAGTTTGTGGCATGGCTCCTCGGGTCAAGCCCGAGGATGACGGAGGAGGACCTGGCCGCCCTCTGGCCTCATCCGCGATGATCGAGACGGGCCGTCAGGCGGTCGCCCAGCCACTGGATGCCGCAGACGAGCACGATCAGCACGGCGACCACCGCCACCATCACCGAGGTCTCGAAGCGCTGGTAGCCGTAGCGGATGGCAAGGTCGCCGAGGCCGCCCGCGCCGATGGCGCCGGCCATGGCGGAGGCGCCGATCAGCGTGACGAGCGTGACGGTGAAGCCCGCAACGATGCCGGGCAGCGCTTCGGGGATCAGCACCTCGCGCACGATGGTCCAGCGGTTGCCGCCCATCGCCCGCACCGCCTCGATCAGGCCGCGATCGACTTCCCGCAGGGAAACCTCGGCGATGCGCGCATAATAGGGCGTCGCGGCGATGGCGAGCGGCACGATGGCCGCCCAGGTGCCGATCGACGTTCCGACGATGAAACGCGTGACCGGAATGAGTGCCACCAGCAGGATGATGAAGGGCACGGAACGGAAGCCGTTGATGACGGCGCCGAGCACGCGGTTGATCCAGAGGTTTTCCGCAATGCCGCCGCGCGCGGTGGCGACCAGCGCAAGGCCGAGCGGCAGGCCGAAGACGAGCGAGATGACGCCGGAGGCGGCCGTCATCACGACGGTTTCCCATAGCGAGCGGACGAGAAGTTCAAGCATGACCGGCGACATGGCCGAGGACCTCCACCTGCGCGCCGAAGCGCTCTGCCAGGGTTGCGAAACGCGCGGCGGCCTCGGCCGGCACGGCGATGAAGAAACGGCCGACCGCCTGTTCCTGAATATGGTCGACGCCGCCGTGGATCAGCCGGTAGCCATCCGGAAATTCGGCGGAAAGCTGCTGGAAGAGCGGGCCCGTGGCCGCGGGGCCGGCAATGTCGACGCCAAGGATGGCCTCGCCCGTTACGTCCGCGACAAGCTTCTGGGTGATATGGGCGGGCAGTTGCGGGCGGATGCCGCTGAGCAGGCTCTTCGTCGTCTGCGCCTGCGGCGTCGCGAAGACCTGCCAGACCGGCCCCTCCTCGACGATGCGGCCGGCATCGAGCACCGTCACGCGGTCGGCGATGGAACGCACCACCTCCATCTCGTGGGTGATGAGCAGGATGGTGAGGCCGAGCTTGCGGTTGATGTCCTTCAGCAGTGTGAGGATCGCGCGGGTCGTTTCCGGGTCGAGCGCGGAGGTCGCCTCGTCGGAAAGCAGCAGCGCCGGGCTTGCGGCGAGCGCCCGGGCAATGCCGACGCGCTGCTTCTGGCCACCGGAAAGTTCCGACGGATAGGCCTTCGCCTTGCCCTTGAGGCCGACGAGGTCGATGAGTTCGGCCGCGCGCGCCAGGCGCTTCGCCTTCGGCCAGCCCTCGATCTTCAGGGGCAGGGCGACATTCTCCTCGACGGTCTTGGCCGAGAGCAGGTTGAAATGCTGGAAGATCATGCCGATGCGGCGGCGCAGCGGCTGCAGCTCGGCCTCGCCAAGGCCGGTGATCTCGCGGCCTTCGATTGCGATGCTGCCGCTGTCCGGCCGTTCGAGGCCGTTGAGGCAGCGGATGAGCGTCGACTTGCCCGCGCCGCTGCGGCCGATGATGCCGAGGAACTCGCCGCGGCGCACCGTGAGCGAAACGCCGTCCAGCGCCGCGGTCGCGCCGAAGCGGCGGCGCACGTCGGCAAGACGGACGACATCGTCCTCCCGGACGGCCGGCTCGGCGACCTGGCTTGTCACATGGGTGTTCATTTGCGGTTCCCTTCCGGAAACGACGAGACAGCCCGCGATGGCGCGGGCGCATCGCGAGCTGTCCTGCTGGTTGGATGGTGGCCTTAGTAGGCGCTGATGCCCGTGCCCTTGTAAACCCGGTCGAACTCCGCCTTCACGACATCGTTCTGGTAGGCTTCGACCAGCGGCTTGACCCAGGGCTCGTCCTTCGATTCCTCGCGCACGGCGATGAAGTTGCGGTACGGGTTGTCGTCGACCGGCTCCTGCGCGATGCGGTTTTCCGGGGTGAGGCCGCTCTTCAGCGCCCAGTCCGTGTTGACGATCGCCGCGTCGAGGTCGTCGACCGAGCGGCCGACGATGCCGGCATCGAGTTCCTTGATTTCCAGGTTCTTCGGGTTTTCGGCGATGTCGGCGATCGTGGCGAGGATGCCGGTGCCGTCCTTCAGCTTGATCAGGCCTTCGTTCTGAAGAACGCGCAGTGCCCGGCCCTCGTTGGACGGGTCGTTCGGCACGCCGATGGCGGCGCCGTCCGGAAGGTCGGCGACCTTGGCGTGCTTCTTGGAGTAGAGGCCGATCGGCCAGACGGCCGTGTAGCCGACCGGGACGATCTTGTAGCCGTGCTGCTGAACCTGGTTTTCCAGATAGGGAAGATGCTGGAAGGCGTTCGCGTCGATCTCGCCGCGGGCAAGCGCCTCGTTCGGCTGGGTATAGTCGTTGAAGACGACCGCCTCGATGGTGAGGCCCTTCTTGGCGGCTTCCGCGATCACGACGCGCCAGACGTCCTCGTCCTCGCCGGAGATAATGCCGACCTTCAGGTCCTTCTTGTCCTCGGCAAGGCCGGGTGCGGGAAGCGAGAAGGTGGAGACGGCGGCGGCTGCCACCGCAAGGGCCGCAAGGGCGGCGCGGCGGGTGAAGAGAGTGCTTGCGAGGAGCTTCTTGTTGGTTTTCGACATGCTGGCCTGCTTTCGCGATTGGGAGGATCGACTGCGAAACATCGTTGTTTCTGCCGGTAAAATCGCAAATGCCGCTTTTGTGGACAACGAATGGCGGTTTATTGGGCAGGCGGAAACGGAATTTTCGCTCCCGGATATCACGGCGGGGCGGAAAATATTTTCTACTGAAATTGTGAACTATGCCGGATGCCGAACGCAGCCTAGAAGGTTGGCGGCGTGTTGATCCAGATCAGCACGGTTTCGCCGTCGTGGCGGTTGCGCCAGGCGTGGCGGCGGCAGCTTTCGAAATAGAGGCTGTCGCCGGGGCCGAGATCGTGGAATTCGTGGCCGTCGAGCACCATTTCGATGCGGCCGGAAAGGACGTGGACGAATTCCTCGCCTTCGTGCTTGTAGGCGCCGTCGGAGGAGGCGCCGGGCGCGAGCACGAAGCGGTGGCAGTCCATCATGTTGCGCCCATCGGCCAGCACCTGGATGGTGACGCCGGGGGAGGTCTCGGGCCAGAACTTCCACTCCCCTGCCCGCACGACCGAGCGGTTCTGCTGCTCCTCCTCGCCGGAGAGTTTCGAGACGGTCGTGCCGTAATAATCAGCAAGGTCGTGCAGCACGCGAAAGGTCACGCCCTGCGAGGTGCGCTCGAAGGTGGAGAGCACCGACGTCGCGATGCCGATATCGCCCGCCACCTGGTCGAGCGTCTTGCCGGCGGCATGGCGCAGGCTTCGCAGCTTGCGCCCGACGCCCTGGTGCGCCTCGCCCTCGGCGGAGGGGGCATCGTTGGCGGGTTCCTCGGCCTCGAGCGCCTCGCGGATGGCGGCCGGGTTGAGGCCGCGCTCGGTCCTGTACCAGGCAATGCGCTTCAGCCGCGCCACGTCGTCGGCGCTGTACTGGCGATGGCCGGTTTCGGAGCGCCCCGGCACGACGAGCCCCTGTGTTTCCCAAAGCCTGAGCGTGGAGGCCGAAACGCCGGCGAGCCGCGCGGCCTCCGCCACCTTGTAGTGCACCGGTTCTTGCGAACCCATCGCGCCAATCCCTGATTCTGTGTAGTATTCTCTATAGCATTCCGGCGGCGGTCGCCGGCTCGAAAAACCGCTGTGTCGCCGCCGTAAAATGCCCGTTGCATTCTTGCAGAAAAAATGTAGGAATTCCACTTGAGACTTGCAGAAAAAATGCAAGTTAATGCGGTTCCGGCAAAAGCGCAGCGCGGTTTTGCATCCGGAACTGCGCGAATGCTCCATTATTAGAAGCCTCCAGATTCAGGATAGCGCCATGACCGCAACGCCCCTCACAGACCGCAAGAACGCCGCCATCTCGCGCGGCGTCGGCATGACCACGCAGATCTACGCCGACCGTGCGGAGAATGCGGAGATCTGGGACAAGGAAGGCAACCGCTACATCGACTTTGCCGCAGGCATCGCCGTCGTCAACACCGGTCACCGCCATCCGCGCGTCATCGAGGCCGTCAAGAACCAGCTCGATCGCTTCACCCACACCTGCCACCAGGTCGTGCCCTACGAAAACTATGTCGAGCTCGCCGAGCGCCTGAACGCCATCACCCCCGGCAACTTCGCCAAGAAGACGATCTTTGTCACGACCGGCGCGGAAGCCGTCGAGAATGCCGTGAAGATCGCCCGCGCCGCCACCGGCCGCCAGGCCGTCATCGCCTTCACCGGCAGCTTCCACGGCCGCACCTTCATGGGCATGGCCCTGACCGGCAAGGTCGTGCCCTACAAGGTCGGCTTCGGCGCCATGCCGGCCGACGTCTTCCATGCGCCCTTCCCGGTCGAGATGCACGGCACCACGGTCGAGCAGTCGCTCGGCGTGCTGAAGAAGCTCTTTGCCGCCGATGTCGACCCGAACCGCGTCGCGGCGATCATCGTCGAGCCGGTGCAGGGCGAAGGTGGCTTCTATCCGGTTCCCGTCAATTTCATGAAGGCGCTGCGCGAGATCTGCGACCAGCACGGCATCCTTCTCATCGCCGATGAGGTGCAGACCGGCTTTGCCCGCACCGGCAAGCTGTTCGCCATGGAGCACTACGGCATCGCGGCCGACATCATGACCATGGCCAAGGGCCTCGGCGGCGGCTTCCCGATCGCGGCCGTCACCGGCCGCGCGGAGATCATGGACGCGCCCGGCCCGGGCGGCCTCGGCGGCACCTATGCCGGCAGCCCGATCGGCGTTGCGGCGGCCCATGCCGTTCTCGACGTCATCAAGGACGAGGACCTCTGCAACCGTGCCGAAAACCTCGGCGCCCGCCTCAAGCAGCGCCTCGCCTCGCTGCAGGACAAGGTTCCCGAGATCGTCGACATCCGCGGCCCGGGCTTCATGAACGCCGTCGAGTTCAACGACGTTTCGACGAAGCAGCCGAGCGCCGAGTTCGCCAACAAGGTGCGTCTGAAGGCCCTCGAAAAGGGCCTGATCCTGCTCACCTGCGGCGTGCACGGCAATGTCATCCGCTTCCTCGCGCCGATCACCATCCAGGACGAGGTGTTCGCCGAGGCGCTCGACATTCTCGAAAGCGCGATGATCGAAGCCCGCGCCGCCTGACCGGCGCCGCACACGTTAGAATCACATCCTCCCAAGGCAACACCCGGAGCATCTGCTCCGGGTGAACGGCCGTCCACGTCCGAAAGGAACGAAATCATGGCCTTCTATGATGCCCTCAACAGGCACCTGAAGTCGTCCGAACTCCTGCGTGATGCAGGTTATGTCAACGGCAACTGGATCGGCGGGAACGGCGCCGAAACCTTCGATGTCTTCAACCCCGCGACCGGCGAAAAGCTCGCGACGCTGCCCGAAATGGGCGCGACCGAGACCGCCGCGGCGATCGACGCCGCCTATGAGGCGCAGCCGCTCTGGGCTGCCCGCCCCGCCAAGGACCGCAGCGTGCTGCTGCGCAAATGGTTCGATCTCATCGTGGCGAACGCCGACGAGCTGGCCGCGATCCTCACCGCCGAAATGGGCAAGCCGCTGCCGGAAGCCAAGGGCGAGATCCTCTACGCCGCCTCCTATGTCGAATGGTATGCGGAAGAGGCCAAGCGCATCAACGGCGAGACGATCCCCGCCCCGTCGGTCGACAAGCGCATGCTGGTCATCAAGCAGCCGGTCGGCGTCGTCGGCACGATCACGCCGTGGAACTTCCCGGCCGCGATGATCGCCCGCAAGGTGGCGCCGGCGCTCGCCGTCGGCTGCACGGTGGTCTCCAAGCCGGCCGAGCAGACGCCGCTTTCGGCCATCGCCCTTGCGGTGCTCGCCGAAAAGGCCGGCCTTCCCGCAGGCGTCTTCAACATCATCCTCGGTACGGACGGCCCGGGTATCGGCAAGGAACTCTGCTACAATCCGAAGGTCCGGAAGATCTCCTTCACGGGCTCGACGGAGGTCGGCCGCATCCTGATGCGCCAGTGCTCCGACCAGATCAAGAAGGTGAGCCTGGAGCTCGGCGGCAATGCGCCCTTCATCGTCTTCGACGACGCCAATATCGACGCGGCCGTGGAAGGGGCCATGGCCTCGAAATATCGCAATGCGGGCCAGACCTGCGTCTGCGCCAACCGTCTCTATGTGCAGTCGAACGTCTATGACGCCTTTGCCGAGAAACTGGCGAAGAAGGTCGCCGAACTCTCGGTCGGCGACGGCTTTGCCAAGGGCACGACCATCGGCCCGCTGATCGAGGAAGCCGCGATCGACAAGGTCGAGGCGCATATCGCCGATGCCGTCTCCAAGGGCGCCTCGGTGGTGGCCGGCGGCAAGCGCGTCGAGGGTAAGGGCACATTCTTCCAGCCGACCGTGCTGAAGAACGTCGCCCGCGGCATGACGGTCGCCCGCGAGGAGACCTTCGGTCCGGTCGCCCCGCTCTTCCGCTTCGATACCGTCGAGGACGTGATCGAGCAGGCGAACGACACCGAATTCGGCCTTGCCGCCTACTTCTTCGCCGGTGACCTCAAGAAGGTCTGGAAGGTGGCGGAAGCGCTCGAATACGGCATGGTCGGCGTCAATACCGGCCTCATCTCCTCCGAGGCCGCGCCCTTCGGCGGCATCAAGCAGTCCGGTCTCGGCCGTGAGGGCTCCGCCCATGGCGCCGACGATTATCTCGAACTGAAATATGTCTGCATGGGCGACGTCGCCTGACCACACCGAGATCGCCCCGCGTTAGCGGGGCGGTCCTCATGCGGCGTCGATATCCGTCTGCGGAAAATCGTCGCCCTTGTAGAGCAGCGGGATGTCGAGTTGCCTTGCGCAGGCATAGGCAAAGCAGTCGCCGAAGTTGAGGCCTGCTGGGTGGCGGCCCTTGCCGAAGCGTTGGTGGGCGTCGACGGCTGCTGCTGCGATTGTCGACTCGATGGCAATGACCTGGACTTCAAACAGCCGGATATAGGCCTCCACCTCGCGCAGGGCAGCGTTGGGCTCAAGCCGGAAAATACGGCTATATGCGACTGACGCTTCCCAAAGCGCCATGGCCGAGGTTACCCGCGAACGCGCGGTCGCCAGGCGTGCAGAAAGCGCTTCGGCATCGCTTTCGTTTGTCATCATGGCGACGATGGCTGAAGCGTCGAGAAACATCAGTCCTCGTAGAGACTGTCGATGAAGGCCTTGTCAGCCTTGAGGCCAGTAGGCGCGTACTTCCTGTTGAGTTCCCGTGTCATGGCGACGGCCTTCTCGACCAGCGTCGGCTCGCTTTCCGCGCGCTGCAACTCATGCATCAGCGCCTGCCGCACCGCCTCGGTCTTGCTGACCTTGCGCAGCGTGGACAGCCGTTCGGCAAGCCGGTCGACCTCCTGGTCCTTCACGTAGAGCGGCATGGTATATCCTTCCTCGTTTGAAGGTATATATACCACGCCGGCACCTTGCCTGAAAGATCAGGCCGGCTTCACCGCGTCAGGATGCGCCGCCCGGAAGGCCGGGAGGGCGCGGCAGGTTTCGGCGATGCGCCGCACCCGTTCGAGATCCGACAGGTCGATGCCCCAGCGTTCGGCATTGTAGACCTGCGGGACGAGGCAGAAATCCGCCATGGTGGGCGTGTCGCCATGGCAGAAGGTCCCGGTCGCCGGGACGGCAAGGAGTTTTTCGACGGCGAAAAGGCCCTCGCCGATGAATTTCCTCATCCAGTCGACGCGGGTCTCCTCCCCTCCCCCCGTGATCGTCATGACATGGCCGATGACGCCCGTGTTGCAGACGGCGTGGATTTCCATGGCGATGGCATAGGAGAGCGTGCGCACCCGCTGCCGGCCGAGCGGATCGGCGGGCAGGAAACGCGCCTCGGGGCGCGTTTCGGCGAGGTATTCGATGATCGCCAGCGACTGCGTCAGCGTGTGTCCGTCGATCGACAGCGCCGGCACGAGGCCCTGCGGGTTGCGGGCGCGGTGTTCCGGCGACCGTTGCTGCCCGGCCAGAAGGTCGATGGACTCGCGCCGATAGGGAAGACCGAGGCTTTCCAGCGCGATGCGTACGCGATAGCTGGCGGAGGACCGCCAGTAGTCGTAGAGGATGATCTCGTCCTGCACGGGCTCAGTCCTTCTCGTGCCGCTCGACGGTCTGCTCGATCGCGCCGAAGATCGAATGGCCCGCCTTGTCCTTCATCTCGATGCGCACGGTGTCGCCGAACTTCATGAAGGGGGTCTTGGGTGCGCCGGACGTAATCGTCTCGATGGTGCGGATTTCGGCGATGCAGGAATAGCCCGCCCCGCCCTCGGCGACCGGCTTGCCGGGGCCGCCGTCGAGCTTGTTGGAAACGGTGCCGGAGCCGATGATCGAGCCGGCGACGAGCGGCCGGGTCCTGGCGGCATGGGCAACGAGCTCGGCGAAATCGAAGGTCATGTCGACGCCGGCATTGGCCTTGCCGAAGGGCTTGCCGTTCAGCGAGACGAGAAGCGGCAGGTGCAGCCTGCCGCCGTCCCAGGCCTCGCCCAGTTCGTCGGGCGTGACCGCGACCGGTGAGAAGGCCGAGGAGGGTTTCGACTGGAAGAAGCCGAAGCCCTTGGCAAGCTCGCCCGGGATGAGGCCGCGCAGCGACACGTCGTTGACGAGCATGACGAGCTTGATCGCCTGCCGCGCTTCCTCGACGCTCGCCCCCATCGGCACGTCGTCGACGATGACGGCGATCTCGCCCTCCATGTCGATGCCGAAGGCCTCGTCCGCCGCAAGGATCGGGTCTCGCGGTCCGAGGAAGCTGTCGGAGCCGCCCTGATACATCAGCGGATCGGTCCAGAAGCTTTCCGGCATCTCGGCATTGCGCGCCTTGCGCACCAGCTCGACATGGTTGACATAGGCCGAGCCGTCCGCCCACTGATAGGCGCGCGGCAGCGGCGCGGCGGCGTCGTGCTCGTGGAAGCGGGTGGCCGGCTGCGAGCCGGTCTCCAGCCCTTCGGCGACCCTTTCCAGCCGCGGCGCGACGTGCTCCCAGTCATCCAGCGCATCCTGCAGGGTGCGGGCGATGTGCCCCACTTCCGAGCAGCGCGTCAGGTCGCGCGAGACGACGACCAGGCGGCCGTCGCGGGTGGAATTTTTCAGTGTCGCAAGCTTCATGCGTCCTACTCCCGATCTTGTTTCCGGCCGTGCGATCGTGTCATCTACCGGCCTGTCTCCACCCTCGTGCGCCGGTCGTGCCGACGCATCGCATTTCCGAGGAAATCCCGTCTTGAACCGTACGGTGCTGAATTCCCTGCTGCTGGCCGCCGGCTTCATCGGCGCGACGGCCATCATCCTTTATACGATGGGTCAGCCGCTCATCTGCAAGTGCGGATATGTCAAACTCTGGCATGGCGTGGTGATTTCTTCGGAAAACTCGCAGCACCTGTCCGACTGGTACACGCCGAGCCATATCATCCACGGCATCCTGTTCTTCGGCCTCTTCACGCTGATCCTGAGGAAGGCGAGCCTCAACCTGCGCCTCGCCCTCTCGCTGGTGCTGGAATGCGCCTGGGAGATTCTCGAAAACACCGACATGATCATCAATCGCTATCGCGAATCGACGATCTCGCTCGACTATTTCGGCGACAGCGTGATCAATTCGAGCGCGGACATCCTCGCCATGGTGGTCGGCTTCTTCCTCGCCGCGCGCCTGCCCGTCTGGGCCAGCGTCGCGATCATCATCGTCTTCGAGGCGATAACCACCTGGCTCATCCGCGATGGCCTGGCGCTCAACATCCTGATGCTCGTCTGGCCGCTGGAGGCGGTGAAGGCCTGGCAGGGCGGGTGACGTCATTTGATGCCAGGCGTGCCGTCGAACTTGCGCTCCAGCCCATCCCAGCATTCGAGATAGTTGTCCTGCAGGGTCTCCAGTTCGGCGGCGAATTTCGTGAGCTGCTGGGGAAAGCGCGTCTCGAACATGAAGGCCATGGTGTGGTCGAGCTTCACGGGCTGCAGCTCGCTGTTCGAGGCCTTGTCGAAGCCCGTCGCATCCGGCCCGTGCGGCAGCATCATGTTGTGCAGGCTCATGCCGCCGGGCACGAAGCCCTCTTCCTTGGCGTCGTACTGACCATGGATCAACCCCATGAATTCGCTCATGATATTGCGGTGATACCAGGGCGGGCGGAAGGTGTGCTCGGCCACCATCCAGCGCGGCGGGAAGATGACGAAATCGATATTCGCCGTGCCGGCCTCCTCGGTCGGCGCCGTCAGCACGGTGAAGATCGACGGATCGGGATGGTCGAAGAGGATCGCGCCGACCGGCGAATAGGTCCTGAGGTCGTATTTGAACGGCGTGTAGTTGCCGTGCCAGGCGACGACGTCTAGCGGGGAATGGCCGATCTCGGTGACATAGAACTTGCCGCACCATTTGACATGGACCCGGCAGGGCGTCTCCTTGTCCTCGTAGGCGGCGACGGGCGTCTTGAAGTCGCGCGGATTGGCAAGGCAGTTGGCACCGATCGGCCCGCGGTCCGGCAGGGTGAATTTCGCGCCGTAGTTCTCGCAGACATAGCCGCGCCAGATGTCGCCCTCGCCGATGCGCGAGACCTTGAACATCATGCCGCGCGGGATGAGGCAGATCTCCAGCGGCTCGACATCCATGATGCCCATCTCGGTGAAGACGCGGACGGCGCCGAGCTGCGGCACGACCAGGAGTTCGCCATCGGCATTGAAGAAGTAGTCGTCCACCATGTCAGCATTGAACGTATAGGCGTGCGCGGCCATGCCGACCTGGGTCAGCACGTCGCCGGCCGTCGTCATGGTGCGGATGCCCTGAAGAAAGGTCCGCGTCTCGTCCGGCGCCGGCAGCGGGTTCCAGCGCAACTGGCCGAGCGGCAGGGAATGGTCGTCGAGGCAGGGCGCCGTCTTCCAGTGCGGGTAGCTGGCATGGGAGAAGCGACGGGTGTGGCGCACGCTCGGGCGGATGCGGTAGAGCCAGGAGCGTTCGTTGGTGCCGCGCGGGGCGGTGAAGGGCGAGCCGGAAAGCTGCTCGGCATAGAGGCCGTATTCACATTTCTGCGGGCTGTTCTGGCCTTGCGGCAGGGCGCCGGGAAGCGCTTCCGTCTCGAAATCGTTGCCGAAGCCCGGCATGTATTTCAGGCTGTTGGCGGCGTGATCCGGCATGGCTTGGCCTCCTCTTCGCAAAGCGCTTGTCGTCAGGTGGTTGCAGATGTAACTGTCCATTTTGTAACCTTCAAGGCGCGCCATGGACTTCAAGCTCGAGACGTTCCTGCCCTACCGGCTCAACCTGGCGGCCGAGCTGGTCAGCCAGCGTTTTGCCGCGCAATACCGCGCGCGCTACCGCATGACGCGGCCGGAATGGCGGGCGCTCGCCGCGCTCGGTTCCTACGGGCGCATGACGGCGACGGAGATCGGCGCCAATTCCAGCATGCACAAGACGAAGGTGTCGCGCGCCGTGCGGGCGCTGGAGGAAAAGCGCTGGCTGAAGCGCAGCGAGGACCTGGACGACCGCCGGATCGAGCATCTGGAGCTGACGCCGGCGGGACGGCGCATCTATGGCGAGATGGTCGTGCTGGCGCGTGATTACGAGCGGGAGCTCGCCGGGCTTCTCGGCACCGGCGGCCTGAAGCAGCTGGAGGCGGGCCTTGCCGCGATCGAGGCGAAGCTGGCGGCACCGGCACGCCGTCGTGCGCCAAAAGACTGATGATCCATCAATCCCGTGAAACGATCGGGCGGGATCGATTCATATCTTTCGTTGGACGGTGATTCGCCGCTTCGGCAGACTCGTGTCCATGTCGACCCTGCCTTCGTTACCTGCCTATCGTTTTCGCCGCATCGATGCGATGCGCAACATGGCGCGCTTCTATATGCTGTCGCTGGAGCCGACGCTTTTCGGGGAGGTCGCGGTGCTGCGCCACTGGGGGCGCATTGGTACTCGCGGCCGGCAGGCGCTGAGCCTCTATCCCACCCTGGCGGAGGCGGAAACGGTGCTTGCGCGGCAGGTCGCGCTTCGGCGCAGGCGGGGCTATGTCGAGGCCTGAGCGGCCGCCTGTGGGCAAAAACGCAATTTTCTCGGGTTTTCCCCAGCCGAATCGAGCGAGACCGATAGGCGGCGAATGGTCAATAGGCTAAAGTCCGGTTTATCTGGTGGCAGCCCCGTCCCGCGACGGGCGCGTTAACCCTTTTTGCCTTGCCCTCGAATCAGAATCGCGTCTAAATGCGATTTAAACCTGCAAATGGGTTTGAAATCGCATTTTGAGATTCTCGACATGAATATGGCCGCAACGTTCGGACGGGCAATTTCCGAGGTCGATCAACTGATCATCGGACAGGCGCACGAACTGTCAGACAAACTGAAGCAGCACCGGCTGGAGATGTTCCCTCCCGTCGCGCAGAAGAACCTGCGCCAGTTCCAGCTGAGCGAGGCCGCCCGGTTCCTGGGCGTCACCAGCGGCTACCTGCGCAATCTTTCGCTGGAATCCAAGGGGCCGCTGCCGCAGGTCACGCCCTCCGGCCGCCGATCCTATTCGGCCGAGCAGTTGCAGGAGATGCGCGAATATCTGGAGCAGAACGGCCGCGGCGGCCAGCGCTACGTGCCGCGCCGGCGCGGCGGCGAGCACCTTCAGGTCATCGCGGTCGTCAACTTCAAGGGCGGTTCCGGCAAGACGACGACGACGGCGCACCTTGCCCAGCATCTCGCGCTCACCGGACACCGGGTCCTCGCGGTCGATCTCGATCCGCAGGCGAGCCTTTCGGCGGTGCATGGTTTCCAGCCGGAATTCGACGTCAACGAGAACGAGACGCTCTACGGCGCCATCCGCTACGACGACCAGCGGCGGCCGCTGAAGGAGATCATCCGCAAGACGAACTTCCCGGGCCTCGACATCGTGCCGGGCAATCTCGAACTGATGGAGTTCGAGCACGATACGCCGCGGGTCCTCGCCCAGGGCGATAGGAGCGACTACGGCCGCATCTTCTTCGCAAGGCTCGACGAGGCGCTGTCGTCCGTTGCCGACGACTATGACGTGGTGGTGATCGACTGCCCGCCGCAGCTCGGCTTCCTGACGATGAGCGCGATCTGCGGCGCGACGGCGGTTCTGATCACCGTGCACCCGCAGATGCTGGACGTCATGTCCATGTGCCAGTTCCTGCAGATGCTGGGCGAGGTGCTGAACACGCTGAAGAGCGCGGGCGGCAACATGAACCTCGACTGGCTGCGCTACCTCGTCACCCGCTATGACCCGGCCGACGGGCCGCAGACGCAGATGGTCGCCTTCATGCGCTCGCTGTTCAAGCAGCATGTCCTGACCAATCCGATGGTGCGCAGCGTCGCCATCGCCGATGCGGCGCTGACCAACCAGACGCTCTACGAGGTCGACCGGAGCCAGTTCACGCGTGCCACCTATGACCGAGCGCTCGAATCCCTGGAGGCGGTCAATGCGGAAATCGTCGAACTGATCCACAAGGCATGGGGGCGTTGACCATGGCGCGCAAGAACGTTCTTTCCAACCTGATGTCGCCGGCCTCGGAGAAGTTGACGCCGGTAAACCCCGTCAATGACGAGCCGCGCCAGCATGTGACCTACAAGGGCATCGGCGCGCTCGGCGCCGTCACACGCAGCATCGATGCGCTGGCCGCCAAGGCGGATGCGGCGAAGGAGATCGAGGCGAAGCTGACGGCCGGCGAGGTCGTCATCGAGCTCGAACCGGACCAGATCGAGGAATCCTTCATCTCCGACCGCCTCGCCCATTCGGACGAGCAGTTCCGCGAACTGGTCGAGGCCATGCGCGTGCGCGGGCAGGATTCGCCGATCCTCGTGCGCCCGCACCCGACGAAGAGCGGCATCTACCAGATCGCCTTCGGCCACCGCCGCGCCAAGGCAGCCCGCCTGCTCGGGCGGCCCGTCCGCGCCGTCGTCAAGGCGCTGACCGACCGTGACCATGTCATCGCGCAGGGCCAGGAGAACAGTGCGCGCGCCGATCTCTCCTTCCTCGAACGGGCGACCTTTGCCGGCGAACTGGAGGCGCGCGGCTTCGACCGCGAGACGATCATGGCGGCGCTGAGCGCGGACAAGACGACCGTGTCCAAGATGCTCTCGGTGGTGAACCGCATTCCCAAGGCGGTGCGGGCCGGAATCGGCCCGGCGCTCGCCATCGGCCGTGACCGCTGGCATGAGCTGGCCACCCGCTTCGACACGCCCGAAAACGAGGACAAGGCGGTGGAATTCCTGGCACGCGAGCGGGTGAAGACCCGGGCGCCGGAGGACCGCTTCAACCTCGTCAGCAGCCATCTCGCCCGCAAGGAGGCTCCGGAGGCCGTTGCCAGGCCCGCGCCGGCCGAATGGGTGCGCAAGGACGGCCCAGTACGCGCCAGCATCAAGACCACCGGCCGCCAGTACACGATTGCGCTGAAATCCGCGGATGCCGCGGCATTCGGCGCCTACATCACCCAGAACCTGGACCGTCTCTACGAGGCGTTCCGGACGGAAAATGCACAGAAATCAGGAGATTGATCCGCAAAAGAAAAAGGCCCCCTCAACGTTACCGTCGCGGAAGCCCTTCTCATCGTTTAGCAGCCTGAGAATCGCACTTCCCCGAATCACAGTCAAGCCTTTTTGGCGCCGGTTCCGGTGATGGGGTCTCTTTTGCCTGTTGAAAGGTGAAGAGACATGGAGACGGACGGCATAACGACGCCCTTTGGGCGGCGGGCGATGACGCTTGGCATGCTCGCAAGCCAGGCGATCGCAAAGACGGTCCCGCCGGATGCGAGCGTGGACAAGTGGAAGCTGTACCGCTGGCTCTGCGAAGCGCGGCCGAAGCTGGGCATCAGCGACCGGGCGCTTTCGGTGCTGAATGCGCTGATGAGCTTCTACCCGAAAACCGAGCTTTCCGGTGGTGACGGCATGGTGGTGTTCCCCTCGAACGCCCAGCTTTCGCTGCGCACGCATGGCATGGCGGAAACCACGCTGCGCCGGCACCTCGCCGCGCTGGTGGAAGGCGGCCTGCTGATGCGGCGCGACAGCCCGAACGGCAAGCGCTATGTGCGGCGCGACCAGCAGGGGTCGATCGACGAGGCCTTCGGCTTCTCGCTCGCGCCCTTGCTTGCCCGGGCGGGGGAGATCGAGAACCTCGCCGCGCAGGTCGTTGCCGAGCGCCTGTTGTTGCAGCGCTTGCGGGAGCGTGTGACCCTCGTTCGTCGCGATATCGCCAAGCTGATCGAGACGGCCCTGGAAGATGGGCTTTCCGGGGACTGGATGCGCTACGAGGCGGAATATCGCCAGCAGATCCGGGTCTTGCCGCGCGTCCCGACACCCGAAACCCTGTCGCCGATCCTCGCATGCCTGGAAAAGCTGCGCGTGGAAATCCTCAAGTGCCTGGAAGAGCAAGTTATTTTGCAAAAAACGGCGGGCAATGCCGACCAAACTGAGCGGCACAAACAGAATTCAAAACCCGACTCATCCTCTGACTTTGAACCTCGCTTCGAAACGAAGCAGGGCGGCGATGCCGAGGCAGAAGGGGAGCGGATGGCTGTGCGGCACGATGATGGAGATGAAAAGACGAACGGGCGCTATTCGCAATGGCCCGTCGACCTGCCGACCCCGGCAAAAGGGGTTCACCCACAGCCGGCGAATGTTTCGGATGCGCTCAAACCCTATCCGCTGGGCCTTGTGCTGCAAGCCTGCCCGGAAATCGCGGCCTTTGGTCCGGGCGGCGCGATTTCGAGCTGGCGCGATCTGTTGACGGCGGCCGTGGTGGTGCGCTCGATGCTGGCGGTCAGCGCCTCGGCCTATGAGAATGCCTGCGCGATCCTCGGGCCGGAGAATGCAGCGACGGTCATCGCCTGCATTCTCGAGCGGGCCGGACACATCAACTCGGCGGGCGGTTATCTGCGCGATCTCACCCGGCGGGCGGAACGCGGCGAATTTTCCCTCGGGCCGATGCTGATGGCGCTCGTCCGGGCAAATGAGAAAACGGCGCGGCAGGCAGGGTGACGATGCCATGGCGGCACAGGAAATTCACTTTGGAAACCGGGCATTAACCATGGCTTCCCTAATCATGGGGGGAAGACAAGGAAGCCCGAATCAATGCCACCATATGCCGCGATCCAGCCGCGCCGCCGTTCTGTTGCCAATGAGAATGGACCGGTCGTCCCGTTTCCCGCCGAACGTCGGACGGCCCATGTTCGCCGCTGCGCGGGTGAACTGGACGGCCTGCACGGTGAGGATGCCCGGCTATACTGGTTGAAGGTGTGCCGTGAACTGGCAGCCGAACTGCAGAAGCTCGGATCGAGCGAAAACCAGGCGCGGGCCGCCGTCTTCGCCTTTCAGGACGAAGTGCAGCAGGAACTCATGCGGCTGCACCAGGCCGACGAAGCCTGATTTCAGATAAGGCCGGAGGCACTTCCGGCGAGACCGAGCGAGAAGACGCCGAGGCAGATCGCCGCAACGCGATAGACCAGTTGCGGCGACAGGACCGGCGCGCGGCCGATGAGACTGCCGAGAACGAGGAAGCTCGTGCCGGCGCCGGCGACCAGGAGGCTGAACAGCCCGATGGCCGGTGCGATCTGCGCGAGCGGACCATGCGGCATGATGACGAGCCCGATGATCGGCGCCTTCGGGTTGAGAAGGGTCGTCAGGAAGACCTGACCGACCGTCACCGCCGAAGCGCTGTCCGGGTTCTTCTGAATGGCCGAAACCCGCCAAAGCCGGATGGCGAGGAACAGCACCCACAAGGCGGCCGCAAGGCGAAGAGCGCTGGCAAGTGCCGGGCGTCCTTCCAGCAGAGAGGCGGCGATCGTCGCCAGCGGCACGACGACTGCGAGATAGCCCGCAAGTTCGCCGATGAGAAGCGGAAGGCTCGACCGGAATCCGCGCGCGGCGGCGCCGACCGTCAGCAGGGTGTTGGTCGGTCCGGGCGTGAGCAGCAGCGCAAGGATGGCGACGATGAAAAGGCTGTCCGGCATGAGTGTTCCACGGGTCGGAAGGATCTGAACGGTTCCACCCTAGGGTCTTCCTGCACCGCGGCCTTGATCTCCGTCAAGAGCGACGGCATCTTCCTTCGCAGGCGAACTCCCGGTAAGGATCGCTGCGAAACCACGCGAGGGAGAAAACGATGACGGAGACGATCGCGGACGACATTCGCCGGCTGGAGGAGCAGGAGCGTCTTCTCCGGTTCAGCCGGTTCAGCCCGGACGATGCCTGGGCGCTCGGCAACCGGGTGCGCGAAACGGCATTGGCCCGCGGCGCCGGTGTTGCGATCGACATTTCCCTGCGCGACCGGCCCCTGTTTCATTGCGCCCTCCCCGGCACCGCGACCGACAATGTCGAGTGGATCCGCCGCAAGCGCAACACCGTGCTGCGGCTCTGGCACTCCTCCTATCTCGTTGGGCGGCGCCTTGCCCTGACCGGCCGCGACCAGGAGGAGGTGCACAATTTTCCGCATGCCGACTTCGCGGTGCATGGCGGCAGTTTCCCGCTCTTCGTCGCCGACCTCGGCTGCGTCGGGGCGGTCACCGTTTCGGGCGTGCCGCAGCGTATCGATCATGCCATCGTCAGCGACGCGATCGCCGGCTTCCTGAACATCGACCTTGGCGACAGCAGGTTGCCGGACTAGCGTCCCCCCTCCCCTCCCCTCCCCTCTAGGAAAGATGGACCCGGCTCAGTAGGATGGGCCGCGGCCATCCGGCCGCAAGGAAGCGGAGAGGAGCCGTCGTTCCGTGAAATTGCGTCATGCCCTGGCCTTCGTGATCCTGCCGATCGTCGTGGTGCTCACCATCCTGCAAGGCGGCGCGCTGCTGACCCGCAGCTACATGGACGAAGCCTCCTTGCAGGCCGGCACGACGCTTCGCCTTGCGGTGGCTGCGCTTGGCGGGCATCTCAGCCGCTACGAGCCCCTGCCCGCGCTGATCGCCGATCACGACGATATAGAAGCCCTGCTCCAGGCGCCGTCGGATGCGGAGCTGCGCCGGACCGCCAATCAATATCTCAAGGAAATCAACGGCCTGCTGGAATCGTCCGATATCTATGTCATGACGCCGGACGGTAACACGATCGCGGCCAGCAATTATGAGACGCCGGGCACCTTCGTCGGCCAGAATTTTGACTATCGTCCCTATTTCCAGGATGCGATTGCGGGCCGGCAGGCGCGGTTCTACGCACTCGGCACGACGTCGCTGAAGCGGGGCTATTATTTCTCCTCTCCGGTCGAGGTCGGCGGCGCGATCCTCGGCGTCATCGTCTTCAAGGTGGACATCGACACCATCGAGGCCTCGTGGCGCGGCGGCGAATACGAGATCTTCGTCGCCGACCCCGAAGGCATCATCTTCATGACGGGAAACGAGGCCTGGCTCTATAACGGCATCCTGCCGCTCGACGCCCCTCGCCTCGCCCGCACCCAGGCCTCGCGGCGCTACGCCGAAGCGGAATTGAAGCCCCTTCCCGTCACCGAGAGTGTTTACTACGGTCAACAGTTGATGCGGATCGACGGTGAGGGCACGACGCGGGAATATCTCCGGCTCTCGCACTACATGCCT
Organism: Shinella granuli; assembly: GCF_004341885.1. Taxonomy (GTDB): domain Bacteria; phylum Pseudomonadota; class Alphaproteobacteria; order Rhizobiales; family Rhizobiaceae; genus Shinella; species Shinella granuli. The sequence continues at coordinate 9,110 of NZ_SLVX01000021.1, read as the reverse complement.
GAGGCCGACTGGACCGTGAACGTGCTGCTCGACACGGCCTCGGTGCGCACGCAGGCCCGCACTGCCCTTATCGCCATCCTGCTGTTCATCTGCCTTGCCGGCCTGGGGCTTGCCGTGCTCTGGCAGCGCCGCGCCCGGGTCGTGGAGCGGTTGCGGCTGCAGGAAGAGGCCCGCAACGAGCTGGAACGCCGCGTCGAGGAGCGCACCGCCGACCTTGCCCGTGTCAACGAGCAGATCGAACTTGAAATCGCCGAGCGGCGGCTGACCGAGCAGGAACTGCGCAAGACGCAGGCGGATCTCATCCAGGCCGGCAAGCTCGCCGGTCTCGGCCAGATGTCGGCCGCCCTCTCCCATGAGTTCAACCAGCCGCTCGCCGCGGCGAAAACCTATGCGGACAGCGCGGCCCTGCTGATCGATCGCGGCCGCGTGCCCGAAGCGCAGGACAATGTCCGCCGCATTTCCGCCCTTGTCGATCGCATGGCTTCCATAAGCCGTCACTTACGCAATTTCGCCCGCAAGCCGAACGAGAAGCTCGGCGCGGTTCCCTTGCCCGATGTCATCGCCGACACGATGGAGATCGTCACGCCGCGGCTGAAGACGGCGGATGCGAAGCTGGTGATCGAGCTGGATGAGCAGGCCCTCGTCGTGAAGGCCGGCCCGGTCCGCCTGCAGCAGGTGCTTGTCAACATCATCAGCAACGCGGCCGATGCCGTCGAGGGGCTGGATGACCGGCGGATCCGGCTTTCCGCGCGTCGTGAAGGTGACCTTGTCGTCATCGAGGTGCGTGATCACGGGCCGGGCGTGCCGGCCGCGATTGCCGATCGCATCTTCGATCCCTTCTTCACGACCAAGGGCGTGGGCAAGGGGCTCGGTCTGGGTCTCTCGATTTCATATAATATTATCAAGGACTTCGGCGGAAATCTCTCTGTCATGAACCATCCCGATGGTGGTGCCGTCTTCCGGATCGTGCTCGATGTGGCGGCTCGTGCGCAGGAGGCGGCGGAATGAGCGGGCCGCGCATCCTGCTGATCGACGATGAAGAGGAGATGCGGCGGTCCTCGGCGCAGGCGCTGGAGCTGTTCGACCTGACGGTGGATACCTTCGCCAGTGCGGAGCCGGTGCTGGAGCTCATCGGCTACGCCTTTGATGGCGTGGTGGTCAGCGATATCCGCATGCCGGGCATGGACGGCATGACGCTGCTGCAGCGCATCCGCGAAGTGGACCCGGAAGTGCCGGTCATTCTGGTGACCGGGCATGCGGATGTGCAGCTAGCGGTCAGCGCCATGCGGGCCGGCGTCTACGATTTCCTCGAAAAGCCGTTCACGGCCCAGCATCTCGCTGGCATCATCCGCCGCGCGATGGACCGTCGCAGCCTGGTGCTGGAGAACCGCCGCCTGCGCGCGGTTGCCGGCAAGCGGGATGATATCGAGGCCCGGCTGCCGGGGCGCACGCAGGTCATGGTGGACCTGCGCTACAGGCTGCGGGCGATCGGCGCGACGGATGCCGATACGCTCATCATCGGCGAGACCGGTGTGGGCAAGGAGGTGGTGGCGCGCGCGCTGCACGATATCAGCGCCCGGGCGAACCGTCCCTTCATCGCCATCAACTGCGCGGCCCTGCCGGAGAACCTGATCGAGAGCGAGCTTTTCGGCCATGAGGCGGGGGCGTTTCCCGGCGCCCTGCGGCCGCGCTTCGGCAAGTTCGAGCACGGGCGCGGCGGCACGATCCTGCTCGACGAGATCGGCTCCATGCCCTTCGACCTGCAGGCGAAGTTCCTGCGCGTGCTGCAGGAGCGCGTCATCACCCGCCTCGGCTCCAACGAGCCCGTTGCGCTCGACGTGCGCTTCATCGCGACCAGCAAGGTGGACCTTGCGGAGGAGGTGGCGGCCGGGCGCTTCCGGGCGGATCTGCTCTACCGGCTCAATGTCGCGACGCTGCATGTGCCCGCGCTGGCACAGCGCCGGGCGGATATCCCCCTCCTCTTCCTCCAGCTCGTGCGCGAGGCTGCGGCGCGGTATGGCCGCAGCGACATGGACGTGCCGCCGGAGTTGACGGCGGACATTGCCGGCCGGAGCTGGCCGGGCAATGTACGGGAGCTGCGCAACTTCGCCGACCGGCTGGTGCTGGGGCTCGACACCGCGCCGGATGAAGCCGGGCCGGAAACGGGTCCGCAACGCCTCGCCGACAAGGTCGCTGCCTATGAGCGGGGGCTGATCGCCTCGGCGCTGGCCGCCCACGGCGGCAGTCTGAAGCCCGTCTACGAGCAGCTCGGCGTCTCCCGCAAGACGCTATACGAGAAGATGCAGAAGTACGGGCTGGATAAAAATCTAGGTTCCGGCCTGCTTCAGGACGATTTTTAAGGAGCAGATGGGTGGATTTCCACCCATCGCCATGCCGCTTTGTTCCCGTCTCCACCCATCGCGCCGAGTTTACCGCCGTAAACTCACCCGTAAAGTCCCCTCGCCGCTTGCCGACTCGCCTCCGCGAGCGCCCTTTGGGGCATCCAGGACCGGCGCGGGAGGAGCCACGCCGGCCGGGCATTTCATCGGGAGGATTTGATGAAGACCTTGAAAGCCCTGTTTGGCGTTTCGGCGGCCCTTGCCGTATCGCTGCTCGCCACCTCTGCGCTCGGCCAGACCTATCCGGAGCGCACCATCACCATGGTCGTGCCCTTCGCCGCCGGCGGGCCGACCGACACGGTGACCCGTCTTGTCGCCGAATCCATGTCGAAAGACCTCGGTCAGCAGATCGTCGTCGAGAATGTCGGCGGCGCCGGCGGTACGCTGGGTGCCGGCCGCGTCGCGAGTGCCGACCCGGACGGCTATACGCTGCTGCTCCACCATATCGGCATGGCGACCAGCGCGACGCTCTACCGCAAGCTCGCCTATGACACGCTCGACGGCTTCGAATATGTCGGCCTCGTCACCGACGTGCCGATGACCATCGTCGCCCGCAAGGACCTCGAGCCGACCGACCTCAAGGGCCTGATCGACTACATGAAGGCGAACAAGGACACGGTGACCGTCGCCAATGCCGGCATCGGTGCGGCCTCGCATCTGTGCGGCATGCTCTTGATGAGCGCCATGGAGACGCAATTCGTCACCGTTCCCTACAAGGGCACCGGCCCGGCGATGACCGACCTGCTCGGCGGCCAGGTCGACGTCATGTGCGACCAGACGACCAACACGACGAAGCAGATCCAGGGCGGCACGATCAAGGCCTATGCGGTGACGTCCCCTGCCCGTCTCGACAACCTGCCGGACGTTCCGACGGCGGAAGAGGCCGGCCTCGCCGGCTTCCAGGTCGGCATATGGCACGGCATCTATGCGCCGAAGGGCACGCCGGCAGAGGTGACGGAGCGGCTTTCCAAGTCGCTGCAGGTCGCCCTGAAGGATCCCAACGTCGTCGCCCGCTTTGCCGAACTTGGCACGGCGCCGTCAGCGGAAGAAGAGGCGACGCCGGCCGCCCTCAAGGCGAAGCTCGAAGGCGAGATCGCGCGCTGGAAGCCCGTCATCGAAGCCGCCGGCCAGTACGCTGACTGAGGTCAACCCGCAAACGCTGCGCGGCGTTTCCGCTGATAACGGCGGAAACAGCCCGCCGGCGCACGGACCGGCTCATGGCGGCAGCCGATGCCGCCATGAGCCTTGACCGCCCGCGCGGCCGTCCCGGCCGCTGGAAGAGGGGAACCCATGAAACAACTACAGTTCGACAGCACCAATGCGATCTGCGGCCTGACCTTTATCGCGCTCGGCGGCTTCTTCATCTATCAATGCCTTAACCTGGATCTCGGCACGGCCTTCCGCATGGGGCCGGGCTATTTCCCGCTGATCCTCGCCGCGATCCTGACGCTGCTCGGCGTCGTCGTGCTCGTTCAGGCGACGCGGGTGCGGGGCGAGCCCATGGGGCCGCTGGCGCTGCGCGGCATGCTGTTCATCCTGCCGGCGCCCGTCTTCTTCGGGCTTACGGTCCGCGGACTCGGCTTCGTGCCGTCGCTGTTCTTTGCCGCGCTCATCGCCGCCTTCGCATCCTCGCGCATGAAGCCGCTCTTGGCGGTGGTGCTGGCCGGGGCGATCACGCTTTTTTCCGTCCTGGTGTTCAGCTATGCCCTCGGGCTGCCGTTCGAACGCTTCGGTCCCTGGACCCGGCTTTAGGAGGCGGACATGGATCTTGTCAGCAATCTCGCGCTCGGCTTCTCCACGGCGCTCTCGCCGGAAAACCTTGCCTTTTGCCTCATCGGCGTGCTGCTCGGAACGCTGATCGGCGTGCTGCCCGGCATCGGCGCGACGGCGACCATCGCCATGCTCCTGCCGATCACCTTCAAGCTGGAGCCGGTCTCCTCGCTGATCATGCTCGCCGGCATCTATTACGGCGCGCAATATGGCGGCTCGACCACGGCGATCCTGATCAACATGCCGGGCGAATCCTCCTCCGCCGTCACCGCCATCGACGGCTACCAGATGGCGCGCAAGGGCAGGGCGGGGGCGGCGCTTTCCATCGCCGCGCTCGGCTCCTTCTTCGCCGGCACGGTCTCCACCTTCCTCGTCGCGATCTTCGCCATTCCCCTGACGGCCATCGCGCTCAAGTTCGGCGCGGCCGAGTATTTCTCGCTGATGGTCGTCGGTCTCGTCTCGTCCATCGCGCTCGCCCATGGCTCGATCGTCAAGGCGCTGGCCATGGTGGCGCTGGGCCTCCTGCTCGGCCTCGTCGGCACGGACATCTATACCGGCACGCCGCGCTTCACCCTCGGCATCCGCGAATATGCCGACGGGCTCAACTTCGTCGCGGTCGCCGTCGGCGTCTTCGGCATCGCCGAGATCCTGCGCAACCTCGAAGGCGAGAAGACGCGCAGCCTGCTCATGGCCAAGGTCTCCGGCCTCTGGCCGACCAGGGACGATTTCCGGCGCATGGCGGGCCCGGTGCTGCGCGGCACGGCCATCGGCTCGGCGCTCGGCATCCTGCCGGGGGGAGGGGCGATCCTCGCCGCCTTCGCCTCCTACACGGTGGAAAAGCGTGTCTCGGACAATCCGGGGGAGTTCGGCCAGGGGGCGATCGCCGGTGTCGCGGGGCCGGAATCGGCCAACAATGCGGGCGCGCAGACCTCGTTCATCCCGCTGTTGACGCTTGGCATCCCGGCCAATCCGGTTATGGCGCTGATGGTCGGGGCGATGATCATCCAGGGCATCGTGCCCGGGCCGAATGTCGCGACCGAGCAGCCGACGCTGTTCTGGGGCATCATCGCCTCGATGTGGATCGGTAACCTGATGCTTGTCGTGCTGAACCTGCCGCTGATCGGCCTCTGGGTGAAGCTGCTGACGGTGCCCTATTACGTGCTCTTCCCGATCATCATGGCCTTCTGCTCGATCGGCGTCTACAGCGTGAACTCGAATGTCTACGACCTCTATGCGGTCGCGCTGTTCGGCCTCGGCGGCTACCTGCTGGTGAAGCTGCGCTGCGAGCCGGCGCCGCTGCTGCTCGGTTTCGTGCTCGGGCCGCTGCTGGAGGAGAACCTGCGCCGCGCCATGATCCTATCGCGCGGCGATCCGACCACCTTCGTCACGCGCCCGATCAGCGCGTTCCTGCTGGCACTGGCGCTGGCGGTCCTCATCATCGTCTTCCTGCCTTCGGTCAAGAAGAAGCGTGAAGAGGTTTTCCAAGAAGAAGACTGAAAACAGGAAAACCTGCGGGGGAGGGGAGGAGCGGCGACGAGCTGCTCCTCCCTTATTTTAGTGATATTGCATTGCGGCGGAAATCGGGGTAAAACTTGACAAAAAATAGAAGGAATTGTCGCAGGGCAAGATGACGTTCCAGCCGCGCATGCAGAACAGGATCGAGGGCTTCTCCGTCGTCGGCGGTCTCAACCGCCGGCATTGGAACGGCATTGTCGCCGATGTCTGGGACGTGGAATGCGCGGCCCGTGCCGGCGGCTATTATGTCGGGCGGGACCCGCGGCTCTTCATCCTGCTCGACAAGCGGGGGCCGGGCGATTCCCGCATCCGCCTGGCACCGGGCGGGGCGGAGTCCGTCGAGGACTGGCGGCATTGCCCGATCGCCTATATCCCCGCGAATTTCGAACTCTGGGCAGACCTGGCCGATCACCAGTTCCTGCGCCATCTCGATCTGCATTTCGACGTGGAGACGGTCAGCCGGCGGCTGGCGGAGGACCTTGACCCGGAGCGGCTCGCCACCCCGCAGCTGTTCTTCTCCGATAACCGTCTGCTCTCGTTGGCGCAGCTCATCGCCGCCGAGTGCACCAATCCGCAGCCGCTGCACGATCTCTACGGCGACGGCCTGGCGCTGGCGCTGATCATCGACGTCATGAAGCTCGGCAAGGCGCCGGGCCGCAAGCGCGGCAAGCTGGCCGCCTGGCAGTTGCGCCGCGCGACCGATTTCATTGAAGAAAACTGCTTGCGCAACATCCGGCTCGAAGAGCTCGCCAACCTCATCGGCCTGTCGCAATCCCATTTCAGCCATGCCTTCAAGGCCTCGACCGGCGTCGCGCCCCATCAATGGCAGGTGAATGCCCGGCTGCGCCGGGCCAAGCAATTGCTTTTGAAGGGCGATCAGCCCTTGACGGAGATCGCCGTCGAGACCGGATTTGCCGACCAGGCGCATTTCACCCGCGTCTTTCGCAAGAATTTCGGCACGACGCCGGCCCATTGGCAGAAGGCGCAGCTCGCCTGACGCCGGCGAACGGGCGATTGTTCATCGCACGGAAAATTGCCCAAGAACGTACAATTTTCGCGGAATGCGACAAGCCCGATCGTTAAAACTGAGTTAAGCACTCACCTTATTGTTGGAAGGCCGCTCAGGCAGGCGAGCGGGACGAGTGGGGTATGCGCAGATGATGATGAAGTCGAAGAACCGGCGGCCGTCGAGGTTGGCGCTTGCATGCGGTACGGCGGCAATCGGACTGTTGGCACCGTTTTCCACGTTCGCACAGGACGCGGAAGGCGCGACACGGCTGGAAGAGGTCCGGGTCGAGCAGGGCGATCCCAATGCGGCCGCCAATACCGGCGTCGAACCCGTGCGCGGCATCGTCGCAAAATCGACGCGCACCGGCAGCAAGGCCGCGACGGACCTCAACGAGATCCCGCAATCGGTCTCCGTCGTCGGGCGCGAGCAGATGGACGATCAGAGCCCCCAGAAGATCGATGAAGCGCTGCGCTACGTCGCCGGGGTGAATGCCTCGACATACGGAACCGACTCCGACACCGACTGGCTCTTCATTCGCGGTTTCCAGGCCGAGCAGACCGGCGTCTTCCTCGACGGGCTTTCGCTTTTCCAGACCGGCTTCGGGACGTTCCTCGTTGATCCGTTCTTCCTGGAGCGCATCGAAGTCATCAAGGGGCCGAGCTCCGCGCTCTATGGCGGCGCCAATCCGGGCGGCTTCGTCAATTTCGTCAGCAAGCGCCCCACCGATGAGCCGCTGCGTTATGTCGAGACGGGCATCAACAGCTTCGGCAACGGGTATCTGGGCCTGGATTTCGGCGACAAGATCGGCAGTGACGACGTCCTTAACTACCGCCTGACAGGGAAGATTTCCGGCGGCGGCTGGGAGACGGACAAGTCTGAGGATTTTCGCGGCACGATCGCGCCCAGCCTGACATGGAAGCCGGATGAGGGCACGAGCCTTACCATCCTCAGCTCCTACCAGCATATCGACCTGACGCACACCAGCACGGGTTTCCTGCCGTATCTCGGCACGGTCGTCGATGCGCCCGGCGTGGGACGGATCCCGACCGACCTGTTCTACGGCGATAAGAGCCTTGACGAATACGATCGCCAGCAAGCCATGATTGGCTACGAGTTCGAACATACGTTCGACAACAACTGGACGGTTCGCCAGAACCTGCGCTACGCGAGCGTCTCGCTTAAGGAAGACGCGCTCTATGCCAACGGATGGTCGCTGGCCGATCCCACGAAGCTGGCCCGCTATCGCTTCGCGCATGACACGGATGTCGATATCTTCACGGTCGACAACCAGCTCGAAGGGGAATTTGCGACAGGGGCGCTGGATCACAATCTTCTTCTTGGACTGGACTACCGGTACTACGCGATCGACCAGGCCCAGGCCGTCGGCTTCGGCAACCTGGATCTCGATCCGCTTAACCCGGTTTACGGTGTCGATATTCCGGCGCTCGGAAATCCGTACCTGGATCAGAACCTGCGCCGCGACCAGCTCGGCATTTATGCGCAGGACCAGATCAAGTTCGGCGGCGGATGGATTGCCACGCTCAATGGCCGTTACGACTTCGTGAAGACCGAGCTCGACGACAATATCAATGCAGCCAACTCCACCGAGAGCGACGAAGGCGAATTCACCTGGCGCGCGGCACTCGCCTATGAATTCGCAAACGGCCTGACGCCCTATGTCAGCTACTCGACCTCGTTCAATCCGACGACCTCGACGGACAATGACGGCAACCTGTTGAAGTCGGAAACGGCAAAGCAGTGGGAAGTCGGCGTCAAGTATCAGCCTGACTTCATGGATGCCCTCATCACGGCGGCCTATTTCGATATAACGCGCGAGAACGTGCCCAGCACGATCACGGTCAACGGCATTCCCCAGACGGCCGCCATCGGCGAGGTGGAGGCCCGCGGCTTCGAAACTTCGATCCAGGCAAATGTCACGGAGGGGCTGAAGCTCATCGGTGCGCTGACCTATCTCGACATGGAGGTCACCAAGGCGACCGGCGGCGCGTTCGACGGCACGCCTGCCGGCAACACGCCGATCCAGGTTCCGGAGCTGACGGCTTCGCTCTGGGCGGACTATTCGTTCCAGAACGATATGCTTCAGGGCGTGAGCGTTGCAGCGGGCGTACGCCACATCGGCAAGTCCTGGGCGGACCGCGAGAACACGCTCCGCGTTCCTTCTGCCACGCTGGTCGATGCAGCCATCCGCTACGAGAAGGACAACTGGGGTGTCGCGCTGAACGTCTCCAACCTGTTCGACAAGGAGTATGTTGCGACCTGCCAGGGCGCGAACTCCTGCGGCTACGGCGCGGGGCGCACGTTTGAGAGCGGCGGTGCAAAAGTCGGCCACGGTAGCGGCGGCATAATGCTGCTGCGGGCGGAGTAAAATCCGGCCACCTATTTCCTTTCTGCAACGA
>NZ_SLVX01000020.1 GCF_004341885.1 Shinella granuli | reverse complement strand
GCTCGGGCTTAAGCCCTCCCGGCGGTCTCAGGCCGGCGCCGCAGTGGCCGACTTTTGCTCCGCCCCGTGGCCGGTTTTTACTCCGCCGTTGACACTCGCGCAAAAAAACTGCGCTTTTAGCAAAGCGTTAACTATGTTGGCATTAGTTAGGAGCATCGAAGTGGCGAGCCAATCCCTGAATAATCAAGGATTTGGCAAGCATGATGCTGACTGCCACTCCCCGGTGAAATCCGGAATGTCCCTTCTCATTCAGCCAATCAAGGGGCACTTATTCAATGACGAGCATCCTCACCAACGTCGCGGCCATGTCCGCGCTCCAGACCCTGCGTTCTATTAGCTCCGGTATGGAAGAAACACAGGCCCGCGTTTCCTCGGGCCTGCGCGTCGGCGGTGCTGCCGATAACGCTGCTTACTGGTCGATCGCGACCACCATGCGCTCCGACAACATGGCGCTCTCCGCCGTTCAGGATGCCCTCGGCCTCGGTGCTGCCAAGGTTGATACCGCTTATGCGGGTATGGAATCGGCTATCGAAGTAGTCAAGGAAATCAAGAAAAAGCTGGTTGCTGCAACCGAAGACGGCGTTGATAAGGCGAAGGTTCAGGAAGAAATCGCTCAGCTTCAGGATCAGCTGAAGAGCATTGCTGATGCGGCATCTTTCTCTGGAGAAAACTGGCTGAAGGCTGATGCCGGGGCCGCAGAGGTCAAAGACGTTGTCGGCTCCTTCGTTCGTGATGACAACGGCAACGTCTCGGTCAAGAAGATCGGTTACACGCTTGACGATAAGACTGTTCTCTTTGACTCGACGAACAACACGCCGTTGACGACGTATGGCTCGGGCATTCTTGACGCCCAGGCGCAATACAATGGCACGGATGGCGTTAATGTCGACATCACGATCAATGGCGTCGCTTCGTCGCCTGCCGTTAAGGGTTATAGCACGAACGAGCTGCTCACGCTCGGCTTGACCTTCACGACAAATACGACGACCAATCAAACTGTTGCTGATAATGCGGGCACTGTAGAGTACCTGCGTCTTGACGGACAAGACAAGTGGGTGAAACTGACCGCGACTGCGCCGACGACTGGTCAGGCTGTTGCCTACAACGATGGTTCCACTGACTACTTCGTCGATACTGCCGATCTACCGACGAACGTTGTCAACGCAGATGCTGGGTTCTCCGCTTACAACCTCGACATCACGAAGTTGGATGACGTTGCAACCGCGATGGGTGGTAGTTTTACTGAAGCCGACGCTCTGGATTTCATGATCCAGTATATCGATGATCAGCTCGAGACGATGACTAGCGCCGCTGCCGACCTGGGTTCGATCGCCATGCGCATCGGCCTGCAGGAAGACTTCGTCAAGAAGCTGACGGAATCCATCGACAAGGGCGTCGGTCGCCTGGTCGATGCGGACATGAACGAGGAATCGACCCGCCTTAAGGCGCTGCAGACGCAGCAGCAGCTCGGCATCCAGTCGCTGTCGATCGCCAACTCGGCTTCGGAAAGCATCCTCACGCTCTTCCGTTAATCGCAGGGCGACCGATCACTCCAAGGTCTCAGAAGGCCCCGGTTCATCCGGGGCCTTCTTCCGTTTTGGCTGTGGCCTCAGAGCGGCGCGTGCAGGAAGGTGGGCATCGCGGCATTCTCGGCCCGACGGGCGAGGTAGAGCCGTGCGGTGTCGAGCGCCTCGCGGATCGTCACGTCCATGTCGAGATAGCGGTAGGTGCCGAGGCGGCCGACGAAGGTGACGCCCTGCTCCTGTTCGGCGCGCACGACATAGTCGGCGAGCTGTGCCTTCTCCTCGACGAGGCGGATCGGGTAGTAGGGGATGTCCTCCGGCTCGCAGGCACGCGAGAATTCGCGGTAGCAGACCGAGCCCGCGGGCGTCTCCCAGGGCGAAAAATGCTTGTGCTCGGTGATGCGGGTATAGGGGATAGCGACGTCGCCGTAGTTCATCACCGCGCAGCCCTGGTAGTCGCCCTCATAGGTGAAACGCTCGAAATCGAGCGTGCGGTAGCCGAGCCGGCCAAGCTCGTAGTCGAAATAGCCGTCGAGCGGGCCGGAATAGAAGAGATGGCCGTAGCCGGCCTTCTCGCCGCGGCGGAAGCCGGTTTCGAGCGCCACCGTGATGTTCGGATGATCGAGGATGCGCGCGATCATCTCGGTATAGCCGGTCTCCGGCATGCCCTGGTATTTGTGGAAGAAATAGTTGTCCTCGTAGTTGAAGCGCACCGGCAGGCGCTTCAGGATCGAGGCCGGCAGCTCGGTCGGCGCGCAACCCCACTGCTTCTGCGTATAGCCCTTGAAGAAGGCCTCGTAGAGGTCGCGCCCGACGAAGCGCAGCGCCTGTTCCTCGAAGGTCTGCGGATCGGTGATCGTCTTGTCCGCCTGTTCCTCCAGGAAGGCGCGGGCCTCGTCCGGGCGAAAGCTCTTGCCGAAGAACTGGTTGATCGTGTGCAGGTTGATCGGCAGCGAATAGACCTGCCCGCCGCTCGTCGCCTTCACGCGGTTCTTGTAGGGCATGAAGGTCATGAAGCCGTTCACATAGTCCCACACTTCCCTGTCGTCGGTGTGGAAGATATGCGGCCCGTAGACATGCACCATCACGCCGGTCGCTTCGTCCCGCTCCGTGTGGCAGTTGCCGCCGATATGGTCCCGCTTGTCAACGATCTCGACCGCATGGCCCGCCTCGGCAAGCGCGCGGCCGATGACCGCGCCGGAAAGCCCGGCGCCGACGACGAGGATTTTTTCCTTTACACCCATGGAGTCCGGTCCTCAGCCCGCCATCCGCAGGGCGAACTGGGGCTTCTCCACTGCCGGGAAGAGGCGCTCGCGCATGAGTGCCTCATAGGCCTCGATGAGCGGGCTCGGGTCCCAGCCGCGCTCCTGCGGGCCGAAACTCAGGTGGCTGACGGTGAAATCCGAGTAGATCGCCGTCGGCCGCTGCAGGAGCTTCGGAACGCCGATGGTGAGCGCGTGTTCGTCGTCGCCCCGCGGCAGGGCCATGTGCGCGAGATCGCGGCCGAGCCAGGCGATGAAGTTGATCGACAGCCGCTCCGTCCAGTCGACGACCCTGGTCGGAAGGGCAAGCGTCCTGCCGCCCTGGTCGAGGAAGAAGTCGTGAAGCTTCACGGCCCGCTCGGCGCTCTCCCAGAGGCTGCCGCCGAAGCCGCCCGGCGGCAGTTCGAAATGGCCGACGCCCGGTGGAATGGAACCGGCCGCTTGCTGGAAATAGGCGCAGACGCCGTTGTTCACCACATTGGCCGAGACGACGAAGTAATGCGGATTGTTCCGGCGGAACTGGATGAAGCCGTCCAGTTCGTCGATGTCGAGATAGACGATGTCGTCGTCGCATTTCAGGAACACCGCGTCGGAGAAGGCCTCCAGCCGCGTGGCGTAATAATCGTAGGCCTGCCAGTAGGGCATCTGATCGCCCGGATTGCCGATATAGCGCCGCGTGGCCGCGCCGGCATCGCAAAGCTCGAGGTCCGCACCCCAGCCGCCGCGCATGCGCACGCTCGCGCCGGCGGAAATGTCGAGCTCCGGCCAGCTGCCGATGGTCACGCCGTTGACGCGCAGCGTCGGCACGCCGGCCGCGTCGAGCGACAGCACGACATCGTTCGGCCGGCCGGGGGAGAGCACGCCGGGCGTCGGCGCGCTCCACAGATTGGTGTCGTCGCCGCGCTCGGGGTTCTCCAGCTTCTCGCGCGGGATCTTGCGCAGCGCCGAATGGGTGTTCTTCCAGCCGCCGACCACGAATTCATAATGGTCGTTCGGGCGGTCGTGTGGGGTGAGGGTGATGTGCAGGTCGTGCCGGATGCGGGCGCTGGTGCGGAACGCGGCCTGGCGCGAGACGCTGCCGACCGGCTGGTAGGGCACTTTCGCGCCCATGTAACGCACCGGGCCGAATTCCCGGCTCACCCAGGCATGATCCTTTGCCGAGCGGGTGAAGTCCCAGATGTGCCACTCGTCGATGATCCCGAGGTCCATCGCCCGGCGGACATACTGGGTGAGGATCTCCATCCGCTTCTGCCGTCCGGCAAAGGTCACCAGGATTACGGGGGTCATGTTGTCCTCGTCATTCAGAACTTCGGGTTGCGGGCGGGCCGGAGCGGTCAGGCGGCCGGCGCCGGCCAGAGGCGGGCGTCGTGCCAGAGCGGTGCGTGTTCATCGAGGCCGGCAAGCGCCGCGCGGTAGCGCTGCCGGTAGGCCTCGTCGTCCTCGAATTCGATGCCGGCGGCGGCAAGCTCGGCGCCGACCTCGTAGTAGACGTCGAGATTGCGCAGGTCGGGCACGGGCGTTTCCCCCCGCTCGGCATCGCCCTGCATCTGCCAGAACAGCTCTTCAAGGCGGCGGGCAAGGCCCGGCATGTCGCGCAGCGCGCAGGTTTCACGCTGGCGCTGCAGCGAATCCTTCACCGCCGCAAGGCTCGCCGGGTTCCGGGCGAAGGCGACGGCCTTGTGCACGTAGTCGTCCGGGCCGGCGCAGACCATCTCGGGAATGCCGGCGGCCGAAACGATGCTGGCGCAGAAGCGCGAGGCGAAGCTCTTGCCCGCGATGGTCAGCACCGGCAGGCCCTGGGTGATGGCGTCGGCCGCGGTGGAGTGGGCGCCGTAGGGAAAGGTGTCGAGGAAGAGATCGGCAAGGCCGATGCGGGCAAGATGGTCGGGATTCTGCGCCTTGCCGGCGAAGATGATGCGCTCCGGCGCGACCCCGTTCTGTGCCGCGAGCTGTTTCAGGCGCTCGTTGACGCTGTCGTCGCCGGCGAGCAGCCACAGCACGCTGCCGGGCGTTGCCAGCAGGATCGCCATCCAGCGGCCGAAGCAGGCGGCGGTGATCTTCTGCATGCCGTTGAAGCTTGCGAAGACGAAGGCGTTTTCCGGCAGGCCGACGCTGGCGCGCGTCGGGCGCGGCGAGACCGCGCGCTTGCGGTCCACCGGCTGGTTGCAGGCGATGCGCAGGACCTTCTCGGTGTAGTAGATCTCGTTTTCCGGCGGCACGATGCGTTCGTCGGCGATCATGTACTGGTGGTAGGGGCTCGCCATGGTGCCGGGATAGCCGCAGAAGTTCACGATGACGGGTGCCGGACGGTAGGCGAAGATCTTGGTGCGGGCATTGCGGGTATAGCCGTTGACGTCGACGAGCACGTCGATCTCGTCGGCGGCGATCTGGCGGGCGGCGTCGATGTCGCTGAGCGTGTCGATGTCGCGCCAGTGGTCGACCGCCAGCTTGATGCGGGCCTGGGTCTGGTCGAGGGGCGCCGGGTCGCCGCAATAATAGGCGAAGACCTCGACACTCGCCTTGTCATGCAATTCGAGCACTTCGCTGAGCGCAAAACCGACCGCGTGCTGGCGCAGGTCCGAGGAGAGGTAGCCGATGCGCAGCCGCTGCCCGGTTCCCGACCTCTGCCGCACCGGATTGCGTGTGAAGGCCGCAAGATCGGCGGGGCGGCCGACATTCGTGCGGCAGTAGCGATGAGCCTTTGCCATGTGGAAAATGGGATCGTCCGTATAGCAGGCGATCGTCATGGACGAGGTCGCATCCATGAAATGGCGCGGCGTGACATGGAGAGAAGGGGTGAAGACCGGCCATTTGCACTGGCGCATGCGCAGCGAGATCCAGTGCTGCGCGGCCTCCGGGCGCGAGGGCTGCAGTTCCATGGCCTGCCAGAGGGCGGCCTCGGCTTCCTCCAGATGCCCGGTGCCTTCCAGAACGCGGCCGATATGCTGGAGGCTGAGCAGGCGGTTGTTGATCCTGTCCGGCGTGACGTCGGCGGTCGCATCGGCATAGACGCGCCATTGCTGGACGGCCTGGCCGGTCAGCCCGCAGTCCTCCAGCGTCCTGCCGAGATTGATATGGGCCTGGCCGAACTGCGGGTTGATGCGCACGGCGGCGCGCAGGGCGTGCAGCGCGCCGGCGGCATCGCCGGCCTTCGAGAGCGAGACCGCATAGTTGAAATAGGCAAGATGCAGCAGCGGGTTGCTGTCGTTGAAGGCGATCCAGAGCTTGTAGAGTTCGCCCGCCTGTGCCGTCGCCCCGGCCGCCGTCAGGCTTTCCGTCATCTGGAACAGCTCGGTCAGCGAGAGCTGCTGGTTGCGGGCCCGCCCGAGGATGTTGAGGAACGAAGCGGCGGGATCGGCGAGAATGGGAGTGCTGACGGTCATGACATCCTGCGGCAAGGGGGCCTGCTGGCCGGGCTGTTGAACGGCTCGAAGGGAGCTCGTCTGCCTTGCTATCGGAGTTGACTTGCGTCGGGCTGATCGTTTTGCGCGAAGGAAGGGTCGCCGTCGGGGGCGGAAGAAGGAACGGCGGCGCGATATGGACCGCGCCGCCGCATGTCGGGGTTAGATCGAGGCGTAGGCCTGGATGACGGCTTCGACCTGTGCCGTGTTCATGGCCGCGATCTGCTCGGCCTTGAGGGCCATGATCTGGGCGGAGCCGAGGGCTGCGATGTCCTCGGTGGCCAGACCCTGCAGGGCCTTCAGGCTGATTGCAGCGATTTCGTCGGTCGTGAAGGTCTTGATGCCGTCCGAGCTCATCGCCTGGATGGCGGCTGCGCTGAGACCTGCGATCTGCGAGCTGGTCAAGGCGGCGACCTGGGTCGTCGACAGAGCCCCGATCTGGCCGCCGGTCAGACCCGCAATCTGCTTGGCATCGAGAGCGGCGATCTGGCCGGTGCCGAGGGCCGCGATCTGCGCGCTGTTGACCGTAGCGATCTGCTTGGCGCTGAGGCCGGCGAGCTGGCCGGTCGAGAGCGCTGCGAGCTGGCCGGTGGACAGGGCGTTCAGCTGGGTGCTGGTGAGGGCACCGATCTGCTTGCTGTCGAGGGCTGCGATGGCCGCGGTGGTGATGCCGGCAAGCGCCGAGGTTTCGAGACCGGCAAGAGCCTTGACGTTGATGGCAGCCAGCTCATCCGTGCTGAACAGAGCCAGCTCGGCCGAGTCGATGGTCTTCAGGGCAGCGGCGCTGAGCGCGGCGACCTGCGAGGTCGTCAGGGCTGCGATCTGGTCCGTCGACAGGGCTGCTGCCTGGACGCTGGTCAGGGCGCCGATCTGGGCGCTCGACAGGCCGGCGATCTGGCCGGTGCCGAGGGCTGCGATCTGTGCCGAGCCGATCGTGGCAACCTGCTTGGCGCTCAGGCCGGCGAGCTGACCGGAGCCGAGGGCTGCGACCTGACCGCTGGAGAGTGCATTGAGCTGGGTGCTGGAGAGGGCGGCGATCTGCTTGCTGTCGAGGGCGGCGATGGCGGCCGTCGTGATGCCGGCAAGCGCCGCGGTTTCGAGGCCGGCGAGAGCCTTGACGTTGATGGCGGCCAGTTCATCGGTGCTGAACAGGGCAAGTTCCGCCGAGTCGATGGTCTTCAGGGCGGCGGCGCTGAGCGCTGCGACCTGTGCGCTGTTGAGGGCAGCGATCTGGCCCGTCGACAGGGCTGCCGCCTGGTTGCTGGTCAGGGCGCCGATCTGGGCGCTGCCCAGCGAAGCGACCTGGCCGGTGCTGAGGGCAGCGATCTGCGCGCTGTTGACCGTAGCGACCTGCTTGGCGCTGAGGCCGGCGAGCTGGCCGGTCGAGAGCGCTGCGAGCTGGCCGGTGGACAGCGCGTTCAGCTGGGTGCTGGTGAGGGCAGCGATCTGCTTGCTGTCGAGGGCTGCGATGGCGGCGGTGGTGATGCCGGCAAGCGCTGCGGTTTCGAGGCCGGCGAGGGCCTTGGCGCTGATGGCTGCCAGCTCATCGGTGCTGAACAGCGCCAGTTCCGCCGCGTCGATGGTCTTCAGGGCAGCGGCGCTGAGCGCGGCGACCTGCGAGGTCGTCAGGGCGGCGATCTGGTCCGTCGACAGGGCTGCTGCCTGGGCGCTGGTCAGGGCGCCGATCTGGGCGCTCGACAGGCCGGCGATCTGGCCGGTGCCGAGGGCTGCGATCTGTGCCGAACCGATCGTGGCGACCTGCTTGACGCTCAGGCCGGCAAGTTGGCCGGAGCCGAGGGCTGCGACCTGGCCGCTGGAGAGCGCATTGAGCTGGGTGCTGGTGAGGGCGGCGATCTGCTTGCTGTCGAGGGCTGCGATGGCGGCGGTGGTGATGCCGGCGAGTGCCGCCGTTTCGAGGCCGGCAAGGGCCTTGACGTTGATGGCGGCCAGTTCATCCGTGCTGAACAGGGCGAGTTCCGCCGAATCGACCGTCTTGAGGGCTGCGGCGCTGAGTGCTGCAATCTGCGAACTGGTGAGCGCTGCGATCTGGCCGGTCGACAGGGCTGCTGCCTGGCTGCTGGTCAGGGCGCCGATCTGGGCGCTGCCCAGCGAAGCGATCTGGCCGGTGCTGAGGGCAGCGATCTGAGCCGAGCTGATCGTGCCAACCTGCTTGGCGCTGAGGCCGGCGAGCTGGCCGGTCGTCAGGGCTGCGAGCTGGCCGCTGGACAGGGCATTGAACTGGGTGCTGGTGAGGGCACCGATCTGCTTGCTGTCGAGGGCGGTGATGGCAGCGGTGGTGATGCCGGCGAGAGCTGCGGTTTCGAGGCCGGCAAGGGCCTTGACGTTGATGGCTGCCAGCTCATCGGTGCTGAAGAGGGCGATTTCCGCCGAGTCGATGGTCTTGAGGGCAGCGGCGCTGAGCGCTGCGGCCTGCGAGCTGGTGAGCGCTGCGATCTGGTCCGTCGACAGGGCTGCTGCCTGGGCGCTGGTCAGGGCGCCGATCTGGGCGCTCGACAGGGCGGCGACCTGGCCGGTGCCGAGGGCTGCGATCTGTGCCGAGCCGATCGTGGCAACCTGCTTGGCGCTCAGGCCGGCGAGCTGGCCGGTCGAGAGAGCCGCAACCTGACCGGTGGACAGGGCATTGAGCTGGATGCTGGAGAGGGCGGCGATCTGCTTGCTGTCGAGGGCGGCGATGGCGGCCGTCGTGATACCGGCAAGCGCCGCGGTTTCGAGGCCGGCGAGGGCCTTGACGTTGATGGCGGCCAGTTCATCGGTGCTGAACAGCGCCAGCTCGGCCGAGTCGATGGTCTTCAGGGCAGCGGCGCTGAGTGCTCCGACCTGCGCGCTGTTGAGCGCAGCGATCTGGCCGGTCGACAGGGCTGCTGCCTGGCTGCTGGTCAGGGCGCCGATCTGGGCGCTCGACAGGCCGGCGATCTGGCCGGTGCCGAGGGCGCCGACCTGTGCACTGTTGAGGGTCGCGAACTGCTTGGCGCTCAGGCCGGCAAGCTGGCTGGTGCCGAGGGCAGCAACCTGGCCGGTGGACATGGCGTTGAGCTGGGTGCTGGAGAGGGCGGCGATCTGCTTGCTGTCGAGGGCTGCGATGGCGGCCGTCGTGATGCCGGCAAGCGCCGCGGTTTCGAGGCCGGCGATGGCCTTGGCGCTGATGGCGGCCAGCTCATCGGTGCTGAAGAGGGCCAGTTCCGCCGAATCGATCGTCTTCAGGGCGGCGGCGCTGAGCGCGGCCACCTGCGAGCTGGTCAGGGCTGCGATCTGGTCCGTCGACAGGGCCGCTGCCTGGCTGCTGCTCAGAGCTGCGATCTGGGCGCTGTTCAGGCTCGCGATGCTGGCCGATGCGATGCCGGCAAGGGCGGAGGCATCGAGGCTGGAGAAGGCCTTGGCGTTGATGGCGGCCAGTTCATCCGTGGTGAAGAGGGCGATTTCCGCCGAATCGAGGGTCTTGAGAGCGGCAGCGCTGAGGCCGGCGACCTGCGTTGCGGAGAGGGCCGCGATCTGGCCCGTCGAGAGCGCCGCAGCCTGGCCGCTGGTGAGAGCGCCGATCTGCGCGCTGGACAGCGATGCGATCTGCGTGGTGCTGAGGGTTGCGATCTGCGTCGTGGAGAGCGTGCCAACCTGCTTTGCCGTCAGGCCGGCGATCTGGCCGGTGCTGAGGGCGCCGAGCTGGCCGCTGGAGAGCGCGTTGAGCTGGGCGCTGGAGAGGACGGCGATCTGGCCGGTGCCGAGGGCGGCGATGCTGGACGATGCGATGCCCGCGAGCGCTGCCGTGCTGATGCCGGCGATCGCCTTGGCATTGATGGCGCCGAGCTCATCGGTGGTGAACAGTGCCAGTTCGGCGGAATCGATGGTGGTGAAGACCTGGTAGCCGAGGGCCGCGATCTGCGCGGAGTTCAGCACGGCGATTTCATCCGTGGTGAAGGTCGCGACCTGGGCGCTGGTGAGAGCCGCTGCCTGCGTGGCCTTGAGGCCTGCAATGTGGCCGGAGGTCAGGGACGAGATCTGGGCGGCGCTGAGGCCGGCGATGGACTTGACGGCGATCGAGCCGATCTGCTCCGAGGTAAAGGAGAGAAGGCTGCTCGACTGGAAGGCGTTGAGCTGGGCAGCGCTGAGCGCTGCGACCTTTTCCGAGGTCAGCGCCGCGACATCCTCGGTGTTGAGAAGCTGGATCGCACTCGTGGAAAGGTTCCGGATCTGGCTCGGAGTCAGATTGGTAATGATTGAAGTCATGGACGCGCGCCCTTGTGTTAGCGGATGACAAACGTCGTTTTCGTTCCACCGACCGTGCGGGAAGAGGTTCGTTCTTCTCCTCGGGTCCCCAGGCGCGCAAAGCACCCGCCGTGTACCGCTCGGTCGAGCGCCATCGACGGCGCCAACGGTCCGGACGTCCGGTTGGACGAAAACAATGTCACATGAAACATGGCTCGAACGAGCCAGCGCATTGGAAGGGCATCATGCGCGGAGCTGAACCAGCCCCGATCCCTACGCCATCGGTCGCAAATGCCATGCATTGGCTATGCTTTTTCAGGGCAGGCAGCGCCGGGCAGAAAAATTGCCCCAGCCAGCCCTTTTCGACCACGTAAAGTTCTAATCGGCAGCGTTTAATTTTGGGTTAACAGGCGCGCAGCTCAGGTTGTATCCCATCCCGGCCGATGCTCCGACAGGCACTGTCCCGGCGGCAAAGCACGGCGGTTGTGAGGCAGCTTGCCGAAAGGGGGCGGGTTGAGCCCCCGCGTCGGATCTTCCGGCTGACTGCGAAAACTGGCTTTGGAAAATAAACGTTATCTTCACTTTTCTTCCGATGCGCCCAAGCCTGTTAACCATTTGTTAACCATTCGCCATTAACCCTTTGTTAAGAACGATGGACTGGCGCCCAGGGCAAACGAGCGGCGCCGGATGCATGAAGCCGCTTCGTCGTTACCGGTCCCCGCCTCACTCCGGCATGTCCCCCGACAATTCCTTTTTCAGGGCAAGTGCCAATGACCAGCATATTGACCAACTCCGCCGCCATGGCGGCGCTGCAGACCCTTCGTTCCATCGACAACGGACTTGAAACCACGCAGGGGCGCGTCTCGTCCGGCATGCGCGTCGAGACCGCCGCCGACAATGCCGCCTACTGGTCGATCGCGACCACCATGCGCTCCGACAACCGCGCCATCTCGACCGTCGCCGACGCCCTCGGCCTCGGCGCGGCCAAGGTCGACACCGCCTACACGGCGCTCGAGAACGTCATCGAGGTGATGAGCGAGATCAAGGCGAAGCTGGTGGCCGCCCGCGAGCCGGGCGTCGACAAGAACAAGATCAACGACGAATTGAAGGAATTGAAGAACCAGCTCGTCTCGGCCGCCCAGTCGGCATCCTTCTCCGGCGAGAACTGGCTCTATAATTCCGGCGCGGACGCGCTCGGCGTCAAATCCGTCGTTGCCTCCTTCGTGCGAACCGCGAGCGGCAACGTCAAGGTCGCCACGCTCGATTTCGACACCGCCAATTCCGTGCTGATCGATATCCAGGAGCCCGATCGCGGCTACCTCACCAGGGCCATCGACGCCGATGAACTGGTGGACGAGCCGACGGGCACCGCCCGGGAATATTATCTGATCGCATCGAACCCGGTGACCAGCGGCGAACCTATCGAGATCGACGGCAGTACGGACTATGAGGCTCTCGACGACATGATCAGCGTCGTCGACAACATCCTCAAGGACCTGACGAACGCCGCATCCACGCTCGGCGCCATCACCAGCCGCATCGAGATGCAGGAGAGCTTCGTCGCCAGCCTCAACGACGTGATCGACAAGGGCATCGGTCGTCTCGTCGATGCGGACATGAACGAGGAATCGACCCGCCTGAAGGCGCTGCAGACCCAGCAGCAGCTCGGCATCCAGTCGCTGTCGATCGCCAATTCGAGTGCCGAAAACATCCTCCAGCTCTTCCGTCAGTAAGGGCAGGCAGGTTCTCTTCCGCCCCGGCCGTTGGTCATCGGCCGAGGCGGGCGGTTGGGCCGCGTTATTTGCCCTGGCGCGGCCCAACACCTTTCATCTTCATCCTCGCACAAGTTTGACCCCCTAGGCTCGGTGGCACGATCAGGAAGATTGTGTGCCTTTCGCCTCACGGAAGGTGCGGTGTCCGAGGAGACGGGTCAGCGGTGGTGTCAGGTTCCAGTGTTTTCGAGAGCGAGCGTTGCAGCGGTCCGCGGGGTTCCCGCCGGACCTTTCATGCGTTCGTCCGGCACGCGGCGAAGCGGGAGGATGCGCGATGAGCGTGCAGCTCGCTCGTTACCTCAAGGATTTCGGCGCCCCCCCGCGCCCCAAGATACCTGCCTTCCAGCCGCCGTCCTTCGGCGAGGAGGGGGGCGGCGCTGCGGCCCAGGCCTTTGTCATGCCGCCGGCCGAACCGCCGGTGGACCTGGCTGCCGAGCGTGCCGAGGCCTTTGCGGATGGCAAGGCGGAGGCCGAGATGGAGCTTCGCAGCAAGCACGAGGCCGAGATCGCGGCCCTGAAGGAGGCGCACCAGGCCGAACTCGACAGCCTGAAGGCGCGCTACGAGAGGGACTATGCCAGCGCCCTTGCCGAGCGGTTTTCCACGTTGACGGGCGAGGTGGCCGAGCGTGTCGCTGCCGATACGGCCGAGGTTCTGGCACCGGTGATGAACGATGTGCTGGCGCGGGGCGCGGTCGCCGACCTTGCCCGCATGATCACCGAGGGCCTGCAGGGCGACGAAGGCCTGACGATAACGGTGAAGGGGCCGGCAAACCTCTTCCAGCAACTGGAAACGCATTTCGACGAACCCGCGCCGGTCTTCCGGCATGTCGAGATGCAGGATGTCGATTTGACGGTGGAGTTCGGCGAAACCGTCCTGGTAACGCGGATGGCGGCCTGGGCTGACACCGTACGCAAGGTGCTTGCATGAGCGAAGGCGAAAATCACCACCACGGCAAGAACGAGATCATCATCGTCAAGCGCCATGGCGACCACGAGGGCGACCACCATTCGGCCGCCTGGAAGATCGCCTATGCCGACTTCATGACCGCGATGATGGCCTTCTTCCTTGTGATGTGGCTCGTCAATGCCGCCAACGAGAAGACCCAGGCTTCGGTCGCCTCCTATTTCAACCCGATCAAGCTGACCGACGACAAGCCGGCCGACAAGTCGGTGAAGAAGCCGGCCAACAGCGCCGAAGGCGAGGCGACGCAGGACAAGTCCAAGGAACAGGGCCAGCAGCAGGCGAGCGGCAACGGCGCGGAAAGCGGTAAGGACGAGAAGACGACGGCCGGCGAGGAAGCGAAGTATTCCGAGGCCAACTTCTTCGAGAATCCCTATTCCGTGCTGTCGGAAATCGCGCAGGAAGTCGGCCAGCAGGCAAATGTCAGCGCCAAGGGCGAGGGCGGCGCGGCGACCTCCGGTCCGGCGACCGGCGCCAATGGCGGCGAAGCCTATCGCGATCCGTTCGATCCCGATTTCTGGACCCAGCAGGTCGATATCTCGCAGGCGACGGACGCCGGCAGCGAGAGCCAGCAGATGGCGGCTGCCAGCGACGACACCGTGAAGGAGGCTCTCGCCAGGGAAGAGGCGGAAAAGGCCGCGGTCGCGAAGGCCGAAGCGGAAAAGGTCGTCGCCGAGGCCGCCAAGGCGAGGGAAGACGAGAAGAAATCCGCCGAGGAAAAGAAGGCGGACGAATTGAAGAAGCAGTTGGCCGATGAGATCGGCACGCTCGGCAAGCTGGCCGAGGGACTGAGCGTGACGCCGGCCGAAGGCGGCCTGCTCGTCAGCCTCACCGACCAGCTTGACACGCCGATGTTCAATGTCGGCTCGGCCGTGCCCAAGCGCGAAATGGTGCTGGCGATGGAGAAGATCGGCAAGGTCCTCGAGGGCCGGCCGGGTGCCATCGCCATCCGCGGCCATACCGACGCCCGTCCCTTTGCCGGCGGCAAGAACGACAACTGGAAGCTTTCCATGGATCGTGCGCAGAGCGCCTATTACATGCTGGTGCGCGGCGGCCTGGAGGAAAAGCGCGTGAGCCAGGTGACCGGCTTTGCCGATCGTCGCCTGAAGGTTCCCGCCGATCCGATGGCGGATGCCAACCGCCGCATCGAAATCCTCATCCAGGCCGAGGGCAGCTGACGCCATGGGCTTCTTGCGGCGCTCTCTCCTGATGGGAACGGTCTTGTGCACGGTGCTTTCCGCCGTCGCGCCCGCGCGTGCCGAAGACCTCGACAATCTTGCGCCCTACAAGATGATCCGCTCGCTGCAATATGTGCAGGACACGGTGGCGCTTGGCGACCATTCGGCGATGGAGATGCAGCGCTTCCTGCTGAGCACCATCGACGAGCGGCTGCGCACCGGAGAATCCGTGCTCTTCGACGACCCGCGCAATGTGGACGCCGCGCTCGTCTATGCTATGAGCGGCGGCAATCCCGAGACGCTGGAAGTGCTGATCAGGAAGGATGTCGACGGGCATTTCGATTCCCGCCTGACCGATGCCCTGCGCAGCTACCTCAGCGGCCGCGGCACGCAGAGCGTCAAGTCGCTCGCGGAGATCTTCCCGGAATACAAGCGTTCGCGCGTCGGCCCCTATCTCGCGCTCGTCTCGGCCAATTCGGTCATGCGCAAGGATCCCGCGCTGGCACTCACCTATTTCGACTGGGCACGGCTCGTCGCCCCCGGCACGATCGTCGAGGAGGCGGCGCTGCGCCGCTCAATCTACATCGCCAGCGAGGCCGGCTGGATCGACAAGAGCATGACCTATGCCAACCGCTATGCGCGGCGCTACCTGCGGTCGCCCTATGCCAGCCAATTCGCGGATCTCTTCGTGAAGCTGGCGGTCGATCATTTCGAGGCGATCAAGGAAGACGACATTCTGGAGATACTCTCCTTCATGGACGTGCCGCGTCAGCGCGAGGTCTATCTGCGCATGGCGCGCCTTGCGGCGATCTCGGGCAAGAACAAGCTCGCCTCGCTTGCCGCCGAACGCGCCCAGGTGCTGTCCGGTGACGGGGAGAGCGTGCCGAAGGTGCTGGCGGACCTCTATTCGGGCCTGGCCTCCGTCCCTTCCGGGGACGTGGCGGCGGCGATGGAATCGATCATCGCCATCCCCGACGACAAGCTCTCGGCCAAGGACCGCGCCCTGAAGGCGGCGGCCCGCGCGGTGGCGGAGGAAGTGCTGCGTGAACCGGTGGTGCCCGTGGCGGCCGAGGCGGATCTTGCCAAGCCCGTGCGGCAGGCCGAGGACGCCTCCCATGACGGATTGAGCGAGACGGAACTCGCCGATCGGGCGATGGATCCGCGGGCGGGCATCGAAGAGACGCCGGTCGCCTCGGTCGTCGAGCCGGCAGAGGAAAAGAAAGAGCAGCCAGAAAGCGCGGGCATCGACCCCGCCTTCGATACATTCGTTTCGGGCGGGAGGTCCAAGCTCGACGAAATCGACGCGCTCTTGAAAGGAGAAGGCAGTTGAGCACCATCGGTAGCGGGGTTTTGGGCGTCGTGCAGGGGCAGGCGGCAGGAAAGGGCAAGGCTGGTCACGGCCAGGCCGCCGGCGCTTCGGAAGAGGGCGGCTTTGCCACTGCCATCGCCAGTCTTTCCGGACGGGAGGGTGACGGCGGGCGCAAGGGCGCGCGATTGTCGATTTCCGGCGCGGCCGTCCGTGGCGAGCACGACAGGGGAGAAACTGACCAGGCGCGCGTGAAGCTCGGGCGCCGCGATGGAGCGGCGCTGACCGAAGCCGCGGGCAAGCCCGGCGTGGATGCCTCCGAAGCGGACGACCGGCCTTTCGACGAAAAGGCGGCGCTCCTGCCGGAGGCTGCAGGCCGGCAGGGCCGCAGGACGCAGGGCGAGGTGCGCGACGGCAAGTCTGCCACGCTCCGTGGCGAAGATGCGGACGTGGACGAGGACGCCACGGTGGCGGCCGACGCGACGCAGGAGACTGCGCCGAAAGCCGGGTCCGATGTCGGCAATCTTCTGGAAATGCTGGCCGCGCCGAATGCCATGCCGCTGGATGCGGCCGCGAAGGCCGGTATGCCGGGCACGGTGCCGGACGGGAAGGCGCAGGCCGGCGGCAAGGGAACGGTGAGGGTCGAGGCCCGTGCCGATGCCGCGGCCAAGGCCGATGGCACCCATGTGACGGATGCCATGGATGCCGGCGACGTGCCGCAGTCGGATGCCGACCAGCTCTTCCGGCTGATCCGCGCCGACGGCAAGGGGCGGGATCTCGACATGAGCCTGTCCGACAAGGGCGATCGCGCGACCTTCCGCGATGCCAATCCGACCGGCCCGAAGGGCGAGACGGTGACCGTGGTCGATGCGCGCCGCTATATCGGCCTTGCGCAGACCGGCAATGCGGCGGCCATGACGACGGCGATCACGCAGGACCCGCAATGGGCGGCCTCGCTCAGCGCCACCGGCGGGCTCAGCCATGCGGAGACGGCGGCCACCGGCAAGGTCGTCAACACGCTGAAGATCCAGATGCACCCGATCGAGCTCGGCCTCGTGACGGCAACGCTGCGCCTGCACGGCGACGATCTCGTCGTCTCGCTGCAGGTTGAGACGGGCGAGGCCTATCGCCAGCTCATCGACGACCGGGACGCCATCGTGCGCGCGCTGCGCGGACAGGGTTTTGCCGTGGATCAGGTCAGCGTCCAGCTCGCACCGGCCGACAGGGGCGCGAATGCGCAGCAGGGCGACAGCCAGGGCCAGCAGCAGCAGTTCTCCGGCCAGCCGCAGGCCCGCGAGGGTGGTAATGGCCGCCAGGGCGGCAGTGGAGAGGGCACAGGCAATTTCGCACGCGAGGGAGCATCCCATGAAGGCACCACGTCGGACAACGCTCCTGGCCTTGCTGGCGGCCAGCCTCAGCGCTCTGGCGGCGTCTATCTCTGACGCCCAGGCCTCCGTCGGGGCGTGCGAGCGGGAAATCCTCGCCGCGGCTGCAAAATACGATGTTCCTGCCGGCATCCTCTATTCCGTCGGTCTCACCGAGACCGGCCGGAAGGGCTCGCTGCAGCCCTATGCCATGAACATCGAGGGCAAGGCCTTCTTCGGCCGCGACCGGCAGGATGCCCTCCAGGCATTCGAAGCGGCGCGGGCGCGCGGCGCCAAGCTGATCGACCTCGGCTGCATGCAGATCAACCACCACTTCCACGGCGACCAGTTTTCCTCGCCTGCGGAGATGTTCGACCCGCGCAAGAATGTCGAATATGCGGCAGCTTTCCTGGCGCGGCTGCACGCCCGGCACGAGACCTGGACGATGGCCGTCGCGCGCTATCATGCCGGTCCCAACAATGACCCCGCGCAGAAGCGTTATGTCTGCCGGGTGATCGCGAACTTGGTGGCGACAGGCTATGGAAGCTGGACGGCGAACGCGAAACAGTTCTGCCGGTAATTCTATTAAAAGTTGAGTTTTTGGGCTTGCGGCGGCCTGTGCCGTAATGTGGCAAGAATGCGCCCTGTTTTGGGATGGCAAGGCGGCTCGTTAACCTTTGTTAACTTTTCCACCGTAAAATTGTGGCAAAATCCGATGAGGCCTACTATATATAGACCAAATCGGCACGCAATTCTTAATCAACTGTTAATTCCACCCAGTCACTTCCTCTAGTTGCCGGTGATTCGCCCGATTCGTACCACTGCCTTAACGAGGCACCACACTGATTCGGAGGCGGACGAATGATCGTAGTGGTTGATGAGCGCGAGCTCGTTAAAGACGGCTATACTTCTCTTTTTGGTCGCGAGGGCGTGCCCTCGACGGGGTTCGATCCCCGTGAATTCGGCGAGTGGGTGAATACCGCTGCCGATTCGGACATCGATGCGGTCGAGGCGTTCCTGATCGGCCAGGGCCAGCTCTCCATGGAGCTGCCGCGTGCGATCCGTGATCGCTCGCAGGCCCCGGTGATCGCGGTCAGCGACACGCCCTCCCTGGAAACCACCCTTGCGCTCTTCGACAGCGGCGTCGACGACGTCGTGCGCAAGCCGGTGCATCCCCGTGAAATCCTGGCCCGTGCGGCGGCCATCCGGCGGCGCCTGAAGGCGCTGGCCAACCACACCGATATCGGTCCGATCCGCGTCTTCTCCGATGGCCGCGATCCGGAAATCACCGGCGAAGTCTTCCCCCTGCCGCGCCGCGAGCGCCGCATCCTCGAATATTTGGTCGCCAACCGCGGCCGCCGGCTTTCCAAGACCCAGATCTTCAACGCGATCTACGGCATCTTCGACGAGGACGTCGAGGAGAACGTGGTCGAAAGCCACATCAGCAAGCTGCGCAAGAAGCTGCGCAAGAAGCTCGGTTTCGACCCGATCGATTCCAAGCGCTTCCTTGGCTACTGCATCGACTGGCAGGGCTGACATGACATTGCTGGCTGGCGGGGAAGGCGGACCCCGGCAGCCAGCTTCACGCAAGGCCCGTCCCATAGGGTCCTGGTGACGAGACGAACGGGGAAATGACATGAGCCTCTACGGTACGATGAGAACGGGTGTTTCCGGCATGAATGCGCAGGCGAACCGCCTGAGCACGGTTGCCGACAACATCGCCAACGCGAACACGACGGGCTACAAGAAGGCCTCGACCCAGTTCTCCTCCCTTATCCTGCCCTCCACCGGCGGCGCCTACAATTCCGGCGGCGTCAACACGAGCGTGCGTTATTCCATCTCCGCACAGGGCACCTTCACCTACACGACCTCGGCGACCGACCTTGCCATCAACGGCAAGGGCTTCTTCATCGTGACGGGCTCGGACGGCCAGGAATACATGACTCGTGCCGGCGCCTTCACCATTATGGACGACGGCACGCTGCAGAATTCCTCCGGCTTCAAGCTGATGGGCTACGAATATTCCTCAACGACCGATCCGACGATCGTCGTCAATGGCTTCGACGGCCTCCAGCAGATCAACCTGTCCTCGGGGTCGCTGAATGCGACAGGATCGTCCAAAGGCGTGCTTGACGTGAACCTCCCGTCGAACGAGCCGGTCGGCTATACAAAGACGACATCGCTGGTCGCCTATGACCAGCAGGGCAATACTCGCCTTCTGGACTACGTCTATACGAAGGTGGCGGACAACGAGTGGACCGTGGACGTGCTCTATAACGGCACGTCGATCGTGGACCAGCCGCCGCTCGCGACGAGCAAGGTCAGGGTCACCGGTAATCTGGAGGAGGCGACCTTGCCCGCCGGCACGGCGACCGCAACCGTCAATATCCTTGACAAGGCGGGCAACCCCACGGCCCTGGACGTTGAATATACGCGTACGGCGACGGGGTGGGACTATGTGATCAGCAGCGGTGGTACGCCGATCCCCGGTGGCACCGGCAGCGTGGGTTTCGACGCCACGGGCAAGCTCGTTTCCGGCTCGCCGGCGAAGGTGACCGTACCGGGCTTCGGCGAGGTCGAGGTCGACCTCAGCGGTCTTACGATGACCAGCGATCCTACAAATATCACGATCGAAGAAAACAGTACCCTGGGCACTTCCGGCGGGCCGGTTACCCTGGAATTCGATGCCAAGGGTAAACTCTTCAAGCCGATGACGCTTTCGACAGGTGCCGTGGCGGTCAATGGTACGGAACTGGGAGCGCTGACGCTGAATATCGGCGGCTCCACACAGCTTTCCTCCGCCTTTGACGTCTCGAACGGGAAGATCGACGGCAACGGGGCCAGCAAGGTCACCGGTTACGAGATCAGCGACGACGGCATCGTCTATCTCAAATACGAGAACGGCGATCTCGTGCCGAAATTCCGTGTTGCGATGGCGAACGTGCAGAGCCCTGACAAACTCAAGGCGCTGCCCGGTAACATCTATTCGCAGAGCAGCGAATCGGGCGTCGTCGTCATGGGCTATGCCGGCACCAACGGTTACGGCAGCATCATCTCCGGCGCGCTGGAAGACTCCAACGTCGACATCGCCGAGGAACTGACGAGCATGATCGAGTCGCAGCGCAACTACACGGCCAACTCGAAGGTCTTCCAGACCGGTTCCGAGCTGATGGAAGTCCTCGTCAATCTGAAGAGATAAGCCGGCATGACGCCGCGCATGCATTCGAGAGTTAGGTAGATCCGATGTCGCTTTCAGCAGCAATGAAGACTGCTCAGTCCAGCTTCTCCAACGTAGGCCTGCAATCGGCCGTCGCGTCGAAGAACATTGCCAATGCAAGCAACCCGAACTACGCGCGCCGCGCGGCGATCCTCGCCACGGCCTCCTCCGGTGCCACCGTGGTGGAAACGCAGCGGGCCCAGAACGAGGCACTGCTGAAGCAGAACCTGCTCTCGATCTCCAAGTCGAGCGGCCAGGATACGCTTCTGGCCGGTCTCACGCAGATGAAGATGATGATGGGTGGCGAGGACTATGAACTCGCCCCCTCCACCTATCTGGCGAAACTGCGCGACAATCTCCAGACCTTTGCCGACAAGCCGAGCGAAGTCTCGCTCGCCGAAACGGTGGTGTCGGATGCGATCGACGTCGCAAACTCGCTGAACAGCACCTCGAACGCCCTGCAGAAGTTGCGGGCCGAGGCAGACGCCGACATCAACACGGCGGTGGTGGAACTCAACCGCCTGCTCAAGGAATTCAAGACCTACAACGACAAGGTCCGCCAGGGAACGGCCGCCGGCACCGACGTCAACGACGCGCTCGACCAGCGCGACAAACTGCTGACGGGCATTTCCGCGATCATCGGTGTCACCACGGTCAACCGTACGAACAACGACCTTGCGCTCTATACCAGCGACGGCACGGTCCTGTTCGAGACGGTGCCGCGCACCGTAAGTTTCCAGCCGTCGACCACCTTCACGGCGGCCGTCGACGGCAACCAGGTCCTTATCGATGGCGTGCCGGTCCAGGCAGGCGCCGGTGGCAACACCAGCGCACAAGGATCGATCCCCGCCCTCCTGCAGGTCCGCGACTACGTAGCGCCGATCTTCCAGAAGCAGCTCGACGAAATCGCCCGTGGCGTGATCGAGGTGTTTTCCGAAGGCGGGATGGAAGGGCTCTTCATCAGCAACGGCCTGCCCGCCGTCACGGATCCGGGTCTGGCCGCGGTCATCAAGGTCAATCCCGACGTCATCTCCAGCGAGGGCGGCAACCCCACGAAGCTGCGCGACGGCATCAATGCCGTCTACAACACGGACAACAATGCCAGCTTCTCCGAACTTCTGAACGGCTATGCGGCCGCCTTCGAGGCGCCGATGCCCTTCGATCCGGATGCGTCCATCGAAACGACGACGACGATCCTGTCCTTCTCGACCAGCTCGGTCGGCTGGCTGGAAGAGATCCGCAGTGCCGCGACGACGGCCGGCGGGGACAAGGCCGCGCTGCTCGGCCGCACCCAGGAAGCCCTTCTCAATGTGACGGCCGTCAGCCTCGACGAGGAACTGGCCCTGCTTCTCGATCTCGAGCAGTCCTACAAGGCGTCGGCCAAACTCGTGGCGGCGGTCGATGAGATGATCGCCGCTCTCCTCCAGGCGGCGGGGTAAGTTATGAAGACTTCTTTCGTTTCCAACATGTCCCTTCAAAATGCGATGCGGCTCACCGTGGCCAGCGCGCAGAAGGAGATGCTGCAGCTCCAGGAAGAAACGGTCACCGGCCGTCACGCCGATGTCGGCGCCGTGCTGGGCGCCAAGACCGCACGCACGCTGAACCTGCACCGCGATCTCCAGCGCATGGAATCGCTGAAGAGCACCAACGCGCTCACGACGCAGCGCCTTGCCGCCTCGCAGGAGGCGCTCAGCCTGATGTCGACGGCGGCGAACGAGGCGATGGGCGTGCTGATCGCACTCTCCGGCATCACCTCGCAGGACCAGCTCAACCTTGCCAAGGAAAACCTCGGCAACGCGCTTTCCACCTTCACCTCGGCGGCCAACACCTCGTTCAGCGGCGAATATCTCTTCGCCGGCATCAATACCGACGTGATGCCGCTGAAGGATTACCTGCAGGACCCGGCTTCGGACGCGAAGACCGCCTTTGATGGCCTTTATGCGACCCATTTCAGCGCAATCGCCGACGAAGACATCACGCCAGCGCAAATGCAGGCGTTCATGGACGATCTCGAAGACAATTTCATGGGCCCCAATTGGCAGGGCGATTGGTCGAACGCATCCGACGAAAACATGCAGAGCCGGATCAGTGCCGCCGAGACGGTGCAGAGTTCTACCAATACCAATGTAGACGGCATGCGCTATATGGCGCTCGGCCTCGTGCTGGGGCAGGAATTGCTGGCGCGCGGCATCAGCGAGCAGACCCGCAAGGCCGTCAGCGACGCGGCGATCGACTATATGGGCCGGGCGATCTCCGGCATCGACGGCGAACGTTCGAAGCTCGGCATTTCCGAAGCCCGCGTCAGCCAGGCCAATGCCTCGCTCAATGCCCAGGTCGCCATCCTGAGCACCAGCATCAAGGACATGGAAGGCATCGATACCTACGAGGCGGCGACGCGCGTCACCACGCTCGAATCGCAGCTTTCGCTCGCCTACACGCTCACGTCGAGGATCCAGAACCTGAGCCTGCTGAATTACCTCTGATGAACCAGAGGGTACGGACACACATGAAGGATGTCTGAATGTACCAGTTTTCATATGCCGAGATCATGGAGGAAGGCGTCGCCGTCTCGAAAGATCGGGAACGGCAGGTCCTCGATCGGTCGATTGCGCTCCTGAAAGCGGCAATGGCCAGCGATGGCGGCAACCAGGGCCGGGAGGCCATTGAGGCGATCTACTTCACGCGCCGCGTCTGGATCCGCTTCATCGAAGATCTCGGAGATCCGGAGAACCAGCTCGAGGCCGAGCTTCGGGCCAACCTTATCTCGATCGCCATCTGGATACTCAAGGAAATCGAGAAGATCCGCAAACGCGAATCCTCGAACTTCCAGGGCATCATCGACATCACCACCATCATCAAGGATGGCATCAAATGAAAAGTACACTGCGTATATCGCTGAAATCCGGTGAGCGCATCTTCGTCAACGGCGCAGTCCTGAGGGTCGATCGCAAGGTCGCGATCGAGTTCCTCAACGATGTCACGTTCCTTCTGGAAAACCACGTCCTGCAGCCGGAACAGGCGACAACGCCGCTTCGCCAGCTCTATTTCATCGCGCAGATGTCGCTGATCAACCCGGAAGGCGCCGAGCAGTCGATCGCCATGTTCCGCAAGTCGGTCATCATGCTGCTTTCCTGCTTCAAGAACGAGGAAGTGCTGGCTGAACTCAAGCGCGTCGATGCGCTCGTCACGCAGGGCCGCGCCTTCGAAGCGCTGAAGGCGATCCGCGCGCTCTACCCGATCGAGGATCGCATCCTCAACAACCAGGAAATGGCACCGGCCACGATCGAACAGATCCGCAGGGAGATTGCACCATGGTAACGCCCGTCGGCGCCGCATCGGCGGCAGACAAGCCCTATGTGCCGACCGTCACCGGCGCCGAATCCGGCACGGACGAACGCTCGGCGACCATCAACTACGAGAGCTTCCTGAAGCTGCTCGTGGCGCAGATGAAGAACCAGGATCCGACCGAGCCGATGGACGCGACCCAGCAGATGGCGCAGCTTGCGACCTTCTCCCAGGTCGAGCAGACCATCAAGACGAACAAGAACCTGGAAAGCCTGCTGCAGCGCACCTCGCTGCAGGAAGCCAACTCCGTCATCGGCCGCACCGTCACCAGCGAGGACGGCAAGATTTCTGGCGTGGTCACGGAAGTCACGCTATACAATGACGGCATCGTCGCGACGCTTGATTCGGGCAAGACCCTCGTCATCGGTCCCGGCGTGAAGGTCAGCGAAACCAAGGCGAGTGAGCCCGAAACGTGAATGAGGCAGACGCCCTCGACATAGCGCAGGCTGCCATCTGGACGGTGGTCGTGGCCTCCGGCCCGGCCGTGCTTGCGGCCATGATCGTCGGCGTCAGCATCGCCTTCCTGCAGGCGCTGACCCAGGTGCAGGAAATGACCCTCACCTTCGTGCCGAAAATCCTGGCGATCTTCGTGACGATCGCCATCTCTGCCCCCTTCATCGGCTCGCAGATCTCCATTTTCACCAACATCGTCTTCTCCCGCATCGAGAGCGGCTTCTAGTTCTAGGCTTGGAGCGTGGATGCTCGGCTGAAGGCCGAGCATGACGGAGGGCAGACGAAGCCGTGGTCAATGCGCCGCGCTGCGACATGTGCACCTCCCTCTGCCACCCTCGCGCAAGCTTCGCCCTGTAGGTCATGAGGTGAAATGGGCGACGCGTGTGACGCGCCGCCGCCTCTCATGACGAGACGGGACGCATTCAGATGGCGCAAGTACCGGCAATAAACCTTCCGAAGGTCAGCCCCAGCGGGCGCGATATCGCGTTCGCCGTCGGCATCCTGACGATCCTGTCGATCCTCTTCCTGCCGATACCGGTCTTCATGATCGACATCGGCCTGGCGTTTTCCATCGCCTTCTCGGTGCTGATCCTGATGGTGGCGCTGTGGATCCAGCGCCCGCTCGATTTCTCGTCCTTCCCGACTGTGCTGCTGATCGCGACGATGATCCGCCTGGCGCTCAACATCGCGACGACGCGCGTCATCCTTTCCCACGGCAACGAGGGGCACGATGCGGCGGGTGGGGTGATCGCCGGTTTTGCCAGCCTCGTCATGTCCGGTGACTTCGTCATCGGTCTCATCGTCTTCATGATCCTCATCGTGGTGAACTTCATCGTCATCACCAAGGGTGCGACACGTATCGCCGAAGTCGGCGCGCGCTTCACCCTCGACGCCATCCCCGGCAAGCAGATGTCGATCGACGCCGACCTTTCCGCCGGCCTGATCGACGAAAAGCAGGCGCAACTGCGCCGCCGCGAGCTGGAAGAGGAAAGCTCCTTCTTCGGCTCGATGGACGGTGCGTCGAAATTCGTGCGCGGCGATGCCATCGCGGGCCTGCTGATCACCGCCATCAACGTCTTCGGCGGCATCATCATCGGCTATTTCCGCCACGGCATGGAGCTCGGCGAAGCCGCCGACGTCTTCGTCAAGCTGTCGGTCGGCGATGGCCTCGTCTCGCAGATCCCGGCCCTCATCGTCTCGCTCGCTGCCGGCCTCATCGTCTCGCGCGGCGGCACCGCCGGCTCCACCGACCAGGCCGTCGTCAACCAGCTCTCCGGCTATCCGCGCGCGCTCTTCGTCGCCGCGGGCCTGATGATGCTGCTCGCCGTCATACCGGGCCTGCCCTTCTTCCCCTTCATGGTGCTCGGCAGCGTCATGGCCTTCGGCGCCTGGATCATCCCGCGCCGCATCGCCGAGGAAAACCGCGTCAAGCGCGAGCAGGAGGCCCAGCAGGTCCAGCAGAGCCGCGACCAGGAGAAGGATTCGGTCAAGTCGGTGCTGAAGACCGCGGAAATCGAACTCCTGCTCGGCAAGCAGGTCTCCACGCGCCTTCTCGGCGCGCACCAGGAACTCGCCTTCCGCGTCGGCAAGATGCGCAAGAAATTCGCCGGGCAGTACGGCTTCGTCGTGCCGGAAATCAAGGTGTCGGACGACATCTCCATCCCCGACAAGTCCTACCAGATCCGCATCCACGGCACGACGATCGCCTCCAACATCGTGCGCGTCGGTGAGGTGCTCGTCGTCACCGGCGGCGGGCGCAAGCCGAGCGTGCCGGGCGACGATATCCGCGAACCCGCCTTCGGCATGCCGGCCGTCTCGATCCTCGAAACCTTTGCGGACGACCTGCGCCGCGAGGGCTTCCACCCGATCGACAATGTCTCGGTGGTTCTTACGCACCTTTCCGAAGTCATCCGCAACAACCTGCCGCAGCTCCTGTCCTACAAGGACGTCAAGGTGCTCATCGAGCGCCTCGATCCGGAATACCGGAAGCTGGCCGACGAGATCTGCTCGTCGCACATGTCCTATTCCGGCCTCCAGGCCGTGCTGAAGCTGCTGCTCGCCGAGCGTGTCTCGATCCGCAACCTGCATCTCATCCTGGAAGCGGTCGCCGAACTCGCCCCGCATGTGCGCAAGACCGAGCAGATCGTCGAGCATGTGCGCATCCGCATGTCGCAGCAGATCTGCGGCGACCTCGCGGAGAACGGCGTGCTGCCGGTGCTGCGCCTCGGCAACAAATGGGACATGGTCTTCCATCAGGCGCTCAAGCGCGACACCAAGGGCGAAATCGTCGAATTCGACATCGATCCGCGCCAGCTCGAGGAGTTTTCCGAGCAGGCGACCCGGGTTATCCGCGAATTTCTCGATCGCGGCACGCCCTTTGTACTGGTCACCTCGCCCGAATCCCGCTCTTATGTGCGCATGATCATCGAGCGCCTCTTCGCCACATTGCCGGTTCTCTCGCATGTCGAGCTCGCCAAGGGCATCGAGATCAAGATCCTCGGCTCCATTTCATGATCACCGACCCGCAAGGCATGGTGCTGGCGCTGTTCGCCGCCTTCTGCCGTGTCGGCGGGTGCTTCATGCTGCTGCCGGGCTTTTCCTCCGCGCGCCTCACCGTCCAGATCCGCCTGTTCCTGGCGGTGGCGGTTTCCATGGCGGTGCTGCCGATCCTGTGGGACACGATCTATCCCCGCACGTCGGGCTCGCTCGACAACTACCTCCTGCTGATCGTCTTCGAGACCCTGACCGGCGCCGTCATCGGTCTCATCGCCCGCTATTATGTGCTCGGCCTGCAATTTGCCGGCACGGTGCTGACGATGATGATGGGCTTCAACGCGCCGCCGACGCCGGATGTCCTGGAAGACACGGCGGAGAACCAGCTGACGAACCTGCTCTCCTATGCCGGCCTGATGGTGCTCTTCATGCTGGATTTCCATCATGTCGTGATGCGGGCACTGGTGGAATCCTACAACGTCATGCCGATCGGCGCCGGCTTCAATCCGCAGAGCGCGCTGATCACGCTCACCGACACGCTGAGCCAGACCTTCATGATCATGCTGAGGCTCGCGAGCCCCTTCATCCTCTACGGCATGGTCTTCAACGTCGCCATCGGCCTCGTCAACAAGCTGGCGCCGCAGATCCCGATCTATTTCGTCTCGCTGCCCTTCATCATCACGGGGGGGCTGCTCCTGCTGTATTTCGGCGTCTCCTCGCTGCTCGAGATCTTTGCGGCCGGCTTCACCCCGGTCTTCCGGGGGGAATGACGATGGCGCAGAACCGCTCGGACAAGCTGAAGCGCCTCGTCAGCGTGCAGCGTCATCTGGAGAAGATGGCGGAGATCGACCTTGCCAATACCACGCGCCAGCGCGAGGAGGTGTCCGAGACGATGGAGATTGTCGCCGGCGCGATCAACTCGCTGGATCCGATCCACCGCAGTTTTTCGCGGCACTATTCCGGCCAGTACAGCAAATTGCAGCAGCAGGACCAGATGCTGGCCAATGTGCAGCAGATGCACGAGATGCGCGTGGTGCGCGAGCGCACCAAGGGCGACCGCATGGAAGAGCATCGCAAGGAGGCCCGCAACGCCGAGGAACGCGAGGCGGCCGACAATTCGATCTACGATCTGATCGACCAGCACATCGCCTACAAGGGCGATGACGACTAGAGTTTTGCGTCCGGAATAAGCCGCTGTAACGAAAGGCGATTTACCGCGGCCTTATCAAGCTTGCGTCAAAATGGATTTACCCTGCACCGCCGTCACGGCTTCGTCATCCGCCACCAGCCTCCCGTAAGGTTGAGCAGCGATAGTCGCATCAGGACGATGACGAGGTTTGTCGAAGCAGCCGCAAACGCGGTGCGGAGGGATCCGATGTCCTGAACGGTCAGAAGCCGGCGAACCGCCATGAGGACGGGGTCGGCTGACGAGAATCACCTGAAAGGCTCAAGGACGTGGCAATTTCTCCCCCCAGCGACCTGGTGCTCGATGTCGTGCGCGCTGCCGACCCGGCCCAGGTTCAGGAAGCCCAAGCCAGGCTGAAATCGAACAAGGCCGCCTTCGAGGCGACGAGCCTTGCCGAGGCCGGCGCCGGCTTCCAGGCCACCGTCGGCAGCATTCTCAACCGGGATTCGGCCGGCGCCCAGTCGGCGCAGGGCGTTTCCGCCGTCGGCGGCAAGGTCGTGCCGGAGCATCTGCGCAAGTTCGAATCCATGGTGCTGCAGAACTTCGTGAAATCGATGATGCCGACCGAGAGCGAAGAGATCTACGGCAAGGGCACGGCCGGCGAGATGTGGCGCGGCATGATGGCCGACCAGCTCGGCGAGGCGCTCGCCAAGGGCGGCGGCATCGGCATCGCCGAGAGCCTCGCCAAGAGCAGCGGCATCGGTGCGGCCTCGCCCGAGAAGGACAGGAATACCGACCGGATCGCAGCCGGCATGGTGCAGGCCCTGCAGCGGCAAGCCTTTGCCGACCTGACGCCGGGCATCAAGGAACACGAGACGAAGATCTAAGCGGAGAACAACAAAATGGAACAGGCAAGCAACGAATTGCGGATCCGCACCGTCCTCGGCCGGCTCGAAACGATCATCGACAATGAGAACGACAATATCGGCCATGACCCCGATTTCGATCTACCGACCTCGAACGCCCACAAGAGCCGATGCCTCTATGAACTGGCGATGCTGACGCGCGACGTGCGTCCGGACGAGGTGCCGCAGACCTTCTCCGGCCAGCTCGGCCGCGTGCGCGAGAAGCTCGCCATCAACGCCCAGCGCGTCTCCGCCCATCTGGAGGCCGTGCGCGAGGTCGTGACCATCCTGAAGAATGCCGTGCAGGATCTCGAGGCTGACGGCACCTATTCGCAGGAACAGTTCCGCCTGGGTTACGGCACATGATCAAGCTCATCGGCACCGGCGTCTGGATCGTCCTCATCACGCTCGGCTCGGTCTATTTCTCGCTGAAGATGGCCTCGGCTCCCAAGGTCGACACGGCGGCGGCCGAGCGCGAGGCGGCGCTGGAATTCGTCAGCGGATACACGACGACGGTGCCCGTGATCGGGGAGGGCGGCGTCAACGGCTACCTGCTCACCCGGCTCGCCTACAAGGCGAACAAGGACCTGGCGGCCAAGCAGACCGTTCCCCTGCCGCAGATGATCACCGACGAGCTCTATACGCTGCTCGTCGGCAAGAAGATGATCGATGTGGCGACGGTCGGCAGCTTCGACGTCGATGCCTTCCGCGGCATCGTCAAGGAAGGGCTGAACCGCCGTTTCGGGGCAGAGGTGATTGCCGAGGTCTATGTCGAGCAGATCGACTACATCACCACCGCCTCGGTGCAGGACCCCGCGCCCAAGCGCGGCCAGACCCTCATCAAGGGCGAGGTCCCGGCCGGCCAGCCGGCCGAGAAAAGCGGCGGGCACTAGAGCAAGTCCAGCAAGAGCGTGAAGCAGGTTTGGCCGGCCGCCTCAGAGCGTGCCGGCCTTTGCCGTGTTGGCACCGTCCCGCGCCATCATCGAGCCGGACAGCCTGTAGCGCAGCACATGGTAGGCGAAGGCGATCTGGGCCTTGC
Source organism: Shinella granuli (assembly GCF_004341885.1). Taxonomy (GTDB): domain Bacteria; phylum Pseudomonadota; class Alphaproteobacteria; order Rhizobiales; family Rhizobiaceae; genus Shinella; species Shinella granuli. The sequence continues at coordinate 87,097 of NZ_SLVX01000020.1, read as the reverse complement.
GCTGGGGCAGGCGCGACGGCTCCTTCACCAGCCGGTAGAGCCAGCCGAGCCGGAACCGGCGGATCGTCTCGGGCATCGGGGGCGTGCTGCCGGCGAGCGCGTCGAACAGCGGGCCGAGGCTGAGCACCAGCCGGGCATGGCCGGGCCCGACATGCCTGTCGATCCATTTCTCCTGCGCCGGGCTGCCCATGGAAACGAGCAGGATATCGATATCGGCCGCCCGCACCTGCTCCATGATCGCGTCCGACTGGCCCTCATCGAAATGGCCGTCGGCGATGGGCAGGAATTCGTGCCACGGCGTATGCTGGCGAAGAGTGTCCGCAGCGCGCAGCAGCGTTTCGGATTGCGCGCCGATCAGCGCGACGCGCATCGGCTTTGCGATATAGGTAAGGAGCGCCGGAACGAAGGCGATGCTCGTAAGGTTCGCCGGGAATCTACGGCCGTGGAACACCATGGAGGCGATGTCGACGCCGTCGCCATCCGGCAGGACGATCTGGCGTTCCAGCACGGCGCGGTATTCGGGATCGCGCATCATCAGATTGGCATTGCCGGCATTGATGAAGGCGATGACGCTCTGGCCGAACGGCATGGTCGCCACCTCCTCGGCGAAGGCAAAGGCGTCCGCCCAGCCGAGATCGCAGACCGGCAGGCCGAGAATGTCGCGCTGCGAGGCGGTGATGTTGCCGGACACGAGGTTCATGGCGAGGGTCCTTTCGAAACGGCCGCAGGCGGGCAGTGGCCGGCCCTCAAGGTCGTCATGACCTCGAAGGCGGCGTGTTCGACAGGATCCGTGGGATAGGGCGTCATGCTGCTCCCGCAAGGCTGCTATTGCTGCCTGCCGATTTAGCAAGTTCCCCTGAAAGGCCGTTTAAGGATTTCCCGAAAAGGCGGCGGACCATGTTCATCCATCGCTAACCATGATGGTTCTTCTCTGGAAATGCTTTTTGGAAACAATGATTTGCGGTTCAGTTTCCAGTTTCTCCAGGTCAAAGGAAACCTGCAACCTGCATCAAAAAAGGACTTCCTGCCTGATGATGAGCGGTTCCGTCATGCCGCCACCATGCCTTTCATCGCTGACAGGAAAAGACACATTCGCGGGCCGGATCCGCGCTTTCCGGCAGGATGCGCTTGAAATTATGCGTTTTGGACAGCATAGGGCGTTAAGAGGCCATCCCGGCGCGCGGGCGCCCCACTAGAGTGGGGGCACTTCATTCAGGGAGAGAAATGTGACCACCATTATCGATGGGAAGCAGGTTGCCGCTTCCGTGATTGACACCGTGAAGTCCGCCGCTGCCGCCCTGGAGAAGGATGCCGGCGTGAAGCCCGGCCTTGCCGTCCTCATCGTCGGTGACGATCCGGCGAGCCACGCCTATGTCTCCTCCAAGAGCCGCATGGCCAAGGAATGCGGCTTCACCTCCATCCAGCACACGCTGCCCGAGGAGACCACACAGGAAGAGCTGGCCCGCCTCGTCGAGACGCTGAATGCCGACGAGACCATCCATGGCATCCTGGTCCAGCTTCCGCTCCCCAAGCATCTGAAGTCCGAGCCGATCATCCAGTCGATCCGGCCGGAAAAGGACGTCGACGGCCTGCATGTCGTCAATGCCGGCAAGTTGGCGACGGGCGATCTCGACGGCGGCCTCGTCTCCTGCACGCCGGCCGGTGCCATGGTCTTCGTGCGCCGCACGCATGGCGATGATCTCTCCGGCCTCAATGCCGTGGTGATCGGCCGCTCGAACCTTTTCGGCAAGCCGATGTCCGCCCTGCTGCTGGCCGCGAACGCGACGGTGACGACCGCCCATTCGCGCACCAAGGACCTCGCCGGCGTCTGCCGCAATGCCGATATCCTCGTGGCCGCCGTCGGCCGCCCGGAAATGGTGAAGGGCGACTGGGTGAAACCGGGCGCGACCGTCATCGACGTCGGCATCAACCGCATCGCCGCGCCGGAAAAGGGCGAGGGCAAGTCCCGCCTCGTCGGCGACGTCGCCTTCGATGACGCCGCCAAGGTCGCCGGCGTCATCACCCCGGTTCCCGGCGGCGTCGGCCCGATGACCATCGCCATGCTGATGGCCAACACCGTCATCGCCGCCTATCGCAAGGCCGGCAGGACCCCGCCGAAGTTCTGAACGCCCAGCGGCGTTTCGCGGCAGGGGCCTCGCAGTCGAGCTGATTTATAACGGCGTCCCCGAAGGGCGCCGTTTCATTTCCCCGCCGGTGCCGGTCCGGTCGAGGCGCGCACGATGAGGTCCGCCTTCCAGAGCTCCTGCTGCGGCAGGGTTTCGAGCGTCAGGATGTCGGCGATGAGGCGGCGGGCGATGCGCTGGCCGGCGGCGCGTAGCGACGAGCGGGTCGTCGTCAGCGGCACCATGAAATTCTCCGGTTTCAGCATGGGCAGCACGTCGTCATGGGCGATGAGCGAGATGTCCGTGCCGAGTTTCAGCCCTGCCTGGTTGATCGCCCGGACGGCGCCGAGCGCCAGGACCGTGCTGGAGCACAGGACCGCGGTCGGCGGCGTTTCGAGCTGGAGGAAGCGCTCCATGGCGCGAAACCCGTGTTCGTCGGTCATCTGCGAATGCTGCACGCAGTCCTCGCGCAGCGTGAGGCCGTGTTCGGCCAGGGCCTGCACGGTGCCCTTCTTGCGACGGATCGAGAAGGCGAGGTAGTCCGGCCCGTTGATCAGCGCGAAATGCCGGTGGCCGAGCTGCGCGAGCAGCCGCGCGGCATCGTAGAAGGCGCCGGTATTGTCGATGTCGAGATAGGGATAGTCCGTCGGCACGCCGATCGACCGGCCGTGCACGACGAAGGGCGTCTTCAGGGTCTTCATCATGGCAATGCGCGGATCCTTCTCGCGCATATAGGCGAGGAACAGCGCATCCACATTGCCGCTCGCCACCAGCCGCCGGCAGGTCGCGACCTCCTCTTCCGGATGGCTCGGATTGATGACGAAATGAAAGTCGTGCTTGACCGCCTCGTCGCCGAGGCCGGCGAGGAACTCGCCGAAATGCACGTCGGATTCGATGCCGTCGGCCGTCGGCATGACGAGGCCGATCGAGCCCGCCCGGCCGGTCGCCAGCCGCTGCGCCGCGCGGTTCGGCCGATAGCCGGTCTCCCGGACGGCATCCAGCACGCGCTGGCGCGTCTCGGCATTGACCTCCGGATAACCATTCAACGCTCTGCTCACGGTTGTCTGGGAGAGGCCCAGCAACTGCGATAATTGCTTGAGATTCACATGCTTGGCTTTCTTGAAACATTCGAAGCGCTTTGGATGTCGTCTCTCCTCATTCCCTGGATATGTCCCAAAGCGTTTCGGCATCTAACATCAGCAAATCATTTAGGAAAAGCGTATTTGGCCTTTTTGCGCCGCAAAACTACGCTGCACTGCGTTAAATCCGGCGTTTTTATCCGCAAAGCCTTGAGGGGTACTTGACGAGGCTCGGGGGGAAATGGGATGAAAGGAAATCCAAAGCGCTTTGAATTTTGGGGTATTTTAGAGGATGCCTGCCCCGGGAGAGGGCGGGTTTGCTATGGGAGGCAAATCTCGTGAAAAAGACATTGCTGATGACGGCCGCGCTCGCTCTTTTGATGGCGGGCGGCGCTGCTGCGGCCGACTTGAAATTCCAGCCGGGCGAGGATGCCAAGTTCAACTGGCAGAGTTTCGAGGATTTCAAGAAGGGCCACGACCTCAAGGGCCAGACGCTGACCATTTTCGGCCCCTGGCGCGGTGAGGACGAAGCGCTGTTCAAGGTCGTCTATGCCTATTTCACCGAGGCGACGGGCGTCGAGATCAAATATTCCTCTTCCGAGAACTACGAGCAGCAGATCGTCATCGACACCCAGGCCGGCAGCCCGCCTGACGTCGCCATCCTGCCGCAGCCGGGCCTGATCGCCGACCTTGCCTCCAAGGGCCACCTGACCCCGCTCGGCGACGAGACCAAGCAGTGGCTGCTCGACAACTACGCCGCCGGCCAGTCCTGGGTCGACCTTTCGACCTACAAGGACAAGGACGGCAATGCCGCGCTTTTCGCCTTCCCCTACAAGATCGACGTGAAGTCCCTCGTCTGGTACGTGCCGGAGAACTTCGAGGACGCCGGCTATGAAGTGCCGAAGACCATGGAGGACCTCAAGGCGCTGACCGAGCAGATCGTCGCCGACGGCGGTACGCCCTGGTGCATCGGCCTCGGCTCGGGCGGCGCCACCGGCTGGCCGGCGACCGACTGGGTGGAAGACCTGATGCTGCGCACGGCTTCGCCGGAAACCTACGACAAGTGGGTGACGAACGAGATCCCCTTCACCGATGCCTCGGTGGTCGGCGCGCTGGATGAATTCGGCTGGTTCGCCAAGAACGACAAGTTCGTAGACGGCGGTGCGGCGGCGGTCGCCTCCACCGACTTCCGCGACAGCCCGAAGGGCCTCTTCGCCTCGCCGCCGAAGTGCTACCTGCACCACCAGGCCTCGTTCATCCCGTCCTTCTTCCCGGAAGGTACGGTGGTCGGCGAGGATGCGGACTTCTTCTACATGCCGCCCTATGCCAGCAAGCCGGAGCTCGGCAACCCGGTGCTCGGCGCCGGCACGCTCGCCATGATCACCAGGGACACGCCGGCCGCGCGCGCCTTCATCGAGTTCCTGAAGACGCCGATCGCCCATGAGGTCTGGATGGCGCAGACCAGCTTCCTGACGCCCTACAAGAGCGCCAACAAGGAAGCCTATGCCAATGCGCCGATGAAGAAGCAGGGCGAGATCCTGCTCGATTCGACGACCTTCCGCTTCGACGGCTCGGACCTGATGCCGGGCAAGATCGGCGCGGGCGCGTTCTGGACCGGCATGGTCGATTTCGTCGGCGGCAAGTCCGCGGCCGATGTCGCCGGCGGCGTCCAGAAGGCCTGGGACGCCATCAAGTAACATCCCGGCGAACCGGCCGGCAGCCGCCGGCCGGTTTTCCCGAGCATGCGAAAGTGCAGCCGGACCATGCGGTGATGAAGCCGCGTGAGCGGTCGGCGCCGCGTCAGAAGACGTCAGGTAAACGACTGAGGCCGCAGTGCTGCGCGAGAAAAAGCCGTAGGGGACGTTTCCCAGGGGGAGGGACTGCCATGCAGCAATTGTTATTCGCCATCTTCACGATGGTCGGGGGTGTTCTCGCCTGCGTCGTCTATTTCTTCGGAACGAATTTCCTGCTGGATAAAATGTTCCCCTCCAAGGGACTGACGGGCGCGCAGGCCTCGAAGAACCTGCGCATCACCAATGCCATCCGGCCCTGGCTGTTCATGGCGCCCGCGCTCTTCGCGCTCACGGTCTATCTCGTCTATCCCGTCTTCGAATCCGTCCGGCTTTCCTTCCATAACCGCTCCGGCCAGCAGTTCGTCGGCTTCAGCAATTTCGCCTGGATGATCAATGACGGCGAGTTCCGTCAGTCGATCTTCAACAATTTCCTCTGGCTGCTCGTCGTGCCGGCCCTCTCCACCTTCTTCGGCCTGATCGTCGCCGCGCTGACCGACCGCATCTGGTGGGGCAATATCGCAAAGACGCTGATCTTCATGCCGATGGCGATCTCCTTCGTCGGCGCCGCCGTCATCTGGAAGTTCGTCTACGACTACCGCGCCGAAGGCTCCGAGCAGATCGGTATCCTCAACGCCGTCGTCGTCGCTTTCGGCGGCACGCCCGAGGCGTGGATGACCATTCCTTTCTGGAACAATTTCTTCCTGATGGTCATCCTGATCTGGATCCAGACGGGTTTTGCGATGGTCATCCTCTCGGCCGCGCTGCGCGGCATTCCGGAGGAGACGATCGAGGCAGCCGTCATCGACGGCGCCAACGGTTTCCAGATCTTCTTCAAGATCATGGTGCCGCAGATCTGGGGCACGATCGCCGTCGTCTGGACGACGATCACCATCCTGGTGCTGAAGGTCTTCGACATCGTGCTCGCGATGACGAACGGGCAATGGCAGACGCAGGTCCTGGCGAACCTGATGTTCGACTGGATGTTCCGCGGCGGCGGCGATTTCGGGCGCGGCGCGTCCATCGCGGTCGTCATCATGATCCTCGTCATCCCCATCATGGTCTGGAACATCCGCAACGCCACCAAGGAAATGGAAGGCCACTGAGATGATCGCCTCGTCCCGTTCGCCGCTTGTCTTCGTCGTCCACCTTTCCGTCCTCCTGCTCGTCGCGCTCTGGACGCTGCCGACCGCCGGTCTCCTCATCTCCTCGCTGCGCGACAAGGACCAGCTCGCCGTTTCCGGCTGGTGGACGGCGCTCTCCACCTCCTCGCAGAACCTCACCGGCCGCGCCGCTTCGCCGGAGACACAGGTTGAGCGTGACGGCAAGTTCGTCATCGCGGGCAGGCTGATCGAAGAGGGCGATACAAAGGTCTCGGCCTTCGGCTTCCGCCCCTTGCAGCCGACCGCCTTCGAAGCGGGCGCCGAGGCCGATATCGGCGACGGCCAGACGCTGACCGTCAGGGAGGACGGCAGCTACGAGATCGTCTCGCCGACGAAGATGGAAGGCACCCGCGGCCAGCGCATCTTCTACACCGCCTCCGTGCCGCCGCGCTTCACGCTCGACAATTACCGCGAGGTGCTGAATGCCGAGGGCATCGGCGCCTCCTTCATCAATTCGCTGACGGTGGCGATTCCCGCCACCATCATCCCGATCCTTGTCGCCGCCTTCTGCGCCTATGCGCTGGCCTGGATGCCCTTTCCGGGCCGGGCGATCCTGATCGCCGTCATCGTCGGCCTGCTCGTCGTGCCCTTGCAGATGTCGCTGATCCCGCTGCTCCGGCTCTACAATGGCGTCGGCGCCTTCTTCGGCGTGCCGGCAAAGACCTATGGCGGCATCTGGCTCGCCCATATGGGCTTCGGCCTGCCGCTGGCGGTCTATCTCCTGCGCAACTACATGGCCGGCCTGCCGCGCGAGATCATGGAATCGGCCCGCGTCGACGGCGCGTCCGATTTCGACATCTTCGTCAAGATCATCCTGCCGCTGTCCTTCCCGGCGCTCGCCTCCTTCGCCATCTTCCAGTTCCTGTGGACCTGGAACGACCTGCTCGTCGCCATGGTCTTCCTCGGCGCGGGCAATGAGGAGCTGGTGCTGACCGGGCGCCTCGTGAACCTCCTGGGTTCGCGCGGCGGCAACTGGGAAATCCTCACGGCCTCCGCCTTCATCACCATCGTCGTACCCCTGATCGTCTTCTTCAGCCTGCAGCGCTATCTCGTGCGCGGCCTGCTGGCGGGTTCGGTCAAGGGCGGGTGACGTAAAAACAAAAAATATACAGGGCAAACAGAATGACGATGTCGGATTCCACCCTCCTCGTACCGGACAAGGACTGGTGGCGCGGGGCGGTGATCTACCAGATCTATCCGCGCTCCTACCAAGACACCAACGGCGACGGGATCGGCGATTTGCGCGGCATCACCGAGCGCCTTGCCCATGTCGCCTCCCTCGGCGTGGATGCGATCTGGATCTCGCCCTTCTTCACCTCGCCGATGAAGGATTTCGGCTACGACGTCTCGGACTACCAGGACGTCGACCCGATCTTCGGCGTGCTCGCCGATTTCGACGCGCTGATCGCCGAGGCCCATCGCCTCAACATCCGCGTGATGATCGATCTCGTGCTGTCGCATACCTCCGACAAGCACCCCTGGTTCGTCGAAAGCCGCTCCCGGCGCACCAATCCGCGGGCCGACTGGTATGTCTGGGCCGATTCCAAGCCGGATGGCACGCCGCCCAACAACTGGCTGTCGATCTTCGGCGGCTCGGCCTGGCAATGGGATCCGACCCGCCTGCAATATTACATGCACAACTTCCTGACCTCGCAGCCGGACCTCAACCTGCACAATCCGGAAGTGCAGGACGCGCTGCTTTCGGTCGCCCGCTTCTGGCTGGAGCGCGGCGTCGATGGCTTCCGCCTCGACACGATCAACTTCTACTTCCACGACAAGGAGCTTCGCGACAACCCGTCGCTCGCCCCCGAGCGCCGCAACGCGCAGACCGCCCCGGCCGTGAACCCCTACAACTACCAGGAACATCTCTACGACAAGAACCAGCCGGAGAACCTGGAATTCCTGAAGCGCTTCCGCGCGCTGATGGAGGAGTTCCCCGCGATTGCCGCCGTCGGCGAGGTGGGCGACAGCCAGCGCGGCCTCGAAATCGCCGGCGAATACACGTCCGGCGGCGACAAGATGCACATGTGCTACGCCTTCGAGTTCCTGGCGCCCGATCCGCTGACGCCGGCCTTCGTCGCGGAGACCCAGCTTGCGCTGGAGAAAGCCGCGCCCGAGGGCTGGGTCTGCTGGGCCTTCTCCAACCATGACGTCATGCGCCATATCAGCCGCTGGGGCGGTGCCGTCACCGATCACGAGGCCCATGCCAAGCTGCTGGCGAGCCTCCTCATGTCGTTGCGCGGCTCGGTCTGCATCTACCAGGGCGAGGAACTGGCGCTGCCGGAGGCCGAGCTTGCTTATGAGGACCTGCAGGACCCCTACGGCATCCAGTTCTGGCCGGATTTCAAGGGCCGCGACGGCTGCCGTACGCCGATGGTCTGGGACAGCGGCCAGCCGACGGGCGGCTTCAGTGAGGGAAGGCCCTGGCTTCCGGTTCCGGCCGTGCATCTGGAGCGCGCCGTCGACGTGCAGGAGGGCAACGCGGCCTCGGTGCTCGCGCACTACCGGCGCTTCCTTGCCTTCCGCAAGCAGCACGCGGCATTGGTGAAGGGTGAGATCGCGTTTCAGTCGGCCGAGGGCGCGATCCTTTCCTTCGTGCGCACGCACGGCAACGAAAAGGTCTTCTGCGCCTTCAACATGAGCCCGATCGCGCGTCTTGCGGACCTGCCGGCCGGCACCCTGGAGGCGCTGGAGGGCCACGGGTTTGAAAGCATGATGCACGCGGAAAGTATCGAACTTCCGGCATGGAGCGGGTTCTTCGCCCGTTTCGTCTGAGGAATTAGAGGGGAGAGAGACATGACAGGGCTGGTACTCAAGGATATCCGCAAGTCCTACGGCGCAGTGGACGTGATCCACGGCATCGATCTCGATATCAAGCAGGGCGAGTTCATCGTCTTCGTCGGCCCGTCCGGCTGCGGCAAGTCGACCCTGCTGCGCATGATCGCCGGGCTGGAGGAGATCACCGGCGGCGACATGACGATCGACGGCGAGCGCGTCAACGACGTGCCGCCCTCCAAGCGCGGCATCGCCATGGTGTTCCAGTCCTATGCGCTCTATCCCCACATGACCGTCTTCGACAACATGGCCTTCGGCATGCGCATCGCCGGCGAAAGCAAGGAGGAGATCGACCGGCGCGTGCGCTCGGCCGCCGATATCCTCCAGCTCACCAAATATCTCGACCGCCTGCCCAAGGCGCTCTCCGGCGGCCAGCGCCAGCGCGTCGCCATCGGCCGCGCCATCTGCCGCAACCCGAAGGTCTTCCTGTTCGACGAGCCGCTGTCCAACCTCGACGCGGCGCTGCGCGTCGCCACCCGCATCGAGATCGCCAAGCTCAACGAGCAGATGGCCGACACGACGATGATCTACGTGACGCACGACCAGGTCGAGGCCATGACGCTCGCCGACCGCATCGTCGTGCTCTCGGCCGGCCATATCGAGCAGGTCGGCCCGCCGCTGGAGCTCTATGAGCGCCCGGCGAACCTCTTCGTCGCCCGCTTCATCGGCTCGCCGGCCATGAACATCATCCCCGCGAAGATCACCTCGGCGGGTGCCTCTACGGCGCTGGAGCTGACGGGCGGGCGCATTTCCAGTGTCGATATCCCGACGGCGGCCTCCGAGCTCGGCAAGACGGCGAGCTTCGGCGTGCGGCCGGAGGACCTCCAGATCACGACGGGCGAGGATTTCCTGTTCGAGGGCACGGTGTCGATCGTCGAGGCGCTCGGCGAGGTGACGCTGCTCTATATCGAGGGCCTCGTGCAGGGCGAGCCGATCATCGCCAAGATCCCCGGCATCCTCGACGTCAAGCGCGGCGACCGGGTGCGGTTCACCGCGGACAAGGCGAAGCTGCATCTCTTCGATGCCGCCGGCAAGAGCTACCGCGCGTCCTGAGCGGAGGGGAGGCGGCAGGATTTAGCCCTGCCGCTCAACCCGATGTTAAGCGTTGTTCCCCTAGGCTTTTGCCGAAAGCAGACAGTGCCGGGGGCAACAGGCCGATGGGTATTCAGGGATCCGTACCGCGTAACAATTACCTGAACAAGGAAGAGTCCTTCATGTACGATCGGGAGAAGAGCTTCCCGATGGAGGACACCTGCAACGAGGCGCGCATCGAGTTCACCGAGAATGGCGGCCTCGTCAATCTCGTCTCCCGCCGTTGCCTCATCACCAAATTGTCGCGCAGTGGCGCCATCATCACGATGACGACGAAATTCCAGCTACCGCGCAATTTCTACCTCGACATCGTCAGCGCCCGCCTGCCGATGATCGGCTGCCTTACGCAACGCGTCTATACCAATGACATCGTCGAAGCCCGCTTCCTGCGCCTGCTCTCCGACAAGGACCTGCAGCGCATCTTCGTCTATTCGACGCACCGCAACCATCAGGGCCGGACGCTGGATATCTATAGCTGAGGCGTGAAGAGGCGCGCGCATCGGCCCCCTTGTCGACGACCGCCCAGCGCCCACTTTCGTCATCCTCGGGCTTGACCCGAGGATCCAACGGTACGCGGAGCATGGATGGTCGGGTCAAGCCCGACCATGACGGAGGAGGGGTTTGCGAGCTTCAGGATATGAAGGACGCAGGGCGCCTTCACGCAAACAACACGCTCGCCCCATGATCGGCCGGCCCCGCGATGGCCCGGAAGGGTGCGAACAGTTCGCGGCCCATGCCGAATTCGTTGCCGGAAAGATCGGCCGTCGCCTGCGGGCGCGCGGCGAACTCGGCGGCGTTCACCAGCACCTCGATCGTGCCGTGGGTGGCATCGAGGCGGATGATGTCGCCGTTGCGGATGCGGCCGATCGGGCCGTTGTCGACCGCCTCGGGCGTGACATGGATGGCGGCCGGCACCTTGCCCGACGCGCCGGACATGCGCCCGTCCGTGAGAAGCGCCACGCGCTGGCCGCGATCCTGCAGGATGCCGAGCACGGTGGTCAGCTTGTGCAACTCCGGCATGCCGTTCGCCTTCGGGCCCTGGAACCGCACGACGGCAATGAAATCGCCCGTCAGTTCGCCGGCCTTGAAGGCGGCGTTGAGTTCGAGCTGGTCGTGGAACACCTTTGCCGGCGCCTCGATGACGTGGCGCTCGGGCTTGACCGCCGAGATCTTGATGACGGCGCTGCCGATATTGCCGGTCAGCATCTTCAGGCCGCCGGTCGGCTGGAAGGGCGTCTCGATGCTGGCGAGCACCTTCGGGTCGTGGCTGACCTTCGGGGCCTTGTCCCGCACCACTGCGCCATCGGCGCCGAGCTTCGGATCGATCGTATAGGCCTGCAGGCCCTGGCCGTAGACGGTGCGCACGTCATCGTGCAGCATGCCGGTCTTCAGGAGTTCCTGGATGAGGAAGCCCATGCCGCCGGCGGCGTGGAAATGGTTCACGTCGGCAAGGCCGTTCGGATAGACGCGGGCGAGCAGCGGCACGACGTCGGACAGGTCGGAAATATCCTTCCAGGTCAAGAGGATGCCGGCGGCGCGCGCCATGGCGATGAGGTGCAGCGTGTGGTTGGTCGAGCCGCCCGTGGCGTGCAGGCCGACGACGCCGTTGACGATGGAGCGTTCGTCGATCATCTCGCCGGCCGGCGTGAATTCGTTGCCCTGCGCGGTGATGGCGAGCGCGCGCTTCGCCGCCTCCTTGGTGAGAGCGTCGCGCAGCGGTGTGCCGGGATTGATGAAGGAGGCGCCGGGCATGTGGAAGCCCATGATCTCCATCAGCATCTGGTTGGAATTGGCGGTGCCGTAGAAGGTGCAGGTGCCGGGGCCATGATAGGACTTGGATTCGGCTTCCAGCAGCTCCGCCCGGCCGGCCTTGCCTTCTGCAAAGAGCTGGCGCACGCGGGCCTTCTCGTCGTTCGGCAGGCCCGAGGTCATGGGACCTGCGGGAATGAAGACGGCGGGCAGGTGGCCGAAGGTGAGGGCCGCGATGGTCAGGCCCGGCACGATCTTGTCGCAGACGCCGAGATAGACGACCGAATCGAACATGTTGTGCGACAGGCCGATGCCGGCGGCCATGGCGATGAGGTCGCGCGAGAAGAGCGACAGCTCCATGCCCGGCTGGCCCTGCGTGACGCCATCGCACATGGCGGGTACGCCGCCGGCGACCTGCGCCACGCCGCCCGCCTCCCGCGCCGCCTCGCGGATCAGCGCCGGATAGGTCTCGAAGGGCTGGTGGGCCGAGAGCATGTCGTTGTAGGAGGTGATGATGCCGAGGTTCGGGACGCGGTCGCCGGCGAGTGCGTCCTTCTCGGCGGGGGAACAGACGGCGAAGCCGTGCGCGAGGTTGCCGCAGGAGAGCACCGAGCGATGCACGCCCTTGGAGATGGCGGCGCGCACGCGCTCGAGATAGGGCAGGCGATGCGGCTTCGAGCGTTCGACGATGCGGGCTGTAATGGCTTCGATGCGTTTGTCGGCGGACATGGGAGCTATCCTGACCTCTCTCGATTGCATTTTGGCACGGGCCGGCGCGCGGGAAAGCTGCGCTGTCCGCTGTTCATCGGCGTCGTACGCCGGGCGGAGCCGGCCGTGGCCGGCAGGCGCTCAGGGCGCCCAGTAGATATCGACCGGCGCCGCGGCGCGGCGCAGGATGGCGCGGATCGGCATGTCGGTTTCCGGTCCTTCGCTTTCCGCCGCGGCCAGCACGTCCTTCTTGCCCTGGCCCTCGATATGCAGCACCAGGAGGCGGGCATCCTGGAGGCTGGCGAAGGTGAAGGTGAGGCGGGTCTCGCCGGCGCCTTCCGCCTCCATGGTGATCACGCCGCGCGGCGTTTCGGGCGAAATCGCCTCGGCCAGCCGGCTGCCGCCGGGGAAGAACGAGGCGGTGTGGCCGTCCGTTCCCATGCCGAGGATGACGACGTCGAAGGGATGGCCGAGCGCTTCGGCATCCGCCGAAACGATCCTCGCCGCCTCTTCCGCGCTGCCGGCGTCGCGATAGAGCGGCAGGAAGCGCGCAGCCTTCGCCTTGCCCTGGAGCAGGTTGTCGGCGACGAGCAGGTGGTTCGAGCGCGGATTGTCCGCTGGCACAAACCGCTCGTCGACGAGGGTGATCGTCACCTTGCTCCAGTCGATGTCGCGGCTCGACAATGCCTTGAAGAAGGCCTTTGGCGTCGAGCCGCCGGAGACCGCGATGCTGGCGCGGCCCCGCGTGGCGACGGCGTCCGCCAGTGCGCCGGAGATCCGGTCCGCCAGTCCCTCGGCCAATGCCGCGCCATTCTCGAATTCATGCAAATGCGCGCTCATCGGACTTCCTTATGCCTCATGCCAGGTACGGCCGTCGCGCTCGATGAGGGCGATGGATTGGCTCGGCCCCCAGGTGCCGGCGGTGTAGCCCTGCACTTGCTGGCCGGTGGCTTCCCAGGCCTTCAGGATCGGATCGACCCAGTGCCAGGCGGCTTCCACCTCGTCGCGGCGCATGAAGAGCGTCTGGTTGTTCCGCACGACATCGAGCAGCAGTCGCTCATAGGCATCGGCGTTGCGGGCGTCGAAGGCTTCGGCGAAGCTCATGTCGAGCGAGACATTGCGCAGGCGCATGCCGCCCGGGCCGGGATCCTTGATCATCAGCGACTGCTTGACGCCTTCATCCGGCTGGAGGCGGATGATGAGCTGGTTGGCTTCGATGCGGCCGGCCGTGGGATCGAAGATGGAGTGCGGGATCGACTTGAAGGTGATGACGATCTCCGACATGCGCGCGGCAAGCCGCTTGCCCGTGCGGATGTAGAAGGGCACGCCCGCCCAGCGCCAGTTGCCGATCTCGGCCTTGATGCCGACGAAGGTCTCTGTGTTGGAGACGCCGCCTTCCAGCTCCTCGAGATAGCCCTTGACCGGGCCGCCGGCCGAGGCGCCGGCGCGGTACTGGCCGCGCACGGTGAGGCGCTCGACATTGTACTGGTCGATCGGCTTGAGGGCGCGCAGCACCTTCAGCTTCTCGTCGCGCACGGCTTCCGCGTCCATGGAGGAGGGGACTTCCATGGCGACGAGGCAGAGCAACTGGAGAATGTGGTTCTGCACCATGTCGCGCAGCGCGCCTGCCTTGTCGTAGTAGCCCGCGCGGCTTTCAAGCCCCACGGCTTCGGCGACGGTGATCTGCACATGGTCGATATGGGCGGAGTTCCACAGCGGCTCGTAGAGCGCGTTGGCAAAGCGCAGCGCCATCAGGTTCTGCACCGTCTCCTTGCCGAGATAGTGATCGATGCGGAAGATCTGCTCTTCGCGGAAGACCTTGCCGATCGTGTTGTTCAGCTCGTTGGCGGAGGCAAGGTCGCGGCCGATCGGCTTTTCGACGACGATGCGGGTCTGCTTGGTGATGAGCTTGTGGTCGCGGATCTTTTCCGAGATGTCGCCGAAGATGGCGGGCGCGACGGCCAGGTAGAAGGCGCGCACGCGCTCCTTGCCCTCGTCGAGAAGCTCCTTCAGCTTGTCCCAGCCCTGGTCGGACTTGGCGTCGACGGCGACGTAGAACAGCCGGTCGCAGAAGGTCTTCACCTGCTCGTCGTCGAATTCGCCGGGCTTCAGGTGCTCCCTCAGCGCATCGACGGCGAACTTGCGGTATTCCGCGTCCGTATAGGCGGTGCGCGACGCGCCGATGATGCGCGTCGGGTCGGAAAGCTGGCCGGCGAGCTGCCGGTGGTAGAGGGCCGGAAGGAGCTTGCGTTCCGCAAGATCGCCGGTTCCGCCGAAGACGACATAGTCGAAGGGCTCAACGGGAATGATCTGGCTGCTCATCGGATATCTCGATCTCGTTCTGTTGCCGGGTGTTATAATCTAATCGATTTAAAAACACCAGAGTGCAACGCAACAAAATCGGTGCTTCCGACTCGATCAGAGCTTGTCGCGTAGCGCGTACCACGTCATGGCGAGGAACAGAAGCGGCGAGCGGAACCGGGCACCACCGGGGAAGGCCGGGATTTTCAGAGCCTTCAGGTGGTCGAGTTCCGCGCTGCCGCCGGTCACTTCCTCGGCATAGAGCTTGCCGCAATAGTTTGACAGCATGACGCCGTGGCCGGAATAGCCACCGATCGAGGTGATGCCGGGCATGACCTCGCGCACATAGGGCTTGCGCGGCATGGTGATGCCGACGGAGCCGCCCCAGGCATGGGTCAGCTCGATGCCCCTCAGCTCCGGATAGACCTCCTCGATCTGCCGGCGGATGGGCGGCGTCATGTCGTCGAGATTTTCCGAATAGGCCTCCCGGCCGCCGAAAAGCAGGCGGCCGTCGCGGGTCTTGCGGAAGTAGCGTACGACGAAGCGCGTGTCGGCGATCGCCTCGCCGCCGGGAATGATCGACGGGAACTTGTCGAGCGGCACGGTCGCGCCGATGAAGGAGCGGATCGGCATGACATGCGCGGCCGTCTTCGGCTCCAGGTTCCCGATATGGGCGTTGCAGCAGATCAGCGCCCTGTCGGCACGGATCGTGCCCTTCGCGGTGGTGATGACAGCCTTGCCGCCCGTCCGTTCGATCTTCAGGGCAGGGGTCTTCTCATGCAGGCCGGCGCCGGCGGCCCTGGCCGCGCGGGCGACGCCGACGAGGAGTTTCAGCGGGTGGATATGGCCGGTGCCGGTATCGCGCATGCCGAAGAAGAAGCGCTTCGAGCCGACGCGTTCCTCGGTCTCCGCCCGGTCCATGTAGCTCAGGTGCTTGTAGCCGAAGCGGGTCGCGGCGATCTCGATATGGTCGCGGAATTCCTTCTCGTAGCTTGCCTTGTGGCTGACATTGAGCTGGCCCGGAACATAGTCGATGTCGAGGGCCTGGCTTTCGGCGAAATCGTGGATGTGCCGCTTGGCGTTCTCCGCAAGGTCGAACAGCGCCTTGGCGCGTTCGAAGCCGAGCTCGGCTTCCAGGCTCTCCGCCTCGGCGCGCTGGCCGGTGCCGAGCTGGCCGCCATTGCGGCCCGACGCGCCGTCTCCGAAGCGGTGTGCCTCGATGAGCGTGACGCTGACGCCCTTCTTCGCAAGATTGTAGGCGGCCTGCAGGCCGGTGAAACCGCCGCCGACGATGGCGACATCGGTGTCGACCGAGCCGTCGAGCGGGGCATATTGGGGACGTTCGCCGACGCTGGCCTCATACCAGGAGATGCCGGGAGAAATCGGGCTTTGCCAGGGCATTGCACACACTCATGTTCGAGAGGGTGCGGCGGCGCGCCGGGGCGCCGGCCGCTCTGAGACTCGGATCTTGTCGGGCGGCCCGGACCGCCGGGCCGCTCAGACGTTGAGCAGCAGGAATTCGCGTTCCCAGGGGCTGATCACCTGCATGAAGGTCTCGAACTCGCCACGCTTCACGCCGGCATAGAGGCCGATGAACTCCGCGCTCAGCACCTCGGCCAGCGCCGGGTCGGATTCGAGCAGCGACACGGCTTCGAGAAGCCCGCGTGGCAGGTCGATCGATCCTTCGTTGGCGGTGTCCTCCGTCGGCGCCGTCGGCTCCAGCTCGTTCATGATGCCGAGCAGGCCGCAGCCGAGCGAGGCCGCCAGCGCCAGATACGGATTGGCGTCCGATCCCGGCAGGCGGTTCTCGATGCGCCGTGCGGCCGCGTCCGACACCGGCACGCGGAAGGCCGTCGTGCGGTTGTCGTAGCCCCAGGCATTGTTGACCGGCGCCGACATGTCCGGCGTCAGGCGCCGGTAGGAGTTCACATAGGGCGCCATCATGACGAGCGTCTTCGGCACATAGGCCTGCATGCCGCCGATGAAGTGGAAGAACTCCTTCGACGCCGAACCGTCAGGGTTGGAGAAGACGTTTCTCCCCGTCTCGATCTCCACCACCGACTGGTGGATGTGCATCGCCGACCCCGCCTGGCCCTGCATGGGCTTGGCCATGAAGGTGGCATAGATGCCGTGCTTCAGCGCCGCCTCGCGGATCGTGCGCTTGAACAGGAACACCTGGTCGGCAAGCTCGATCGGATCGCCATGGCGCAGGTTGATCTCAAGCTGCGCCGGCCCCTCCTCGTGGATCAGGGTGTCGATCTCGAGCCCCTGCTTTTCGGAGAAGTGGTAGATGTCGTCGATCAGCTCGTCGAATTCGTTGATCCCCGCGATGGAATAGCCCTGGCCGCCCTGGATGGAGCGGCCGGACCGGCCCTTCGGCGGATGCAGCGGATAGTCGGGGTCGTCGTTGACGGCGACGAGATAGAACTCGATCTCGGGCGCCACGACCGGTTTCCAGCCGCGATCGCGATACATCTGCACGATGTTCTTCAGGACGTTGCGCGGCGTGTAGGGCACATTCTCGCCGGTCGAGCCGACAATGTCGCAGATGACCTGCGCGGTCGGGTCTGTCTCCCACGGCACGACGGACAGCGTCGAAAGGTCGGGCAGCAGCTTCAGGTCGCTGTCGCGCGGCTCATAGCGGAAATTGCCGGTCTCCTCCGGATAGTCGCCGGAAATCGTGTGGCGATAGAGGGCGGAGGGCAAGGCGAGCGACGTGTTGGAGGTGAACTTCGACGACGGCATCATTTTCCCGCGCGGAACCCCTGCGAGGTCCGGCGTGATGCATTCGATGTCTTCGATGCCGCGGGCGCGAAGCCAGTCTGCGGCGTCCTTCCAGGTCTTTACCCCGCGCGGCACGCTGATGGCGGGAGGGATTTTGGTAGAGCGTGCGGCTTTTTCGATTGTGGGGGTAACGACTTTCTTTTTGGACGGCATGAGACACCGGGTTTGATTGACGATAAAGCCATCATAGACGGAGTTTATTCCTTGGCTAGCTCCCCCCGGGGGGTAGAAAACGCGAATTTTTCAAGAAAATCTGTTTTTCCCGCCCCGATTGACTTTCGGCCGCGATGGCGGAAAGGAGAGGCAAACAAGGATCGCATACGTGGCAGAACGGCGGGACGTCGTCATCATCGGGGCAGGCGCAGCGGGCATGATGTGCGCCATCGAGGCGGGCAGGCGCGGGCGCCGCGTGCTCGTCGTCGACCATGCGCGCGCACCCGGCGAGAAGATCCGCATCTCCGGCGGCGGGCGCTGCAACTTCACCAACATCCATGCCGGGCCAAAGAACTTCCTCTCGGCCAATCCGCATTTCTGCAAGTCGGCGCTCGCCCGCTATACGCCGCGCGATTTCCTCGATCTCGTCGAGCGCCACCGCATCCCCTGGCACGAGAAGACGCTGGGCCAGCTCTTCTGCGACAATTCGGCGAAGGACATCATTGCCATGCTGCTCGCCGAGATGAAGGCGGCGGGTACGGAGCTCAGGCTGTCCACGCCGATCGGTGCCGTCGAGCACGACGGCCGGGCGTTCCGCGTTGTGACGGAGCACGGCACGGTCGAGGCTTCCTCGCTCGTCGTCGCCACGGGCGGCAAGTCGATCCCCAAGATGGGGGCAACCGGGTTCGCCTATCGCATCGCCGAACAATTCGGGCTTACCGTCACCGAAACCCGCGCCGGCCTCGTGCCCCTGACGCTCGATCCTGCAATGCTCGCCGCCCATGAGGGCTTGCCGGGCGTGGCGGTCGATGTCGTCGCCCGCCATGGCAAGGCGGAGTTCCGCGAGGCGGCGCTCTTCACCCACCGGGGCCTCAGCGGCCCGGCCATCCTGCAGATCTCGTCCTATTGGCGGGAAGGGGAGGAGATCGCGCTCACCCTCTGCCCCGACGTGGACTTCGCCGCGGCCATTGCGGCGGCGCGGCGGGAAAACGGCCGGCAGGCGGTGCAGACCGTGCTTGCCGAGCACATGCCGAAGAAACTCGCCCAGCTCCTCGTCACCGAGCTCGGCATCGACGGGCCGCTTGCCGAACAATCGGGCCGCCGCATCGAGGCGCTTCTCCAGCGCCTCAGGGATTGGCGCCTGCGCCCGCCGGGCTCCGAAGGCTACCGGACCGCCGAAGTCACGCTCGGCGGCGTCGACACCGCCGCGCTCGATTCCCGCAGCATGGCCGCCAAGGCGGTGCCGGGGCTTTATTTCATCGGCGAGGCGGTGGACGTCACGGGCTGGCTCGGCGGCTACAATTTCCAATGGGCCTGGGCATCGGGCCATGCCGCGGGCGGGCACGCCTGACTTCGCGAGGCGGTCTTTACCGTCTTTTAAGACCTCGGGGCGGATGCTCTTGCAATGTCGGCGTTTCCGGCCTTCCACCGTGGTGGCGGAGACAACATGATGTGGGCCGGCTGGCCGGATCATCCGGGTGTCTGTTTTCGCGTAACGGAGTATCGCCCAATGCCTGCAAGACGCCGCCCCGCCCGTGCCATTGCCGTCGCCGCCGCTTTGGAAAGCCGTCGCCGTCTCGTTCTCATCGGCATTCACTGCTCGCTTGCCGCCGGTCTCGTGCTTGCCCTCGCCATTGCCGCGCTCTGACCACCGATTGTCATAAATCGGTTTAAATGGTGATGGAATTTTAAAGATTGCCGTCGATCATCCGCCGCATAGGGTTCCGGATGCCGCGTCCCCATGACGGATGTCGACGCGGCTGGCAATGACTGCTCCCCCGGATACGCGGCATTGCGGCCGCATGAAGTCGGTAATCCGGCGTCCGAATCCTGGGGAGGCCTCGAAAGGAGGCAGGGGTGGAGCACGCCGACAACGGATGTTCCGCCAATGTTCATTGACAAGATTCTCGCCCGCTTCAAGATCCAGACGAAGGTCCTGGTCTTCATCCTGCCCTTCGTGCTCAGCATCTGCGCCGTGGGCTTCACCGGGCTCTATGCCTCCGGCCTGCTGCAGGGCCGCATGGAGATTTCCAACAGCGTCCTCCAGTCGCTGAGCGGCTTCAAGGACGTCTATGCCGGCATGAACCGGTTCCTGCAGAACACCAGCGAAGAGAGCCGCGATGCCGTGCACGAGCGCCTGAAGGCGCAGGATGCGGTTCTCCAGGCGACGATCGATGGCCTTGCGCCCGACGCCGACAAGTCCAAGCTGGTGGACGCGCAGGCGCAGACCAAGGATATCGAGGCCCGCATGGACGGGCTCTGGTCGCTTTATGTCAGCGAGAACGGCCTGCATGAGACCATGGCCAAGAACCTCAACTACCTCTCCAGCGAGCAGGTGAAGATCCTCGACGAGGCGACGAAGCTGCAGCGCACGGTGCGGCAGAACGAGAATGCCGCAAAGAGCATGCTGCGTGAGGCCGAGCGCCTGACCAATGCCAGCAAGTTCTTCGGCGACCTCCTCTCCGAGTTCAGCCGCGGGGCAACGCCCGACGACCAGCTAAAGGTCATCAAGGAGCGCTATCCCTTCATTTCCAAGACCGAGCGCTCGATCGCGATGATCCTGCCGAAGAACCAGAAGGTCGTCTCGATCACCATCCGCAATACGATCGACGAGCTGGGCGGCCTGCTCTCCTCGTCGGATCCGGCGAGCGTCACGGTGCCGGAAATCGCGCGCCGGGTGAACCGCTTCCGCCAGGTCACCATCCAGCTCCAGGGCGCCGCATCGGAAAAGATGCGTGAGGCGACCCGCATCTTCAGCGAACTCGACGAGCCGATCATCAAGTCCGAGGCGGTATTGTCGGCCACGCGCAAGCTGGTGTCCTCGATCGACGACATCGAGGTCGCCGCCGTCCGGTTCCTCGGCCAGACGTCGGAGCAGAACCGCGTCAAGCTGCTCGGCAACCTGTCCATCCTGCGCATCGACATGAAGGCGCTGAGCGGCAGCGCGAGCGACCTTCCCTTCTTCGACGCGGTCGACGACGCACTGCGCCCGGTGCTCGATCGCATCGATGCGGACAGCGCCGCGCTGGTGAAGATCAGCACCGAGCGGACCGCCGATTTCGAGGCCGCCGGCCAGTCCATCGACACGATCTGGAACCTTCTCAGCCAGTTCGCCGAAGAGCAGAAGACCAGTGCCGGCACCGAGCGTGAAAAGGCCAACCAGGTCTCGATCCTCGCGACCGTCGCGGGCGCCGCGATCGCCGTCCTCGCCGGCATCGCGCTGGTGCTGACGCTGAAGGGGCCGATCAGCCAGATCACCGGCGCCATGCGCCGCCTGGCGGACGGTTTCCTCGACACCGGCATCACCGGCGAAGGCCGCGCCGACGAGATCGGTGACATGGCCCGCGCGCTCGGCGTCTTCAAGGAGAACGCCCTGTCGAAGATCCGCGTGGAGGCCGAAAGCGAGCAGCAGCGCAACGCGGCGGAAGCCGAACGCGCCCGCAACGATGCCGAAAAGCAGGCCTTTGACCGCGAGATCGACTTTGCCGTCAGCGCGCTGGCCGCCGGTCTCGAACGCCTGGCGCAGGGCGACCTGTCGCGCCAGATCGACACGCCGTTCTCCGGCCGCCTGGAACAGCTTCGCCAGGACTTCAACGTCTCGCTGACGCGCCTCCAGGACACGCTCGGCCAGATCCGCAACAATGCGCTGTCGATCCAGCGCAGCGGCGCAGAGATGCTGCAATCGGGCGATGCGCTCGCCAAGCGCACCGAATCCCAGGCGTCCTCGCTGGAGGAAACGGCCGCCGCCGTCGAGCAGATCACCGCGACCGTACGCTCCTCCGCCGAGCGGGCGCATGAGGCGAACATCGTCGTCGGCACGACCAAGCGCAGCGCCGACAGCTCCGCCGCCGTCGTCAGCAATGCGATCGCGGCCATGGGCCGCATCGAGGCCGCCTCGCGCCAGATCGAGCAGATCATCGAGGTGATCGACGACATCGCCTTCCAGACCAACCTGCTTGCCCTCAATGCCGGCATCGAGGCCGCCCGCGCGGGCGAGGCCGGCAAGGGTTTTGCGGTCGTCGCGCAGGAAGTGCGCGAGCTTGCCCAGCGCTCGGCCAGCGCCGCCCGCGAGATCAAGGGCCTCATCGAGAAATCGACGAGCGAGGTCAGCGCCGGTTCCCACCTCGTGCAGGAGACGGGTGCGGTGCTCGCCGCGATCAGCCAGCAGATCGTCACCGTCAGCCAGCATGTGGACATGATGGCGACGGCGAGCCGCGACCAGGCGGCGGCGCTCCAGGAGGTCAATGGCTCCGTCAACCAGATGGACCAGATGACCCAGCAGAACGCCTCGATGGTCGACGTCACCACGGCGGCGAGCCGCAAGCTGGCGAACGAGGCCGACACGCTGATGATGCTCGTCGAGCAGTTCCGCCTGGAAGCGGACGAGCAGGCGATCTACCGCGCGGCGTGAGGCCGGCCCACCAAGCGAGAGGCCCGGCTTTGCCGGGCCTTTTCATTTCCGCAGACCCAGGGCTCTTGCAAGGCGACGGAGCCGGGTGCGGACCGGCGTGGTATCGAGCAGGTGCACGAATTCGTGTTTTCGGCGCGCGCTCTTCCGGGAAAGCTCCACGAGCACGACAAGTCCGAACAGGTCCGACATCTCTGTCTCCTTTCAAAGGGCAACGGCAAGCCGCGGCGCCGAAGGCGCGTCGGGCTTTCGATTGGGGAAGGGTGCTGTCCGCGCCGGGTTTCTAGAGGCAGATTACCGTTCAGATTTTCATTCACGAACGGCAAATTCCGCACTATGTTTTTCATTCATGAAAGACATGTCCTGGGAAGCCTATCGCATCTTTCTCGATGTCGCCCGGCAGGGCGGGCTCACCGGAGCCGCGCAGGTATCCGGCCTCAGCCCCGCGACGGTGGGCCGGCGCGTGCTGCAACTGGAGGAGGCGATCGGCCGGCCGCTCTTTTTGCGCAGCCAGACCGGCTACAGGCTCACGGGCGACGGGCAGGCGCTGTTCGGCCAGCTTCTCGCCATGGAAGCGGTCGTGCGCGGCGTCGAGAGCTGGCGGCAGGAGGGGCAGGGCGCGAGCGTCGTGCGGCTGATGGCCGGCACCTGGGTAACCTGGCTGATCTGCGAGAACTTTTCGGCCATCTGCACCGAGCGCGATCCCTTCCGCCTCGACCTCTCCGTCTCCGAGCGCCGCGCGACACTCGCGCACCGCGAGGTGGATGTCGGCATCCGCGCCATCCAGCCATCGGAACCGACCCTGGTCAGCCGGCTCGCAGGCGAGGTCGCCTATGCGGCCTATCGGCGGAAAAATTCCGGGGAGGCACTCGCTGGCCGGTGGCTGGCCGTGTCACAGGAGGATGCGGTCTCCGCCTATCTGCGCTGGCCGCACGAACGGGCGGAGGGCACGATCGCCGTTCTCGTCAGTCGGCCGCGCTCGCTGCTCGACCTCGTGCGCGCCGGGGCGGGCCTTGCCGTGCTTCCCTGCTTCGTCGGCGATCTCGATCCGGAGCTGGAGCGGGCGGGAGAGGAGATCCGCGCCCTGCGGCATCCTCAATGGATCGTCGCAAACGGCGAGGACCGGCACCGGCGCGACATCCGCATCGTCTGCGACCGCCTGTTCCGGCTGCTCAAGAGCCATGCCGATCTTTTCGCCGGCAAACGGCCAAGCCGCATATGAAATCCCCGGCGCGCAGGGCGCGCCGGGGATCTTTGCCTCGACGGGATTTGCCTGTCAGCCGCGACCCTGCGTGACGATCACGGGGATCAGCAGGTCGCCCCAGTTGCCCTCGCCGCCGTGGTGGCGGGCGGAGCGGACGAGCTCCACGGAGACCCCGGCCTCGACCGCCTTCATGACGGACTGGTTGAGGCGGTGCAGGTCGTTGGCAACCATGCGGATCATGGCCTGCTGGTCGGGGGTCATGGCGGAAGCCTGTTCTTCCGCGCGTTCCTTGACTCGGGTCTGGACTGTCATGGCATTTCTCCTCTTATTTGAGCATTTTGCAGGCAGGCGGTACGCCTGCCGTCGCAGGAATGCGGCTCTGTCGGGGGTTCTTGAACGGTTGACGGGTCGGGTTATTCGGCGGCCGGGCGGAACTGTTCGTGCTCGGTCGATTCATGCATGGCGGTCGTCGAGGACTGGCCGCCGGTGATGGCCATGGACACGGCGTCGAAGTAGCCGGTGCCGACTTCGCGCTGGTGCTTGGTGGCGGTGTAGCCGTTGACCTCGGCGGCGAATTCCGCTTCCTGCAGCTCAGAATAGGCGGCCATCTGGCGCTCCTTGTAGCCGCGGGCGAGTTCGAACATGCCGTAGTTCAGCTGGTGGAAGCCGGCGAGCGTGATGAACTGGAACTTGTAACCCATCGCACCCAGCTCGCGCTGGAACTTGGCGATCGTCGCGTCGTCCAGGTTCTTCTTCCAGTTGAACGAGGGCGAGCAATTGTAGGCGAGCAGCTTGCCCGGATGCGCCTTGTGCACGGACTCGGCGAATTTTCGCGCCTGTTCGAGATCCGGCTTGCCGGTTTCCATCCAGATCAGGTCGCAATGCGGCGCATAGGAGATGGCGCGGGCAATGCAGGGTTCGATGCCGTTCTTGACCTGGTAGAAGCCTTCGACCGTACGACCCTTGTCCTGATCGACGAAGGGCTGGTCGCGCTCGTCGATGTCGGAGGTCAGCAGCTTTGCGGCCTCGGCGTCGGTGCGGGCGATGATCAGCGTCGGCACGCCCATGACGTCGGCGGCAAGGCGCGCGGCGTTGAGGTTGCGGATATGGGCCGCGGTCGGGATCAGGACCTTGCCGCCGAGATGGCCGCACTTCTTTTCAGACGCGAGCTGGTCCTCGAAGTGAACGCCGGCCGCACCGACCTCGATGAAGGCCTTCATGATCTCGAAGGCGTTGAGCGGGCCGCCGAAGCCGGCTTCCGCGTCGGCGACGATCGGGGCGAACCAGGTGTCGACCGAAAGGCCCTTGCCTTCTGCGGTCTCGATCTGGTCGGCACGCTGCAGCGTGCGGTTGATGCGCTTGGCCAGTTCCGGCGCGGCGTTTGCCGGATAGAGCGACTGGTCGGGATACATGGCCGAGGCCGTATTGGCGTCGGCGGCGACCTGCCAGCCGGAGAGATAGATCGCCTTCAGGCCGGCGCGGACCATCTGCATGGCCTGGTTGCCCGAGAGCGCGCCGAGCGCGTTGACGAAGTCCTCCTCGTGGATGAGCTTCCACAGCCGGTTCGCACCGTTTTCAGCCAGCGTGTGGCGGATCTGGACCGAGCCGCGCAGCTTCTCGACCGTCTCGGCCGTATAGGGGCGCTCGATGCCGTCGAACCGGCCCTGCGGCGCGCTCGGGACGAGGTTGTAAAAATCAGTCATAGTATCCTCCGGTGCGATGTCTCGGGATCGGGCTTGGCTTCATTTACTGCCCGATTTCATGTGACAGTATTTACATCGCATCGCACAATCGGGCGAGAGAAAACCGGAAAATCAGCGGGATAATCGGGTAATGATGTCTTGTCTTTGACAATTGAGCTCTGTAAAAAAGTAAAATTGTAAATCTTCTGATCGCGGCGTCGGTGTAAAGGATTTGACATATGGCGGAGAACAAGATTTTTGCCGGCCCGAAGGTCCGGCGCATCCGCAACGCCCTCGGCCTCACCCAGACGGCGATGGCCGAGGGCCTGTCGATCTCGCCGTCCTATCTCAACCTCATCGAGCGCAACCAGCGGCCGCTGACGGTGCAGCTCCTCCTGCGCCTCGCCTCCGTCTACAAGGTGGACCTCGACGAGCTGCAGGGCGAGAGTGCCGGCAATGCCCGCCAGCTGCGCGAGGTCTTCGCCGATCCGCTGCTTGCGGGAGAGCTTCCGGGCGACCACGAGCTGGTGGAAATCGCCGATGCCGCGCCCAATGTGGCGAGCGGCATCCTGAAGCTCTATCGCGCCTATCGCGAGCAGGCCGCCCGCCTCACCGACCTTGCCGACCTGCTCGCCCGCGAGGGCCATGCGACGACGCTGTCAGGCACGCTGCTGCCGATGGACGAGGTGCGCGACAAGCTGGAGGGCCGCCCGAATTATTTCGACGCCATCGACGAGGCGGCGGAACGGTTCCATGCGGCGCTGGCGCCGGGTGACGACCTCGCCGCCGCGCTGAAGTCCTGGCTGCGCAAGGAGCATGGCGTCGTCGTGCGCCTGCTGCCCGTCCACACCATGCCGAACCTGCGCCGCCGCTTCGACCGCCACTCCATGCGGCTCTTCCTGTCGGAGCGCCTGTCGCCCTTCGACCAGTTGCGCGAGATCGCCATGGAGACGGTGCAGCTTGCCCTCCAGGACGAGATCTTCGCCGAGCTCGACCGGCTCGCCTTCTCGACGGCGGAGGCGAAGCGCATCGCCCGCTTCGAGCTGGCGCGCTATGCCGCCCATGCGCTGATGATGCCCTACGAGGCCTTCCATTCGACGGCCCAGCGCGTGCGCTACGATATCGACGTGCTGCGTTCCCGCTTCGGCGTCTCCTACGAGCAGGCGGCGAACCGGCTGACCATGCTGCAGCGGCCGGGCAGGGCGGGCGTGCCCTTCTTCATGCTGGAGATCGACAATGCCGGCAACCGCTTCCGCCGGGCCGGTGCGCAGGGTTTCCCGCAAGCGCGCTTCGGCGGAAGCTGTCCCAAGCTCGGCGTCCACTCCGCCTTTTCGCAGCCGGGGCAGATCCTCGTCGACCGCGTGGAAATGCCCGACGGCGCCACATTCCTGGCGATCTCGCGCACGCTGGAGGGGCCGCAGGGCGTCTTTGCCGAGCGTGTGCGCCGCACGGCACTGCTCATCGGCTGCGATGCCGCCCATGCGGAAGAGACGGTCTATGGCGAAGCGGTGCGGCGGGAAGGGGCGGTGGCGGTGGGAACGGCCTGCCGGCTCTGCGAGCGCCAGGGCTGTCTTGCACGCGCCGAACCGCCCGTCACGCGCCCCCTCGGGCTCGACGAAATGGTCGCCGGCCTCAGCCTTTTCGACTTCCAGTGACTTTTCGCTTGATTTCCATCGCCGTTAGGGCTTCAAATCTGATAGGAATGGGAACAATGTGATATCAAAATTCGCCCTATGTTTGCGTAGAATGCCGCTTGTCGCCTCTTGAAAAACATCCATAATCGGCGACTGTTCTTCATACGAACTCATAGGCCCGAGAGAAAAACTGGGAGATAAATCAATGATAAGACGTACTCTTTTGGCGACTGCCGCCACGCTTGCGCTGTTTGGCGCGGGCGGCGCGCTCGCACAGGAAAAAGTCGTTAACGTCTACAACTGGTCGGACTATATCGATAGTTCGATCATCGACGATTTCACCAAGGAAACCGGCATCAAGGTCGTCTACGACGTCTATGACTCGAACGAGATCCTGGAAACGAAGCTGCTCGCCGGCGGCACGGGCTATGACGTGGTGGTGCCCACCAACACCTTCCTGCAGCGCCAGATCGCGGCGGGGGTCTATCAGAAGCTCGACAAGTCGAAGCTGCCGAACCTGAAGAACATGTGGGACATGGTGAGCGAACGCATGCAGCCGTTCGATCCCGGCAACGAATATTCGGTCAACTACATGTGGGGCACGATCGGCATCGGCTACAACAAGGCCAAGCTGAAGGAAGCCCTCGGCACCGACGAGATCGACAGCTGGCAGGTGGTCTTCGACCCGGAATATGCCGAAAAGCTCAAGGACTGCGGCATCAACTTCCTCGATTCGCCGACCGACATGATCCCCGTCGTGCTGGCCTATCTTGGGGCGAATCCCGACAGCCATGACCCGGCCGATCTCGCCAAGGCGGAGGAGGCGCTGCTGAAGGTGCGGCCTTTCGTGCGCAAGTTCCACTCCTCCGAATTCATCAACGGCCTTGCCAACGGCGATATCTGCGTTGCGGTCGGCTGGTCGGGTGATATCTTCCAGGCCAGCGACCGTGCCGAGGAAGCCGGCAACGGCGTCGAGGTCGGATACGTCATCCCGAAGGAAGGCACGCAGATGTGGTTCGACCAGATGGCGATCCCGGCCGACGCGCCGCATGTCGAGGAAGCGCACGCCTTCCTCGACTACATCATGCGTCCCGACGTCATCGCGAAGGCTTCGGACTATGTCCACTACGCGAACGGCAACAAGGCGTCGCAGGAAGCCCTCGATCCCGAGATCCTGAACGACCCGGCGATTTACCCGGATGAGGCGACGCTGGCCAAGCTCTTCACCAACACGACGCTGGATGCGAAGACGCAGCGCCTGTTCACACGGACCTGGACCAAGATCGTGACCGGTCAGTAACCGGCCAGAACGAATTGCCCGGAAGCCTCTTCCGGGCAATTTCATTTGTGCTGCCAAGAAAAGAGATGGGGACAGGCAATGAAATCTCTCGGCAATATCCGTCGTTCCTTCGCACCGTGGACGGATCCGGACGCAAAGCCATTCATCACGTTCCGCAATGTCACGAAAAGGTTCGGCGATTTCACTGCCGTCGATGATCTCACCCTCAACATCTATCACCGCGAATTCTTTGCCCTGCTCGGCGCGTCCGGCTGCGGCAAGTCCACGCTCCTGCGCATGCTCGCCGGCTTCGAGCGGCCGACCTCGGGCGAAATCATCCTCGACGGCCAGGACATTGCCGGCATCCCGCCCTACAAGCGGCCGGTCAACATGATGTTCCAGTCCTACGCGCTCTTCCCGCACATGACGGTGGAGAGCAATATCGGCTTCGGCCTCCGGCAGGACGGCATGCCGAAGACCGAGATCGCCGAGCGTGTCGCCCAGATGCTGAAGCTGGTGAAGCTGGAAAAGTTCGCCAAGCGCAAGCCGCACCAGCTCTCCGGCGGCCAGCGCCAGCGCGTGGCGCTTGCCCGTTCGCTCGCCAAGCGCCCCAAGGTGCTGCTGCTCGACGAGCCGCTCGGCGCGCTCGACAAGAAGCTGCGCGAGGAAACCCAGTTCGAGCTGATGGACCTGCAGCAGGAACTCGGCCTCACCTTCGTCGTCGTCACGCACGACCAGGAGGAGGCGATGACCATGGCCGACCGCATCGCCGTCATGAGCCATGGCAAGGTCATCCAGGTGGCGACGCCGGCGGAAATCTACGAGGCGCCGAATTCCCGCTTCGTCGCCGACTTCATCGGCGATGTGAACATTCTCGACGGCAAGGTCTCGGCGAGCGGCAACGGCAAGATTGAGCTTGCCGTCAACGAGGGCTTCACCATCCGCACCGCGACCGGCCACGCCCCCGCGGCGGGCAGCGCGGCAGGCTTCGCCATCCGCCCGGAAAAGCTGAAGGTCACGCGCGCCGCACCCGTGGACGCTTCCGTCAATGCGGCCGAGGGCGAGATCTGGGATATCGGCTATCTCGGCGACATGACGGTCTTCTACGTCAAGCTCGGCAGCGGCAAGGTGGTGAAGGCCTCCATGCTGAACGCCCAGCGCGAGGTGGAGGATCCGATCTCCTATGACGAGAAGGTCTGGGTCTCCTTCGGCGAAACGGCCGGCGTCGTGCTGAAGGATTGACCCGATGACCAAGCTCGGCTCCGCCATCTTCAGCCGCCTCGTCATCATCCTTCCCTATGCCTGGCTGCTGTTCTTCTTCCTCGTTCCCTTCTTCATCGTCTTCCGCATCTCGCTTTCCACCACCGCGATCGCCCAGCCGCCCTATGAGCCGGTCTTCGCGCTGGCGGACGGTCTTTCCGGCATTGTCGCGAAGATCGGCCAGTTCAGCCTCGCCAATTACGTCTGGCTCACCGAGGATGCGCTCTATCTCAACGCCTACCTGTCGAGCCTCTGGATCGCCGGCGTCTCGACCTTCATCACGCTCCTGATCGGCTATCCGATCGCCTACGGCATGGCGCAGGCGCCGCGCACGCTGAGGCCCACGCTGCTGATGCTGGTCATCCTGCCGTTCTGGACGAGCTTCCTCATCCGCGTCTATGCCTGGATCGCCATCCTGAAGCCGGAGGGCCTGCTCAACCAGTTCCTGATCGGCATCGGCGTCATCGATACGCCGCTGGTCATCATGAACACCAACTGGGCGATCTATATCGGCATCGTCTATTCCTACCTGCCCTTCATGGTGCTGCCGCTCTATTCGGCGCTGGAGAAGATGGACAACACGCTGATCGAGGCGGCGCAGGATCTCGGCTGCCCGCAGATATCGGCCTTCTGGAAGATAACTTTCCCGCTCTCCATTCCGGGCGTCGTGGCGGGCTGCATGCTCGTTTTCATCCCTGCTGTCGGCGAGTTCGTCATCCCCGACCTGCTCGGCGGGTCGCAGACGCTGATGATCGGCAAGACGCTGTGGAACGAGTTCAACGCGAACCGCGACTGGCCCGTCTCGGCCGCCGTCGCCACCATTCTGCTCCTCATCCTGGTCGTGCCCATCGTGTTCTTCCAGAATGCGCAGGCCAAGGCCGAAGAGCAGGGGAGGTAAGCCCATGAACAGTTGGTCCCGTTTCAACATCGTCTCGGTCGTTCTCGGCTTCGCCTTCCTCTATCTGCCGATCGTGCTCCTAGTCATCTTCTCGTTCAACGAATCGAAGCTGGTCACCGTCTGGGCCGGTTTTTCGACCAAGTGGTACGTCTCGCTCTTCAACAACCAGGGCCTGATGGATGCCGCCTGGGTGACGATCCGCGTGGCGCTGCTCTCGGCGACCATCGCGACGGTCCTCGGCACGATGGCGGCGCTGGCGCTGACGCGCTACACGCGCTTCCGCGGCCGGCTGCTCTTTTCCGGCATGGTCTATGCCCCGCTCGTCATGCCCGAGGTCATCACCGGCCTGTCGCTGCTGCTGCTCTTCGTCGCCATCGGCTTCGACCGCGGTTTCGTCACGGTGACGCTGGCGCACATCACCTTCTCGATGTGCTTCGTGACGGTGGTGGTGCAGTCGCGCCTGCTCTCCTTCGACCGTTCGGTCGAGGAGGCGGCGATGGACCTCGGCGCGACGCCGGTGAAGACCTTCTTCGAGGTGACGCTGCCGATCATCGCACCGGCCGTGCTGTCCGGCTGGATGCTGGCGCTGACGCTCTCGCTCGACGACCTCGTCATCGCGAGCTTCACCTCCGGCCCGGGCGCCACGACGCTGCCGATGAAGATCTACAGCCAGGTACGCCTCGGCGTGACGCCGGAGATCAACGCGGCCTGCACGCTGCTCATCGGCCTCGTCGCCGTCGGTGTCGTCATCGCCTCGATCCTGACGAAGCGCCGCGAGGTCCAGCGCCTGCGCGACGAGCAGGCGGCCTTTGCCGGCCGCTGATAGTCGCGCGGACTACTGGCGGGGCTGCTGCCCCATCAGGATGGAGATCGGCGAGATCACCGGCTCCGGCCACGAGCCGCCGACGAAGAAGCTGATCGCCGGCGTGACGACAGCGGCGGCATCGGCCTGCGGCCGGTCGGCGAGCGTGCCGGCCAGCGCCACGCTGCCGCTGCGGTAGGGGATCATGCCCGACAGCGTCAGCAGCTTCTCGTTGCCCTCGACCTGCGCCTTCGTCAGTTCGGCAAGGCCCCGGTCGAGCTTGGCCTCCACATCGGCCCGCACGAAATCGAACGATCCGTCCGACGCCTCGGAAAAGTTGAAGAAGGCGTTTTTCCCCGCCCGCTCCTCGAAGGCCTGGCGGTTGAAATGGGTGAGCGTGCCCGGCCCCATGGCCAGCCGGAACTGGCCGGACATGTCCGAGGCCGTGGTCGCCCAGAGCGGCCGGTCCGTCGACAGCTCGAAATCCGCCGAGCCGCGCCCCGCCGGCAGCGGCCCGGGCAGGGCGAGCGTGTTGACGATCGCGCCGATATCCACATTGCTCAGCGACATCTGCAGCCGCCCGCCGCCGCGAAAGCCCTGTTCGGTGAGTGCGATGCGCCCTGTCATGCGGCCATCCATAAACTGGCTGTCGCCGATGTCGAAGGACGCGCGGCCGTTCTCGATGCGTATGCCGGCGGCAAGGTCCTGCAGGGAAAAGGGCGCAAAATCCGCGCTCTTGGCAGAAAGCCTGAGGTCCATGCCGAACTGGTGGATGAAGGCGGTGTCGATTCCGCCCGCCGCCTGGTCGGCGCCGGGAAGCGGCGAGAAGGCGGACAGGAAGGCGCGAAGGTCGATCCGGTCGAAGGCTAGCGTGCCGCCCACCTGCGGCAGACCGTCCGGCGGCATGTTGACATCGAGCACGCCGGTCGCCTGCGCATTGTCGAGGGTCAGCTTCAGGTTTTCCAGCTTGGCCGTATAGCCGGCCGTCGTCACCTTCGCCTCGGCATTGATGTGGCCGAGATTGCCGACGGAGGGGATGTCCTTGCCCTGCCAGGCGAGGAGATGGCCGAGCGAGGGCGTCGACAGCGTCATGTTGCCGGCGACGAAGGCGTTGGCCGAAAGATTGGCGATGCCCTCGAAGTTCACCGTCGTCGGATCGGCGGCAAGGTTGGTGCGCACGGTGGCATTGTGCCCGGCCAGGAGGGCGAGCGGCTGGTTGCAGTCGAAGGTCCAGCGGCTCATTTCGCCATTGACGATGCCGGAGAGCGTGAGGTCGAGCGGCCGCCGCAGGGCGGGCCAGTCGATGTTGCCGTTGATGTCCGAAATGCGGAAGGGCGCCGCCCCGTCGTCCTGTGCGACCTCGATGACGCCGTCGACCATGTTGATCGTGCCGATGCGCTCCTCCGGCAGTTCCGGTATCGCCTGGCCCTCGGGGGCCGACTTGGTTGCGTCGATCGCCTGCATGAGCCAGCCGCTGTGGCGCCAGTTGAAGACGCCGTCGGCATCCCAGCCGACGCGGATCGTCGGCCGCATGAGATCGAAATCGCTGAAGACCGGCTTGCCGCGCACCGCGCCGAAGAGGTCGAAGCTGGCCGAGATGGCCTCGATATGCGCAAGCTCGCTCCTGTCGGTCAGTGTGACGATCCGGACATTGCCGAGCGTCACCTGCGGATAGGGCCAGAAGGCGAACTCCGCCGCCTGGCCGATCTCGACATCAGCGCCGGTCCAGGCCTCGAGCGTCCTTTCGATTTCCCGGCCCACCGTCTCGGTCTGGATGAGGAAGGGAAAGCCGATGCGCACGGCGGCAAACAGCACCAGAACGACAAGGATTCCCCGCACGAGATGCCGCGACTGGATGAAACGGGAAAGGGTCATTCGGGTGCGGGTCCTCTACCGGCAGCGTGCACATCATTTCAAGCGAACGGGGATAGGCGCTTGGGCAGAAGAAATCAAATGTCGCCATGGCGGAATTGCGTTCGGCGACGGCGCGAACGGGCATTCGCCACTTTATACTGCGGCGCAACATGCTATACGAAGGCCATGGAGTGGAGGAAAGCATGACGTCAGAAATGCCCTTGTGGAAACCTTCGGCGGATATCCTGGCAAACAGCCCGATGGCCCTGTTCATGAAGGCCGGCAGCCGCATCGCCGGGCGTGACCTGAAATCCTACGATGATCTGCATGCCTGGTCGGTGGAAGACCGCGCGGCGTTCTGGACCGCGGTCTGGGACGATGGCGAGGTCATCGGCGAAAAGGGCGGCGTGGCGCTCGAAAACGGCGAGCGCATGCTGGAAGCCCGCTTCTTCCCCGAGGGCCGGCTGAACTTTGCGGAAAACCTCCTGAAGAAGACCGGCCCGGACGATGCCATCGTCTTCCGCGGCGAGGACAAGGTATCCTACCGCTGGTCCTGGGATGCGCTTGGCGACCGCGTCTCGAAGCTCCAGCAGGCCTTTGCCGCCATGGGCATCGGCGAGGGCGACCGCGTCGCCGCCATGATGCCGAACATGCCGGAAACCGTCGCCTGCATGCTCGCCGCCGCCTCGCTCGGCGCCATCTGGTCCTCCTGTTCGCCCGATTTCGGTGAACAGGGCGTGCTCGACCGCTTCGGCCAGATCGAGCCGAAACTGTTCATCGCCTGCGATGCCTACTGGTATGCGGGCAAGCTGCAGGACGTCTCCGCCAAGGTGAAGGCCGTCGCCGAAAAGCTGGGTGCCCCCGTCGTGGTGGTGCATTATGCCGGCGATGCCGAGGCGCTCGCCAGCGCCCTGCCGGATGGCCGCACGCTCGATGCGCTGATGGCATCTTATGCGGTCAAGCCCCTCACCTTCGCGCAACTGCCGTTCCGCCATCCCCTCTATATCCTCTTTTCGTCGGGCACGACGGGGGTGCCGAAGTGCATCGTGCATTCGGCCGGCGGCACGCTGCTGCAGCACCTGAAAGAGCATCGCCTGCATTGCGGCCTCGTCGAAGGCGAGCGGCTGTTCTACTTCACCACCTGCGGCTGGATGATGTGGAATTGGCTGGTCTCCGGCCTTGCGGTCGGCACGACGCTCTGCCTGTTCGACGGCTCGCCCTTCCATCCCGACGGCAACGTGCTGTTCGACTATGCGCAAGCCGAGAAATTCGCCGTCTTCGGCACGTCGGCCAAATATATCGACGCCGTGCGCAAGGGCGGCTTCACACCGCGGACGACGCATGATCTCTCCAGCCTCCGCCTCCTGACCTCCACCGGCTCGCCGCTCTCGCCCGAAGGTTTCTCCTTCGTCTATGAGGGCATCAAGCCGGACGTGCAGCTTGCCTCCATTTCCGGCGGCACGGATATCGTCTCCTGCTTCGTGCTCGGCATTCCGCTGCGACCCGTCTGGCGCGGCGAGATCCAGGGCCCGGGCCTCGGCCTTGCCATGGACGTCTGGGACGAGGACGGCCATCCGGTGCGCGGCGAAAAGGGCGAGCTGGTCTGTACCAGGGCCTTCCCCTCCATGCCGGTCATGTTCTGGAACGACCCGGACGGCGCAAAGTATCGCGCCGCCTATTTCGAGCGCTTCGACAACATCTGGTGCCATGGCGACTTTGCCGAGTGGACCAGCCATGACGGCATCATCATCCACGGCCGCTCGGATGCGACGCTGAACCCCGGCGGCGTGCGCATCGGCACGGCGGAGATCTACAACCAGGTCGAGCAGCTGGAAGAGGTCGTCGAGGCTCTCTGCATCGGTCAGGACTGGGACGACGACGTGCGTGTCGTGCTCTTCGTGCGCCTCGCCCCTGGCAAGGTGCTGGACGAGGCGCTGGAAAAGACGATCCGCACGAAGATCCGCACCGGCGCTTCGCCGCGCCATGTGCCGGCGAAGATCATCGAGGTCGCCGACATCCCGCGCACCAAGTCGGGCAAGATCGTCGAGCTTGCCGTGCGTGAGGTGGTGCACGGACGACCCGTCAAGAACAAGGAAGCACTCGCCAATCCGGAAGCGTTGGAGCTCTTCGCCGGCCTGGAGGCGCTGAAATCGTAAGCGCTGCCGGCGTTAACGATCCCCGACGTCGGCATTAACCAAGTTTTCGAAGTTGTGAACGAAAGGTTTGTGCCGGAACCGGTCAGGTAAGGATTTGTTAAGCCGGAATGGCGCAAGGTCGTGCCAACTTGAGCGCGCCCGATGACGGGCGTTCCGGTCGCACCCGACCCCGATGGCATGAAGCCGTTCACCACGCTTTTGTTGGACAGCATTCAACTATCGGGGCGGCTTATGCCGCCCTCTTTTTTATTGTCCGCCCTTCCGGTCGAGCGATCGCGAAACGAGGAAGACGGGAATGAGCCCGACCGCGACGATGATGATGGCGGGCACACCGGCATCCTCCACCTTCGCCCGTGACGCATCCTCGTAGACCAGGGTCGCCAGCGTGTTGAAGTTGAACGGGCGCAGCATGATCGTCGCCGACAGTTCCTTCATGGTCTCGATGAAGACGAGCAGCGCCGCCGTCAGCGTCGCCGGCCGCATCATGGGCAGGAGCACGCTCCAGAGCGTCTGGCTGCTGGTGCGCCCCAGCGTGCGCGCCGCCATGTCGAGATGCGGCGAAAGCTTGTGGAAGCCGGCATCGATCGTGCCTTCCGCCATGGTAAGGAAGCGCACCGTGCAGGCATAGATGATGGCAAAGCCGGTGCCGGAGAGCAGCAGCCCGGTCGAGATGCCGAACTGCGCGCGCAGGAACGCATCGACCGCATTGTCGAAATTGGCGAGCGGGATCAGAACGCCCATGGCAAGCACGGTGCCCGGCACGCCATAGCCGAAGGAGGCGAAGCGGCCGGCGGCAGCATTCAGCCGCGAGCGCGTGGTGCGCGCGGCATAGGCGAGCAGGAAGGCGAGCAGCACCGCGACGAACGCCGTCGAGCCAGAGACGAGAACGCTGTGCCAGAGCGCGGAGAGAAGGCGGGTGGAGGCGAACTGCTCCAGCCGGCGGGCGGCATAGCCGCCGAGCACGAAGACCGGAATGGCAAAACCGATGACCGGCGGCAGGAGGCAGGCAAGGCTTGCGGCCCATTTTCTCCAGCCAGCGAGTTTCAGGCGCACGGAATCGTGCACGGCCGCCGTCGTCTTCTGGCTGGAAAAGCGCTGCCGGCGGCGCGCGGCGCGCTCCACCATCATTAGGCAGATGACGAAGACCAGCATGACGCAGGCGATCTGCGCCGCGCCCGCCAGGCTGCCGCGGTTGAGCCAGGTATCGAAGATCGAGAAGGTGAGCGTCTGCACGCCGAGATATTCCACCGCGCCGATATCGTTCAGCGTCTCCATGGCGACCAGCGTCAGCCCTACCATGATCGCCGGCCGCGCCATGGGGATCTGGATCCTCGCGAAGACCTTCAGCGGCCCCGCACCGAGCGTGCGCGCCACATCGGCCGCCGCCCGGCCCTGCATCAGGAACATCGAGCGGGCTGAGAGGTAGATATAGGGGTAGAGCACGCTGGACAGCACCAGCATCGCCCCGCCCGTGGTGCGCACCTCGGGAAACCAGTAGTCGCGGCTCGTCTGGAAGCCGAAGAGTGCGCGATAGGCCGTCTGCACCGGGCCGGTGAAGGAGAAGAATTCCGCGAACGCATAGGCGCCGAGATAGGCGGGAATGGCGAGCGGCAGCACCAGCAGGCCGGAGAGCAGGCGGCGTCCGGGAAACTCGCAGCTCGCCACCAGCCAGGCTGTGACGACACCGACGATTGCCGTGATCGTGGCGACGCCGGAAAGCAGGATCAGCGTGCGCAGCGTGGCGCGCGGAATGACATTGCTGACAAGGTGCGGCCAATTGTCGGTGCCGCCCGTCGCGGCGATGACGACGATGGCGATCGCCGGCATCAGCACGATCGCGGCTGCCAGCACGGCGGCGGCCGACAGAAGTGGATGGCGTCGCATGCCGGACCTGCGGACGAGCACCTGCCCGGGTAGGCTTTCGGAAGATACCTGCAAGGCGTTCACCTCGGGAAAAGGGGTCCTTCGGCAGGCAGGCACCCCGAGCGGTTGCCCGTCACCCGCTTCACGCGGGGACCTCGCTGGGGAGGCGGCGGGAGCCGGGTGAGGGGGCCGTCAATGCGCCTTGCCCTCGTCCTCCCGCTCTAATCCAATCGGCTCAATCTGCCAACACGCGCGGCGAGGGAAAGATCACTTCGACCAGCGTGCCCTCGTTCGGCGTAGAGCTGATGGCGAAGTTCGCCCGGTTGGCATCGACCATCGCCTTGGTCAGCGGCAGGCCGAGGCCGGTGCCGTCGCCACGCTTGCGCGCGCCCGTCGTCACCTGCCGGAACGGTTTCATCGCCTGTTCCAGTTCGCTGCGCGTCATGCCGACGCCGGTGTCGCGGATGCGCAGCACGACGCTGCCGTTCGCCTCATAGGCCGTCGACACGACGATCTGCCCGCCCGACGGGGTGAAGCGGATGGCGTTCGACAGGATGTTGAGCGCGATCTGCTTGATCGAGCGCATGTCGGCGACGATCTGCGGCACATTGGCTGAAAGCGAGGTGCGGATGATGACGCGCTGGGCATTCGCCTGCGGCTGCACCAGCGAGACCGCCTCGGCGATCGTCTCGTTGAGGCCGACGGCGGTGAATTCCAGCTCCATCTCGCCTGCCTCGATCTTCGAAATGTCGAGCAGGTCGTTGACGATATCGAGCACATGGCGGCCGGAGCGGCCGATGTCGTTGGCATATTCGATGTAGCGCGGATGGCCGATCGGTCCGAAGCGCTCCGTCGCCATCATGTCGGAAAAGCCGATGATAGCATTGAGCGGCGTGCGGATCTCGTGGCTGACGCGGGCGAGGAAATCGCTCTTGTGGGCATTCGCCGTCTCGGCGGCCCGCTTGGCGTTGCGCAGCTCCTCTTCCGTGCGTTTCCACTGGGTGATGTCGCGGATGACCGCGCAGTAGCCGGCGGAGGAGGAAAGGCGACCCATGGTCATGAAGAGCGGGATGAAGCCGCCAGCCGCCTCGCGGCCGATGACCTCGCGCCCGTCATTGAGCACGCTCGCGACGCCGTGGCCGGCAAGGCCGGCGAGATAGTCGAGCACCGCCTTCTGGCTTTCATGGGCGAACAGCATGGCGAAGGGCCGGCCGCGCGTCTCGTCCTCGTCGTAGTTGAAGAGGGCGCTGGCCGAGCGGTTCATCGAGCGGATGTCGCCATCCTGTCCGACGACGACGACGCCGTCGGTCGCCGTTTCGAGGATCGAGCGCAACTCGCTGACCTCGATGCGCAGCGCGGCGGCCGCCGTCTGGTCGGCATTGCGTTCCTCGGCCTCCGCCGCCGGGGCAGGCGCCGTCTCGACCAGCGAGAGCGCCGGCTTGGTGTGCAGCGGCGTCAGCGCCAGCATCAGCGCCGTGCCATCCTCCCAGCGGATCGACTGCAGGCGGGCGTGCACGGCGCTCGTGCTCTCGCCATCGGCATGGCGCAGCGCCATGGTGCCGTCGCCGTCCTCGGCATCCTCGTCGGGGCCGGCCAGGAGGATATCGAGCCCGCCAGAGGCCTCGAGGTCCTCGATACTGGCATAGCCCGTCAGGCGGAAGAATTCCGGATTGGCATGGATGAGCCGGTCGCCGACATGCACCAGCAGCGCGACGGGCAGCACGTCGACGACGGCGGCGGTCAGGCCGTAATCCATCTGCCGGCGCGGCGGGGCGATGGCGGTGCGCGCCTCGGCCTGTGCCTCGCTCAGGAGATCGTCGGCATGCGGGCCGATTTCGAGGCCGGGCACTTCCGCGTCGGTTTCCTCGGCGACAGGCGTGGCGCCGGTAGCCTCGTCGCCCTCCGACGTTTCCGGCCGGGCGTCGTGGATCGTTTCGTCCGGCTGTTCGCCGCCCGCCGCCGTTTCCATGACCTCGGCCGACGGCTGGTCCTCCGGTTTGCGCTTGCCGAAGGTCTCGCCGAGCTGGCGGGCGATCTCGCGGAAGGCGGCCTGCTCGCCGGTCGAAAGGCCGTCGAAAAGACCGCCGCGATTGCGCCGGGTTTCGAGCTGCACGATCTTGTCGGATTGCCGGCGGGCCGGGGTCTCGACGAGGCGCAGCGCCGGGCGCTCGCCGCGGAAGGCATCCTGCTCGTCGTCGGGCGCCGCCTGCGTGTTCTCGCCATCGGCGGCGGCGGCTCCTGCCTCCTCCGTTTCGGTGGGCTCTTGCGTTACCGGGGCCGGCTCTTCCGCACGAGCCGCCTCGTACGGCATGCCGGAGGCAGCATCTGCCGTGTCCGCGGCGTCTGCTAGAGCGTCCTCC
The DNA here is from genome assembly GCF_004341885.1 of Shinella granuli. GTDB lineage: Bacteria > Pseudomonadota > Alphaproteobacteria > Rhizobiales > Rhizobiaceae > Shinella > Shinella granuli. Next base: position 47,920 of record NZ_SLVX01000020.1, on the reverse strand, counting down.
GCCATGTCGGGCGTATCGCCCAGCTCCTCCGCCGCGCTCTCCAGGAGCGTGCCGGCTTCTTCGGCGAAGACCTCCTCCATCTCCACGGACGGATCTTCAGCAGCGCTGGCGAGCGCCAGGCCGCGGGCGTGCGGATCGGGGGCAGCATCGGCGATGCGCACGATGCCGAAGCCGCGGAACCCGTCGAATTCCCGGTTGCGCGAATAGGTCGGCAGGGCCGCGAGATCGACGGGCACGACGAGGTTGGTGCCTTCGGCCGGCCACAGGATCGTCTTGCCGGACCAGGTGTCGCGGCGGCGCAGGAGGTCGCCGATCTTGCCCTCGGGGTCGAGGTCGAAGCGTGCGGCGACGTCGGAGAAGCGCTCGCCGGCGATCCCGGCGGCGTGTGGGCCTACGGCGGCGGCGAATTCGTCCGAAATCTCGCTGAACCGGCCCTCCGCATCGATCTTCCAGACGAAGCGGATCGGTCGGCCCTGCGGATTGAAGAGGAAGCCGGCCTTCGTGTTGCCCGTCCCGCCATTGTCCGCGACAGGCGTTTCCCGGTCGGCACCAGCCTCACCCGCATGCGCCGCAACGTGCTCCTCGACGATGGCATCAGACAGGCTTTCGGCTGGTTCACCGGCCTGCGGAAGATCGCCGGAGGCCAGCGCCTCGATGGCGTCGTCGTCGGAAGCGGCGATGGGCTCCACGGGGGAGGCCGAGGGCACGGCGCCGTCGATTGCCGCCTCGTCCTCGGCACGGCTGGCTTCGGGATCGGAAACCCGCTCCGCCGCCTCGACGATCTGCTCGTCCCGAACCTGTGTCTCCTCGGCAGGCGCCGGGATTTCGGTGTCCGCCGTCGCTGCCGCCGGCGTCTCGGCAACGGGTTCCGCCGCGCCCCCATCGGGGTCGAGATGGCCGAGGATCGTTTCGACGGCGAAGAGCAGGTGGAGCGGCGGATCGGCGGCGATGCGGCCGATGGCGGCGGGAAGGTGGCCGCGGCCGGTGGCGATCGGGCGCTTGACGAGCCGCTCGGCGCTGCGCCCGGCGGCCTCGACGAGGGCGCGGCGCGTTTCCGGGCTGATGGAGAGCCCGTCGAACCCGTCCGATGCGGCGACGATCGCGCCGGCACCGTCGAGCACGGCCATGTGCGTGTCCGGGTCGTCGAAGCCGGTGAGCATGGCGGCGGCGGCCTCCTGCGGGCTCTGCCGCCCGGTGTCGACGGGCGCACTGAACAGCATCGCGTCGTCGCCGGGACGGATGGTGACGCTCTCGACGGCGGCCGTCACCGGCACGCTGCGAAAGCCGCTGCCGATGCGCATGAGGAAGGTGCGTCGATCGCCCGGCACCTGCACCTGCCGGGCGGTCGCGACCAACTGGCGGAAGGCGACGTCGGCGCGGTCCGGCCCGGCATCGAGGAAGTCATAGATATTGTCATGGCCGAAGAGGGCCGCGCCGCGGCCGTTGGCCCAGAGCACGCGGGCCATGTCCGTGGAAAACAGCACGACCGCCTCGCCCCGGGCGAAGGGCAGGCGCACCCGTTCATGGACGGCGACGTCGATAAAGGGATACTGCTTTGCGGACATGTTCAGGCCTGTCTCAATCCGGCGTCCCGGCTTTCGATTAACACTTTATTAATAGCGGCGCACCGGCGGAGGGTCCAGCGCCCGGCCCGCAAAGCCCCGGGCTTTCGGGCAGAAGGGTTAACGGCCTCGCGACTTATTGTGCGATGCACAATTTTGTTGCAATGCGAAAGAGGATCGATTATATAGAGGCCATCCAAGAACACGGCGCCTCTAGAGAGGGCCAAACCAAGGAGCGCAGACAATGGCTACCAAGAAGACCGACGACGTATTCTCCATCGCATCCATCGACCCGAGCAAGTTTTCCGAGAGCTTCCGCGAATTCGCCGAAAAGGGCGCCTCGCAGACCAAGGAAGCCTATGCCAAGATGAAGGAAGCTGCCGAAGACGCCACCAAGACCGTCGAAGCGACGCTCGAAAGCGCCCAGGCCGGCTCCGTCGAACTCGGCCTCAAGGCCATCGAAGCGCTGCGCACCAATGCCGAGAACTCGCTTTCGCACATGGAAGCCCTGCTCGGCGTGAAGTCCGTTTCCGAACTCTTCGAACTGCAGACCGCCTTCCTGCGCAAGCAGGCAGAAGTTGCCGTCGAGCAGGCCAGGACCCTGCAGGAAACCTCCAAGAAGGTTGCCGAGAAGGTCGCCGCTCCCGGCAAGTCTGCCGCCGAGAAGGCCATGAAGTCCTTCAAGACCGTCTGAGCACCGTCTGGTGCGGGGCTGGACCCCATGATAAAATGGCCGGGCAGTCGCTCGGCCATTTTCATTTGAGCGCTTGCAAAAAACGCTTGAAAAATGGTGCGGCTCCCCTTATGTGACGCACCAAGCGCGCAGGACGCGCCGTGTGCGGTTGTAGCTCAGTTGGTTAGAGCGCAGGTTTGTGGCACCTGAGGTCAGTGGTTCAACTCCACTCAACCGTACCACTTCTTCTCCCTTGAAATCCGGATGTCTGCAGTTTTCCCGCGGGACGGCGCCGTTTTGGCGATGCCTTGCCTGTGCCCTCTTGACTTGCGTAGAAAATAGGTAGATCGGTCTACATAATTTGTGGAGAGGCCGATGGGTAAGCGAGTGCCTGCGCGCGAGCGTCTGCTGAAGGCGGCGGCCGAGCTGTTTTACCGGGATGGGGTGGGGGCGACGGGGATCGATGCGATCACGGCGCATGCGGGCGTCGCCAAGATGAGCCTCTACAACAACTTCTCCTCCAAGTCCGATCTCGTGAACGCCTACCTCGAGGCGCGCCTTGCGGAATGGCATGGGGTTTGCGGCGAACGGCTGGCGAAGGCCGGGACGCCGGGGGAGCGGTTGCTGGCGGTCTTCGATTCCTATGTCGACCATGCCGAACGCGCCTATGACTGGGGATTTCGCGGTTGCGGCCTGCTCAATGCCGCCGCCGAACTGCCCGTCGGCGATGCCGGCCGGGCGACGGTGGCACTGCAGAAGGAGGAGGTCGAGCAATTCTTCAGGACCTGTCTGCGCGAAATGAAGCCCGATGGCGGTGCCGCGATCGACACGGTGGCGGAACACCTGTCCTTCGTGCTGGAAGGCGCCATGGCCCGCGCCGGTCTCGACGGGCATGACGGGCGGTTGAAGGCGGCCCGCAGGATCGCCATCTCGATCATGGACCAGCTATGAGCCCCACCGATCTTGCGGCGCCGTCCTCCCTCCGTCCGAACCGGCTCTGGGCGCTCGGCATCCTCGTCCTTCTCGAGGCGGCACTGGTCGTGAGCTGGAGCGCGGGCTTCATCGGCGTGCGCTTTGCCAGCGACCATGCGCCGATCTTCCTCATCCTCTTCTGGCGAAGCCTCGTGTCCGGGCTGGTGCTGCTGCCCTTCGCGCTCGCCCTGGGGCCGAGGATGCGCGGCAGGGACATCGCCTTCCAGATGCTGCTCGGCGCGCTGGCCATGGCTGGCTATCTCTCCGGCTTCGCGCTGGCGATCGGCCTCGGCGTGCCCACCGGCCTCGTCGCGCTCATCACCGACATGCTGCCGCTGGCCGTCGCCTTCCTGTCCTGGCCCATTCTCGGCCAGGCGCTGACGGGTCGCCAGTGGATCGGTTCGTTCATCGGCCTTGCCGGCGTGCTCATCGCCTCCGGCTGGTCGCTGGAGGTCGGCCATGTGCCGCTCTGGGCCTACGGCCTTCCCGTCCTCGGCACCCTGTCCCTGGCGCTGGCGACGCTCCTGCAGAAGCGCAGCCCGGTCAATGCCATGCCGGTCTATCAGAGCCTCTGCATCCAGTGCCTGTCGGCGGCCGCGATCTTCGCCGTGCCGGCCTGGCACGAGGGCGGCGTGCTTCCGGTTCTCGACCGGGGCTTCATCGGTGGCATCCTCTGGCTCGTCTTCGTCGCGACCTTCGGTGCCTGGAGCCTCTATTATCTCGCGCTTCGCAAATCCTCACCCGCCCGGGTGACCGCCGTCCTCTATCTCAGCCCGCCGGTGACGATGGTCTGGGCCTGGCTGATGTTCGGCGAGCCCCTGTCCTGGGCCATGGCCGGCGGGCTGGTCGTGTCCCTCGCCGGCATTCTCATCGTGGCGAAATCGCAGGCACCCGCTCGCCCCTGACACCGCGTAAACCCTTCCTTTACCACGCTTTTGACGCCGTTCCCGATTTGGCACTCCATTAGGAATCCATTGACCAATGAATCCCTAGTGTCATCCCGTTCCTGTGTGGGACCGGTCCGCATGACGCGCTGCCGCGATGCAAATGGGGTTCTTCAAATGCACATGACGTGCGTCAAGTGGCTGGCGGTTCCCGCCGGCATGTTCGGGCTGTTCCTTCTCTGGCTGCCGATCAGTCTTCAGGCACAGCTCATTCTAAGTTTCGCCGTGCTCGGCGTGATGTTCCTGGCGATGACCCGCCCGAAGAACACCACCTTCCGGCTCGTCACCTTCATCTTTGCCGGCATCCTCGCCATGCGCTATGCCTTCTGGCGCACGACAGAGACGCTGCCGAGCATCCACGAACCGCTGAACTTCATTCCCGGCCTGATCCTCTATCTGGCGGAAATGTACTGCCTCGCCATGCTGGCGATCAGCTTCTTCATGCTGGCCGATCCCGTAAAGCGCGAAAGCCCGGAGGCGGGCGATGCGGCGAGCCTGCCGACCGTCGACGTCTTCATCCCGTCCTACAACGAGGAGCCGGAGCTGCTTGCCGGCACGCTCGCGGCGGCGAAGTCGCTGCTCTATCCGAAGGACAAGCTGAACGTCTATCTGCTCGACGACGGCGGCACGGAAGCCAAGCGCAACCACAAGGATCCGCGCATCTCGATCGCGGCGATCCGCCGCCACGAGCAACTGAAGGCGCTCTGCGCCTCGCTCGGCGTGCACTACCACGCCCGCAAGCAGAACGACCACGCCAAGGCCGGCAATCTCAACGAGGGGCTGAAGGTCTCGAACGGCGAACTCGTCGTCGTCTTCGACGCCGACCATGCGCCGGTGCGCGAGTTCCTGCGCGAGACGGTCGGCTACTTCCGGCAGGACAAGAAACTCTTCCTCGTCCAGACGCCGCACTATTTCCTCAACCCGGATCCGCTCGAAAAGAACCTCCAGACCTTCGCGCGCATGCCTTCGGAAAACGAGATGTTCTATTCGATCCTGCAGCGCGGGCTCGACAAGTGGAACGCCTCGTTCTTCTGCGGCTCGGCGGCGGTGCTGCGCCGCTCGGCGCTTGCGGCGGCGAACGGCTTTTCCGGCCAGTCGATCACCGAGGACTGCGAGACGGCGCTGGCGCTGCATTCCAAGGGCTGGCACAGCCTCTATGTCGACAAGCCGCTGATCGCCGGCCTCCAGCCGGAAACCTTCGTGTCCTTCATCGGCCAGCGCGCCCGCTGGTGCCAGGGCATGCTGCAGATCCTCATCCTCAACCGGCCGTTCCTCGCCAGGGGCCTGACGCTCGCCCAGCGCATCTGCTATGCCGGCATCAACCTGTTCTGGCTGTTCCCGCTGTCGCGGCTCGCCTTCGTCTTCTCGCCGCTGCTCTACATCTTCTTCTCGCTGGAGATCTACCAGGCGAACATCCTGGAATTCACCTCCTATGCGGTGACCTACCTCATCGGCTCCTTCGCCATGCAGAGCTATCTCTACGGCCGCGTGCGCTGGCCCTGGGTCTCCGAGCTCTATGAATATGTCCAGTCGGTGCTGCTCTTCGGCTCGATCGTCAGCGTGATCCGCAATCCGAGAAAGCCCACCTTCAACGTCACGGCCAAGGGGCAGACGCTCGACCGCAGCATGCTGTCGCCGCTCGCCCGGCCCTATTTCATCATCTTCTTCCTTCTTCTGGCGGCCGCACTCTATTCCGGCTACCGCTTCCTGACCGAGCCGGTCGCAACCGAACTCCTGATGATCGTGGCGGGCTGGAACCTTATCAATCTCGGCCTTGCCGGGGCCGCCCTCGGCGCCGTCGCCGAGCGCCGCGAGCTGCGTCGCAACCAGCGTCTGCCGGTCAAGCGCCATGCGCTGATGAAGGCCGACGGCAAGCTCTGCAACATCATCATCCAGGATGCCTCCTTCGGCGGCGTCTCGGTGGAATTCGTCGACAAGGCGCCGGAGATCGACCTTGAAAACCCGCTCGAAGCGACGATCGAGCTTCGTCGCGCCGGTCAGGTCATCACCTTCGACGTCGTCTGCCGTTCCAGCCGCGCTGCCGGCGAGGGCGCGGTGCACGGCTTCGCCTACAAGGAGCGCACGCCGGAAACCTTCCTGGCGATCGCCGAGCTGATGTATTCCGACCAGGCTGTGCTGCAGGAGCGCATCGCCCGCCGCCAGGTGCGCCGCAGCTTCTTCTGGGGCACCTCGCGCTTCGCCCTCTGGAGCATCCGCGAGACGCTGCGGGCGTTGCAATATTCCGCCGGCCTCATCCGCGAAAGCGCCGTCCAGTCCTTCGCCGATGCCCCCATCGTGGTGAAGGAAAACAATGCCAAGATCCCCGGCCGCGCAGCCGACCTGCCGCCGGTTCTCACAGGAACCCAGGCCTATGGCTAAGACATTTCTTCTCGGAACGCTGGGGCTTGCGCTCCTCGTCGCCTCCGCCGCCCCCGGCCGGGCCGGGGACCTGGTGGCCGACGCCGTCATGCCGCTTCTCGACGGTACGGCGCTTGCCGGCGGCCTGCTGCCCCAGCCGGTAGAGGCCGAGAAGGCCACGACGGCGCAGGATACCGCCGCCACCATGCTCGTGCCCTTCGAACAGTCGGCGGGCGCCTTCACGCTCTCCGGCGAGGATGCCGTCGCAACCTTCACCTTCAGGCTCGACGGCCCGCAGGTCTCCGCCGGCGGCGTGCTGAACCTTGCCTATATCAATGCCGTCTCGGTGCTTCCCGACACGGCGAAGGTGGATGTCGAGGTGAATGGTCGGGAGATCGGCAGCTTCGCCATCGCCGCGCCGAACGGCACGCTGACGCAGACGATCGCCGTCGCCCCGGAATATCTCCGGGCCGGCCGCAATGTCGTGCAGGTCCGCGCCCGGCAGCATCACCGGGTCGATTGCTCGCTCGATGCGACCTATGAACTCTGGACGAAGCTCGACCCGGCGCTGAGCGGCTTTGCCACCGGTGTTGCGGCGCCCTTCACCGATTTCGACAGCCTGCTCGCCGTTCGCCGCAACGCGGCGCAGCGCACGGAGGTCCGCGTCGTCGTGCCCGGCGCGTCCGGTGCCGAGGCGCTGAACGAGGTCGCACCGGTGCTGCAGGCGCTCGTGCTGTTCCTGAACCGCGACGACGTGACCGTATCGGTCGCGGACAGGCCGGGCACGGGTCCCGGTATCGATCTCGTCATGGCCATGGACCGCAGCGGTGCCGGCGTGCTTTCCGGGCTCGGCCTCTCGGCCGCCCCGCGCGGGCTTTCCGTGCAGGCCGGCGCCTCGCCCGATCGCGCCGCGGTCGTGATGCGCGCCGCCGGCCTCGGCGATGTCAACGCGGCCGTGCTTGCCGCCGTGAAGGGGCCGATGGCCGACGGGCTTAAGTCCGGCATCTTCGAGAAGGGCAGGGGCGTGATCACGGTCGATGCCGGCGAGCGCCGCACGCTCCGGGAGGCGGGCTACCAGACCCGCGTCTTCTCCGGCCGCCTCTCGCGCACCGAATTTGCCGTGGAGATGCCGGCGGATTTCTATCCGGCGGAATATGCGACGCTCGATCTGCGACTCTCCGCCGCCACCTCGCCGGGCCTCGATCAGACCGCCCAGCTTCTCGTGCGCGTCAACGACAAGGTCGTGAAGAGCTATCCGTTCCGCAACCGCGCGGGCGAGCAGTTCGACGGCAAGCGCATCGAACTGCCGCTGCGCGCCTTCCGCCCCGGCGCCAACCGTGTGGAATTGCTGGCCGAGCTGCCGATCGCGGCGGATGCCGCCTGCCGGCCGGAAGAACGCGACGACGGCAAGCCGCGCTTCATCCTGCTCGACACCACGGCCATCGAGGTTCCCGCGCTCGCCCGGGTCGGCCGGCTGCCCGATCTCGCCGCGCTTGCCGGCAAGGCCTATCCCTATGGCGGCGGCAAGGCCTTCGATCTCGTCATCGACCGGGCGGATCACCAGTCGGTCGGCGCCGGGCTGACCATGCTGTCGCGCCTCGCCCTTTCCGCCCGTGCGCCGCTCAACGCGCGGATCGCCATCGGCGCGCCCGCCGAGGGCACCGGCCGGGATGCGCTGGTCGTCGCCTCGCAGAACGATTTCGCCGAGCTCGGCACGGCGGACAAGGCGGCTTTCCCGACTACGGACGACATCGGCGCCTCCGTCGCCGATCTCCTGAAGCCCGATACGCTCGTCACCGCCTCGGTATCCGGCGCTGCGACGGGCAACGAGACCGCGGATCTCCTGCAGGCCTTCCACGATTCGACGGCGGGCGGAGAGGATGCGCTTTCCTTCGGCGACCGGGCGCAGCGCTGGCTCGCCGCCGCGACGAACAGTTTCGGCCGCTGGCTGAACTATGAGGGCGAGGATGCCACGCGGCTTTCGCCCCACGATAAAGGTTCGCTCGTGACGCTCTCCCAGATGCGCTCGCCTGATGGGCTGGCCACCTGGACCGTCATCAAGGCCGATGCGCCGCGGGATGTGGAGGCGGGCGTCAACCGGCTCGTCGAACCCGCCGTCTGGCGCGACCTCCAGGGTGGCACCGCGGCGATCGAGACGGCGGGCCTTGCGCTCGTCAGCCTGCCGGCCGCCGATCGCTACATCGCCGACCTGTCGGACCGCAGCCCCGGCAACCTGCGCCGGGTCGCGGCCGCCTGGTTCTCCGACAATTTCCAGATCTATGTGCTGCTCGTGCTCGCCTGCCTCGGCGCCTTCGCCGTCTGGCTCGGGCTGATGGTGCCGAAGAAGGGCGTGAGGTCCGACCGATGAGAGCGCTGTTCCTTGCGACCCTGCTGCTCGGCTCCTCGGCGCTGTCATCGATGGCGCTGGCGGCCGATGCCAAGGCCGGCCCCGACGCGGTGGAACTGGCCGCGCTCTATTATTATGCCGGACAGAAGCAACAGGACCGGCTGGAGGCAGAGACGAACCGGCTGCGGCTGAAATATCCGGATTTCGTGGTGCCTGCCGACGTCTATTCGCCGGCCGCCCGGCAGGTGGATGAAAGCGCGCTCTGGGCGCTCTACGACAAGAACGATTTCACCGGCATCGAGGCCGAGATCGGCCGCCGCCGCTCGGAAAACCCGGAATGGACGCCGAGCGCGGATTTTTCCGGAAAGCTCGCCCGCCGCAAGCAGCGCGTCGAGATGATGGCCGCCACCGCCCGCAAGGACTGGATGGGCGTCATCGAAGCCGGCAAGGCCGTCGATCCTGCAAGGGAGACGGAAGTCGATCTCGTCTGGATGCTGCTCGATGCCTATGCGCAGACCGGGGCGAAGGATGCGCTGTCGGGTGCCTATCGCGGCCTGCTCTTCCGGCAGGGCGACAAGCGCCTGCCGGAAGAGCAGATCCTCACCACCCTGCAGAAGTCGACGCGCGATTTCCCCGCCGGGGACGTGCGCGAGGCGATGCGCCTGCTGGCGACCTCGCCGCTGCTGCAGGCCGGTCTGCAACCCGTCGAGCTCGATCTCACCCGCAAGGACGTCGCAGACTTCAATGCGGACGCGACGCGCCAGGCACCGATTGCCGAAGGCGAGGTCGGCACGCTGCGGGTGGCGGCGGAACGGGGCGAACGTCTCGAAGACCTCTCGCTGCTCGGCTGGTACGACCTGAAGCTCAAGGCGCCTGAAAATGCCGAGCGCTGGTTCAAGGCGGCGCTCGCAAAGCGCCGCGACGCGGAGAACGCCAAGGGCCTTTACCTCTCGCTCGCCGCGCAGAACAAGCAGGACGAGGCCTATGCCGTCGCGGAAGATTATATCGACGATCTCTCCGCCGACCCGGAATTCCTGATGAATGCGCTGTCGCTGCGCTTCTCCAAGCCCGACCAGCCGGATGCGGATGTCAGGACCGTCACCGCCTATAGCAATGCCATCCTCGCGACGTCGAATGCCGACCATGCGGAAATCCTCGCCTGGTATGCCTACAATTCCCGGCAATACGAGGCGGCGAAGGCCTGGTTTGAAAAATCGCTCGACTGGGAAAGTGCGCCGGTGCGCGTCAAGGGCCTCGCCCTCAGCCTGCTGCGCCTCGGCGCCAGGAAGGACTATGCCGCGCTGGAGGCAGAGTACTGCGCGATCTATCCGGAGATCTGGGCCGAGATCAAGGTCGCGACCCCGCCGAGGGGCCGGCGCAGCGTCGCCGTCGAGATGCCCGTCGCCTCCGCCACGAGCGGCGGCACCGGCTACCTCGCGCATTTCAAGGCGAAGCGCTTCAGCGCCTGCATCAAGGACATCTCCGCGCTGGAAGCGCGCGGCGCGATCTCCGCCGATGCCATGCTGATCAAGGGTTGGTGCCATCTCGAACTGAACCGGCTGGCCGAAGCCCGCTACGCTTTCGAGACGGCGCTCGGCAACAGCCGCACGCAGGCGGAAGCCGCCTATGGCGCGGCGCTCACCCTGCTGCGCGGCCGGCTGACGGACGATGCCGAGGCGATGATCGGCCTCTATCCGCTTACGGAAAAGCGCGATCGCGAGGTGCGGGCCGAGATCTACTGGCAGCGTGCCCGCTCGGCCTTCGACCACAAGCAGTACCAGCGCGTGCTCGATGCGCTGAACGCGCGCGCCAGCCTCGTCGCCGAGCCGGCCGATCTCAGCCAGCTGCGCGGCTGGGCCTACTACCATCTCGGCAATCGCGGCCAGGCGCAGGCGGTCTTCGCGCGGCTCAACATGCATCTCTACGACCCGGCGGCCGCCCGCGGCCTCGCCGTCTCCACGGCCCCCATCCGATAGGTTCCTTCATGCGCTGGCTGCTTCTCGCTGCACTTCCGCTCCTTGCCACGGGCTGCACCGCCGTGCACGACCCGTTCCTCGAAACCGGCTCCATCCGGCCGGATGCGCCGCCGATATCGACGGAGGTCTCGCCGGAATTCGCCGCCGCCTACCTGCCGTCGATCTCCGGGCGCATCGAAAGCGTGCGACAGACGGTGCGCGGCGAATTCTTCGAGCAGGCGATCGTCTATTCCAACGCGACGGCCTCCGCCGGCGAGAACGTGCTGACGGTGCGGGTCGGCACGCCCGCCGAGGGCGTCGCCTTCCTGCGCGCGCCGACGCGGCGGGCGATCCTTGCCGAGATGCGGCAGGCCTTGCCTGATGTCGCCATGAAGATCAACGCGGCTGCCGGCCAGAACATGCACGGCGTCTACGGCTATGCGACGGGGCCGCTCGGCACCTCCGGAAGCTGCCTCTATGCCTGGCAGTTCGCCAAGCGGACGGCGCCGCCCAGCGAAACGGCGATGGGCCGCATCGGGGACGGCAATTATTCCGCGCAGGTGCGCCTGCGCTTCTGCCATCCCACCATGCCGGAGGAGCGCATCGCCGCACTGATGGGCGGCATGCGGCTGAAGCCGGTGACACGCCAGACCTTCGACATGCTGCGCTATGCCGGCGGCAGCAGTGTCCTGCGCAGTCAGCCCGTATCAGTGCGCGCCGAGCCCGTGGCGATGATCGACGATGGCGCCGAGCCGCGCCATACGCCGAAGCGCCGGGTTGTCGAGGAGAAGCGGGTGGAGGAGCCGGCCGTCATCCGCAATGCCGTGCGCGTGCCGCTCCCGGGCGAAGCCGGCCAGGAGAAGATTAAGATCGCCGCCGCCGAAAAGCCGGTGGAAAAGGTCGGGGACAGGCAGACGCCTCGGGCCAGAAGCGCATTGGTGCCGCTGCCCGAGACGGCCGCGCTCACCGCGGGCGACTGACGCTCACAGGAAGATGTGGTGCTCCTGCTGCACGATCTCCTGCACGAACTCGGCGACGGTGCGCACGCGCGTCAGGTCCCGCGCGCTTTCGTGCCAGGTCGTCCAGTAGGCACGGCGGATGGCGGTGCCGGGCAGCAGGCGGACGAGCTCGTCATATTGCCGGGCAATGTAATCGTGCAGGATGCCGATGCCGGCGCCGGAACGCACGGCCTCCGTCTGGCCGGTGGCGCTGGAAATCTCGAAGCCCGCATCCCAGCTACGCATGATCTCGCCCGTGAAATTGAGCGAGGCGGTGAAGATCAGGTCCTCCACATAGCCGACCCGCCGATGGGCCTTGAGGTCCTCGACGGTTTGCGGCGTGCCGTTCTCTTCGAGATAGGCGCGCGAAGCATAGAGGCCGAGCGTATAGTCCGTCAGCTTGGAGGAGACGAGGCGCCCCTGTTCCGGGCGTTCCAGCGTGATGGCGATGTCGGCCTCGCGCTGGGAGAGCGAGAAGGAGCGCGGCACCGGCACGAGCTGGATCTTCAGCTCCGGATGGCGCGCCGTCAGCCGGCCGAGGCGCGGCGCGAGGAAGGAGACGCCGAACCCGTCCGGTGCGCCGACCCGCACCGTGCCGGCGACGGCGGTATCGATGCGGCCGATGCTCGCCTGCACCGTCAGCATCTCGGTCTCCATCCGTTCGGCTGCGCGCAAGAAGGCCTCGCCCTCGGCGGTGAGCTCGCAGCCATTGGTGCGGCGGATGAGGAGGCGCGTCTTCAAGGCCTCCTCCAGCGCGCTGACCCGGCGGCTGAGCGTGGCATGGTTCACGCCGAGGCGGCGGGAGGCGGCGAGGATCTGCCCGGTGCGGGCCACCGCCAGGAACATGCGGGCGTCATCCCAGTTCATCTTTGCCTCCGGCTTTAATTTCTGCACAACGGTTCCTTATCCAAGGTGATTGAGTTGTGCAAATTGAAGTGCGATGATCCTCTCACAACAAACGGAGGACTCCCCATGTACGAGATCGGCCATTTCATCAACGGCGAGAAGGTCGCCGGCACCAGCGGTCGCACCGCAAACGTCTACAACCCGGCGACGGGCGAGGTTCAGGCGACGGTCGCGCTCGCCAGCGATGCGGATCTCCAGGCCGCCATCGACAGCGCCAAGGCCGCGCAGCCGAAATGGGCCGCCACCAACCCGCAGCGCCGCGCCCGCGTCTTCATGAAGTTCGTCGAGCTTCTGAACCAGAACATGGACGAGCTTGCCCTGCTGATCTCGCGCGAACACGGCAAGACCATCGAGGATTCGAAGGGTGACGTCATCCGCGGCCTCGAAGTCTGCGAATTCGTCATCGGCATTCCGCACCTGTCCAAGAGCGAATTCACCGAAGGCGCCGGCCCGGGCATCGACATGTATTCGATCCGCCAGCCGGTCGGCATCGGCGCGGGCATCACGCCGTTCAACTTCCCGGGCATGATCCCGATGTGGATGTTCGCCCCGGCGATCGCCTGCGGCAACGCCTTCATCCTCAAGCCGTCCGAGCGCGATCCGTCGCTGCCGATCCGCCTTGCCGAACTGATGATCGAAGCCGGCCTGCCGGCGGGCATCCTCAACGTCGTCAACGGCGACAAGGGTGCGGTCGACGGCATCCTGGCGCATCCGGACATCGCCGCCGTCTCCTTCGTCGGCTCCACGCCGATCGCCCGCTACGTCTACGGCACGGCCGCCGCCAACGGCAAGCGCGCCCAGTGCTTCGGCGGCGCGAAGAACCACATGATCATCATGCCCGACGCCGACCTCGACCAGGCCGCCAACGCCCTGATCGGCGCCGGCTACGGCTCGGCGGGCGAGCGCTGCATGGCGATCTCGGTCGCCGTGCCGGTCGGCGAGGAAACCGCCAACCGCCTCATCGAAAAGCTGACGCCGATGATCGAGAGCCTGCGCATCGGCCCCTATACCGACGAGAAGGCCGACATGGGCCCGGTCGTGACCAAGGAGGCCCAGGCGCGCATCCTCGGCCTCATCGACAAGGGCGTTGAGGAAGGTGCAAACCTCGTCGTCGACGGCCGCGGCTTCAAGCTGCAGGGCTATGAGGACGGCTATTTCGTCGGCGGCTGCCTGTTCGACAACGTCACGCCGGACATGGAAATCTACAAGACCGAGATCTTCGGCCCGGTCCTCTCCGTCGTTCGCGCCAAGAACTACGAGGAAGCCCTCGACCTGCCGATGAAGCACGAATACGGCAACGGTGTCGCGATCTACACCCGCGACGGCGACGCTGCCCGCGACTTCGCCAGCCGCATCAACATCGGCATGGTCGGCATCAACGTTCCGATCCCGGTTCCGCTCGCCTACCATTCCTTCGGCGGCTGGAAGTCCTCGGCCTTCGGCGACCTCAACCAGCATGGCACGGACTCGATCAAGTTCTGGACCCGCACCAAGACCGTGACGAGCCGCTGGCCGTCCGGCATCAAGGGCGGTGCGGAATTCTCCATCCCGACGATGAAGTGATCCGTTCGACCGGATAGGATTGAAGGGGCTCCCGCATGGGGGCCCTTTTCATTGCCGGTTTTTTGTGCTCCGCGAAGAATAGCCATACGGCCCGGCCCGTTAAGCCCTCGTGTTCTATGCATTTGGAAGGGGCAAACGACATGGCATTTGCAGCATCCGCTGCGCCCGCGGGACAGGCGGGCGGCTTTCACCGCATCACGTTTACCGGCAAGGCGTCGGAATATTTCGGCATCTGGATCGTCAATGTGCTGCTGACGATCCTGACGCTCGGCATCTATTCGGCCTGGGCGAAGGTCCGGCGCAACCGTTACTTCTACGGCAACACCGTGCTGCTTGGCCGATCCTTCGAATACCATGCCAAGGGATTGCAGATCCTCATCGGGCGCCTCATCGTTCTCGGCGCCTTCGTCGTGCTCAACATCATCGCGACGCTGGTGCCGATCCTCGTCCTGCTGCCGACGCTGGTCGTGCTGATCGCGCTGCCCTGGCTCGTCGCCAAGGGGTTGCGCTTCAGCGCGCGCGTCACGAGCTATCGCAATGTGCGTTTCGATTTCGTCGGCGGCGCGGGCGGGGCCTTCAAGGCCTTCATTCTCGGCAGCCTGCTCGCCGTCATCACCATCGGCATCCTCACGCCGCTCGCCAGCCGCTGGGTGTCGCGCTATATCGGCTCGAACCTGCGCTACGGCGGCAAGGCTTTCGATACGGATCCGAAGCTCGGCCCGCTCTACAAGTCCTGGCTCCTGTCGCTCCTCATCGTCATCCTCGGCCTCGGCATCATCGCCCTGATCGCCTTTCTCAACCTGCCGCTCATCCTGGCGATGATCGAAACGCCCGGTGCGCTGTCGCCGGAACAGCAGATCCCGCTCTTCATCGCCGGTGCGATCGGTTACATCGTGCTCTTCGCCACCTTCGGCATTTCGGGTCTCTTCTACCGCGCGGGCGTGCGCAACATCGCCTGGTCGGCAACGACCTTCGATGGCCAGCACCGCATGCTGAGCGACGTCTCGCGCACCCGCTACACCTGGATCGCCATTTCCAACGTCATCGTCACGCTGCTGACCTTCGGTCTGATGCGGCCCTGGGCAGCGGTGCGCATGGCGCGCTATACATGGGAGCATACCGGCGTGAACTTCACGGGTGACATCGGTGAACTGTTCAGCCGCATCGAGGCGCAGGGCTCGGCCGTCGGCTCGGAGTTCATGGACTTTGAAGGTTTCGACTTTGGCTTCTGACAACGCCACCATCGTCGGCGGAGACTGGCATCCCGCCGGCTCCAGCCGCTCGGTCGAGGCCCGCCTGGTCGAGCGGGCCGGGGAAATCGCGGCCGTGCCGGTCGGCGGAGAAAAACCGCTTGCCGGCGCAGGCCTCTCCTGGGTCGAGATTTCCGGCCGCGTCGGGGCCATCCCGCGCCGGGTGACCTTTCCCGATGGCTCGGTCTTCGAGACCTGGGACAATGACGGCATCGACCGCTACCTCGCCGCGCGCGGCAAGGGCGGTGCCGGCCTCGTGCACTGGCTGGAACAGTTCCGGCTCCGTCTCGTCGTCGTCGTGCTCGCCGCCTTCGTGCTCGGCGGCGCGGTCTATCGCTGGGGCGTGCCGGCGCTTGTCGAGCTCGCCATCCTCACCACGCCGCCGATCGTGCCGCAGCTGATGGCGCAGGGCACGCTGGAGGCGCTCGACCAGACGACCTTCTCGCCGACGAAGCTGACGGACGGCCGCCGCAAGGAGATCGCCGATGGTTTCGCGCGCATCGCCGCCCAGTCGCCGCGCGGGGCAGGCGCCTACAATCTCAACTTTCGCGACGGCGGCGTGATTGGCCCGAACGCCTTCGCGCTGCCGGACGGCACGCTCGTCATCACCGACCAGCTCGTCGAGCTGGCGGGCACCGACACGGAAATGATCGTCGGCGTGCTCGCCCACGAGATCGGCCATGTCGAACTGGAGCACAGCCTGCGCCAGTTCTACCGCGCCGCCGGCATGACCGGCCTCATCATGCTGATCGCCGGCGATGTCGGCTCGGCGGTGGAGGACGTGCTGGTGCAGGGCGGCGGTCTGCTCGCGCTCTCCTATTCGCGCAGCGCGGAAGCGGAAGCCGACCGGCGCTCGGTCGAGCTGATGGCGAAGGCGGGCTTCGATCCCGCAGCGATCGCCCGCTTCTTCGGCCTCCTGGAGGAAAAGCTCGGCGACAAGGGGAACACCAACATCCTCTCCACCCATCCGGGCACGCCGCAGCGCAAGAAGGACATCATCGACTACAGCCGGATCATCACCGGCCAGTCGGATCCGGACCTGCAATAACGAAAACGGCGGCCCGAGGGCCGCCGTTTCCTATCGCCTTGGAAGGCTTGCATGATTACTGCGACGGGCCGTCGTTGAAGCCGACCTTGTCCACCAGTTCCGACGCCTTCTTGCGGTTCGCCGCGATGTCGACGAGCGGCAGGGCATCCGGCTTCAGCGTGCCGAAGGACTTGACGATGTCGGAGGGCTCGGCGCCCGGCAGGACCGGGTATTCGTAGACCTGCTCGGCATAGATCTGCTGCGCGGTGCCGGCCGACAGGAATTCCATCAGCTTCAGCGCATTGTCCTTGTTCGGGGCGTTCTTGGCGAGCGCCATGCCCGAGACGTTGACATGCGAGCCGCGGTCGCCGGCATTCGGGAACAGCACCTTGATGGCGGCCGCCCAGTCCTTCTGCTCCGGCTCCTTCTCGTTGGTCATCATCAGACCGACATAGTAGGAGTTGCCAAGCGCGATGTCGCATTCGCCGGCGAGGATCGCCTTGGCCTGGTCGCGGTCGCCGCCGTCAGGCTTCTTGGCGAGGTTGTTCTTCAGGCCCGTCAGCCATTTTTCGGCTTCGGCTTCGCCGTGGTGGGCGATCATCGAGGCGATCAGGCCGATATTGTAGGAGTGCTGGCCGTCACGGGTGCAGATCTTGCCCTTCCACTTCGGGTCGGCAAGCTCCTCATAGGTGATCTCGTCCTGTGCGACGCGGTCCTTGGACGCGTAGACGACGCGCGAGCGCGTGGTCAGGCCGAACCAGTCGCCGTCCGGATCGCGATACTGGGCCGGGATGTCCTTGTTGATGACGTCGCTCTGGACCTGCTGCGTGACGCCGCCTTCCTTGGCTTCCGTCAGGCGTGCGATGTCGACCGTCAGGATGACGTCGGCCGGCGAGTTCGCACCTTCCGCCTGGATGCGCTCCACCAGGCCCTTGTCGAGGAAGAGCACGTTGGTGGTGATCCCGGTTTCCTTGGTGAATTCGTCGAGCAGCGGCTTGATCAGGTCCGGCTGACGGTAGGAGTAGATGTTGACTTCACCATCTGCAAAGGCGGGTGCGGCAAGCGCCAGACCGGCTGTCGAGAGGGCAAGGGCGGCGAGGGACGTCTTAAGCAGTTGCATCTGGTCCTCCTGGGTGCATTTATTCTTAACTGCTAAAGTCGTGTTTAACGGCTTGCCCCCCGCAGTCAACCGTGCGATCCCTGCCATAACATGAATGTGATTTTCCGCTTTTTGGAATTGTTCTAAACAGTGAAGTATCCTATATGTGTTTGGACTTGAAAACCGGATTCGGAGTTCCCGATGCGTCTGACGAAACAAACCAACTATGCGGTGCGCATGTTGATGTACTGCGCGGCGAATGGTGACAAGCTCAGCCGCGTTCCGGAAATCGCCAGGGCCTACGGTGTCTCCGAGCTGTTCCTGTTCAAGATCCTCCAGCCGCTGACGCGCGCCGGCATCATCGAGACCGTGCGCGGCCGCAATGGCGGCGTGCGCCTGCCGAAGCCCGCGTCGGAGATCACGCTGTTCGACGTCGTGCGCGTGACGGAGGATTCCTTCGCCATGGCCGAATGTTTCGAGGCGGGCGAGATCGAATGCCCGCTGGTCGACAGCTGTGGCCTGAACTCGGCGTTGCGCAAGGCGCTGAACGCCTTCTTCGAGGTGTTGCAGCAATATACGATCGACGATCTCGTCAAGGCCCGCCCGCAGATCGGCATGCTGCTCGGCCTGGAAGACGTGGTCGCGCGCCAGCCCGCCGCCTGAGGCCAATAGGCCTTTCCGCTTTCTTCCATTGTGGAAAAACCCGGCCTTTCCGACATCGCGTGATGTCGGACCGGACCGGTTTCACATTTCTCTGGAATTGCACCAGGCGCCGGCGATCATTCTCCGGCGCTGATGTCGTGCTTGACGTATTCCCTGAGGATGAACTCGATGGCCGTCGGATCGAGCTCGGCCTTGTCGATGCGGAAATCGACGCCGTAGTCGTCGATCTTCTGGAAATAGGCATCGCTGATCGATGAGGAAATGACGCCGACCGGGCCGATATAGCCGTTGCGCCTCAGTTCCGGCACGGTCTCGCGAAAGTCCGCCTGGGGCTGGAGGCGGTTGTCCATCAGGATCATGTCGAGCCGCACGCCGGCCGCGCGGATGAAATCCAGCGCCGCCTCCACCGTCTCTACATAATGCAGGGTGATCGCATAGCTCGTCACCTTGCGCATCAGCGCACTGAGGATGACGTTTTCCGCGGGGTCGTCATCGACGAGCAGGATATGCACGGTTGCGGTCATGGCGGTGAGTGAACCTGATTGCATCGAATGGTTGGCCGGAGGCCGCGGTTACTCTCATCCAGGCCGCGACCATTAACAAGTCCCTAACTCTGCTATCCCCGGCATCGCGGCGATGTTTTGCGACGTTACTGGATGATCTGCTCGCGGATCGCCTTCGCCACCATCTGCGTGCGGTTCACCACGTCGAGTTTTTTCAGGATCGTAGCCGTGTGCGAGTTCACCGTATGCTCGGAAACCGAGACGATGAGAGCGATCTCGCTGGCCGTCTTGCCGTAGGAGATCCAGCGCAGGATTTCCGTCTCGCGCGGCGTCAGGCCCATGCCCGCCTTGTTGGCGAGCACCTTGCGATAGAAGTAGTCGAAGGCGCAGTTCGCCTCGTAGCAGATCTCGTAGTGGGCATTGCGGCCGATATCCTCGCCGTCGCCGAGGAAAAGCACCACATAGCGCGTGCCGGCGATGGAGTGGACCGGAATGGCGAGGGCCATGTCGAAGCCGATCTGCTCGAGGAAATCGCTGCTGCCGGCCGCGCCGTTCTCCGCCGGATCGTCTCCCAGCCAGACGGTGGGGATCGTCGACTTGTAGAAGCTCTTGAAGATGGCGGAATCGTTGAGGCGGTGGCGCTTGTCATAGGCTTCGGCAAGGCCGGCCGGCAGGTCGTGCAGCACGAGGCGGCCCGCAAGGTGACTGGTCTCGTGCTCGTTGGCCAGTTGCAGGATGCCGAAATGCTCGAAACCGTAGCGCAGTGCCAGGGTATGGAAGATGCGAAAGAAATCGACGCGATTGAGAGCCTTCTCAAGATCGCTTTCGAAATCATAGCGCCGGTAATGTTTGTTCAAGACGGGCACGTGGTCTCTATCCCTGGGATTCCACGCGTTCAAATCTAACGCCACAATCTCTGGCGGCAAAGGGTTTTGCCGGACAATTTCGTGGGGGCGGGCCACTTTTTTGCGGCCGTTCAGTCAAGCTTTTGAAAATAAAGGAAAAATAAAAGAAGGGCTGCCCTCCGCTCTCTTCGTCCCGCCCTGCCGCCACAGGGAAGGACAGCGAAGGGCAGCCCCTCTTGCCTCGTTGTCCCGTTATGGCACGCCGCCTGTACCGCCGCTATCCATTCAGGTCGGGATTGACAGAGCCGGGGGTAGGTGATTCGGAATGCTTTTGAAGCCGTTTCTAATGCTGTGGAGAATAATCTTCCGCGGTTTTTTCCGGTTGGACAAATTTGTTCGCGGACTTATTGCAATCCTGCGGCAAATGTCGTTCCATCCCCGGCAAGGTCGGGGCCGGAAGTGCACCCGAGCCTGCACAAGAGAACAAAAAAGCAAACCTGGGAAGCTCACTATGAAAAAGCTGACTACTCTCCTCGCAGCGACGGCGCTTGCCTCGTTGATGGGTACGGCCGCCTGGTCGAAGACCTTCGTCTACTGCTCGGAAGCGTCGCCGGAAGGCTTCGATCCCGGTCTTTATACCGGCGGTCAGACCTTCGATGCCGCAGCGCACACGGTTTACAACCGGCTGGTGGAGTTCAAGCGCGGCACGACCGAGATCGAGCCTGCACTGGCCGAGAGCTGGGACATTTCCGCTGACGGCAAGGAATACACCTTCAAGCTCCGCAAGGGCGTGAAATTCCAGACGACCGAGTACTTCACCCCGTCGCGTGAGCTGAACGCCGACGACGTGATCTTCTCCTTCGAGCGCCAGTACAAGGAAGACAACGCCTGGAACAAGTACGTGCCGGGCGCGTCCTGGGAATACTTCTCCGGCATGGGCCTGCCCGATGTCATCGAGAAGATCGAGAAGGTCGACGACCTGACGGTCAAGATCACGCTGAAGCGCCCGGAAGCGCCGCTGCTCGCCAACCTCGGCATGCCTTTCATCTCGATCGTCTCCAAGGAATATGCCGACAAGCTGCAGGCTGACGGCAAGATGGAGCTGATGAACCAGCAGCCGCTCGGCACCGGTCCGTTCACCTTCGTCGCCTATCAGCCGGATGCCGCCATCCGCTACAAGGCCAACCCGGATTACTGGGGCGGCAAGCAGCCGATCGACGATCTCGTCTTCGCGATCACCACGGATGCCGCCGTTCGCGCGCAGAAGCTGAAGGCCGGCGAATGCCACCTGATGTCCTACCCGAACGCCGCTGACGTCGCCGAGCTGAAGGCCGATCCGAACCTGCATATCTCCGAGCAGGCCGGCCTCAACGTCGCCTACCTCGCCTACAACACGCTCGTCGCGCCGTTCGACAAGGTCGAGGTCCGCAAGGCCCTCAACATGGCGGTCAACAAGCAGGCCATCGTCGACGCCGTCTTCCAGGGCGCGGCAACGGTCGCCAAGAACCCGATCCCGCCGACCATGTGGTCGTACAACGATGCCGTCGAAGACGACAAGTACGATCCGGAAGCGGCCAAGAAGATGCTCGAAGACGCCGGCGTCTCCGGCCTCAAGATGAAGATCTGGGCGATGCCCGTCGCCCGTCCCTACATGCTGAACGCCCGCCGTGCAGCGGAACTGATGCAGGCCGACCTTGCCAAGATCGGCGTCGAGGTCGAGATCGTCTCCTATGAATGGGCCGAATACCTGAAGCTCTCCTCCGACAAGGACCGCGACGGTGCGGTCATGCTCGGCTGGACGGGCGACAACGGCGACCCGGACAACTTCCTCGACACCCTGCTCGGCTGCGATGCCGTCGGCGGCAACAACCGCGCGCAGTGGTGCCACAAGGAATTCGACGACCTGATGACGAAGGCGAAGGAAACCGCCGATGTCGCAGAGCGCACGAAGCTCTATGAGGAAGCCCAGGTGATCTTCAAGCGCGAAGCGCCGTGGAACACCATCGACCATTCGCTCGCCGTCGTTCCGATGAGCAAGAAGGTTTCGGGCTTCGTCCAGTCTCCGCTCGGCGACTTCGTCTTCGAAGGCGTGGACATCGCCGAGTAATATCGGCTACGAGAAAGCGCACGCCGCAAAGAGCGTGCAGTGGCCGGCGGCTCGAAGACATTCGGGCCGCCGGTTTTTCAAAATAAGAAGGGATTGGCTCCCATGTTGCGCTTTATCTTCGGACGGCTTGCCGTCCTGATACCCACGTTCCTCGGGGTATCGCTCATCGCGTTCTCCTTCATCCGCCTTCTGCCGGGCGACCCGGTCATGCTGATGTCGGGCGAGCGCGTGATGTCGCCGGAACGGCACGCCGAGCTCATGAACCAGCTCGGTCTCGACCGGCCCATGTACATCCAGTACTTCGACTATCTCGCCGGCCTGCTGACGGGCGACTTCGGTTCGTCCATCGTCACCAAGCGGCCGGTGCTCGACGACTTCCTGCAGCTCTTCCCCGCGACGCTGGAGCTCTCGCTCTGCGCGATCATCGTCGCCGTCGCGCTCGGCATTCCGGCCGGCGTGTTCGCCGCGGTGAAACGCGGGACCTGGTTCGACCAGTCGATCATGGGCGTCGCCCTTGTCGGCTATTCGATGCCGATCTTCTGGTGGGGCCTGCTGCTCATCATCTTCTTCTCCGGCTATCTCGGCTGGACGCCGGTCTCGGGACGCATCTCGCTGATGTACTTCTTCCCGCAGGTCACCGGCTTCATGCTGATCGACAGCCTGATCTCGGGCCAGGCAGGGGCGTTCAAATCGGCGCTGACCTACCTGATCCTGCCGACGATCGTGCTTGCGACGATCCCGCTCGCCGTCATCGCGCGCCAGACCCGCTCGGCCATGCTCGAAGTGCTCGGCGAGGACTATGTCCGCACCGCCCGCGCCAAGGGCCTGTCGCCCTTCCGGGTCGTCGGCGTGCATGCGCTGCGCAACGCGATGATCCCCGTCATCACCACGATCGGCCTGCAGGTCGGCGTGCTGCTCGCGGGCGCCATCCTCACCGAGACGATCTTCTCCTGGCCGGGCATCGGCAAGTGGATGGTCGACAGCGTCTTCAAGCGCGACTATGCCGTGGTGCAGGGTGGCCTGATGCTGATCGCCGCCGTCATCATGATCGTCAACCTCGTGGTCGACCTGCTGTATGGCTGGGTCAACCCGCGTATCCGGCACTAGGAGGCGATCCATGAGCACGGTTCAAAACACGGCCGACACCAAGACGGGTGGCACGCCGCCCTCGGGCCTTTCCGAATTCTGGTTCTATTTCTCGCGCAACAAGGGCGCCGTCATCGGCCTCTTCGTCTTTATGGTCATCCTGTTCGTGGCGGTCTTTGCGCCCTTCGTCGCGCCGCACAGCCCGAGCAGCCAGAACCGCGAGCTGCTTCTCCTGCCGCCGGTCTTCCAGCAGGGCGGCATGTGGGGGCATATTCTCGGCACCGACGCCGTCGGCCGCGACATCCTCTCGCGCCTCATCTACGGCGCGCGTTTCTCGCTCTTCATCGGTCTCGTCGTCGTGACGCTGTCGGTGGTCTCGGGCGTGCTGATCGGTCTCGTCGCCGGCTATTTCCGCGGCAAGGTCGATACCTTCATCATGCGCATCATGGACATCATCCTGGCGTTTCCCTCGCTGCTGCTCGCCCTCGTGCTGGTAGCGGTCCTGGGCCCGGGCCTCTTGAACGCCATGATCGCCATCTCGCTCGTCAACCAGCCGCATTTCGTGCGCCTGACGCGCGCGGCGGTCATGACCGAGAAGTCGAAGGACTATGTCGTCGGCTCGAAGGTCGCGGGCGCCGGCACGCTGCGCCTGATGTTCCTGACGATCCTGCCGAACTGCCTCGCCCCGCTCATCGTCCAGGCGACGCTCGCCTTCTCGGCAGCGATCCTCGACGCGGCGGCGCTTGGCTTCCTCGGCATGGGCGCCCAGCCGCCGACGCCGGAATGGGGCACGATGCTCGCCGAAGCGCGTGAATTCATCCAGCGCGCCTGGTGGGTCGTCACCTTCCCCGGCCTTGCCATCCTCATCACCGTGCTTGCCATCAACCTCATGGGTGACGGCCTGCGCGACGCCCTCGATCCCAAGCTGAAGAGGTCGTGATGTCGCTTCTCGAAGTCAAAAACCTCACCGTCGAATTCCAGACGGCTTCCGGTCCCTTCCGCGCCGTGGACGGCGTCTCGCTCAAGGTCGACGAGGGCGAAGTGCTCGCCATCGTCGGCGAATCCGGCTCGGGCAAGTCGGTCTCCATGCTCGCCGCCATGGGGCTCCTGCCCTGGACGGCGAAGGTGACGGCCGACGTGCTCACCTTCAACGGCCGCGACATGCAGGCCATGTCGGACAGCGACCGTCGCAAGATCATCGGCAAGGACATCGCCATGATCTTCCAGGAGCCGATCGCCAGCCTCAACCCGTGCTTCACGGTCGGCTACCAGATCGAGGAAGTGCTGCGCATCCACACGGATCTTTCCCGCAAGGCGCGGCGCGACCGGGCGATCGAACTGTTCCAGTCGGTCGGCATTCCGAACCCGGAAGAACGCCTCGGCCACTTCCCGCACCAGATGTCGGGCGGCCAGTGCCAGCGCGTGATGATCGCGACCGCGCTCGCCTGCAATCCGAAGCTGCTCATCGCCGACGAGCCGACCACCGCGCTCGACGTGACGATCCAGAAGCAGATCCTCGACCTCCTGATGAAGCTGCAGGCCGAACACGGCATGGGCCTCATCATCATCACCCATGACATGGGCGTCGTCGCCGAAACCGCCGACCGCGTCATCGTGCAGTACAAGGGCCGCCAGATCGAGGAGGCCGACGTGCTGTCGCTCTTCTCGGCCCCGAAGAGCGTCTACACCAAGGCGCTGCTTTCGGCCCTGCCGGAAAATGCCACCGGCGAGCGCCTGCCGACGATCACGGAAAAGCTGACCGACGCCGAGATTTTTGCAGGAGCAGTCCGATGACCCCTGTTCTCGAAGCAAAGAACCTGAAGCGCGACTACCATATCCCCGGAAGCCTGTTCAAACCGGCCAAGACCGTTCACGCCGTCAAGGGCGTGAGCTTCAAGGTGGAGCAGGGCAAGACGCTCGCCATCGTCGGCGAAAGCGGCTGCGGCAAGTCCACACTTGCCCGCATGGTCACGATGATCGATCCGATCACCGAGGGCGACATGCTGATCGACGGCCGCAAGGTCGACATCGCGCAGGAGCCGCTGACGGCGGAAATGCGCAGCAAGGTGCAGATTGTCTTCCAGAACCCCTATGGTTCGCTCAACCCGCGCAAGAAGATCGGCGACATCCTGACGGAACCGCTGATCATCAACACCAAGGTGCCGGCGGACGAGCGGCGCGACCGCGCCATGGCCATGCTGAAGAAGGTGGGCCTGGAGGAGAAGCATTACGGGCGCTACCCGCACATGTTCTCCGGCGGCCAGCGCCAGCGCGTGGCGATCGCCCGCGCGCTGATGCTCAATCCGCGCCTGCTCGTGCTCGACGAGCCGGTCTCGGCGCTCGACCTTTCGGTCCAGGCGCAGGTGCTGAACCTTCTCGCCGACCTGCAGGACGAGTTCAAGCTCACCTATGTCTTCATCAGCCACGATCTTTCGGTCGTGCGCCACATCGCGGACGACGTGATGGTGATGTATTTCGGCGAGGCGGTGGAATATGGCAGCCGCGACCAGGTGTTCGGGAACCCGCAGCACAGCTACACGAAGACCCTCTTCGCCGCGACGCCCCGCGTTGACGTGGACGCCATCCGCGCCCGCATCGAACGCCGCAAGCGCGTGGCGTAAGGATAACAGGCCCATGACGACGGTCCGCGCGATCGTCGTCATGGGCGTTTCCGGCTCCGGCAAGGCCTCGATCGCCGAGCGTCTTGCCAGAGCCCTCGGCGTCGCCTTCGTCGAAGGCGATAGCCTGTCGATGGATTGAATGCGCCCGGCCGACCCGTGTGTGCATGCGAATTTCCCGCCCTGCCACTGGCGCCCGTGCGCCGGGCCTCGTATAGACGGCCCACCGTGGGCCTTTGTGCGCCCGCGGCCTCCCGCCCAGAATTCC
Organism: Shinella granuli; assembly: GCF_004341885.1. Classification (GTDB taxonomy): domain Bacteria; phylum Pseudomonadota; class Alphaproteobacteria; order Rhizobiales; family Rhizobiaceae; genus Shinella; species Shinella granuli. Next base: position 22,176 of record NZ_SLVX01000020.1, on the reverse strand, counting down.
AAGATCTGACAGGAACGAGACATGGACATCAAACGCTTTGAAACCGGCCCGCGCATGAGCCAGGCCGTCGTGCACAACGGGACCGTCTACCTGGCCGGCCAGGTCGGCAAGGCGGGCTCGGACGTCACCGAACAGACGAAGCAGGCGCTGGCCGAAGTCGACCGCCTGCTGGCGCTCGCCGGCACGGACAAGACCCGCATCCTCTCCGCCCAGATCTGGCTTGCCGACATGGCCGATTTCTCCAAGATGAACGCCGTCTGGGATGCCTGGGCGCCGCAGGGCCACACCCCGGCCCGCGCCACCGGCGAATCCAAGCTGGCAACGCCGGACTATCTCGTCGAAGTCATCGTCGTCGCCGCGCTCTGAGTTGCGCTGCGGCTGAAACGGAAAGAGGCCGCGCAAACCGCGGCCTCTGCCATGAAAGCGTGCGCTTCAGGCGACGCTTCGAAGCCTCTCCGCCCCGGTCGGGCGCAGCGCGGCGGGAATCTGCTGGAGCACCTCCAGCGCCAGCGCCCTTGCATTCTCCTGCGCCTTGTCGAGATTGCTGACACGCCGGGCGTCCATCGTATAGAGCGTGCCGCCGCAGCCGAAGATATCGCGGAAGGCGGAGCGTTCGATGATTGGCGTCTGCAAAAGGTGGACGCGGCGGGCGGCGAGCAGGTCCTTGACTGCATGCATGGCGCGCGTCGTCACCATGGAGTTGACGCGGGTGAGCACGACGGAATGGCGGATGCGGATATCGGCCTTGTCCTCCAGATATTGCAGGAGCTCGATGACATTGGCGCCGCCCTGCGCGTCCATGGCGGAACCCTGCACGGGGATGAGCACGTAGTCGGAATGGCCGACAGCCTTGGCGAGCAGGGAACTGCGCGAACCAGGAAGGTCGATCAGCACGAAATCGGCGCGCGCCTTCTCGTCGGCCAACTGCCGGTCGATCGTGCCCATGGTGACATAGGGCACCACGGAAAGGCGGTTGCCGAACACGCCTTGGGAATTCTCGTGCCAGCGGGTGATCCAGTGCTGCGGGTCGGCGTCGAGCACCGAGACGCGGAAGCCGAGGCGGGCAAGCTCGGTCGCAAGCAGCAAGACGGCCGTGGTCTTGCCGGCGCCGCCCTTGGTGTTGGCGAAGGTGATGACGGGCATGGGGCTCCCCGGAACGGTTCTTGAGCCGGTCATCGCTCGCAAAGCACCTCGCATGGTGCACCGCCATCCTCGCCAATCATGGTTAACGGCCGGTGAAAACACCCGTAAACCGTGGCGCTTTCATCTCCGCCGGTCGGCGGCCAGGATCTCGCGGGCGATCTGGTCGAGCGGCAGTATCCTGTCGACGCCGCCATGGGCGATCGCCTCCTTCGGCATGCCGAAGACGACGGAGCTCGCCTCGTCTTGCGCCACCGTATAGGCGCCGGCCTGGTGCATCTCATTCATGCCGCGGGCGCCGTCGTCGCCCATGCCCGTCAGGATGACGCCCATGGCATTCGCCCCGGCCGAACGGGCGGCGGAGCGGAAGAGCACGTCGACGGACGGCCGGTGGCGCGAGACGAGGGGGCCTTCGCGCACGGCGACATGGTAGCGTGCACCCTGCCGCTCCAGCATCATGTGGCGGTCGCCGGGCGCGATCAGCACATGGCCGCGCAGGACCGGATCACCATGCACGGCTTCCTTCACCGCCACCTCGCACAGGCTGTCGAGGCGCCTGGCGAAGGCCGCGGTGAACTTTTCCGGCATGTGCTGCACGATGACGATGCCGGGCGAATTGGCCGGCAGTTGTTCCAGCAGCACGCGCAGCGCCTCCGTGCCGCCGGTCGAGGCGCCGATGCAAGCGACCATTTCGGTCGTCTTGGCCATGGCGCGGCCGGAGGGCGGGGGCAGCACGGCATCGGCGGTGAGCTTTGCGCTCGGCCCGCTTGCAGCGGCCGTGCGCCGGTTCTGGCCGAGGCGGGCGACGGCGGCGCCCTTGACGGCCTCGCGGATGCGCGTGCCGGATTCGGCGAGATGGTCGGCCGCGCCGATCTTCGGCTTCAGGATGATATCGACGGCGCCGGCCTCCAGCGCCTGCATCAGCGTCTCCGAGCCCTCCTCGGTCAACGAGGAGCACATGACGACGGGGATCGGCTTCTGCGCCATGATCTTGCGCAGGAAGGTGATGCCGTCCATGCGCGGCATCTCCACGTCGAGCGTGATGACGTCGGGGATTTCCTCCTGGATCTTCCGGGCCGCCATGAAGGGATCGGAGGCCGCGCCCATCACCTCGATCTCCGGGTCCTGCTCCAGGACATGGGTCAGTGCCTGGCGCACGCTCGCCGAGTCATCGATGATGAGCACGCGGATCTTCTTGCCGGGAGGGACCATCAGATCTTCTTGAAAACCGTGTTGGCGACCTGGCGCACCGGCAGGGAAATGCCGGTCACCGTTTCGGAATGGCCCACATAGAGGAAGCCGCCGGGCACGAGGCAGTCGCAGAGCCGCGCCAGCACCTTGGCCTGCGTCGGTTTGTCGAAATAGATCAGCACGTTGCGGCAGAAGATCATGTGCATCGGCTCGCCCACCCTGTAGGCGCTGTCCATGAGGTTCATGCGGGCAAAGCCGATCGTCGAGCGCAGGCGCGGATGGATGCGCACCTCGCCGCGTCCGGCATCGCGTGAGACCATGACGTACCGGCGCTGCATTTCCGGCGGCACGGGCTGGATCATGTCGCGCGGATAGACGCCGCGCCGTGCGGCGGCAAGCACGTCGGTCGAAAGGTCGGTGGCGAGGATGCGGTAGTCGAGGCCGGGGCTCGCATCGACGAAATCCTGCATCACCATCGCCATCGTATAGGGCTCGGCGCCGATGGAGCAGGCGGCGCTCCACAGCCGCAGCCGCTTGTGGCCGGCCGCGACGAGTTCCGGCAGTCCGGTCCGCTCCATGAACTCGAAATGCTTCGGCTCGCGGAAGAAGTCGGTCTTGTTCGTCGTCACGGCATCGATGAGGAAGATCGCCTCCTTCTCGATGCCGCCATGCTTGAAGAGATAGTCGCAATAGTCGTTGAAGCTGGGAATACCGGTCGCCCGCAGGCGCCGGCGCAGCCGGCCCTCCAGCATCGTCAGCTTCGTGATCGGCATCTTGATGCCGCTGTAGTCGTAGATGTAGCGCGACAGGGCCTCGAAGTTCCGGCTGCTCAGCCCGTCCTCCGCCCCTTGCATCCGCAATGCTGCTCCCACGCCGGTCCTCCTGAAACTATGCCGTCGCGGCGAGGCGACCCGCCGAACCCATCATCGCCATCTCGGCACCGGAGAACAGGCGCGCGAGGTCGACGATGACGACGAAACCGCCGTTGCGGCGCACGACGCCGGCAATGTAGTCGGACGGCCAGCGCACGCCGATGTCGGGCGCCCCCTCGATCTCGTCGGTGCGGAAGGGGATGACCTCGAAGACCCGGTCGGCGACGAGGCCGAGGGTGAGGGTCTTCTCGCCGATCGGCACGTCGAGCACCAAAGCGCGCGTGTGCGGCGTCTTCTCGGTCTTCGTCATGCCGAGGCGAAGCCGCAGGTCGATGACCGGCACACCCTGGCCGCGCACGTCCCTGAGACCGAGCAGGTATTCCGGCCCGTGCGGGATCTTGAAGGCATCCTCGTGGTCGAGGATTTCCCGGACGACCGAGACGGGCACCGCAAAGACCTCGTTGTCGAGACTGAAGGTGACGAACTGGGATTCGGAGGACGGAGCGGCCATGATCAAGCGCTTTCCCTGAAATCTGCGTCGTCGGCATCCGGGCCGCCCATCGACATGTCGAGGGCAAAGCCGCGGGCGCGGGCCTGCTGGCCGTTGACGCTGTTGTCGGACTTGCGAAGCGGCGCGGCGGCCGCCTTGGCGACCGGGCGCGAGACCGGTGCCGCGCGACGCTGCTGAGCGGCCGGGGCGCCGGAAACGCGATCGACGCGGAAGAAGGCGATCGAGGTCTGCAGTTCCTCGGCCTGGGCGGCAAGCTCTTCCGAGGTGCCGGACATTTCCTCCGAGGCGCCGGCATTCTGCTGAGTCACCTTGTCGAGCTGCTGGATCGCCTCGTTGATCTGCGAGGCGCCGATATCCTGCTCGCGGCAGGCGGCGGAGATTTCCGATACCAGTTCTGCGGTCTTGCGGATATCGGGCACCAGCCGGTTCAGCATCTCGCCGGCCTCGGTGGCGACGGAGACCGTCTGGCCGGACAGCGTGCTGATCTCGGCCGCGGCCGCCTGGCTGCGCTCGGCGAGCTTGCGCACTTCCGAGGCGACGACGGCAAAGCCCTTGCCGTGCTCGCCGGCGCGGGCCGCCTCGACGGCGGCGTTGAGGGCGAGAAGGTCGGTCTGGCGGGCGATTTCCTGCACGATGGAGATCTTCTCCGCGATGGTGCGCATCGCGCCGACCGCGCGGCCCACGGCCTCGCCCGACGCCTCGGCGTCCTTGGCGGACTGGCGGGCGATCTTCTCGGTCTGGGCGGCGTTATCGGCGTTCTGCTTGATGTTGGCGGCCATCTCCTCCATCGAGGCGGAAGCCTCTTCGGCGGAGGAGGCCTGTTCCGTCGCGCCCTGCGACAGCTGTTCCGAGCTTGCCGAAAGCTCCTGGCTACCGGAGGAGACGTTGTCGGCGGCCGAAAGCGCATCGGCGACGACGCCGCGCAGGCGCTCCACCATGCTTTCGAGCGACAGGCCGAGCGTGTCCTTGCCGGACAGCGGTTTCGGCGTCACCGTCAGGTCGCCATTGGCGATCTGGTCGGCGATGACGGCCGTTTTGCGCAGGTTGCCGGTCATCACGTTGATCGTGTCGACCAGGTCCTTGATCTCGTCGTTCGTTTTGATCTCGACCGTCTGGTCGAGATCGCCGATTGCGACGGCTTCGGCGGCAGTCTTGATCTTCTTCAGCCCGCTGTTGATGCCGAACGCGAGCCAGACGGCGGCGCCGATGGCGAGCAGCAGCGCGGCGCCGGCAATCGTCACGATCAGGTTGCGCGTATGGGCATATTGCGCGTCGGCGTCCTCTTCCGCCTTCACCAGCAGCGCCTTGTTGTTTTCGATGCGGGCGTCGATCGTCTCTTCGATCTCGTCCATCAGGCGACGGCTCTCGGTCGTCGCAAGGCGGAGCGCCTCGGCCGAATTGCCTGCACCGGCGAGCGCGCGGACCTGGTCGTCGATGCGGATGAGCTGCTTTTCCCTTTCGCCGATGGTCTGCCATTGCTGGAGGGCGGCCGGATCGGTCGACAGCCCGACCAGCGTGTCGAGGGTTTCCTCGAAGCCCTTGCGATAGCGGTCGCCGGCCTCGACGGCGGCGGCGATGTCGCGGGGAGTGGTGGCGGTCGCGAGGTTCATCTGCGCCCGCGCCAGGCGGAGCTGGTAACTGGCAAGGTTCTGTGCGGCCTCGAGGCGTGCGGCGGGACCGGCGATCAGGTCTGAGATCGCCTGGTTCAGCGAGGACAGGCTCAGAATGGCGTAAACGGACGTGCCGGCCATCATCAGGATGATGACACCGAAGGCGGCCGCCAGCTTCAGTTTGATGGTTGCGCGCATCTTGGGGCTCCTTTGGTAGCAGATGCCGTTTGGGCGGGGCGCCGGAAGCCGGGGCCCGTCATGCGAGAAGACCGATACACTCACCCTTTCGCGGGCCGCAGGCGACCCTTTCGCCGGCGCCTACACGCGCCGGGCCGATTGAGCGGCGCATCCGTTGCCGGATGCACCGCGATCCTTCGTTCAGGCGCTTTCGCGGAAGTCCGCGTCGTCGGCATCCGGACCGCCCATCGACATGTCGAGGGCAAAGCCGTTGCCGTTGCGAGTCGCCTTGGTTGCCGTCGGGGCCGGGCGGTAGGCCGGGGAAGCGGCCGGACGCTTGGCGGCGACGGGAGCGGCCATCTTCGCCGCGGTCGCGCGCAGCTTCTCGGCATGGTTCGGTTCCTTGCGGGCCGAATTCTCGACGCGGAAGAAGGCGATGGAGGCCTGGAGCTCTTCCGCCTGGGCGGCCAGCTCTTCCGAGGTCGCCGACATTTCCTCCGAGGCGCCGGCATTCTGCTGGGTCACCTTGTCGAGCTGCTGGATCGCCTCGTTGATCTGCGAGGCGCCGATATCCTGCTCGCGGCAGGCGGCCGAGATTTCCGAAACCAGTTCGGCGGTCTTGCGGATATCAGGCACCAGCCGGTTCAGCATCTCGCCGGCCTCGGTGGCGACGGAAACCGTTTCGCCCGAGAGCGCGCTGATTTCGGCAGCGGCCGCCTGGCTGCGCTCGGCGAGCTTGCGCACTTCCGAGGCGACTACGGCAAAGCCCTTGCCGTGTTCGCCGGCACGCGCAGCCTCGACGGCGGCGTTGAGGGCGAGAAGGTCGGTCTGGCGGGCGATTTCCTGCACGATGGAGATCTTCTCCGCGATGGTGCGCATCGCGGTGACGGCGCGGCCGACGGCCTGGCCGGAGGCTTCCGCATCCTTGGAAGACTGGCGAGCGATCTTTTCCGTCTGGGCGGCGTTGTCGGCGTTCTGCTTGATGTTGGAGGCCATCTCCTCCATCGAGGCGGAGGCCTCCTCGGCGGAGGACGCCTGTTCCGTCGCGCCCTGCGAGAGGGTCTCGGAGCTGGCAGACAGTTCCTGGCTGCCGGAGGAAACATTGTCGGAGGCCGAAAGCGCATCCGCGACGACGCCGCGCAGCCGCTCGATCATCGTGTTGACGTGGCCGAGCAGGTCGCCGATCTCGTCCCTGGTGGTGATGTCGGCAAAGCGGGTGAGGTCGCCGTCGGCAACATTCTGCACCACGCCGACGGCGCGGGAAATGCCGCGGTTGATCGACAGGACGATCCAGACGGCGGCGAGGCCGGCGATCAGGAAGGCAATGGAGGCGGCGGCGATCATGATCGTGCGCGTGTCGGCATATTGTGCTTCGGCATTGTCGTCCGCTTCCTGAAGGCGGGTCTGTTCGAGCGTGACCACCTCATCGAGCAGGGCGTCGATCTCGTTCGTCACCGTGCGGGCATCCGCCGTGGAAACGCGCAGCGCCCCGGCGCTGTCGCCGGCGAGCATCAGGCTGCGGACCCGGTCGTCCTCGCGGCGGAATTCGGTGGAGAGGCCCTGGAGCTTGGACCAGAGGACCTTGCCCTGTTCCGTGGCTTTCGCCAGCACCTGCTCGAAGGCCGCGTCGAAATCCGCGCGGGCCTTGTCGCTCAGCGCGATATATTTGTTGGTCTCGGCATTGCTGGTCGCCGAGAGCATGTTTTTCTGCTGGCGGATCTGCTGGAGCTGCAGGACGTTCAGTTCCTGGGCAAGGCGTAGCCGCGTGGCCGGCCCTGTGAGCACGTCGCCGAGCGTCGCATTGAGGCCGCCCAGACTGACGATGCCATAGCCGGCGGTGCCCGCCAGCATGGCCATGATGAAGCCGAAGGCCAGGAACAGTTTCAGTTTGATGGTAAAGCGCATGGGTCTCTCCAGATGGCCTAATTCGGCGCTTGCGCCGCGCGCTCTTTCCGGGAGGAAAAGATCGCGGTGAGGTTCGGAACGATGATGAATTCGCCGCCTCGCTTGACGAGGCAGTTGATGTAGTCGGCGCGCCAGCGCATGCCGACGCTCGGCGGCGGTTCGCTGGCGACCTTGGGAAGCGTGGTGACTTCGTTGACCTTGTCTGTGCGGATGCCGATCAGCGTCGCCTCGTCGTCGAGGTCGAGCTCGATGACGACGATGCGGCTGTCGATGGTCGTTTCCGTCGCGTCCATGCCGAAGGCGAGGCGGATATCGGCAAGCGGGATCACCTTGCCGCGGAAATTGATGACGCTGGAAACGAAGGGCTTGCTGCCGGGAACATGGGTTTCCGGCAGAAGATCGAGGATCTCCTGCACGACGATCGCCTCTATGGCGAAGGTCTCGCCGTTGAGGTTGAAGGTAAGCACCGAGAGGTCTTCCTCCGCGCCCCAGATCGCGTCGTAGTCGCGTTTTCTTGCCGCTTCGCTCATCCTGCCGCCCGCAATTGCGCCTCCTGCTGCTGTCCTGCCGCGACCAGATGGGTGACGTCGAGGATCAGCGCCACGCTGCCATCGCCGAGGATGGTCGCGCCGGAGAAGGTGTCGACGTCATGGTGCAGCTTGGACATGGATTTGATGACTGTCTGGTGGTCGCCGATGATCTGGTCGACGACGAGGCCGACGCGCTCCGAGCCCGTCGAGATGACGACGACCTTCTGGTGCGGATCCGGCTGCGTGCCGGTGCGAAACAGTTCGCGAAGGCGCAGGAACGGCACGAGGCTGTCGCGCAGCGAGATGAAGCTGCGCCCGCGCGAGCGCAGATCGTCTTCGAGCGAGAGTTCCAGGCACTCCTCCACCGCCGAGAGCGGGATGACGTAGCAGCCCTGGCCGACGCGCACGAGCAGGCCCTCGATGATGGCGAGGGTCAGCGGGATGCGCAGCGACACTTCCGAGCCTTCGCCCGGCTTGCTGGCGATGTCGATCGTGCCGCGCAGCGCCTCCACCGTCTTCTTGACGACGTCCATGCCGACGCCGCGGCCGGACAGGTTCGTCACCGCCTGGGCGGTCGAGAAACCCGGCTGGAAGATGAGCTGGAGCAGGTCCTGGTCGGTCAGCGTCGCGCCCGGCTGGATGATGCCCGACGATTCCGCCTTGGCGCGCACCCGTTCGCGGTTGATGCCGCGCCCGTCGTCCTTGATGGTGATGATCACCTCGCCGCCCGTCTGGTGCGCCGAGAGGATGACCTGGCCCTTTGCCTCCTTGCCGGCGGCGATGCGCTCCTCCGGCTTTTCGAGGCCATGGTCGATGGAATTGCGCACGAGATGCACGAGCGGATCGGCGAGCCGGTCGATGACCGTCTTGTCGACCTCCGTGCTCTCGCCCTCGGTGATGAGCTCGATCTCCTTGCCGGTCTCGCGCGACAGGTCGTGCACGAGGCGGCGGAAACGGCTGAAGAGGCTGGCGACCGGCATCATGCGCAGCACCATCATCGTGTCGCGCAGCTCGCCCGAAAGACGTTCGATTTCTTCGGAGACGGAGCGCAGGCCGAGATCGGCCGCCGTGCCGGCGAGCTGGGTGAGGCGCGACTGGGCGATGACGAGCTCGCCGACGCGGTCCATCATCTCGTCGAGCCGTTCGGCCGGCACGCGCACGTTCTCCGCGGATTTCGCCTGTTTGGAATCATTGGCGGCCTGCACCGCCGGGGCGTCCCGCTCGGCAACGACCACGGCCTTGGCGATCGGTGTCTCGGCGGGCTTCGCTTCGGCGGTGGCTCGTTCGACGGCGACCTCGGTGATTTCGAGTTCCATGTCGTCCATGACGAAGATGAAGACGTCCTCGATATCGGCACGCGGCCGCTCGGTCTTCAGCGTCACGTCCCAGCCGATATGGATGTCGCGCGGCTCCAGCGCGGAAAGCTCCGGCACCTTCGCCGTATCGGCGACGATCCGGCATTCGCCGAGGTCGCGCATCTCGTCGAGCAGGCCGAGCGGATTGGTGCCGTTCGCCATGGCATTGACCGGCAGGCTGAAGCGGATGCGCCATTCGCTGAGACCGCCAGCCGCCTCGGCAACGGGCGCAGCCGTAGCCGCAACGGCCGCCGGGGCAGGGGAGCCCGCGCCGTTGACCGCCCGGTGCAGGCCGTCGAGCAGCGCGGCGCTCATCGCGTCGTGGTCGCCGTTCGGCGTTTCGAGCAGCGCGCGCATATGGTCCTGCGCCGAAAGAACCGCCGAGACCAGCTCGTGCGTGGCGGGCACGTCGCCCTTGCGCACACGGTCGAAGGCGGTCTCGCAATGGTGGGTGAAGGCGGCGAGCGCGTCGAAGCCGAACATCGCGCCCGACCCCTTCAATGTGTGCAGGCCCCGGAAGACCGCGTCGATCTGGTCGCGGTCATCGAGGCTGCGGGTGAGGTCGAGGAGGCCGGACTCGATCTGTTCCAGCAGTTCGGCCGCTTCTGTCCGGAAGACGGAGATCGGGTCCGGGTTCGTCATCTTCCGAGGACCTTCCTGGCGATCTTGACGAGGCTTTCCGGATCGAACGGCTTGGTCAGCCAGCCGGTGGCGCCGGCAGCTTTTGCCTGCGCCTTCAGTTCGCCGTCGGATTCGGTGGTGAGGAAGATGACCGGCACGCCCGTATGGGCGGGCAGCTTGCGCAGCTCGCGGATCATCGTCAGGCCGTCCATGTTCGGCATGTTGAGGTCGGTGACGACGAGGTCGTATTCGCCGCCCTTCAGCTTGTTGAGGCCATCGAGGCCGTCGACCGCCTCGGTCACGCTGTAGCCGGCATTGCTGAGGGTGACGCGCGTCGTCAGCCGGATGCTGGCGGAATCGTCGACGGTCAAGATCTTCGCGGTCATCAGTTCTTCTCCTGGTGCAGCCAGAAATGCGCGGCGTCGGGTGTCATCCCGTCGAGAAAGCCGCCGCGTTTCAGCACGTCGTAAAGGTCGCCGGAGGCGGGCCGGGCAAGTAGAACGCGCCCGGCCCTGGCCTCGGCCTGTTTGCGGGCCGCCATGACAAGCTGGACAAAGCTGAGGTCAACCTGCGCCGCCTCGTCGATATCCAGTACGGCGGCGGGATTCTTGTTCAGGAAATCCAAGATCAACTCTTGAACGGACACTATAGTCTTGATGGTGAGCGTCGTGGGTAAGGTTAACGGCGCGTCACCGGGCAGGGTTGACGACATGGAGGCCTCGATAATCGTTTCGAGAGAGAGTATTTCCCGCGCCAGAATCCCCAGTCACGCTTAATGAAGAGTAAAGCGCGGTTGCTAATTTCATCCATTGGTAGTTCGATTGTCGTCGATACACTGCCTCACCCTACGGCAGGAAATTGCATCAAGTGTTTGTATATAAAGAGTAATATTTAAAATTAGATATGAGTGATATTATTTATAAATCCCTAATTCTAGGGATGCCTGCATCCACGGGTGGTGGCGCCGGAATCGCCCTGGTTTTGCGGAATTTCATTACATGAGGAAAGGCGAATTTACTGCGCGTTACATTGTTGGCCCTAGGGTTCGCTCACGGGTTCTTGCAGATGGGGTATGGCGTGTCAGGAATAGCGAGCGCAATGCGCGTGGAGCGGCAGACGGCGGAAACTGAGCTTGTTTCCCGTCTCGAAGGGGCCCGTTCCCGCATCGAGCAGCGGTTCCTCGATGGCGGCGTCGTGCTGCTTTCGGTTCTGGACGTGCTCAACCGGCTGGTCGCCTCGCTGGAGAACCTTTCCGGCTCGCTCGGCGATGAGGCGGCGGAGGCGACGATCGGCCGGCTCATCGCCACCGTCGACCAGTTGACCGCGCTGCCCGGCATCGAGGAACAGCGCCAGCAGCGCCTCGCCAATGTCGCCGTCACGGAAAAGTCGCTCGGCACCCACATCGCCGACATGCAGGAGACGCTGCGCTACCTGCGCACCTTCGCCACGACCGCCAAGATCACCGGCGCCGCCATTCCTGATTTCGCCGGCTTTGCGGAAGAAATCCTCGAGCGCATCCAGTTCGGCACCGGCGAGGTCAATGCGCTCGGCGCGAAGATCGGCACGCTCGGTGCCGTCATCGAGACCGCCTCGGCCGGGGGCGGGGAGGCGCTGGAGCGCTTCCGCCGTTCCGTTCCCGATATTGCCGGCAACCTCTCGCGCAATGCCGGGGACCTGACGGTACAGCGCCGCCACCTCTCGCAGCTTGCCGCCAAGGTGGGTGCGGCGGCGCGCGGGGTGCAGGGCAAGGTCGCCACCACGCTGTCGGCCATGCAGATCGGCGACATCACCCGCCAGCGCATCGAGCATTGCCAGTCCGCCTTCACCTTCCTGGACGAATATCTTGCAGCGGGAGCGCTCGACGCGGAAGCCGCCAGCCGCCTCACGGGGCTGATCCGCCACCTCGTGTACGAACAGCTCGTCGAGATCGCCAGCGATTTCGCGCGAGAATGCAGGACTGTGGTCGGCACGATCCGCAGCTTCGGGGCCGATATCGACGGCCTGATGGCGCTCTACGGCGACATGGATGCCGCCGACGGCCGCTCCGCCGATCGCGCCATGCGAACCCTGGAAGCCGACATCGCCGCCGCCCGCGCCGTCGTGCGCGATATCGAGCAGGCGGCCGACAAGGCCAACGTCCTGGGTGCAAGCACCGTCGAGACCGTGCAGGGCCTCCTGAAGGGCGTGAAGACGATCCAGCTCGTGCGCACCGACATCCAATACATGGCGCTCAACACCAACCTGCGCTGCAGCAAGCTCGGCGAAGAGGGGCGGGCGATCAATGTGGTGACGGCGGAGCTGCGCCTGTTCTCCAGCCAGCTCGACGAGACGGCGGAGCGGATCCTCGTCGCCTTGCAGTCGCTCGAAGGGGATGCCGGCAAGCTGCGCGAGGCGGGCACGGCCGCCGGCGGCTCGCTCGATGCGCATCTGGACGAGGCGCTGGAGCATATCCGCCGGGCGGGTGACCGCATGGAAGAGGATATGACGGCCCTGCGCGCCTGCGGCGCGGACGTTTCCGCGAAGGCGGGCCGGACGGTCGCCGATCTCGATTTCAACGCCGAGCTCGGCGACGTGCTGGCCGATTGCTCCGCCCGCGCGGGCGAACTCATCGGCCACGACCTGCCGGACACGTCAGGCCTCGAAGAGGCGATGGCCGATCTCGGCAGCCGGATCGCGCGCACCTATACGATGGTCTCCGAGCGCGAGGTGCATGCCCGCGTCTTCGGCACCGCCCTGGACGTGCCTGCAGCGCCCGCCGCTGCGCAGAGCGATGAAGACCTCTTCGACGACGCGCTGTTCTAGAATCGTCGATCGCCGCCGCTGCCGGCTTGCACATGACGGTTCCGTGCGATGCGCAAGGCTCCGGCGCCGTCATTTTCCGCCTCATCTGGGCTCAATGCCGCCTGGTTCGGAGCCCCTCGCTCTGCCCGCTTGGCTGCTTTCGCCATTCCACCGAATGGCCGTGGTCTGTTTCCCTGTATTTTTGAAAATATAGCGCTGGCAAAGCCGCAAGTGCCGATATATTCAAGGAGATATCACGCTGCCTTCAGGCAGGAAAAGGGAGAACAGGAATGAACCGTCGTCTGCTTCTGAAACTCGTCGTCGCCGCCTTCGCCTCGCTGCCGCTTGCCCTGCCGGCGGCCGCCGCCGAGAAGGTCACCGTCTTTGCCGCCGCAAGCCTGAAGAACGCGCTGGATGCGGCGAATGCCGCCTGGTCGAAGGAAACCGGCAACGAGACGACGGTCTCCTATGCCGCAAGCTCGGCGCTCGCCAAGCAGATCGAGGCGGCCGCCCCCGCCGATCTCTTCATCTCGGCCGACCTTGCCTGGATGGACTATGTCGCCGAGAAGAAGCTGATCAAGGACGACACCCGCTCCAACCTTCTCGGCAACCGCATCGTTCTGGTCGCGTCGAAGGACAAGGCCTCGGACGTCGAGATCAAGGACGGTTTCGACCTCGCCGGCCTCGTCGGTGACGGCAAGCTCGCCATGGGTGCGGTCGACAGCGTGCCGGCCGGCAAGTACGGCAAGGCGGCGCTCGAAAAGCTCGGCGTCTGGTCCTCGGTCGAAGGCAAGGTCGCCGGCGCCGAGAGCGTGCGCGCCGCGCTCGCCCTCGTCTCGCGCGGCGAGGCGCCCTACGGCATCGTCTACCAGACGGATGCCGCGGCCGATCCGGAGGTCGCCATCGTCGGCACCTTCCCGGAAGACAGCCACCCGCCGATCATCTACCCCGTTGCCATCCTCACGGAATCGCAGAGCGCCGCGGCTGCCGCCTATCTCGACTTCCTGAAGTCCGACAAGGCTGCGCCCTTCTTCACCGAGCAGGGCTTCACCATCCTGAAGTAAAACGAGCCTCGCGACAGGTCCCGGCGCTAGACCGGGACATCGCGGAATTTGCTTGCCCCTCATCCCGCTGCCGCGACCTTCTCCCCGCACGCGGGGAGAAGGAGTTTGTGGCAATGTCGCACCAGGACGAGCCTCGGGATTGATTCCTGGGAAAACGGTGCGGCATCCCCTCTCCCCGCGTGCGGGGAGAAGGTGCCGGCAGCGGGATGAGGGGCTTGCCGGCAAACGAGGCTTGGGGCGAACCTCTCGCGCCATGTGTTTTACGAGGAATCGACGTGGACTGGCTTGCCTTGAGCAACGAGGAATGGACGGCGATCCGGCTCAGCCTTCGGGTCTCGGCGGTCGCGGTCCTCGTCAGCCTGCCGCTCGGCATTCTCGTCGCGCTGGCGCTGGCGCGCGGTCGCTTCTGGGGCAAGTCGCTGCTGAACGGCCTCGTGCACCTGCCGCTGATCCTGCCGCCCGTGGTCACCGGCTTCCTGCTGCTCATCCTGTTCGGCCGGCGCGGTCCCATCGGCTCCGTGCTGGACGAATGGTTCGGCATCGTGCTCTCCTTCCGCTGGACCGGCGCGGCGCTCGCCTGCGGCGTCATGGGCTTTCCGCTGATGGTGCGTTCGATCCGGCTTTCCATCGAGGCCGTCGACCGCAAGCTGGAGGAGGCGGCCGGCACGCTCGGCGCTAGCCCCCCCTGGGTCTTCCTCACCGTCACCCTGCCGCTCATATTGCCCGGCGTGCTCGCCGGCATGATCCTCGCCTTCGCCAAGGCGATGGGCGAGTTCGGCGCCACCATCACCTTCGTCTCCAACATTCCCGGCGAGACGCAAACGCTGTCGGCCGCCATCTACACCTTCACCCAGGTGCCCGGCGGCGATACCGGCGCCATGCGCCTCACCCTCGTCGCCATCGCCATCTCCATGGTCGCGCTCATCGCCTCCGAGGCGCTCGCCCAGCGCCTCGGCCGCAAGGTGCACCTCGAATGAGCCTTGTCGTCGAAGCCCGCCACCGGCTCGGCGATTTTTCGCTGGAGGCCGCCTTCACCTCCGACGGGGGCGTCACCGCCCTGTTCGGCCGCTCCGGCTCGGGAAAGACCTCGCTGGTCCGCATCATCGCCGGCCTGACGCGCCCGGCGGAAGGCCGCGTCCTGCTTGACGACGAGGTGCTGGTCGATACCGCCCGCCGCATCTTCGTACCCGCCCACCGCCGGCGTTTCGGCTATGTCTTCCAGGAGGCACGCCTCTTCCCGCACCTCACCGTGCGCCAGAACCTCAACTATGGCCGCTGGTTCTCGCCGAAGGGCGCGCGCACGGAAAATCCGGACCGCGTGGTCGACCTGCTCGGCATTGCCGGCCTGCTCGATCGCCAGCCGGCCAACCTTTCCGGCGGCGAAAAGCAGCGTGTCGCCATCGGCCGCGCGCTGCTCGCCTCGCCGCGCCTGCTGCTGATGGATGAGCCGCTCGCCGCGCTCGACGAGGAGCGCAAGGCGGAGATCCTGCCTTATCTGGAGCGCCTGCGCGACGAGGTCGGCATTCCCATCGTCTATGTCAGCCATTCGGTGGCCGAGGTCGCGCGCCTTGCCGACCGGGTCGTGCTGATGGCGGACGGGCGCATCGAGGCGATCGGCGCGGCATCGGACGTGCTGAGCGGCCCGCGCCTTTCCTCTGCCGCCGAACGCCGCGAGGCCGGCAGCGTCCTTGCCGGCCGCGTCGAGGCGCGCGATGCCGCGCACGGCCTCGCCACCATCCGCCTTGATGGCGGCGCGACGATCCTCGTGCCGGGCGCCGCGGTCTCGCCGGGCGAAACGGTGCGGCTGCGCATTCCCGCCCGCGACGTCATGATCGCGACGGTGCGCCCGGAAGGCCTCAGCGCGCTCAACATCCTGGAAGGCGCCGTCGAGGCGATCGAGCCGGACGGCGAGGGCATGGCGAGCCTGCGCATCGCCTGCGGCGGCGATGTCGTGCGCGCCCGCATCACCGCATTCTCCGTCGAGCGCCTCGGCCTTGCGCCGGGCCTGCCGGTGCACGCCGTCATCAAGACGGTGGCGCTGGAATAGGTGTCAGTCGGCAAGGTTTTCGACGATCCAGCCGATGTCCTCGGCCAGCGCCGCGCGCGCCTTCTCCTCCATGGTGTGGTAATGCGCGATCAGCGCCTCGCCGAAGGGGGTCACGACGGCGCCGCCGCCCTGTTTTCCGCCGCGCTGCGATTCCACCACGGGCGTGCGGAACAGCCGGTTCATCTCGTCGACCAGCAGCCAGGCCCGGCGATAGGACATGTCCATCGCCCGTCCGCCGGCCGAGATCGAGCCGGTCTCCCGGATATGCGCGAGAAGCTGGATCTTGCCGCGCCCGATCCGCCCGTCCGGCTCGAACTGGAGGCGGAAGATGAGTTTCGGTTCGGTCTTGGCGGATGCTGACATGAAACTGGGCCCGTATGGATACGGGCCCAGATATAACAGCGTTTTCCGCGATGTGCAGTGCCAAGCCGCTTCCGGCGGGGCCGGAATCAGGCTGCGCGCTTCAGGGCGTCGCCGAGGATCGAGACGATGTCCTCGAAATGCTTCTTCTCGGCGATCAGCGGCGGCGAGAAGGCGATGATGTCGCCGGTAACGCGGATCAGGAGGCCCTTCTCAAAGCAATCGACGAAGACGTCATAGGCCCGCGCGCCCGGTGCGCCGTCGCGCGGGGCAAGCTCGATGCCGGCGATGAGGCCGATGGTGCGGATGTCGATGATGTGCGGCAGGCCCTTCAGCGAATGCATCGCGGCATGCCAGTCGTCCTGCAGCGCCGCGCCGCGGGTGAAGAGGCCTTCGTCGCGGTAGATGTCGAGCGTCGCGATGCCGGCGGCGCAGGCCACCGGATGGCCGGAATAGGTGTAGCCGTGGAAGAGCTCGATGGCGTTTTCCGGCCCGTGCATCAGCGCGTCGTGCACCTTGCGGCTGGCGAAGACCGCCCCCATCGGGATGGCGCCGTTGGTGAGGCCCTTGGCGGTGGTCACGATGTCGGGCGTCACGCCGAAATAGTCGGTGGCGAAGGCGGCGCCGAGGCGCCCGAAGCCGGTGATGACTTCGTCGAAGATCAGGAGGATGCCGTGCCTGTCGCAGGTCGCGCGCAGCTTTTCGAGATAGCCCTTCGGCGGGATCAGCACGCCGGTGGAGCCGGCGACCGGCTCGACGATGCAGGCCGCGATGGTTTCCGCGCCGTGCAGTGCCACCAGCCGCTCCAGGTCGTCGGCAAGCTCGGCGCCGTGCTCCGGCTGGCCCTTCACATAGGCGTTCTTCGCAAGGTCATGGGTGTGCCGAAGGTGGTCGGAGCCGGGAAGCTGCGGGAAGACGCGGCGGTTGTTGAGAATGCCGCCGACCGAAATGCCGCCGAAGCCGACGCCGTGATAGCCGCGCTCGCGGCCGATGAGGCGCGTGCGCGTGCCCTGGCCGATGGCGCGCTGGTAGGCGATGGCGATCTTCAGCGCGGTATCGACCGATTCCGAGCCGGAGCCGGTGTAGAAGACGCGATCGAGCTTGGCGCCGTCGGGGCCGGGGGCGATCTCGGCCAGCCGTTCGGCGAAATCGAAGGCGACCGCATGGCCCATCTGGAAGGAGGGCGCGAAATCCATCTCGGTGAGCTGGCGCTCGACCGCCGCGGCGATCTGCCGGCGGCCGTGGCCGGCATTGACGCACCACAGGCCCGCGGTGCCGTCGAGCACCTGGCGGCCGTCGGCGCTGGTGTAATACATGCCTTCGGCGGCGGCGAGCAGGCGCGGCGCGGCCTTGAACTGGCGGTTGGCGGTAAAGGGCATCCAGTAGCTGTCGAGCACCGGTGCATTGGGCTTGTTGTGAACGTTCATGGCAAATCTCCTCTGGCTGGCGGGATTGACGCCATGATTTGCGATGCCGAACAAGTCCTTTTCTTCTTGACGTCAACTAATTGAAAATAAAGGATACGAAAAAGCCGATTTTCGATATTTCGAACATCTAGAACAGGGAATGGCCATGTCGGTCGATATCGGGGGGAGGCTGCGCCACCTGCGCATGGCCCACAATCTCTCCCAGCGGGAACTTGCCAAGCGTGCCGGCGTCACCAATTCGACGATCTCGCTGATCGAATCGAATGCCTCCAACCCGTCGGTCGGCGCGCTGAAGCGCATCCTCGACGGCATCCCGATCGGCCTTGCGGAATTCTTCGCCTTCGAGCCGGAGCGCCCGAAAAAGGCCTTCTACCGGGCGGACGAGCTTGTGGAGATCGGCAAGGGCCCGATTTCCTTCCGCCAGATCGGCGAGAACACCTTCGGCCGCAGCCTGCAGATCCTGAAGGAGTGCTACCAGCCGGGCGCCGATACCGGCAAGGTGCTGCTGGTGCACGACGGCGAGGAGGGCGGCATCGTGCTCTCCGGCCGGCTGGAGGTGACCGTCGACGACGAGCGGCGGATCCTCGGCCCGGGGGATGCCTATTATTTCGAAAGCCGCCGTCCGCACCGCTTCCGCTGCGTCGGCCCGGTGCCCTGCGAGGTCATCAGCGCCTGCACCCCGCCGACCTTCTGACAGATGGAGGCAACGGCGCCTGATCGTGCGCGCCGTTGCGTTTTCGGTCCGGCCCGGCGCTCAGGCCGATTTTGCCAGCCGCGCCTGCTCGTCGAAGAACAGCGCCTGGCTGATCAGCGCCTTCACCATGTCCGGATTGAACGGCTTGGTGACGAGGAAGGCCGGCTCGGGCTTCTCGCCGGTCAGCAGCCGCTCCGGGAAGGCGGTGATGAAGATGACCGGGATCGTGCTGTTCTTCAGGATGTCGTTGACGGCGTCGATGCCGGAACTGCCGTCGGCCAGCTGGATGTCGGCCAGCACCATGCGCGGCGACGTGCGGTGGTAGAGCTCGACCGCCTCCGCATGGGTGCGCGCGATGCCCGTCACATTGTGGCCGAGGCCCTTCACCATGTCCTCGATGTCCATGGCGATCAGCGGCTCATCCTCGATGATCATGATGTCGGTCGCCACCTGCCGCGAGATGTCGCGCGAGGCTTCGTCGAGCAGGGCGGCGAAGCGTTCTTCCGGCACGTCGAGAATATCGGCGCCTTCGGCAAGGTCGAAACCCTCGACGGCGACCAGCAGGAAGGCCTTGCGCTCGGCCGGCGGCAGGTTGGCAAGGTTGGCGGCCGCCTGGCGCTCCCAACCGAAGGGGGAGGTGTTGTCTGGCAGCGTCACGTCGAGATTTTCGAAGAGCGTGCAATAGAGCCGGTAGAGCGCGATCCGGTCGCTCCTGCCCTCCGGGTAGAGCGTGATATCGGCAACGAGCGCTTCAAGCATGGCCGCGACATAGGCGTCGCCCGAGGTCTGGGAGCCCGTCACGGCACGGGAAAACCGCCTCAGATAGGCGAGATGCGGTGCGATACGGGTGGAAAGTGACATTTAGTTCTCCCTGAATATGTTCCGCATCGGAACCGTTTCCGCTAGAGTTCACCATGCGGAAACCTATTGGTAGCATTCTAAGTCTGACTTGCTATTGGGAATCTTGGGCAAAAGGAAGATAGCGAGTGGCATCGGATGGAAACAAGACCATGATCGAGCCCGGTAAAGACAAGAAGCGCGCGGGGCGGGATGCCCCCGTCAAGGCTGCGTTCGACCCCAACGGGCCGATCGGCCGCAAGCTCAAGTCCTTCTACGACGTCATCGAGACGGAGCCCGTGCCCGACCGTCTTCTCGATCTTCTGGAAAAGCTCGACGAGGCCGAGCGCAGGGCCAAGAGCGGTTCCTGAAAACATTCTTCCTTCCAGTTCCAGACATCAAGAAACGGGCCTGAGGGCCCGTTTCCCGTTTGTTGGTCTTCGATCGCTTCAGCGGCAGCGTGCTTCGTAGCGGCGGCCATACCGGTCGCGGTAGATGCAGTAGCCGCTGCGGTCGGAGCGGGCGATGAGATAGCCCGCAGCACCGCCGATGGCCGCGCCCGCGAGCGCGCCGCCGGCACGTCCCGTGACCACGCCGCCGATGACGGCGCCCGTGCCCGCCCCGATCGCCGTTCCGCGTTCAGTCTGGGTGCAGGCGGTGAGTGTCACCGTGGAGGCGACGACGGCAAGCGCGATGATGATGTTCTTCATGGTTCCGGCTCCTGGCTTGGTTGGGGATCAGATACGTCCCATGAGGACGAGGATGAGAAGGATGAGCACGATCAGCCCGAGGCCGCCGGAGGGCCCGTAGCCCCAGCTTCGGCTGTATCCCCAGTTCGGCAGGGCGCCGATCAGAAGCAGGATGAGAATGACGAGGAGAATGGTGCTGAGCATCGGGTGCTTCCTTTCGCGTCCGGTTCGCTTTCGAGCGATGGGCCGACAACGGGCCGCAATGGATTTTGTTCCCGAAAATGTGAGAGCGCCGTCACCGCGCTGTGCCGGAACTTTCGTTGCTTCCCTCCGTTTCCCGGTCAATCCGATGGGTGATGGAGAGTGAAATGGAACACATAGCCGCAATCATGCTTCTGGTCGGCTGCAGCCATGGCGGCCTCACCTGCGAAGAACTGCAAGCGCCCCAGGTGGCGTTCGAGTCCATGGAAGACTGTGTCGGCGCCCTGCCGGCCGCGCTTGGCGGGGCAGGGGCGGAAAAGCGCATCGTGCACGGCCGCTGCGCGGCCGTCGATCCGGCCTGGGTCGAGGAGGATGTCGAGATCAGTTGGCGCCTCAGCCGCCAGAACGGTCTTGAGGTCCATGTCCGGCAGGCCAGCCCGCCGGCGCAGGACGTCATCGTCGCCGACAACGCCTATCCGGCCGAAGCGGCGGCGTGGATGCACTGACGTGCCGGGAACCTTTCCGGCGCCTGCCGGTTTCTCCTTCGTCAACGCCATGCGTTCAACGGAACAGAAAGGACACGACATGAACTGGGACATCATCGAAGGCAAGTGGAACGAGTACAAGGGCAAGGCGCAGGCCCAGTGGGGCAAGCTTACCGATGACGATCTCGATGTCATCAATGGCCGCCGCGTCGAGCTTTCGGGCAAGATCCAGCAGCGCTATGGCCTCGCCAAGGAGGAGGCCGAGCGGCAGATCGACGACTGGACGCGCCGTCACTAGAACGGACGCTGACCGTTTCGGTCACCGCTCATGCCGCCGCAGCCGAAAGGCCGCGGCGGCATTGTTTTTGGATGAGGCACCGTCATGAGCCATTTATTCGATCGCGGTTCGCGGAACCTTTTCCAGCACGCCTCGTTTCTCCAACGATACAAAGAAGGAGTTCGAAAATGCTCTATTATGCTGTGGTCTTTCTCGTGATCGCCCTTGTTGCCGGCCTGCTCGGCTTCGGCGGCATTGCCGGTGCGTCGGCCGGCATCGCGCAGATTCTGTTCTTCGTCTTCCTGGCCCTTCTGGTCCTCTCGCTGATCGCGGGCCTGTTCCGAAGGGCATGAGGATGAAGCATACCGGAAAGGGGCGGCGTCGCGGACGCCGCCCTTTTTGCTGCCGTGAACGACCCTTGCGGGGCTCCGAGCCATTGGTTAACAACGGGTGATCTTGCCGAATCCCCTTGGAGCCTGACCGATGAAATCCCTCGAGCTGCTGGTCGAACGCATCATCCTGTCGAGCCGCTGGATCCTGGTGGTCTTCTATCTCGGTCTCGTCGCCGCGCTTGCCGTCTATGCCGTGTCCTTCCTCTACAAATTCGCCAAGGTGGCGATGAACGTCTTCGTCTTCGATGATGCAGAGATGATCCTTGCCATGCTCGGCCTGATCGATGCGGCGCTGGTCGCCAGCCTCATCCTGATGGTCATGATCGCCGGCTACGAGAATTTCGTCAGCCGCTTCGACGAGGCGGAGAGCGATGTATCCTTCCTCGGAAAGCTCGATTCCGGCAGCCTGAAGATCAAGGTCGCCTCGTCGATCGTGGCGATCTCCTCGATCCATCTGCTGCAGGTCTTCCTCAACGCGCAGCAATATACCGATGCCAAGCTGATGTGGCTGACCCTCATGCACCTCGCCTTCGTCGTCTCCGCCTTGCTGCTCGGTTTCCTTGAGCAGATCATGGGCAAGCTGAAGAGCTGACGCCTTGCCGGAACCGGTGGGGGGGAGGGGGCGCCGCGGATATCCGCCGGCGCCCTTTTTCTTCGGGAGGACGTCAAGCAAAATTTCTCACCTTTCCCCGAAATTCCACCTTTGCACCGGCCGATTTCATGCCGTCACCGGACAAATGGTGGCCGCATCCCCGTTTTGATCGTTTGGACAAGATTTCTGCGGTCGATTTGCAGCTCGGGAGGCCGTTTCGGGGGCTCTGTAAGTGTCATTGTTCAAAAAACATAAACGATTACAGCACCTTATAAGTTTTTTGATTTTTCCTGGAAATGTCTGTTGACGCCGTGGGGAGTGTAGGCCTATAACCCGGCCATCGAACGAGAGCGGCGGCGCTTCTGGCGGCCGACGAACTCGCTCTAGGGTTTCCTGACGGGACTGGTGAGAATTGAGC
>NZ_SLVX01000019.1 GCF_004341885.1 Shinella granuli | reverse complement strand
CGTTGCAGAAAGGAAATAGGTGGCCGGATTTTACTCCGCCCGCAGCAGCATTATGCCGCCGCTACCGTGGCCGACTTTTGCACCGCCGCTCTCACGCGAGAAGTGATTATTCACAACCGTCGCGCGCGCGTATCAAGAAAGTGTTAATGAAATGATAAAGCCGCCCCCTCTCGGGAGCGGCTCAAAGCGTAGGTGAACAGTCAAACTCCACTCACCCTTCCTGTTTCCCACCGTATTAACGGAACAGAGACAGGATGTTCTGCGACGCGCTGTTAGCAATCGACAGCGACTGGATGGCGAGCTGCTGCTGCGTCTGCAGTGCCTTCAGGCGGGTCGATTCCTCGTTCATATCCGCATCAACCAGGCGACCGACGCCCTTGTCGATGGCTGCGGACAGCTTTGAGGCGAATTCTTCCTGCAGCTCGATGCGTGAAGAAATGGAGCCGAGCGATGCAGCCGCGCTGGTCATGGTCTGGAGCTGATCATCGATATACTGGATCATGAAATCCAGAGCGTCGGCTTCAGTAAAACTACCACCCATCGCGGTTGCAACGGTATCCAACTTCGTGATGTCGAGGTTGTAAACGGAGAACCCAGCATCTGCGTTGACAACGTTCGTCGGTAGATCGGCAGTATCGACGAAGTAGTCAGTGGAACCATCGTTGTAGGCAACAGCCTGACCAGTCGTCGGCGCAGTCGCGGTCAGTTTCACCCACTTGTCCTGTCCGTCAAGACGCAGGTACTCTACAGTGCCCGCATTATCAGCAACAGTTTGATTGGTCGTCGTATTCGTCGTGAAGGTCAAGCCGAGCGTGAGCAGCTCGTTCGTGCTATAACCCTTAACGGCAGGCGACGAAGCGACGCCATTGATCGTGATGTCGACATTAACGCCATCCGTGCCATTGTATTGCGCCTGGGCGTCAAGAATGCCCGAGCCATACGTCGTCAACGGCGTGTTGTTCGTCGAGTCAAAGAGAACAGTCTTATCGTCAAGCGTGTAACCGATCTTCTTGACCGAGACGTTGCCGTTGTCATCACGAACGAAGGAGCCGACAACGTCTTTGATCGCTGCGGCCCCGGCATCAGCCTTCAGCCAGTTTTCTCCAGAGAAAGACGCCGCATCAGCAATGCCCTTCAGCTGATCCTGAAGCTGAGCGATTTCGCCCTGCACCTTCGCTTTATCGACGCCGTCTTCCGTCGCCGTTACCAGCTTTTTCTTGATTTCCTTGACTACTTCAATCGAGGACTCCATACCCGCATAAGCGGTATCAACCTTGGCAGCACCGAGGCCGAGGGCGTCCTGAACGGCGGAGAGCGCCATGTTGTCGGAGCGCATGGTGGTCGCGATCGACCAGTAAGCAGCGTTGTCAGCCGCGCCACCGACGCGCAGGCCCGAGGAAACGCGCGCCTGCGTGTCTTCCATGCCGTTGTTGATGGAGCGCAGCGTCTGGAGGGCAGACATGGCTGCTGCGTTGGTGAGAATGCTCGTCATTATCGTTGTCCCTTTGAACGTAATACTGGTGGGGGACATACCGGACTGAAAACTTTACCGGTTACGGCGGTTCGGCATCATGCCAACTCGGTTTCTCCAGGGATCTGAAGGGATACCAAACCCGTCGTGTCCAAGCAAAACTCGCAGCCAATCCTTGCCAACTCCTTAAATCGACAAGGGGCTTTCGAGCGGTCGCCAAGTATGGTTAACCGCTGGTAAAATTTTATGGTTAAGAAAGTCCGGAGCGTCTGCGCAATACCGGAGGAGCTGCGTCGCTTTACTGGCGGAATACGCTAGCTGAAGGAGCGGACAAGGCTGCCGACGAGCAGGTTCCAGCCGTCGATGAGCACGAAGAACAGGATCTTGAAGGGCAGCGAGATCGAGGTCGGCGGCAGCATCATCATGCCCATGGCCATGGTGATGGTGGCGACGATCATGTCGATGACGAGGAAGGGCAGGACGACGAGGAAGCCGATCTCGAAGCCGCGGCGGATTTCCGAGATCATGAAGGCCGGGATGACGACGCGCAGGTCCGCGACATTGTTCTCCACCACCGTCTGGCCGCGTTCTTCCGCCAGCGAGATGAAGAGTTCGAGATCCTTGTCGCGGGTATTGGCGACCATGAACTCGCGGAAGGGTTCGGCGATGCGCCTGGCCGCTTCCGTCTCGTCGATCTGGTTGGCGATCAGCGGCTCGACGCCGTTCTGCCAGGCCCGGTCGAAGGTCGGCGCCATGACGTAGAAGGTCATGAACAGCGCGAGCGAGACGAGAATCATGTTCGAGGGCGTCGTGGCGAGGCCCATGCCGGAACGAAGGATCGAGAAGGCGATGACGAAGCGCGGAAAGCTCGTCACCATGATGAGGATGCCGGGGGCCACCGACAGCACGGTGAGCAGCCCGAAGGTGCGGATGATCCAGGAGGCGACCGACCCGTCGACCTGCGCATTCAGCAAATCGCCCGGCAGCTGCAACTGCTGCTGGGCGTAGGCCATACCGGTCATCGCCATCATGGCGACGAAGGTCAGAAAGGCTCGAATCATTCGATCACAAAGGTCCGGAACATGACGTTGGTTACGCGCCCTTCGGACCTGAGGTCAACCCGCTCCTGCAGGTCTTCCCGGAGATATTGGAACCCGCGCGGTCCCTGCACCTGCTGCAGGGAGACGGTGCGCATATAGGCGAGGATGTCCTGGTGGATCTCCTCGGCGAGCGTGACGTCGGGCACGCCCTTGAACATCAGCGCGACTTCGAGGCGGATGCGGTTGTCCGAGGGATAGGCAAGGTTGCTGGTGATCGGGTCGAGCAGGACGACGCCGTTCGCCTCGGTGGAGATATGCGGCACGACCTCGGCCGTCTCGCCTTCCGCGCCGCCATGGCCACCCTCGGCCCCCGCCTTCGCCTCCTCCGCCGGTTCCGCAGGCGGGGGGGCGAGCATGTTGCCCACCAGCCAGCCGCCGCCGCCTGCCAGCAGCGTCAGCACGGCGATGGCCGCGATGGTGAGGATCAGCGTCGGCTTCTTCTTCTCGACGACCGGTTCTTCGTCCGCCATGGTGGTGCTTCCCTTCAGATCGGCGAGAGCAGGTCGACGGCCTGCTGGCCCCATGGCGGCTGCTGCACCTCGGTCAGGCGGCCGCGGCCGCCATAGGAGATGCGGGCTTCCGCGATGCGCTCATAGGCGATCTGGTTGTCGGCATCGACATCCTGCGGGCGCACGATGCCGGCGACGTTGAGGATGCGAAGCTCGTGGTTGACGCGCACTTCCTGCGAACCGCTGATCAGGAGATTGCCGTTCTCGATGACGCCCGTCACCACGGCGGCGACGAGCAGGTTCAGCTTTTCCGAGCGCTCCGTCGAGCCGTCGCCCTTGGTGCTGGTCGAGGAGCCGTAGTTGAGGTCGGCTTCCGTATCGACCTTGAAATTGTTGCCCGAGCCGCCGAAGCCGAAATTCATGCCGCTCTTGTTGGTGCGCGAGCGATCGGTCTTGTTGTCGAAGCTTGCCCGGTCGTTGACGCGGATCTTGACGGTGAGGATGTCGCCCACCTTGAAGGCGCGCGAATCCTTGAAGAGCGCCGACTGCTGGTCGCTCCAGATCGAATAGCCGGCAACCGCCGTGCGCGGCTGCTTGGGATACATGGCCATCTGCGGCGTTTCGGCATAGTTGAGGCCGCTGCCGATCGGGCTCATCGAGGGCGCGCGGCCGATTTCGTCGAGGGCCTGGCTCGTGCAACTCGAAAGCGTGAGCGCCACGGCGAGTGCGGAGGCGATCTTCTTCATCATGACGGGTCCTTTGCCTTTGACGTATTCGGATCGCCTGCAATGGCGATGAGACGGGTGAGCAACGCGGCCTTGTCGGCCGGCATTTCGGCCAGGATGGTGCTCGACTGGCGCGGCGGCAGCTTCATGACGATCGCCGAGGCGATCTCCGGATTGATCTCGGCAAGCTGGGCGGCAGCCGCATCGGGCTTCATCTTGCGATAGATCTCGACGAGCCCGGCCTCGGCCGTCTTGAGGAAGTTGTTGCGACGGTTGAGCCAGTCCTCATATTCGGCGCGGCGGGTTTCCAGCGTTTTGATGCGCGCGTCGATGTCCTTCTGGAGGTTTTCCAGTTCCTGCTTCTGGAGCAGGTAGCGCTGGTCGCGCGCCGCGTCCGCGATGTTGGTGCAGAATTCGCGGATCTCGTCAGCGGTCGCCTTGGTCGTCATAATGACGGGGCGTTCCTCGGCGAAGGCGCCGGGAATGGCCATGAGCACGAAGCCGGCCATCGGCAGCGCGAGCTTGCGCGCCAGCGTCTTCAAGGCGGTAAGGGTCGTGACATCGGTCATTGCAGCACCAGTTCTGCCTGGAGGGCGCCTGCGGTCTTGATGCTCTGCAGGATGGAGATGATGCCATCCGGCTTGACGCCAATGCTGTTGAGACCGGTGACCAGCGAGCGCAGGCTCGAGCCGTCGAGCAGGGCGACCGTGCCGCCATCCTGCTGGACGAGGATGTCCGTGTTCGGCTCCACCGCCGTCTCGCCCCTGGAAAAGGGCTCGGGTTGCACGACCTTCGGCATTTCGTTGATCTGCACGGTGAGCGTGCCGTAACTGACGGCGACGGGCGAGATGCGCACGTCCTGGCCGATGACGATCGTTCCCGTGCGCTCGTTGACGACGACGCGCGCAGGCGCATCGGTCTCGATGACGAGGTTCTCTATATCGGCCATCAGGCGGGAAAGATCCGCCATCTTCGGCTTGGAAACGTAGACCGACTGCGAATCGCGCGATTCGGCGATCGGCGAACCATACTGTGCGGCCGCATAGCGGTTGATCGCATCCGCCATGCCGACGGAGGTGGAAAAATCGGGATTGCGCAATTGCAGCACGAGATCGGAACTGTCCTTGAAGCGCGAGGGCAGTTCGCGCTCGATGATCGCGCCGTTCGGCACCCGGCCGGCCGTGGTGACGCCCTGCTGCACCGTGGCGGCCTCGCCGCTGGCGCTGATGCCGGTGACGACGATCGAGCCCTGCGCAACCGCATAGATCTGGCCATCGGCGCCCGAAAGCGAGGTCATGACGAGCGTGCCGCCGCGCAGCGACGAGGCATCGCCGAGCGAACCGACGGTCACGTCGATGCGGCTGCCGGGGCTTGCGAAGGGTGGCAGGTTGGCGGTGACGAGCACGGCCGCGATGTTCTTGGCGCGCGTCTGGGTGCCCACCATGGAGATGCCGAGGTTCTGCAGCATCGCCCGCATGGACTGTTCGGTGAAAGGCGAGGAACGCATGCTGTCGCCCGTGCCCTGGAGGCCGACGACGAGGCCGTAGCCGATCAACTGGTTGTCGCGGCCGGCCTGCAACGAGGCGACATCCTTGATGCGGGCCGCCGGCAGCGCCGGTCCGGCCGCCAGCATGAGGCAGGCGAGAACGGCAAGGGCGCGGGAGAAGAGATCACGCATCATTTCGCCACCACATGCACGGTTCCGTCGGCCATGACCGTGCCGGAGACGATCACGCCCGAATCCTTGTTGCGGATCCGGATGAGTTCGCCGACGGCAGCGTCCTGCAGGGGCGTGCCGTTGGCGCGGATGACGAGCGAACCGTTGTCGAAGACCATCTGCACGGTCGAGCCGCGGTTCACGACGAAGGGTTCGCGCAGGGCCGAGACGAGGATGACGCGGCCGGGCAGCAATGTGCGCTTCGTAATGAGCCCGCTGACATCGGAAATGCTTTCGGCAAATCCCTTGACGATGTTCGGGTTGGTCACCTCGACCACTTCGAGCTGGCCCGCCTGGATCTCCTCGCCGGGATAGATGATGCGCTTGGGCACGACGGCGGTGCGCCCATTGGCCAGAGCCGCGTCGGCCACGAGAAGACCGACGAGCGCGGCAGGCGCGAGAAGGATCGCGCGCCACCGGGCTGGCAGGGTCTTTCCACTCCGAAGAGCTGCTTTCAGGCGAAACATCATGTTCCCCGCGTGTTGGTTGCTATCTCAGGTTCTTGCTGACCACGGCCGCCATCTCGTCCGCGGCCTGGATGATCTTGGAATTCATCTCATAAGCGCGCTGGGCCGAGATCAGGTCGGTGATTTCCTTGACCGGATCGACGTTGGAGGCTTCGAGGTAGTTCTGCTGGATATAGGCGAAGCCCGCCTCGTCCGGTGCACCGACATTGGCCGGGCCGGAGGCTGCGGTTTCGCGGAAGAGGTTCTCGCCGAGCGGTTCCAGGCCCGCCTCGTTGACGAAGTTCGCCAGCGTGATCTGGCCGAGTTCCTGCTGCTCGCCGGCGACGGTGGCATAGACCTGGCCGGACTTGCTGACCGTAATCTCCGTCGCATCCTGCGGCACGTTGATGCCGGGAACGACGGTGTAGCCGTCGAGGGTCACGAGCTGGCCTTCGGCGTTCGTGTTGAAGGCGCCGGCGCGGGTGTAGAGCGTGGAGCCGTCCGCTGCCTCGATCTGAAACCAGCCGCGGCCGATCAGTGCGAGGTCGAAGGAATTGCCGGTGCTCGTCAGGCCGCCCTGGAGATGCAGGTTGCGGATGGCGGCCGTCTTCACGCCGAGGCCGATGATCGCGCCTTCCGGCACGACCGCCTGGTTGGCGCGGTTCGGCACGCCGGCAGCGCGCTCGGTCTGGTAGAGGAGGTCAGAGAATTCGGCTCGGGCGCGCTTGAAGCCGGTCGTGTTGATGTTCGCGATGTTGTTCGCGATGACTTCAAGGTTGGTCTGCTGCGCGTTCATGCCGGTGGCGGCGATGGCTAGGGCTTTCATGTCCGGTCCTCAGATCTGCATTCTTGCGACTTCGAGATAGGCGGTGACGACCTTGTCGCGGATGGCGATGGCGGTCTGCAGCGTCTGCTCGGCATTCATGACGGCGTCGACCACTTCGCGGGTCGATGCCTTGCCCTGGATGGCTTCGAAGGACTTGGTCTCGCTGAGCTTCAGCCGGTCCACCATGTCCGTCGCCATGTCGCCCATCACCTGGGCGAAACTCATCTGGGTTCCCGTTCCCTGCGCGGCGGCGGCGGAAACGGAGCCGGAGGTCTCGCTGGTGACGCCCGAGAGGGCGTTGGTGGAGAAGAGCGAATTGACGCCCTTTACGCTTTCGATCATTGCGAGGCCCTCAGGAGGTCGATGGTAGCGCTGATCAGGTCGCGCGACTGCTTGATGCTCTGCAGGTTGGCTTCATAAGAGCGGTTGGCTTCCCGCATGTCGGCCATTTCCACCAGCATGTTGACGTTCGGCATCTTGACGATGCCCTCGGCGTTGGCCGCCGGGTTGCCGGGGTCGTATTCCGTCGAGAACGCGCCCTCGTCGAAGCCGAGGCGCTGGACCTCGACGAGCGAGGCGCCGGACGCCCGGTCCAGCTCGGCCGCGAAGGTCACCGTCTTGCGGCGGAAGGGATCGGCACCGGGGACGTCGCCGGTCGAACGGGCGTTCGCCAGGTTTTCCGAGACGATGCGGATACGGGTGGATTGCGCCTCAAGTCCCGAGGCCGCGACTTTCATTGAAGCTACGAGCGGATCCATTTTTTACCTTCTGACTGTCATCAGCATCATGCGATGAAAGGCCTTGACGAGGCCGGCATTCATATCGAACTCACGCTTGACCTGGCCCTGCTTCATGAGTTCCTCGGCAAGGCCGACGGTGTTGCCGGACTCCTGCACGCCGATCTCGTCGGAGGGCTTGGTCTCGACGACGCGGCTGGCCATTTCGCTTGCGTCGGTGAAATGGCCGGGCTGCGTCGCCGCCATGCGGATGCCCGTCGTTTCGAGCACCGCCTGAAAGGGGGTGACGTCCTTCGCCTTGAACCCGGGGGTGTTGGCGTTGGCGATATTGCCTGCAACCACACTCTGGCGGACGGATAGCCATTCGGCTTGTTTCGAGGCCAGTTCAAACAGTTGTATCGGTTGCATGACAAGCTCCATCCTTGTTCACGGCGAACCTACGGAGCCAATCTTGCGTCAGACTTGCTGCGCGGCGGTTTGTTTGCAACCGGCTGAAATTGCGGGGGAATAAGTGTGGGGAGCGGAAGCATTCTCCGCCTGCCGCACGACGTGCCCCTCATCCGGCCTGCCGGCCACCTTCTCTCCGCAAGTGGGGAGAAGGGTATAGGCCGCGCCGGTTTCCCCAACCAATGACTGTTTTGCGGGGCAAGTCCCTCTCCCCGCTTGCGGGAAGAGGGCTCGGGTGAGTGGCAAGACCATAGGCGATTGCCTTGCCTTCGGGATCTTCGTCAGTTGCGCTTGATGATGTCGCCGTTCGACGTGACGATGACCCAGGCGCCGTCGCGCTGTTCGAGGGTCGCAAGACGGCTGTTGTCGGGCAGGATCGAGCCGACGCGCACGATATACATGCCGCTGGCATCCTCGATCAGCGCCCGGCCGTTGGCCACATGCATCAGTCGGAAGCCGGACGAGGCCGGCAGCGGCTGGTCGAGACCGGTTTCGACCGGCGTGCCGAGCGTCTTGTCCTTCTCACCGACGCTGGGCGCTGTGGCGGTCGAAACGGGGTCGAGGCTTTCCAGCCCCGGATCGCTGTCATTGTCCACCATGGCGGCGGGCGAGACGCTCATCACCTCCTTCGCCGCCGTCTCCGGCAGATCGCGGGTCGTGCCTTCCCAGAGGGCCGGCACGGAGAATTTTTCCGGGTTCAGGAAGACATACCAGGGGAAGAAGGCCGCCATGGCGGCGAGCAGCACGCCCGTGCCCACCAGAAGCTTGTCACCCGTCGAATAACGCCCCTTTTCCGCGCGCTTCATCGGCTGAATGACCTGGTCCGCGTCGAAATCCGTCACTGTCATCCCCTTCTCGTTGCCGGCGCACCGCCCTGCCCGGCCGCATTCTTCAGCGCCATGGCAAGATCGGAGAATGCATCGCCCGCGGGCGGTTCGCCCGGCGTCTGTTTCAGAACCTCATAGATGATCGGCACCTGCTTGATCGCCATGTCGAGGTCGGGATCGGCGCCGGGGCGATAGCCGCCGATGAGGCGCAGGTCCCGCGTTTCCTCGAAGCGATGGATCAGCGCCTTCAGCCGCGCCACCAGCCGTTCCTGGTCCGGCGTCCAGGCCTTGCGGGCAAGACGCGAGATCGAGGCGAGCGGGTTGATCGGCGGATAGCGCCCCTCTTCGGCAAGGCTGCGTTCCAGCACGATGTGGCCGTCGAGGATGCCGCGCGTCGAGTCGGCGATCGGGTCGTTGTGGTTGTCGCCGTCGACGAGGATCGAGATGATCGCCGTGATCGTGCCCGCGCCTTCCGCACCCGGCCCGGCGCGCTCCAGGAGGCGCGGCAGCTCCGTGAAGACGGAGGCCGGGTAGCCGCGGGCGATCGGCGGCTCGCCGGAGGCGGTCGCCACCTCGCGGATGGCATGGGCGAAGCGCGTCACGCTGTCGATGATCAGGAGCACGTTGTCGCCCTGGTCGCGATAGTGCTCGGCGATCGTCACGGCGGTCAGCGGCGCCATCTTGCGCAGCATCGGGCTTTCGTCGCTGGTGGCGACGACGGCGACCGACTTGGCGAGGTTGTCGCCGAGCGTGTCCTCGATGAATTCGCGCACTTCACGGCCGCGTTCGCCGACCAGCGCGATGACCACCTTGTCGAAGGCATCGGCCCGCGCCAGCATCGAGAGCAGCGTGGACTTGCCGACACCGGAACCGGCGAAGATGCCGAGGCGCTGGCCGAGGCAGAGCGGGGCGAAGATGTCGATCGCCCGCACGCCGGTGCCGAAGCCGGTCTCGACGCGCTTGCGCGTCATCGAGGGCGGGGCGGAATTGGAGATCGAGCGGCGCACGCCGCCCTGCACGAGCGGGCCGAGCCCGTCGATCGGCTCGCCCAGCGCGTTGATCGTGCGGCCGCACCAGGCCGATGTCGGCGCGACGCGGAAGGCGCCCTTGCGGATCACCACGTCGTGGATGCCGATCGGCTCGCCCGGCTCGATCGGGCAGACGACGACCGTATCCGGCTCGACGCGGACGACCTCGCCGAGATGGATGCCGGTCGGGCTGCGATGGGCGACGAACTCGCCGAGCCGCACATGGCGCGACAAGCCGCTGACCGTATAGTTCCCGGCCGCGATGGTCTGGACATGACCGCCATGCGCCACGGAGAATTCCGGGGAGGAGTACCGTTTGACGAGGCCAGCCAGCGCATTCAGCTTGCCGCCTGCCCTGCCCGTTTCGTTGCTCGTGCCGCCCTGTGCCGAACTCATGGGCGCTTACCGGTTTCCGCCGAAGGTGCGGATGGCTTCCTTCAGCGATTCCTCAGAGTCGCGCATCAGCGAGGCGATGCTCTCGAAGGCGCGCGTGACCTGGATCAACTGCGTCATCTCGCCGATGGCGTTGACGTTGGATTCCTCGATATAGCCCTGCACCACGCCGGCATCGATGCGGTCGACGACCGGTTCCGGCGGGATGGTGGTGATGATGCCGCTGTTGCCGGCGCGCACGAAGCCGCCGGAAAGATCCGCCTGGAACAGGCCGAGCGCGGCGATGGGCTGGCCGTTCTGGTTGAGCTGGCCGTCGGCGCTGAGCAGGATCGGCCCGTTGGCGAGATCGAGCTGGATCGGCCCGCCGCCGGCATCGAGCACCGCATAACCGTTGAGGGTGACGAGCTCGCCGGCATCGGTCACCGTGAAGCGGCCGTCGCGCGTCAGCGTCGGGCCGGAGGGCGTCTGCACCTGGAACCAGGCGTCACCCTTGATGGCGAAGTCGAGCGTGCCGCCGGTCTCGGTCATGCCGCCGCTGCGCGTGGAGAGGAACTCGTTGCCCTGCGACACGAAGGCGACATCGGCGACCTTCTGGTCGCTGACGACCTGATTGAACTTCACTTCCGTGGCGCGGAAGCCGACCGTCGTGGAATTCGCGACGTTGTCGGCCAGCGTCGTCAGGCGTCGGTCGAGCGCGAGCTGGGACGAAAGCGATACATAGAGTCCGGTCTGCACGTCAGCGACCTCCGAGTTTCAGATTGTTGATGGAAATGAGCAGATCCGTCGAAATGCCGGTGAGGCTCGACGGCTGGAAGGCGGTCATCGGGTCGTAGCTGCCGGAAGGGTTCTCCAGCTCCCACATCGAAGTGAAGCGCTCGAGGAACTTGCCGATCTTCGAGGTGTCCTTGAAGTCCTCGAGGTTGAGCACGTCCTCGTAGAATTCCGCCTGCCGGTCGATATCGGTGGCGGCGAATTCCGCGGGAAGCTGCAGCGCGGTGCGCACGACCTGCGCCAGCGCGTCGTCAGCGATGATCGAATAGCCCGACGTGATGGAGGATGCCATGCGCTCGAAATAGAGCGCGAGCCGCACGCCGGTATTGTCCTCGCCGGCGCTGATTTCCAGCGTCTGGCGGGTGTATTTTTCGACGACGCCCTTCTGGGCGCGCTCGAAGGTGGTGGCAAGCTCGCCGTGCCTTGCGAAGTTCAGCGACTCCGCCAGTTCCTTGTAGCGCGTGTCGGAGAGCCGGTTGGCGAAGGCCGCCTTGTCGTCCACGCCTTCCGTCAGCACCTTGCGCATGAAGGCCTTGGCATAGGCCATGTCCTCCAGCCCGTGCGCCTTCATCGCGTAATTGTAGAGCCTGGCATCGGCGAAGAAATCGTCGATCGATTTCACGCTGCCGATCCTGGCGAGATAGTATTCCGTCTCGCGCTTGACATCCGGCTGCTCCGAAACGCGCTTCAGCGACGTCTGGAGGTCCGCGGTAATCAGCTTGTAGCTCGTATAGGTGGTCGTCACGATGGGCCGCCGATCAGGGTTCGGGAGGGCATGAATGCCCGTTTTGAACCATGATCCTCGCGGCTTTTGCTTGCGCGAACCTGATCGGTAAACCTGCCGTTAGGTACAGCTTCACGCAAGGCTGGAACCGTATTTCCGGAACGGTCAGAATTGTGTCGGGACACCTGCGCTCATGAACATCGTTATCGGTCTAATCGTTACCTTCGGCTGCGTCCTTGGCGGCTACATGGCCATGGGTGGTCATCTGGAAGTGCTGAACCAGCCCTTCGAACTCCTGATCATCGGCGGCGCCGGGATCGGCGGCTTCATCGTGGCCAACACGATGAAGGTGATCAAGGAGACCGGAAAGGCTCTGGGCGAGGCCTTCAAGCACAAGGTTCCGAAGGAACGCCACTATCTCGATACGCTCGGCGTGCTCTACAGCCTGATGCGGGACCTGCGCACCAAGTCGCGCAACGAGATCGAGGCGCATATCGACAACCCGGCCGAATCGCCGATCTTCCAGTCCGCCCCGACAGTGCTCGCCAACAAGGAACTGACCGCCTTCATCTGCGACTACGTCCGCCTCATCATCATCGGCAATGCCCGCAGCCACGAGATCGAGGCGCTGATGGACGAGGAGATCCAGACGATCACGCGCGACAAGATGAAGCCCTACAACGCACTCAACACGATGGGCGACGCCTTCCCGGCCATCGGCATCGTCGCGGCCGTTCTCGGGGTCATCAAGGCCATGGGCGCCATCAACGAAAGCCCGGAAATCCTCGGCGGCAAGATCGCCGCCGCCCTCGTCGGCACGCTGCTCGGCGTGTTCCTGTCCTATTCGATCGTCACGCCCGTCACCACCAACATCAAGGTCGTGCGCGAGAAGCAGAACCGCCTCTACATCATCGTCAAGCAGACGCTGCTCGCCTACATGAACGGCTCCGTGCCGCAGGTCGCGCTGGAATACGGCCGCAAGACCATCTCCTCCTACGAGCGCCCCTCCATCGACGCGGTGGAGCAGGAAATGATGAATCCCGGCGGCGGTTCGAAGGCGGCCTAAGAGATGAAGGAAGCACGCGTGACCGAAGCCCCTTCCGCCATGGATCCGATCGTGCTGGCGCGCCTGACCGGCCGGCTCGGCGACCAGGCGACGATCTCCAAGCTCTGCGCCAGCCTCGGCGACGTCTTCGCCGAGTTCCTGCCGGACATGCTGGAAAGCGAACTCGGCTTCGAGGTCGCGGTCTCCTATGCGGGTTTTGCGACGGGCAAGTACGGCCCGCTGGTCGAAGGCCTCGGCGGCGCCATGGCCTGCTGCGATGCGTCGCTGCGCGACTGGTGCGATCGCTTCACGCTGATCTGTGACAGCCCGATGATCATCACGCTGGTCGAGAACATGCTCGGCGCCGTCAGCGACGCGATCGACGATCCGGAGCCGCGCCCGCTCTCCAAGATCGAGCTCGACCTTGCCGCCATGATGTTCGACCGGATTTCCGGCGTGCTAAAGACCGCCGTCATGGGCGCGAACGGCTTCGAGCCGATACTCGGCCCGGCACACAATATGGAGACCCGCAAGGCCTCCGATGACGGCACGGACGAGGCCTTCGTCGCCATGGTCAACATGGCCGTCGGCATCGGCCCGGTGCTTTCGACCTTCCACGTCATCGTGCCCCAGGCCGTTCTTCTGAAGTCGACCATCGCCGCGCCCAAGCCCGCCAATGCACCGAAGACCCGCGTCGAGTGGAGCGAGCAGCTCGGTGAGCAGGTCCGCCGCTCCAAGGTGTCGCTGGAGGCGCGCATCCGCCTGGAAGCGCAGACGCTCGACACGATCAGCCGCCTGCAGGCCGGCGACATCATCCCGTTCAACGAGGCCGGCGACGTGCGCGTGGAGGTCAACGCGAACGGCCGAAACCTCTATGTCTGCGAATTCGGTCGCTCCGGCGCCCGCTACACGGTTCGCGTCAAGGATACATACGGCTCGGAGGAAGACATCCTCCAGCATCTCATCGGATAGTTTGGGCATGATGCCTGCCCGGCGGCACGCCTCGGGCAAGTTTCGAATGGAATAGTGGTCTTATGGCACCGAAGAAAACACCCATCGCTGACGACATGACGTCTTCCCTCAATGCGGGCGACCAGGAACTGGAGCAGGCGATCGACGACCTGCGCGGCGTTCTTCAGAAAGATTCCTCCGGCGGTTTTTCCGCCGACCTGCCGGCGACCGTCGACAACGACCCGCTGGCCGCCTTTGGTGGCGATTTCGGCTCTTCCGACTTCGCCGGCGGCGCGACCACTCCGGATTTCGACGCCGGCGCCAGCTTCGGCGGTTCGGATTTCAGCGGCGGCAGCGATTTCGGCGGCAGCGATTTTAGCGCCGAGCCGAGCGAGCCGGCACGGCCGGGCAGCGCGCTGCAGTCCAACCTCGACCTCATCATGGACATCCCGATCGATCTGCAGATCGTGCTGGGTTCCTCGCAGATGCAGGTCTCCAGCCTCATGAACCTTTCCGAGGGCGCCACGATCGCGCTCGACCGCCGCATCGGCGAACCCGTCGAGGTCATGGTCAATGGCCGCGTCATCGGCCGCGGCGAAATCACCGTTCTTGAAAACGACGACACCCGCTTCGGGGTCAAGCTCATCGAAGTGAAGAGTACACGCAAGATCTGATACCGGTTGAGGTCTCAGGGGGATGGATCCATGATGGATTTCGAAAATTTCGGCACCTCCACGGCGGTCGGCGCACCGCTGACGCAGGTCGAGAAGGCGGCAGCCGTGCTTCTCGCCATGGGCAAGGGTGTTGCCGGCAAGCTGCTCAAATATTTCACCCAGAGCGAGCTCCAGGCGATCATCGCCGCCGCGCAGAACCTGCGCGCCATCCCGCCGCATGAACTGATCGATCTCGTCAACGAGTTCGAGGACCTCTTCACCGAGGGCGCGGGCCTGATGGACAATGCCAAGATGATGGAAGGCATTCTCGAAGAGGGCCTGACGCCGGACGAGGTGGACGGCCTGCTTGGCCGCCGCGCCGCCTTCCAGGCCTACGAGACGACCATCTGGGACCGCCTGCAGGATGCCGATCCGGTCTTCGTCGCAAAGTTCCTGCTCAACGAGCATCCGCAGACCATCGCCTATATCCTCTCCATGATGCCTTCGGCCTTCGGCGCCAAGGTATTGCTGGAGATCCCGGACGATCATCGCGCCGACATCATCAACCGCACCGTCAACCTGAAGGATGCGAGCCCGAAGGCCACCGTGATCGTCGAGGCACGCGTCATCGAGATGATCAACGCGCTGGACGCCGAGCGCAACTCGATCGGTTCGAACAAGGTCGCCGACCTCATGAACGAACTGGAGAAGTCACAGGTCGACGAGATGCTCGCCTCGCTCGAAACGGTCTCGACCGAATCGGTCAAGAAGGTCCGTCCGAAGATCTTCCTCTTCGAGGACGTGCTCTACATGCCGCAGAGAAGCCGCGTGTCGCTGTTCAACGACGTTTCCGGCGACATCATCACGGCGGCGCTGCGCGGCGCCTCGATGGAACTGCGCGAATCGGTCCTCTCCTCGATCGGCGCACGCCAGCGCCGCATGATCGAATCCGACCTTGCGGCCGGCGACCAGGGCGTCAACCCGCGCGAAGTGGCGATCGCCCGCCGCTCGATCACGCAGGAAGCCATCCGCCTCGCCGCTGCCGGACAAATCCAGTTGAAGGAAAAGGAAGAGGAGCGCCAGGCGGCCTGATCCTCCTTGACACGGTAACGCCACAGGCGGAGCGTATCTGCGGCCCGAATCTCCGGAATGGGGGTTCGGGCCGTTTGTTTTTGGCCGTCCACGACGGCCCGGGAGCGCGACGTGTCGGACGAAGACAAGGACAGCAAAACAGAACTGCCGACCGAGAAGAAGATTCGCGACGCCATGGAGAAGGGCAACACCCCCTTCTCGCGCGAAATCACCATCTTCGCCTCGACGCTCGCGATCTATCTCTTCCTCGTCTTCTTCATGCCGGGAGGCGTTTCCCGCATGAACGAGACGCTGCGCGACTTCTTCGAGCAGCCGGAGGCCTGGAACCTCAAGACCGGCACCGACGTCATCGCCATCTTCCGCCATCTCGGCTGGGAGGCCGGCGCGCTTCTCTTGCCCATCCTCGCGATGATGATGCTGTTCGGCATCGCCTCCTCGGTGTTGCAGAACCTGCCGAGCCCGGTGCTGGAACGGGTGCGTCCGCAGATCTCCCGCCTCAGCCCGATGAAGGGCCTCGGGCGCCTGTTCGGCAAGCAGGGCCTCGTCGAGTTCGGCAAGTCGTTGATCAAGATCCTCATCGTCTCGCTTGTCGTGGCGCTTGCCATGCGCGGCGACTATTTCGCCTCGCTCGACACGATGTTCTCCGAGCCGGCGGCGCTCGTCTACATGATGACGTCGGACATCAACAAGGTTCTGCTGATCATCCTCTTCGCGACCGCCCTGATCGCCGGCATCGACTTTGCCTGGACGCGCCATCACTGGTTCACCCAGCTGATGATGACGAAGCAGGAGGTGAAGGAGGAAATGAAGCAGTCGCAGGGCGACCCGATCGTGAAGGCCCGCATGCGCTCGATCCAGCGCGACCGCGCCCGCCGCCGCATGATCACCGCCGTGCCGCGCGCCACGCTCGTCATCGCCAACCCGACCCACTTCGCCGTCGCGCTGCGCTATGTGCGCGAAGAGGGCGATGCGCCGGTCGTCGTCGCCAAGGGCCAGGACCTCGTCGCGCTGAAGATTCGCGAGATCGCCGAGGAGAACGGAATACCCGTTTTCGAAGATCCGCCGCTCGCCCGCTCAATGTTTGCGCAAGTCTCGGTGGATAGTGTCATTCCGCCGGTGTTCTACAAAGCCGTGGCGGAGCTGATTCACCGGGTTTACGCAGCCTCGCCCCAGACCAGACGGGTAAACTAGATCCGATGAGAAAATGCACCTATTCCGCCGAGCGCGAGAAGATTGTTGCAGAAGCAATCTGCCCGGTCGCCACTGAGCTTCGCCTGCTCGATGCCGCCGATCTCGTCTCGTTGTTGCGTTTCGAGTGCTACGGGAACCTCGCCGACCTGGTCTCTTCGGCGGCCGAACTCTATTTCCTGCCCGGCACGGTCAATTTCGGCGCCGGCGGCGACTACCGTCTCGACTGGGACACCGAACCGGAAGTGACGCTGGACATGGAACTGCGCCCGCAGGGCGTGACGGTCTATGCCAAGCTCCTGCTGCAGAAGGACAAGGCCGGCGTGGAGGTCACCCATGTGGCCTTCAACAATCCGTCCGCCGATCCCGACGACAACACGGACTTCCTGCGGAAAAGCCTTGCGGAGGCGAAATATGTGAAGTCCGATTCGGGGTCGCAGCACGCCCACTGAAGCAATTTGTGATTTCGTAGACGGATCCGCCTATCGCCCCTTTGGCCTGCCGGCCAGAGCGGGCGCTGCAGTGCCTAAACGTTTCTGTTCGCAGGCGACCGCGTCAGGTAATATATCCAAGCCGGATGGCCTTGGCGATCGCCTGGATGCGGTTGACCGCGTCGAGCTTGGTGGTGGCCGTGCCGAGATAGGCGTTCACCGTGTGCACGGAAAGGCCCATCTTCTCGGCGATCGCCTCGGAGATGCAGCCGTCGCCCGCCATCTGCAGGCAGGCGATCTCGCGTTCGCTGAGCGCTTCGGACGGCGCGAGCTTGCGCTCCTCGCCGGCCAGCATGTCGATGAGCACCTGGCAGCTCTTCATGTGCATGTCGACGATGAGGTCGCTGGACGGGGCGATGAAGGTGCCGGTGAAGACGACATAGCCGTTGCCATGCGCGCCGAGGCGAACGGGAAAGGCGATGCCCGACCAGGGCAGCAGCCGCGCGGGAAGACGCGCCGTGAAGGGTTCGGCGCCCGATTCGGCGAACTGGTTGTCCCCCGCTCCTTCCCAGAGAAGCGGCAGCATGGAGGCCTCCAGATGGGCCAGCATGGCAGCGCCATGGGCCTCCAGAAGCGCGCGGGCGTTGCCATCGACATCCTGCGCCCAGTTGTGCAGCGACAGGGTCAGCTTGCGCGCCGCCGGCAGGCCATGGCCGCTGAGGCGAAGCACCGCGAAATGCTCGGCGCCGATGACCGCCTGCATCACCTGCAGGCGGGAGACGAAATCGGACGCCCGCGCCGCCTTCGGCGGCCGCGCGAGGCGGATTTCCGTCTCCAGGACAGCGGGGGAGGAAAGCTGGATGTCCATGGCAGTTCTCCTGTCTGTTTATCCTGCGCCGTTCCGGACGCAGAACCACTCAAGCACCTTGCCGCAATCGCTCCGGCATATGTTTTGCCGCATTGTCCGGTGCCGAAGCAATCCCGCTCCGGCTGGACATGCCCTAGACGAGGCTGTTGCGAACGGCCCAGGCGATCGCCTCCGACCGCGTCTTGGTCGCGGTCTTGCGCATCACGCTGGTGATGTAGTTGTTGATCGTATTGCGCGAGATGCCGAGGATGACCGCGATCTCGTCGCTCGTCTTGCCCTCGGCGATCCAGTAGAGGCACTCGATCTCGCGTTCGGTGAGGTCCATCTCGCGGTCCTGCCGGGCGATCACGCCCTGGCAGCAGACGCTGGCGAAATAGCCGGTCATCACGCCGACATCGCGCAGCTTGCTCTGGGAGAGGATGAAATGCTCCGGGAAGAGCAGCAGCAGCGACATGCGCACCCGGCCGACCTGGAAGGCGATGATGCAATATTCACGGCTGACGCCCTTCGGCATGGCAATGTCGTCGGCCATGTGATGGAAGCAGGGCTTCAGCAGGCTGAGGCACTTGTCGAGTTCGCTCATGCGGGACTGGCTGGCGACGACGGCACCGGCAATGCTGCGCACCATGTCGAAAGGCCAGTCAGAGGCGACGACCGTCTCCATGCCCGCTTCGGGCGAGATGTCGTGCCGGACGAGAAGGTAGTGGGAGGCGCTGACATAATCGGTCAGTGCCCTCAGGCCGCAGGACAGGCCGGCGCGATCCACACAGCGTCCCAGGTGTTGAACCAAAAGTTCACGCGCACTCTTACGCTCACCCGTCTCGGCAGAGAATCCATAGGATTCCCAGGCCGCGACATCCGACCGGATCGTTTCCATGATAGCCCCCTGTTCCGATTCCGAACGGAGATCCATGCCTCCTTCCCGCCAAACGTTCGGAACCGTCCGAACCCTTCCCGGTCAGGCCGCATCGGCAAGAATCACCAAGCGAATCAGTAACTAAAGTGTACATCGGCCATCGCTAAAAACCACCGCCATCTTCTCGGGATTTACTTTTGCCGGCTTCTGTGAGTCGACACGTGCAAGATGATTTGCTTGCCGACCATCGATGGGAAACGATAAGTTAACCCATTGTTAACCATGAATTATTGGCGCGGCATGGTCGACGAAACCGCAAAAGGTATCGCTAATTCGTGGAAAAATTGCAACCTGCGGGCGCCTCACTCAACCGCAGCGGCGATAAAATTTTTTCACCGATCACGGCCCCGTGAACGCATGCTCCGATGGTGGGGACGCCAGTAAGACAAAATTGCTGCGAGGGGGCTGAATGAGCGTTGCCGAAAAGCGACAGGCAGACGTCAAAAACGGACATCGCTTTTTTCTGCGCAAACGAAAACGCGGCCGTTTCCGGCCGCGTCGCTGTTCCTCTTCGGG
Organism: Shinella granuli; assembly: GCF_004341885.1. Lineage (GTDB taxonomy): Bacteria > Pseudomonadota > Alphaproteobacteria > Rhizobiales > Rhizobiaceae > Shinella > Shinella granuli. Next base: position 100,229 of record NZ_SLVX01000019.1, on the reverse strand, counting down.
TGCCTTGATCAGGCGGCTTCCTTTTCGGCCGACCACTTGCGCAGGATCTTCGCAGCGCGTTCCTCGCTGATCTCGACCATGCGGCTGAGGCGACGCTCCGGGCCTTCCTTGACGCGGCGGTTGAAGGCGCCGTCGCCATCGTCGCCGGCATTGAGCAGGTCGTCCGTGCTGTCGAAGCCGAAGTCCGCACCGAAGCCGTCCATGAGGGTGGCACCGGGGCCGCCGACGCCGGCGGCGGGCGAGAAGTCGGGCAGTTCGAGGCCGCCCATGTCACTGTCCAGCGCATTGGCGGAGGCACCGCCGCCGGTGACTGAGCGAACCGCCGGACGAAGCCCGAACCAGACCACCACGAAGGCGACACCGAGGAAGGCGAGCGCATTGATGATGCCGCCGAGATTGCGCGTCAGCACTTCCATGACGCCCGGCCCCGCCACGGCTTCGTCGAGAAGCTGGTGATCGAGGAATTCCATGGCGGTGATGGTGATGACGTCGCCGCGCTCGACATTGAGGCCCGCGGCGGACGAGACGATCTTCTGCATCTCCGCGACATAGGCATCGACCTTCGCCTGGTCGGCCGGCTCGCCGACCATGGCCGCAAGGCGGGCGCGGTTGACCACGACGGCGACCGACAGCTTCTCGACCGTGTAGCTGTTGCGCATGGTGGCAACGGTCTTGCTGTTGATCTCGTAGTTGGTCTGCTCTTCCTTCTTGTCGGCCTCGTCGCTCGACTGCGGGCCGTTGGCCTGGCCTTCGGGGCCGCCCTGCGGAATGTTCTGCTCGACGGTGGCGGCCTTGTTGTCGGCCTGCTGCTGCGACTTCTGGCTTTCGCGCGTCACGCGGACGGAGCGCTCGACCCGCGATTCCGGATCGTAGACCGTCTCCTGGATCTGCTGGGTATCCATGTTGAGCGCGGCGGTGACGCTGGCGCGGAAATTCTCCATGCCGAGGAAGGGCGCAAGCGCCTTTTCGATGTTGCGCTCGACTTCGCTCTGCACGGTCTGAACGGCGGTCAGCGAACGGTTGATCGCACCGTTCTCCGCATCGTCGCCGGAGGCGAGCAACTGGCCGGCCGAATCGAGGATCGTCACACCGTCAACTTCCAGCCCCGGCACCGAGGCGGCGACGAGATGGCGGATCGCGGCGGCCGATTCGCGGCCTGCCTGCGCGCTCGCGCGGATCATGACGGAAGCGGTCGGCACCTGTTCGGCTTTGCGGAAATTGCCGCGCTCCGGCATGACGATGTGCACGCGGGCGGCGGCGATGCCGCTGATCTGCTGGATGGTGCGGGCGATCTCGCCTTCGAGCGCGCGAACACGCGTCACCTCCTGCATGAAGGAGGTGAGGCCGAGGGAGCCGACCTTGTCGAAAAGTTCGTAGCCGGAATTGGCGCTGCTCGGCAGGCCGCGCTCGGCCAGGTAAAGCCGCGCCTTGCCCGTCTGGCCGACCGGCACATCGATGCTCGATCCGTCCGTGCCGGTGTTGAAATCGATACTGGCTTCGGCGAGCGCCAGGCTGATCTGGTTCACGTCGGTCTTTTCCAGGCCGACATAGAGCGTCTCATAGGCGGGCTTGTTGACCATGATCCCCGCGGCAAGCACGAGACCGATCGAAACGACGGCGGCTCCCGCCAGCATCGCGAGTTTCGCCTGCCCCAGCGAAGCCAGGTTCTTGTAGACTTTCGTCAACTGTTCCAACAGATTCATTCTGTTCCCGCACGGACTAGTCGCCTGGACCCCGGCCGACATGCCGGCGCGATCAGACGCATTTTCAATCTCGTGGGACGGAGCCGGTACATTTCCGCACGCACCGACCTGCCCCATGGAATACGCGGATCTAACCGATCCGGGCTGGAGACTAGACCGTGAAACTTGCGCGAGCATTTCGTTGCCGCGCGCGGAACGAAAGCAGCGAAACGAAAGACGGCGCCCCGAAGGCGCCGCCGAACATCCTGATTATATTGAGGAACTGGCTAGAAGGCTTCAAAATCGCCAGCGGCCTTGCCGAGCGGCTGGGAGTGGCCGTGGCGCATTCCGTTGCTCAGCGCCTTCTGCATGTCCGCAAGTTTCACCAGATTGAGCGCCGTCGTGACATCGACGATCCAGCTATCGGGAATGCTTGCGGTGATCGTGTCGATGAACTCGGCGAGACCCCGCGTCTTCTGGACGGCGAGGTCGATGCCCTGGAGCACCATCATGCGCTCGGCGGCATCCAGCACGGCATCGCCGTGGACGCCGGCAAGCTGCGGCTCTATGCGCTCGATCAGATAGGCGACATCGTGCAGTTCGGACACGATCCGCATCAGGACATCCGGAAGGGCTTCCTCCATGGCAGTGGCTGCACTCAGATACTCGGCTTGCATGGGTTACCCTTTTCCCGTACGAGGCCGTCTCCTTCTGGGACGGCCGACTACGCAATACTGTTCGTACTTTCGCGTCCTTGCGGCGAAACCGCCGCTCAGAAGAATTCGATCGAGCTTTCGACAGGCTTGGCGGCGGGTACGGGCCGTTGTTCCAGCGCCACCGTCTTCTGCGTCTCGACGCCCGTCAGGGCATATTGCCGGGCCCGGCCGCTCGATGGCCAGTATTCCAGCTTGCGGCCATGTTCGCCGCCGGTGCTCTCCCCGACGACCTTGATGCCTTCGTCCATCAGGAACTGCCGCGCGAAGCGCGCATTCTGCTCGCCGACATTGGAGAAGCGCGCGATCGTCCTTGCCCCGCCGAAGATCTTCGCTTCCAGCCGGTCGCGCCGCGCGCCCTGCTTCAGGAGGCCGTTGATCAGAAGTTCCATCAGATGCACGCCGTAGCGCGTCGCATCGCCCCCCGAGGCCATGGCCTCGGCCGAGCCCGGCAGCAGGAAGTGGTTCATGCCGCCGACGCCAATCACCGGGTCGCGCATGCAGGCGGCCACGCAGGACCCGAGAATGGTGGTGAGCACCACATTCGGGTCGTTGAGGACCTTGTATTCGCCCTGAATGACATGGACGCGGCGCGTCCCGGCGTCTGATATCATTTCAATGCCCCGAACACGGCTTCGATGGCCGCCTTCATCTTTTCGATGGTGAACGGCTTGGCCAGAACGTTGTTCGCGCCGAGCGCCGCCGCCTTCTGCACCAGGGCGCGGTCGCCCTGCGCGGTCAGGATGATGAACGCCGCCTTCTTGGTGGTGGGGTTGGACCGCACCGCCTGGAGGAACTCGATGCCGTCCATCTTCGGCATGTTGAAGTCGGAGATGACGAGATGGTGCGGCTGCTGGGACATGATGGCCATGCCCTGCGCGCCGTCGCCGGCCGCCGTGATCTGCTTGAAGCCAAGCTGCTGCAGGGCATCGCCCAGCAGCAGGCGGCTGGTCACCTGATCGTCAACGATGAGGACTTTGATTTTTTCAGCGATAGACATTATTCGCTCCCTTCTCTACGGGCCGCAGTGATTTTCAAGATTTCCTCCCCGATGGAGGAGAGCGGAAACTGGTGTTCTACGGCGCCAAGCTCGAAAGCCACTCGCGGCATTCCATATACGACGCAGGTTTTTTCGTTCTGGCCGATGGTCCGCGCCCCTGCATGGCGCATTTTCAACAGACCGCTTGCCCCGTCCCGGCCCATGCCGGTGAGGATGACGCCGACGGCGTTCCGGCCGGCAAGCTCGGCCACCGAATCGAACAGCACATCCACCGACGGGCGATGGCCGTTGACCGGATCCCGTTCCACCAGCCGGCAGCAGGGCGCATGCGGGTTGGCGATCTGAAGGTGGCGTTCGCCACCGGGCGCCAGATAGATCTTGCCGATCTCCAGCCGCGCGCCGTCCGTCGCCTCCTGCACCACGGGAGCGCAGAGCCGGTTCAGGCGGTCGGCAAAACTCTTGGTGAAGGTCGGCGGCATGTGCTGGGTGATGACCGTCGGCGGGCAGTTGACCGGGAATTTCTGCAGGACCGCGATCAGCGCCTCCACGCCGCCCGTCGAGGCGCCGATGGCGATCACCCGGCGGCCGGGCTTGTAGGCGGCGGCCGGGTTGACGTTGGCGGCGGTCGGCGCGAGCGGCGGCACGTCCGTGCGGAGCTGGCGGCGCTGCGAGCGGGCGGCGGCCTTCACCTTTTCGGCAAGGTCGCCGAAGGGGCGGGCATCGCCCGGCTGCGGCTTGCCGACGCAATCGAAGGCACCGATCTCCAGCGCCATCAGCGATGCCTCGGCGCCGCGATGGGTGAGCGTCGAGACCATGATGACCGGCATGGGCCTGAGCTTCATGATCTTGTCGAGGAATTCGAGCCCGTTCATGTTCGGCATCTCGATATCCAGCGTCACGACGTCCGGATTGAGCTGCTTGATCGCGTTGCGGGCTTCCATTGCGTCGCCGGCCTGCCCGATGACGTTGACCTCGGGGTCGGCATTGAGCACGGCCGTGATCAGGCCGCGCATGGTCGGCGAATCGTCGACGACGAGTACGCGCGCGGGTGCCATCATGCGCTCCTCCTGTGCTTGCCGGTGTAGCGGTAGGTTGTGATGCCGATATTGTCGAACTGGTTCTTCGCCTCGCCCGAGACGCGCTCGGAGTGGCCGATATAAAGGTGGCCGTTGTCGCCCAGCATGCCGGCGAAGCGCGACCAGATCTTCATCTGCGTCGGCTCGTCGAAATAGATGACGACGTTGCGGCAGAAGATGACGTCGAACGGCCCCTTGAACGGCCATTGCGCCATCAGGTTCAGCTCGTTGAAGGTGATGAGCCGCTTGACCCGGTCGTCGATCTGCCACTTCTGCCGGCCGCCCGTATCCGTCTCGCGGAAGAACTGCTTGCGCATGGCGGGGTTGACCGTTTCGAGCGCATTGGCGTCGTAGGCGCCGGCCCGGGCGACGGCGAGGATCTTCGGGTCGATGTCGGTCGCGAGAATCCGGAAATCGTAGTCGGCGACGTTCGGCATCAGCGAGAGCACGGTGAGCGCGATCGAATAGGGCTCCTGCCCGTCCGAGCAGGCGGCCGACCAGATGCGCACGCGGCCGCCATTGCGGGCACGGGCGAGAAGCTCCGGCAGGACCTCGCTCTTCAGATGCTCGAAATGGTGGTTCTCGCGAAAGAAGCGCGTGAAGTTCGTTGTCAGGTGCGACAGCATTTCCTTGCGCGCCGACGCGCCGGCCGGCGAGGACACGAGCGCGCAATATTCGCGAAAACCCTTCAGGCCGAGCTGGCGAATATGCTTCGACAGGCGCGAATAGACGAGCGAGGCCTTGGTCTCGTTGAGATAGATGCCGGCATCCGCATAGATCATCGCCGCAATCTCGGAGAGGTCCTTGCGCGTCAGCGGATATTCGCCGCTTGCCAGGCACTCATCCGGCGGCTGCCGCGTGTCGATGGCCGAGGAATAGGTCATGCGGCTTCGCTTTCGGTATGCGGGAACAGGGAATCGAGTTCGATGAGGCAGATCATGCGGCCCTCGATGGCGAGGATGCCACGGGCATAGGCCTTCTCCGCCTCGTTGGCGATGTCCGGCGTCGGCTGGATGTTCTCGTTCGTCACGGTCAGGATGTCGGAGACCGCATCCACCAGCAGGCCGACCACCTTCGGCCCGACCTGGGCGACGATGATGACATGGCGCACGGTCGGCTCGGCCGGCTTCATGCCGAGACGCAGCGACAGGTCGACGATCGGCAGCACGGCGCCGCGCAGGTTGATGACGCCAAGCACATAGGGCGGCGCGTGCGGCATCGACGTCGCCGGGGTCCATCCACGGATCTCCCGGACCGACATGATGTTCACACAGAACTCCTGCTCGCCGATCCTGAAGGCGATCAGTTCGCGTCCGTGCGTGAGATTCTTTACCGCATACGTCGTCATGGCTTCTTAACCGGTGGCAGCAAGCGAGATGTCTTGTTTCAGGGACTGGCCGCGCGAAGCGGCGACCACCGCATCGACGTCCAGGATGAGGGCGACGCGGCCGTCGCCGAGGATGGTCGCGGCGGCGATGCCGGGCACGTGGGTGTAGTTGGCCTCCAGGCTCTTGATGACCACCTGGCGCTGGCCCTGGATGGCATCGACCATCAGGGCGCGCTGGCCGCCGCCTTCCGATTCGACGAGCAGCGCGACGCCTTCGATCGGGTTGGCCTGGATGGTGCGGAAGTTGAGGATCCGGCCGACATCCACCAGCGGGCAGAAGGAATTGCGGATGGAGATGAGGCGCTGCGAGGCACCGAAGGAGTGGATGGCGGAGGCCTCCGGCTGCAGCGTCTCGACGATGGCCGTCAGCGGCACGACGAGCGTCTGGCCGGCGACCGTGACCACCATGCCGTCGAGCACGGCAAGCGTCAGCGGCAGGCTCATGGTGAAGACGGAGCCCTGGCCCGGCTTCGAAGAGATCGAGATGCGGCCGCCGAGCGCCTGGATCGAACGCTTGACGACGTCCATGCCGACACCGCGGCCGGACAGGTCCGACACCTTGTCGGCGGTGGAGAAGCCGGCATGGAAGATCAGGTTGTCGATTTCCTCGTCCGACAGGTTGGCGTCCGCCGCGATCAGGTCGTTGTCGATGGCCTTCTGGCGCACCTTCTCGCGGTTGATGCCGGCGCCGTCGTCGGCCAGCTCGATGACGATGCGGCCCGAGCGGTGCTTTGCCGTGAGACGGACCGTGCCTTCCGGGTTCTTGCCGAGGGCTTCGCGCTTCTCCGGCATTTCGAGGCCGTGGTCGACCGCATTGCGGATCATGTGCGTCAACGGCTCGGCGAGCTTGTCGATGACGGTCTTGTCGACTTCGGTGTTCTCGCCTTCGGTGATGAGGCGGACCGACTTGCCGGTGATGTCGGCGATTTCGCGAACGGTACGGGCCATGCGCTGGAAGACCGGCTTCACCGGCTGCGCGCGGATGGCCATCACCGAATCCTGGATCTCGCGGGTGAGCTGCTGCAGCTCCTCGAGGCCCATATTGATGGAAGAGGCACCGTTGTTGTCGTTCTCCACGACGCTCTGCGAGAGCATCGCCTGGTTGATGACGAGTTCCCCGACGAGGTTGATCAGGCGGTCGACGCGGTCGAGATCGACACGGATCGTCTGGCCGGCGGCAGCGGCCTGGTTCGCCTGCGCAGCGCCGGCAGCCGAGGCGGCCGCCTTGGCGTTCTCGGCGGCGCGGCTGGCGGCCTGGGAAACCTTGGTGGCGGTTTCGGCAGCGGCGACGGCAGCGGCGGCATCGCCTTCAACCGCGGTCGGCTCTTCTTCCCCGCCGGCGGACGGGCCGCCTTCGTCGAGCATCGACAGGTCGAACGGTACCGGCTGCATCGGCAGCTCTTCGTCGTCCGATGCCTCGCCGACCACGTCTTCCTCGATGGTGTGGATGTCGAGATCGCAGTCCCACTCGGCGAATTCGAAGACGGAGCGCACGCCGTCCTCGCCCTTGTCGGTCGTGACCGAGATCTTCCAGGAGAAGTAGGCCTCCTCCGGGTTCATCTTGTCGAGCGGCGGCAGGCTGTCCATGTCGCAGTAGACGCTCATCTCGCCAAGGCGCGAGACATCGCGCAGGAGAAGCACAGCCTCGTTGCCCTTGGCGTAGAGATCCTTCTTCGGCTTGAAGACGACCTGGCAGGTCGGCACGTAGCGATCGGCCGGCTCCTCGTCGAAATCGCCGAAGGAGAAGGGGATCGGCTGGAAGCCTTCGTCGTTGACCGGCGGCTTTTCGACGACCGGCGCCGGTGCTGCTGCCTTGGGGGCAGCGGCTGCGGGTTTCGGCGCAGGCGCTTCGGCAGCGGCCGGCGCCTCGCCATGGGCGAGCGCTTCCAGCTCACGGATGAGGGTGCGGCTGCGGGCCTCGTCGACGCTGCCGCCGTCACGCGCCGCATTGGTCAGGTCCGCCAGCACGTCGGCGGATTTCAGCATGACCTTCAGGACGTCCTGGGTGGGCTCCAGCTTGTTGGATCGAACGCAATCCAGTGTCGTCTCGAACACATGGGCGAAGGAGACGAGATCGTCGAGGCCGAAGGCACCGGCACCGCCCTTGATCGAGTGCACGGCGCGGAACACGGCATTGACCGTTTCGGGGTCGCGATCACCGTCATTCAGCTTCAAGAGACCGGATTCCAGTTCCGCGAGCTGCTCCTCGCACTCCTGGAAGAAGATCTCTTTGATTTCGTTCATATCCATCGGGAGTAATCCTGGACTAGTGATTTTAGGCGGTTACGCGCTCGATTGCGTCGATCAGCTTGGTCGGATCGAAGGGCTTGACGATCCAGCCCGTCGCGCCAGCCTGGCGGGCGCGGTTCTTCTTTTCCGCATCGCTTTCGGTCGTCAGCACGAGGATCGGGATCGCCCGGTATTTCTCGTTGCGGCGCACGCCTTCGATGAAGCCGAAACCATCGAGGCGCGGCATGTTGATGTCGGTGACGATGACGTCCGGGTTGGCGTTCTCCAGAACTTCCAGGCCCTCGACGCCGTCTTCGGCCTGGATGGTCTCGAAGCCCGCATTGTTGAGCGTCACCAGAAGCATGTTCCGGATTGTCCGGGAATCATCCACGGTCAGGACTTTTTTCTTCATTGCCTAGCCTCCTGTGCCAGCAAGTGATCGATATTTACGCCGATAAGCTGCATCGTTTTCATGAATGGATCGGACACCTTACCGAAGGTGAAGGGCTGCCTGTCCTCTTCCCAGCTCTTCGCCCCGGCCATCAGGACCTGGGCGCAAAGCGCACCGACCCGCTCGACCGCCGATGCATCTATGACCAGCGGATTGCCCTTGAGCTTCATGAGCTGCTGGTGCAGCGCCGTCGCCTCGTTGAGGTCGAGAACGGGGGCAAGGCTTAAACTTTTCTGAGCGGCTTTCCTGCTCGCCATTACCGTGTTCCTTGTCTGAAACAGTGTCTCACCAAAATCATCTCAGCCTCCGAAACCGACGGCGCGGGCCGCCAGGAAATCGAGGGAAGAAGCCTGCGGCTCGTCGCGCTCCGGCGCCGCGCGCACCTCGGCGGGCCGCACCGGACGGCGCGGATCGCGCTGCGCGGAAACGTGGAATTCGCGGATCGTCCGGCCGAGTTCGAGGATGACGGTGTGCAAATCCGCGCCTGCGCCGCCGAGACGGCCGGCATCGGACGCATCCGCCTCCAGTGCGCGGCCGGCACGGCCGATATCCGCCGTCACGCCATCGAGCCCTTCCGCATCGACGGCGCTTTCACGCACGATGCCGGTGATGGCCTCGTTGATGCCCTCGACCTGGCGCACGATGCTGCCGATCGCGTCCTGGGTGCGATGCACATGCTCGACACCGGCCTCGACCTGCGCCTTGGTGCCCGTCACGAGCTGCTTGATCTCGCGCGCCGCATCCGCCGAACGCTGGGCGAGCGCGCGCACTTCCTGCGCGACGACCGCAAAGCCGCGGCCGCTGTCGCCGGCCCGCGCGGCCTCAATGCCGGCATTGAGCGCCAGGAGATTGGTCTGGAAGGCGATCTCGTCGATCACGCCGATGATCTGGCCGATCTTTTCCGCCGAAGCTTCGATATCCGCCATGGCCGACATCGCTTCGCCGACGATGTTGCCCGAGAGCGCGACCGAGGCCTGCGTGGAGGCGGCAGCGGACTGTGCCTTGCGCGTCTCGCCGAGCGTCTGGCGCACGCGCTCGACGATGGAGCCCAGGGCATTGGCCGTCTCGATCAGGTTCGCGGACTGCTCGGCCGACCGGGCCGAAAGGGCGCCGGCGCCGGAGGCGAGCGTTCCGACGAGACGGTCGCTTTCGCTGGCGCGGTCGGCGGCGGAGGTGAGGCGGGACTGGATCTCGTCGAGCGCGCCGTTCAGCGTCTCGGCCATGTCGCGCCAGGCATCCGGCATCTCGCCGGAAACCCGGGCGGAGAAATCGAGCTGGGAGAGGCTGCGGATCGTCTCGCCGAAGACGCGGTCGAGTTCGGCGCGGTCCTCGCGCCGCTGCTCGCCGAGCGCCCGGTGGTGGGCGTGGCGCAGTTCGTTGAAGCGCAGCGAGACGCCGATCTCGGCATCCACCATGGCGGTGCGCAGGAAGGCGGAGATGAGGTCGGTCAGTTCCTGGCGGCGCGCCTTGCCGCCGGGCAGGATGGATTTCGGCCAGTATTCCTCGATCAGGCCGTTGACGACCGTCTCCATGACGATCGAATGGCCGGCGATGCGCCAGCGCGGGTCGAGGCCCATCTGGCTTTCGCTGTCGGCGAGGATCTTGACGCGTTCCGCATAGAGCCCGTCGAACCGCGCGTCGGTCAACACGCTCCAGTGGGAACTCTGGAGGTCATGCAGGCGGTCGATCTGGCGCTCGCTGTGGAAGTGGCGGGCGGCATCGGGAAAGGTCTGGAAACGCTGGAAGAGGTCGCGAAGCGCCGTTTCGACATGCCGTTCGAGCGTCTGGCGATGGCGGCGGAGCGTATCGCCCTGGGCGCCTTCCACACCGGCAAAGCGCAAACGGTCGCGCAGGCTGGCCGCCTGTCCCGTTCGAGCCTGTTCTGCCGGCATTTCCTGCACCCGTATGCTCCCAAACCCGTGATGCCCGGCCGCCCTTGGGACAGCCGCTGAATTTTCGCATGGAGGAGCGGGGGCCAAGCCTTGGCAGCCGACGATCCATGATCAAATTCGGTGAAACTCGAATACCGGCTAAATCCGGTACGGCGGTTCGGCATCATGCCTGGGTGAGAAACGGCGAATTTCCCATTCCGACGTGTAGTCCAATGTTTATGGTTAATTCCTTGCCTGAAGGTTAATGCTTCATGGCTTGCTTATCGCATTGCTAAAATTAAACTCATCCGACCCAACGTCAGCCACGCGCAAGCTCGCGCGCGTAGGGTCGAAGCCTGAACTGACAATGATGTCAGGAGGAACGGGCAATGATTGTTCTGGGACTGGGCGCCACGGTGATTGCAGCAGCGACGCTGGCCGCCATCTATCTTCTTCTCGATATCGATGCAGGCCGCATCCCGGCCAAGGGTCGGGTTTTCTGAGCGGCCTTCAGTTCTCGGCGGCAAGCCTGCGCCACAGCGCGGCGTAGTCCGCCGCACCCTGCGGCAACCCCTCCTCCACCAAGACCAGTGCGGGCTCCGGCGCGCCCCCCGCGGCAAGGCACGCTGCACCGACGCTCGTGCCGGTCGCGCCGCCGCCGGCGAGCACCGGCCGCCCCGTCGCCACCTTCAACATCGCCAGGAAAGCGCGATTGGCCGCAAAGGGGCCTTCGACGATCACCGGCCCGGCCGCGCCAATGAGATCGAGGCAGGTCGCCGTCATCAGGGCGAGGTGGAAGGCGATGACGGCTTGCGCCGCATCCTCGCTCAATTCTTCGCGTGCAACGGTCCAGGTCGCCTTGCGGCCGGGGAACGGCCCGGATTCCTCCGGCAAGGACGGCAGCAGCATGGCACCGCGCTCAAAAACCTCGGCGATGGCGGAGGCCGGCAGGTCGCCGGACTTGCCGCCGAGCAGGGAAAAGGCCCGCCCGCCCATGAAGCGCGCAGACGGCACCGGTTCGCCGAGCGCATTGACGTTGATGAGCGTATCCCGCGCCTCGTCCAGCACGACCGGCCGCGCGCCCATCGCCATCACCACGACCCAGGTGCCGGTGGAGACGACGGCATAGGGCGCGGGACGCGTCAGCACATAGGGCAGCAGCGAGGCATTGGAATCGTGGATGCCGCAATGGACGGGCACATCCGGCGCGAGGCCCGTCGCCGCCGCGATCTTATGATGGATCGGGCCGAGCACGTCGCCGGCCTTGCGCACCGGCGGCATTAGGCGCGTCCACCCCTCGCTTTCGACGAGGCTGGAAAAGCGGCCGCGCCGCGGCTCCCACAGGTCGGCATGGCAGCCGAGCGACGTCACCTCGCTGGCGGCGATGCCGGTGAGGCGGAAGGACCAGTATTGCGCATACATCAGCAGCCAGCGCGTTCTGGCAAAAGCGTCCGGAAACGCCTTCGACTGCCAATAGAGCTGCAGGCCCACATTGAGGCCGACGGGCAGCACGGGCGTGCCGCTGTCCTCGAAGCGCGGGCGGATGGCGCGGTAGTCTTCCGCAAGCGCCTGCGGGCCGTCATGCTCGTAGTCCAGCACCGGCAGCACGAGGTCGCCGTCTTCGCCGACCAGCGCGACGGTGGCGCCGTGCGTGGTGATCGAAATCGCATCGATGGGGCGCTCGCTGTTGAGCGCGGCGAGGCTTTCGAGGATGAAGGCCCAGAGCTTTTCCGTGTCGAAATGCGGATAGGGCGCGGCGTTCACCACGCCATTCGGCATGGTGCGTGCGGCGACTTCCCGGAAGTCTTCGCCATCGACGAGCACGACCTTGGCATTCGTCTTGCCGATATCGATGATGGCGATGGTCTTCATCGGCTCATTCCATGTGGAAGACGGTGACGAGCGGCACGGCGACGGGCTCGTTGTCCGGCTTCGTCTCCATGATATCGGCCATGTGCGCCCACCAGCGCTGCATCACCGGATGGTTCGGCAGGTCCGCCATCGTGTGGTCGTCGCGCCGCCGGAGCACGCCGAAGAGCAGGTTCGTCTCCGCATCCAGATGGATGGAATAGTCGGAGACGCCGGCCTCCCTCAGCAGCGCGGAGAGTTCCGGCCAGATCGCATCGTGCCGCGCCTTGTATTCGGCGGCCATGCCGGGGTTGAGGCGCATGCGAAAGGCGTATTTTTCCATGGCTCAATGGCTCCCGCGCAAGCGTCGATAGAGGATCGGCAGGGCGATGACGGAGATCAGCAGCAGGCCGATGAAGATCGACATGACGATGCCGGGCACGTTGAGGAGGCCGAAGCCGAAGGTCACCATGCCCATGATGAGCGCCGCCAGCACCACGCCGGGAATGGTGCCCGAGCCGCCGAGGATGCTGACGCCGCCGAGCACGACCATCGTCACCACTTCCAGTTCCCAGCCGAGCGCGATGGAGGGGCGCGTCGAGCCGAGGCGGGCGGTGAGGCAGATCGAGGCGATCGCCGCCATCAGGCCGGTCAAAAGGAAGAGCACGAATTTCACCCGGCCGACGCGGACGCCGGAGAACAGCGCGGCCGTCTGGTTGTTGCCGATGGCATAGACGGCGCGGCCGAAATTCGTCTTGTGCAGCACCACGCCGTAGACGACCGCAAGGGCGAGGAAGAGGCAGAATTCGAAGGAGAAGACCCACCAGACATAACCCTGGCCGAACCAGGAAAAACTCGCCGGGTAGCCGGTAAAAGCCTGATCGCCGAGGATGACGAAGGAGAGGCCGCGAAAAAGGCTCATCGTGCCGATGGTCACCACGATGGAGGGCAGGCCTAGGCCGGTGACGAGCAGGCCGTTGAAGGCGCCGCAGAGAAGGCCGGCGGCAAGGCCGACCAGAACCAGCGCGGGCGTATCGAAGCCGAGTTGCACGGCATAACCCATCACCGTGGAGGTGAGCGCGATGATGGAGGCGACGGAAAGGTCGATCTCGCCTGATATGATGACCAGCGCCATGGCGAAGGCGATCATCGCCTTTTCAGTGAAATTGAAGGTGGCGTCGGACAGATTCCACGGATCGAGGAAATAGGGCGAGGCGAAGGAATTGACGAGAAAGATCGCCAGTGCCACGGCGATCAGCAGCGTTTCCCAGCTCTTGACGAGGCGGGCGCCGCGGCCTTCCAGCCGGTCGGGGATGTGGCGCGCGACCATCGGGGTCTCAGCCATGGGCCGCCTCCGCTTTTCTGAGGATCACCCGGCCCTTGCGCTTTTCGGCGCGGGCGTTCACGGCGACGGCGATGATGATGACCATGCCTGATATCGCCATCTGGGCGAAGGGCGAGATGTTGACGACCGGCAGCGCATTCTTGATGACGCCGAGGAAGAGCGCGCCGAGCACCGCGCCGCCGACCGAGCCGATGCCGCCGGCAATCGACACGCCGCCGATGACGCAGGCCGCGATGATATCGAGTTCGAAGCCGGCCGCGATATCGACATAGGCGACCGCATAGCGCGAGACCCAGAGATAGCCGGAAAGCCCGGCCAGCGTGCCGGACAGGCAATAGGCGAAGAAGCGCGTGCGGCCGACATCGATGCCGGTATAGACCGCCGCATGCGGATTGCCGCCGACGGCGAAGAAGGCGCGGCCGAGCGGCGTGCGCCGCATCACCACCAGCATCAGCGCGATGATGACCAGCGACAGCCAGGAGAGCAGCGGGAAGCCGAGGAGCGTGGTGCGCGGCAGCGCCTTGAAGGCATTGCTCATCTGGTGTGCATTGATCCAGGCGCCGCCGGAGAGCAGGAAGATCAGGCCGCGATAGATGGTGAGCGTGCCGAGCGTGACGACGATCGGCGGGATATCGAGCTTCCAGACGAGCAGGCCGTTGATCGAGCCCAGAACCGCGCCGAGCGCCATGGCGACAAGGATGATCAGCGGGATCGGCAGGCCGGGCATGGCGGCGTTCAGCATGGCCGCGACCATGCCCGACAGCGCGAGGTTCGCCGCCATGGAGAGATCGATGCAGCGCGTCAGGATGACGGCCATCTGGCCGAGCGCCAGGATGATCAGGATCGACGTGTCATTATAGACATTGGCGAGATTGCCCGGCGTCACGAAGGGCGGGAAGCGCAGCGCGATCAGCGCCACCAGCGCGATGACAGCCACGACCAGCAGCATTTCGCGGTTCTTCAGCAGGCGTTTCATGCGGCCTCCTCGATGCCGGCGGCGGCGCGCACCAGTTTTTCGGCCGTCAGGTCCGCCCGCTCGAAGCGGCCGGCGATGCGGCCCTCGCGCATGACGATGACCCGGTCGGCCATGCCCATGATCTCCGGGATTTCCGAGGAGACCATGATGACGCTGAGGCCGGAGGCGGCCAGCTCGCTCATGAAGGCGTGCACGGCGGCCTTCGAGCCAATGTCGATGCCCTTGGTCGGCTCGTCGAGGATGATCACCTTCGGCCGCGTCGCCAGCCATTTGGCGATCACCACCTTCTGCTGGTTGCCGCCGGAGAGCGTGCCGACATCCTGGTCGAGCGAGGCGGCGCGCAGGTCGAGGCGCGCGGTATATTCTCGCGCCAGGGCGAATTCCTCCGCCAAGCGCAAAAAACCGGAACGCGAGGTGCGCGAGAGCGAGGGCAGCGTGACGTTCTGGAAGATCGGCAGGCCGATGATCGCGCCCTGCCGGCCGCGCTCCTCCGGCACATAGACGATGCCGGCTTCGATGGCCTCCGCCGGCGATCGGATGACCTTGATCTCGCCATCCAGCCGGATCGCGCCGGCCGAGGGTTTCGTGATGCCGATCAGCGATTGCATGAATTCCGAGCGACCGGCGCCCACGAGGCCGTAGAAACCGAGAATCTCGCCGCGGCGCAGTTCGAAATGGATGTCCTCGAATTCCGTCGGGTGGCGATAGCCGGAAACGGTGAGCACCGGCTCGCCGATCGCGACGTCCTGCTTGGGAAACACCTGGCCGACATCGCGGCCGACCATCAGGCGCACGAGGTCGTCCTGCGTCGTCTCCGAAATCAGCCCCTCGCCCACCATCCGGCCATCGCGAAAGACGGTGTAGCGGTCGGCGATACGCAAAATCTCGTCGAACTTGTGCGAGATGAAGAGGATGGCCTTGCCGTCCGCCTTCAGCCGGTCGACCAGTTCGTAGAGTTCGTGGATTTCCTTGTGCGACAGGGCCGCCGTCGGCTCGTCCATGATGACGACGCGGGCGTCGATGGAAAGCGCGCGGGCGATGGCGACGAGGTGCTTGTTGGCGATGCCGAGATCGCGCAGGCGGATCGCCGGATCGAGATCGGCGCCGACGCGGGCGAGCAGCGCGCGGGCCTTGGCGTTCATCTTTTTCCAGTCGATCAGGCCGAGGCCGGTGCGCGGGGCGTGGCCCAGAAAGATGTTTTCCGCCACCGACAGTTCGTCGAACAGCACGGTTTCCTGGTGGATGGCGGTGACGCCGGCCTTGGCGGCGGAATTGGCGGTCGGGAAATGGGTTTCAACGCCGTCGACGCGGATGGTGCCCTCGTCGGGCTGGTAGATGCCGGTGAGGATCTTGACGAGCGTCGACTTGCCGGCACCGTTCTCGCCGACGAGCGCCGTCACCGAGCCCGGATAGAGCGCGAGCGAAACCTCGGCGAGCGCGCGCACACCGGGGAAGGATTTAGAAATCCCTTCGAGCGCGATGGCGGGCTTCATCCGCGATGTGATCGTGTCTTGCAACAAGTCTCGGTCCACCGGTTGGGTTTCATGCTCGATAGCGGGCGATCCGCCCCCCTCTGCCCTGCCGGGCATCTCCCCCTCAAGGGGGGAGATCGGCAAGAGGCAAGAACTTTGCTTCATCAGCAACGCCGGAGATGGGCGAAACGGCGCTCCATCCAGTCTCCCCCCTTGAGGGGGAGATGCCCGGCAGGGCAGAGGGGGGTATCGCAGTGCCCCCACCTTTCCTGCCTGCACGAAATCGCCGCCCTTGTTGGGGGAGATGCCCGGCAGGCAGGAGAGGTAACGCCGGATCAAAAGATCTTGGCGAATTCCTCGACATTCGAGGCATCATAGACGAACGGGTCGGCCATGGCGCCCTCGTTGTTGTCGTCGAGCTTGACGGTGCCCATGCGGCCGATCTTCAGTTCCGCGCCGGGCTTGGCTTCCGCACCGCCGATCAGGTCATAGGCGATCATCGTCGCCGAATAGCCGAGGTCGATCGGGTTCCAGATCGCGAAGGATTTCGAGGCACCCGATTTCACATGGCCGGCCATTTCCGAGGGAAGGCCGAGACCGGTGACGTTGATCTGGCCGATCTTGCCGGCATCGGTGACGGCCTGCGCGGCGGCGACGATGCCGACGGAGGTCGGCGCGATGATCGCCTTCAGGTCCGGATGCGACTGGATGAGCCCCTGCGTCTCGCGATAGGACTTGTCGGCAAGGTCGTCGCCATAGACGGTGGCGACCACGTTGATACCCTTGTAGTTGCCGAGCACCTTGTTCATCTCCGCGATCCAGACGTTCTGGTTCGTCGAGGTGGCCGTGGCCGAGAGCACGGCGACGTCGCCGCCGTCGGGAAGATTATCGGCGGCAAGTTTTATGATCATGTTGCCGATCAGCGGGTTCGACGACGGGTTGAGGTGCATCGAGCGTCCCTCCGGCGCCACGCCCGAATCCCACGAGATGACCTTGATGCCGCGGTCCATCGCCTTCTTGAGGGCGGGCACCAGCGCATTCGTGTCGTTCGCCGAAACGGCGATGGCGTCGACCTTCTGGGCGATCAGCGAGTTGATCACCTCGATCTGGCCTTCCGCCGTGGTCGTCGTCGGGCCGGTATAGATGACCTCGACGTCGCCGAGTTCCTTGGCGGCTTCCTGCGCGCCCTTGTTGGCCGCCTCGAAGAAGCCGATGCCGAGCGCCTTGACGACCAGGGCGATCTTTTTCGTTTCCGCCTGCGCGGTGTTGGCGATCAGCGCGACCGAAACGGCCGCCGTCACGAGCAGTGTCTTCAGAATTTTCACGACGTCTCCTCCCAGTGAAATCCATCGGCCTCACGCCGATGAGGGTGCATTCCCAGTCTTGGCATCCGCCTGAACGTTCGCGACGATCAGGTTGACGCCGGCCTCCTCCAGCATCGCGGCATCCCTGTCCTCGATGCCCGAATCCGTGATGATGGTGGCGATGCGCTTCAACCCGCACAGGATGAGGCTGGAGCGTTTTTTGAACTTGGTGGAATCGACCAGAACGACCAACTCGTCCGCCTGGTCGATCAGCTTCTGCTCCGCCTGGATCAGCAGCGGATCGGCCTCCATCAGGCCAAGCGGGCCGATGCCCTGCGCCCCCATGAACATGCGGCGCGCATAGAAATTGCGCGTCACGTCATTGTCGAAGGGGCTGAGCACGATGTTCTGCTCGCGGTAGATCGTGCCGCCGGACAGCATGATCGTGTTCTTCGAATGCTTCAGCAGGTGCTCGGCGATGTTGAACGAGTTGGTGAAGACCTGCATGCGGCGGTTGGTCAGGAAATGCACCATCTGGAACGTCGTGGTGCCGCCGTTGATGATGATCGGGTCGCCATCCTCGCAGAGCGCGACCGCCTCCTTGGCGATCGCCTGTTTCTGGCGGGTGTTGAGCGTCTCGTTGACCGTGAAGGGCCGGCCGGCAAGGCCGACGAATTGCGGCGGATGCAACGCCTCCGCCCCGCCGCGCACCCGGCGCAGCTTCTTCTGCACATGCAGCGCCGCGATGTCGCGCCGGATCGTCGCCTCGGAACTGTCGGTCAGGTCCACCAGTTCGGGCACGGTGACGACAGGCTTTTCCTGGACGGCGGACAGAATGATCCGGTGTCTTTCCTTCTCGTGCATGGCTCCTCCAATGCTGGCAATGCTTCCATCACGACCGCGCAATGTCAATCACGATCAATCATATTTTTTCATTGTGCAGCGCAATATGATTGTTTTTGATCGTTTATGATTGACATCGGCGGTGCTCTCATGTGATCTGAAAGCATGCCTTCAGGCGCGGCGATAGCCTTGCGCATGAGAAATACCGGGAGGAAATGCCGATGCTGGAGAAGAACCAGGGCGCACGCCTTGCCAACCTGTGGGATGACGCCAGGGCGTCGACGATGAGCGAATCCGAGCGGCTGCTCTATCGCTCCAACCTGCTCGGTTCCGACAAGCGCATCACCAATTACGGCGGCGGCAACACGTCTGCGAAGGTGATGGAGACGGATCCGCTCGGCGCGGGCGAGGTCGAGGTGCTCTGGGTGAAAGGGTCGGGCGGCGATGTCGGCACCATCCGGATGGATGGTTTCGCCACGCTCTACATGGACAAGCTCAACGCGCTGAAGGGCCTTTATCGCGGCGTCGAGCATGAAGACGAGATGGTGGCGTACCTGCCCCATTGCACCTTCAACCTCAACCCGCGCGCCGCCTCCATCGATACGCCGCTGCATGCCTATGTGCCGAAGAAGCATGTCGATCACATGCATCCCGATGCGATCATCGCCATCGCCGCTGCGAAGAACTCCCGGGAACTGACCCAAAAAATTTTTGGCGACGACATCGGCTGGCTGCCGTGGAAGCGGCCGGGTTATGAGCTTGGCCTGTGGCTCGAAAAATTCTGCCTGGAAAATCCGCGCGCGCGCGGCGTGGTGCTGGAAAGCCACGGCCTCTTCACCTGGGGCGATACGGCGAAAGAATGCTACGAGACGACGATCGAGATCATCAACAAGGCGATCGGCTGGTTCGAGGCGAACAACAGCGCACCGGCCTTCGGCGGCGCGGTGAAGCCGGTGCTCCCCACGGCCGAACGCCGCGCCATTGCGGAAAAGCTGATGCCGGTCATCCGCGGCATGATCGGCCGGGACGAGAAGAAGGTCGGCCATTTCGATGACGGCGAGGCTGTGCTCGACTTTGTGACCTCGAAGAATCTCGCGCCGCTGGCGGCGCTCGGCACGAGTTGCCCGGACCATTTCCTGCGTACGAAAATCCGCCCACTGGTCGTCGATTTCGATCCGGCCGATCCGGATATCGACAGGACGCTTGCCGGCCTTGCCGATGCCGTCGCCGCCTACCGTGCCGATTACGCGGCCTATTACGAGCGCTGCAAGCGGGACAACAGCCCGGCCATGCGCGATCCGAACGCGGTCGTCTACCTCGTGCCCGGCGTCGGCATGATTACCTTCGCCAAGGACAAGGCGACGGCGCGCATTTCCGCTGAATTCTATGTCAACGCCATCAATGTGATGCGCGGCGCCTCCGGCGTTTCCGACTATGTCGGCCTGCCGGAGCAGGAGGCTTTCGACATCGAATACTGGCTGCTGGAGGAGGCAAAACTCCAGCGCATGCCGAAGCCGAAAAGCCTGGCCGGCCGCATCGCGCTCGTCACCGGCGGGGCCGGCGGCATCGGCAAGGCGACGGCGGACCGGCTGATGGCGGAAGGCGCCTGCGTGGTGCTTGCCGATATCGACGAGACGGCGCTCGCCGCGGCCGAGAACGAGCTTGCCGGCCGCTACGGCAGGGATGTCGTGCGCTCGGTCTCCATGAACGTCACCGACGAAGCGCTCGTGGCGAAGAGCTTTGCCGATACGCTGGTGGAATTCGGCGGCCTCGATATTCTCGTCTCCAATGCCGGCCTCGCCTCTTCGGCGCCGATCGAGGAGACGACGCTGGAACTCTGGGACAGGAATATCGGCATTCTCGCGACGGGCTATTTCCTCGTCGCGCGAGAAGCCTTTCGCATCTTCCGCCGGCAGAAGGCGGGCGGCAACGTGGTCTTCGTCGCCTCCAAGAACGGCCTTGCCGCCTCCCCCGGCGCTGCGGCCTATTGCACCGCCAAGGCCGCCGAAATCCACCTTGCCCGGTGCCTCGCGCTGGAGGGTGCCTCGGAGCAGATCCGCGTCAACGTGGTGAACCCGGATGCCGTGCTGCGCGGCTCGAAGATCTGGACCGGCGAGTGGAAAGAACAGCGCGCCGCGACCTACAAGACGGATGACCTCGAAGCACATTATCGCGAGCGCTCCATGCTGAAGCTCTCGGTCTTCCCGGAGGATATCGCCGAGGCCATCTATTTCCTCGCCTCCGACATGTCGGCGAAATCGACCGGCAACATCATCAATGTCGACGCGGGCAATGCCCAGTCCTTCACGCGCTGAGGAGATCGACCGATGACGATGATTTCCGAAGACGTGATCGCACGCGAGAACGACAGGCGCCGCGCCGATCTCCGGCAGGATTATGATCATCTCGGCGCGCAGCTTGCCCGCCGCGGCGTCGATATCGATGTGGTGAAGAGCAAGGTCGCGGCCTATGCGGTGGCGGTGCCGTCCTGGGGCGTCGGCACCGGCGGCACGCGGTTTGCGCGTTTTCCCGGCGAGGGCGAGCCGCGCAACATCTTCGACAAGCTGGAGGACTGCGCGGTCATCCAGCAACTGACCCGCGCCACGCCGACCGTCTCGCTGCACATTCCGTGGGACAAGGTGGCGGATCTCGGTGAATTGAAGGAGAAGGGCAAGGCGCTCGGCCTCGGCTTCGACGCGATGAACTCCAACACCTTTTCCGACGCGCCGCAGCAGGCGCATTCCTACAAATACGGCTCGCTGTCGCACGCCGATGCCGCGACGCGCCAGCAGGCCGTCGAGCACAATCTCGAATGCATCGCCATCGGCAAGGCGCTCGACTCGAAGGCGCTGACGGTGTGGATCGGCGACGGCACGAATTTTCCGGGGCAGGCGAATTTTACGAAAAGCTTCGAGCGCTATCTCGATGCGATGAAGGCCATCTATAAGGAACTGCCGGAGGATTGGCGGCTCTTCACCGAGCACAAGATGTACGAGCCGGCCTTCTATTCGACCGTCGTGCAGGACTGGGGCACGAACTACCTCATCGCGCAGGAACTCGGCCCGAAGGCCTATTGCCTTGTCGACCTCGGCCACCATGCGCCGAACGTCAATATCGAGATGATCGTCGCCCGCCTCATCCAGTTCAGGAAGCTCGGCGGCTTCCATTTCAACGATTCGAAATATGGCGACGACGACCTCGATACCGGCTCGATCGATCCCTACCGGCTGTTCCTCGTCTTCAACGAGCTGGTGGATGCGGAAGTGCGCCAGGCCGAAGGTTTTGCACCCGCGTATATGCTCGACCAGAGCCACAATGTCACCGATCCGATCGAAAGCCTGATGCGCAGCGCCATGGAGGTCTGCCGGGCCTATGCGCAGGGGCTGATCGTCGATCGCGCGGCGCTCACCGGCTACCAGGATGCGAACGACGCGCTGATGGCCTCGGAAACGCTGAAGGCCGGTTTCCGCACCGATGTCGAGCCGATCCTCGCCATGGCGCGGCTGGAGACGGGCGGGGCGATCGAGCCAGTCGCGACATACCGCGCGGCGGGCTACCGGGCGAAGGTGGCGGGGGAACGGCCGGCCGTGGCGAGCGGCGGCGGCGGCATCGTCTGATACCGCCGAAGAGAAGTTCTCAGACCCCCTTGCTTTCCGGAAAACCGCTGCCAGATTGGACAGGGACAGAATGAGACTGTCTAAGGGAGCATCGTATGGGCATTGAAAGCATTCTCGTTTTCCTCATCGTCGGCGCCATTGCGGGCTGGCTGGCCGGCCTGATCGTTTCGGGCTTCGGCTTCGGCCTGATCGGCAATATCGTTGTCGGCATCGTCGGCGCCTTCATCGCCGGTTTCCTCTTTCCGGCCATCGGCATCAGCCTCGGCAGCGGCATCATCGCCGCGATCATCCATTCCACGATCGGCGCGGTGATCCTGCTCGTGCTCATCAAGGTCATCAAGCGCGCCTGATCGCACGCCATGAAACGAAAAGGCCGTGGCGGTTTCCGCCACGGCCTTTTCAGTTGACGCTCACCGGTTTCGAGCGCATGCGCGAGACCGTCTCGCGCTCGGCCCGCTTGCAGCGCATCGGCGGCAGGCCGCGGTCCATCAGCGCCATGTCCTCCAGCACCATGTCGCCCATCTTCTTGAAGGCGCTGTCCAGCGCGCCGGCGCGGTGGGCCGAGCGGATGAAGCCCTTCAGCCCGCGCACCGGATGGTCCGCCGGCAGCGGCTCCTCCGGATAGACATCGCTTGCCGCGACGATATGGCCGGAAGCGACCGCCGCCATCAGCGCCGGGAAATCGACGACGTCCGCCCGGCTGAGCAGGATGAAGGCCGCCCCCTTGCGCATGGAGGCGAAGGCCTCGGCCCCGAGGAAGCCCCTGTTCTCGCTCGTCACCGAGGCGACGACGAAGACGAAGTCGCTCATGGCCAGCACCTCGGAGAGCGAGGCCGGCTCGACACCGGCTTCACGCAGCATCGACGGCGGCAGCCAGGGGTCGAAGACACGGATTTTCGCGCGGAAGCCCGAGAGAACGCGGTTGAGCGCCCGGCCGAGATCGCCGAAGCCGACGATGCCGACCTCGGAACCGGAGAGGAGGCGCGCGGACCGGTTGCCCTCCCCGCCCCACAGTTCCGTGCCGTCGCGGAAGGCGACATCGGCATCGATGACGCCGCGGGCAAGGTTCAGCGCCATGGCGAGGCCGAGTTCGGCCACCGGTTCGGCAAAGACCTGGCCGGTCGTCACGACATGGATGCCGCGTTCGAACAGGATCTCATAGGGCATGTTGTTGAGGAGGTTGCTCTCGACATTGAGGATCGCACGCAGGTTCGGCATGCGCACCAGCGTTTCGGCGGAAAGCGGCGGCTGGCCGATGATGTAGCGTGCCTCGCCGAGCACCGCGTCGCCGAGCCCGGCAATGTCTTCCGGATCGGCTTCGACGATGCGATAGGTCCGGCGCAGCTCGGCTTGCGCTGCAGGGGTGAAGATCAGGTCCAGCGTGCGCGGTTCGGGCGCGCTGATCACCAGCGGCAGGCTTTCGTCGGTCATGGCTCCTCCGGATGAATGGCGCCGGCCGGAACGGCCGGGAATGAACGGGCGTGCTACCAGTCGTAGCCGCGCAGGCTCCGCTCGCGCGACAGCGGCAGGTTGCTGCCGCTCGATGTCACCCCGCCGCGCGTACAATTGTAGACGGTGCGGCCCCAGTGGCGCTTCGTGCTGTTTTCCGGCGCGGGAATGTAATGCGGCGCGCAGAAGACCTGGTCTTCGGCTTCGTGCTCCTCGGTCGTCACGACGCCGGGCAGATCATGAAACACCTGCGCGCCGGCGACGGGGGCGAAGAGCAATGCGGTGAGGGCGGCAAGGATCAATCGTTTCGTCATATCGTCTTTCGGCCGCGGGCCGGTCCTTCGCAATCCATAAAGAAGTACCGCAGGCCGGAAACATGCGCTATAGGCCAGCGGACACAGAGACAGCTTAGATGGGGTTTTTCATGGCAAGTGCAATCCGGTATCACGAAGGTGACATCTCGGCGGCGGATGCCGCCCGCTATACCGGCGCGATCGCCATCGACACCGAAACGCTGGGCCTCATCCCGCGCCGCGACCGGCTGTGCGTCGTGCAGCTTTCGCCGGGCGACGGCACCGCCGATGTCATCCGCATTGCCGCCGGCCAGAAGGACGCGCCGAATCTCACCGCCATGCTGGAAGACCCGGCCCGCCAGAAGATCTTCCATTACGGCCGCTTCGACATCGCCGTCCTGTTCCACACCTTCGGCGTCACCACCACGCCGGTCTTCTGCACCAAGATCGCCTCGCGCCTGACGCGCACCTATACGGACCGGCACGGCCTGAAGGACAATCTGAAGGAAATGCTCGAAGTCGACATTTCCAAGCAGCAGCAGTCCTCCGACTGGGCGGCCGAGACGCTGTCGCCCGCGCAGCTCGAATATGCCGCCTCCGACGTGCTGCATCTCCATGCCCTGCGCGACAAGCTGATGGCGCGCCTCGTGCGCGACGGCCGGCTGGCGCATGCGGAAGCCTGCTTCGCCTTCCTGCCGACGCGCGCCAAGCTCGACCTCCTCGGCTGGGAAGACACCGACATCTTCGCCCATAGCTGAGCCGCCCGTGCAGAACGGATGGCAGCACCAGACCGGGCCGACGCTGGAGCCGCTGCGCCGGCTGATCCGCAGCCGGCTCGAAACGCTCCCGCCCGGCCTTGCGGAATTCATCCTGTTCGGGCTGAAACAGGCCTGGGCCTGCCTCTTCGGCGGGCTCATGCTGGGCCTGATCATCGCCACGAAGCTCGTCTGGCAGCCGGACTGGCCGATCCACCGGTATGACGCGCTGTTCCTGATGGCGCTCGCCATCCAGGTGACGTTCCTCAAGCTGAAGATGGAGACCTTCGAGGAAGCGAAAGTCATCCTCATCTATCACCTCGTCGGCACGGCCATGGAGATCTTCAAGGTCCATATAGGCTCCTGGATCTATCCGGAGGAGGCCGTGATCCGCATCGGCGGCGTGCCGCTGTTTTCCGGCTTCATGTATGCCTCGGTCGGCAGCTACATGGCGCGCGCGATGCGCATCTTCGACATGCGCTTCACCCATTATCCGCCCTTCTGGACGACGGCGCTGCTGGCAATCGCCATCTACGCCAACTTCTACCTGCACCACTTTCTCGTCGATATCCGCCTGGCGCTCTTCGCCGCGACGGTGCTCCTCTTCTGGCGCGTGCGCATCTATTACACGGTGGAGGAGAAGCTGCGCTGGATGCCGCTCGTCGTTGCCGCCTTCCTCACCTCCATCTTCCTCTGGATCGCCGAGAACATCGGCACGGCGACGGGCGTGTGGCTCTATCCGGGGCAGACGACCTGGCACATGGTGCCCTTCACCAAGCTCGGCTCGTGGTATCTCCTGCTCTATGTCAGCTTCGTGCTCGTGACGATCGTCTGCCGGCCGCAGCCGCCCGATCCCCCTGAAAACCAGCGGGCGCAGGCTTAACGCGCGGTTAATCCCCTCCCGCCTATTCTTCCGGCGAGACCGGAGGTTGCCATGTTGACACCCCTGCAGAGCGCGCAGTCCACCGCCGCCGTCTCGGCGATGCAGTCGATCGTCGAAACGCTCGAGGAGCGCCGCCGCGAGGAGGCCGAGAAGGCCAGCGGGCGGCCGAAGGACGACACGCAGAAACAGGCGCCGCTGCGCTCCGACGACACGGCGCGGCAGGCCAATGCCCGCATCAACGAACATTTCTTCGGCAGCAATGCCCGCGGCGGGGAAACGCTCGCCAAGCTGATTTCCCGCTTCAGCGACACGCTCGGCATCACCCAGCAGGAGGGCGAGGGCGCCCGTGCCTTTGCGCAGCGCCTTGCCGACCGGCTGGCGCTCGTCGACCAGGTCTCGCTTCCCGCCAAGGGCAGCACGCTCAATGTCACCCTTCGCGGGCTTGGCACCACGCTCACCGCCGTCAGGCAGGCCATGGCTGGTCCGTCGGACGATGCGGCGGCCAACCTCGTCGCCCGCCTTGCGCTGACCGCCGGCGTGACGCAGGGCGAGGGCGAAGCGGATGCCGATTTCGAGCAGCGCCTTTCCGGCATGCTGACGCGCCTTCGCGGCGAACTGCCGGAAGACGTGGCGACGCTCGAGAAGAAATCCGGCCTTGCCGATCTCGGCCTCAAGGCGACCGATCTCATCGCGGCAATCCGCAACCCCTATGGCACGGAAGCCGGGCGGGTGAAGGATGCGCTTGCCGAGAAGGCCGAGGACGAGAAGGCGCTGACGCCCGAAATGCGCAAGGTGCTCGCCCGTCTGGAGGACGCGGCGAACCCGAAGACCATCGAGGAGCTGAAGCTCGACCGGACCCGGCGCGACCCGACCCGCATCGAGGACGCGGAAACGCGCAAGGAACGCGAGGAGACGATCCGCTCGCTGGAAGCCGGCGAGAAGCTGGAGGACGTGCAGGATCTCCAGGACGCGGTCGGCCGCGCCCATGCCGATGCGGCCAAGGGCGTGCGGGAGGACAAGCGGCGGGACGATCCGGCCGCCGCCGCGCTCGACACGATCCAGTTGCTCGCCGCCGGTGCCGAGACGACCCAGCTTGCCGACAAGGTCCCCGCCAAGACCGAGAAAGCCGGCGACGGGGAGGACATCCCGGCGGAAACGACGGGCGAGGCCGTTCGCAAGCTCGACGCAGCCGGCGTGCGGGAACAGGAAGAGCGCGAAGCGGCGCGCAAGGAAATCTTCGCGCTGCGCGTCGACGACAACGGCATCTACGATCTCATCACGCGCCAGATCGTCGCCCTGTAGTTCAGGCCTTGCGCCGCACGATGCCGAGCCGGGCGATGACCTCCGGCGGAATGGCGTAGCGGCGGATCGCGTCCTTCTGGCTGCGCAGGCCGCATATTTCCCGCTGGATGAAGAAGGCCCAGACCTTGTCGGCCGCATCGTTGAGGAGGTCTTCCCGCTCCTCTTCGCCGCAGCCCGCGGCAAGGCGCCCGGCCAGCAGTTCCAGCGCCTTTTCCACCTTCAGCCCGTGCCGGCCGAGCGCGTCCGCCCGCTCCGACATCAGTTCGTATTCGAGGATGTTGAGCCCGGTGTCCTTGCTGAAGGAGGGGGCGAGCGCCTGTGGCGGGCGAACCGTCATCTTTCATCTCCAGTCATCGGACTCAAGATGGCGCGCCGGGATCCCTGCCGCAAGGCCTCAGGCGGCGCGGGCACGCACGGCGTCGAAGGTCCAGTCGACGAGGAGCCTGCCGTCACGCCAGACGGGCTGCAGAAGGTTCTCGCGGCCCGCGAGCTGGTCGATGCGTGCGGCCTCAAGCCCGCCAACGCCCGCCACCACGGCCTGGCGTCCGGCCTTCGAGGCCTTGAGGTTCATCGTCGCCGGGCGCTTGTAGACGTCGTGCCAGGCGCCGCCGGTGTCCTGTCTTGCATTGGCCTTCATGGCGAAGGAATAGGTGTCGCGGTTGACCTTCTGCAGGAGCCCTGCCCCCATGCCGAAGGCGATGTTCTCCGCAGAGAAGCCGAAGGCTTCCAGCCGGCCGAGGATGAGGCCGATATCGGCGGGCGAGATGCCGTCGCCCTGGATGACGCGCACGCTGTTGTCCAGCACCTTGTAGCCCTTGGCGTTGAGATGCGTGCCGAAGGCATAGGCGAGTTGGCGCACCACCTGCACCGGGGTTTCCACCGGATCGCCGCTGTCCGGCCGCACGACGAGCGTGCCGCCGGCGGCCTGCACCCGATCCTTCAACTGCTTGCCCCAGATCTCCGTGACGGCATTGTTGATGTCGTAGCTGTCGGAGACGACCGCATAGAGGCCCTTGCTCCCGAACCGGTCGATCATGTTGCCATAGGCCTCGGCCTCGCGTTCCTGGCCCCACGACGTCATGGTCGAGTGCTCGGAGGCGGGAATGGAGAAGCCGGCCATGTCGGCACCGTAATAGCGGCGCGCGAACAGCACGGCGCTCACCGTATCGGTACCCATGAAATTGACGAGGTGCGCCGCCCCGCCGATGCCCGCCTGCTCGAAACTCGTCGTGCCGCGCGCGCCAAAATCGTGCAGGCGGAAGGGGAGCGCGGCGGCCGGGTCCTCGCAGGTCTTTTCCAGGATCGGCTGGATGATCTGCTTCACCTTGCGCGAATTGGAGGCGACCGTGCTCGGATACCAGATGGCGCGCAGCAGCGCCGTCTCGATATAGGAGGTCAGCCAGTAGCATTCTGGGTCGGTGTTCACCACCTGCGCGACCGGCACGCCGCGGCGCACCAGCGTGCCCTCCGGCAGCGCCTCGATGAGCAGCGGCAGGAAACCGCCGTGTTTCGCGACGATATGCGTCCAGCCCGCGCGGTTGAACGGCAGGCCATGGGCCGTGACGATCCCCTCGGCCTCGTCCACGTCCGCCATCGTCACCGGTTTCGACAGATATTCCTTGAGGAACATCTGGAGGCCGAAGAACAGCACTTCCGCCTGCTCCGAGTGACCGCGCGCCTCGACATAGGAGGAGATGGCGCGGGTTTCCGGCGGATATTGCAGGTAGTGGCTGAACTTGTAGCTGTCGGTGTTGAGGATGAGGTTGGTGAGGTTCATCGAGGGTCTCCGCCGCATCCGCGGCCGGCGAACAAGCGGCGGCGCAACAGTGCCGCGAAGATTTACGCGAGCCGAGCATAAGGGGCAAGAGCCGCCGCGCGGGACAATTCGAGGCGGGCAATGCTGCATGTGCGAAGCGCAATCTCGCGCATTAGCAATTCATTAACCATAAAATGCCAATTGTAATCTATGGATCGTTGTTCGGAGTTCCGGGTTCGCCCGTCCGGCACAGTCGCGTGGTTCCGCGCCTGCCGGGTTGCGCCCCGCCTCCGTCGTACCTGCCCGGTTCGCCCGGGCCGAAAGCTCACCAGCTCGCAGCGTCGCGCATGATGCGCCATCCGAAGAAAGATGGACCATTGGCAGGCCCTGGGATGCGGATGACATCGGCAGGGAGAACAGGAGGCAGGCATGCTGCCGCGTTTGGCAATGACGAGCGATACCGTGCAGCCCTCCCTCGCCGCTCCGGCGAGCGCATCGGTCGAGGCCGCAGCCAAGCCGCAGCCTTCCGCAGCCGCCCTTGCCAATCTCAGGGCCGAGGTGCTGCTGCGCCTGATCGAGATCATGCTCAAGCACATGCCGCGCACAGGGGAAGCGAGCCAGGGCCGCGACCTCCTGGAAACCCTGCTTGCCGTGCTGAAGGCCCTGCCCGGCCGCGAGGGCGAGGGTGGCCGCAAGCTTGCCGATATTCTCGCCAAGCTGCCGCCGGAGTTGCGCCCGAGCGTCGAGAAGCTGATCGGCACGGTGCTTTCCTCCATGCCGACGCGCAGCCTCGTGGAGGTGCTGCGCAATCCAAGCGGCCCGGAGGCGCAGAAACTCGCCGCCCTTCTTTCGACAAGCCTCAAGGCCGATATGCCGGCCGCCCTGCAGACGGAGAGCCAGCCCAAGCCGCTCCGGCTGAATGCCCAGCAGCTTGCCGCCGTCGGCCGCCACAGCCTGCAGCAGGCCGGCCAGCCGGCCCAGCTTCTGGGCGATGCCCGCGCCCTGCAGACGATGCTGAAGCGCATTTTCGATTTCGACGGCAGCAAGCCGCGCCCGGCAACCGCCCGGGCGCTTGAAACGGCCGCCGGCCGGTTGGCGCTTGCCGTACCAACCCGGCTGCCGGTCGGCGAAAACACCACCGCGCAGAGCGGTCAGCCGATATCGACGCCCACGGCCAAGGCCGGCAATCCGCTACCGGTCGAGGCCACGGAACCGTCGGTGCGCCACAATGGCGGCGCCGAGGAGAGCGAGAGCGCAACGCCGTCCGTGAAGCGGGAGGACATGCCGGCCAGAGCGCAGGTCTCCAGCGCGGTTGGACAGGCCCTTGCCCGCAGCGTGCTGCAGGCCGTAACCCGCGACATGGCCCCGGCCGTGCTGATGCCGGCCGTTGCGCAGTTGCTGGAAAATCTGACGCCGGAAGAGGCGAACTTCATCCGCTTCCTTCTGGAGCGCCCGCTCGACCCCACGGGCGAGGCAGACCCAGCCCTGCTCATGACCGATGGCGACGAACAGGCCGAGATGGCGCCGGAGACCGGCAAGGCCCGCGCCACGCCGGCACAGGCAGCATCCACCCAGCCGGAGCAGGCCGCGGCGCCGGACGAACCCCTTCCGATGCCGCAGGCCCGCGAGGCATTGCAGGCCCTTCAGGCGGCGCTGGCCGATGTGACACCGGAAAGGTTGCTTTCGGCGACCCTCCTGCGCGAGGGCATCCCGCTCGCCTTCGTGCCCTACCTGCCGGCCGAGGAAGACCTCGACTGGTCCGAGGGCCGCGAGAGGGGCGAGGAGGACGAGGCCGCCAACAAGGGCGACGGCGACGATGGGGAAGCCGGCGGAGAAGCGGGCGAGGACGCCGCCTTCGAAACCTCCGGCGAAGAGCCCGAGGCGGACGACATGGCAAAACGTCGCGAGAAGACCGCCGAGATGGTCGGCGTCATCGAACCGGGCCTCGTCTTCTACCAGAAGCTCGGCGACTACTGGACCTGACCAGGCCCAAAGAAAAACCCGCGGAGATCGCTCTCCGCGGGTTTCCGTTTCGAAATAAGCGAACGCTTATTCGGCGTTGTTGCGGTTCTTCAGAGCCGCGCCGAGGATGTCGCCGAGCGATGCGCCCGAGTCGGACGAACCGAACTGTGCGACGGCTTCCTTCTCTTCGGCGATTTCCAGCGCCTTGATCGAAAGCTGGATCTTGCGATCCTTCTTCGAGAAGTTCAGGACGCGCGCGTCGACGGTCTGGCCGACCGAGAAACGCTCCGGACGCTGTTCGTCACGGTCACGCGAGAGATCGCCACGGCGGATGAACGACGTGATGTCCTCGTGGTTGACGAGACGCACTTCGATGCCGCCATCGTTGATCGCGATGACTTCAGCCGAAACGACGGCGTTCTTGCGCAGGTCACCCGAGGCGGCAGCTTCGCCGACCGAATCACGGCCGAGCTGCTTGATGCCGAGCGAGATGCGCTCCTTGTCGACGTCCACATCCAGAACGACTGCCTTGACGACGTCGCCCTTGTTGAACTCCTCGATGACCTGCTCGCCCGGACGGTTCCAGTCGAGGTCGGACAGGTGCACCATGCCGTCCACGTCGCCGTCGAGGCCGATGAACAGGCCGAATTCGGTCTTGTTCTTGACTTCGCCTTCGACTTCCGTGCCGGCCGGGTGGCTGTGCGCAAAAGCCTGCCACGGGTTTTCAAGCGTCTGCTTGAGGCCGAGCGAGATGCGGCGCTTCGTCGGGTCGACTTCGAGAACGACCACGTCGACTTCCTGGCTGGTGGACAGGATCTTGCCGGGGTGAACGTTCTTCTTCGTCCAGGACATTTCGGAGATGTGGATCAGGCCTTCGATGCCCGGCTCCAGCTCGACGAACGCACCGTAGTCGGTGATGTTCGTGACCGTACCGGAGATCTTCTTGCCGGTCGGGTACTTGGTGCCGATGCCATCCCACGGATCCGACTCGAGCTGCTTCATGCCGAGCGAGATGCGGTGGGTTTCCTGGTTGATGCGGATGATCTGGACCTTGACCTGCTGGCCGATGGACAGGATCTCCGACGGATGGTTGACGCGGCGCCAGGCCATGTCGGTGACGTGCAGCAGGCCGTCGATGCCGCCGAGGTCGACGAACGCACCGTAATCGGTGATGTTCTTGACGACGCCGTCGACAACCTGGCCTTCTTCGAGGTTCTGGACGATCTCGGAACGCTGCTCGGCGCGCGACTCTTCGAGAACCGTGCGGCGCGAAACGACGATGTTGCCGCGGCGCTTGTCCATCTTGAGGATTTCGAAGGGCTGCGGGTTGTGCATGAGCGGCGTGACGTCGCGGATCGGACGGATGTCGACCTGCGAACGCGGCAGGAAGGCGACGGCGCCGTCGAGATCGACGGTGAAGCCACCCTTGACCTGGTTGAAGATGACGCCTTCGACGCGCTCGCCGGCTTCGAACTTGACTTCGAGCTTGGCCCAGCTCTCTTCGCGGCGAGCCTTTTCGCGCGAAAGAACAGCTTCGCCAAGCGCGTTTTCGATGCGCTCGACATAGACTTCGACTTCGTCGCCGACCTTCAGCGTGCCGTCCTTCGACTTCGCGCCGAATTCCTTCAGCGGGACGCGGCCTTCAACCTTGAGGCCGACGTCGACGATGGCGACGTCCTTTTCGATCGCGGTAACGATGCCCTTGGCGACATAGCCTTCGGCGAGATCGTTAGCGGCGAAGGATTCCTGCAGAAGGGCTGCGAAATCTTCGCGCGTGGGGTTTGCTTGAGACATTGAAACTCCTGGTGTGCCTATGGGCACGGGCGCCGGGGGTTAGCGTTGGTGAGGAACGAGGCTGTGTCCGCTACCCTTGGGCAGCAAATCCGGCGCGGGGACAGGCCTTGTTCTATGCTGGCGCAATTCCGGAAGGAAAAGCTAGTGCTTCAATGCGGCGTCGATGATCGACTTGGCCGCCGAAAACGCCGCCTCTATACCCATTTCCGAGGTATCAAGCAAGTGCGCATCGTCGGCCGGTTTCAGCGGGCTGTCCGCCCGGCCCATGTCGCGCTCGTCGCGCCGGCGGATGTCGTCGAGGATCGTCTCGAAATCGGCCACCCCGCCATTGCCGACGATTTCGTCGTAACGCCGCCTGGCGCGCACCTCCGGCGAGGCCGTCACATAGAGCTTTACCGCCGCATCGGGGCAGACGACCGTGCCGATATCGCGCCCGTCGAGCACCGTGCCCGGCTCGCGCGCCGCAAAGCCGCGCTGCGCCTCGACCAGCGCGCGCCGGACGGTCGGCATGACGGCGATCTTCGAGGCCGCCTCGCCGATGTCATGGGCGGACAGCACCGCGCGGTCGAGCCCGCCGAGATCGAGCGTGCGCGCCACCTCGGCCGCGACGGCCTCGTCATCGAGCGGCAGGCCACGGTCGATGAGCGCCTTCGCCGTCGCCCGGTAGGTCAGGCCCGTATCGAGATGATGAAAGCCATAATCCTCCGCAATGCGGCGCGACAGCGTTCCCTTGCCCGCAGCCGCGGGACCATCGATGGCGATCGTCTTCATTGCGCACCCGTGCGTCACAAACTTTTCACGAAAGGTGTTAGCGGAAGATGCGCAACGATGCCAAGAGGCAGGTCGCGTTCATCGCCGCCATCGGCGATGCGCGCAGGCAGCGCGCAATCACCCTTCGATGCATCGCTTTCCTCGGAAAGCCCGGTCAAACGTCAATCGTTGAGTTCGATCTTCGCGCCCAATCCGGCCATCAAATCCATGAACTCCGGAAAGCTCGTGGCGATCATCGTCGCATCATCCACGGTGACCGGGTTTTCCGAGACGAGGCCCATGACGAGGAAGCTCATGGCGATGCGGTGGTCGAGATGGGTGGCGACGGCGGCGCCAGAAGCATTGCCGAGGCCCTTGCCGTCCGGGCGGCCGCGCACGACGAGCGAGGCTTCGCCTTCGTCGCAATCGACGCCGTTGAGCTTCAGGCCGACCGCGACGGCCGAGAGGCGGTCGCTTTCCTTGACGCGCAACTCCTCAAGACCGTTCATGACGGTCGTGCCTTCCGCGAAGGCCGCCGCGACGGCGAGAACCGGATATTCGTCGATCATCGACGGCGCGCGGTCTTCCGGCACCGTTACGCCCTTCAGTGCCGAGGAGCGCACGCGAAGATCCGCCACGTCCTCGCCGCCGGCAAGGCGCGGGTTCAGCACTTCGATATTGGCGCCCATTTCCTGCAGCGTCAGGATGAGGCCGGTGCGGGTGGGGTTCATCAGCACGTTGAGGATGGTGACATCCGAATCCGGCACGAGCAGCGCCGCGACCAGCGGGAAGGCCGTCGAGGACGGATCGCCCGGCACGTCGATGACCTGGCCGGTGAGTTTTCCCTGGCCTTCCAGGCGGATCGTGCGCACGCCGTCCGCATCCGTTTCCACGGAGAGATTGGCGCCGAAACCCTGCAGCATCTTTTCGGTATGGTCACGTGTCATGACCGGCTCGATGACGGTGGTGATGCCGGGCGTGTTGAGGCCGGCGAGCAGCACGGCGGACTTCACCTGCGCAGAGGCCATCGGCACGCGGTAGGTGATCGGCGTCGGCGTCTTCGGCCCACGCAGCGTGACCGGCAGGCGGTCGCCATCGGCGGACGTCACCTGCACGCCCATTTCGCGCAAGGGGTTGAGGACGCGGCCCATCGGGCGCTTGGTGAGCGAGGCGTCGCCGACGAATGTCGAATCGAAATCATAGACGCCAACGAGGCCCATGGTGAGGCGGCAGCCGGTGCCGGCATTGCCGAAATCGAGCGGGGCTTCCGGCGCGAGCAGCGCGCCATTGCCGAGGCCGTTGATGATCCAGGTGTCGCCGTCCTTACGAATCTTCGCGCCCATGGCCTGCATGGCCTTGCCCGTATTGATCACGTCCTCGCCTTCAAGGAGGCCCGTGATGCGCGTCTCGCCGCTGGCAAGACCGCCGAACATGAAGGAGCGGTGGGAAATCGACTTGTCGCCGGGGATGCGGACGGTTCCGGACAGGCCGGAGGATTTGCGGGCGGTTGCGGGCCGTGCACTGGCGCCATGCGACATGGTCGTCTTCCTTATATACATCCACGGCTCCCCGGAGAGGATCGCCCGGGGAGAACGCGGGCTTGCTATCACAAACGATTTAAAGCGTCATCATCCCGTCGAAAAACATTCGTCACGATGCCTCAACCGAACCGGCCCGAAGTTAGGCTTTGACAGGATTGTCCAAGACGATTAAGGGGACCGGCTAATCATTTTACCGTTCAACGCGCCGGAAACCCCGGCCCCGCCGGAAACATACGGCACAGAGAAGGCTTTGACTGTGGCAAAAGCGGAACTCGGAACCAAACGCATCGATCCGGAAACCGGCAGGAAATTCTACGACCTGAACCGCGACCCCATCGTTTCCCCCTACACGGGCAAGTCCTATCCGCTCTCCTTCTTCGAGGAAACGTCGGCGGCTGCGATCCTCGAAAAGGATGAGGACGAGGACGTCAACGAAGTCGATACCGAGAACACGGAAGTCGAACTCGTTTCGCTCGAGGATGCCGACGAGGATGCAGCGGGCGGCGACGACCTGCCGGACCTCGGCGACGACGACGTGGAGATCGACGGTGACGAGGACGACACGTTCCTGGAACAGGACGAAGACGACGACGATGACGACATGAGCGACCTCATCGGCGTGACCGGCGACGAAGACGAAGCATAAGAGATTGATTTTCCGGCCGGTTTCAAAAAAATCGGCCGGATTTCATTTTTCGGCTTGCCATCTCCGAAACCCGGAAGTAATAAGCCGCCACACCGAACGGCAACGCCGCTTCGGTTCCCGGAAACCGGCTCTGCCGGACCCTTATGGGGCTATAGCTCAGCTGGGAGAGCGCTTGCATGGCATGCAAGAGGTCAGCGGTTCGATCCCGCTTAGCTCCACCAAACTTCTCCCGATAATACAGCAGTTTACCAATCAGCATCTTTCGTTGATTTCCGCTTTAAGACTTCGGGGTATCCCGAGGACGGAAATCGACTCGCCTTTTCACAATGTTGCGTCCATTGCGTGATTATCGCATATTTGCTATATATAGCCTTCACGCGATGGACGGTTGAAACCCTCGACATTGTCGATTCAGAAATCGAGGCACTGCCGCCCGGACTTCAGTCCCGGCTTATCCGTCTCATGGAAGCGGTCGAGAACGTTGGGCTTGAGCAGTTGCGGGAACCGCACGTCAAGCATCTGGAAGGCAAGCTTTGGGAACTGCGCGCCAAGGCTTTCGAAGGTATCGCACGCGGCATTTACGTGACTGTCACCGGACGGCGCGTGGTCATCCTGCATGTCTTCGTGAAGAAGTCGCAGAAGACACCGAAAGCCGCCCTTGAGATTGCGAGAGCGCGAATGAAAGAGGTGAAGCCATGACGAAGATTGCAGACCTCAAGAAGAAGCTGATGGACAACCCGGAATTCCGGCAGGAATACGAGAAGGCCGACGCGGAATTCCGGCTTATCGAAACCCTCGTCCACGCCAGGACGAAGGCCAAGCTTTCCCAGGCCGAACTCGCAAAGCGCATCGGCACGACGCAATCGGCCATCGCTCGATTGGAAGGGGGCGGCGTTTCCCCTTCCCTCTCTACCTTGCGCCGATATGCCGAGGCCACTGGAGCCAGGCTCGAAATCAATCTGGTGACGCCCTGAGCGGGAGCGGCCGCATCCATAATCCGCCGCTCTACGGCTGCTCGCGCATGCCCGGCGTTGCTTCGCGCTGGTCGGCGTCCTCCAGGTCGGTCTTCACGATGAAGGCGTCGCTGTGCTGGCGGGCGGCTTCGCGCATGGCGGCGAGGTTCGGCACATCGTCGCCCTCGATCTCGCCGTCGCCCTGGTCGATCTCCCGTTCGGCCTGATACCAGTGGTCATCCGGCTTGCCGTCGGGCTGGCCTTCCTGCAGCCAGAGTTCGTGGGCGCGCTTGCGGATCTTCTCTTCGCGATCGTCGGTCATGGACAGGCTCCCTTCCGTTTCTGCGATAACGGCAGAGGGGAGGAGATGTTCCGACACCCTGCCCTCGCCCTGGCGCCATTATGTCCCCGCTTGCGTCGTTCAGGAAGCGCGAATAAGCATGTCCTGTCGCGCGTCTCTGGCATGACGCACGCCTTGTCGGGGGACAAATCATGAGCTTCACGGAAACGACGACCACGTCCTGGTTCTCCAGGCTGAAGGGGGCGCTGATCAAGATCGTGGTCGGCTTCATCCTGCTCATCGCCTGCATCTGGCTTCTCTTCTGGAACGAAGGCCGGTCGGTGAAGACCTACCGGGCGCTCGTCGAGGGCGCGGGCCTCGTCGTCTCCGTCGACAACGGCAGCGTGGATCCGGTAAACGAGGGCAAGCTGGTGCACATTTCCGGGCCGGTGAAGCCGGTCGGCGTGCCGGAGGACGACGTGCTCGGCGTTTCGGCCGAAGGCGCGGCGGGGCTCGAGCGCATCGTGGAAATGTACCAGTGGGTGGAGACATCGAAGTCGGAGACGCGCAAGCAGCTCGGCGGCAGCGAGGAGACGGTCACCACCTATTCCTATCACAAGGAATGGAAGCGCAACGCGGTCAGCTCCAGCGGTTTCCGGCAGGCGGGCCATGACAATCCGCAAAAGCCGATCGACGATGCGAGTTTCCCGGTCAAGTCCGCGACGATCGGCGCGTTCAGCGTGGATGGCCGCGCCGTCGCGCGCCTCGGCGACGAACGGCCCGTGCCGCTTACCGCGCTCGACGCCAACCGGATGGGCGAGGCCGTGACGCTCGGCAAGCCCGTCTCGACGATCGCCGGCCAGGCGGTCTTCTCGTTCAATCCCGAAGATCCGCAGGTCGGCGACATCCGCATCCGCTTCGAACGCTCCGACATTGCCGAGGCGAGTTTCGTCGGTGCCCAGCGCGGCAGCGGCCTGACGCCCTACAGGACGACGAACGGGCGCGATCTCTTCCTGAGCCAAGCCGGTCTCGTCGATGCAGCCGCCATGTTCGATGCGGCGCAGAGCGAGAACACGATCATCACCTGGCTGGTGCGGGTCGGCGGGCTCGTCGGCATCTTCGTCGGCTTCGCCTTCATCCTGTCGATCCTCGGCGTCATCGCCGACGTCGTGCCCTTCGTCGGCTCCATCGTGCGCTTCGGCACGACGGCGGTCGCACTCATCCTCACCCTGCTGATCGGACCCGCGGTCATCGCCATCGCGTGGATCGCCTATCGCCCGCTGGTCGCCATCGCGGTTCTCGCGGTCGGTGTTGCTCTGGCGGCGGGCATCCTCTATCTGCGGCGGGGCAAGGCCGCGGCGACGCCGGCCCTCGGGCGCGCCTGAAGCCGACGACAACAGGATGAGCGGATAAAGTTTGACCTATTACGCCTCGAAAATTTTCTGGCTGGCGGCGCAACCGCTCTCGCTCGCCCTTCTGCTGCTGCTGCTCGGCCTCCTGGCCGGGCTTTTCAAATGGTACCGCCTTCGCTCCGCGGCGAGCGGGCTTGCGGCTCTCGTGCTCTTCGTGACGCTGTTCACCACGACAGGCCCCGTCCTCCTGCAGGTGCTGGAGGATCGCATCCCGCGGGCGGAGCTGCCCGCCGGCGGACCGGGCTGCATCATCATGCTCGGCGGCGGCGTGGAGGCGGAGGTGATCGCAGCACGCGGTGGCTTCGAAATGAACCAGGCGGGCGACCGCTTCATCGAGACGCTGCGGCTGGCGCGGGACTTTCCGGCGGCGCGCATCCTCATTTCCGGCGGCGACGGCTCGCTGAGCGGCAACTATGAGGGTGATGCGGCGGTTGCGACACGCTTCTTCGAAGCCTTCGGCGTGCCGGCCGACCGGCTGATCCGCGAGACGGAATCCCGCACGACCTTCGAGAACGTCGCGAACACGAAGGACCTGCTCGCCGCGAACGGGCTGGACCGCTGCCTGCTGGTGACCTCGGCCTTCCACATGCCGCGCTCGGTCGGCCTCTTCAGCAAACTTGGCCTCGACGTCCTGCCCTGGCCGACGGATTTCCGCACGACGGGCCGCACCGGCCTCGCGCTCGACTTCACCCAGCCCTCGACCAACAGCCAGCTAACGACGACGGCGCTCAGGGAATGGACAGGGCTGCTGCTCTACTACGTCGCGGGCCGCACCCACGCGCTCTTCCCGCAATAGGCCTACTTCTTCGAGATCGTGTCGAACTGCGCACCGCGCACGCGAATGGTCATGATGCAATATTCGGGATCGTCCCGCCCGCAGCTTACGGCATTGGCCTTCAGCTCCAGCACCATGTTGCCGTAGCGCTTCTTCATCTCGTAGCCGTAGAGATCGGCATTGGCGGCGAGGAAATAGCCGCCTTCCGCGACCTGGATGTAGAATTCATGGGGGCAGCCGACATTGCCGCACAGGCCACCCGGCACGCCATCGCAGTTGACCGCGCCGAGATTGAAGATCGCATCGACGATGCCGTCATTGTTGAAATCGACATTGTCGGCAAAATCCTCGCCATAGACAGGCGTCTTGCAGCGCGTGGCGACGGTCGCCTCGACGGCCGCCCTGGCATCCGGCACGATCTCCGCCGCGCGGACCGGCAGGGCGGTCGAAACGAGCACGGCGGCAAGAAGGGCGAGCGTTCTGATGCGGATGGCCATCTGTCAAACCTTTCCATGGCGGGCGATTCGGTCAATATGCAGACGGGCCAGCGCTGCGCCTGATTCTGCCCGGGCGTACGGGCGCGCACTCTAGCGCGGGAAAGCTGTCGCGAGGCTTGGGCGGCGAAGGAGGAATGCGTGTCGATCCTGGAACTGCTCGATTACACGGGCGTCGCCGTCTTTGCCGCCACCGGTGCGCTCTCGGCCTCGCGCAAGCAGCTCGACATCATCGGCTTTCTCTTCCTCGCCGCCGCGACCGGCATCGGCGGCGGCACGTTCCGCGACGTCATCCTCGGCGCGACGCCGGTCTTCTGGGTGGTCAACCCGACCTATCTCATCGTCTGCGTGGCGGTGGCGCTGCTCGTCTTCATGCTGGCGCACCGGATCGAGTCGCGCTACCGCCTGCTGCTCTGGCTCGATGCGATGGGTGTCTCGGCCTATTGCGTGATGGGCGCGGCCAAAGGACTAGCCGCCACCGGCTCGCCGACGGTGGCGATCACGACCGGCGTCCTCACCGCGAGCTTCGGCGGCATCCTGCGCGATCTCCTGGCGGGCGAGCCCTCCGTGCTGCTGCGGCCGGAAGTCTATATCACCGCGGCGCTCATCGGCGCGGCCGGTTTCACGGCGGCGAGCGTGGTGGGCGCGCCGCTCTGGGCCGCCTCGGCCATCGGCATCGGCGCAGCCTTCATCGTGCGCGGCGGGGCGTTGCGATTCGGCTGGTGCTTTCCCGTCTACAAGCCGCGGCCGGGTCGGCATCCCGACGACGTGATGTGAAGCCGAGGAGCAACCGTCCTTCAGTTCAGGCCGGCATGAGCCGAAGGGTGGCTGGTCCTAGCCCTTCTTCGGGCGCAGGCGGATGATCACGTCGACGTGTGCGATCTCCATGCCCTCGGGCGGCTCCGGCAGGTTGCCGATGGCGATGTTGCTGACGGGAATGTCGAGAATGTGGTTCTCGCCCTCGACGAAGAAGTGGTGGTGGTCCGATACGTTGGTGTCGAAATAGGTCTTCGAGCTTTCGACCGCCAGGACGCGGATGAGGCCGGCTTCGGTGAACTGATGCAGCGTGTTGTAGACGGTCGCCAGCGAGACCGGGACGCCGGCGGTGACGGCTTCCTCGTGCAGCTCCTCCACCGTCAGGTGGCGATCGCCCTTTGCGAAGAGCAGGTCGCCGAGTGCCACGCGCTGGCGCGTCGGGCGCAGGCCGCAATGGCGCAGGCGCTCTTCAATGGGCATCTCGTGTGCATGCGTCATGGGCGACGGATCCGCTTGTCTGGCCTTGAACAACAATCTTGAACTTTCGATATAACTTTACGAGCGTCGGGATTCAATAGGATTGCGGCGGCCTGAAGGCGCCCAACATGCGGAAAAACCGGGGCCTTTGCTCCTGTCACGGCAATTTGCACTGGCTGTCACCGCTGGCATCATGTATGCGGACTGCTGAATGAACGTCCCGCTCGAAGAAGGCGGGGCGACAAAAAGGAGAAGACCCGGGTGCTTCAATTCGCACCACACCTTCTCTAAATCTAACGCAGACCAAGCGTTGTTCAGACCGGGGATGAGACATTCGATGACGACCAGGCAATCCAGCTACAACTACGAGGAAATCCTGCGCTGCGGCCGCGGCGAGCTGTTCGGCCCCGGCAATGCCCAGCTTCCTCTGCCGCCCATGCTGATGGTCCACCGCATCACCGACATCTCCGAGACCGGCGGCGCCTTCGACAAGGGCTATATCCGCGCCGAATACGACGTGAAGCCCGACGACTGGTATTTCCCCTGCCACTTCCAGGGCAACCCGATCATGCCGGGCTGCCTCGGCCTCGACGGCATGTGGCAGCTCACCGGCTTCTTCCTCGGCTGGCTGGGCGAACCCGGCCGCGGCATGGCGCTTTCGACCGGTGAAGTGAAGTTCAAGGGCATGGTCCGCCCGCACACGAAGCTCCTCGAATACGGCATCGACTTCAAGCGCGTCATGCGCGGCCGCCTGGTGCTCGGCACGGCGGACGGCTGGCTGAAGGCCGATGGCGAGACCATCTACCAGGCGACCGACCTGCGCGTCGGCCTGTCGAAGGACAAGGAAGCTTAAGGCGGCGCGAGCCACCGGAAGCCAGAAGGCGGCGGTCAGCCGCCTTCACAACGAGACGTTCTAGAAAAGGTCAGAAACATGAGACGGGTAGTTGTCACGGGTCTGGGGATCGTATCCTCCATCGGGAACAATGCGGACGAGGTGACGGCGTCGCTGCGCGACGCGCGCTCGGGCATCAGCTTCTCGCAGGATTTCGCCGACCACGGCTTCAAGTGCCAGGTCTGGGGCGCGCCGAGCATCGACACGAGCGAGCTCGTCGATCGCCGCGCCGCCCGCTTCCTTTCGCAGGGCGGCTCCTGGAACCACGTCGCCATGAAACAGGCGATCGCCGATTCCGGCCTGGAGGAGGCAGACTACGCCGCCAACGAGCGCACCGGCATCATCATGGGTTCGGGCGGCCCTTCCACCCGCACGCTGATCGAAGCGGCCGAGATCACGCTCAAGAACAATTCGCCGAAGCGCATCGGCCCCTTCGCCGTGCCGAAGGCCATGTCCTCGACGGCGTCGGCAACGCTTGCCACCTGGTTCAAAATCCACGGCGTCAACTATTCGATCTCGTCGGCCTGCTCGACCTCGGCGCACTGCATCGGCAATGCTGCCGAAATGATCCAGTGGGGCAAGCAGGACATCATGTTCGCCGGTGGCCACGAGGACCTCGACTGGACCATGTCGAACCTCTTCGATGCCATGGGCGCCATGTCCTCAAAGTACAACGACACGCCCGCGACGGCCTCGCGCGCCTATGACGTCAGCCGCGACGGCTTCGTCATCGCCGGCGGCGCCGGTGTCCTGGTTCTCGAGGAGCTGGAGCACGCCAAGGCACGCGGCGCGAAGATCTACGCCGAAATCGTCGGCTACGGCGCGACCTCGGACGGCTACGACATGGTGGCCCCGTCGGGCGAAGGCGCGGTGCGCTGCATGCGCCAGGCGCTCTCCACCGTGAAGGGCGACGTCGACTACATCAACACGCACGGCACCTCGACGCCCGTCGGCGACAGCAAGGAGATCGGCGCGATCCGCGAAGTCTTCGGCGACAAGATCCCGCACATCCAGTCGACCAAGTCGCTGACCGGCCACTCGCTGGGCGCGGCCGGCGTGCAGGAATCGATCTACGGCCTCCTGATGATGCAGGCCGGCTTCATCGGCGAAAGCGCGCACATCACCGAGCTCGACCCGGAATTCGACGGCGTGCCGATCGTGCGCAAGCGCATCGACAATGCCAAGATCGACACGGTTCTCTCCAACTCCTTCGGCTTCGGCGGCACGAACGCCACGCTGGTCTTCCAGCGCCACAACGGATGACGTCAATGACGGGGATCATGAACGGCAAGCGCGGCCTCATCATGGGGGTCGCGAACAACCATTCCATCGCGTGGGGGATCGCGCAGAAACTGGCCGGTGCGGGCGCGGAGCTCGCCTTCACCTACCAGGGCGAGGCGCTCGGTAAGCGCGTCAAGCCGCTCGCCGCCGAACTCGGCTCGGATTTCGTCATTCCCTGCGACGTCGAGGACATCGCCTCGGTCGATGCGACGATCGAGGCGATCAAGGAGAAGTGGGGCAAGCTCGATTTCGTCGTGCATGCCATCGGTTTTTCCGACAAGAACGAACTGAAGGGCCTCTACGCGGACACCTCGCGCGACAATTTCTCGCGCACCATGGTGATCTCCTGCTTCTC
The DNA here is from genome assembly GCF_004341885.1 of Shinella granuli. Taxonomy (GTDB): domain Bacteria; phylum Pseudomonadota; class Alphaproteobacteria; order Rhizobiales; family Rhizobiaceae; genus Shinella; species Shinella granuli. The sequence continues at coordinate 57,609 of NZ_SLVX01000019.1, read as the reverse complement.
CTTCACGGAGATCGCCAAGCGCGCGGCCGATCTCATGACCGACGGCGGCGCGATGCTGACGCTGACCTATGGCGGCTCCACGCGCATCATGCCGAACTACAATGTCATGGGCGTTGCCAAGGCGGCGCTGGAAGCGTCCGTGCGCTACCTTGCCGGCGACTACGGTCCGCGCGGCATCCGCGTCAACGCGATCTCGGCCGGCCCGATCCGCACGCTCGCCGGCGCCGGCATTTCGGATGCGCGCGCCATGCTGTCCTGGCAGCAGAAGAACGCGCCGCTCCGCCGCACCGTCACCATCGAGGATGTCGGCAATTCGGCGCTGTACCTGCTCTCGGACCTGTCAAACGGCGTCACCGGTGAAATCCACTATGTGGATTCCGGCTACAACATCACCTCCATGCCGACCCTGGAGCGTCTGGCGAAGGCCGACAGCGAATAAACAGGAAAGCGCGGCGCGAAGTTTCGAACTTCGCGCCGTTTCCTTCGGCCGGTCAAAGCGCCATCAGCACGGCGACGAGCAGGATCACGGCCGCCAGGATGCCAAGGAACAGCATGCGCACGCGGCTGTTCATCTCCAGCGGCTTGCCATCCGCGCCGCGCCGCAGAAAGGCGAGCGGCACTTCGGAGGTCGGCGTATGCCCCTCCGCTTCCTTCACATCCTTGGCGATGACTTCCGCCACATCTTCCATCATGGGCGGTCTTGCAGGTCCAAAAGCCATTGCGGGTCTCCTGAACGAGAGCGATCCGGGAATGGTGGACCTCTTTCGGCAAAATGGCAATCGGCCCTAATCGAGCACGGCCGGCACGAGCGACAGCACCAGCAGCAGCGCCATCGCCCGGTTGAACCTCCTGAGGCTGCGTTCGCGCGTGAGGAAGCGTGCCGCGCCGACGCCGATCCCCGTCCATGCCAGCGTGCTGGCCAGCGTCGCGCCGCCGAAGATGACGGCGAAGGCCGTGGGCACGGCGAGGTCTCCCGCCGCGTCCTTGCCATAGGTGGCGACCGCGCCTGCGACCATGACCCAGAGCTTCGGATTGACGAGCTGCAGCAGGGCGCCCTCGAAGAAGCCGAACGGGCGCTGCCTGCCGCCTTTCGCCGCCGATGCGGCGGGCGCGGCATTGGCGATGCGCCAGGCGAGCCAGAGCAGGTAGGCGATGCCCAGCCACTTCAGCACCATTTGCAAGCGCGGCGCGGCGATGATCGAGCTGCCGAGGGCCGCGACGATGAAGATGATGACGGCGACGCCGGCCCCCATGCCGATCGCCACCGGCAGGGTGCGGTAAAAGCCGTAATTCGCACCCGACGCGGTCACCATCGTGTTGTTCGGTCCCGGCGTGCCCGCCATGGCGAATGCGAAGCCCGAAGCGGCCAGAAGCCAGGTCCAATCCATGTTGCTCTCCTCATCGAAACGGCGGCAGCCTAGCCGGCCCGGTGCGCAACCGGGTTGCCAAGATGCCAGGCCTGGAGAAGAATTTGGCATTCCCTGCCACCAGATGGCTTGAACGTTTGTGAGGATTCCAATGCCGCTCGACGACATAGACCGCCGCATCCTTCGAGAGCTTCAGAAGAACGGCCGGCTGCAGAATATCGAACTTGCCAAGCGGGTCGGGCTGTCACCCTCGCCCTGCCTGCGCCGGGTCAAGCTGCTGGAGGAAGCAGGCATCATCAGCCGCTACGTGGCCGTCGTCGACCAGGCCAAGGTTGGCTTGCGGCTTTCCATGTTCGCCCGCATCTCGCTGACGGCGCAGGATGCCGAGACGATCGATCATTTCATCGCGGCGATGAAGCGGCTGCCCGAGGTGGTGGAGTGCTACATCATGCTGGGCGAGAGCGACGCGCTGCTGCGCGTCGTCGTTTCGGATCTTGAGGACTACCGCCGCTTCCAGGCGGCGAACCTCACGCGCAGGAACGGGATCCAGTCCGTCAAGACGGACGTGCCGAGCGAGACGATCAAGCAGACCTTCGCGCTGCCGCTGTAAGGCTTTGCAGCCTCCCGTGGCGGCCCGGCACCAGCGTCAGCGCCGGCCCCAGAGAACCTTGAAGCGGGCGTTGCGGCAGACTTCACCGCTCTCCTTGAAGGCGTCCTTCAGCACCGGCTCGTAGGGCAGTCCGCGATTGGCGACCATCAACAGGCGCCCGCCGGCCTTCAACGACTTCGCCGCCATGCGGATCATGCCGGCGCCAAGCGAATGGTCGGCGGCATGGCCTTCGTGGAAGGGCGGGTTCATGACGATGAGGTCGTAATGGTCGCGCGGCGTCTCGGCCGTCAGGTCGAACCAGTAGTAGCGGGCCGGGATGTTCGGGCAGTTCTCCGCCATGTTCTCCTTGGCGGCTTCAAGCGCCTCGTAATGCGCCTCGAAGAGGTCGATGCCCTTCACCTGCGGCGCGCGGCCGCCGAGCATGACGGAAAGGTAGCCCCAGCCCGCGCCGAAATCGGCAGCGTGACCTTGGAAATCCTCCGGGATGCGGGTGGCCAGCAATTCGGAGCCTTCGTCGATCCGGTCGTGCGAGAACATGCCCGGCGCCGCCGTGAAGCGGCCGACGATGCGCACCGGCTTTGCCGCCAGCTTGGCGATCGCGTCGGCCGGGTCCTCCGGGCGGGCGAACCAGATGGCGAGACCGTGGTATTTCGGCATGTAGTCACCGGTCAGACCGAGCTGGTCGAGGCGCTTGCGCATGGACTGCACGCCATCTTCCTTGCTGCCGGCAACGACGATGAGGCCGCCCGTGCGCACCCGGCGCAGCGCCTCGGCGATGCGGTTCTCGTTCTCGCCCTTGTGCTTGTTCATCAGCACCAGCGCACCGTCATAATCCTCGCCCTCGATCAGCGGCTTGACGGGCACGCGCAGCGCCTCCAGGCCGCGATGGAGCGAGCGCAGCGGCTGCACCGCCTCGAGCGCGGCGCCAAAACCTTCCGGCGGGCGCTGACCGGCTTCCGCGCCGAGGAAGAGATAGCGTTCGCCTTCTTCCGGCAGGCCGAGCGTGCCGGAGGCGAAGGGGTGGAACAGCGTTTTCAGGGCATCGCGGGTCATGGGCGGGTTTCCGGCGGCAGGGCAGTTCCAGGAGGGCGTGACGCCGCTTGGCGTGGAACGGCATGGAACGAGAGTGACAATCAAAGGAAAGGGGCGCGGAACGTGCCGCCCCGCGCCCCCTCTGAACATAGAAGGTCCGATTACTCGGCGGCTTCGCCGTCGCCCTTCTTCTCGGCGGCGACTTCCTTGCCGGTCGCCTGGTCGACGACCTTCATGGAGAGGCGCACCTTGCCGCGCTCGTCGAAGCCCATCAGCTTGACCCAGACCTTGTCGCCTTCCTTGACGACGTCGGAGGTCTTGGCGACCCGCTCCTGGGCGAGCTGCGAGATGTGCACGAGGCCGTCGCGCGGACCGAAGAAGTTGACGAAGGCGCCGAAATCGGCGGTCTTGACGACCGTGCCTTCGTAGATCTGGCCGACTTCCGGCTCGGCGACGATCGAGTGGATCCACTTGCGGGCCGCTTCGATCTCCTTGCCGGAGGACGATGCGATCTTGATCGTGCCGTCGTCTTCGATGTTGATCTTGGCGCCGGTCTTTTCGACGATCTCGCGGATGACCTTGCCGCCCGTGCCGATGACTTCACGGATCTTGTCGACCGGGATGGTCATGACTTCAATGCGCGGAGCGAATTCGCCGAGCTGGCTGCGGCCTTCGGAGATGGCCTTGGCCATTTCGCCGAGGATGTGCTTGCGGCCGCCCTGTGCCTGGCCGAGAGCGACCTTCATGATCTCCTCGGTGATACCGGCGATCTTGATGTCCATCTGCAGCGAGGTGATGCCTTCGGCCGTGCCGGCGACCTTGAAGTCCATGTCGCCGAGGTGGTCTTCGTCACCGAGGATGTCGGAGAGAACGGCGAAACGGTCGCCTTCGAGGATCAGGCCCATGGCGATACCGGCAACCGGCTTTGCCAGCGGAACGCCGGCGTCCATGAGAGCGAGCGAGGTGCCGCAGACCGTTGCCATCGAGGACGAGCCGTTCGATTCGGTGATCTCGGAGACGACGCGCAGCGTGTAGGGGAACTGCTCGGCCGTCGGCAGCATCGGGCGGATGGCGCGCCAGGCGAGCTTGCCGTGGCCAATTTCGCGGCGGCCCGGGGAGCCCATGCGGCCCGTTTCACCGACCGAGTAGGGCGGGAAGTTGTAGTGCAGCAGGAAGCGTTCCTTGTACATGCCGGTCAGGCTGTCGACATACTGCTCGTCTTCGCCCGTGCCGAGCGTCGCGACGACGACCGCCTGGGTTTCGCCGCGCGTGAAGAGGGCCGAGCCGTGCGTGCGCGGCAGGATGCCGACTTCCGAGACGATCGGGCGAACGGTTTCGAGATCGCGGCCGTCGATGCGGCTCTTGGTGTCGAGGATGTTCCAGCGGACGATCTTGGCCTGCAGGTGCTTGAAGATGGCACCGATGACTTCTGCGTTGTACTTCGGCTCGACGCCTTCCGGCAGGAAGTGGGCCTTCACCTTGGCCTTGACGGCGTCGACGGCGGCGTAACGGTCGGCCTTCTGGGTGATCTTGTAGGCGGCGCGAAGCTCGGCTTCGGCAAGGCCGAGCATTTCGGCTTCGAGTTCGGAATGGTCTTCCGGGGTGAAGTCGCGCGGTTCCTTGGCGGCGACTTCAGCGAGCTTGATGATCGCGTCGATGACCGGCTGGAAGCCCTTGTGGCCGAACATGACGGCGCCGAGCATGACCTCTTCGTTGAGTTCCTTGGCTTCGGACTCGACCATCAGCACGGCGTCCTGCGTGCCGGCGACGACGAGGTCGAGAACGGACTCGTCCATCTCGTCGAGATGCGGGTTCAGGACGTATTCGCCATTGATGTAGCCGACGCGGGCGCCGCCGACCGGACCCATGAAGGGAACGCCGGAAATGGTGAGCGCCGCGGACGCGGCGACCATCGAGAGAACGTCGGGATTGTTCTCGAGGTCATGCTGAACGACGGTGACGACCACCTGCGTGTCGTTCTTGTAGCCTTCCGGGAAAAGCGGGCGGATCGGGCGATCGATCAGGCGGGAAACGAGGGTTTCGTTTTCGCTCGGACGGCCTTCACGCTTGAAGTAGCCGCCCGGGATCTTGCCGGCGGCGTAGGTCTTTTCCTGATAGTTGACGGTGAGCGGGAAGAAATCCTGGCCGGGCTTGGGCGCCTTGGCGGAAACGACGGTGGCGAGAACGACGGTTTCGCCGTAGGTCGCGAGAACGGCGCCGTCAGCCTGGCGGGCGATCTTGCCGGTTTCCAGCTTGAGCGGGCGGCCCGCCCATTCGATTTCAACCGTATGGGTATCGAACATGTCTTGTCCTTCTTTGCAGATACGCGCACCGCCGCCCGAAAGGCGCAGGTGGTCTATCCGCGTTATGACGCATCATGGGCAAGACAACGGGAGGCTTCCGGGTGCGGCTCGTGACCTTTGCGGCCTTGAGGCCTTTCAGCCCGCCGACGACAGGCGCGCGCCTGAAGCATCCTGCAATCCTGCCCCATGACAGGTCATCGGTTGGTTCCGCAGGACCGGCCCATCCGGCCTGCTGGAGAATCCCGTTTCGCGAGGCGGTCGCAACCGGCACAGGCGGAACGGTACGGCGGAAGCAACTTCCGCAAAAGAAAGCGGCGGGCGCTCGCAAGGAACGCCCGCCGAAATTGCTTAGCGGCGAATACCGAGGGCAGCAATCAGCTTGCTGTAACGGGATTCGTCCTTCTTCTTGAGGTAGTCAAGAAGCGAGCGGCGGCTGGAAACCAGCGTCAGAAGGCCACGACGGGAGTGGTTGTCCTTCTTGTGGTCCTTGAAATGGCCGGTCAGGTTGTTGATACGCTCGGTCAGGATCGCGACCTGAACTTCCGGAGAACCGGTATCGCCTTCCTTGGTGGCGTATTCCTTGATCAGCGCAGCCTTGCGCTCAGCAGTGATCGACATCGTATGTCCTTTCATGAATGGGAACAAAGGTCGCCAAAAGCCGGGATGTCGTCCAGCGATGGCCGTGAAGGCAAGCGGGGAAAGCCCCGCATTGCTGGCGGTGCCTATAAACCATTCCCTCGTGAAAGGAAAGAGCCGTCGTCAACGCCCGTCAGCGCCGCTCGGCCGGCTGACTGGGCGCGGCCTCGCGCGCATCGCCCGGCCGCTTGCAGACGATATAGGCGCCGAACACCCAGCCGAGCCGCTCGCCCTGCCGCGCGACGAAAAGCCAATGTTTCGCGCCGATCTTCATCTCGTCGACGATCTCGACCTGTGTCCCGTTCACAAGCGTCGTCAGGATCGTGCCGTTCGGGGCCGAACGCACGTTGAGCGGCGTGCCGGTCGGGTCGTCGACCGCGCACTGGCCGTAGGCGGCAAAGGCGGTGGAACCCGAAAGGGCAAGGCACGCCGAGACGGCGGCCCCATGCAGCAATGACGTCATGAAACACACCTGTGGTCGATGCAGCGGGAACGGACCGGTTTGCTCATTGCGCTGCGCCCTGCTGGTGGACGTCCTCGTCGCGCAACCGTGCGAGCGGGATCGTCACCCGCCATTCGATGCCGTCGTCATGCACGACGAAATCGAGTTTCGCATCGAGCGCCATGCCGAGCATGCGCTCCAGCACGACGCTGCCGAAACCCTTGCGGCTTGCGGCGATGGCCTCCTTGTCGATCGTCGCCCGGTTCTCGCGCCAGACGAGGTTCAGGTCCTCGCCTGTGGCCGTCCAGCTCAGCGACACGATGCCCGTCTCGTTGGCGAGCGCGCCGTATTTCGTGGCGTTGGTCGACAATTCGTGCAGCGCCATGCCGAGCGTCTGCGAGGCCTGCGGGTCGAGGAGCACGGCAGGCCCGGCGATGCGCACGCGCTCCGCGTCGGCGGGCGTGAAGGGCTTCAACTGGTTCTTCGCCAGTTCCATCAGGTTCACGCCCTGCGTGGCGTTGGCAATCATCAGGTCCGTCGAGCGGGCGAGGCCGGCCACGCGCTTGCGGAAGGTCTCGGCGAAATCGCTGGCATTTTCCGCGCTCGCCGCCGACTGGTTGAGCATGGCCTGGATGACGGTGAGCTGGTTCTTGGAGCGGTGCGCCACCTCGCGCATCAGGAAGCGCACCTCGTTTTCCGATTTCACCCGCGCATCCGCCGCCTCCGCAAGCGCGCGGGAGACCGTCTCCAGCTCGGAAATGGCATAGGGGCGCGGGGCCACCCGCTCACCCTGGCCGAGCCGGCGCGCATCATGCGCCAGCAGCCGGACGTCGCGCGAAAGCACGCGGGCAATGCCGACGGCGCTGATGGCGGCAAGGGCTGCGAAGACGGCACCGCCGATCGTCAGCCAGAGGAAGGAGGAGACGGCCGGCGCCTGCACATCCGACGATTTCGCCCAGGCGATCATGCGCCAGCCGGCAAGCGAGGAGAATTCCGTGACGACCTGGTAATCGACGCCGTCCCGCTTCATGGCGCTGACGCCGAGGCGCAGCGACGGCACGACGCGCAGGAAGAACGGCTGGCCGGTTTTCTGCTTCTCGTCGGTGGACGCGATGACCGTGCCGCTGGAATCGAGCACCGCCGCGTTCCAGCCGGGCGAGAGGACATCCGGATTGACTGCGCGGCGCAGCGCCTCGGCATTCTTCGTCAGCGTCAGGAGAACAGGCTCGCCATTGGCAAGCCGCACCGGCATGTAGACGTTGAACACCCATTGCTGCGCCGTGCGGCCGAAGAAAAGATCGGAAACCATGCGTTCGTCGCGCGACAGCGCCAGGCGCGCCGAAACAGGCTCGGACGCGACGTTCAGCGGCGTGCCGAAGGGAACGCGCGTGTTGAGGCGCTGCCGCATCGCCTGATCGATGACGAGGAAATAGATGTCCGTACCCTCGAGCGTCTTGGTCGCCTGGGCATGCAGGGTCGCATAGTCGCCCTTCGGCAGGCTTTCCGAAGTGGAGAGGAAATTGAGCGTCGAGAACATGCTCGTGATTTCACGCTCGACGGCGCGGTTCACGGCGCTCGTCGAGGTGCGCAGCAGCGATTCGAAGATGCGCTCCTGCGCCTCGGTGGTGCGCTTCATCACGACGATGGAAAACAGGAAGGCGGGAATGACGACGACGAGGATAAGGCAGACGAGGTAGAACACGACGGGATGATGCATGCGCCGGCGGCTTTCCACAGGGCCTGCGCCCACCGCCGCGTCCTCGGCGGATACCGTTCGGTCAATCGGCGCAATCGTCAACGGCCAGCCCTTTCACCCTTCGCCCACAGACGGCCGTGACGGCAAAGCACCGCCCGGCCCGTCCTCGAACGAACCTCGCCGGCCCATAAAGCCCATAGCTTGTGGTGAAATCAAGTCGGCGGCGATTGGTTCCGCCGCCCTTGTTCAGCCGCCGAAGACGCGTTTCGGCCGGAACTCGCCGCCGCCGATCTCGCCGATCGCGACAAGCTTGCCGCGGGCCGTGGCATAGGCCTCGTCGGCGGAAACCGGGGCATCGCGGCCGCGCAGGATGATCGGATTGCCCATGCGCAGGCGGTGCGCCTGGTCGTCGTTGATGACGATCTGCGGCAGGCTGGAGAGCGCCTCGCCGGTATCGATCAGGAACGCGTCGAGCGCTGCCAGCCGCTCGGCATCGTCCTCGATCTCCTCCAGCGCCGTCAGGTCGGCGAGCGGCACCATGTCGTCCTCGCCGAAGGGCGCGACGAAGGTGCGGCGCAGCCCCGAGATGTGGCCGAAGCAGCCGAGCTGGCGGCCGAAATCGCGGGCGAGCGCGCGCACATAGGTGCCCTTGCCGCATTCGACCTCGAATTGCGCCGTGTTATTGTCCGGACAGCCGATCAGCGTCAGGCGGTGGATTTCCACCTCGCGCGAGGGAATCTCGACGGTTTCGCCTTCGCGGGCAAGGTCATAGGCGCGTTCGCCGGCGATCTTGATGGCGGAGAACTGCGGCGGGATCTGCTGGATGACGCCGGTATAATCGCCGAGGATCGCCTGGATCGCATCGGCGGCCGGCCGCTTTTCGGAACTCTGCGTCACCTCGCCTTCGAGGTCGTCCGTCGTGCGCTCCTCGCCCCAGGTCACGGTGAATTCGTAGATCTTGCGGCCATCCATCACATAGGGAACAGTCTTGGTCGCATCGCCGAGCGCGATCGGCAGCATGCCGGAGGCGAGCGGATCGAGCGTGCCGGCATGGCCGGCCTTCTGCGCCTTGAACAGCCACTTGATCTTGGCGACGGCTTCGGTGGAGCCGAAATCGAACGGCTTGTCGAGGATCAGCCAGCCGGAAACCGGCCGGCCCTTGGGTTTGCGGGGTCTGGACATATTCTACCTGGATTATTGCTCGTCGCCGTCTTCGGCCGAGAGATCGCGGGCGACTTCCGGCGAACGCAGGAGATCGTCGATCTTCTTGTAATTGTCGAAGCTCGTATCATCGCGGAAGCGAACGTCGGGCATGTACTTCATCTGGCGAAGCTGCGGGCCGAGGCGGCCGCGGATGAACTTCGAATTGCGGTTGAGCGCGTCGATCACCGCCTCATGATCCTTCACGCCGAGCGGCGTGACATAGGCCGTGGCGTGCTTGAGGTCGGGCGACATGCGCACTTCGGAGATGGAAATCACGGTCTTTTCGAGAAGCGGGTCGCGCACCTCGCCGCGCTGGAGGACCTGGGTGATCGCCGCGCGCACCTGCTCGCCCACGCGCAGCATGCGTTGCGACGGCGCCGAGGATGTTGCTCTGGTCATGGTCGTCACCTTCAAAAAAATGCGAGCGCCGAAAAGGTCCGGCGCTCGCACGATACTCTATTGGCGAAACGCTTACAGCGTGCGCGTGACATGCTCCACGCGGAAGCACTCGATCTGGTCGCCGGCGCGGATGTCTTCGTAGTTCTCGAAGGCCATGCCGCATTCCTGGCCGACATTGACTTCCGAGACCTCGTCCTTGAAGCGCTTGAGCGTCTTGAGCTTGCCTTCGTGGATGACGACGTTGTCGCGAACCAGGCGGACGCCCACGCCACGCTCGACCTTGCCTTCGGTGACGCGGCAACCCGCGACCTTGCCGACCTTGGTGATGTTGAACACCTCCAGGATCTCGGCATAGCCGAGGAAGGTTTCGCGGCGCTCGGGCGAGAGCAGGCCGGACATCGCCGCCTTCACGTCATCCACCAGGTCGTAGATGATGTTATAGTAGCGGATCTCGATGCCCTGGCGCTCGGCGAGCGAGCGGGCCTGTGCGTTGGCACGGACGTTGAAGCCGATGATCGCGGCGTTGGACGCTTCGGCGAGCGAAATGTCCGATTCCGTGATGGCGCCGGCGCCGGAATGCACGATGCGCACCCGCACTTCGTCCGTCCCGAGCTTTTCCAGCGCGCCGGCAATGGCTTCGATCGAGCCCTGCACGTCGCCCTTGATGAGCAGCGGGAATTCCTTCAGGCCGGAGCTTTGCAGCTGGCTCATCATCTGTTCCAGCGAGCCGCGCGAACCCGACTGGCGGGCCACCTGCTTTTCGCGGGCGAGGCGCTGGCGGTATTCGGAGATCTCGCGGGCGCGGCTTTCGTTCTCGACCACGGCGAACTTGTCGCCGGCGGCCGGCGTGCCGGACAGACCGAGCACCTCGACCGGCATGGCAGGGCCGGCTTCCTTGACGTGTTCGCCCTTGTCGTTGACGAGGGCACGCACGCGGCCCCACTGGTCGCCGGCAACGACGATCTGGCCGGGGCGCAGCGTGCCCGTCTGCACGAGAACGGTGGCGACGGCGCCGCGGCCGCGGTCGAGCTGGGCTTCGACGACGACGCCCTCAGCCGTACGGTTCGGGTTCGCCTTGAGGTCGAGGATTTCGGCCTGCAGCAGGATCGCTTCCAGGAGCTTGTCGAGGTTCGTGCCGTTCTTGGCCGAGACTTCCACGTCGAGCGTTTCACCGCCCATGGATTCGACGAAGACCTCGTGCTGGAGGAGCTGCGTGCGAACGCGCTGGGCGTCGGCCGTCGGCTTGTCGATCTTGTTGATCGCCACGATGATCGGAACACCCGCCGCCTTGGCGTGGTTGATGGACTCGATCGTCTGCGGCATCACGCTGTCGTCAGCCGCCACCACGAGGATCGCGATGTCGGTCGCCTGCGCGCCGCGGGCACGCATGGCGGTGAACGCGGCGTGGCCGGGGGTGTCGATGAAGGTGATCTTGTGGCCGTTCTGCTCGACCTGGTAGGCGCCGATATGCTGCGTGATGCCGCCGGCTTCGCCAGCGACCACGTTGGCATGCCGGATAGCGTCGAGCAGCGAGGTCTTGCCGTGGTCGACGTGGCCCATGATGGTCACGATCGGCGGACGCGATTCCAGATCGCCCTCGTCGTCGGCGACGTTGAAGATGCCTTCCTCGACGTCGGATTCGGAGACGCGCTTGACGGTGTGGCCGAATTCGCCGGCGATGAGTTCGGCCAGGTCGGCGTCGATCAGATCGCCGGGCTTCATCATCTGGCCTTCCTTCATCAGGTACTTGATGACGTCGACGGCGCGTTCGGACATGCGCTGCGACAGTTCCTGAATGGTGATGGTCTCCGGCAGCACGACTTCGCGCGAAATCTTCTCGCGCGTTTCCTGCATCATGGAGCGCTTGAACTTCTCCTGGCGGCGACGCATGGCCGACAGCGAACGGCCGCGCTGCGAGCCGTCCTCGTCGGTCGCGGCGGTCGTCAGCGTCAGCTTGCCCTGGCGGCGGCCGTCGTCGGCCTTCGGACGGGCCGGAACCTTGGCGGGCTCCGGACGCACGACCTTGCCGCGGTTGACGGGCGCACCGCCGCGCGGGCGCTTGTCGCTGTCGTCATCGGCCTCGTGACGGCCACGGCCGGCGACCGGCGCTGCTGCCGGCGTGCGGCCGGGCTGCGGACGGGTTTCGGCGGCGGGGGCTGCAACGGCCGGCTTTGCCACCGGCTGTACGACGGCGGCCTCTTCCACGACGGGAGCGGGAGCAGCGGCCTCGGCGGCGCGGCGCTCGGCCTCTTCCTTCTCACGGATGAGACGTGCCTCTTCCTCGGCCTTGCGACGGGCTTCCTCTTCTACCTTGCGGCGGGCTTCGTCCTCGGCACGCTGGCGCGCTTCGGCGGCGTCGCGGATCTGCGCTTCGGCTAGCGCGCGGCGACGGGCCTCGACCTCATCGGGGGAAAGCTGGTTCAGCACCACGCCGACACGCGGGCGGCTCTGCTCGACATGCTGCTGCGGCGCCGGGCGCGAATGCTGCTGCACGGGGCGCGTCTGCTGCGGTTCGGGCTGGCGATGCTGCACGGGCGTGACGGGCGTCACCGGCCGCTCGTCTTCCGGGCGGTTGATGCGGCGCTTGCGGGTCTCGACCACGACGGCCTTCGTCCGGCCACGACCCATGTCCTGGCGAACGGTTCCCTGCTGAACCCCCGAGGGCTTCAGGCTCAGGGTCTTCTTGCCAGCCACGCTGATCGTCTTGTCGTCTTTGTTGTCGGTCATTCCGTTCCGTTCCTAAGATCAGGGCCGGATGCGTATCACCAGACCCCGTCGTTCAATTGTGTTCATCCAATGCGATTTCGGCCGGCCGAATGCCGGTGACCGCGTCATTGGTTTGGCTGGCCAGCGCCGCCATTTGCCCTCGCCCGGTCGCCGCCCCGGTATTTTTCGAGCATGATTGCGCGCTTCACTACACCCTCACCCGCCTGCCCTGCAAGCGCCGCGGCATGGATAAAAGCATTCTGGCCCAAAAGGCCCTCCAATTCGCCCTCCGAAAAGAGCCTGAAGGAGGGTATTTCCGTTTCGTCTTCGGTAAGGAAGCTTGCCGCCTTCCTCGCCTGGTCGATCTTTCTCACGCCATCCTCGGCCGCGTCCGTCGCGTGGAACACGGCAAGAGCGGCCAAAGACCGCACCGCCTGGTCCACCTTGGTGGAGCCGGTGATGAACTGGCCGGCCTTGCGCGCCATGTTCATCATGCCGCCGAGCTGGGCCGCCAGAAGCCGGTCCACCTCGGCCCCGAGCTCCGGGCCGGCCTTCGCCTCCGCCTTCAGCGCCCGCGGGAAGAGCTTCCTGGCGATCGCCTTGTCGACGATCGCCCGTTCGGCCTTCACCCAGCATCCACGTCCGGGAAGCTGACGCTTCAGGTCCGGCACGACGCTGCCGTCCGGACCGGCGACGAAGCGGATCAGATCGTCCGCCTCGCCCCTTTCGCGCGTCACGATGCACATGCGGTCGTTCACGCCGTCGTCCTTCTTACCCATGCCACGGCGTCTCCAGCCGCCGGACGCCGTCAGGCGTCCTGCTCGGCCCCGTCGACAGCCGGCTCTTCAGCCGCGATGTCCTCTTCCGTGATCCAGCCGGCCGCAAGGCGCGCCTGGACGATCATGGCTTCGGCTTCGGCGCGGGAGACCTCGAGCTTCGAGAACAGGCCCTCGAACTTCTTCGTCTCGCCGTCCTTGCGCTCCGACCAGCCGACGAGATCATCGGCGGCGCAGCCGGCGAAGTCTTCCATCGTCTTGATGCCATCCTCGCCGAGCGCGACGAGCATCTGGCCCGTCATGCCGTCGATCTGGCGCAGGTCGTCGGAAACGCCGAGCTCCTTACGCTTGGCATCCATCTCGGCCTCGATGCGGTCGAGATATTCGCGGGCGCGGGTCTGGATTTCCTGGGCCGTGTCCTCGTCGAAGCCGTCGATCGAGGCGATTTCGTCGAGATCGACATAGGCCAGTTCCTCGACGGCGGCGAAGCCTTCGGAGGCAAGCACCTGGCCGACCATCTCGTCGACGTCGAGCGAATCCATGAACAGGTTGGTGCGCTCGTTGAATTCCTTCTGGCGGCGCTCGGATTCCTCGGCTTCCGTCAGGATGTCGATATCCCAGCCGGTCAGTTGCGAGGCGAGGCGCACGTTCTGACCGCGGCGGCCGATGGCGAGCGAGAGCTGCTCGTCCGGAACGACCACTTCGATGCGCTCGGCATCCTCATCGAGAACCACCTTGGCGACTTCCGCCGGCTGCAGGGCGTTGACGATGAAGGAGGCCGGATCCTGCGACCACGGAATGATATCGATCTTCTCGCCCTGCAGTTCGCCGACGACGGCCTGGACGCGCGAGCCGCGCATACCGACGCAGGCGCCGACCGGATCGATCGACGAATCGTTCGAGATGACGGCGATCTTGGCGCGCGAGCCGGGATCGCGGGCGACGGACTTGATCTGGATGACGCCGTCGTAGATTTCCGGCACTTCCATGGTGAACAGCTTCACCATGAACTGCGGATGGGTGCGCGACAGGAAGATCTGGGGACCGCGCTGCTCGCGGCGCACGTCGTAGACGAAGGCGCGGACGCGATCACCGTAGCGCATGTTCTCGCGCGGGATCATCTCGTCGCGACGGATGATGCCTTCGCCGCGGCCGAGGTCTACGATGACGTTGCCGTATTCGACGCGCTTGACCGTGCCGTTGACGATTTCCCCGATACGATCCTTGTATTCGTCATACTGGCGGTCACGCTCGGCCTCGCGCACCTTCTGCACGATGACCTGCTTGGCCGACTGGGCGGCGATGCGGCCGAAATCCATCGGCGGCAGCGGATCGGCGATGAAATCGCCGAGCTTGGCGTCCGGGTTGCGGTCGCGCGCCAGTTCCAGCGGGATCTGGGTGGAATAGTCCTCGGCGTGCTCGACGACTTCCAGCAGGCGCTGGAGGCGGATTTCGCCGGTCTTGGAATTGATGTCGGCGCGGATGTTCGATTCCGTGCCGTAACGCGAGCGGGCCGCCTTCTGGATGGCGTCGGCCATCGCGGCAAGCACGATCTCGCGGTCGATGACCTTTTCACGGGCCACGGCATCCGCGATCTGCAGAAGCTCAAGCCGGTTCGCACTGACTGCCATTGTCTCAGGTCTCCATGGTCAGGCCGGGGCCTTGGCCTCCGGCATCGGGGAGCAGCGCACCGCTCCGGTTCCGTCCTCTCCGCCCCGCCCGCAAAGGGGGCAAAGGCCCCCGGGAGGAACGCACGCACAAACTTATTCGTCGCCGTCTTCGTCGTTCTGGTTCGCGGCCTGCGCGGCCTTGGCCTTCTTGTCGGCGGCCAGCGCATCGCGGATCAGGTCGTCGGTCAGGATCAGCCGGCCCTCGGCGAGCGCCGTGAAGGGGATGACGACCGTCGGCTCGTCGCCGGCGGCGGGCTGGTCCCGCTCCAGGGTGAAGCCGTTCTCGTCGGCCGCCACGATCTTGCCGCGGAAGCGCTTGCGGCTGTCGACGAGGATCGACGTCTCGCATTTCAGCAGGTGGCCGAGCCAGCGCGAAAAGTCCGACTTGCGGACCATCGGCCGGTCGATGCCGGGCGACGAGACTTCGAGATGATACGCCTTGTCGATCGGATCCTCAACGTCGAGCACCGGCGAGACGGCCATCGAGACCTTCTCGCAGTCCTCGACCGTCATCGTGCCGTCCGGCCGCTCGCACATGATCTGCAGCGTCGCGCCGTTCTGCGCCGAGAGGCGCACGCGCACCAACTGGTAACCGATCTGCTCGATGGTCGGCTCGATGATGTCGGCGACGCGCCGGTCGAGACCGGTCTCGACGATCAGCCGCGGCTCGATGGCCGCATTTCCTGTTTCACTCGTGTCGGACATGACATGCCCTCCCGGGATAGTCGTTATCATGCACTCGATCGGGCCAATAAAAAAGAGCGGGTCCTCGCGGGCCCACTCTTCATCTGGCGATCAAGAATTTGCAGCTGATATAGACCGTGTCTGTCACAATTGCAAGGTCGGCTCTTCCGGCCGCCTGTGGCGACCTGATCCCCCACCTTTTGCCGCCACCGGCTTGCCCCTTTCGTCCCATGAACTAGATTGTCCACAACGCTGCGTCGAGAATGAGTGCCCTCCCCGTGCCAGACCGGACATCCCCCCTCGCCCCCTTCAGGAACGAAACCTTTCGGCTGATCTGGGCGGCGAGCCTGATCTCCAATTTCGGCGGGCTCATCCAGTCCGTCGGCGCGGCCTGGATGATGGCCTCGATCACCTCCTCGGCCAACATGGTGGCGCTGGTGCAGGCCTCCACCTCGCTGCCGATCATGCTGTTCTCCGTCGCCGCGGGCGCGCTCGCCGACAATTTCGACCGGCGCAAGCTGATGCTGACGGCGCAGTGTTTCATGCTGACCGTCGCGATCGGCCTGACGCTCTGTACGTGGTACGGCGTCATAACGCCCTGGCTGCTTTTGACCTTCACCTTCCTGCTCGGCTGCGGCACGGCGCTCAACAACCCGGCCTGGCAGGCCTCCGTCGGCGACATGGTGCCGCGCGAGGACCTTCCCGCCGCCGTCTCGCTCAACAGCATGGGCTTCAACCTCACCCGTAGTGTCGGCCCGGCCATCGGCGGCGCGATCGTCGCCGCGGCGGGGGCGGCGGCGGCCTTCGCCGCCAATGCGCTCAGCTATTTCGCCCTCCTCTATGCGCTCTTCCGCTGGAAGCCGAACGTCTCGCCGAGCGGCCTGCCGCGCGAGGATTTCGTCCGCGCCATCTCGGCGGGCCTGCGCTACGTCTCCATGTCGCCGAACCTCGGCAAGGTGCTCCTGCGCGGTTTCGCCTTCGGCCTTGCGACGAGCTCCATCCTCTCGCTACTCCCGCTGATCGCCCGCGACCTCGTTTCGGGCGGGCCGCTGACCTACGGCATCCTGCTCGGCTGTTTCGGGCTCGGGGCGATCGGCGGCGCGCTGATGAATGCGCGGGTGCGCGAGCGCCTCACGACGGAGACCATCGCCCGCCTCGCCTTCACCGGCTTTGCCGTCAGCGCCGGCGTTTCGGCGGTCAGCGCCTCGGCGCTGCTGACCGGGGCCGTGCTTTCGATCGCCGGCGCCTCCTGGGTCATGGCGCTCTCGCTGTTCAACACGACGGTGCAGCTTTCGACGCCGCGCTGGGTCGTCGCCCGCGCGCTCTCGCTCTACCAGACGACCACCTTCGGCGGCATTGCCGCGGGCAGCTGGATCTGGGGCTCAACGGCCGACACGCACGGCGCCGAAGCCGCGCTCCTCGCCTCGGCGGTGGTGATGATCGCCGGCGCGGCGCTCGGCCTTCGCTTCAAGCTTCCCGAACTGCAGAGCCTTAATGTCGATCCGCTCAACCGCTTCAGCGAGCCGGACCTGCCGCTCGACCTGAAGCCGCGCAGCGGCCCGATCGTCGTTCTGATCGACTACGAGATCGCCGAAGGCGACATACCGGACTTCCTGGAGGCGATGACCGAGCGGCGGCGCATCCGCATCCGCGACGGCGCCGGCCAGTGGGCGCTGATGCGCGACCTGGAGAACCCGACAGTCTGGACCGAGACCTACCATGTGCCGACCTGGGTGGAATATGTGCGCCACAACCAGCGCCGCACCCATGCCGATGCCGCCAACGGCGAGAAGCTGCGCCTGCTGCACAGCGGCGCCGAGCCGCCGCGGGTCCACCGCATGATCGAGCGGCAGACGATCGTGCCGCACGAATACGAGCGCTTCAAGCGGCAGGTGGATATCCACTGACGGCGAAAAGCCCTACCGCAGCTTCGCCTTGAGCGAGGCATCCGGATAGCAGGTCGGCGTCAGGCCGCTCTTGGCCTGCCAGTCGCCGAGCGAGCGGCGGGTCTTGTAGCCCGGCAGGCCATCGACCTTGCCGACATCGTAGCCCTTGGCGACGAGCGCCTTCTGCATGGCGAGCACATCAGAGCGCAGCATCTTGCCGACATCGCCCCATGCGCCGCGGAACGGGCCGCTGCCATAGGCGATGCGATCGGCAAGATTGCCGATGAAGAGGGCATAGAGGTCGGAATTGTTGTATTCCTTGAGCACGTAGAAATTCGGCGTGACGATGAATTCCGGGCCGTGCGTACCGGCGGGGACAAGCATCATGCCGGACGCCTTCGCCTCGCCGGAGGGAAAACCCTTGCCGGAAATGCGGGTGATGCCGCTCGACGCCCAGGCGGAGATGGGCTTTGCCAGATCCGGCCCTTCCTGCGCGCAGGAGACCCCCGCCGGGATCGACACCTCGTAGCCCCAGCCGCGGCCCGCCTGCCAGCCCTTCTTGGCGAGGTAATTGGCGATCGAGGCGAGGCTGTCCGGCACCGAACCCCAGATGTCGCGCACGCCGTCACCGTCGAAATCGACGGCATATTGCAGGAAACTGGTCGGCATGAACTGCGGCTGGCCGAGCGCGCCGGCCCACGAACCCTTCAATTGCGCAACCGTCCGGTCGCCGCCATCGACGATATGCAGCGCGGCGATCAGCTCCTTGCGGAACATGTCCTTGCGCGTCGACATGAAGGCCTTGGTGGCGAGCACCTCCACCGCAGAATAGGGGATCTTCGCGCTGCCGAAGCCGGATTCCCGGCCCCAGACGGCGACGATGATCTCGCCGGGCACACCGAAGCGCTGCTCGATCCTGCGCAGGGTCGCGGCGTGGGTCTTGGCGAGCCGGCTTCCCGTTCCCGCCAGTCCCTGCAGGCGCTTTTCGGAGAAGTAGGCGCCAGGCGAGGAGAACTCCGCCTGGCTCTGCGCCTCTTCCTTCTTCGGCCTTGAGCCGGGCGGCACGAGGTCGGGCAGGTCCCAGTTGAGCGTCACGCCCTGCATCGCCGCGCGAAACGTCTTTTCGCTGACGCCGGTCTTCTGCGCGGCCGGCCAGAGGTCGTTGTCGATCCAGGCACGGAACATTTTTTCCACCTCGGCCTTGGAGGCGGCCTGGGCGGGAAGGGCCATCGCTATGACAGCAAGCGCGAGGAGCGATGCGAGGCGGGTGGCGATACCCCCCTCTGCCCTGCCGGGCATCTCCCCCTCAAGGGGGGAGATCGACCCGCGGCAACCGCTCGCCAATCGTTGACGCTTCAGATTGCTGAAAGGGCGAACTCCTTGCCGATCTCCCCCCTTGAGGGGGAGATGCCCGGCAGGGCAGAGGGGGGTGAGCCGTAAAAGCCAGCCTAGCATGAACAGATCTCCCTCAAATCGCCGTGCGGGCGCGCAAGGCGGCCGTCAAGGTTCCTTCGTCGAGATAATCCAGCTCGCCGCCGACCGGAACGCCATGGGCGAGCCGGGTGATCTTCACTTCAAGGCCGGAGAGCTGGTCGGTGATGTAATGTGCCGTCGTCTGCCCCTCGACGGTGGCGTTGACGGCGATGATCAGTTCGCGCACGCCGCCCTTCGCCACGCGGTCGACGAGGCCGCGGATGTTGAGATCGTCAGGCCCCACGCCGTCGAGCGGCGAGAGCGTGCCGCCGAGCACATGGTAGGCCGCGTTCATCGCGCCGGCGCGCTCCAGCGCCCAGAGGTCGGACACGTCCTCGACGACGATGATGACCGCATGGTCGCGCCGCACGTCCGTGCAGACGGTGCAGGGATCGCTCGTATCGACATTGCCGCAGCACGAGCAGATGCGCACCTTGCGATGCGCCTCGCCCATCGCATCGGCGAGCGGGCCGAGCAGCTGGTCCTTCTTCTTGACGAGATGCAGCGCGGCGCGACGCGCCGAGCGCGGGCCGAGGCCCGGCACCTTCGCCAGGAGCTGGATGAGTTTTTCGATTTCGGGGCCGGTGACTCGTTTTGCCATTGCCGGTATCTAGCCCATATCCAGGGGAAACGGAATCCATCTTGCTGGAGGCAGCGCTTGATCAGAATTCTCGCCGTATGCACGGGCCTTGCCCGTCCGCTTCCCGGCAAAAGCTACAAGACGGGCATTTTCAAGACGCCGACCGATGCGGCCGTGGTCGTCGACCGTGAGGGCCTGCTGGGCGATGCGATCTGCAACCGGAAACACCATGGCGGGCCGGAACAGGCGGTCTACGGCCTCGGCGCGATCGACCTTGCCTGGTGGTCGAAGGAACTCGGCCGCACGCTGGAGCCGGGAACCTTCGGCGAGAACCTCGTCATCGAGGGCCTCGACAGCCGCAGCGTCTCGGTCGGCGACCGGATCGAGACGGAGAGCGTGCTGCTCGAAGTGACCTCGACGCGCATTCCCTGCAACACGCTGACCGCCCGCATGGGCGACCCGGCCTTTGCGAAACGCTTCATGCAGGCGGGCCGGCCGGGTTTTTATTGCCGCGTGCTGCGGGACGGGGTGATCCAGGCCGGCGATGCCGCGACCTATACGCCCTTCGACGGCGCTTCGGTGACCATGCCGGAGCTGCTGCGCACCTATGGCAGGAACGTTTCGGAGGAAGACCGGCTGCGCTATCTCGCCGCCCCCATCAACGACAAGCTGCGCGCGGCCCTCACCGGCTGATCAGCGGGTGGCGATGGCCGCCGCGGCACCGGCCATGGTGCCGGCGCTGACGCGGTTGGCGATGCGCACGGCGCGCGGGCTCTTCAGGAACAGCCGGGCGCGCGCGGCGAGGAAGACCCAGGCGAGGTCGATCGCGACCAGCACGACGAACATGGTCACGACCAGTTCGGCCCAGCCGACGAGGGTGACGGCGCCGAGATCGATGATCGCCGGCAGGAGCGCGACGTAGAACATCATGATCTTCGGATTGCCGAGCGTCACCGTCAGGCCGGCGAAGAACAGCCTTGCGCCCGAGCGCGCCTCCGGCAGGGCGCCGTCGCCGGTCTCCACCGGCGCGAACCACATCTTCCAGGCGAGATAGAGCAGGTAGGCGACGCCCAGCCACTTGATGGCGACGAAGGCGGCATGGAAGGTCTCGGCGATGGCCGCAAGGCCGAGCACGGCGCAGGTGAGCCAGATGCCCTCGCCGATCCACATGGCGGCGAGGAAGGGCAGCACGTCTTTTGCCCCGCGCGACAGCACGCGGGCGACGAGCGCCGCGATGCTCGGGCCGGGCGAGCCGGCCGCCATCATCAGCGCGCCGGCAAAAACAATGAGGGTCATCAGGCTCATCGAAAATCCTCCTCGGAAAGCCAGACCCTACAAGATCAGAACGGCAGTTTGAAGCCGGGCGGGATCGGCAGGCCGGCGGTCAGCGCCTTGGTCTTTTCGGCAGCCTCGGCCTCGGCCTTGTCCTTGGCGTCCTTGTGGGCCGCGACGATCAGGTCCTCGAGGATTTCCACGTCGTCTTCCTTGAAGAGCGAGGGGTCGATCTTCAGGCCCTTGAGATTGCCCTTGCCGTCGAGCGTGACCGAGACGAGGCCGCCGCCGGAGGTGCCGCTCACCTGAAGGGCGGCAATCTCCTCCTGCATCTTCTCCATCTTGGCCTGCATTTCCTTGACCTTGCCCATCATGCCCATGATGTCGCGCATCGGCCTCTCCTCTTTCTGACTGGATGTTAGAGCATTTGTTTTCGCGCAATTCCGTTCCGCATCTCGGCTGGAATTGCTAGTGTTCGATATCGTCGCCGGGCAGGATGTCGCCCTCTGCGGATTCCGCAACGGCCGCGACCTCGACGGTCTCGGGCTCGTCTTCCGTTTCCTGCACCTTGATGCGCACGTCCATGATCTTGGCGCCCGGGAAGCGCTGCAGGATGGCGGCCACGTCGGGATCCTGGCGCGCATCGGCAACGCGCGCTTCCTGCGCCATCGTCTCGGCCTCGGCCAGCGTCGGCCCGCCCGGTTCGCGCGACAGGATCACCATCCAGCGTATGCCGGTCCATTCCTGCAGCCGGTTCGACAGGTCGTTGACGAGCGACTTCGGCGCATCGTTGGCAAGGCTGATCTCAAGACGCCCGGCCTCCACGCTGACCGGCCGCACGAAGGCGCGCACGAGCGCGCGCAGGCGGATGTCGCGGTTCTTGGTGCAGAGGTCGGCAATGTCGGCGACCGACTTCACCGGCACCTTCGGCTCGGCGGCCGGCTGCTCGGCCGGTGCGGTCTCGATGCGGCCGACCGGCTGGGATGCGGGCTCGGCCTGCGGCACGGGGCGCAGCATGGTAACCGCCGCGCCGCCCGACTGGGCGCGCTGGGCCGGTGCCTCCGGCGAACGGGAAACGGCGGCGACCGCGGCCTGTGCCGTCGGCTGGCCGCCATTGCCGCCATAGCCGCCGGATTGCGGGGTGCGCGCGCCATTGCCGCCGCCCTGGCCGCCCGCGAGCTCGGCGAGGCGACGGGCCGCCTCTTCGGGCGACGGCAGGTTGGCGGCGTGCGCGAGGCGGATGATGACCATCTCGGCGGCGCCCGCCGGGCGGCTGGAGGCTTCCGTCTCCGGAATGCCCTTCAGCAGCATCTGCCACATGCGCGACAGCGCGGTGACGGCGATGGAATTGGCGAACTCGACGCCGCGCACGCGCTCGATCTCGCTCAGCGACTGGTCGCCGGCGGCATCGGGCACATATTTCATGCGGGTGACGAGGTGGGTGAAGTCGGCAAGGTCCGTCAGCACGACGGGCGGGCTGGCGCCGGCCTCGTATTGCGCGGAAAATTCGGCGAGCGCGGCGGCGGCATCGCCCTTCACGACATGTTCGAAGAGATCGACGATGCGCGCGCGGTCGGCAAGGCCGAGCATGCCGCGCACGGCGTTCACCTCGACGCGGCCGCCGCCATGGGCGATCGCCTGGTCGAGCAGCGACAGGCCGTCGCGGGCCGAGCCCTCGGCGGCGCGGGCGATCATGGCGAGCGCATCCGGCTCGAACGCCACGCCTTCCTTGCCCAGGATGGTGGTGAAGAGGCCGACGAGGTCCGAGGCGCCGATGCGGCGCAGGTCGAAGCGCTGGCAGCGCGACAGGACGGTGATCGGGACCTTGCGGATCTCGGTCGTCGCGAAGATGAACTTGACGTGCTCCGGCGGCTCTTCGAGCGTCTTCAGGAGGCCGTTGAAGGCCTGCGTCGAGAGCATGTGCACTTCGTCGATGATATAGACCTTGTAGCGCGCCGAGACCGGACGATAGCGCACCTGCTCGATGATCTCGCGGATGTCGTCGATGCCGGTATGGGAGGCGGCGTCCATCTCGATGACATCGACATGCCGGCCCTCCATGATGGCCTGGCAATGCTCGCCGGGCACGCGAAGGTCGATCGTCGGGCGGTCGATCTCGGATGTCTTGTAATTGAGCGCGCGGGCGAGGATGCGGGCGGTCGTCGTCTTGCCGACGCCGCGAACGCCGGTCAGCATGTAGGCCTGCGCGATGCGCCCGGTCTCGAACGCATTGGTCAGCGTGCGGACCATCGGCTCCTGGCCGACCATCAGGTCGGAGAAATCCTTGGGGCGGTATTTTCGCGCGAGAACCCGGTAGGCGGCGGGTTTTTCGCTGGACGGATTGGGGGTTACGTCGCTCATAGACCCTGCCGCTAATCGAACTTTCAGTCCCGACAGGACGGCCAGGATCAGGACGGTAAGGTGGGAGGCTGGCACGATGACCCGTGCCGGGGCTCGTTAGGGCTGCTTCCTTCCGGACCTGACCCGGTTGGCGAGTGGCTCGTCCACCACCAACCTCCCGTCCCCCATATCGGCAATATTCCATCCGAATGCAAGCGCGGCCGATAAAAAACTGTTGGAGCGAATTTGGATGCCGTGGCATGACTCTAGAAAACAGGCATGCCGGGAGAATCCCTTGAGCGACTTTCACCTTGACGAACGGATCGTGCGCGACAGCGACCTTCTGACGAAGATTGGCCTTTGCGAGCTGCGCCTGATGAAGGACGGCCGCTGGCCCTGGCTGATGCTGGTGCCGCAGCGGCCGGATGTCAGCGAGATCTTCGACCTCACGCCGCTGGACCAGACCATGCTGACCTTCGAGACGACGCTTGTCGCCGAAACGCTGAAGAAGGTGACCGGGGCGGAGAAGATCAACGTCGCCGCGATCGGCAACATCGTCCGCCAGTTGCACGTCCATGTCATCGCGCGCAGCGAGGGCGACCCGAACTGGCCCGGCCCCGTCTGGGGTTTCGGAACCGCCGAGCCGCGCTCGGCCGACGAAACCAAGGCCTTCGCGGCCAAGATCCTGGACGCGCTCACGCCATGAAGCCATCGCTGTTCGATCTTTATCGCCCGCATCCCGAGCCCAGCACCATGGTGGCCTTCGCGGAGAACAGCCTCGACCGCCAGTCGGAGCACCGCGCGCCGGACTGCCTGGAACAGGCCTTCAAGGCCGAGACCGTGCATGCCTTTGCGATCGCCGGAGGAAAGCTCGTCGTGAAGCATGACGAGAAGATCATCGACCCGCTGTTTGCGCCCTATGAGCTGGCCGAACTCGATCCGGTGCCGGAGGAGGCCATCCTGCTCGGCTACCTGAAGAACGGCGAGCCGCGGCTGGCGATCCCCGTCAGGGCCGATCCCGAGACGCTGCAGGAGCCGCTGAAAGCGGCGGACGGGCGCACGCTCTACCGCCAGCAGATGCTCGACGACGACCTGCTCGGCCAGTTCGCCCAGGCCTCCAGCCTGATGACCTGGAACGGCAACAACCGCTTCTGCGGCAAGTGCGGCGCGCCGACCCGCTCGGAGATCGGCGGCTACCGCCGCGTCTGCGAGGCGTGCAGCCACACGATCTTCCCGCGCACCGATCCGGTCGCCATCATGCTGATCATCGATATCGAGCGGGACCTCTGCCTGCTCGGCCGCTCGCCGCATTTCCCCGAGGGCATGTATTCCTGCCTCGCCGGCTTCCTGGAGCCGGGCGAGACGATCGAGCATACGGTGCGCCGCGAGACGCTGGAGGAATCCGGCATCAAGGTCGGGCGCGTGCGCTACCATGCCTCGCAGCCCTGGCCGCTGCCGCACTCGCTGATGATCGGCTGCTATGGGGAGGCGATCTCCTTCGACATCCGCCGCGACGAGCAGGAGCTGGAGGATTGCCGCTGGTTCACCCGCGAGGAGACCGCGGCGATGATCGCGCGCAGCGCCATGTCCGGCGTCGCGCCCGGCGCCACGACCCCGCCGCCGAAGGGCGCCATCGCACACCGCCTGATGCGCGACTGGCTGGACTGGCAGGTCTGAGCCGCTCAGCGCCAGCCGAAATGCGGCCGGTCGCCGGGATGCTCGCGCAGCCGGAGACGGGGCGCCAGAAGCCGGGCGATGACGGGGCTTATGAGGAAGGTGACGACGATCCAGGCCGGCAGCAGGTATTTGGCCTGCGCGTTGAACGCCGGCACCGTGAGGATGGCGATGGTGCCGACGCCGAAGACGACGGCGTTCACCATCATCGAGACGAGGATCGTTATGTGGGTGATCGTGCGCATGGGCATCTCCTTCATCCGGAAGGGCCGCCGCCTGCGACCCGCTCCCTTGGGGAATGCCCATGCAGCGGGCCGGTTCCGGCCCGCCTGACGATCGTCAAGTTTCAGAAGGCGCTGCGCATCGGATGGGCGCGATAGGTGCCGAGGATGCGGACCTTTTCGGAGAAGAAGCGAAGCTCCTCCAGCGCGCGGCGCACCGGCAGGTCGTCCGGATGGCCCTCGATATCGGCATAGAACTGCGTGGCGTAGAACTTGCCGCCGATCTGGTAGCTTTCCAGCTTCGTCATGTTGATGCCGTTCGTCGCAAAGCCGCCGAGCGCCTTGTAGAGAGCCGCCGGAATGTTGCGCACGTTGAAGACGAAGGTGGTGACGATGATCTCGTCCCCGTCGCGCTCCACCGGCGCCGCATCGCGCGACAGCACGACGAAGCGGGTGACGTTGCTTTCCGTGTCCTCGACATTCTCCGCGACGATGGAGAGGCCGTAGAGATCGGCCGCAAGGCGCGGGGCGAGCGCAGCCATGCTGCGATCGCCGGTTTCCGCGACCAACTTGGCCGCCCCTGCCGTATCGCCGGCGATCACCGGTTTCCAGCCGTTGAGACGGACGATCTTGCGGCACTGGCCGAGCGCGTGGATATGGCTGTGCACGGTGCGGATCTCGTCCTTCGCCACGCCCGGCAGCACCATGAGCTGGAAGCGGATCGGCATGAAATATTCGCCGACGATATGCAGCCGCGATTCCGGCAGCAGATGATGGATGTCGGCGACGCGGCCGGCGATCGTGTTCTCGATCGGGATCATGCCGAGGTCGGCATCACCGTTCTCGACGGCCAGGAAGGCATCCTCGAAGGTCTGGCAGGGCAGCGGCTCCATGTTCGGGAACATGTCGCGGCTGGCCATGTCGGAATTGGCGCCAAACTCGCCCTGGAAGGCGATCCTGTTGGTCTTCATGATCATGGCGGGATCCGATCAGATGGGGTTGGCCGCGAGCATTGCGCGGGCCTTTTCGAGGTCGGCCGGAGTATCGACACCCAGCGGAACGGTGTCAACGATCTCCGCATCGATGCGCATTCCCGCCTCCAGCGCGCGCAACTGCTCCAGCGATTCCCGCCTTTCGAGCGTCGAGGGCTTCAGCGCGACGAAGGCTTCCAGCGCCTTGCGGCGGTAGGCGTAGAGGCCGATATGGTGATAGAGCGGACCCTTGCCGTACGGCGCCGTCGCGCGCGTGAAATAAAGGGCGCGCAGGCGGCTCTCGCTGAGCGGCGAGCCGACGACCTTCACGACATTCGGATTGGTCTTCTCCTCCTCGTCGCGGATCTCGGTGGTCAGCGTGGCGATGTCGGTCGCGGCGTTCTCCAGCGGGCGAAGGGCGGCGCGGATCGTTTCCGGGTCGATCGTCGGCAGGTCGCCCTGCACGTTGATGATGATCTCGGCCCGGCCCTCGGGATCGCTCCTGGTCAGCGCCTCGTGGATGCGGTCTGAACCGGACTGGTGGTCGACGCGGGTCATCACCGCCTCGAAGCCGGCGGCCACCACCGCGTCGAAGATGTCCTGGTGATCGACGGCGACGACGATCCGCCCGACATCGGCCTCGGCCGCGCGACGCGCAACCTGCACGATCATCGGCAGGCCCGCAATGTCGGCAAGCGGCTTGCCCGGAAGCCGGGTCGAGGCCATGCGCGCGGGAATGAGGACGAGGGTCTTGTCAAAATTGGCGGAATTCATCTGCAGCCCTTCAAAACCCCCGGGAAAAGTGTCAAAAAGTCTCAGTGCGGGGGCTACAATCACTGTTGCAACGAAGCAGCAAAAGACATAGGTTCCGCGCGATTTCAAGACTGGCCGGCGCATGTCCGCCGGTTCCTAGGGGAGCGTTTGGATGAACTCTTATGTGAACATGGGCGTAGGTGCCCTGCTCGGCACCGTTTTCGTACTGATGTCCGTGTCGATCGCTTCTGAAGGCATTTTCCATTCGGGCGCTCCCGAGAAGGAAGGCTTCGCGATCGTGGCCGAGGAAACCGGTGGCGAGGCAGCCGGCGGCGAAGCCGCAGCAACCGTTCCGATCGCCACGTTGCTGGCCACCGCCGATGCGACCGCCGGCGAAACGGCCTTCAAGAAATGTGCGAGCTGTCACACCTCGGAGAAGGGTGGACCGAACAAGGTCGGACCCGGTCTCTGGGACATCGTGAACCGCCCGGTCGCCTCGCATGAGGGCTTCAGCTATTCCGCCGGCATGACCACCTTCTCCGAGGGCCAGAAGGTCGTGTGGGACTACGATCACCTCAGCTACTTCCTGGAAGCGCCGAAGAAGCATGTTCCCGGCACCGCCATGGGCTTTGCCGGCCTGAAGAAGAACGACGAGCGCGCCAACCTGATCGCCTATCTGCGCACGCTTTCCGACAACCCGGCACCGCTGCCGACCGCCTCCAGCGAAGGCGCGGATGCAGGCGCAGCCGCACCGGCCGACGGCGCGACCAGCACCGAGGGTGCGGCTCCCGCTGACGGCGCAGCCACCACGACGGAAGGCGCTGCACCCGCAGAAGGCGGCGCGACGACGACCGAGGGCGCGGCCCCGGCCGAAGGCGGCGCCGCCACCGAGGGCACCACGACGGAACAGCCGGCTCAGTAAGACGCCGGCGCATGGAGACGAAAAACCCGGCCATCGCGCCGGGTTTTTTTTATTGCCGCCGCGAAGAAACAGCTTCACCCCAGCAGCCAGGCCCAGAAGGAGACGGTGAAGACGCCGAGCGCCGTCGTCATGGTGATCGTCGAGGAGGCGAGCGCATGGCCGACGCCGAAATGGTTGGCGAGCAGCCAGGCATTGATGCCCGTCGGCACCGAGGAGCACAGTACCATGGCGGCCGTCCATTCCGGGCTGAGGCCGAGCAGCCGGCAGGCGACATAGACGGAGCCCGGCAGCAGCACGAGCTTGAGGCTGGTCATCGCAAGCGCGATGCCGGCATTGCCGCCGACCTTGTACTTGTTGAGCGCCATGCCGATCGAGATGAGCGCCGCCGGCGCTGCCGCCCCCGCAAGCTGGTCGACCACAACCTTCACGGGCCCGGCGAGCGGCACGCCGCCCGTGTGGAACAGCGCCCCGGCGACAAGGCCGATCACCAGCGGATTGCGCACCAGGCTCCTGCCGATGCCGAGGAGAAGGGTGCCGATACGCTGCGGCTCGCGCGTGCCGTCCTTGCGCTCCGCCCGCTCCATCAGGATCGTGCCGGCGATCATCATGACCGGCAGGTGCACGGAGAGCAGCACGGAGATCGCCACCAACCCCTCCTCGCCGACGATGCGCGAGACCAGCGGCAGGCCGATGAAGACGGTGTTGGCGAAGGCGGAGGAGACGCCGGCGAGCACGCCGATCCGCCGGTCGCGCCCGAAGCCGAGCGTGGCGACAAGGTGTGCCACCGTCCAGGTGAAGGCGACCCCGGCGAAGTAGCCGATCCAGATGCGCAGCGGCGATTCCCCGGCGAAATCGGCCTCCGCGATGGTGCGGAAGAGCAGGACGGGAACGGCCACCCGGAAGACGAACTCCCCCAACCCCTCGCCCAGCGCCTCGCTCAGGTAACCGGTGCGCACGAGCAACCAGCCGATGAAGATCAGCGCGAAGATGGGCAGGACATTGAGGGCGACGTCAGACATGCAACCGTCCGGAAAGCGGAAGAAAAGGCAACAGGACGGCCGCCCTGCGGGCACCATGGGTAGGGCAAAGCAAAAGGAGGGTCCAGCGCCAAAGGGCGGCGCACAAATGAAAAAAGCGAGGGTTATCCCCCCGCTTCCTCATCCCGGCCTGGCCGGGGAAGTGCTTCGCGCGGGTGCCAGTACATCCGTGGTCACCGCGCTTGCGAAACACGACTTTCGTGTCTGACGAGGGTTCTACCGGCCCGCTGTAACAGCGATATGACAGAGACCGTTCGCCCGTGATTTGAAGTCTGCGCCGATATGGTTAACAAAAGGTTAACGCCACGCCGCGGCAAAAATTTTCGCATTCCCGGCGATTGAACGGCGAACCTGAAACGTCTTCCCCCTGGTTCCATGCGCCGCCCCCTTTTCGCCCCTCCCGACGCGCTTCGTCTTTCGATTGACAAGCCGCATCCGGGTCTGGACAGTGGCGGCGGCAACGAGACGGGCAGCGTTAGGAGGACTTCATGTCTATGCGCGCATTCTTCGGTTTCTCGGCACTTCTTCTGGCTGCCGTCGCCTCCCCTCCCCTCCCCGCAGGCGCACAAGAAACGCGCACCGTGGTCACCTCTGAAAACAGCGATTATTTCGGCTTCGACCTGCGCACCGTGCAGGACGTGACGCTCGACCAGTGCAAGACCGACTGCATCGACGACCTGTCCTGCCGTGCCTTCACCTATAATCCCAAGGTGAAATGGTGCTTCCTGAAGAGCGACTTCAACCAGCTCAACCATTTCCAGGGCGCCGTCGCCGGCAAGATCGTGCGCGCCGACAGCGCCGTCGATATCGGCGCGCCGCCGGCCATGGCCTTCATCCGCGACTACATGATGAGCGATGCCCGCTCCTTCCGCGACAACCTGTCGCTTGCCAGCGAGCACACCGGCCAGGGCGCCGAAAGCCTCGCCTCGCTCGGCCGCATCGAGACGGCTTCCAGCCGCTTCGACCAGGCGCTGATCGCCTTCAAGGGCGCGCTTTCGCTTGCGCCCGACGACTACTACCTCTGGATCGAGACCGCCGAATCCATGACGCGCGCCGTCAACAACAGCTATCTCGCCGGCCAGGGCGCGCTTGCGGCGATCAACGCCTACCAGCTCTCGCGCACGACGGAGACCCGCGCCCGGGCGCTCGCCGTTCTCGCCGAGACGCTCGACAAGTCGAGCAATTACCGCGCCGGCATCAATGCCTACAAGGCGAGCCTCGCGCTGAAGGAGGACGTCGCGGTGCGCTCGGCCTATCTCGGCCTTCGTGCCCGCCAGGGCTTCCGCGTCGTCAACCACACGATCGATTCCGACAGCGCGAGCCCACGCGCCTGCGTCGAATTCTCCGAACCGCTCGTCAAGTCCGGCGCCGACTATGCCTCCTTCGTCACGCTCGACGGCGCGGCGCCGAAGGCCGTGGAAGCCAAGGACCGGCAGATCTGCGTCGAGGGCCTCACCCATGGCCAGCGCTACAAGATCGCCTTCCGCCCCGGCCTGCCGTCGGCGGTCGACGAGCCGCTGGAATCGGCCGTCGACCTCGACATCTACGTGCAGGACCGCGCCGCCATGGTGCGCTTCACGGGCGACGGATTCGTGCTGCCGGGAAGCGTGCGCCGCGGCATCCCGATCGTCTCCGTCAACACCGACAGCGCCGACCTGAAGCTCTACCGCGTCGGCGACCGCGCCATTGCCGGACTGCTGTCCGAAAGCCGCTTCCTCACCCAGCTCGACGGCTATTCCGCCAGCCGCATCGAAAACGACAATGGTGAACTGGTCTGGCAGGGTCAGATCGAGATCGCCCGCGACCTCAACAAGGACGTCGTCACCAGCTTCCCGGTCGACGAGGCGCTGCCGGAGCGCAAGCCCGGCGTCTACGTCCTGACCGCCGCCGCCTCGAACGGCCGCTCGAACGAATGGGATGCCAAGGCGACGCAATGGTTCGTCGTCTCGGATGTCGGCCTCACCACCTATGCCGGCACGGACGGGCTCAACGTCTTCGCCCGTTCGCTCGACAGCGCCGACCCGCTCGACGGCGTCGAGCTCCAGCTGATCGCCAAGAACAACGAGGTGCTCGGCACCGCGACGACCGATGCGGACGGCCGCGCGACCTTCACCGCTGGCCTGATGCGTGGCACAGCCGCCAACACGCCCGCCGTGATCCTCGCGAAGAAGGGCACGTCGGACTTCGTCTTCCTCGACATGACGCGCGCCGGCTTCGACCTTTCCGACCGCGGCGTCACCGGCCGCCCGGCGCCGGGCGCCATCGACGTGCTCGCCTGGACGGAGCGCGGCATCTACCGCGCCGGCGAGACGGTGCACGCGACGGCGCTCGCCCGCGACATCGAAGCCAATGCCGTGGAAAAACTGCCGCTCACCTTCGTCTTCAACCGCCCGGACGGCGTGGAAGACCGCCGCATCGTCAGCGACGGCGCCGCGCTCGGCGGCCATGCCGTCGACCTGCCGCTGCAGGAAAACAGCATGCGCGGCACCTGGACCATGCAGATCTTCACCGATCCCAAGGGCACGGCGATCGGCGAAAAGCAGTTCCTCGTCGATGATTTCGTGCCCGACCGCATCGAATTCGACATGACGAGCGAGGCGAAGGTCATCGAGGCCGGCGTTCCCGCCGAAGTGTCGGTCGAGGGTCGCTATCTCTACGGCGCACCGGGCGCCGGCCTTGAAATCGAGGGTGACGTCGCGCTGAAGCCGACGCGCCAGGACGCCGCCTTCCCCGGCTACGTCTTCGGCCTTGCCGACGAGGAAGCGCTCGAAGAGAGCACCACCTCGCTCGAAGACCTCGACGTGCTCGACGACGACGGCAAGGCGACCTTCGAGGTGAACGTCGCCGACCTTCCCTCGACCACCCAGCGCCTCGAAGCGCTGGTCACGCTGCGCATGATGGAGGAAGGCGGCCGCGCCGTCGAACGCAACCTCACCCTGCCGGTCAGGGCGGCCGGCGCGATGATCGGCGTGAAGCCGGAATTTTCGGGCGAGCTTTCGGAAAACAGCGTCGCCAACTTCCATGTCCTCGCCGTGGCGCCGGATGGCTCCAGGCAGGCGATGCAGGGCATGCCCTGGAAGCTGCTCGCCGTCGAGCGGAACTACCAATGGTATCGTGACGGCAGCTCGTGGCGCTACGAGCCGGTGCTCTCGACCAGGCAGATCGCCAACGGCATGGTTGATGCCGGCGCGGATGGCGGGCGCATCTCGGTGCCCGTCACCTGGGGCCGCTACCGCCTCGAAGTGGAAAGCGCCGAGCCGGACGGCCCGGCGACCAGCATCGAGTTCGATGCCGGCTGGTACGTCGCCGCAACCTCGACGGAAACGCCGGACGCACTGGAAATCTCGCTCGACAAGGAAAACTACGCGGTCGGCGACACGGCCAGGCTGAAGATCTCGCCGCGCCATGCCGGCCAGGTGCTGATCACCGTCGGCGCCGAAAGCCTGATCGCCACGAAGACCGCCGCCATCGGCGCCGAGGGCGGCGAGGTGGAAATCCCGATCACCAGGGAATGGGGCCCCGGCTCCTATGTCACCGCGACACTCTTCCGCCCCGGCACGGACCAGGAAAGCCGCATGCCGATGCGCGCCATCGGCATCACCTGGCTGAAGGTCGATCCCGCCGACCGCAAGCTGAACGTCGCGCTCGACGTGCCGGAAAAGACGCTGCCGCGCCAGCCGCTCGACATCGCGCTTGCGATCAACGGTGCGGGCGCGAACGAGGAGGCCTATGTCACGGTCGCCGCCGTCGATGTCGGCATCCTCAACCTCACCCGCTACGAAGCGCCCGATCCGGCCGGCTGGTACTTCGGCCAGCGCCGGCTCGGCATGGAAATCCGCGATCTCTACGGCCGGCTGATCGACGGTTCGCTCGGCGCCACGGGGCGGCTGCGCACCGGCGGCGACGGCGGCGAAGGGGCGCTGTCGGGCAACCCGCCGACAGAAAAGCTCGTCGCCTTCTTCGCCGGTCCCGTGAAGCTGGATGCCGAAGGCAAGGCCAGGGTCAGCTTCGACATCCCGCAGTTCAACGGCACGGCCCGCATCATGGCTGTCGCCTGGACGAAGACCGGCATCGGCAGCGCGTCGAAGGACGTCGTCATCCGCGACCCGGTCGTCGTGACCGCGAGCCTGCCGAAATTCCTCGCCCCCGGGGACCGCGCCGACCTGAGGCTCGACATCGCCAATACCGATGCCCCCGCCGGCGACTACACGGTCGAGGTCACCCACAATGACTCCGTCATGGTCGAGCAGACCGGCGCCGGCCGGACGCTGCGGCTCGAGCCCGGCGGCAAGACGGCGCTCACCCTGCCGCTGATCGGCGGCGAGGCCGGCGACGGCGTCGTGACGGTCAGGCTCTCGAACGACGCCGGCCTGTCGCTGGAACAGGCGCTCAACGTGCCGGTGCGCCCGGCCGCCATGCCGATCACCACGCGCCGGCCGATCGAGATCGCCGCCAATGGCAGCCTGACGATCGACGACCAGCTTCTGGCCGACAGCCAGCTTGCCGGCGCCTCCGTCAGCCTCAACGTTTCTCGCGCCGCGGCCTTCGACATCCCGGCGCTCCTGATGGCGCTCGACCGCTATCCCTACGGCTGCACGGAGCAGACGACCAGCCGCGCGCTGCCGCTGCTCTATCTCAGCGAGCTTTCCAGGCAGTCCGGCCTTGCCGAGGACACGGAAACGCAAAAGCGCGTGCAGGATGCGATCTACCGGGTGCTGGCCAACCAGTCCTCCTCCGGCAGCTTCGGCCTCTGGGGGCCGGGCTACGGCGACCTATGGCTCGATGCCTTCGTCACGGACTTCCTGACGCGGGCCCGCGAGCAGACGTTCGACGTGCCGGAACAGGCCATGCTGCAGGCGCTTTCCAACCTGCAGAACGCGCTTTCCTACGACGTCAACGTCACCAGCCAGGGCAACGAGATCGCCTATGCGCTCTACGTGCTCGCCCGCAACCGCAAGGCCGCGATCAGCGACCTGCGCTACTATGCCGACACGAAGCTCTCGGAATTCTCCTCGCCGCTCTCCCGCGCGCATCTTGCCGCTGCGCTCGGGCTCTACGGCGATGCCCAGCGCTCGATGACGATCTTCTCCAATGCGCTCGGCCTGTCGCGCGACAGCGTGATGAACGCCAGCCTCTCGCGCACTGACTACGGTTCGTCGCTGCGCGATGGCGCCGCGATCCTGGCGCTGGCCGCCGAGGCCCGTCCGGTTCCGACCATCATCCCGGACCTGACGAAGCTGGTCGCCAGGCAGTGGGAGGACAAGCGCTGGACCAGCACGCAGGAACAGACCTGGATGCTGCTCGCCGCCCGTTCCGTGAAGGATGCCGACAAGGGCCTGGCGCTCGAGATCAACGGCACCGCGCATTCGGGCGGCTATGCCGCGCAGATGACGGGCAAGGCGCTGATGGACAACCCTCTGACGGTTGCCAACCGCTCCGGCGAGCCGGTTTCGGCCATGCTGACGACGGTCGCGGCCCCGGCCGATCCGCTGCCGGCCGGCGGCGACGGCTTTGCCATCGAGCGCAGCTACTACACGCTCGACGGCGAGGAGGCGAACGTCTCCGAGGCGACGCAGAACGAGCGCTACGTCGTGGTGCTGAAGGTGACGGAGCACAATGACTGGCCGTCGCGCATCATCATCACCGATCTCCTGCCCGCCGGTTTCGAGATCGACAATCCGAGCCTCGTCGACAGCGCGAAGCTGGCGAATTTCGACTGGATCGGCGAGATCGAGCCGGCCCATACGGAGTTCCGCTACGACCGCTTCGTCGCGGCCTTCAACCGCAGCGCGGGCGACAACCGCGAGGTGACGCTCGCCTATGTCGTGCGCGCCGTGACCCCGGGCACCTACGACCACCCGGCCGCGCAGGTGGAGGACATGTACCGTCCGCAATATTCCGCCCGCACCGCGACCAGCCGCATGCAGGTCGTCAAGGCTGAATAAGGGGCCGGGTAAGGAGACCTCCGATGGCGCTCTGGCGCAAGCTCCTGATCGGCTCCCTCGGCGGGGCGGCGTTCATCGCCGCCCTTGCCGCCGGGCTCGACCATGCCGATCGCGCCTATCCGCCGCCGATCTCGGTGGCGGACACCGTTTCGAAGGAAGTGCTCGACCGGGACGGCCGCCTGCTGCGCGCCTTCGCGACGCCGGACGGGCTCTGGCGGCTGAAGACCACGGCCGCCGATGTCGATCCGCAGTTCCTGCGCATGCTGGTCGCCTATGAGGACCGACGTTTCCACGAGCATGCGGGCATCGACCCGCTGGCGCTGCTGCGCGCCGCCGGGCAGTTCGTCACGAATGGCCGCATCGTCTCCGGCGCCTCCACGCTCTCCATGCAGGTCGCCCGGCTGATCGAGCCGCGCGAGAACCGCTCGATGCTGGCCAAGCTGCGCCAGATGGCCCGCGCCGTCCAGCTCGAACGGCGCCTCTCCAAGGCCGAGATCCTCGATCTCTACCTGACGCTCGCGCCCTATGGCGGCAACCTGGAGGGCGTGCGTGCGGCGAGCCTCGCCTGGTTCGGCAAGGAGCCGAAGCGTCTTTCCGTCGCCGAGGCCGCCCTTCTCGTCGCCCTGCCGCAGCTTCCCGAAAAGCGCCGGCCGGACCGCCACCGCGCCGCCGCGGAAAAGGCGCGCGAGCGCGTGCTTACCCGCCTGGCCGTTTCCGAGGTCATCGGCGAAGGCGAGGCGGAGCGCGCCAGCGCGGAAGCGGTGCCCGACCGCCGCCGCCAGCTTCCCGCCCATGCCGCCCACCTTTCGGAGCTTGCGCTGCGCAAGGATGCCAGGGCGAGCGAACACAGGACGACGCTCGACCGCACCGTGCAGGCCGGGCTGGAGACGGTGGCGCGCGAGGCGGCCGAGCGGCTCGGCCCGAAGGTCTCGATCGCCATGGTTATGGCCGATGCCCGCACCGGCGAAATCCTCGGCGAGGTCGGCTCGGCGGACTATTTCGACGGCAGCCGCGCCGGCTGGATCGACATGACGCGCATCCGCCGCTCGCCCGGCTCGGCGCTGAAACCCTTCATCTATGGCCTCGCCTTCGAGGAAGGCCTCGTCGCGCAGGAAACCATCGTCGAGGACCGGCCGGCCGATTTTTCCGGCTACCGGCCGCGCAATTTCGACATGACCTACCAGGGGGACGTCAGCGTGCGCAAGGCGCTGC
Source organism: Shinella granuli (assembly GCF_004341885.1). Lineage (GTDB taxonomy): Bacteria > Pseudomonadota > Alphaproteobacteria > Rhizobiales > Rhizobiaceae > Shinella > Shinella granuli. The sequence continues at coordinate 21,799 of NZ_SLVX01000019.1, read as the reverse complement.
AACTGTCGCTGAACGTGCCTGCCGTGCGCCTCCTGGAGGCGGTCGGCCCGACGCGGCTGATGGTGCGCTTCCGCCGCGCCGAGGTGCATCCCGAACTGCCGCCGGGCGAAACGCCCGGCCTTGCCATCGGCCTTGGCGGCGTCGGCATCACGCTGCGCGATCTCACCCAGCTCTATGCGGCGCTTGCCAATCGCGGCATGCCGGTGCGTCTCGGCGACGGCATCGTGCGCGATGCGGCGGTGATGACGGGCGATCCGCTGCTCGATCCTGTCGCCGTCTGGCATGTCTCGGATGCGCTCTCCGGCGTCACGCCGCCGACCGGCAGCCGCCGCCTCGGCATCGCCTACAAGACCGGCACGAGCTACGGCTATCGCGATGCCTGGTCCGTCGGCTATGACGGCCGCCATGTGCTGGGCGTCTGGGTCGGCCGGGCCGACAACGGCGCCGTGCCGGGCCTCACCGGCTACGGCGCCGCCGCGCCCATCCTGTTCGAAGCCTTCGCCCGGTCCGGCCTCGCCATCACCGCGCTGCCGCGGGCACCGGCCGGCGCGGTGCGCATTGCGCAATCCGAGCTTCCGGCGAGCCTCCGCCGTTTCTCGACCACTGCAAGCGGCCTCGTCGCCACGACGGCGCGCGAGCCGGCGCCGGAGATCGTCTATCCGCCGGAAGGCGCCCATGTGGAACTCGGCGCGACGACGGGCGCGGCCATCTCGCCGCTCGTGCTCAAGCTCCAGGGCGGCCGCGCGCCCTTCCGCTGGCTCGCCAACGGCAAGGTCCTGCCCGATGCCTCGCGCCGGCGCACGACGCAGTGGATGCCGGAGGGCGCCGGTTTCTCGACGCTGACCGTCATCGACGCCGCCGGGCGGGCGGCGAGTGTCAGGGTGTTCATCGAGTAGCGGAGCCGGCTGCCCCTCATCCGCCTGCCGGCACCTTCTCCTTGGCTGCGGAGCGAAGGGGTTATGCCGCGCCGTTTCCTCAAACAACAGCCGTTCGTGTGGCACGTCCCATCTCCCCGCTTGCGGGGAAAGGGTTAGGGTGAGGGGCAAAGCCAGAGCTGCAACGTCACCGGAACATTACCTCGCCGTATCCGCCGGCACCCACCCCGCCTTGCGCTTCTCCAGAAATGCCGCGATCCCTTCCACCGCTTCCGGCGTTTCCCAGGTATCGGCCAGCCGCGTCAGCGTCATCTCGATGACCTTCTCGTCGATCGGCGAAGCGAGCGCATGCGCAAGGGCCTTCGTCGCGGCAACCGCCTCGGGAGACGTCACGAAATAGGGGGCGATCTCCGCCTCGACCGCCTCGTCCAGCGAGTCGGGCGCCACGACGCGGCTCAAGAGCCCGATGCCCCGCGCCGTCGCCGCGTCGAACAGGCGGGCGGACGTCGCAAGGCGCAGGAAGGCGGCAGGGCCGATACGGGCGGCGACATAGGGGCTGATCGTCGCCGGGATGAGGCCGAGGCGGGTTTCCGTCAGGCCGAAGCGCGCGCCCTCCGCGGCGATCGCCGCATCACAGACACTGACGAGGCCGACGCCGCCGCCATAGGCCTGGCCGTTGACCCGGGCGACGAGCGGCTTCGGCAGGTCGCGCAGCGCCTTCAGCATCAGGGCGAGCCGGCGCGCCTCGACGATCCGCTCTTCGCGCGTGGCGGCGATCTGCTCCTTCATCCAGTTGAGATCGCCGCCGGCGCAGAAACTCTCGCCCTCGCCCGTCAGCACGACGAGGCGCACCGCCCTGTCCTCGCCGAGGAGGCCCGCAACGGCCGTCAGTTCACGGATCATCAGGCCGGACAGCGCATTGTGCTGCGCATGGCGGCGCAGCGTCAGCGCGGCCACGCCGCGCCGGTCGACGGATACGGAAATCGTCTCGAAGTTCATGGCTTCACCTCCTCGCTCCTTGAGAGCGCAAAATGTCAGGCGATCTTGCCGGTGATCCGACGCGCGAAAGCGGCGGCTGACGCCAGCTTCTCCCGGTCGAGCCCCGTCTTAAAACCCTCCGCCGCCAGCATGTCGGCCACGGCCAGCGTATCCACATTGCCGCGCGCGCCCGGCGCATAGGGGCAGCCGCCGAGCCCGCCGACCGAGGCATCGAAGACGGCGAGCCCATGATCGAGCGCGACGCGGATATTGTCGAGCGCCATCCCGCCCGTATCGTGGAAATGGCCGGCGAGCCTCTGCGGCGCGGCGACGGCAGTTACGACGGCCAGCATGGCCGCCACCTCTTCCGGGCGGGCGCGGCCGATCGTGTCGCCGAGGCTCACCTCATGGCAGCCGAGGTCCAGCAATTGCCGGGTCACCCGCGCCACGGCGGAGGGTTCCACCGGCCCGTCATAGGGGCACTGCACGACGCAACTGACATAGCCGCGCAGCGGAATGCCGTCCGCCTTCGCCGCTTCCGCGACCGGCCGGGCACGCTCGATGCTCTCGGCGATCGAGCAGTTGAGGTTGGCCCGCGAAAAGCCTTCGGAAGCGGAGAGGAAGACGGCGACCTCATCGACACCGGCGGTCTTCGCCGCCTCGTAACCCTTCATGTTGGGCACCAGCGCCGCATAGGAAACACCGGGCCTTCGCGCGATGCCGGCCATCACCTCGGCCCCGTCGGCAAGCTGCGGCACCCATTTCGGGCTGACGAAGCTCGTCGCCTCGATGCGCCGGAAGCCGCAGTCCGACAGGCGATCGATCAGCGCGATCTTGTCGGCGGCGGGGATGATCGCCTTCTCGTTCTGCAGGCCGTCGCGGGCGGCCATCTCGACGATCTCGACGCGCCGGCTCATGCGGCCTCCTCCGGCTCCAGCGCCAAAAGCAGGGCGCCTTCGGCCACCTGGTCGCCTGCGGCGACGGGCACCGCGGCCACCACGCCATCGCGCGGGGCAGCCAGCACCAGCTCCATCTTCATCGCCTCCATGGTCACCAGCGCATCGCCGCGCGCGACGCGCGCGCCCGGCGCGACAGAGACGATGCGCACGAGCCCCGGCATGGGGGCCGAGAGCCGGTCGCCGCCCGCCGCCGCCTCGCCCTGATGACCGGCCTCCTGCGTGATCGCGAAGGCATGGCCGTGACCGGCGAAGAAGACGGCGATATCGGCGCCTTTCCGGTGGATCGTCGCGGGCAGGAGATGCCCATCGAAATCCGCCTGGACGGCACGGCCATCCGCCGATTGCACGCGGATATCCGTTGCCATGCCGTCATGGTCGATGCGGAAGCGATCCTTGCCAAGCGCGGTGACACGCAAGGCATGTTCCACGCCGCCATGATCGAGAAAGACGGTCTGGGCCGCATTCCCCCATAGGCGGAAACCACGGACATGACCCCACGGATCCGGATCGGCCGGCGCGTCGAGAAAGCCGAGCGCCGAGAGGGCGGCGAGCGCAAAGACCTCTTCGGAGGCATCCGGATCGGCCAGCAACGCCTCGCCGGCCCGGCCGATGAGGCCGGTATCGACATCGCCCGCGGCAAAGGCCGGCAGGCGGCAGAGGCGGGCGAGAAAACCGGCATTGGTCGTCAGTCCGCCGACGCGGCAGGCGGCGAGCGCCGCTTCGAGCCGCGCCAGCGCCTCCTTGCGGTCGCGGCCATGGGTGATCACCTTGGCGATCATCGGGTCGTAATAGGGGGTGATGATGTCGCCCGCGCGTACACCCGAATCGATGCGGGCTTCGCCCGGCAGCTCGAAGACGGTGAGGCGACCGGTCGCCGGCAGGAAGTCGCGGGCCGGATTTTCCGCATAGAGCCGGGCCTCGAAGGCCCAGCCGTCGATGACAAGGTCCTCCTGCCGCTTCGGCAGGGGTTCGCCGGCGGCGACGCGCAACTGCCATTCCACGAGGTCGAGGCCGGTGATGGCCTCCGTCACCGGATGCTCGACCTGCAGGCGCGTGTTCATTTCCATGAAGTAGAAACGGTCCTGCCGCAGCCCTTCGGAGACGTCGGCGATGAATTCGACGGTGCCGGCGCCGCTGTAGCCGGTGGCCGCCGCCGCGCGTACCGCGGCCGCGCCCATCACGGCCCGCATCTCCGCCGTCATGCCGGGCGCCGGCGCTTCCTCGATGACCTTCTGGTGCCGGCGCTGGAGCGAGCAGTCACGTTCGAAGAGATGCACGACATTGCCGTGCCCGTCGCCGAAGACCTGGACCTCGATATGGCGGGGTTTTGCCATGTATTTTTCGACGAGCACGCGGCCGTCGCCGAAGGCGCTTTCGGCCTCGCGCCGGGCGCTTTCGAGCGCAGCGGTAAAATCGGCGGGCCGCTCCACCCGCCGCATGCCCTTGCCGCCGCCGCCGGCGCGGGCCTTGATCAGCACCGGATAGCCGATCACCGCCGCCTCGCCAGCGAGGAAATCGGCCTCCTGCCGTTCGCCGTGATAGCCCGGCACGACCGGCACGCCGGCCTTCTCCATCAGCGCCTTGGCGGCGTCCTTCAGCCCCATGGCGCGGATGGCGTTTGCCGAGGGGCCGATGAAGACGAGGCCAGCCGCCTCCACCGCCTCGACGAAATCGGGGTTCTCCGAGAGGAAGCCGTAGCCGGGATGCACCGCCTCCGCGCCGCTCGCCTTGGCAGCCGCGATGATGGCGGGGATGTCCAGGTAGCTTTTCGCCGCTTCCGCCGGACCGATGCGGACCGCCTCGTCGGCCATCGCGACATGCAGGGCCTGCCGGTCGGCGTCGGAATAGACGGCGACCGTCGCAACGCCCATGCGGCGGGCGGTGCGGATGACGCGGCAGGCGATTTCGCCGCGGTTGGCGATGAGGATCTTTCTGAACATCCTGCCTCCGGCAAAATGGATAGGGAGACGCGGGACCTGGGTCCCGCGCGTTATTGTGCCGCGATGGCCTCGACTTCGAGCAGCCATTTCTCATCGAAGATCGCGCAGATGACGACGCTCATCGCCGGGGCGATGGCGCCGAGATATTCGCTGCGGATCTCGCGGTTGGCGGTCGCGTGGTGCCGGTCGGAGAGAAACGTCGTCACCTTGACGAGGTCGGCCTTGGACATGCCCGCCGCCTTAAGCTGCGCATCGATGTTGCGCCAGACGAGCCGCGCCTGTTCCTCGAACGTTTCCGGCACCTTGTCGTCGTCCGACACGGGAATCTGGCCGCTGATGAACAGCAGCTTCTTGAAATCCTCGATCTTGACGGCCTGCGAATAACCGCCGCGCGGGGTGGGGGCGTTCTTGGCATTGATGGTTTCGCGGTTCATGGCATTCCCTCCTCTACATCCTGAAGACGCCGAAACGGGTGGGCTCGACCGGCGCATTGAGCGCTGCCGAGAGCGAAAGCGCCAGCACGTCGCGCGTCTTGCGCGGATCGACGATGCCGTCGTCCCAGAGCCGTGCCGAGGCATAGAGCGGGTGGCTCTGCCGGGCGAACATGTCGATGGTCGGCTGCTTGAAGGCAGCCTCCTCCTCGGCGCTCCAGCTACCGCCGGCGCGCTCGATGCCCTCGCGCCTGACGGTCGCAAGCACCCCCGCCGCCTGCTCGCCGCCCATGACGGCGATGCGGCTGTTCGGCCAGGTCCACAGGAAACGCGGCGAATAGGCCCGGCCGCACATGCCGTAATTGCCGGCACCGTAGGAGCCGCCGATCAGGACGGTGATCTTCGGCACCTTCGCCGTCGCGACGGCGGTGACGAGCTTCGCGCCATGTTTGGCGATGCCCTCGGCCTCGTATTTGCGGCCGACCATGAAGCCGGTGATGTTCTGCAGGAACAGGAGCGGGATGCCGCGCTGGGCGCAGAGCTCGATGAAATGCGCGCCCTTGAGGGCGGCCTCGGAGAAGAGCACGCCATTGTTGGCGATGATGCCGACCGGAAGGCCATGCAGCGCGGCAAAGCCGCAGACGAGCGTGGTGCCGAAGCGCGCCTTGAACTCGTCGAAGCGCGAGCCGTCCACCACGCGGGCGATCACCTCGCGCACGTCGTAGGGCGTGCGGGTATCGGCCGGCACGATGCCGAGCAGCTCTTCCGGGTCGTAGAGCGGCGCATCGCCGTTGCCGACCTTGGTAAACTCCGGCTTACGCGTATTGAGATTGGCGGCGATCTGGCGGGCAATCGCGAGCGCATGGCGGTCGTCGCGCGCGAGATGGTCCGCAACGCCGGAAAGACGGGTATGCACGTCGCCGCCGCCGAGATCCTCGGCCGTCACCACCTCGCCCGTCGCCGCCTTCACCAGGGGCGGGCCGGCGAGGAAGATCGTGCCCTGGTTCTCGACGATGACGGTCTCGTCGCTCATGGCCGGCACATAGGCACCGCCGGCCGTGCAACTGCCCATGACGACGGCGACCTGCGGAATGCCGGCGGCGGACATCTGCGCCTGATTGTAGAAGATGCGGCCGAAATGATCGCGGTCGGGAAAGACCTCGTCCTGGTTCGGCAGGTTGGCGCCGCCGGAATCGACGAGATAGATGCAGGGCAGCCGGTTCTCCGCAGCGATCTCCTGCGCGCGAAGATGCTTCTTCACGGTGATGGGATAGTAGGTGCCGCCCTTCACCGTCGCATCATTGCAGACGATCATGCATTCGCGGCCGGAGACGCGGCCGATGCCGGATATCATGCCGCCGGAGGGCGAAGCGCCGTCATAGAGGCCGTGGCCGGCGGTGAGGCCGATTTCGAGGAAGGCAGAGCCGGGATCGAGCAATTGCGCGACGCGGTCGCGCGGCAGGAGCTTGCCCCGGGAAACGTGGCGCTCGCGCGCCTTCGCCCCGCCGCCGTCCATGGCAAGGTCCGCCGCCGCCTCCACCAGGGCGAGTGCCTCCAGCATGGCCTTGCGGTTTGCCGCAAAGGTCTCGCTGCGGGTGTTCACGGCCGAGGGGATGACCGGCATCACAGCGTCTCCTGGAAGATTTCGCGGCCGATGAGCATGCGGCGGATCTCCGAGGTGCCGGCGCCGATCTCGTAGAGTTTCGCATCGCGCAGCAGGCGGCCCGTCGGATAGTCGTTGATATAGCCGTTGCCGCCGAGGGCCTGGATGGCTTCGAGGGCGAGCTTCGTTGCGCTTTCGGCGGAGAGCAGGATGCAGCCGGCGGCGTCCTTGCGCGTGGTCTCGCCCCTGTCGCAGGCGGTGGCCACGGCATAGACATAGGCGCGCGCGGCGTTGAAGGCGACATACATGTCGGCCACCTTGCCCTGCATCAGCTGGAACTCGCCGATCGGCCGGTCGAACTGCTTGCGCTCGTGCAGATAGGGGATGACCACGTCGAGGCAGGCGGCCATGATGCCGAGCGGGCCGCCCGAGAGCACGACGCGCTCATAATCGAGGCCGGACATCAGAACGTTGACGCCGCGCCCGACGGTGCCCATCACGTTTTCCTCCGGCACCTCGCAATCGGCGAAGACGAGTTCGCAGGTATTGGAGCCGCGCATGCCGAGCTTGTCCAGCTTCTGCGCCGTCGAGAACCCCTTGAATCCCTTTTCGATGAGGAAGGCGGTGATGCCGCGCGGGCCGGCTTCCGGATCCGTCTTGGCATAGACGACAAGCACATCCGCATCCGGCCCGTTGGTGATCCACATCTTGTTGCCGTTCAGCACATAGCGGTCGCCGCGCTTTTCGGCGCGCAGCTTCATCGAGACGACATCGGAGCCCGCGCCCGGCTCCGACATGGCGAGCGCGCCGACATGCTCGCCGGAGATCAGCTTCGGCAGGTACTTTTCCCGCTGCGCGGCGCTGGCATTGCGCACGATCTGGTTGACGCAGAGGTTGGAGTGGGCGCCATAGCTGAGACCCACCGAGGCGGAGGCGCGGCTGATCTCCTCCATCGCCACGCAATGGGCGAGATAGCCCATGCCGGACCCGCCGAGATCTTCCGGCGCGGTGATGCCGAGCAGGCCGAGATCGCCCAGCTCGCGCCAGAGCGGCATGGGAAAGGTGTTGCTCCGGTCGATCTCCGCCGCCTGCGGGGCGACGCGATCGCTCGCAAAACGCCGGACGCTCTCCCTGAGCGCGTCGATTTCCTCACCAAGCCCGAAGCTCATCGCAGCATCGTACATGTCCGTCCTCCCCGGTCGGATGCCCCGGCATCCGCCTGCTTCTTCAATTCCGGAGCCGGAAGACCCGGCTCCACCGCGGCCTCAAGCGGCCGCCCTGTGTTGTCCTGCCGTGTCGAAGGCCAGGCGCATTTCCGCCTCGCGCGCCCGCACCCGCTTCACCGCCGCCTCCTTCACCGGGCCGTAGCCACGAATTTCGCCGTAAAGCGACAGCAGCGCAACGGCGGCGTCGAGGTTCTCGCGACAGAGGTTTTCAAGCACATGCTCGACCAGCGCCACGTAGTCGGCGATGAGCTGGCGCTCCATGCGGCGCTCCGCCGTGCGGCCGAACGGGTCGAAGGCGGTGCCGCGCAGGCCCTTCAGGCCGGCGAGCAGGCCGAAGGCTGGCAGCATCCAGCGGCCGAAGCGGCGTTTTCGCGGACGGCCGTTCGCATCCTCGCCCTTGAGGAAGGGCGGCGCGAGGTTGAAGGCGATGCTGTACTTGCCCTCGAACTGCTCGGCCAGCCCCTGCTTGAAGGCCGGATCGGTGAAGAGCCGCGCCACCTCGTATTCGTCCTTGTAGGCAAGGAGCTGGGCATAGACATGCGCGACGGCGCGGACCAGCCGGTCGTCCGGCCCGAGCGCCCGTTCCGCCTGGCGCACGCGCTCGACCAGCGCCTTGTAGCGTTCGGCCAGGGCGGCGTTCTGGTAAGCCGTCAGATGTTTCATGCGATGGGCGACCAGCGCATCCGGCGCCATGGTCTCCAGCGTCGCGACCGGCTTTCCGGGGGTCAATAGGCGTTCGGCGCGGGCCGGGTCGGCGGCGATCAGGCGGCCCCAGCCGAAGGCGGAGAGCGTGGCGTCGACAGCGACACCGTTCAGCACGATCGCCTGCTCGATCGACTGGCGCGTCAGCGGGATCAGCCCCTTCTGCCAGGCAAAACCCGTCATCAGGATGTTCGTCGCCATGGCATTGCCGGCCACCTTCTCGGCGATCGTCGTGAAATCGAGAAGATGGGAGGGGTCGCGCAGCGCCGCGCGCACCGTGCCCTCGACATCGCGGCGGCGGAAATCGAAGTCGCGCTTGCGCACGAAATCGGCGACCGGCGTCAGCTTCGTGTTGACGACGCCCGTCGTGCGGTGGTGGTCGCAGAGCGTGACGGCATCCTTCGAGGCAGCCACCACGTCGTCGGCGGCCAGGAGGAGATCCGCACCGCCCGTGACGATGCGCGGCGAGGAGACATCCTCATCGCAAAGGCCGATGCGCAGGTGGCTCATGACGGCGCCGCCCTTCTGGGCAAGACCCGCCATGTCGAGGATCATCGGCGCCTTGCCGTCGAGATGGGCGGCCATGCCGAGGATGGCGCTGATCGTCAGGATGCCGGTGCCGCCGATGCCGGCAATGGCGATGTTGTAGGCGCGCTCGCCGATATCAACGATGTCGGGCTCGGCAATGCCTGATATGTCCGGGTTGGAGCGCGCGGCCTTGCGCAGCCGGCCACCCTCGACCGTCACGAAGGACGGGCAGAAACCCTTGAGGCAGGAATAATCCTTGTTGCAGGTCGACTGGTTGATCTTGCGCTTGCGGCCGAATTCCGTGTCGAGCGGCTCGACGGAGACGCAGTTCGACTGGGTGGAACAGTCGCCGCAGCCTTCGCAGACGGCGGGGTTGATCATCAGGCGGACCGGCGGGTCCTCCATCAGGCCGCGCGAGCGACGGCGGCGCTTTTCCGCCGCGCAGGTCTGCACATAGACGATGGCCGAACAGCCGGGCGCCTCGCGGATATCGCGCATCACCCGGTCCATCTCGTCGCGGTGGCGCACGATGACGCCGGGCGCGAGCACCGCCGGCGAATAGGCGTCCGGGTGGTCGGAGACGAGGTAGATCGGCGCCACGCCCTCGTCATGAAGCTGCCGCGTCATCACCTCGGGGCTGAGCGGACCATCGACGGGCTGGCCGCCGGTCATGGCAACCGCGTCGTTGTAAAGCAGCTTGTAGGTGATGTTGACGCCGGCGGCGACGGACTGGCGGATCGCCAGGATGCCGGAATGATAATAGGTGCCGTCGCCGAGATTGACGAAGATGTGCTTCTCGTCGCTGAAGGGCGCGATGCCCGACCACGGCACGCCTTCGGCACCCATATGGGTGAAGGTCGTGGTATCACGGTCCATCCACTGCACCATGTAGTGGCAGCCGATGCCAGCGGTCGCGCGGCTGCCCTCGGGCACCTTCGTGGAGGTGTTGTGCGGGCAGCCGGAGCAGAAATAGGGCACGCGCTCGACCGGCGCCGTGTGCGCCTTGCGGATTTTCTCGCGTTCCAGGAGATAGGCGAGCTCGTCGGAAATGACTGTCTTCAGGCCGGCGTCGAAATCGAACTGCAAGAGACGGGCGGCGATCGCCCGTGCCACCATGCCGACGGACAGCGCCTCCGACAGCGGCAGGAACGGCTTGTCCTGATGGTCGAACTTGCCGACGATGCGCGGCCGCTCGCCGTGATGCCAGTTGAAGAGCTGCTGCTTGATCTGGTTCTCGATGATCTCGCGGCGCTCCTCGACGACCAGCACTTCCTCCAGCCCCTGCGAGAAGTCGCGAACCCCTTCCGGCTCCAGCGGCCAGGGCATGCGGACCTTGTAGATGCGCATGCCGATCTCGGCCATCTCGGCCGGGCCGAGGGAAAGCTCCTTCAGCGCCTGCAGCACATCCTCATAGGCCTTGCCCGAGGCGATGATGCCGAAGCGGGCGCGCGGTACGTCGTGCGTCACCTCGTCCACCCGGTTGGCACGGGCGAAGGCGATGGCGGCGTAGCCCTTGTAGGTCTGGAGGCGTTCGTCCTGCGGCAGCGGCGGGTCGGGCCAGCGCAGGCCGAGGCCATCCCGCGGCAGCTCGAAATCCTGCGGGATGACGAACTGCCGGCGCTCGCCCGCAAGATCGACGGAAGCCGTCGTTTCCACCGTGTCGGCGATGAACTTCATGCCGACCCAGCAGCCGGAATAGCGCGACATGGCGGTGCCGAGCAGACCGTATTCGACGAATTCGTGGATCGAGGAGGGATAGAGCACCGGGATCAGCGCCGACATGAAGGCATGGTCGGACTGGTGCGGAATGGAGGACGACTTTGCCGAATGGTCGTCGCCGGCGAAACAGAGCACGCCGCCATGTTTCGCGGTGCCGGCGGCATTGGCGTGCTTCAGCACGTCGCCGCAACGGTCGACACCCGGCCCCTTGCCGTACCAGTAGCCGGCAACGCCGTCATAGCGCGCGCCCGGCGAGAGGTGGAGCTGCTGCGTGCCCCAGACGGCGGTGGCCGCCAGGTCCTCGTTGACGCCCGGCCGGAACACGATGTCGTGCGCCGCCAAATGCTTCTTCGCCTTTGCAAGCTGCTGGTCGTAGCCGCCGAGCGGCGATCCGCGATAACCCGAGATGAATGCGGCGGTGTTCAGCCCCGCGGCCCGGTCGCGCCGCATCTGGACGATGGGCAGGCGCACGAGTGCCTGGGTGCCGGAAAGGAAGATCCTCCCCTCCTCCGCCATATACTTGTCCTCGAGAGAAAAGCTCTGCTTGAGCATGACTTCCTCCTCGATGGCCCTCCTCCGTGAAAGCCATCCTCCATATGTAGGAGCTTACCCATGGAATGGGAGGAGCGGGTCCCTATTTTCGCGGCGGAGCATCACAGTTTCGGGATGGCATCCGCAAAAGCGGCCGCTGGGCGCAAAGCCATCCTCATTTCCCGTCAGATCGGAACGCGGTGCGTGTTCTTCAGCTCGTCGAGCGCGAAGCTGGAATTGACGAAGCCGACGCCCGGCAGGCGCAGCAGCGCCTTCTTCAGGATCTCCTCGTACTGGCGCACGCTGCTCGTCAGCACCCGCAGCACATAGTCATGATCCCCGGTCATGGAATAGCACTGCACAACCTCCGGCATGTGCCGCACCGCCTTCTCGAATTCCAGCAGCGTCGCCTCGTCGTGCTGCTTCAGCCGCACGAAGCAGAAGACCGACACCTCGAAGCCGACGCGCTTCGGATCGACGGCGACGATGCGGCCGCGGATGATGCCCTGCCGCTCCATCTCCTTGATGCGCCGCCAGCAGGGCGTGTGGCTGAGCCCGACGCGCTCGCCGATCTCGGCGACCGTCAGCTCCGGTTCGCTCTGCAGCAGCCGCAGGATCTTGCGGCTCGTCTCGTCCATGCCGCTTTCGCCCATCTAGAGGAGCCCGCGGGAGGAGAGGTTGCGCATCAGCGCGGCGATGCCGAAGGTCCAGGGCGGGCATTCGGTGGAAAGGCGCACGGTGTTGGCAAGGGCGCCCAGCTCGGCATTGGAGATCGTCACCCGGTCGCCGGTCTTGTGGGTAAAGCCCTGGCCGGGGGTATCGCGATCCTCGACGGGCGCGAAGAGCGTCCCCATGAACAGCAGGAAGCCGTCAGGATATTGGTGGTGCTTGCCGATCGTCTGGGCAACGAGGTCGAGCGGATCGCGGCTGATCTCGCGCATCGTGCTGCGCCCCTTCAGGACGAAACCGTCCTCGCCCTCGATCAGGAGATCGAGATCGGCCTTGCGCACGTCGTCGATCGCATAGGTCTCGTCGAAGAGGCGGATGAAGGGGCCGATCGCGGCCGAGGCATTGTTGTCCTTGGCCTTGCCGAGCAGCAGCGCCGAGCGGCCCTCGACATCGCGCAGGTTCACGTCGTTGCCGAGCGTCGCGCCCTTGACGCGGCCTTGGCTGTCGACCGCCAGCACGATTTCCGGCTCCGGATTGTTCCACCTGGAGATCGGGTGCAGCCCCACCGAGGCGCCCCAGCCGACGGCGGCCAGCACCGGCGCCTTGGTAAAGACCTCGGCATCCGGCCCGATGCCGACTTCCAGGTATTGCGACCAGACGCCTTCCTCGATCAGCGCCGCCTTGACCTTGGCCGCCGCGTCCGAGCCTGCCTTCAGGTCGCGCAGGCTGTCGCCGATGATGGCGGTGACGCGGCCGCGCACCTTTTCCGCCAGCGCCGGATTGCCCGCCGCCTTCTCCTCGATCACGCGCTCGATCATCGAGCGGGCGAAGGTGACGCCGCAGGCCTTGACGGCCTGGAGATCGCACGGCGCGAGCAGGTGCAGCCGGGAAAAATTGCCGGCGCCCTCGACGGATGCCTCCAGCACGGCATCGAGCGTGCCGAACGGATCGCAGGGCGCCGCACGCGCGACAGCCGCCGGATCGTCCGTTTCCAGAAGGTCCCGCATCGTCGGGATGGCCTTGGACGTGATGTCACACAGCTTGCCGTCCCGCAGCACCACCACTGCCGGCCCCTGCACATCCGGCCGCCAGACGCGCCCGACAAAAGTTCCCCGCGAAAAATCGCCTGCCGTCATCGTCACACGCCGCTCCTCCAAGAATCCTCGACTGGAGTTCTAGACCGAAAAGCATGACGGGGAACAGGGAGAAGACAGGCGCACGCAAACGAAAATAGGGGGATGGCGGACGGGAGCGCCGCCATCCCGCATGATCAGGCCGGCCGGGTGCGCACCGCCGAGACGATGGTGAGTGCGGCCAGCAGCAGCACGGCGCCGCTGGCGACGAAGACGCTCGTCACGCCGGTTGTATCGAACAGGGCCCCGCCTGCGGCGGCACCGGTCGCGATGGCGAAATTGATGGCGGCGACGAAGAGGCCGCCGGCGCTTTCGGCCTCGTCCGGCACGGCGCGGGTGATCCAGGTCGACCAGGCGACCGGCACCGCGCCGAAGGCGAGACCCCAGAGTGCGACCATGGCCGCATCGCCGGCAAGGCTGCCGCCGAAGACGGAGAGCGAGAAGGCAAGCGCGCCCATCACCACCGGCATGATCGTCAGCGTGAAGCGCATGGAGCGTTCCAGCAGCACGGCGCCAAGATAGTTGCCGAAGAAGGTGGCGATGCCGAAGCCGAGCAAGACGGCCGAGAAGCCCTCGACGCCGAGACCCGTCACCGTTTCGAGGAACGGCCGTATATAGGTGAAGAAGGCGAAATGGCCGGTGAAAACGAGCAGGATCGCGAACATCGCGAAACCGACGCCGGGCCGCATCAGCACCTCGAAGAGCGTGCCGAAGCGCGAATGGCCGCGCGGCGGAAGCGAGGGCAGCGTCGCAAACTGCACGACGAGCGCCAGCGCGCCGAGCACGGCGGCGCCTAGAAAGACGTTCCGCCAGCCGACGATATCGCCGACATAGCTGCCGACGGGCGCGGCGAAGACCGTGGCCGCCGATACGCCGAGGAACATGACCGACAAGGCCTTCGGCACATAGGCCTCCGGCACCAGCCGCATCATGGTCGCCGCCGAAAGCGTCCAGAAGCCGCCGAGCGCCATGCCGAGCAACACACGCCCGGCCAGAAGCATGGCGAGGTTCGACGCCATCGCCACCAGGAGGTTCGAGAAGATCAGGAGGACCGAAAGGCCGAGCAGCACGAGCCGCCGGTCGATCCTGCGGGTCACCACCGTGACCAACAGGCTCGTCGCCAGCGCGACCGCCGCCGTCGCCGTCACCGCCTGGCCGGCCATGCCCTCGGAGATCCGAAGGTCCGCCGCCATCGGCGTCAGCAGGCTTGCGGGGAGGAATTCCGCGCCCACCAGCCCGAACACGCCGAACGTCATCGATATCACGGCTCCCCAGGCCGGCCGCGCATCCGCTTCGCTCTGCGGCGCCGCGATTGTTGCATCCGTCATCTGCCATCCCTTTCCTGTTGCAGTGCGTGCTCCAAGAGGTGGGTTGAAATGCAAGACGCACAATGTCATTTTATCCGCAATGTTTGATCAATCGTCCGACCCTGTAAAAAACCTGCATGACCCCGTCAGCGAGCTCCTGATGGGCATGCGCCTTCGCGGCGCGAGCTACGGCCGGCTCCAGCTCAGCCCACCCTTCGGCATCCGCTTCCCGGCGGGACCGGAAGCCCGCTTTCATTTCGTCTCCCGCGGCAAGGTGCTGCTGCGCGCACAGGGCGAGGCCGGGCGCGAACTTGCCTGCGGCGACGCCGTGCTTCTGCCGCGCGGCGAGATGCACGAGATCGTCACCGGGCCGCATGTCCAGATCCGCGACTACGACAGCTATACGCGAAAGCCGCTCTGCGCCGATGTGGCGGCGGTGGAAGCCTGCATCAAGACCGCCGACCGGGAAAACGACACGCTGATCTTCACCGGGCGCATGGAATTCGAGCTCGATACGCTGCATCCGCTGGTCGGCCTCATGCCGCAGATCATGTCGGTCGGCGCGCTGATCGGCCGCCAGCCGGAGCTGATGCCGCTGCTCGACGCGATGGAGCGGGAGATGGGGGAGGAGCGCGTCGGCTCGGCCGGCATCCTGGCGCGCCTTGCAGACGTGGTCGCCGCCTCCATCGTGCGCGGCTGGGTGGAATGCGGCTGCGGCGATGCGACGGGCTGGATCGAGGCGCTGCGCGATCCGCGCCTTGGCCGCGTCATCGCCGCCCTCCACCGCGAGCCCGGCCGCAACTGGACGCTCGCCGACATGGCAGAGGAAATGGGCAGCTCCCGATCGGTTTTCGCAAAACGCTTCGTCGAGGTGACGGGCGTGACGCCGCAGCGCTACGTGCTTGCCCTGCGCATGCGCCTTGCCGAACAATGGTTCCGTCGCGACAAGCTCTCGATCGACACCGCCGCCCGCCGCCTCGGCTTCGGCTCCCAGGCCGCCTTCGCCCGCGCCTTCAAACGCGTCGTCGGCGAACCGCCCGGCCAGACACGCAGGAAGGCGGCGACACCATCCGGCACCTGAGCGTCAAGGTGCGTGGTGAGCAGCCGAAATGCCTTGCTACCCCCTCGGGGTCAAAACGAGCGGAAGCCCACCCACTTCATCGGTGATGGGTAAATCCTCCCCGGGCGCATTATGACCGCGGATTTACCGGCATGGATATGATGGGCCGGGCGGCGTCTTAAGGCTGGATAGGCCACCGCTTCGACGCGCCTCCCGGCCTTAACGACCGTCAAAGAATGAAATCGCTCGCCTTGAGATTGATGTTGGCGTCGATGGCGATAGAAAAATCCGCTTTGCCGTCTCCGTTTACATCACCGTGGATGAATGTGTCGCCGCCCTTCTTGTCGTAGCGCAGTTCACCCGCCTTGTTGTGGAAGCCGGCGGTGCCGATGAACTTGAAATCCTGGTCGCCGCCGCTCTTCGTGCTGGCGTCGATGCCGCCGAGGTCGATCTTGTCCTTCTGCGACTGGGAGAAATCGAGGATCGTGTCGCCGGTCGCGGCCTTCACCGTCTTGAAGACGAAGAGATCGGCACCTCCGTTGCCCTTGAGGATATTGGCCTCACCATTCGAGACCAGCGTATCTTTACCGCGACCGCCAATCGCGTTCTCGAAGTTCCGAATGTGGAATTCGCCGCTTCCGGTTTTCACGCTCGATGCGCCGTTGAGGTCGATGGTCAGCCTGGCTGAAAACGCAGTGAAGTTGACGGTGTCAGAATCTTTTCCAGATCCCAGAACTCTCTCGCCACCATTCAGCGACACCACAAGCTCCTTGTCCGCCAGTGCGCTGAGGATGATTTCATCGGCATCACGGCCGAGGTTGACATATTCAGCGCCGCCCTTGCCGAGGTTGACGACATCGGCTCCCCCGCCTCCGTTGATGGTTCCCATGAGCCCCGTATCAGTCGTGAGCGTGTCATTCCCTGTCCCCAGAATGACATTCTCCGCTTCGCCTCCGCCGGTCATGACGACATGATCGTTTCCACCGCCGAGGTCCATGTGATTGACCCAGTACCCAACGGTTACCTTCTGGACGCCATTGCCGGCTAGGAGCGACTCCACCTGGGCATTCTTCAAGGTAATGGTACTTGTTCCGGTGCCGCCGGCGAGCAGGACGTCAATGTAGGCACGACCTGCATCGCTGGTACCGGTCGTCGCGTCAGTGATGTTGAAGTTCGCATTGATGTTCGCGCGAATAACACTCACGGCCCATGACGAGCCGCTCAACTTCAAATTGACGGTAAAACTGGGACCCTCGGTCGGGACGTTGAAGTCGACCATGTCATACAATAGCCGATCCTCGCCCCATCGATACGTGTCCTCTCCGACAACAACAGAAGTCTTGCCATCGAGTTCTCCGCTGTAGTTGGATGTTATGATACCCATCGAGCCCCCTCCCGTCAGTTCGAAGAATAGTATCAAGCTTTCAGCAAAATGGGAGAGCGATCAGTGGAGGAGGGGGTGGAAATACGGTCGCCGTCAGAGCAACAGGTCCCTGCCAATGCAGGGACGGAACAGGGCTTGCATGTCTCTTGAGAAGCGGCCCTGGATCAGGGCCACGGATATTCTACGAGATCACAATAGCCGACGCGAGGGAAACCGCACACCAACGCTGCGAGCGGGCCGCCCTTGCCGATCGGATCACCATGGGCAGTACCGCCAGACAATCCGATCGGTCTCCACCTTGCCGGGCCTACGCAGGTGGCGTCCGGTTTCGCGCAGGAGCAAATCGCCAATGCGCTCGACAGCTGACATAAAGCTCAAAAAGCTCAAAAAAAATAAGTTCTTTTCGGGGGGAAATAATGGTGCTGCTAGAGGGCATCCCATTGTAATATCAGAGTAATCCAAGCTCGCCCACCACTTATCAACGCCATTGACCCGCCGCCCTGTTCGTGTTTCGTTCGGGATCATGTATTTTTACCCTCAATCACCCAATCGCACAGCAAAAGGTGGATTGGCGGGGGGATGAAAATAGACCGGCTGAGGCATGCGAGCGACCAATCGGCTAACGGCAAGAGGCATTGCTGGGCTCCCTCCCGGTAAGCATGCTGGTGGCGGCGGGCTGTGGCTGGTGAAGCGCGAGGACGGCGGAGCGCAATGGGTGCTTCGCGTCACCATCCAATAAAACGTCCAGAAGATGGCCGACGCCGCGAGATGGGCCTTGGCTCCCTTCTGGACGTTTCATTGAAAGAGGCGCGCGAGGCCGCGGACAAATGGCGCGCTTCCGTCCGCGCAAATGTAGATCCGATCAAGGAGCGGAAGAAGCAGCGGCGCGAGGCGGCGAAGAAACTGCACAGCCTACGTGACTGGATAGCTGAGACAACCGATGTCGCCTACGAAGTCGCAGAGACGGCGCTAGGCCATGTCGGCGGCGGCCAGGTAGAGCGTGCGTATGCCGTACTGATTATCTGGAGCAGCGTCGGAAGCTTCTGGAGCGGTGGCAAATCATGCCACCGGCAAGAGCGGCAAGCTGCTTCGCCTGGTGCAGAACGAATAACAGGAACCCGTAGGGATAGGCCGGCAAGCCAGGATGCACCGCCTGGTTTCCCTGCGGTAACATGGTGCTTCGCAAGGTGCTGCGATGGTGGACATTGACGACAAACTATTCTGGATCGGTGGACTTGGCTGGCCGGGTGACGCCTACGGTCAAGTGTTTCTTGTCGAGCGGCCAGACAGTTAGGAAAGACACTTTTCCCGTCAGACTGGACCGGCGCGGAGATGGTGACGGAGCTGCCATATCCAAGGGACGTGTTTTACATCGACGGCGAGGAACGAACGATGCCTAAACCGCTTTTTTGGATCGAGGTCCACCTTCTCGATATTCTTGCTCGGGTTATTCGAGAGAACCACCCGGAGATTGGTATCCGCTTCACGCCGGGTCCGACGCGCCGGCCGGTGCTGACGGATGAGCAATATATGATGGCGCTGATGACTATCGAGCGCGTGAATCCTATCCGCGGCGCGGCGCTTTCTCGCTGGGCTAAGGTGTCCGCCGAACTCGCCTCCGCGCTTCGGGATGGTAAGATCAAGTTTACCCTCCTCCCGAGGAGATGATTGAGTTTCTCGATATGCTTGACGGCGACCCTGACCTTGAGGACGGTGGCGATGCCGACTGGTCCGGCTATGAGGACGAGTTGCCAACGCGCCAATGGTCGAGCGACGGCGTGGCGGAGGCGTTTCGCATGATTGAAGCCTCGCCAGCAGCATCGAAGCGGGCCGACGAATACGCCGACACACCACGGCCGCCGCTGCTCCACGATTTCCGGGGAGGCGTCGGCAAATGAAGCTCATTGCCCTCCTCATCGCAATAGCCTCCTGAAAGCCGCCAAGGGCATTGCCTGGGCGCGTGAACTGGTGGCCGATGCGGGGTATGGATCATCGACCAGTGCGACCCGAAGACCCGGAGGCGCACATGAGCGCGGTCCCTGCGATACAAGCCGCCCCGGTGCCGTGCCGGAAAGCTGGCAGCGATACCAGGACGAGACGGGCGAGGAATATCGTTGCGGCAAGGAAGCTGCCGCGCAGAACCGCGCCAAGGCCGATCGCCCCGGGATTTGGCGGGGCGAATTCACGGAACCATGTGTGGCAAGAGCGAAGTGAGAGGCGGCTGCTAAAATGCAGAACCCGGCCGCCGCCCCAGTCAGCAGCTCACAGGATAAAGTCTGTGGCCTTCAGATTGATAAGAGGATCCAGCGCAATTGAGAAGTCGGCCTTTCCATCGCCGTTTACGTCGCCTTGAATCAGAGTGTCTCCGCCCTTCTTTTCGTAGCGCAGCTCACCGACCTTCTTGTGGAACGCGTCATCGCCGATGAACTTGAACTTCTGATCGCCGCCGACCTTGGAGTTGGCGTCGATTGCTGAAACGTCGACCTTGTCTTTTTCCTTCTGGCTGAAATCGAAAATCTTGTCGCGGCCTGAAGCGGCAACGGTCGAGTCCTTGACTGATTTGAAGATGAAGGTGTCAGCGCCAGCGCCGCCGTAGAGCTTGTCAGCGCCAATGCCGCCGGTGATCTTGTCGTTACCGCCAAACCCGAACAGCGCGTCCGCCTTGTTTCCTCCGAGCAGGACGTCGTTGCCAGAAAGAACCTTGGCGATGATCTTCGCGTCGTCAGCGGTGCTGCTGGTCTTCGCAGCCTTCACGATGTCGGTCGCGCTGACCTTGGCTCCTTCAATGAAGGCAACTCGCGTGCCCTGATAGAACGTCGCGTAGCTGGTCACCGTGCCGGCGGTAGGCTCGCCGGATGAATCATATTTGAAACCGGAACCGCGAAATTCGTCTGCCGTACCATCCGAATAGTTGACGCGGTACATCGACGATGTGGCTCGGTAGTCATCGCCAAAGAATAGAGTACTGAAATCGTAGTCCCGCATGTCGAGCCCGAAATTCTTGTGAATCGTGATCTTGGCCATATGCCCCTCCTTGAGTTGAGGGGAGGGAACCATCAATTCACGCAAAAGTCGAGATGGGCGCATGTCGAACCGGACAAAACTTACGGCAGCCCTATGCTGCCTCCTTCTTGCCGCCTGCGCCTCCCGCGAGGATCGCCAGTGGCGCGACCTTCAAACTATCCTCGAACTCGAAAGGGCACGCTGATGCTTGGCAGCTTCAAGATTGATAAGAGCAACTTCGGCCACGCGCTGGAGGCCGTGCTGATCGCCTTATGCTCGCTGCTGTAGAGCTTGCCATGTTCGGCTGGGCGTCGGGCGCGAACAGTAGAAGGCCGCCAGCCCGTCTGATCCCCCTGTAGGTCTGGCGGGTTAGAGTGGGGCATGCGGCAGAAACCCGTATGCTCCGCTCGCTGAGCGCACGGCCGGCATACCCTGCCAATGCAGGGAGAAAGCAGGCCGGGGCATGTCCGCAGGCGCCGCCTCCTATTACCATTTCAGAGACGGCGCCCGCTCGCGCCTGCGCGGGGCCTTCCTTGCTTGCAAAATTGGGGAAGGCGTTCCGACGGTAACCTGCGTGGCGCTTGCCGACCTCCGAAATCTTGCCGTTTGTCACGAGAGTGCGAGGCCGCGTCCGGTTCGACCACGCCCGGCTGGCATCATCCAGCTATTCTATCGACTCAATCGTCCGGATGTTGCATCCTTCACCTCGCCTCATCAAACGAGGCTTTGCCTCACGGCACGCTAGATCACCGGGTTAACAACTTTGTTGGAGGGCAAGGCGTGAGCTTGGATGACTTCATACGCATCTTCAGGTGTGATGGCGCGGTCGGGTATGCTTTGGTCGGGTTCGTTCTTTTCTCGATCGCTTGCGAGGTCAATTCGAGAATGCGAGGATGGGATAGTTATCGCTCGCGCTTTCTTTTCGTTGTGTACGGGACAGTTGGGTTCCTGATAGGCGGCGGGGTCTATCTTATCTCACAAGGTCATTGCACAGCCAGCGCCCCGGTCGTGGCCGCTCTGTCCCCCATTTAGTGTTTTGAAGGCGCTCGATCCTCGCCTATCAGGAAGCGCCTTGGCAGGGAGCGGTTTGAATGAACGGCCCCGAATCCATATTGCGTTTTTGACGGTGCTATGGTGGTGGACCTGCGCACTACCGGGCCGTCTGTCGCTGCGACAGTCTCGATCAGGTGATTTGCCGTCTTAAGAGGTTGCTGGCTACGAACCTATTTGCGCTGCAAAACAATTTTGCTGGTGATGACAGGCTTGCCCGATTTCGGATCCCTGTCTGTGGTCGTCAGGATGAGACCATGAGGATCGGTCTTGGCTACGGAGAGCTGGGCGCGGCGGTCGCCGTTGATCTTCTTTGCCCAGTTGATCGTCAGATTTAATGTGTTCCCGTTGCGCTTTCCCGTCAGCCTTGCAGGCCCCGAGCCTCCACCGATGTAGGATCCTCGATAAGAGTTGCCGCTACGAACCAATTCGGCGCCAACCGCGCGCGAGACCAGAACGAGTGCTCTGCATTTACCGTTGAGGGAAAATGAAGCCGGCGTAGCCTTCGACTGGAAGGAGCATGTTACATTGATGGGGTCTTTGTCCGTCCGAAGGCGCACTTGACCTTTCCCCGCGTATTGACCTTCGAGCGAGCGGAGGAATTCTGTGAGAGCGGCGGTGCAAAAGTCGGCCACGGTAGCGGCGGCATAATGCTGCTGCGGGCGGAGTAAAATCCGGCCACCTATTTCCTTTCTGCAACG
>NZ_SLVX01000018.1 GCF_004341885.1 Shinella granuli | reverse complement strand
ACTTTTCGATGTTCGGGTCCGCGACCTCCTGCAGCGAGACCCATTGGTCCGCCGTCAGACCGTCGTCGTATCTGGTCAGCACTTGTGCTTTCATTCCGTCGTCTCCTTCCCGGCGGGAATTGCCCCGCAGTCGACGAAAGAAATCGCAAGCACCATGCCAGACAAAAATAATGTCTAAATTCAATATGATACGGCAATTCCCATCAAGCGGCCATGTTCATCGCCTGAACGACCCCTGCCGCGCAGTGTCCAGTTTCTGTCTATTGCGGGGTGCCTGCGCAAAACGGTATCCTGCCCGCAAATGATGCATGAGGAGGAGACATGCAGCATCTTTCCATCATGGACCGCGCGCGAAATGCGCTCGAGCGTGGTGACAGGTTCCCCGCGGCCACGTTGCCGCCGGTCGTCGTGGACAGTTGGCAACGCTGTCGTGATGCCGGCCTCGATCCGCGCGGCGCCCCGCGCCAGAACGTCCTGGCATTTTCGCAGGTCAACGACCGGCGCGAAGAGAACGCCGCCCTGCGGCGGCTGGCCCTTGCGGAAATGCAGCTTCTCTATTCGCAGATTGCCGGTTCCAACTTCATGATCGCGCTGGGCGATGCGGACGGCATCGTGCTCGACACGATCAGCGACCAGCATTTCGCCGACAGCGCGCCCGGCCGTTCGATCATCCCCGGCAGCATCTGGGACGAAAGCCAGCGCGGAACCAATGCGCTCGGCCTGGCGGCGATGTACCACAAGCCTGTCGCCATCTACGGGCGCGAGCATTATTTCAGCTGCCACGGCCATCTGAGCTGCATGGCGGCGCCGATCCTGAATTCGCGAGGAGAAACGCTGGGGCTCCTGGATGCGTCCTGCGCCTATGAGGCGCGGCAGGAGCACACCCACGCCCTGGTGCGCATGGCGGCGGCACAGATCGAAAACGGGCTGATCTTCCAGGAGTGCTCCGGGAGCTTCATCTTCGCCTTCCATCCCCGGATGGAATATCTCGACACCATTTCCGCCGTGCTGATCTCGGTCGGGCGCGAGGGCGGCATCATCTCGCTGAACCGGCCCGGCATCAAGCTGCTCGAGGGTCTTCCCGCCAAGATCGGCGGTCATTTCGACGAGCTTTTCGAAGCGGGTTTCGGCTCGGCGATGGACGGCCTTCTGAACGGCGGCGTGATCCGCATCCGCGACCGGGCCGGCAGCAGCCTGTTCATGGTCTGCCGGCAAATCGGCTTGCGCCGTGCGCGAGCGGCGGTCGCGGTAAAGGCGGAACGACCGCGCAAGATGCCGCCGCTGCTGCAGGACAGGAACGCGCCGGCATTCGTTTGCGATGATGCCGCCGTCAGGCGCTCCATCGCCGATATCGGCGATGCCGCGGCGTTGCGCATGCCGGTCCATATCACGGGAGAAACGGGCACCGGCAAGGATCTGATGGCGCGCCATGTCCACCAGTTGAGCGGACGCAAGGGCGAGTTCATCGCCCTCAACTGCGGCGCAGTGCCGGAGAACCTCTTCATCGCGGAGATCTTCGGCCATGAGCGTGGCGCCTTTACCAATGCCCGCGCCGAGGGTGCGCCAGGCCTTGCCCGGGCTGCCGATCGCGGCACGCTCTTCCTCGACGAAGTCGCCGACATTCCGCCCGCCGCCCAGACCTCGCTCCTGCGCTTCCTCGACAGCATGGAACTGCGCGCCGTCGGCGGCCACAAGACGCACAAGGTCGATATCCAGATCGTCTCGGCGACCAATCGCGACCTGCAGGAAATGGTGGCGAGCCGGGCTTTCCGGGCCGATCTCTACTATCGCCTGAACGCCTTCACCATCCGCCTGCCGCCCTTGCGCGCGCGCAGCGATTTCGGCGGTGTCGTGCGCCATCTGATGGAGGAGCTTGCGCCGGGCACGCCGATCACCGATGCCGCGATCGCCGAACTCTCCCGCCGGGCCTGGCCGGGCAACATCCGGGAACTGAAGACCGTGCTGCAGCGCGCGCTCGTCCGCCGCCGGATGGAATATATAGACGAGGAGTGCTTCAACGGGATCGAGCCCGCCACGGAGAACGACCAGGAAAGCTGCGCCCTGTGCCGCCCCCATCCGTTAAGCCGCACCAAATGCCGCGAAATCCGTGCCGTCTTCCGTGCGACGAAGGGCAACACCTCGCAGACGGCGCGCCAGCTCGGGCTTTCAAGAACCACCGTCTACAAACATGTCCGGTAGCCGGCTGAGCCTCTGATCCGCCTGGTGCGCCATGGAATCCACGCCCTGCGCGGCACCATGCAAGCGCCGGCCCCTTTCACGCGACCGCCTGCGCCCCGGTGATTTCGACGAGCGAGCCGCATTTGAACGCAACCTCCTCGGGCCTGCCGATGCAGCCGAAAGGCATGAGCCTGTCGAGATCGGCGATATATCGAGCGCCTTGGCGAAGGTCGTTTCAGATACCATGCCCAGGGTTCGTCGCTGACGAGGCGGGTGATCTGCTTGGTCTCCAGATAGTTGTCGAGGCCCCAGCGGCCGAGCTCCCGGCCTATGCCGAACGACTTGTAGCCGCCCCAGGGCGCCTCGGTGAAGGTGGGCTGCGAGCAGTTGATCCAGACGATCCCGGCGCGGAAGGCGCTGGCGACACGCTCGCAGCGCGCATCGTCCGCCGACATGACGGCCGCGGCGAGGCCGAAGCGGGAATCGTTGGCAAGGCGGATCGCCTCCGCCTCGGTCTCGTAGTGCCGGATGAGCTTGGCCTGGGTCGAGCGGGTATAGAAGGGCGGCGAGCAGGACCGTGTCGTAGCCGATGTCCTTCGCCATGGCGGTCTGTTCGATGACTTCGCGCGTGGCCGGCGCATTGCTGCCGGCGATCAGGACTTCGCCGGGCCTTGCGAAATCCTTGACGAACTGGAGGACGTCGCGGCGCTCCTGCGTCGACTGGCTGAACTATTCGCCGGTCGAACCGTTCGGCACCCAACCGGTCACCCGGGCCTCGCGCAGATGCGCGGGCAGCGTTTCGAAGGCCTTGAAATCGACGCGGCCATTGGCATCGAAGGGAGTGACGAGGGCGGGCATGGTGCCTGAGAGTCTCATGGGGGTCTCCATTCGAGGATCGGGGCGAACGCGTCAGCGGGAAGGCGATGACGAAGCAGATGAGGGCGACGATGGTCAGCGCCTCGATGAGGCGGCCGTGTTAGCCTTCCGTCGTTTCCGCCATTGCAGCGGTCGAAAGCCCCGCCACCAGGGCGAGCGCGGCCGGCGCCCGCAGAGCTGATGTCATCGCATTCGAAAGCATGTGCATTTCCCGTTTTGAGCGCTGAAAGCGCGGTTCCACCCTTCGGCTTCGGCGGTTCGCATGGCCTTTTTATGCCGGCTCCGTGTCGACCTGTAAATTTATGTCGTCTACATGTCGACAATATTAAGCGGAAACTTTACGATTGCTGCCTGCCGGTTTTTCTGGCCCAATGGCCTTGAAATGCGGAAAGGGACGTAAGTGTCTGAGGAAATTGAATCGAAACGCGTGCGTGGCACGGGCTCGAAAAGCGTCTACGACACGCTGCGCAATGAAATCCTGGCGCTCATCCTGCCCCCCGGCCAATTGCTCGACGAGACGACGCTGGCCGAGCGCTTCGACATGTCGCGCTCGCCGATCCGCGAGGCGCTGATCCGGCTGGCCGGCGAGGAACTGGTGGTGACGCTCTCCAATCGCAGCACCATCGTCGCGCCGATCGAGGTGGCGAGCTTCCCGAAATATGTCGAGGCCCTGGATGTCGCCCAGCGCATGAACACGCGCCTTGCCGCGGCGCTGCGCACGGACGCGGACCTGAAGATCATCGCCAGGCGCCAGAAGGAATTCGAGGCGGCGGTGAAGACCGGCCAGCACCTGAAGATGTCGGAGGCCAACAAGCAGTTCCACATGGCCGTCGCCCATGCCGGCAAGAACGCCTATCTCGCCTCCTTCTACGAGCGCCTTCTCAACCAGGGCCAGCGCATGCTGCACCTGCATTTCGAATATCTGGAGCGCACCGGCGACGGTTATCTGCTGACGGACGAGCACGAATTGATGCTGGAGGCGATCCGCGCCAAGAATGTCGATCTCGCCGACGAGCTGGCCCACGCCCACACCAGGCAGTTCCAGGACAATTTCATCGCCTTCCTGCGCGAGAACTACACGACCGACGTCTCCTTCGGCTCTCTTGCTGCTGCGGAATGACCATGTCCCTGCCCCGCAAAATCGGCTTCATCGGAACCGGCGCCATCACCGACGCGATGGTGCGCGGCCTGCTCGCCGACCCCGCGGCGGTGCCGCATGTCATGGTCTCCCGGCGCAGCGCGGACATTTCGGCGAAACTTGCAGCCGATTTCCCGCACGTGCTCGTCTCCGGCGACAATCAGGCGATCGTCGACGGATGCGACACGGTCGTGCTGGCCATCCGCCCGCAGATCGCCGAAGAGGTCATCCGCCCCCTGAAATTCCGGGATGGCCAAAACGTGATCAGCGTCGTTGCCGCGACCGGCCGTCCCGCCCTCCTCGACTGGATCGGCGCGGATGTGCATCTCTCGCAGGCGGTCCCCCTGCCCTTCGTCGCCCGCCGCAAGGGTGTCACGGCCATCTACCCGCCGGATGCGGGCACGGCCGCCCTCTTCAACGTGCTCGGCAATGCCGTCGAATGCGAGACGAAGGCGGAATACGACCTCCTCGCCGCCGCCAGCGCCCTCATGGCCACCTATTTCGGCATCATGCACCGCACGACGGAGTGGCTCGCGGAGAACGGCCTGCCGGAAGAAAAGGGCCGCGCCTATCTCGCGCCGCTCTTTGCCAGCCTTTCCGAGACCGCGCTCCTTGCCGGCAAGGACGTCGCATTCATAAAGATGAGCCACGAATTCGCCACCAAAGGCGGCCTGAACGAGCAGGTCTTCCGGGATTTCGAGGCGAATGGCGGCAGCCAGGCGGCAATGCTCGCGCTCGACCGCGTTCTTGCCCGCATCCGCGGATAACCCGGCGCACAGACCGACCCGGATACGGCTTCAGACGATCGGTGGCAACCTCCGTTCCGCACGCCTGCCGGAAGGCATGGGCCTCAACGGCGCACCGCCAAGACCGCTTCAGGCGCTGAGAAAATCCGCCATCTCGACATGATAGAAGGTTTTGGTGCGCGGGCCTGCGAGGATCGGGTCGATCCGGCGTACGCATTCCCGGTAGTGCGGGGTCTTGCGGTGCTCGTCGAGCGCCTCCGGGGACTTGAAGACCTCGTAGATCGTGAAACTGTGGTCCAGCAAAGTGCGAAGCGGTTTTGCGTCCGCAATTGCACAGGAACAAACAGATAGAGCGTTCTCGCGGCAGAGAGATCCGGACTCAGAGCTTGATGGGGTCCGCAACGGCGACCAGTCCAGCCGGCCGACCGTCGAGGGCGAAGTTCGAGCATCGGCCGATGCGGCGGCAACGGGCCGCGGCCGATGCCTGTGCCGCATGGGGCGGAACGGTTGCGCCCGCACCGAAAGATGCAGCCTTCTACCTGTAGGCCGAAACCACGATTTCGATCATCGTGTCGCCACCGAGGTCGGCGACGCCGACCGTTGCGCGCGTCGGCAGGCTCTCCGGCGACAGCCATTCCTTCCAGACCGCGTCCATCTCGGGCTTCTTGCCGAGATCGGTGACGAAGATGCTGGCCGAGAGCAGTTTTGTCTTGTCCGTGCCCGCTTCGGCCAGGTAGCGGTCGAGTTTCGCGAGGATTTCGCGGGTCTGGCCGGCCATGTCCAGGCTCTCGTCGTCGCAGGTCGTGCCGCCGACATGGACGATGCCGTTGTGCTCGACGACCCGGTGCATGATCGGGGTTTGCAGAAATCGTTGGACCATTTTCGATACCTTTCGTGGTTCAGTGTCCGGAATGACCACCCGTCACGGCGTAGACCGCCTCGGATGTATGGGGGAGCGCGGCGATCTCGCAGAGCGGCACCGGCTTGATCGGCGGGCGAAGGCGATAGGTGCCGACATCGGCCGGATGCCGCTGCTGCGCATCGGCCAGCAGCTCCGTGACGGTCGCGGCACACATGCGGCCCTGGCATGGCCCCATGCCGCAGCGCAGCATCGTCTTCAGCTGGTTCGGGCCTGCGACGCCAAGCGCAGCGGCCTCGCGGATGGCGCCGACGGAAACCTCCTCGCACCGGCAGGCGACGACATCGCCCGCGGCAGGCGCCCGGAACGACAGGGCCGGCTGGTAGGCAAGGTCGATGAAGGCCCGGCCGCGCAGCGCCCGTTTCCGCAGCCGAACGAACCGTCTCGACGCCTCGGACGATCCGGCGCCCAGAACCTCCAGCCCCGCCGCGATGCCGGCGATCCGGCCGTCGAATTCCGCGACGACGGCACCTGCGATACCGTTGCCGTCTCCCGCGATGAAGATCGCGGGCCTGGTGCTGCGCCCTTCCCCGTCGACGACCGGCGCGAAACATTTCTGCCGGTCGTTCCAGGCCAACGCGCAGCCCGCGGCATTCGCCAGATTCGCGTGGGGAATGACGCCCTGATGGAGAAAGACGCTTCTTGCGGGCAGCGACACTGTCTTGCCGCCGGCCATGAAGGTCACGCCGTCCGCCCGGTCCTTGCCGGTGATCTCCAGGGCGGTGACGGCGCGAAATACCCGGACCGCCCGCCTGACCCGGAGCATCAGGCCGAGCCCTTTCCAGGCATAGGGCGAGGCTAAGAAGGAGAAGACGTGCGGGGCCGCGCGAAGCCAGTTACGACGCGGCGTGGTTTCGAGGATCGCGTCGATCGTGCCGCCTGCGGCAAGCACCTGGTCTGCGTAGAGATAAAGCAGCGGGCCGCTGCCGGTGAGGACCACCGGTCCTTCCGGCAGGAGGGCGGAAGCCTTGAGGGCGATCTGCGCGGCCCCAACGGACATGACGCCCGGCAGCGTCCATCCCCGCACCGGCATGGGCCGTTCCGTCGCGCCCGTCGCGAGGACCACGCGCCGTGCGAGGACAATCCGGCTGCGGCCGGCCACGGAGACCCGCAATTCGGCCAGCGCCGCCGCGCCTTCCCCTTGTTGCTCCAGGCTCCAGACCGCGGCGGAGGGAACATGGCTGGCAGCAGTCGCGCAGAACGCCGCCCAGAGGCCGGCGCCACGCCCGTAGTCGCTGCCGAGATAGGGGCGCCCGGCGCGCGTGTTTCTTTCGATAGCACGGTAGATCTGCCCGCCCGCCTCGGCATTCTCGTCGAACACGACCACCGCAAGGCCGAGCCTTGCGCATTCGGTCGCGGCCGCCATGCCGGCGGGGCCGGCGCCGACGATCGCGATGTCGTAGCGGGCGGAAAGGTCGTCGGCGTTGCGGATAATCGTCAGCGTCATCGGCCGCCTCCCTGTGTCGTCCGCGCTCCACGTTGCGAGGAGATCGTCATTCCATCGCGGACGGGAACCATGCAGGCCTGACGGTTCTGCACGCCGTCGATGGTCACCAGGCATTCGAAGCAGATGCCCATCAGGCAATAGGGCCCGCGCGGCTGGTCCGTGACGACGCTGCGCCGCACCGTGGCCATGCCCGCGCCAAGCAGCGCCGCCGCGACGCTTGCCGTGGCATCGACCTCAAGTTCCCGGCCGTCGACGACGATAGTCACCAGGTCCTTCGGGTTTTCAATCTTGCGGAACATGGAACCTCCCGCCGGGAAAGAGGCCGCCGGCCAGCGTGGTGTCCCGGGACACGATCGCATCGGCAACAAGCTCGGCGTGGTTGGGGGCCAGCGTCACGCCGGAATGGCACATGACGAGGCACGCCCCCGGATGGGTGGACGAGCATTCGTAGATCGGCAGCCCGTCGGGCGTCTTGACCCGGAAGCCGGACCAGCTGCGCAGGACATTCACCGCCGCCAGTTGCGGAAAGGTCCGGACCGCCCTGCTGGCAAGCACGCTGCTGATATCCTGATCGGTGGCGATCGAGCTGGTATCCGCCTCCTGACTGTCGCCGATCATCACCCCGCCCTCGTCGGTCTGCCGCAGGGTGGTCGACGTATAGGGAAAGAAGGGCGCGCATTTCTCGGTCACGAGGATCTGGCCCTTGCTCTGAAGGGTCGGGGCCGAAAGGCCCACCATCGGCGCAAGCCGCGTATTGCCGTTTCCGGCCGCAAGCACCACCCGGCCTGCAAGAACCTCGCCCCAGGCCCCCGTTAGGAGAAATCCGCCGGCCTTGGGCACGATCTCGGTCACGTCGCTGTGCGGCCGGTAGGCGGCCCCGAGATTCAGCATGCCGACATGCAATGCCCGGAAGAGGCGCAGGGAATTCACGTCCCCGTCGAGCGGCGAATAGATGGCGCCGACGACGTCCCTGCCGATCGCGGGCACCATGCGCGCGGTCTCGGCATGGTCGAGCACGGCATGGTCGGGCGCATCCTCGCCGAGCGCTTCGGCAACGCAGCCGACCTCCTCCGTCCACATCGCCATCTCGCTGCCGGCAAGCGCGAAGGTGAAGCCGCCCCTCTGCCGAAGGCCGACATCGATCCCCGACGTCTCCAGGAGGTCGGCCGCGAAGGACGGCCACCGGCGGGCGGCGGCGATCGTCCAGCGGGCATAGTGGGGAGCGCCCACGCCCTTGCCCTGGACCCAGACCAGCGCGAAATTCGCCCGCGAGGCGCGGTGCGACAGGTCCTCTCCGTCGAGAACGAGCGGCGCCAGGCCCTTGCGCGCCAGCCCCCATGCGACGGCCGCGCCGACAAGGCCGCCTCCGACGACGACAATTTCCTGATCCGGTAGGGTCCGCATGCCAGCAGTCTGTGATGTTGGAAGGAAGGGAAGCGCCCACCCGCAACGCGGACAGGCGCAAGAGTCTGTTTCACCGCAATTCCGGACGCAAAACCGCGTCGCACATGTGCCGGAATTGCTCTGGCGCCGTCAGTCCTGCGGGCTGACGTCGAGCTTGAACCACTTTTCCGACAGGGTCTTGACCGTGCCGTCCGCACGGGCGGCCGTGATCGCCGCGTCGAAATCCGCCTTCAGCGCGGTGTCTTCCTTGCGCAGGCCGATGCCGATCATGCCGAACACCTTGCCGGAGAACAGCGGGCCGGCGAGCTTCGTGCCGGCCATGTCTTCCTTCTCCATTGCCGCGGCGAGCACCGTCGCATTGGCGACGACGGCATCGAGCCGGCCGCTGACGAGGTCGAAATCGTGCTCCTCCGTCGTCTTGTATTCCCGGACGTCCGCCGCATCCTTGAAATACTGCTCCATGAAGGAGGAGGCGGTCGTCGAGCCCTGCACGCCGACGGTCTTGCCGCCAACCAGCTTGGCGATCTCCTCGAGAACAGGCCCGGCCGCCTCCGAATCGACCGAAAGCGGCTTGCCGGCCATCGGCAGCCCGGCGAGATCGCTGTCGTCGAGCACGGCGAAGGAATTGATCGCCGCCGCATAGGGCGTCGAAAACGCGATGACTTCCTCGCGCTTGGGCGTGATGCTCATGCCCGCCATGATCGCATCATACTTGCCCGCCGTCAGCGACGGGATGATCCCGTCCCAGTTCTGGGCGACGATCTCGCATTCCCTGTTCATCCGCTTGCACAGGTCGTTGGCCAGATCGATCTCGAAACCTTCCAGCGTGCCGTTGGGGCCGGAGAAGTTCCAGGGCGCATAGGCGCCCTCGGTCGCGATGCGGATCTTGTCCGCCGCATGGGCGGATTGCAGCGACGCGGCGAGTGCCACCGCCGACAGGATAAGGGTCAATTTCATGGGTTCACCTCTGGTTATTCTCCGGTCTCAATGGGCATGCGTCGAAATGAACTGCCGGAAACGTTCACTGCGAGGATGGGAGAAGACGTCCGCTGGCGTGCCGTCTTCCTCGATGTAACCCTTGTGGAGGAAGACGACCCGGCTGGAGACGTCGCGGGCAAAGCCCATCTCATGGGTGACGACGAGCATCGTGCGGCCTTCCGCGGCGAGGTCCCGCATGACCTTGAGGACCTCGGCGACCAGCTCGGGATCGAGCGCCGATGTCGGCTCGTCGAACAGCATGATCTTCGGGTGCATCGCGAGCGCCCGGGCGATGGCCGCCCGCTGCTGCTGTCCGCCGGAAAGATGCGCCGGATAGGCATGGCGCTTGTCGGCGATGCCGACCCGCTCCAGAAGCGCCTCGGCCTCGGCGATGCATGCCTTGCGGTCCCGGCCCTGGACATGGACCGGGGCCTCGATGAGGTTTTCGAGGATCGTCAGATGGGACCAGAGATTGAAGGACTGGAACACCATCGTCGCCTGGGAGCGAAGCCTTTGAAGCTGGCGCCGGTCGACCACGCGCGCCGGCTGGTCGGGGCGCTGATCCAGCCTGTAGGCCTCGCCGAAGATCGAGACCGTGCCGGCGTTCGGCACTTCCAGCATGTTGACGCAGCGCAGGAGCGTCGACTTGCCGGATCCGGATGCGCCGAGGATGGAGATCACCTCCCCGGGCTGCGCCGTGAGGGAAACGTCGTGAAGGACCTTGAGCGGGCCGTAGCATTTCTCCAGGCGCGCGATTTCCACGGCCGGGATGCGGGTCTGATCTGTCATGCCTGTTCTCCGGTCGCGACGACATGGGGGCGCTGGTCGCGGGAAAGCCGGTGCTCGAAGAACCGGAGCAACCGCGTGATGGAAAAATTCAGAAGAAGGTAGATCGCGCCGGCGCAGATGAAGATCTCGACGGGCCGGTAGCTGGCCGAGATCAGCTTGGCGGCAATTCCGGTGACTTCCATCATCGTGATGGTGGAGGCGAGTGCGGTCGACTTCACGACGAGGATCAGCTCGTTCGAATAGGCTGGCAGCATCAGGCGAAGGGCCTGCGGCGCGATGATCCGGCGCAGAAGCGTGAGGCGGCCCATGCCATAGGCCTTCGCCGCCTCGATCTGCCCGAGCGGGACGGCGATGACGCCGCCGCGAATGATCTCGGCGCTGTAGGCGGCCGTGTTGAGACAGAGCGCCAGCGACGCACACCAGTAGGGCTCCCGCAGGAACGGCCAGGCGAAACTCCTGCGCAGCTCCGGAAACTGGCTGAGTCCATAATAGATGATGTAGAGCTGAACGAGCAGCGGCGTGCCGCGGAAGACGAAGATATAACCCCGGGCGAGACCGTCGAGCACCCGGTTGCCGGAGAGGCGAAGGCCCGCAAGCAGCATGGCAAGAACCGCGCCCGAGGAGACCGAGAGCACCGTCAACTGCAGCGTGAGGGGAATGCCGCGGCACAGGGCAAGGAAATTGTCGACGAGGAACGGAATGTCGAAGAGGTTCATGACGCCCTCCGGATGCCGCGCATCGCGCGCGCTTCGGCGGCCCGGAAGGCGGCGCCGGAAACGAGGCTGATCACCAGGTAGAGCACGCCGGCCGTCAGGAAGAAGGTGAACGGCTTGCGGGTCGAGCCGGCGCCGATCTGCGCCTGGCGCATCAGCTCGACCAGCCCGACGACGGAAATGAGGGCCGATTCCTTCAGGACCAGCTGCCAGACATTGCCAAGCCCCGGGATCGCAAAACGGGCCGCCTGCGGCAGGATGATGCGCCGGAAGCGGAGAAACGCTCCCATCCCGTAGGCCTTGGCCGCCTCGATCTCGCCGCGCGACAGCGCAAGCACCGCACCGCGAAAGACCTCCGCCTGATAGGCGCCGGACACGACGCCGATCGCCATGGCGCCGGTCAGGAACACCGGCGCGCTCACGAACCCTTGCGCGCCGAACAGGTGGCCAAGCTGCGTGATGACGGCGCTGCCGCCGAAGTAGAACAGGTAGATGACCAGAAGATCGGGCACGCCGCGCAGCACGGTCGTATATCCATCGGCAAGATGGCGCAGCGACGGGATCTGCGAGAGCGAGGCGGCCGCCGAGAGCATGCCGAAAAGCGAGCCGAGCCCGAAACCGGCAAGCGCCACGGCAAGCGTGACGGCCGTGGCGCGGAGCATGTCGACGCCCCAGCCACCATCGGCAAAACCCATCAAGTCGAAGTAAGCGCCCACGCGTCCACCTGGTCCGTTCCCTTGCGCCGATGACGTGCCGGCGCGTTATGGGCTTGACTTTGGCAGGCGGCACTCCATACCGTCAAATTCGAAATTCAAGGTAGAGAATAACCAAATATTATGGAGACCCGCATGAATCTGCGGCAGGTCGAAGCGTTCCGCCTGGTCATGCTCACCGGCAAGATGACCGCGGCGGCCGAGCTGATGGCGATTACCCAGCCGGCGGTGAGCCGGCTGATCCGGGACTTCGAGATCGACCTGAAGCTTCGGCTGTTCGAGCGGCGCGGCAACCAGCTCGTTCCGACCCCGGAGGCCACCACGCTGCTCAGGGAGGTGGAGCGCGCCTATGTCGGGCTCAACCGCATCAAGGCCTTTGCCGAGGAGATTGGCCGGCAGAATGCCGGCATGCTGCGCATCGCCGTGATGCCCGCGCTCGCCAACGGCATCATGCCGCGCTACCTCGCGCGCTTCCTGCGCGACCGCCCGAACATCCACGTCTCCCTGAGCGGCATTCCCTCGACCATGGTCATCGAGGCCGTCGCCTCCGGCCAGGCCGATCTCGGCTTTGCTGACGGCCCGCTCGACCGCCCCGGCTTCCTGACGGAATCCCGCCCGGTCGCGGCCGTGGTCGCCATGCCGGAGGGCCACAGGCTCGCGGCCCGATCCCGGATCGGGCCGGCCGATCTGGAAGGCGAGCACATGATCACGCTGGAACCGGGCACGCTGTTTGCAATGCGGGTCGAGGTCGCGCTGGCGGGCATTCCGAGGGCTTCAACGATCGAGACACGCCTCTCCCACACCGCGCTGACGCTGGTGTCGGAAGGCGTCGGCATCACGATCATCGACCCGTCCTCCGCCACGGATTACCAGGGCAGAGGCGTCGTGGTCCGCCCCTTCACCGACTTCGTCGATGCCGGTTTCCTGGCGATCCGCCGCAGCGATGCAACGGACAACCAGCTTGCGGAGCGTTTCATCGCAGGATTCTGGGAGTACCACGGAACGCTGCTCGAACAGTTGAACGTCGCACCGGGACATCCGGACCGGCAGGCAAGCGCTCTGGGCCATCCCCTACCTTGAAGGCCCGGTTCGACCAGGCCCCCGACCGGCCCGGAGGCGGGAATAATCCTTAGTGCTCGCGCGAAGACCGGTGGAAGGTCGCGGATCGCTTTGCCGGTCCACCGGGCGGAGCGGCCTATATCTTCCGGGTAAGGGCGGCCGCGATGGCGTCGATCTCCTGCTGCCGCACCTCGTGACCCCCGTCATGCAGCACGAGGTCGACTTTCGCGCCTTGCCCTTCGAGATAGGCGACAAGCCCCTCGGTGAGCGGCAGCGGGCAGATCGGATCGCGCCGCCCGGCGGTGATCAGGATCTCCCGGCCCTGGAGCGCCGGATTGGACGCCGGCGTCCAGGGGATCAGCGGATGCATCAGCACCGCGCGGTCGAAAAGGTCCGGTGCCTCGAAAAGCACCGAGGCAAGGATGTTCGCGCCGTTGGAATAGCCGAGGCCGTAGATCGGCGCACCCGGATTGGCCTGCTTGTGGGCATGGATGAAATCCGTCATCCTGCGCGTGCGCACGGCGAGGTCCGCCATATCGTAGACCCCTTCCGCCTTGCGGCGGAAAAAGCGGTTCGCTCCATGTTCGGACACGTCGCCGCGGGGCGAGACAATGCCGGCGGCTGGCAGGATCTGGCCGATAAGGCCGGTGAACTGATGCTCGTCGCCGCCCGTGCCGTGGAAGGCGAAAACGAGCGGCGCGCCGGGTGCCGGCGCTTTGGAGACGTGGTGGTAGGCGTCACGGGACATGTGAATCTCCTTTAGAGCAAATCCGCAGGAGCGCTTCGGGCGGCAGGCGGAGATGCATGAACGAAGCAGGAAGCCGCCGGACAGTGCCGGCGGCCGGCGACCGGGAGCAATCCCGGCGAACCGGATTTCATCGGAAATCCTTTAGTCGACGATGGGCGGCAGGATCTCCTCGATCCGCTCGCGCAGATGGGCGTGCTGGCGCGGAAGCTTCAGTGCCGCGCCGAGATGGGCAGTATCCTCGTCGCGGTTGAAGCCGGGCTCGTTCGTCGCCACCTCGAACAGCACGCCGCCGGGCGTGCGGAAGTAGATGGCGAAGAAATAGTCGCGGTCGATGACCGGGGTGACATGGTAGCCGGTATCCATCAGCGCCTTGCGCACCTCGGCCTGCGCCGCGCGGTCCTCGACCGCGAAGGCGACATGGTGGACGGATCCGGCCCCCTGCCGCGCCGCCGGCGCGCCGGGCAGCACTTCGAGATCGACGAAATCGGCGCCGTTGCCCCCCTTGACGGCATAGCGGGTCAGGCCGCCGCGGCGGTCGACTTCCTCATAACCCATGAACTTCAGCAGTTCGCCCGTGGCACCGTCGTCGCGCAGCCGCATGGTCACGCCATGGAACCCGTGCACGCCGTCGTCGCCCGGCACCGGCCCGCCGGCAAAGGGCAGGCGCCTATCGCCGTCGACCTCGGCAAGGGCAAAGCCGTCACCATCAGGGCCGAGGAAGCGCAGGCGCTTCTCGCCGAAGGCTTCATCCGCGGCAAGGCCGGCAAGCCCCTTTTCGGCAAACCGTTCCTTCCAGTAGCCGAGCGACCCCTTCGGCACGGAGAACACGGTTTCGGAGACTTCCCCTGCCCCGCGATTGCCCTTGGCGATGTGCGGGAAGGGAAAGTA
Source organism: Shinella granuli (assembly GCF_004341885.1). Taxonomy (GTDB): domain Bacteria; phylum Pseudomonadota; class Alphaproteobacteria; order Rhizobiales; family Rhizobiaceae; genus Shinella; species Shinella granuli. The sequence goes on along the minus strand of NZ_SLVX01000018.1, from coordinate 105,327 downwards.
GGTCATGACCGTGCCGGCCGAGCCGGTCTCGTCGCCGTAATAGAGATGATAGACGTCCGGCGCATCGAAATTGACGGTCTTCTTGACGCGGCGCAGGCCGAGCGTCTTGGTGAAGAAATCGTTGTTTTCCTGGGCATCGGCGGCCATGGAGGTGACGTGATGCAAGCCTTTGATCTGGGTAAGCATGGTGTTGTCCTCGCTCGTGGATGTCTTCGTTGCACAGAGATAGGCCCAACACCGCTCCATCAGAATAGACATAATCATGCATTTATTATTGACGATATCGCAATTATCGACCATTCTGGCCGAGCGTTGCGTGCTTCGGCAGGCTGAACTAAGGTCGCACAATAATCCGGTTTCTCCCCGGTGATATCGTCCCACCGGCGTGATTGAGAGTGTGCCGTTGACGTTTCCAGGTAAAGAACTTAGCTGTGTGGGCCTCTGCTTCGGAACACCCGAAGCCCCGAGCCTCACCACCGTCCCCATCAAGTCCGCGACCTTCTCCGTCACGAGCATCTGCAAGGATCTCAACGCGGGAGAGGCGCGTGACATCCGCCTTCCCGCCTGCAGCGCCTATTTCCTCATGCTCTATCTGGACGATGTGGAGCATGCCGACATCCGGCAGGACGGAACGTGCGCGCCGGTCCGCCGCTATGAGCGCGGCTCGATCTGCCTCGTCGATCTCGACGAGGGCGCCGCCATTCGCCAGCACAGCCGGCTGGACGTGCTGGCCTTCGTGCTGCCGAAGACGCTCTTCGACGAGGCCGCCTTGCTGTCGTCGGGCATGAAGATACGCCGGCTGGCCTGCCGGCGAGGCAGGCCGGACAGCGTGCTGAACAATCTCGGGACGGCCCTGCTCGCCCTGCTCGGCGGTGGCCGGCAGGCCTCGCCGCCGGCGCTGCTGCGCCATATGGCGGTCGCCGTCTGCGCCCATCTCCTGCACCACTACGGCGAAATGCATGACGATGCCGCAGCCGACGCGCCGGCCGGACGCCACCGGCGCCTCCACTGAGGAGACCCCTTTGCTTCAGCGGGAGGAACACGCACGCTGGTTCCGTCCATCAGTCAACCACGGGAGGACACGATGAACGACGAAGATTCGATCGGCACGACCTCCCTGCACCGGTCGGTCCTGCATGCAACGCCCCTCGTCATCACACGGCTGAGCTGCGACCGGGACGAACCTGCCCCCGGCCCGGCGAATGCGCGCGAGGAAGCCTTCCATGTCATCACGCAATTGCGCGACTTCCGGCTGCACAGGCTGTGGCGGGGAGAGGCGCTGGTCTTCGAGGGCGGCCATCCCAAGGGGGCGCTCGCGATCACCGACCTGCGCGAGGAATGGCGTTGCCACCATCTCTCGCCCTTCGACAATGTGCGCTTCCAGATCCCCTTCTGGCATGTGCGCGCCTTCGCCGCGGAGCTCGGCCGGCCGGAACTGTCTGGCTTCAAATGCCCGCCGGGCACGGTCGATGCCGTCGTGCTCGGCCTGGCCCAGGCGCTGCTGCCGGCGCTGGAGCGGCCGCGAGAGGCCAGCCGCCTGTTCGTCGACCAGGTGAGCCTTGCCATCCTCACCCATCTGACGCAGACCTATGGCGGCATCTATTTCCCCGCCGAACGCAAGGGCACGCTGGCGCCCTGGCAGGAAAAACGCGCCCTGGAATTCCTCGCCACCCGCCTCGACGGCCGGTTCTCGATTGCAGAGCTGGCGGAAAGCTGCGCGCTGTCGCCGAGCTACTTCATCAAGGCCTTCAAGGCGAGCTTCGGGCGCACGCCCGCGCGCTGGCTCACCGAATACCGCGTTGCCCACGCCAAGGACCTGCTGCGTACGAATATCCCCATCGCCGAGATCGCCATCAACTGCGGTTTCGCCGACCAGAGCCACCTGACGAAGACCTTCTCCGCGGTGACCGGCGAGACACCGGCGCGGTTTCGCCGCGACAACCGGCCCTGACATTCCTGTTTTAGTGATTGCCCCTCAGCCCGCGGGCAGCCGCAGGCTTTGCGCCGGCGTGCAGATGCGAATGCATGCAACCCAGAAACCTGGCGAAATGTTCAAAAGACAAACATAGGCGACAAGAACGGCGCAAGGCGCGGAGGCATAGTCCGGGGCCGGAAACCCTGCAACCGGCATCCAGAAAGGGAAGAGCCCATGTCCCCGAACGCCACGCCCACCCCCGGCGGCCTTCTGATATCCCCCACGGACCACGCGCTGATCATGATCGACTTCCAGTCGCAGATGTCCTTTGCGACCAAATCGATCGATGCGGTGAGCCTGCGCAACAATGCGGCGCTCGTCGCCCATGGTGCGAAGGGGTTCGGCGTGCCGACCATCCTGACGACGGTGGCGGAAAAGACCTTTTCGGGCCCGATGTTCAGCGAGATCACCGAGGCCTTTGCCGGCCAGCCGTTGCTCGACCGCACCTCTATGAACACCTGGGAGGACGCCGCGGTGATCGCCGAGGTCAACCGTATCGGCAAGACGCGCCTGGTCATGTGCGGCCTGTGGACCTCGGTCTGCATCGTCGGTCCGGCCCTTTCGGCACTCGACCAGGGGTTCGAGGTCTATGTCATCGCCGATGCCTGCGGCGACATTTCCGCCGAAGCGCATGACCGCGCCATGGATCGCATGGTACAGGCGGGCGTGCGTCCGATGACCGCGCTGCAATACCTGCTGGAGCTGCAGCGCGACTGGGCCCGGGCCGAAACCTACGACATGACGACCGGCATCGCGAAAAAATTCGGCGGCGCCTACGGCCTCGGCATCACCTACGCCAAGACCATGTTCGGCGCCTCCGAAGGGCATTGAGCCGCGTGCCCCGCCCTTCCGCACCCGTCTGCGCAAGGGCTCCGATCCGTTATGGAAGGAAGCCGCGATGAAACTCTACCTGCTCTCGCTCGGTGCCGGCCTGCTCGTCGGCGTGATCTACAGCCTCATCAACGTGCGCTCTCCCGCCCCGCCGGTGGTGGCGCTGGTCGGCCTCTTCGGCATGCTTGCCGGGGAACAGATCGTGCCGCTCGCCAGATCGCTCTGGAACCGGGAGGCGGCAGGTCATTCCTGGCTGCACCATCACGTCAAGCCGCATGTCTTCGGCGAATTGCCGAAGGGCGGCGAACCCTCGGACAGGAAACAGACATGATGCCGACACGCCGCAACTTTCTGGGTGCGACGGCCGCCGCCCTCACCCTGGGCAGCGGCGTTGCCGCGCATGCCCAACAGGAGCCCCGCCCGATGACCGCCGACCTCATCCTCCGCAACGGCCGCTTCACGACCCTCGACCGCAGCAAGCCGAAGGCGAGCGCCGTCGCGATTGCCGACGGCACGTTCCGGGCCGTCGGCGAGGAGCAGGAGGTCATGGCGTTCGCCGGGCCCAAGACGCGGATCATCGACCTCAAGGGCCGCGGCGTGCTGCCAGGCCTTTGCGACAACCATACCCACGTCGTGCGCGGAGGCCTGAACTTCAACATGGAGCTGCGCTGGGACGGCGTGCGCTCGCTCGCCGATGCGATGGACATGCTGAAGCGGCAGGTGGCGAATACGCCGCCACCGCAATGGGTGCGCGTCGTCGGCGGCTTCACAGAGCACCAGTTCGCCGAAAAGCGCCTGCCGACGCTCGACGAGATCAATGCCGCCGCGCCCGATACGCCCGTCTTCCTGCTGCACCTCTACGACCGGGCGCTGCTGAACGGCGCCGCGCTCAGAGCCGTCGGCTACACCAGGGACACGCCGAACCCGCCGGGCGGCGAGATCACCCGCGATGCGAACGGCAACCCGACCGGCCTGCTTCTGGCAAAACCCAATGCCGGCATCCTCTACTCGACGCTCGCCAAGGGGCCGAAGCTGCCCTTCGACTACCAGGTCAACTCCACCCGGCATTTCATGCGCGAATTGAACCGGCTCGGCATCACCTCCGTCATCGATGCCGGCGGCGGCTTCCAGAACTATCCGGACGACTATGCCGTCATCCAGAAGCTCGCCGACGAGAACCAGATGACCGTGCGGCTGGCCTACAACCTCTTCACCCAGAAGCCGAAGGAGGAGAAGGAAGACTTCCTCAACTGGACGAAATCGGTCAAATACAAGCAGGGCAACGACTATTTCCGCCACAACGGCGCGGGCGAGATGCTCGTCTTCTCCGCCGCCGATTTCGAGGATTTCCGCGAACCCCGGCCGGACATGCCGCCGGAAATGGAAGGCGACCTCGAGGCGGTCGTGCGCATCCTGGCGGAGAACCGCTGGCCCTGGCGCCTGCACGCCACCTATGACGAGACGATCACCCGCGCGCTCGACGTGTTCGAGAAGGTCGACCGCGACATTCCGCTCCAGGGCCTCAACTGGTTCTTCGACCATGCCGAGACGATTTCGGAACGCTCGATCGACCGCGTGGCGGCGCTCGGCGGCGGCATCGCCGTGCAGCACCGCATGGCCTATCAGGGCGAATATTTCGTCGAGCGCTACGGCCATGCGGCCGCGGAAGCGACACCGCCGATCGCCCGCATGCTGGAAAAGGGCGTCAAGGTCTCCGCCGGCACGGACGCGACCCGCGTCGCCTCCTACAATCCCTGGGTCTCGCTCGCCTGGATGATCACCGGAAAGACCGTGGGCGGCACGGCGCTCTATCCGCGCCGCAACTGCCTCGACCGCGAAACGGCGCTCAGGATGTGGACGGAAAACGTCACCTGGTTCTCCAACGAGGAAGGCAGCAAGGGCCGCATCGAAGCCGGCCAGTTCGCCGATCTCATCATCCCCGACAAGGATTTTTTCGCCTGCGCGGAAGACGAGATTTCCTTCCTGACATCCGACCTCACGATGGTCGGCGGGAAGATCGTCCATGGTGCGGGCGATTTCGCGTCGCTCGACGAGAACCCCGTGCCGCCCGCCATGCCCGACTGGTCGCCGGCCAGGACGTTTGGCGGCTATGCGGCCTGGGCGGAGCCGGAGGGCGCGGGCAAGCGCTCGCTGCGCCGGGCGGCGATCTCGACCTGCGGCTGCGCCAGTTCCTGCGGCGTGCACGGCCACGACCACGCGGCCGCCTGGGCGGCGAAACTGCCGGTCGGCGATCTCAGGGGCTTCTTCGGCGCGCTCGGCTGCGCCTGCTGGGCGGTGTGAGGTCCTCCGGAATTGCAGAACAACAAAGAGATGAACGTCATGCCTGGAACCATGGAACAGCGCGCGGCCAGGGTCTGCGCCCCCTTCGTCATCAACCATCCGGTGCGCTGGATCGCGCTGCTCGGCCTCTGCGCCGCCTATATCCAGGGCAGCGTGATGAAGCTCTTCGACTTCAACGGCGCCATCGCCGAGATGGAGCATTTCGGCCTCACCCCCGCCGCCCCCATCGCCGCGGCCGTCATCTTCTTCGAGCTCGTCTGCTCGGCCATGGTGCTCTCCGGCTTCTGGCGCTGGATCGGCGCGCTGGCGCTCGCCGGCTTCACGCTGATGGCGACCTTCATCGCGTTGCGCTTCTGGGAAATGCCGCCAGGCATGCCGCGCATGATGGCGACCAATTCCTTCTTCGAGCATCTCGGCCTTGCCGGTGCCTTCGTGCTCGTCGCCTGGTATGATCTCTATCGCTGGAAGAATGGCGCGAAGGAGGACTTGAGCTGATGGCCGGAGCCGCCGACACCGCCCGCGCAGGCGCCTTCGCCCCGCTGCGCCAGAAGGTCTTCGCCGTCCTCTGGGCGGCGACGGTCATCGGCAATATCGGCACCTTCGTGCGCGATGTCGCCAGCTCCTGGCTGGTGACGGACCTTTCGGCGGCGCCGGCGGCGGTGGCGCTCATCCAGGCCGCGTCCACCTTCCCGATCTTCCTGCTGGCGATCCCGGCGGGCGTGCTCTCGGATATCCTCGATCGCCGGAAATTCCTGATCGCCATCCAGCTCATTCTCGCCTCGGCGAGCCTCTGCCTGCTGGCCCTGTCGGCAACGGGCCTGCAAACCGTCACCTCGCTCGTCGCCTTCACCTTCGTCGGCGGCATCGGCGCGGCCCTGATGGCCCCCACCTGGCAGGCGATCGTGCCGGAACTGGTGACCAGGGCCGACGTCAAGGGCGCCATTGCCCTCAACTCGCTCGGCATCAACATCTCGCGGGCCATCGGCCCGGCGCTCGGCGGCGCTCTGCTCGCCTCCTTCGGCGCGGCCGTCACCTATGGCGTCGACGTCATCAGCTATGTCTTCGTCGTTTCCGCCCTCCTGTGGTGGCGACGAAAAGCGGCGGACGAGGACGCCCTCTCCGAGCGCTTCTTCGGCGCCTTCCGCGCCGGCCTGCGCTATGCCCGGTCGAGCCGGGAGCTGCATGTCGTCCTGGTGCGGGCGGCCGTGTTCTTCGCCTTCTCCAGCGCGGTCTGGGCGCTGCTGCCGCTGGTGGCGCGCAACCTTCTCGGCGGCACGGCGGGCTTCTACGGCATCCTGCTCGGCGCGGTCGGGGCCGGCGCGATCGGCGGGGCCTTCCTGATGCCGCTGCTGCGCACCCGGCTCGACGTGGACGGGCTGATGCTGCTGGCGGCCATCGCCGCGGCCCTGGTGATGGCGGCGCTCTCCCTCGCCCCGCCGCAATGGGTGGCGGTCCTGCTGCTGCTCGTCCTCGGCGCAGGCTGGATCACGGCGCTCACCACGCTCAACGGCACGGCCCAGTCCGTGCTGCCCAACTGGGTGCGCGGCCGCTCGCTCGCCATCTATCTCACCGTGTTCAACGGGGCGATGACCGCCGGCAGCCTCGCCTGGGGCACCATCGCCGAAGCCCTCGGCATCGCCACGACCCTGCTCGTCGCAGCCATCGGGCTCGTCGTCGCCGGCCTCCTCTTCCATCGGCTGCGCCTGCCCAAGGGCGAGGCCGACCTCGTGCCCTCCAACCATTGGCCCGAACCACTGACCGCCGACCCCGTCGACCATGACCGCGGCCCCGTGCTGATCACCGTGGAATACCGCATCGAGGATGCCGACCGTGCGGCTTTCCTCGACGCGCTGCATCGCTTCTCCGCCGAACGGCGGCGCGACGGCGCCTATGGCTGGGGCGTGACGGAGGACGCGGCCGATCCGAAAATCTTCCTCGAATGGTTCTTCGTCGAATCCTGGGCCGAGCATCTGCGCCAGCACCGCCGCATCTCCAAGGCGGACGCCGATCTTCAGGAGGACGTGCGCCGGTACCATAAGGGCGAGGAACCGCCCCGCGTCCGGCATCTGCTGGCCGCCGGAAGGCACTGATCAGCACGGCCGCTCCCGCCCCGGCAGCCTCGCCGCCCGTGTCGCGGGATCCTTCAAACGCCCCAGACGACCGCTTCCTCGTGCCGCTTGATGAGGTGCTTGAGCGTGTCGAAACCGACCTGCACATGGCGGGCGAAATGATCGACCGCCGGCATGCGCGGCGCATCGGCACGTTTCAGGAGGCCGAGCGCGCGTTCGGGGTGAGGCACGTTGACGGGCAGCGCGGTGATCGATTTTTCATTGCGCTGGGCGAAGACGACGCCGTGCGGCAGCACGGTGAGCGCATCCGTGCCCTTGAGGTAATTGATGACGCTGAACAGCGAGCCGCCCGTGTAGCGGATGCGCAGTTCCGTCGCGCCGAAGGAAAGCAGCATGCTGCGCAGGTCCGCGAGCAGCGGGCTGCCGGGCGGCGGCGCGACCCAGGGATAGTCCAGGAGATGCGAGGGCTGCAGCCGGCGTTTCAGCAGAAGCGGGTGCGTGACGCGGCAGGCGATGACGTTGCGGCCGGGAAGGATCTGCTGGAATTCGAGGCCGGAGCCCTCGTCGAGGATGTCGATCGGGCAGATGGCGAGATCGATCTGGTCGGCCTTCAAGGCGGCCCTGAGATCGGGGAAATAGCCGTAGATCTGGTCGATGCGCACGTCCGGATGCCGGGTCTGGAAGGTCGCGATCATGCCTGAGATCAGCGCGTCCATGAAGAAGGGCGTGCCACCGATGCGCACCGTACCGCCTTTGCCCACGCGAAAACTCTCGATCGTATCCGACGCCTTGCGCGAGGCGGCGAGCATGACCTGACCATGATCGGCGAGCGCCCGGCCGAGCGGCGTTGGCTGCAGCGGGCGGCGGCCTTTGACGAACAGCGGTTCGCCGAGGCGTTTTTCCAGCATGGAGAGGGTGCGCGAGACGGCGGGCTGGGCAAGGCCCAGCAGCGCCGCGCCTTCGGTGACGCCGCCCGTCTTGACGACGGCGGCGAGCTGGATCAGATGGCGCTCGTCTATCTTCATAACGATCCGTTATATTGTTCGGGAATAAAATCATCAATGCCACTGCGGCGCTTTGCTACCGTCTTCCCATGTTGGAGGACGAAGCATGGCGGGACCGATGGCATCCCCTGTCGACACCCTCACCTCGTCGGAGGTGTTTTCGCGGCGGCTTGCGGCCGCCGGCGACGGGCCGTTGCGGCAGGCGCTGATCGGCGCGGTCACCCACCTCCACGCCCTCATCCGCGAACTGAAGCCGACGCCGGCCGAGTGGCGCAACCTCATCACCTTCCTGACGGAGGTCGGCCACGCCTCGGACGACCGGCGTCAGGAATGGGTACTGCTGTCAGACCTGCTCGGCGCGACGGCCCTTGTCGAAGAGGTCAACGCCCACCGCCCGAAACAGGCGACGCCGGGCACGCTGCGCGGTCCCTTCTTCCGCGCCGACGTGCCCGCCCGCGCCCTCGGCAGCGACATCTCGCTCGACGGCGTTGGTGAACGGCTTTCCGTCTCCGGCCGCGTGCAGGATCTCGACGGAAAAGCCATACCGGGCGCCGAAATCATCACCTGGCAGGCCAACGCCGCCGGACTCTACGAGAATCAACAGCCCGACCTGCAGCCGGAATTCAACCTGCGCGGCCTTTTCCGCACGGATGACGAGGGCCGTTTCCATTACCTCACCGTGCGGCCTGCCGGCTACGGCGTGCCGGAGGACGGACCGGTCGGCGCGCTGCTGCTGAAAGCCGGCCTGCCACTGCGCCGCCCGGCGCATCTGCAATTCATGGTCACGGCGGCGGGTTTCGAGACGCTCGTCACCCATCTCTATGACGACAGCGACCCGCACCTTGGCGAAGACCCGCTCTTCGCCGTCAAGCCGGAACTCGTCTGCCGCTTCGAGCGCATGGGGGACAAACCCTGCTGGAGGCTCGATTTCACCTTCGTGCTGGCGCGCGCAAAACAGGGAGCCAGGGCATGACCCGCGATTTCGTCTACTCGACCAGCCCGGCGCATATCGTCTTCGGGTCCGGCAAGGCCGGAACGGTCGGCGAATGGATCGACCGCATCGGTTGCCGCCGCGCCCTCGTTCTCTCGACGCCGCACCAGCGCGCCGACGCCGAAAGGCTGGCGGAAACACTCGGGAGCCGCGCGGCCGGCATCTTCGCCGGGGCGGTGATGCACACGCCCGTCGAGGTGACGGAAAGGGCGATGGAAATCGTGCGCCAGACGGGGGCCGATTGCGTGGTTTCGCTCGGCGGCGGCTCGACGACGGGGCTCGGCAAGGCCATCGCCTACCGCACCGACCTGCCGCAGATCGTCATTCCCACCACCTATGCCGGCTCGGAGGTGACGCCGATCCTCGGCCAGACGGAAGGCGGGCGCAAGACGACGGTGCGCAGCGCCGCCATCCTGCCGGAAGTGGTGATCTACGATCCGGCGCTCACCCTCGGCCTGCCGGTCGGCATGAGCGTGACGAGCGGGCTCAACGCCATGGCCCATGCCGTCGAGGCGCTCTATGCCGAAGATCGCAACCCCGTCTCCTCGCTGATGGCCGCCGAGGGCCTGCGCGCCTTCAAGAGGAGCCTGCCGGCGATCGTGGCGACGCCCGAGGACGGCGAAGCGCGGGCGGAGGCGCTTTACGGCGCCTGGCTCTGCGGCACGGTGCTCGGCACCGTCGGCATGGCGCTGCATCACAAGATCTGCCACACGCTCGGCGGCAGGTTCGACACGCCGCATGCCGATACGCACGCGATCATGCTGCCGCACACCGCAGCCTTCAACGCCGTCGCCGTGCCGGACCTTACTGCCCCGGTGGCGGAGGTTTTCGGCGGATCGGTCGGCGGCGGGCTGTGGGATTTCGCAAGGGCGGCGGGCGCGCCGCTGGCGTTGAAGGACCTCGGGCTTTCGGAGAAGGATCTCGACCTTACCGCCGAGATCGCCACGCAAAACCCCTATCGAAACCCGCGCCCGATCGACCGTCCGTCGATCCGCGCTCTGCTGCAGGATGCCTGGGAGGGCAGACGGCCGGACTGACAACACCCCTCGGGAGGAGGGGAAACGGGAGGAGGACCCATGCTGACGAGACGCGATTTCCTGAAGACGACGGCCGCAGGCAGCGCCGCCGCCCTGACATCCGGCCTTGCCATGCCGGCATTGGCGCAGAACGCGCCGGTCAAGCTCGGCTATGTGAGCCCGCAGACCGGCCCGCTCGCCGCCTTCGGCGAGGCCGACAGCTTCGTCATCGACAGCTTTCTGGCGGTCGCGAAATCGAAGGGGCTGAACTACGAAATCGTCGTCAAGGACAGCCAGTCGAACCCCAACCGCGCGGCGGAAGTCGCCAAGCAGCTCATCGTCGATGACGAGGTCAATCTTGTGCTCGTCGCCTCGACGCCGGAGACGACCAATCCCGTCGCAACGACCTGCGAGGCGGAGGGCATGCCCTGCATCTCCACCGTCGCGCCCTGGCAGCCCTGGTTCATCGGACAGCAGGGCAATCCCGGCGATCCGGCCGCCTGGAAGCCCTTCGACTATGCCTATCACTTCTTCTGGGGGCTGGAGGACGTCATCGCCGTCTTCACCAACATGTGGGCGCAGGTGGAGACCAATCGCAAGGTCGGCGGCCTCTTCCCCAACGACGGCGACGGCAATGCCTGGGGCGACAAGACCGTCGGCTTCCCGCCCGTGCTGGAGAAGATGGGCTATTCCCTCAACGACCCCGGCCGCTACCAGAACATGACCGACGATTTTTCCGCGCAGATCAACGCCTTCAAGGCCGGCGAATGCGAGATCGTCACCGGCGTCGTCATCCCGCCGGACTTCACCACCTTCTGGAACCAGGCGCGGCAGCAGGGTTTCCTGCCGAAGGTCGCCTCGATCGGCAAGGCGCTGCTCTTCCCGCAGGCGGTGGAGGCGCTCGGCGCGGCCGGGCACAACCTTTCCTCCGAAGTCTGGTGGTCGCCGAGCCATCCGTTCCAATCCTCGCTGACGGGTGAAAGCTCGGCCGAGGTCGCCGCCGCCTTCACCAGGGCGACCGGCCGGCCGTGGACGCAGCCGATCGGCTTCGCCCACGCGCTCTTCGAACTGGCGGTCGATGCGATCAATCGCGCCGAGGACCCGACGGACGGCGATGCGGTGGCCGCCGCCATCGCCACGACACGGCTCGACACGCTGGTCGGCACCATCGCCTGGGACGGCGCGGGCCTGCCGCCCTTCGCGGCGAAGAACGTGGCCAAGACGCCACTCGTCGGCGGCCAGTGGCGGCTGAAGGACGGCGGCGGCTACGACCTCGTCATCATCGACAACAAGACCGCGCCGGCCATTCCCGTCGGCGGCACGATGGAAGCGATCGCCTGAACGTGAGGAATGCCGGCGGCGCCCGAAAAGCCCGCCGGCCGGAGGATCAACCATGTCCCTGTTGCAGCTCGATGGCGTTTCCAAACGTTTTGGCGCGCTCACCGTCGCCGACGCGATCAGCCTTTCCGTGGCGGAGGGCGAGGCGCTCGGCATCATCGGCCCGAACGGCGCCGGCAAGTCGACGCTCTTCAACCTGATCACCGGCACGATTTCGCCCGACAGCGGCACGATCCGCTTTGCCGGCGCCGACGTCACCCGCACGCCGCCGATGGCGCGCTGTCTTGCCGGCATGGGGCGCACCTTCCAGATCCCCCAGCCCTTCGAAAAGCTGACCGTCTTCGAAAACCTGCTCGTCGCCGGCAGTTTCGGCGCACGACGCAGCGAAGCCGACGCCTATGGCCGCTGCGCCGAGATCCTTGCGGAAACCGGCCTTCTCGACAAGGCCAACGTGCCGGCGGGCGGCCTCACCCTTTTGCAGCGGAAGCGCCTGGAACTCGCCCGGGCGCTTGCCACCGAACCGCGCCTCCTGCTGCTCGACGAGATCGCCGGCGGGCTGACGGAGGGCGAATGCCTCTCGCTCGTCGCCACCATCCGCGCCATCCATGCCAAGGGCGTCGCCGTCATCTGGATCGAGCATGTGCTGCACGCGCTGACCTCCGTGGTGGAGCGGCTGCTGGTGCTGAATTTCGGCCGGGTGATCGGCGTCGGCGCGCCGGCCGAGATCATGGCCTCGCGCGAGGTGCAGGACATCTATCTGGGGATCGAGATATGACCGCCCTCCTCGAAACCAGGGGCCTGACCGCCTTCTACGGCGATTTCCAGGCGCTGTTCGGCGTCGACATCACCATTGCCGAAGGGGAAACCATCGCCATCATCGGCGCGAACGGCGCGGGCAAGACGACGCTGATGCGCGCCATTTCCGGCGTGCTTAGGAGCGACCCCGAAACCATCCTCTGCCGCGGCGAGGCGATCGGCGCGCTTGCCGCACCCGACATCCTTGCCCGCGGCATCGCCATGGTGCCGGAGGGGCGGCGGCTGTTTCCCTCGCTGACGGTCGAGGAGAACCTGCTCGTCGGCGCCTATGGCAAGCGGCGCGGCGCCTGGACGCTGGGCGGCATCTACGATCTCTTACCGATCCTGAAGGAGCGGCGCAACACCCCGGCGACGGCGCTGTCCGGCGGGCAGCAGCAGATGGTGGCGATCGGCCGGGCGTTGATGGCCAATCCGGACGTGCTGCTCTGCGACGAGATCAGCCTCGGCCTCGCCCCGGTCGTCGTGCGCGACATCTACGCCGCCTTCCCGCGCATCCGCGCGAGCGGCGCCGCCATCGTCATCGTCGAGCAGGATATCGGCCAGGCGCTGAAGGTGGCGGACCAAGTCTATTGCATGATGGAGGGGCGCGTCACCCTCTCCGGCCGGCCGGAAGAATTGAGCCGCGACGACATCCACGCCGCCTATTTCGGAGCGCCAAGCCATGAACATGCTTGATACCATCGTCCAGGGCGTGCTGCTCGGCGGGCTCTATGCGCTGTTCGCCGCGGGGCTGAGCCTCGTCTTCGGCATCATGCGGCTGGTCAACCTTGCCCATGGCGACCTCATCGTGCTCGCTGCCTTCCTGCTGCTCGTGCTGGTGAGCACCCTCGGGCTCAATCCCTTCCTCGCCGCCCTCATCGTCGCGCCGGTGATGTTCGCGCTCGGCTATGCCTTGCAGGAGGTGCTGTTCAACCGCACGCTGGGCAAGGACGTGCTGCCGCCGCTGCTCGTCACGTTCGGCCTGTCGATCGTCATCCAGAACGGCCTGCTCGAAGGCTTTTCCGCAGACAGCCGCCGCATCTCCGCCGGCCCGCTGGAGACTGCCTCGATGGGCCTCGGCCCCGTCACCGTCGGCCTCATGCCGCTGATGGCCCTGCTCTCGGCGGTCGCCGTCGTCGTCGGGCTCAACCTCCTGATCTACCGCACCGCGCTTGGCCGCGCCTTCCGCGCCACCTCCGACGACACCGTGACCGCCGGCCTGATGGGCATCCGCCCGCGAAAGATCTTCGCGGTGGCGACCGGTCTTGCCATGGTGGTGGTGACGATCGCCGCGCTTTATCTCGGCACCCGCGCCAATTTCGACCCGACCGCCGGGCCGGCGCGGCTGATCTATGCCTTCGAGGCGGTGATCATCGGCGGCCTCGGCTCGCTCTGGGGCACGCTCGCCGGCGGCGTCATCCTCGGCGTGGCGCAAACGGTCGGCGCGTCGATAAACCCCGAATGGCAGATCCTGTCCGGCCATCTCGCCTTCCTCGCCGTTCTCCTGATCAAGCCGCGCGGTCTTTTCCCGCGCGCCGTCGACTGAGGTGTTTTCGATGTCCATCGCCATGCCATCCCTCAAGGTCGAGACCGGCTCGAAAGCCTCTTCGCTCGCGCTGTTCGTGGCGTTCGCCGTGCTGGCGCTCGGCCTCGCCGCGCCCTTCCTCGTCTCGCGCAGTACGGTGCAGGACCTGTTCTTCATCCTCACCATGCTGGTGCTGGCGCAGAGCTGGAACCTTCTGGCAGGCTATGCGGGGCTGATCTCCGTCGGCCAGCAGGTCTTCGTCGGTTTCGGCGCCTATGCCATGTTCGGCGCGGTCATCCTCCTCGGCGTCGATCCGCTGCCGGCGATCCTCATCGCCGGGGTGTTGTCCATGCTGCTCGCCATCCCCACCGCCTTCTTCACCTTCCGTCTCTACGGCCCCTATTTCGCCATCGGCACCTGGGTGGTGGCGGAGGTCGTGCGCCTCCTCTTCGCCCAGTGGAAGGCGCTCGGCGGCGGCACCGGCACCTCGCTGCCGCGCGAGGCGGTGCGCGACATGGCGGGCGTTTCCCTCCTGCGCGATCTCTTCGGCATGAAGCCGGCCGAGGCGAGCGACGCCATCACCTACTGGCTGGCGCTCATCCTTGCCGCCGCCACCATCGGCTTCATCTACCGCCTGCTGCGCAGCAAGCAGGGGCTGGGCCTCGCCGCCGTGCGCGACAACGAACAGGCCGCCCGCGCCGTCGGCGTCGATGCGCGGCGCATGAAGGCGCTGGTCTACCTCGCCACCGCCTTCCTCACCGGTCTTGCCGGCGCGCTGATCTATGTGCAGAAGGCCCGCATCTCGCCGGACGCCGCCTTCTCCGTCACCGACTGGACGGCCTATGTCATCTTCATCGTCGTCATCGGCGGCATCGGCACCATCGAGGGACCGATCCTCGGCGTCGTCCTGTTCTTCCTTCTGCAGAACCTCATGGCCGATTACGGCTCCTGGTATCTCCTGATGCTCGGTCTTTCCGGCATCCTCGTCATGCTTTTCGCGCCGCGCGGTCTCTGGGGGGCCTTTTCCGACCGCACCGGCATCCAGCTCTTTCCGGTCCGCCGCAAGCTCACGGGCGGTCCATCCATCCACCAGGGAGGTTTTCATGGCTGACATCACAACCGACGTTCTCATCATCGGCACCGGCCCGGCCGGTTCCGCCACCGCCGCGCTGCTTGCGAGCTACGGCATCGAGAACATGGTGATCAACCGCTACCGCTGGCTCGCCAACACGCCGCGCGCCCACATCACCAACCAGCGCACCATGGAGGTGCTGCGCGACCTCGGCCGCGAGGTGGAGGACGAGGCCTACATGTTCGCCGCCGAACAGGAGCTGATGGGCGAGAACGTCTTCTGCACGGCGCTCGCCGGCGAGGAGATCGGCCGCATGAAGAGCTGGGGCATGCACCCCGCTTCCCGCGCAGAGCATCAGCTCTCCTCGCCGAGCAAGATGAACGACCTGCCGCAGACCTTCATGGAGCCGCTGCTCTTCAAGACCGCCTGTTCGCGCGGCACGCAGGCGCGCATGTCGACGGAATATGTCAGCCATGAGCAGGACGCGGAGGGCGTCACCACCACCTGCCTCGACCGGCTGACCGGCAAGACCCTGACCGTGCGCTCAAGATATCTCGTCGGCGCGGACGGCGGCAATTCGAAGGTGGCGGAACATGCGGGGCTCAGCTTCGAGGGCCGCATGGGTGTCGCCGGCTCGATGAACATCCTCTTCGAGGCCGATCTTTCCCGCTATGTCGCCCACCGCCCCTCGGTGCTCTACTGGGTCCTGCAGCCCGGCGCCGATGTCGGCGGCATCGGCATGGGGCTGGTGCGCATGGTGCGCCCCTGGCACGAATGGCTGATCGTCTGGGGCTACGACATCAACCAGCCCGCCCCCGCCGTGGACGAGGCGCATGCGAAAAAGGTCGTGCGCGACCTCGTCGGCGTCGCCGATCTCGACGTGACGATCAAGTCGGTCTCCACCTGGACCGTCAACAACATGTATGCGACGACGCTTTCGAACGGCCGCGTCTTCTGCATGGGCGATGCCATCCACCGCCATCCGCCGTCGAACGGGCTCGGCTCCAACACCTCCATCCAGGATGCCTTCAACCTCGCCTGGAAGCTCGCCTATGTGCTGAGGGGGCAGGCCGGCGAAGGGCTGCTGGCAAGCTACGACGCCGAGCGCGCGCCCATCGCCAAGCAGATCGTCACCCGCGCCAACAAGTCGATCGAGGAATTCGGGCCGATCTTCAAGGCGCTCGGCCTGCTCGATTCCATCGACCCGGTGAAGATGCAGCAGAACATGGACGCCCGCTGCAACGACACGCCTGCCGCCGAGGAACAGCGCGCCGCCATCCGCAAGGCGATCGCGGCGAAGGTCTACGAATTCGACGCCCACGGCGTGGAGATGAACCAGCGCTACCGCTCGCAGGCCGTGGTGACCGATGGCGAACCCGAACCCGCCTTCGAGAAGGACCCGGAACTGCATTTCCAGCAGACGACCTGGCCGGGCGCCCGCCTGCCGCATGCCTGGCTCTTTGCCGAGGATGGCCGGAAGGTTTCGACGCTGGATCTGGCGGGCCGCGGCCGCTTCACGCTGCTGACCGGCATCGGCGGGCAGGGCTGGGTCGAGGCGGCGAAGGTGGTCGGCCGCGAACGCGGCGTCGAGATCGCCGCCCACATCATCGGCCCGCGCCAGCAATGGCAGGATTTTTCCGGCGACTGGGCCGCTCTCAGCGAGGTGCGCGACGGCGGCGTCGTGCTGGTGCGGCCCGACCACCACGTCTGCTGGCGGCGGGCGGAGGGGACGGACGATCCGGCCGACGACCTGCGCCGGGTGTTGGCCGCCGTACTTGGAAAGGAAGACCGATGATGGACGAGCACGAAAAGGGTTTCTTCACCGAGGAAAACTCCGTCGAGGTCGTCGCCGGCCGCAACAGGAACGCGAAGGACGCGCGGCTGAAGGCGATCATGGAGGTCGTGACGCGCAAGCTGCACGAGGCGGTGAAGGAGATCGAGCCGACGCAGGAGGAGTGGATGGAGGCCATCCTCTTCCTCACCCGCACCGGCCAGATGTGCAACGAGTGGCGGCAGGAATTCATCCTGCTCTCCGATACGCTCGGCGTCTCGATGCTGGTCGACGCCATCAACAACCGCAAACCCTCCGGCGCCTCGGAAAGCACGGTGCTCGGGCCGTTCCATGTACAGGACGCGCCGGAACTGCCGATGGGCGCGAACATCTGCCTCGACCAGAAGGGCGAGGACATGGTGATCTCCGGCCGCATCCTCGACACGGCCGGCCGGCCGATCACGGGCGCGGTGCTGGATGTCTGGCAGGCCAACGACGAGGGTTTCTACGACGTGCAGCAGCTCGGCATCCAGCCGGAATTCAACCTGCGCGGCGTGTTTCGCACGGGGGAGGACGGACGCTACTGGTTCCGTGCCGTCAAGCCGAAATACTACCCGATCCCGCATGACGGGCCGGTTGGCCGGATGCTGAACCATCTCGGCCGGCATCCCTATCGCCCGGCGCACCTGCACTACATCCTCAAGGCCGAAGGCTTCGAGACGCTGATCACCCATATCTTCGACCCGCACGACCCCTATATCAACTCGGACGCCGTGTTCGGCGTGAAGCAGAGTCTCCTCGCCGATTTCCATCTCGTCGACGATCCCGCGCGGGCGAAGGGCTACGACTTCGCCGGGCCGTTCTGGGAGGTGGAGTACGACTTCGTGCTGGCGCGGAAGGGGGAGGCCCGCGGGGCAGCCTGAAGCATCAGGCCCCGTTGCAGAGGAATCCCGCTTCAGGCGTTCCGCTTCCCGGCACGCCGGGGAGTAAGGCCGGCATCGGCGCGTCCGGTGGTCCGATCTACTGCAGTACGGACATGTAGGCCGGCACGTGCTGCTCGAAATATTTCGAGAAGGCCGCGATGCGGGGCGGAAGCGCCTGGTAGGGCGGGTAATAAAGGGTCAGCCACAGGTCGGGCGGCGACCAGCGCGGCAGCACATGCGCCAGCCGGCCGGCCTGCAGGTGTGCCGCGACGTGGAAGCGCGGCAGCAGCGTGACGCCGGCACCCTCCGCCGCCATGTCGGCGAGGACGTCGCCATTGTTGGCGCTGAAGCTGCGGCCGGCGGAGATCTCGACGGTCGCGCTGCCGTCCGAAAGCACCCACGCCTCGCGGCGGCTTTCCCCGCTATAGGCAAGGCATTCGTCCGGCGCCAGTTCGCCGGGATGGTCCATGGCCGCAAACCGGCTTCCGGGCGCCGCCACGAGCACACGCGGAATCACGCAGACCTTGCGCCAGATGGTGAACTTGTCGGAAGGGGTCGAGGAGATGCGAATGGCGAGATCGAAATCCTGGTCGAGAATGTTGACGAAACCGTCCGCCAGCGAGATCTCGAAATTGATCTTCGGATAGAGTTTTCGAAAGCCGGTGAGGATCGGCGGCAGAACGGCCTTGCCGAACCATGTCGGCGCACTGATGCGAAGCCGTCCCTGGTCCGTCTTGTGGGCATCCATGATATCCTTGCGCGCCGTTTCGAGTGCCTGGAAGGCCGGCTGGATCTGGGCGGCGAAGATGGCGCCGTCCGTCGTCAGCGACACCTGCCGCGTCGTCCGCACGAAGAGCTGGAGGCCGAGTTCCTCCTCCAGCGCGGCAATGGTGCGCGTGATGGCGGCGGGCGCCATGTTGAGCTCCCGCGCCACCTGGGCGAAGTTCCGCTTTTCGGCGGCCAGCAGGAAGATGCGCAGGGCCTTGTAGTCGTTCA
This sequence comes from Shinella granuli, assembly GCF_004341885.1. GTDB lineage: Bacteria > Pseudomonadota > Alphaproteobacteria > Rhizobiales > Rhizobiaceae > Shinella > Shinella granuli. Next base: position 86,720 of record NZ_SLVX01000018.1, on the reverse strand, counting down.
CTTCGATTATTTCCGTAATCGCAATTCAATGGACATTATTATTGTAATTCTACGACGCAATCAACGCCGCTACATCTGTCTCCATCGAAATGCAGAAACGGCGAAGGCAGGGCAAGGGCCCTTCCTTTCCACATCAGAGAGGAGATAGACCATGTCCAGCAAACTCGAAGTCCTGACTCCGGAAAACAGCCAGATCATCTTCATCGACCAGCAGCCGCAGATGGCCTTCGGCGTCCAGTCGATCGACCGCCAGACGCTGAAGAACAATGTCGTGGGCCTCGCCAAGGCAGCCAGGGTCTTCGATATTCCGACAACCATCACGACCGTCGAGACGGACTCCTTCTCCGGGCATACCTATCCGGAACTTCTCGCCGTCTTCCCGGAAAACGACATCCTCGAGCGGACCTCGATGAACTCCTGGGACGACCAGAACGTTCGCGACGCACTCGCCAGGAACGCCGCGAACGGCCGCAAGAAGGTCATTGTCTCCGGTCTGTGGACGGAAGTCTGCAACACCACTTTCGCCCTCTCCTGCCTGCACGACACCGACTACGAGATCTACATGGTGGCCGATGCATCCGGCGGCACGTCGGTGGATGCCCACAAATACGCGATGGACCGCATGGTCCAGGCCGGCGTCGTGCCCGTTACCTGGCAGCAGGTCCTCCTCGAATGGCAGCGCGACTGGGCCCACAAGAAGACCTATGACGCCGTCACCGCCATCGTGAAGGAACATTCCGGCGCCTACGGCATGGGCATCGACTATGCCGTCACCATGGTCCACAAGGGCGAGGAACGCACCCGCCACGGCAAGCGCATCGGCCCCAACCCGGCACGATGACCATCGACCGCACCCCATCGAACAACGTGGCCGGCCCCTTGCGGGGCCGGCCTGCGCATGTCCCGTCGGCGCGGATCGCCTCCCCCCGGCCCGCCATACGGATCACATCGATGTCCCGAGGTCAGCCGGCCGCCTATGTTGCCGCTGCCGGCCCGGCATGCACGACCGCGATCCTCGCCATATCGAGCGCGGCATCGCGCGTTCTCGCCGCGGCGATGAAGCGGCCGTTATGGCAGAACGTTGCGTCGGCCACGCCGCAAACCGCTGCAAGATCCTCGCCGGACAGGCCGGCCCAACTCGCCGGAAGATCGGCCCGCAATTCGAATCCGTCGCTCGACCGCCTGATGCCGGTCAGGCACCAATCGTTCTCTCGCGGATGGACGACGAACAGAAGATGATCCGCACCCGCCTTCACGATTGCAGGCCGGAACGGCATCCCCATGGGAAGCTCCAGCACCGGATTATCACCAGCCGCCGTGATCGCCTGGAGCACGATCGCCTCCGCGCGCAGCTTCGCGGCGGCCTGCCTTATGCTCGCCTCTACGAAACTGCGCGCGATCGCAAGCGCATTCTGGAATGCCCGGTCGTCGGCATCCGGCTCCCTGTCATCGAAGACAGGCTTGAGCGTTTCCAGCAGGACAGGCAGCGTCAGCTTGGCCAGAGCGCCGGCAACCGACGGGCTCAAGGCCCCGTTGTCCATCAGATCGACCGGCAGCACGAAATCCATATCGAAGCCTGCATGCAGGGCATCGATATCGGAAGCGGGAACGCCGACGGCCCTCAGGTAGTCCCGGCCGAACTGGCGCCAGATCAACCCGAAGGAGCTGAACGGCTGGCCATCCTCCCGCAATGGCGCCCCGCGCTGATGATGGTCGAATATCCCCATGGCCGGATCATAGGCGCCGCCGACATCATAGATGATCCTGTCGCTGCCGGGCGTAATCCACTGCGGCGCGCGGCTGCGCACGAGACGGGCAGCCGGAAACAGCCGCGTGAGGATCACGCTGGACAGCAGTTCATCCGCATGAAAGCCGCCGGAATGCGTTACAAGGAAGTCGGGGGCCATGCTGCTCAACCTGTCGATGGTTCTGTGTTTCCGATCACCGGCGTCGGATATCGATTGAGCCACCGGGTTTCAAGGAAAACATCAGCGGAAGCGCGGAAGGCATCCGGATGGACCTCCGCCGGGCACAGGCGCGATGCCGGCGGAAAAACGCGCCTCGGAGCCTGTCATATCAGGCTTTTCAGATCGAAGCCCGCGTCGGCCACCTGGCCCGGCAAGGGTGAGCGCCCTGCCTCGATCAGACGTTTGCCCACCATGTAGCTGCGCGGCTCGTTCATGGCATCGACGGCGAGCAGCGCGCCTTGGCGGAAATACCAGTGCGAGCGCGCCCTCTCGTTCGCCCCCGGCCGCACCACCACCTGGTCGAATGCCATGTTCAGGCCGGCGATCTGCAGCTTCACATCATACTGATCGGACCAGAACCACGGCTTCGGCACGTAATCCGCCGCCGCGCCCAGCATGTTGGCGGCGACCGCCTCGGCCTGGTCGATGGCGTTCTGCACGCTTTCCAGCCGGATCATCTCGCCGCGATAGGGCAGGCGCGCGCAATCGCCGGCCGCCCAGATGGCCGGATCGCCGGTCCTGCCATGCGCATCGACGAGAATGCCGCCGTCGCAGGCAAGACCCGCCGCCGCCGCCAGCCCGTCATTGGCCGCCACACCGATGCCGACGATGACGAAATCCACTTCGCGGCGCGAGCCGTCCGAAAGCGCCGCCGAGATCGCCTCCCTGCGCTCCAGCCCGGCAAGGCCCGTCCCTTCGAGGATTTCGACGCCGTTGCCGGCATGGAGGTTCCGAAAATAGTCCGAGGTCTGCGGTGCGGCGACGCGCTGGAGAATGCGTTCGGCCGCCTCGATCAGCGTTACCTTCAGGCCGAGCCTGGCCGCCACCGCCGCCGCCTCCAGCCCGATATAACCGCCGCCGACGACCAGCACCCGCCGCCCTTCGCGGAATTCCGGGGCCATGCGATCGACATCGGCCAGGTTGCGCACCACATAGACGCCCTGCAGGCCGCCCCCGAGCGCGGCCGGCAGCGCACGCGGCGTCGCTCCCGTCGTCAGCGCCAGTTGGTCATAGGCCACCACGTCGTTGCCGAGACGGACCTGCCGCGCGGCACGATCGATGGCGGCGACCTTTTCACCGAGCAGCAGGGCAATGTCGTTGTCCGCGTAGAAGCGTTCGGGCCGCAGGTGCAGTTGCTCCAGCGTCATTTCCCCCATCAGGTACTTCTTGGAGAGCGGCGGGCGCTGGTAGGGCAGCGTGCCCTCCTCGCCGATGAGGGTGATGCGCCCGCCAAAACCGAGGCCCCGCAGCTTGGCCGCCAGTGACGAGCCGGCCTGCCCGGCCCCCAGGATCGCAATATGGTTCATGTCGTCCTCCCCTACCTCGTGTTCACGCGACCCGGTTTTCCGGCGTATCGCCGCGGAAAAAGGCTTCCAGATTGTCGAGCGCCGTCATGCCCATCGCCGCGCGTGCCGCATGCGTCGCCGAGCCGAGATGGGGCAGCAGCACGACGTCGTCGCGTTCGCGCAGGGCGGCCGGCACGGCGGGCTCGAATTCGTAGACATCGAGCGCCGCCCCGGCGATCCGGCGATTGTCCAGCGCCCGGATCAGCGCCGCCTCGTCCACCACTTCACCGCGCGAGACATTGACGAGATGCGCCTCAGGCCGCATCAGCATGAAGGCGCGCTCGTCGATCAGGTGGCGCGTCTCGTTGCCGCCCGGCACGGTCAGCACGACGAAGTCGGCGCGCCGCAGCAATTCATCCAGCGGCACCTGCATCGCCTCCACGCCGGGCACCGTCTTCGGTGAGCGGTTGTGGAACAACACCCGCATGCCGAAACCGGCGGCGGCGCGCCGGGCGACCTCCTGCCCGATGCGCCCCATGCCGACGATACCGACCGTGCTGCCGGAAACGTCCTGGCCGAGAAGCTGCACCGGGTGCCAGCCCTTCCACTCCCCCGATCGCACGAGCCGCTCGCCCTCGCCCGCACGGCGCGCGCTCATCAGCAGAAGCAGCATGGCGAGATCGGCGGTCGGGCCGGTGACGGCCCCCGGCGTGTTGGTCACGGCGATGCCGGCGCCTGCGGCGGCCGCAAGGTCGATATGGCTGACCCCGGCCCCGAAATTGGCAAGGATGCGGCAGCGCGACGATACCACGCCCGCAAACACCGCCGGGGAAAAGACGTCGCCGAGCGAGGGCAGGATCGCGTCATGATCGAGGAGGGCGGCGGAGAGTTCCGCCATTGTCGTGGGGCCCGTGTCCTTGCGGATCGTCAGGTCGAAGAGCGTGCCCGCACGCTCATGCACGGGCGCCGGCATAGGGCGTGTGATCAACAGGCGCGGTCGTCTCATGAGTCCTCCCAGACGTCATTCCGGCCATCCTCCCGATAGCTGGAACCACGAATAAACATGATGATAATCAAAAGCTTATCGTAACACTTGGAAAGAACATACCAAATAGTTTGACCATTTGCTATGAGTTTGTTTATCTAAACCCGGAGGAAGAGGAGAAGCAAGATGGAGTTTCTGTCAGCAACGGGTGTCTCTGACGGCACGGAGGCTTTTCGATGAAGCGTTTCTGGGCCGACTATTCCAGCCGCGATTTCACCGCGCTCGATCGCGGGCGCATCATCGCCGTCCTTCCCATCGGGGCCATCGAGCAGCACGGGCCGCACCTGCCCATGTCCGTCGACAGCTGTACGGTCGACGGGGTGTCGCGCCGTCTCGCAAAAGCCCTGCCGGAGGACAGCCCGGTGCTCTTCCTGCCCACGCAGGCCGTCTGCAAGAGCGACGAGCACATCGACTATCCCGGCACGCTCACCCTTTCGGCCGAAACGCTGATCCGTGTGCTCACCGAGATCGGCGCCAGCGTGGCGCGCTCGGGCGTGCGCAAGTTCGTTCTCCTCAACGGCCATGGCGGCAACATCCCGATCATGGACGTCGTCACCCGCCAGTTGCGCATCGCGCACGACATGCTGACCTTCTCGGTCAACTGGTTCGGCTTCGGCATGCCGGAGGGCATCTATTCCGATGTCGAGCGCACCCACGGCATCCACGCCGGCGACATGGAAACCTCCGTCCTGCTGGCGCTCGATCCCGACAATGTGGACATGACCGCCGCCCGCGACTTCCGCTCGCGCGGCCAGGATCTTGTCGAAAACTTCCGCCATCTCGGCCTCGGCCGCGGCGCGAAGCCCGGCTGGAAGACGCAGGATTTCAGCGTCGCCGGAGCCTGCGGCGAGGCGCATCTCGCCACCGCCGCGAAGGGCGAGGCGACCCTCGACCACGCCGTCGCGCGCCTCGTCGAAGCCATGGCGGAAATCGACAGCCTGCCGGCCGACTGGCTGGACAGAAAACCGGAGTGGTAGCATGAACGCGGCAAGCCCCCTCCCCAAGGCCGCCGGCCTCACCGGCGCCCCCGTCCTCATCGACATGAAGGACGTCTCCAAGCGCTTCGCCAACGGCACCGTGGCGTTGCGCGGCATGTCGCTACAAATCCGCAACGGCGAGTTCGTCTCCTTCCTCGGCCCCTCCGGCTGCGGCAAGAGCACGGCGCTGAAGATGATCTCCGGCCTTCTGTCCTTCTCGTCGGGTTCGATCACCGTCAACGGCCATCCGGCCGGCGAAAGCCCCCATGGCAGCGATATCGGCTATGTCTTCCAGGAAGCGACGCTGATGCCCTGGGCGACGGTATTCGAGAACGTCTTCCTGCCGCTGAAATTGCAGGGGCTCGGCAAGGGCGAGGCGAAGGCCCGCGTGGAAGAGGCCCTTTCCATGGTGGGCCTTGCCAATTTCGCCCGCTCCTATCCGCGCGAGCTTTCGGGCGGCATGAAGATGCGCGCCTCCATCGCCCGCGCCATGGTGACGAAGCCGAAGCTGCTTTTGATGGACGAGCCCTTCGCGGCGCTCGACGAGATGACGCGCTCCAAGCTCAACGACGAAGTGCTGGGCCTCTGGCGCTCGCACGGGCTGACGGTGATCTTCGTCACCCACTCGGTCTTCGAGTCCGTCTATCTCTCCAGCCGCGTCGTGGTCATGGCCGCGCGCCCCGGCCGCGTGGTGCACGATATCGCGCTGCCCGGCGCCGACACGCGCACGAGCGCTTACCGCATGACGTCGGAATACACCGACAACTGTCGTCTCGTCAGCAACGCACTCGAAGGGACCATGGACCATGTCGATCTCAACCATTGATCCCGCCGTTGCCGAAAGCGAAATCCTCGATCCGCGCATCCTTCTCGAACGCCGCGAGCGGCGCCTGCGCGTCATCATGCCCATCGTCTCGATCCTCGCGGTCCTCGGCCTCTGGGAATTCCTCGTCTGGTACAACGAGGTGCCGCATTACCTCATCCCCGCGCCGAGCCTGATCGCGAAAACGCTGGTGCAGGACTGGTCGTCGCTGATGCAGAGCGCAGCCTTCACGGTCAAGCTGACGCTGCTCTCGCTTGGCCTCGCCATCATCGGCGGCGTGCTGCTCGGCATGCTCTTCGCCCTGTCGCGCACGGTGGAAATGTGCCTCTTCCCCTTCGCCGTCATCCTGCAGGTGACGCCGATCATCGCCATTGCGCCGCTGATCCTCATCTATGTCAGCAACACCTTCTTCGCGCTGCTCATCTGCGCCTGGATCGTCGCCTTCTTCCCGATCCTGTCGAACACGGCGATCGGCCTGCGCAGCGCCGACCATAACCTGCGCGACATGTTCCGGCTCTACCAGGCGACGCCCTGGCAGCGCCTGCGCCATCTCCTGATCCCCTCGGCGCTGCCCTATTTCATGGCGGCGCTGAAGATCGCGGGCGGCCTTTCGCTGATCGGCGCGGTCGTCGCCGAGTTCGTCGCGGGCACGGCGGGGCAGAACACCGGCCTTGCCTCGCGCATCCTCGAATCGAGCTTCCGCAACGAGATCCCGCGCATGTTCGCCGCGCTGTTCCTCGTCTCGGTGCTGGGCGTCGGGATCTTCCTCGTCACGTCCTGGCTGTCGCATCTCGTGCTCGGCCACTGGCACGAAAGCGAAATCAAGCGCGAGACGTGAACCCCATGCGGACCATCGAGATCACCAGCCCCGCCGATGCCGGCGCCGGCGGCCAGCGCCTTGCGGGCGTCAGCCTCGCCGGCCGGGAGGGGCACTGGGACATCGCCGTCAGCGGCGGCCGCATCGCGGCCATCGCCCCCTCGTCCAGCCGGGGCGGCGGCCTCGTCCTGCCGCTGATGGCCGACATCCACACCCATCTCGACAAGACCTTCACCGCGCCCCGCATGCCGGCCCGCGCCACCTCGCTTTTCCACGCCATCGAGATGATGCAGGCCGACGCCGCGCTCTGGGATCATACCGATCTCCGACAGCGGGCGAGCCGAGCCCTCGACCGCGCCTATCGCCACGGCACGGCGCTGATGCGCAGCCATGTCGACTGGTACGGCGCGTCGCCGCCGGCGGCCTGGACCGTGCTGCGCGACCTTGCGGATGAGTGGCGGGCCCGCATCCACCTCGAATTCGCCTCGCTGACCCCGCTCGACCTCTTCGCCGAGATTGGCGAGACCATCGCCCGCGAGGTCAAGGCGGCCGGCGGGGTGCTCGGGGCCTTCATCTATCGCAACGACGACCTCGAAGCCCGGCTTGCGCAGGTCTTCGACCTCGCGGAAAAGCACGGCCTCCTCCTCGATTTCCATGTCGACGAGGGGCTGGAGGTCGAGGCGCGCGGCATCGACGCCATCGTGGCGGAGACCGAACGGCGCGGCCTTGCCGGCCGGGTGCTGTGCGGGCATGGCTGCGCGCTTTCGGTGCGCGATCCCGCCGAGGTCGCGGCTCTTCTCGCCCGGGCGGGCGCAGCGGACGTCGGGCTGACGGTGCTGCCCGGCTGCAACGCCTACCTGCAGGATGCGAAGGCCGGCCGCACGCCGCGCCTGCGCGGCCTTGCGCCCCTGCACGAGGCACGCGCCGCCGGGCTGAAGGTAATGATCGGCTCCGACAACGTGCGCGACGCCTTCTTCCCCTTCGGCGACTACGACCTCTTCGACGCCTTCCGCGGCGCGACCCTGCTCGGCCACCTCCAACCCGAAGACTGGCTGGACGCGGTGAGCGAGACGCCCGCCCGCTGGATGGGCCGCAGCCTTGCGCTTGCCGAGGGCGGCCCCGCCGATTTCATCCGGCTCGACGCCGAGGACCTTATCGATGCCCTGAGCCGACCGCGTGCCGACCGCACTGTCTGGCGCAATGGCCGCATCCTGACAGACCATCAAGGAGAACAGACATGACCGGACACCGCGACTGGACGTCGATCAAGGCGGCGCTGAATGGGATCCGCGCCCATGACGACGAGAACTACATCGCCGCGCGCTCGCGCGATTATTTCTGGTACAGCCCGATCCTCAACGAGCAGCTCAAGGACAAGCTCGGCGAGCTGGTCGTCGTGCCGCAGACCGTCGAGGAGGTCATGCATGTCGCCTCCGTCGTCGCCCGCCACAAGGTTCCCCTCACGCTGCGCGGCGGCGGCACCGGCAATTACGGCCAGTGTGTGCCGCTGGAGGGCGGCATCGTCATGGACCTCACCCGCCTCGACAAGGTGATCGAGATCACCGACGGCCATGTGCGCGTGGAGGCGGGCGCCCGCATCTCGCGGCTCGACGACGCCGCGCACGAGACCGGGCAGGAACTGATGATGTATCCCTCGACCCGCCAGATGGCGACCATCGGCGGCTTTGTCGCCGGCGGCTCGGGCGGCATCGGCTCGCTGCGCCACGGCATGCTGCGCGACCCCGGCAACCTCACCTATGCCAAGGTCGTCACCGTCGAGCCGGAGCCGCAGGTCATCGAGCTTTTCGGCGAGGACGTGCAGAAGGTGCAGCACGCCTACGGCACCAACGGCATCGTGGTAGAGCTCGGCGTCGGCCTCACCCGCGCGACGGACTGGATCCACACCGCCGCGCTCTTCGACGGCTACGACGCGGCGCTGCGCTTCGCCTCCTCCGCCCAGGAGAAGGGCCTCGACTGCTATCTGCTGACCACCGTCGAGCGCCGCTTCGCGCCCTTCTACAACAAGCTCGGCGATCTCTTCCCGGCCGACCGGGACGCCGTCTTCGCCATGGTTGCGCCCGGGGAGATGGCGCGCTTTACCGCCGAGGCCGAGGCGCATGGCGGGCGCATCTCCTTCGCCATGCGCAAGCCGGAGATCCGCGCCGCCGGCCTGCAACCGGCCTATGAATGCGGCTGGAACCACACAACGCTGCAGGCCCTCAAGGTGGACAAGAGCTGGACCTACCTGCAGGTCGCCTATCCGCGGCCCTTCGATCCAGACCTCGTGCTCCGCCAGATGGCCCGCTACGGCGAGGAGATCTACTGGCACCACGAAATGGCGCGCATGGATGGCGAGGTGCAGATCTTCGCCCTGCCGCTGGTGCGCTATCGCGGCGAGGAGGCCATGTACCGGCTCATCGCCGAGCTGGAAGAGACGGACGGCTGCACGATCTTCGACCCTCATGTCGTGACCATCGAGGACGGCGGCATGAAGCAGATCGACCAGACGCAGATCGAATTCAAGAAACGCGCCGATCCGTACGGCCTGATGAACCCCGGCAAGACCCGGGGCTGGACCGACGGCATGGCCCGCACCGATACCTGAGACAACCAAAGGGGAAAACGCGCATGAAACGCATGACAAGTCTTTTCGCCGCCGTGGGCCTGCTGCTCGCCGCCGGCTCCTCCTGGGCGGCCGACAAGGTCGTCTTCGGCACCAACTGGCTGGCGCAGGGCGGCCATGGCGGCTTCTACCAGGCCGTGGTGGACGGCACCTATGCCAAATACGGCCTCGACGTCGAGATCAAGATGGGCGGCCCGCAGGTCAACACACGGCCGATGCTGCCGGCCGGCCGGCTCGACTTCCTGATGGGCGGCAACCTGCTGCTCGCCTTCGACAACGTGCGCAACGGCATTCCCACCACCGTCGTCGCGGCGATCTTCCAGAAGGACCCGCAGGCCTTCATGGCGCACAAGGGCGAATATGCCGATTTCGCGGCGCTCACCAAGGCCCCCTCCATCCTCGTTTCCAAGGACGGCCAGTTCAGCTTCTGGCAGTGGATGGTCACCCGCCTCAGCTTCAAGGACGAGCAGTTGCGTCCCTACGGCTTCAACCTCGCGCAGTTCCTGAGCGACAAGTCGATGGTGCAGCAGGCCTATGGCACCGCCGAGCCGCTCTACGCGGCGAAGGAAGGCGCCGACGTCGACGTGTTCCTGCTCGCCGACCAGGGCTGGAGCACCTACGGTTCGATCATCGAGACCCGCAGCGAGCTGGTCGAGAACAATCCCGACCTCGTGCAGCGCTTCCTCGACGCCTCGATCGAGGGCTGGAACAACTACCTCTACGGCGACCGCGCAGCCGCCTATGCGGCGATCATCGCCGCCAACCCGGAAATGACGGTCGAAAAGCTCGACGCCGAGATGGCGCAGTTCGACAAGCTTGAGATCATCGATTCCGGCGAGGCGGTGGAGAAGGGCATCGGCGCGATGAGCCCCGAGCGCATCAAGGCCTTCCATGACCTTGCCGTCGAAAGCAAGATCATCGAGGCTGGCGCCGTCGATCTCTCGAAGGTCGCCGACACGCGCTTCGTCAACAAGGGCAAGGGTCTCGACATCAAGACCAGGCTGACGGGCAAGTAACCGAAACCGCGGGCCGGCGCCGACCGTGCCGGTCCGCTCCCGACGCATCGCCAGGAAGGCCAGGATCGCCATGAGCACACTTCAGAAAAAGCGGCAGGAAATCCACGCCGCCATCCGCAACGCGGCCATCCAGGAGTTCGCACGCAACGGTTTGTCGGGCACCTCCACCCAGACGATCGCGCTCACGGCCGGGATCACCAAGGCCCAGTTGCACTATTACATCTCCTCCAAGGAGGAACTGTACCAGCAGGTCCTCAGCGACATCGTCGGGGCCTACAAGGACATCTTCTTCCTTTCCGCCTCGCGCGACGATCCGGCGCTGGCGATTACCCAGTATATCAAGCGCAAGGTGCGCCACACGCTGGAATTTCCCGATCTCTCGCGCTTCTTCGCCAATGAGATCGCCCGTGGTGCACCGGAGATGACGCCCCACTGGGCGGCGCTCAAGGCCGCGGTCGAGGAGGCGAACGCCGTGATCCAGCAATGGATCGACAGCGGCAAGATCGCCCCCGTCGATCCGCTGCTCTTCCAGATGAACATCTGGGCGGTGACCCAGCACTATGCCGAATACGAGGCGCAAGCCCGCGTGCTGATGGACAGGCCGGGAAGCGAGGCGCTCGACGCGGACCGCATCATCGCCGAAGCAACCGAGCTCTTCCTGCGCCGCTGCGGGCTTTCCGGCAAGGAGGCGTGACAGCCATGAAGACGCTGCAACCCGCCATCCTGCCCGCACCCTTCGGCCGCTATTCCCACGGCGTTGCTTCGGAAAGGCTTCTCGTCACCTCCGGCCAGCTCGCCCTTGCCGGCGACGGCACGATCCCCGAGGGCGTCACCGCCCAGGCGGAACTATGCTTCGCCAATATCCGCGCCATCCTTGCCGAAGCCGGCGCAGACTTTTCCCATGTCCTGCGCTTCAACGCCTTCGTGACGGAGCGCGCGCACATGGCCGACTACATGGCCGTGCGCGACCGCCTCGTCGCCGACCTTCCGGTCAAGCCTGCCTCCACCCTCATGATCGTTTCCGGCTTCACCCGGCCGGAATTCCTGGTCGAGGTCGAGGCGACGGCGCTCCTGCCCTGAAGAGTTCCAGCAGACCGCCAAGCGGTTCTGTCCCCGGAAGTGCGCACGAAAAAGGAAAGACGACGATGGTGCAGATCACCTTTGTGGAACATGACGGAAGCCGCCATGTCGTGGAGGCCGCTGCCGGCATGACGCTGATGGAGGCGGCCCGCGACGACGACGTGCGCGGCATCCTCGCCGAATGCGGCGGGGCCTGCTCCTGTTCCACCTGCCATGTCTATGTCGCACCCGAATGGGTGGACCGACTGCCGGCCATCTCGGCGCTGGAACAGGACATGCTCGACTTCGCCCACGACCCGGACCCCGCCCGCTCGCGCCTTTCCTGCCAGATCAAGCTGACGGACACTCTCGACGGCCTGCTCGTCGACCTGCCGGAGCGGCAGGGATAGTTTCATCTCTTGCCTCGGATATTGTAGCCGGCATCGACATAGATCGTCTGCCCGGTGACGAAACGGGCCTTGTCCGACAGCAGGAACGATGCCGCCTCGCCGACCTGTTCGATGGTCACCAGTTGTTTGAGCGGCGTTTCGTCCGCGGCCCTCACCAGCAGGTCGTCGAAATGCGAGAGCCCCGAAGCGGCGCGGGTCTTCACCGGCCCTGTGGAGAGGGCATTCACACGGATGGCCTTGCCGCCCAACTCCACCGCCAGATAGCGAACCGTGGATTCGAGGGCCGCCTTGACCGGCCCCATGATGCCATAGCCGGGAACCACCTTCTCGGACCCGTAGAAACTCATGGTGAGGATGGCGCCGCCATCGGGCATCAGCGGCTCCGCGCGCCGGGCAAGCCGGATGAGCGAATGGCAGGAAATGTCCATGGCGATCGAAAAACCTTCCGGCGAGCTGTCGACGACACGCCCCTGCAGGTCCGCCTTTGGCGCGAAGGCTATCGAATGCAGCAGGAAATCGAGCCGGCCCCAGCGTGCCTCGATGGCCTTGAAAACATCGTCCATCTGTTCCGGCCGGCATATGTCGAGCGGCAGGAAGATCGGCGCCCCGAGTTCGTCCGCAAGGGGCTCCACATGCGGCCTGGCCTTGTCGTTCTGGTAGGTGACGGCAATGTCAGCGCCGAGCGCCTTGAGCGCCACGGCGCAGCCCCAGGCCAGCGACTGGTCATTCGCGAGGCCGACAATCAGACCCTTCATCGCCCTTCCTCCAAGAGCGCGCGTGCATGGATCGCCATCGTCATCTCCTCATCGGCCGGAATCACCAGTGCCTTGAATGGCGGCAGAAACGCGGGCCTTGCAACACCCGCCTCCCGGAGGACGTGGTTCACTTGATCTGCCCCTTATCGCGCGCCTCGGCAAGAAGCGCCGCGAGCGCGCAGGACAACAGCCGCGCCCGCTCGTTGTCCGCCCGGCTTGTCAGGATAACGGGCACGCGGGCCCCGAGCACGATGCCGGCCGCCTCCGCACCGCCAAGAAAGGTCAATTGCTTGGCCAGCATGTTGCCGGCCTCGATATCGGGAACGACAAGGATATCCGCCTGACCGGCAACCTCGGAGACGATACCCTTCTCAATGGCCGCCTCCGCGCTGATCGCGTTGTCGAAGGCCAGCGGCCCGTCGATGACGCAATCCGTGATCTGGCCGCGATCCGCCATCTTGCAGAGCGCGGCGGCATCAAGCGTCGCCTGCATCTTCGGGTTGACCGTTTCCACGGCGGCAAGGACAGCCACTTTGGGAAGCACCCCTTTCCCGAAGACCACGCGCCAGAGATCGGCGGCATTCTGCACGATGTCGGCCTTGGCCGGCAGGTCGGGAAGGATGTTCACCGCAGCATCGGTGATGATGAAAGGCTTGGGGTAGCTCGCGATGCTCATGAGATAGGCATGGCTGATCCTGCGCTCCGTCCTCAGCCCCGCATCCTGTCGCACGACGGCTGCGAGCAGTTCGTCGGTATGGAGCGATCCCTTCATGATCGCGTCGACCTGATGGCCGGCCGCCAGCTCCGCGGCCTTCGCCGCAGCGGCATGGCTGTGCTCCACGTCCACCAGCTCCCAGCCGGAAATATCGACCGAGGCGGCAGCGGCCGCCTCCTCGATTTTCACCCTCGGCCCGATCAGAACCGGTACGATGAGCTTTTCGCGCACCGCCTCGTCGACGGCTTCGAGCACGTTCGGCTTGACCGGATGGACAACCGCTGTCCTGGTCGGCGACAGCGCCTTGCACAGCGCCAGGATCGCATCAGTCGCCTCGGTCATGCAGGAACCTCTTTCACCAGGATGAATCGCCAGCGGACTTTACGATTCCTCCCGTAACATCGAAAGGCCCGTCACGCGATCGAAGACGTGCAGGCTTTCGCCACCGACGGAAAAGGCCACGGGAGCGCCGGTCGTCGGCCGGCTGCCTGCGGGAACGAGGGCGCCGATCTCCTTGCCGCCCACACGGAAGGAAACGAGGGCACTGTCGCCGTGGAATTCGACGAGATCGGCGATGCCGGCGAGGGTGTTCTCCCTGTTGCCTTCGAGAGAAGCGGCCAAAAGCGACGATGGCCTCACGCCGAGGGTGAGGGCCTGCCCCTCCTTGATCTCGAAGCGCCCGCGGTCGGCCCTGAAGCGCACGCCATCGCCTTCGAGCAGCCAGGCCTGGCCGTCGGAACGCGCCGTGACGTCGAGGAAGTTCATGTTCGGCGTGCCGATGAAGCCGGCAACGAAGAGCGTGCGGGGACGCTCGTAGATCTCCGCGGGCGTGCCGACCTGCTCGATCGCGCCACCCTTCATGAGCACGATACGGTCGGCCAACGTCATCGCTTCGAGCTGGTCGTGCGTGACATAGATCGTCGTGGTCTTCAGCTTCTGGTGCAGCCGGGCGATTTCCACGCGCATATGGTTGCGCAGCTTGGCATCGAGGTTGGAGAGCGGTTCGTCGAAGAGGAAGACGCGCGGCGTCTTGATCATGGCGCGGGCGATCGCCACGCGCTGCTGCTGGCCGCCGGAGAGCTCCGTCGGCTTGCGGCCGAGATAGGGCTCCAGCCCGAGCGTGCCGGCGACGGCCTTTATGCGGCTGTCGATCTCGGCCCTGTCGACCTTCATGCGTTTCAGGCCGAAGGCGATGTTGTCGTAGATCGTCATGTGCGGATAGAGCGCGTAGTTCTGGAAGACCATCGCAACGCCGCGGTCGCGCGGTTCGAGATCGTTGACGGTGCGGCCGGCAATGGAGACCGCGCCGCCGGAGATTTCCTCCAGCCCCGCGATCATGCGCAGCAGCGTCGATTTCCCGCAACCGGAGGGACCGAGGAAGACGACGAATTCGTGGTCCTCGATCTCCAGATTGAAGTCCCGGATGACGTTGACGGCGCCGTAGGCCTTGTCGACACGGCTGCAGACGATGTTTGCCATGCTCAGTTCTCCCCCTGCACGCGGATTTGCAGCTTCACGTCGGTCGGCCGCGCTTCGGCCGCCCGTTCGAAGGCCGCGACGCTTTCACCAAAGGCATAGGTGCCCGTGATCAAGGGCTTCAGGTCGACCTTGCCGGACGCTATGAGTTCAAGGGCGCGGTCGAAGACATTGGCGTAGCGGAAGACCGTTTCGACGCGCACCTCCTTGGAGATGGCACCCGGGACGTCGAAACGCACCGCATCGACCGGCAGGCCGACCAGCACGACGGCGCCGCCCGGCCGCACGAGATCGAAGAGCCCCTCGAAGGCCCTGGCGCTGCCGCTCGCCTCGAAGACGACGTCGGCGCCCCATCCCCCTGTTGCCGCGGCTATGGCTCCAGCAAAGACAGCTTCGCCGACATTGACCGGCTCGATGCCCGGATAGGCGGCCGCGATCGCCAGCTTCTCGGCGGAAAAATCCGAGATGAGGACCCGGCTGCACCCGCCGGCGAGCGCTGCAAGCGCCACCATGATGCCGATGGGGCCGGCGCCGATGACCGCCGCGACGTCGCCCGGCACGATGCGGGCGCGGGCGGCCGCCTGCATGCCGATGGCAAACGGCTCGACCATCGCGCCTTCCGGGAAGGAGACATTGTCCGGCAGGCGATAGGTGAAGGCGGCGGGGTGTACGACATAGGGGGCAAGAACCCCATGCACCGGCGGCGTCGCCCAGAAGCGCACGGCCGGATCGACATTGTAGAGGCCGAGCTTGGACGCGCGGGAGGAAAGGTCGGGAATGCCGGGCTCCATGCAGACCCGATCGCCGACCGAGAGGGAGCGGACATTCTCACCGACCGCGACGATGGTACCCGCGGCCTCATGGCCCAGCACCATGGGCGCGCGCACCACATAGGCACCGATCGCGCCATGGGTATAGTAATGCACGTCGCTGCCGCAGACGCCGACCGTATGGATGGCGATCTTCACATCCTCAGGCCCGACGGAAAGCGGGA
This sequence comes from Shinella granuli, assembly GCF_004341885.1. Lineage (GTDB taxonomy): Bacteria > Pseudomonadota > Alphaproteobacteria > Rhizobiales > Rhizobiaceae > Shinella > Shinella granuli. Next base: position 70,757 of record NZ_SLVX01000018.1, on the reverse strand, counting down.
GATCGATGTCGCGAAGGGCAAGCACGCCCTTCTCTTCGAGAACCAAGGCTTGCATGGGAGAATGTCCTGTCATCAATTGCTCTTGCGCCGGAACGCATTGTTGAGGAGGCCGCTGAGGATCCCGATAAGCAGGAGCGGCGGAATGGAGAGCAGCACGACCGAGGCATTGAGGATGCCCCAGGGCACGTCACGGCCGAGCTGGGTGAGTTCCGAGGCGACGATCGGCAACGTCTTGGCGTCCGAGGTCGTCAGCATCAGCGCGATCAGGAACTCGTTCCAGACCAGCACGAAGGCAAAGGCGACGGCGCCGATGAGCGAGCGCGAGGCGATCGGAAGGGCGACGCGCAGGAAGACCGCATAGGGGCCGTAGCCATCGACACGCGCCGCTTCCTCGACCTCCTTCGGAACACGGGCGAAGGCCGGCACGCCGAGCCAGATGATGGTCGCGAGCGTCAACAAGGTATAGGTGACGATCAACGAAAACCGCGTGTCGTAGAAACCGAGGTCGAGCCAGATCACCATGAGCGGGATCGCGACCGCGACCGGCGGCAGGAAGCGCAGCGACAGCACGAAGAACTGGATGTCGGCGGACCAGCGGTTCGGGTAGCGCGCGATCGCATAGGCCGCCGGCAGGCCGAGCAGCGCGCCGATCAGCACCGATCCGCCGGCAGCGAGCAGCGAATTGACAAGACCCGCCGCAACGCTCTCCCGTCCCAGCACATAGGCGAAGTTGTCGAGCGTCGGCGTGAAGAGGAAGAGCGGCGTGGGGGTGACGATATCCACCCGGTTCTTGAAGGCATTGATCGCCGTCCAGACCATGGGGAAGACCGCGGAAAAGGCCGCAAGATAGAGAATGGACTTGCCGAGGAAACGGGAGACATTCATGGCTTCACCCTCTTCCAGATCACCGTGAAGATCACGGTCGTCGCCAGCATCATCAGGACCGCCATGCTGGAAGCGTAGGAGATGCGGCCCGACTCGATGAAGCCCTGCGAGAAGGCGTACATGTCGAGCGTTTCCGTCGCGATGCCCGGCCCCCCGCGGGTCATGACATAGATGAGGTCGAAAGCGCGCAGGGACTCGATCATCTTGATGAAGGTGAGCGAGATCAGCGGGGCCTTCAGCATGGGCAGGGCGACATAGGCGTAGATCTCCCAGCGGCGCGCATGGTCGAGCCGTGCGGCCTCGAAGGGCTGTGGCGGCAGGGTTTCAAGTAGTTTGAGCACGATGACCGCGAAGAACAGGCCCCATTGCCAGACATCGACCAGCGCGACCGTCATCAGCGCCGTGGCGGGACTCGACAGCACGTCGAGCGGCTGGCCGGTGATCATCTTGTAGGGATAGGTGATGATCCCGTAGAGCGGATGGAAGGCGAATTTCCAGACGAAGGCGGCCGACACGCGCGGCAGGATGACCGGCACCAGGAAGACCAGCGTCAGCACCGCCCGCTGGCGCATCGAGGCGAATTCGAAGAGCAGGATGCCGAGCACGATCGCAACGAGGAGCGTCAAGGTGACCGTTATGACCTCCCATGTCAGCGACACGCCCACCGCATTGATGAAGCGGCGGTCGGAGAAGAGGTCGATATAGTTGGCCAGGCCGACGAAGCTGCCGTCGGGGCGGCTGAGCTCGCGGTTGCGGAAGGAAATGTAGATGGCATAGGCGGTCGGCACGAAGGCGAGCACCGCCAGGATGACGAGCGGCGGCGCCAGGAAGACGGCCGGCAGGCTGGTTCTTGGTTTCATGGATGTTTCCCCGGGATCGCGCGGCCGCCGTCTCGGAAGGCGAAAGCGGCCGCGCGGCTCAAAGGTTTACTGGCTGCGGGCGACGAGGTCCTTGGCGAAGCCTTCGAGTTCGGCAAGGCCTTCCTTGATGTCGGAGCGCGAGCCGGTGATCAGTTCCTCCAGGATGATGCCCCAGCGGTCGCCGAGATCCGGCCAGAGCGCGCTCTGCCAGAAATTGACCGCCGTGACCTTGCCGGTGTCGGCAAGCGCCTGACCGAGGTCCGGACCATAGAGCTTGGCGAAAGCATCGCTCGCCATGATGCTGGTGCGATTCAGCTCACCGAACTGATTGGCTTCAAGGCGCCGCTGCTCATTCTCCTTCGACGTCGCCCAGGCGATGAAAAGGCCGGCGCAGGCCTTGGATGCCTCGTCCGGATTGGCCTTGGTGCCGATGGCAAGGCCATGGCCGTAGCCGCCGCCCGTCAACGGCGTCGGGGGCGGCAGGTAACCGACCTTGCCGACGACCTGCGAGGTCTTCGGATCGATCGCGAGGCCGGCGAGCGGCGTCGATTCGATCAGGATGGCGACCTGGCCGGAGAGGAATGCGCCCGTCGATTCATCCCAGCTACCGGTCTGCGTGCCGGGCGCGGAATATTTGAAGAGATCGAGATAGGTCTCCGTCGCCTTGACGGCCGCCTCGCCGTTGAAGACGGGCGTATTGCCGTCGAACCATTCCCCGCCAAAGCCCTTGAAGTAGGGCATCCAGCGCCAGACATTGGCGCCCGAACCGCGCTGGCCGCGCAGTGCAATGCCGTAAACGCCCTTGTCCGGCTGGTGCAGCTTCTGGACGGCATCCTTCAGTTCATCGAGCGTCGTCGGCGGCTTGATACCCGCAGCGTCCAGGAGGTCCTTGCGGTAGACCATCAGGTCGCCGCCGCCCGTGACGGGCGCGAACCAGGCCTTGCCGTCATAGGTCGCGACCTTCTGGCGACCGGGATCGAAGTCGGCATAGTCGTATTCGGCGGGATAATAGTCGGAAAGCGGCGCCACCCAGCCGGAGGAAGCAAAGAGCGCCACGTTCGCTTCGTCGACATAGTACACGTTGTATTTGCCGATGGTGGAGGCATCGGCCTTGGTCTTGGCGCGCCGGTCGTTCTCGTTGAGATAGTCGATCTCGAAGGATGCGCCGCCGGAGAGTTTCTTGAACTCGTCCTTGTGTCCTTCCAGAAGCGTCAGGCCGTCGCGCGGCTGGGCGAGAACGCGGATCGTGCCGGAGCACTCCGCAGCCAGCGCGATCGACGAGACCGAGCCGGCAAGAAGGCATGCATAGGCGATGCTCGAAGCGAGCGTCTTCACGGATTTCATGGATGAACCTCCCCTAAGGATCCGGTGGTCGGCGCGGCTCGACCTCCTCGTGCCGGCGCCAATCTGTCAGCGAATATCTTCGCTGGTGCTGATACTAGCGAAGGGAGACGGGGGAACTAGCGCGCCTGATGCAGCGATTCTATACTTTAATGCGGAATATTATGCTGCAATGCGAAAATTCTGCATGGTTTTCGCAACGTTTCATCGGCTTGCAGCGGGATCGTCACGCATGGACCGGCGATGGGGAGCCAGCCGCCGATAGGCCGAGGGCGTCATGCGGTGCTGGCGCAGAAAGGTGCGGTTGAAATTGGAAATGTTCATGTAGCCGACCTCGAAGCAGATGTCGGTGATCGGCATGTCGCTTTCCGCCAGAAGCTTGCAGGCCTGCCAGATGCGCAGCTTGTTGACGTGATCGGTGAAGGTATTTCCGGTGTTCTTCTTGAAGAAACGGGAAAAGGCGCTCTCGCTCATGCCGGCAAGGTCCGCGACATCCGCAAGCCGGATATCGGTTGCGAAGTTGCGGTAGATGAAGACGAGGGCGCGCTGGAGGGCGTCGAGCGTTTCGGCATCGAGCTTCGGCGAATATTCCGGCGAGGAGAGAATGTCGTATTCACTGGACGCACCGAGCAGGTCGAGCAGTTGAAGGAAGAGGGCAAAACGCGCGACGCCTTTCTCCGTCCCCATGCGCTCGACGAGCTCGGCGCCTTTGACCAGCGTCTCGCCGTGGAAGACGAGGCCGCGCTGGGCGCGGGAGAAGAAATCCTCCAGTTGGGCGAATTCCGGGATCAGCCGCGTCGCCTCGCGAATCCGGTCGGGGTGGAACTGGAGCACGATATCCCGCCCTTCGATCACCTCGCCCGGCGCCGTCATCGTCACCCAGTCATGCGGCAGGTCGCTGCCGATAACCGTGAGATAGGTCGCCGAAAAGGCGCCGATATAGTCGCCGACAAAGGCAATGCCCGCCCCCTTGCGGATCAGGTGGATCTCGAACTCCGGATGAAAATTCCAGACATTGCGTTCCCAGGGATAGTCATCGAGCCGCCAGAGAAAGCTCTCGTCGATGCCCGTGATGATGTGCTCGAAGGTTGGCGGGCTTGAGGAAAACGGGCCGGGCCTTGGATCTGCGCCGCTCTTGGGTTCGCGTATCCTGGTGAGAGTGGCCACGTTCTGCTCCGACGGTGTTGGGCTCCACGGAAAGCACGAACGGGCTGCCGTCTGTACTCAGACGCCCCGGCCGCGCTTTCCACTCCCATTGTGACGTCAAACATGAGCCGGGACAATCGGCGCCAACCGGTCGATAGCTCCTCGATCGCGCGGAAGCCCAGCCGTCGCCGGCACTGAAAACGAGCCTACGCGACGACACCTCGGCTGCTGGACGCCGAAGGAGCAGGCCCTCAGCCGACGCCCGATGGACGCCATCCCGAAATCCCGGCCATCCCGAGAGCTCTCCGGGGCGATGCTTGCCGTTTTTTCACGGTCGACGCTCTGCGTGAAGATCCGTTGACAGAAAATATTTAGTTGATATCTTAAAAATATATTTTTGGAGTACCAAGCCTTGCAGCCCTTCTCCGCCAAGAAAATGCGCCTCAGCGACGTCGCCTATCACGGGCTGCGCACCGCCATCATCAAGGCGGAACTCTTGCCGGGTTCGCCGATCGACGAGAAGGAATGCATGGAACGGCTCTCGGTCGGCCGCACGCCGCTGCGCGAAGCCCTGCAGCGGCTGGCGCAGGAGGACCTGCTGCTCGCGGTGCCCCAGCGCGGCTATTTCGTCTCCTCCACCTCAGCCACCGATTTCTTCCAGCTCCAGGAATTCCGCCTGCAGGCCGAAGTCTGGGCCGCGCGCCTCGCGGCGACGCGCATCAGCGACGCCCAGCTCGACCGCCTCGCCGTGCTGATCGAGGAGGCACGCGCCGGCGTCGAAGCGAAGCGCATGGAGATCGAATGGCATCTCGGCATCGACGAGGAGATGCACAAGCTGATCGCCGAGGCCTCCGGCAACACCTATCTCGCGCAGGCGCTGACCCGCCTCTATGCCCTTTCGGTGCGCAGCCTCTATGTCTCGCGCATGCCGGTGGCGCTGCTCTTCGAGGACCTGAAGGACATGGTCGTCATCCACGAGGCCCTGGCAAGCCGCGACCCCGACAAGGCCGAGGCCGCGATGCAGGCACACCTTTCCGTCAGCGCGACGAACCTCATCCGGCCGGTGGAGCCAGCGCGCCACGCGCGCGTGGAGACACGCAAATGACCGCCGCGCGCCGGGGCAACCTCGTGACGCTGGCGCTTCTCGCCCCGTCCCTCCTCAGCGCGATCCTTCTCCTGGTCATCCCGATCCTGATCGTCATCGCCTTCTCCTTCGCCGAGCAGGATACCTATGGCGGCGCGAAATTCGGCTTCACGCTGACGAGCTACCGCGAACTCTTCCAGTCGATCTATCTGCCGATCTTCGTCAATTCGCTCCAGCTCGCCGCCGTCTCCACGCTCGTCTGCCTGCTGGTCGGCTACCCCATCGCCTATTTCATCGCGCTGAGAGCCGGCCGCTACGCCGGTATCCTGCTCGCGCTGCTCCTCATTCCCTTCTGGATCGACTTCATCGTGCGCATGTCGGCCTGGATGGTGCTGCTCGGCCGCAACGGCACGATCAACAGCGCGCTGCTCGGCCTCGGCTTCATCGAACAGCCGATCCGCATGATCGGCACCTATCCGGCCGTGCTCGTCGGCATGCTCTACGCCTTCCTGCCGACGACGGTGCTGCCGATCCACGCCGCGCTGAACGGCCTCGACAGGCGCCTTCTGGAAGCGGCCGACGACCTCGGCGCGACGCCGCTGCAATCCTTCTGGCGGGTGACCTTCCCGCTCTCGCTGCCCGGCGTCATGGCGGCGATCCTCTTCGTCTTTGTGCCGGCCATGGGCGTCTATGCCATCCCGGTGCTGCTCGGCGGCGGCAAGAGCATCATTCTCGGTAACCTCATCGTCCAGCTCTTCCTCGATTTCCGCAACATCCCGCTCGGCGCCGCCGTCTCCGTCGTGCTGCTCGCCATCTCCTCGGTCATCATCGTCTGCTACATGCGCGTATTGCGCTCGGTCGAGGAGGCGCGGGCATGAGGAAGGTTCTTTCGCTCTACGTGCCCGTCGCCGCGCTTGTCGGCTACATCTTCCTCTTTGCCCCGCTGCTGGTGCTGGTGATCTATGCCTTCAATGCCGGCCGCTCGACGGTGATCTGGGAGGGGTTTTCGCTCGCCTGGTTCGCGGAGGCATTCCGGGACCGCGGCCTTCGCGCCGGCCTGCAGGTCAGCGTCATCGTCGCATTCGCCTCGGCGGCGCTTGCAACCGCCGTCGGCACCAGCGCGGCGCTCGCCGTGGTCAAGCGTCCCTTCGCAGGCAAGAACCTGTTCTCGACGCTGGTCATCGCCCCGCTCGTGCTGCCGGAAATCGTGCTTGCTGTCGGCCTGCTCGTCGCGACCGTCTGGACCGGCATTCCGCTCGGCTATGGCACGCTGATCGCCGGCCATGTCCTCGTGTCGATCCCGTTCAGCTTCCTCATCGTGCGCGCCGCCGCCTCGGGCCTCGATCCGCGCCTCGACGAGGCGGCCGCCGATCTCGGCGCGAACGGGCGGCAGGTTTTCCTGCGCGTGACGCTGCCGCTGCTGGCACCCGCCATTCTCTCCGCCTTCCTGCTCTGCGCGGTGATTTCCTTCGACAATTTCGTCGTCTCGACCTTCGTCTCCGGCGTCGGCTCCACGCCGCTGCCGATCCAGATCTACGCCATGCTGAAGACCGGCCTCACGCCGAAGATCAACGCGCTCGGCGCGATGCTGATCGCCGTCAACGTGCTCGTCATCCTGATCGTCATGGGACGCTATCTCAAGACGGTCCGCAAACCATCATAACCACCAACCAAAATGGGGAATGCGACAATGAAAAACTGGAGAACCCTTTTCACCTCGGTCAGCCTGATCGCCTTCGCATCGGGCGCCTCGGCCGCCGAGCTCAACATCTATGCCTGGTCCGGCGAAGTGCCGCAGGAGATCGTGGACGACTTCGCGAAGGAGACCGGCATCACCGTGACCTTCGATACCTACGATTCCAACGAAACGATGATGGCCAAGCTCTCGGCCGGCGCCAGCGGCTACGACCTGATCGAGCCGAGCCAGTACACTGTGCAGGTGCTCGCCAAGCAGGGCCTGCTGAAGGAACTCGACCACACGAAAATCCCCAATCTCGGCAATCTCGGCGCCCCGTTCAGGGAGGTCTCCTTCGACCCCGGCCAGAAATGGTCCGTGCCCTATATCTGGGGCACGACCGGCTTTGCCTATAACGAAGACTGCGTGAAGACGCCGCCGACGAGCTGGAAGGCGCTGTGGGACCCGCAGTACGAAGGCCGCATCTACATGCTCGACAACATGCTGGCGGCCTATATCGCCGGCCTGCAGGTCAACGGCTTCAAGGCCGGCACCACCAACGCGGAGGAGATCGAGAAGGCGACCCAGTCGCTGATCGAGCAGAAGAAGGTGCTCGGCGGCTATAACAGCACGAATTTCGGCGACCTCGTCGCATCGGGCGAAGCCTGCATCGTGCAGGGCTGGAACGGCTCGATCGCCCAGGTGATGGCGACGAACCCGAACGTCAAATACGTCATTCCGGATGAAGGCGGCTCGATGTGGATCGATGGCTTCGCCATTCCGGCATCGGCGAAGAATGTCGAGGAAGCCTACAAGTTCATCGACTATATCATGCGGCCGGAGGTCGCCGCCAAGGCGGCGGACCTGTCGAAATCGGCGACCGTCATCGACGAGGCCAAGGCGCTGCTGCCGAAGGAGGTGGCGGAGAACGCCGCGATCTATCCGCCGGAGGACAAGCTGATGAAGGCCGACTTCATCCTCGACGTGGGGGATGCGACGAAACTCTACCAGGACGGCTGGACCAAGGTGAAGACAGCCCAGTAACGCGCTTTCGGCGGCCGGAAGCCGATCTCCGGCCGCCCCTCCTTTCCATCGCGAGTTTCGAACGATATGCCGCCTGACACCACGACAGGGACGGCCGGCGCAAGCCGTGCCGCCATCGAACTGATCGATATCCGAAAAGCCTTCGGCGCCGCCGGCGGCGAGACGACCTATGCCGTCGACCGGATGAACCTCACCATCAAGGCGGGCGAGTTCTTCACCTTCCTCGGCCCCTCCGGCTGCGGCAAGACGACGACGCTGCGCATGATCGCCGGCTTCGAGGAGCCGACCTCCGGCCGCCTGCTGCTCGACGGCAAGGAGGTGACCGGCGTTCCCGCCCACCAGCGCAACGTCAACACCGTGTTCCAGAGCTATGCGCTCTTCCCGCATCTTACCGTCAGCGAGAATGTCGGCTTCGGCCTTTCGGTGAAGGGCGTTGCAAAGGACGAGATCCGCCAGCGCGTGCAGGCCGCGCTCGAAAGCGTGCACATGGGCCACGCCGTCGACCGCAAGCCCTCGGCTCTGTCAGGCGGCCAGCAACAGCGCGTGGCGCTCGCCCGCGCGCTGATCAACCGCCCCTCCGTCCTGCTGCTCGACGAACCCTTCGGTGCGCTCGATCTCAAGCTTCGGCGGGAGATGCAGATGGAGGTGAAGGAGATGCAGCGCAAGCTCGGCATCACCTTCATCTTCGTCACCCACGACCAGGAGGAGGCGTTGACCATGTCGGACCGCATCGCGGTGATGAACAACGGCACCGTCCAGCAGGTCGGCGGCCCGGCCGATATCTATGAGCGCCCCGCCAACCGTTTCACCGCCGGCTTCATCGGCGACATGAACCTCATCGATGCGCGCGTTCTCGGCCGCAGCGACGATCGCCTCACCGTGGAGGCCGCTGGCGGCCGGTTCGAGATGCCCTGCACCCTGCCCGTGCAAGCCGGCGATCCCTGCACGCTCGCCATCCGCCCGGAGGCGCTGCACTTCGTCGAGGGCGAGGCCGGCGGGACGATCCGCTTTGCCGGCACGGTCAGCGGGGCCGTCTATATCGGCACCGACACCGTCTACGGCCTGACGCTTGCCGACGGCACCCGCCTGCACGCCCGCCTTCGCAACGGCGACGGCCGCCCGACCCCGCAGACCGGAGAGCCCGGCACGCTCGCCTGCGCGCCGGCCGCCATCAGACTTCTCACGCAATAGGACATTTCCATATCATGTCGATCAAATCCTACCGGATCGCCGATCCCGCGCCGCAACTCGACGCCAACCTGCTCGCCCGCTTCGCCCGCGTCGAGGCGGCGACCGTCGGCCACTATCTGCACGACCGTTTCATGCGCAACGACCTGCGCCCGCTGATCGACGGCGTGCGCGTCGCCGGCACCGCACAGACCGTGTCGATCCCCGGCCCCGATTCCACCCTGCTCTATCACGCGATGGATCGGGTGCGGCCGGGCGACATCCTCGTCATCGACCGGGCCGGCGACGAGCGTCATGCCGCCTGGGGCGGCTTCATGGCGGCGGTCGCCAGGGAACGCGGCCTTGCCGGCGTCATCGTCGACGGCATGATCACCGATCCCGCCGCCATCCGCGAGGCGGGCGTGCCGACCTGGGCGCGCGGCGTCTCGCCCATCACCACGAAGCTGCTCAATCTCGGCGGGGGCTGCAACATCCCCGTCTCCTGCGGCGGCGTCACCGTCAATCCGGGCGATGCGATCCTCGCCGACGATTGCGGCATCCTCGTCCTGCCGCCCGCCGAAGTGGCGGGCATCTCCGACATCGCGCTCGCCGACCAGGAGGACGAGGGAAGTTGGGTGGCGCGCATCCGCGCCGGCGCAAAATTGCAGGATCTCGTCGATATCGCCGCCATGATCGCCGAGCGGCAGAAGAAGGATGGAGCCGCCCATGGCTGATACGCTGAACAACCTCGCCGTCTGGCTCTCCACCCCGCACCAGGCGATGATCGAGATCGCCCATGACATCGGCTATCGCCATGTCGTGCTGGATATCGAGCACGGCCTGTTCGACCTCGAAGCGCTGGATCGCATCATCGCGCTCGGCAAGGCGCTCGGCATGACCATGCACGCCAAGGTGCTGGGGCCGGAGGCGATCCCGATCCAGCAGGCGCTCGACATGGGCGCCGACAGCGTCATCATCCCCCATATCGGCGATGTCGCACACGCCCTCCGCGTCACCGCCTCGGCCAAGTACCCGACGCTCGGCACGCGCAGTTTCTCCGGCACGCGCCCTGCCCGCTACGGCGGCGTGAAGCCCGACTACTACGACAACGAAAACGCCAAGACGCGCTGCTACCCGATGATCGAATCCGCCGCCGCCCTGAAAGATGTCGAGGCGATCCTCGCGCTGCCGACCGTCGACGGCCTCTTCGTCGGCCCGAGCGACCTCTCGCTCGATTCCGGCCGCGGGGCCTATCGCAACACGGATGCCGACAAGGCGGACCTCAAGAAGATCGCCGAGGCCGCCGCGAAAGCCGGCAAACCCTGGATCATGCCCGCCTGGTCGCGCACCGAGCGGGCCTTCGCGCAAGATCTCGGCGCGAGCCTGATGGTCGTCGCCGACGAATACGGCTCGATCTGGATGGGCCTCGAAGACGCCGCCAAACCCTGACACCGATTTTTCCGAACGGATCCTTCCATGAACGAGACCATTTCCTGCGGCAGCCGCCTGATGCAGATTTTGAAGGCCTACGGCGTCGACACCGTCTTCGGCATGCCTGGCGTGCACACGCTCGAAGCCTATCGCGGCATGGATGCCGCCGGCATCCGCCATGTCGGCGTGCGCCATGAACAGGGCGCCGGCTTCATGGCCGACGGCTATGCCCGCATGTCCGGCAAGCCGGGCGTCTGCGTGCTGATATCAGGCCCCGGCGTCACCAATGCCGCAACGCCCATCGGCCAGGCCTATTCCGACAGCGTGCCGATGCTGGTCATCACATCGGTCGCCGCCAACAAGGACCTCGGCATGGGCCGTGGCATGCTGCACGAGATCACCGACCAGTCCGCCGTCACCCGTCCCCTCACCGCCTTCTCCGAGACGGCCACCAGCCCCGACCAGGTGCGCGAATACATCGCCCGCGCCTTCGCCCTCTTCGAAAGCGGCCGCCCGCGTCCCGTCCACCTCTCCATCCCGCTCGACGTCTTCAAGGCGCCCGACGACAAGCCGGCGAACCGGCGCAGCACCGCCCGCCGCCGCGCGCCGGACGTGGCACAGGTCGAGGCCGCCGCCGCGATCCTCAACGCCGCCAGGCGGCCGGTGATCATTGCCGGCGGCGGCGCGGTCCCGGCCTCCGCCGAAGTCAAGGCGCTCGCGGAAAAGATCGGCGCGGCCGTCATTCCGACCATCGCGGCCAAGGGCATCCTGCCCGACGACCACCCGCTCGCCCTTGAGGTAACGGTCGACCGCGGCGCCACCCAGGCCTTCGTACACGATGCGGACGCCGTGCTGCTCGTCGGCACCGAGCTGGCCGAACCCGATATCTGGCTCGACGGCCCGCTGCCGATGCGCGGAAAAATCATCCGCATCGACATCGACCCGGCAACCCTGGTGCGCGACTACGACGTCGATGTCGCCATGGAGGCGGATTCGAGACTCGCGCTCGCGGCGATCGCCGAAAGGCTCGCCCCGGCCGAAGGCTTCAGGAATTCCAACGCCATCGCCGAACTGCGCGCCGCCGAACGCAGCGCCCTGACGCCGCTCGAACAAAAACACGTCCGCGTGCTCGACAGCCTGCGCAACGCCATCCCCGACGACGGCGTGGTCTATACCGACATGACGCAGCTCGCCTATACCGGCTATGCCTTCTACCGCAGCGCCCTGCCCCGCACCTGGCATTTCCCGGCCGGCTTCGGTACGCTCGGTTATGCGCTCCCGGCGGCGATCGGCGGCAAGATCGCAAGCCCTGGGACGCCGGTCGCCGTCATCGTCGGCGACGGCGGGTTCCAGTTCACGCTCCAGGAACTCGGCACCGCAGTGGAGAACAAGCTGCCGCTCGCCATCATCCTGTGGAACAACGACAGCCTCGCCCAGATCCGCGACGGCATGATCGCCCGCGACATCCCGACAATCGGCGTCAACCAGCACAATCCGGATTTCGTCAAGCTCGCCGAAGCCTATGGCTGCCGCACCGCCCAGCCGGGCAGTTTTGCCGAACTGGAAGCCGCGGTAAAGGCCGCCTTCGCCGCGGATGGCCCAACGGTCATCCATCTCCGCGAAAACGCACCGTTCCTGGAGGCCGGCCAATCCATCGAGTGACAGGACGGCGCTTTGCAAACAAACCAGGAATCAGGGCTGCAGCATAACCGACCCTGCGCCGCAAATGGGTGGCCCGGGGTGCGGCTCACTCCTTCCCGCGCTGAACCACCACGCTGAGCAGTGCCAGCGCCCCGGAGCCCACCATCAGGAAGAACGAGACGGCGTTCAGCACCGGCGTCGAGCCGACCTTCACCATGCGGTCGTACATGGTGATGGTCAGCGGCGCGTCGGAGCCGACCAGCATCAGCGTCGTGTTGAAGTTCTCGAAGGAGACGAGGAAGGCGACGACGAAGGCGGAGAAGAGCGCGGGCATCAGATAGGGCAGCGTCACCGTCATCAGCACGCGCAGCCGCGTCGCACCGAGATTGAGCGCGGCTTCCTCCAGCGAGATGTCGAATTTGCGCAGGCGCGCGGCGATGACCAGCGAGGTGATGGTCGTCAGGAACGAGAACTGGCCGAGGATGACGAGGAAGAGACCGGGACGCAGGAAGTCCCATTCGATGCCGAAGGCTTCTTCGAGGCCGTTGGCAATCATGCTGGCGAAGACGAGGATCGAGATGCCGAGGATGACGCCGGGAATAACCAGCGGCACGATCATCAGGATGTAGAAGAAATTCTTCGCCGGGAACTGCTTGCGCTCGAAGAGGAAGGCGTTGCAGGTGCCGGCCGCGACGGCGAGCGCCGAGACGATGACACCGATATAGAGCGAGTTCTGCAGGCCGCGCAGCAGGCGCCGATCATGGAACATGCCGATCTTCGGCTCGGTGCTGCTGAAGAACCAGTCGAGCGTGAAACCGTTCCAGGGCAGCGCCGGGAACATGGAATCGTTGAAGGCGAACATGCCGGCGGCAAAGAGCGGGGCGGCGAGGTACAACAGGAACGCCAGCATGTAGCCGCGATAGAGCCATTGCAGGAAAGGCGATTGCGGGGCCGCGACGTTCATGGTCAGTCCTTTGCGACGGTGGAGGCGAGGCTCTGGCCGGTAAGCCGCAGGCCGAGCCAGACGACGAACGAGGTGAAGACGAGCAGCAGCACGCCGAAGGTCGCACCCGATTCCCAGTTGTAGCGCGTCACGAACTGTTCGTAGATCTGCTCGGTGAACCACATGCTGTTCTTGCCGCCGAGCAGGATGGGCGTGAGGTAGCTGCCCGCCGTCAGCATGAAGACGATGATGCAGCCGGCGACGATGCCCGGCATGGCATAGGGCACGACGATGCGGCGGAAGACGGTGAAGCGGCTGCCGCCGAGATTGTAGCCCGCCTCGATCAGCGAATTGTCCATGCCGTCAAGTGTGGAGACGAGCGGCACGATCATGAAGAGCACGACCGTGTAGACGAGGCCCATGACGACGGTGGCGTCATTGTAGAGCAGTTCGACCGGGCCGCTGACGAGGCCGATCTTCTGCAGAAAGCTGGAGACGAGACCGGTCTCGCGCAGGATGACGATCCAGCCGAAGGCCCGCACGAGATCGCTCACCCAAAGCGGGATGAGGCACATCAAGAAGAGCGCGGCGCGCGAGCGGCGATGGGCGATCTTGGCGATGTAATAGGCGACGGGAAAGCCGACGGCGAGCGCCATGGCCGTCACCAGGATCGACATCCAGGCGGTGCGCAGCAGCGTGTTCCAGTAGATCGGCTCCGAGAGGAAGGCGATGTAGTTCGCAAAGCCGAACGTATATTCACCCGGCCCCACCTTCTCGCGCAGCGAGATATAGCCGATGCCAAGCTGCGGCAGGATGATCAGCAGCGCGATCCACAGCGCGAAGGGGGCGAAGAGCAGGATGAGCGAGAGTTTTCCGATATCGGTGCGCGCCATCGCCCTCACCCCGCAACGGAGAAGGCGCGGCCGTGGCTCCGGCTCCAGCCGATCTCGACCGTTTCGCCGGGCGCAATGCTGACCGAACCGTCCATCACCGCCTGGCCGACCTCGACGAGGTGGCCATTCGCCATGCGCACGAGGATGCGGCTGCTCGCGCCGTTGAACAGCAGGCTTTCGACGGTGCCGCCGAGCGTGTTCTCGCTGCCGGCGCCGATCGAGATGACCTCCGGGCGCACGAAAAGCTCGACCGGCCCGCCGGCCGCGATGCGCTCGTCCCCGGCGAGCGCGATCGCCTCACCGCCGCCGTCGATCGCCACGCGCACCTTGCCGTCCGAGACCGAGAGCGCCCGGCCGGGCCAGCGGTTGCTGTCGCCGACGAAGCCGGCGACGAAGCCGGTCTTCGGATTGTTGTAGAGGTCCTGCGGCGCGCCGATCTGCTCGAATTCGCCGGCATTCATGACCGCCACATTGTCGGACATCAAAAGCGCCTCCGACTGGTCGTGGGTGATGTAGAGGAAAGTCGTCTCGAACTGGTGCTGGAGCTGCTTGAGCTCGATCTTCATGCGCTCGCGCAGTTTCAGATCGAGCGCGCCGAGCGGCTCGTCGAGCAGCAGCACGTCCGGTTCGAGCACCATGCAGCGGGCGATCGCGATGCGCTGCTTCTGACCGCCGGAGAGCTGGGAAACCTGCTTTTCCGCCGTGCCGGGCAGGCCGACGCGGTCGAGCACCGTCGCCACCTTGCGGGCGATGTCAGCCCTGTTCTCGCCGCGGCAGCGCAGGCCATAGGCGATGTTCTCGCCGACATTCATCATCGGGAAGAGCGCGAGATGCTGGAACACCATCTTGACGGGGCGCTTGTTCGGCGGCGTCGAAAGCACGGACCGGCCCTTGATGCGGATGTCGCCGCTCGTCGGCGTCTCGAAGCCGGCGATCATGCGCATCAGCGTGGTCTTGCCGCAGCCGGAAGGGCCGAGGATCGAGAAGAAGGATCCGCGCGGGACATCGAAGGACACGCTGTCGACGGCGGTGTAGGCGCCGAACCGCTTGCTCAGGCTTTCGCATTGAAGATCGTGCATGGAGTGCTCATTGCTCGCGGCGCGCTTTTGCGGCCATCTGGAAAGCAGCCGGCCAAGGACGCCCTCGGCCGGCCGGAACTGCCCTGGAGGGCGATCAGTTGGACGTCGCGGCCTTGATGCGCTCCAGCGCCTTGCCTTCCATGTCCTCCAGCCCCGCCGGGATATTGGCGAAGAACTTGAGGTTGGCGAGGTCCTGCTCGTCGAAGGCGGCCTTGACGGCAGCCTTCTTGTCGTCCGGCAGGAGATCGATGCCGTTGCTGACGGCGGCAATGGCGCCGGTGGAATTCGACATCAGCTTGACGATCTCGGGCTTCATGACGAAGTTGATCCACTTGTAGGCCGCATCGTCCGCTTCGCCCTTGCGCGGGATGACGAAGGTGTCGATCCAGGCGAGCGCACCGGTTTCCGGCGGCACATAGACGAGGTTCTTGTTCTCGCCATAGAGCTTGAAGGCCGTGGAATCCCAGGCCTCCGAGACGACCACCTCACCGGAGAGCAGCAGCGTCGAAAGGTCGTCGCCGCCGTTCCAGTAGGTCTTCACATTGTCCTTGCAGGCGATCAGTTTTTCCGTCACCTCGTCGAGCATCGTCTGGTAGGCCGCCTTGTCGCCATAGAGAGCGAACGGGTCCTTGCCGAGCGAGAAGGCCGTGCCGAGCAGGATGGTGCGGCGCAGGCGCATCGAGGTGCGGCCCTTGTAGTCCGGATTGCAGAGGTCGCCCCAGCCCTTGACGTTCGGCGCCTTGGAAATGTCGGCGACGATGCCGGACGTGCCCCACTGATGCGGCACGGCATAGAGGTTGCCATCGATGGTCGCATTGGCCTTCACGCCGTCGAGCAGGTTCGGCGCCAGGTTCGCCGTCTCGATCTTCGAGAGATCGAGCGGCTTGTAGATGTTGTATTCCTGCTGGGCCGCGAAGATGCGGTCATGGCTCGGCTGGGCGAGGTCGTAGCCCGCGCCGCCGGTCGCCCGGAGCTTTGCGACCATCTCCTCGTTGTTGGACAGCGTCACCTCGACGGTGATGTCAGGATTCGCCTCCTCGAAGAGCTTGATGACGTTGTCCGGCGCATAACCGCCCCAGGTGAGCAGGCGCAGGGTCTCGGCCTGCGCCGCATTGCCTGCCATGAACAGGGCAAGCGCCGTCGTCGCGGCGAGCGCGAATGTCGTTTTCATGCTGTTCTCCTCTTCCGTTTGGCTGTTGCAAGTCGCCGTTTTTCCGGCGTTCTTTCCCATGGAGGGCCATCTCGCTCCCGTCGATGACGCTCTGTTCCCGATTTCTAGCCGCTGGCATCAAAGGACGAGATTGGCTTCCCCGAAAGGTCCATTATCTCCTTGCCGTAAGACCATTATGACGATCAGCCGATCTTCGCCGTCAGGCTTTTCGTGCGCGTGTAGCTGCGCAGCGCCGCAAAGCCCTTCTCGCGGCCGAAGCCGGACAGCTTGTTGCCGCCGAAGGGAACCTCGATGCCGCCGGCGAAATATTCGTTGATGTAGACCTGGCCGGCGTCGATATCGCGCGCCATGCGGTGGGCACGGCCGAAATCGCTTGTGTAGATGCCGGCG
The DNA here is from genome assembly GCF_004341885.1 of Shinella granuli. GTDB lineage: Bacteria > Pseudomonadota > Alphaproteobacteria > Rhizobiales > Rhizobiaceae > Shinella > Shinella granuli. Next base: position 54,007 of record NZ_SLVX01000018.1, on the reverse strand, counting down.
ACGAGGCCGAAATCGGTGCCGTTCGCCACCGCCACGGCCTCCTCCTCGCCGTCGACGACCTGCACGGAGAGAACGGGGCCGAAAATCTCCTCCTGGATGACGGGATCGTCCGCCGTCACCGCGTCGAGGATCGTCGGCTGGAAGAACCAGCCGGCGCCGCTCTGCGGGTCCGTCGCCCGTCGGCCGCCGGCGGCGATGGTGACGCCGCGCGCACGCGCGCCCTCGACATAGCCGGCCACCTTGTCGAGATGCGCGGCGGAGGAGAGCGCGCCGACCTGCGGGCGGCGCAGACCATGGCCGAGCCTGAGGCTGGCCGCACGTTTGGCGAGACGCTCGACCAGTTCGGCATGCACCCCGCGCTCGACGACGAGGCGCGAACCGGCGGAGCAGATCTGCCCGGCATTCTCGTAGATCGCACCGAGCACGCCCTCCACGGCGGCGCCCATGTCCGCATCGGCCATGACGACGACCGGCGACTTGCCGCCGAGTTCGAGCACGACGCTGGTGACGTTCGCAGCGGCCGACTGCATCACGCGGATGCCCGTCGGCACGGAGCCGGTGAAGGTGACGTGGCGGACATCCGGATGCGCGACCAGCGGCCCGCCCGCTTCCGCGCCCGTGCCGGTGACGACATTGCAGACACCGGCCGGAAGGCCCGCGCGGGCGAGAATATCGGCCAGCATCAACGCCGTCAGCGGCGTCTGCTCGGCGGGCTTGGCGACCACGGTGCAGCCGGCGGCGAGCGCCGGCGCGATGCTGCGGGCGGCCGTCGAGAGCGGGTAGTTCCAGGGAATGACATGGGCGGTGACGCCGACCGGTTCCTCGATGGAATAGCCGATGTAGTCGACACCAAGCGGAAAGGTGTCGCCCTGGATCTTGTCGGCGGCACCGGCGTAATATTCAAAGCAGCGCGCGGCGCCCGCAACGTCGCCTTCCGCCTCCTGCAGGGCCTTGCCGCTGTCGAGGCTTTCCACCACGGCAAGCCGCGCCGCCTCCGCCCGGATGAGTTCGGCCACGCGCAGGAGAACCGCGCCGCGGGCGCTCGCCTTGGTGCGCCCCCAGGCGCGCTGGGCTTGGCGGGCGGCGGCGACCGCCCGGTCCACGTCGCCGGCATCGCCAGCGGCGAAGGCGTGGTAGGGGCGGGCGGCGCCGGGGTCAAACGTCTCCATCGTGCGGCCGCCCGAAGCAGCAACGAACGTGCCGTCGATGAAATGTCCCGACGGCAGGCCGGAAAGCGTGCCGCTGGCAAAATATTCGCCGACGAGGGTTTCGGTGCTCATCTCAATTCGCCTCGCTCATCTGGTAGCTGGAACGCGCCAGCCATTCCGGATCGATCTCCACGCCCCAGCCGGGTTCCTCGGTCACGGTCGCTTTACCATCGACGATGGCATAGGGCGACTTGCGGAACAGGCCGTCCTGCCATGGATAGTAATCCTCGCCCTCGATCGAGAATTCGAGGTATTTGCCGCCGTTCGGGATGGCGCGCAGCAGATGCATGGTGAAAAGCGTCACCATGGAGAGATTGGCGGCGTGCGGCGTCACCGGCAGGCCGGCGGCCTCGGCCATGCGCACCACGCGCAGCGTCCGGCTGATGCCGCCGAGATAGCAGATGTCGGGCTGCACGATGTCGACGGCGCGCATCTCGATCATGCGCCGCCAGATGGCGAGATCGCAATCCTGCTCGCCGCCGGTGACGTCGATGTCGAGCGCCTCGGTCACCTGCTTCGTCTGTTCGAGCTGCCAATAGGGGCACGGCTCTTCATAATGCACGAGGCCGTTGTCCTGCATGATACGGCCGACCTCGATGGCGCGGGCCGGGGAATAGCAGGAATTGGCATCGGCCAGCAGATCGGCTCCCTCCCCGACGGCCCGGGCGATCGTCGGGATGATCTCTTCCGTCCGGCCCGGCCATTCGTCTTCATTGCGCCCGCATTCCGCGCCGACGCGGAACTTGAAGGCGTCGAAACCGTATTCGCCGCGCAGCCGCCTGAACCGCTCGGCCTCGTCGGCCGGCGTGATGTCGCGCTTCATCGAGGAGGCATAGGCGCGCAGCGGACCGGCCGAGCCGCCGAGCAGTGCGGCAACCGGCTTGCCGGCCTTCTTGCCGCGCAGGTCCCAGATCGCCGTGTCGAGGCCGCACATCGCTCGGTAGAGGTAGGAACCCGGAAACTTGTGCTCGCGCTCGAAGATGCGGTCGAGATGGTCATCGAGATCGACGATCTCGGTTCCGAGCGAATAGGGCGCGACCTGGCGGTGCAACACCTCGGACGTGATGTCGGAATGGTAGGCCGAGACCTGGCCCCAGCCGGTCGCACCGGTCTCGTCGGTGATGCGGACGAAGCCGACATGGCGATTGCAGAAGGTCTCGATGCGTTTGATCTTCATGGCGGTCCGGTCTGTCCTCTGGCGAAGGCGTCTGGCGAGCAATGAGCCCTTGACGCCGCGAACTGGTCCGACAATCATCGGAAAATCTTCGAGCGAGAAGGTCCACTTTGCTTTTCGTAGCGGACCACTATTGCGGCGGGACGACAGGCCGGAGGGCGAGATGGTAAAATATCCGGGCGGCGCGCTGCTGCCCACGCTGCAGTTCGACCGCAGTTCCCGTACGCCGATCAGCGCCCAGCTCTGCTCGGCGCTGCGCGACATGATTCTTTCCGGAAGGCTCCAGCCCGGCGAGCGCCTGCCCTCCAGCCGCACGCTGGCGAAGGATCACGGCGTCTCGCGCACCACGGCCATCAGCGTCTACGAGCAGCTCGCCGCCGAAGGTCTGATCCGCTCCAGCATCGGCGCCGGGGCCTATGTCACGGACACCCTGCGCGACGGCCGGCCAGCCAGGACCCCGGAAAGCCCGGCCGGAGACGAGATCCGCAGCCCGCCGCGCCTTGCCCAGCTCAGCGCGGACGCCTCCGAGCACTATTTTCCACGCCTCGCCCATCCGGAAAACCCGCGGCCCTTCATCACCGGCATCCCGGCCTTCGACGAGTTCCCGATGGCGCTGTGGGCGAGCATGGTCGCGCGCTACTGGCGCCAGCCGCGCAACCTCCTGCTCGGCTATCCGCCGGCCGAGGGCCTGACGGAGCTGCGCCGCGCCGTTGCGATGCATCTGCGCGCCAACCGGGGCATCATCTGCGAGCCGGAACAGGTCTTCATCTTCAACGGCGCTCAGGACGCCTTCAACCGCATCGGCAATACCCTGCTCGATCCCGGCGATGCGGTCTGGATCGAGAACCCGGGCGCGATCGGCGCGCGCAACAGCCTTATTTCCTCGGGCGCACGGCTGGTGCCGCTCAGCATCGACGAGGAAGGCATCAACGTCGCCGAGGGGCTGGAGATCGCGCCGGATTTCCGCCTCGCCTTCGTGACGCCCGCCCACCAGCATCCGCTCGGCGTGACGATGAGCCTGCAGCGCCGCTTCGAGCTGCTGCGCGCCGCCGAACGGGCCGGCGCCTGGATCATCGAGGACGACTATGTCGGCGAGTTCCACTATGCCGGCCACCCGCCACCGACGCTGAAAAGCGTCGATACGTCCGGCCGCGTCATCTATGTCGGCAGTTTCTCGAAAACGCTGTTCGCGGCGCTGCGCCTCGGCTATGTCGTCGCGCCGCCTGGCCTGGTCGATATCTTCTACCGCATCGCCGGAGCGACCCTGCAGGGCTCGCCCGCGAGCCTCCAATCGGTCGTCGCGAGCTTCATCGAATGTGGCCATTTCGCCAGTCATATCCGGCGCATGCGGCGCGTCTACGCCGAGCGGCTTCAGGCGCTGCTGGACGGGGCCGCCCGCCATATGGCCGGCCTGCTGGATGTCGCCCCCACAGAAACGGGCTTCCACACGGTCGGCAGCCTCGCCGAGGGTCTTGACGAACTTGCCGTCGCCCGTCGCGCGGCCGAGCGGAATGTGCTCGTCTCGCCGATCGGCCGCTTCGCCATCACGCCGGTGCGCCAACGCGGCCTCGTCCTCGGCTTCAGCTCCGCCCCGCCGCGCATGATCGCAAGCGCGGCGGAAACGCTCGGCGCGGTCCTGAAGGACATGCGCAAGGCGAAAGGCCGGAGCCGCATCAGCGCCTGAAACGCGCCCGCGCCTCAGCGCGTATCGGCAAGGATGAGGTCGGCTCCTTTTTCGCCCACCATGATGGTCGGTGCGTTGAGGTTTCCCGCGGTGATGCGCGGGAAGACCGAGGCATCGACGACGCGCAGCGCCTCCAGGCCGTGGACGCGCAGGCGCGGGTCGACTACGGATGTCGCCGCATCCGGCCCCATGGCGCAGGTGCCACAGGGGTGGAACACCGAGCCGGAGCGCGCGCGGATGTCGGCGATCAGGTCCTCGTCATCAAGAATCGCGGGGCCAGGGCGAATCTCCTCCTCGATGATTTCGCGCATCGGACCGGTGCGCGAAAGGCGCCGCAGGAAATGCGCGGCTTCCAGCAGTTCCTGCACGTCCTCTTCCGTCGAAAGGTAGTTGGGCTGGATTTCCGGCGCGGCGAAGGGATCGGCGGAGCGGATGGCGAGCTGCCCGCGGCTCGTCGGGTGGCAGTTGGACACGCCGACGAGGAAGCCGGGAAAGGGATCCGGGCTCATCAGCGCCCGCCGGCCGGGAATGGCGCGGGTATAGCTGACCGGGGAGAAATAGAGCTGCATGTTCGGGCGCATGCGCTCCGGGCTGGTGCGGAAGAAGCCGCCGCCCTGGTTCACGCTGAGCGAGAGCGGACCGCTCCTCGTCAGAACGTAACGCAGCCCTACCCGCAGCCGCCCCAACCAGGGCCGCAGCACGTCGTTGAGCGTCGGCTGCCGGCTCCTGTAGAGATGATCGAAGCCGATATGGTCCTGCAGGTTGCGCCCGACAGCCGGCGCGGCATGCACGACATCGATGCCGTGGCGCTTCAAGAGGGCCGGATCGCCGACGCCGGAAAGCTGGAGCAACTGGGGCGTGTTGACCGCCCCCGCGGCCAGGATGACCGCGCACCGCGCGCGAACCTGCCGGGCCTCTCCACCCTGCCTGTATTCGACGCCGACCGCCCGCTTGCCGTCGAACAGCACGCGGGTCGCATGTGCGGCCGTAATCACGCGCAGGTTCGCCCGCCTGCGGGCCGGAGCGAGATAGGCGGTCGCCGTCGAGCAGCGGAAGCCGTTGCGCGTCGTGATCTGGTAGATGCCGACACCTTCCTGCGTCACGCCGTTGAAATCCGGATTGCGCGACAGGCCCGCCTCGGTGCCGCCGGCAAGATAGTTCCGGCAGAGCGGATGCACGACCCCCTCGATATTGGTGACGGTCAGCGGCCCGCCTTTCCCGCGCCATTCATCGGCACCGGCGACATTGTTCTCCATGCGCCGGAAGAGCGGCAGGACGTCCTCATAGCCCCATCCCGGATTGCCGAGCGCGCGCCAGCCGTCGAAATCCTCGGCCTGCCCGCGGATGAACACCATGGCGTTGATCGAGCTGGACCCGCCGATCACCTTGCCGCGCGGCCAATAGGACTGGCGGCCGTCGAAACCCGGCACCGGCTCCGTCAGGTATTTCCAGTTCAGCCTGTCGTGATAGAAGGCCTTGCCATAGCCGATCGGCATGCGCACCCAGAAGTTCAGGTCGCTGCCGCCGGCCTCCAGCAGCGCCACGCGATGCCGCCCGCCATCGGAAAGGCGGTTCGCCAGCACGCAGCCCGCCGAGCCCGCACCGACGATCACATAGTCGAATTCATCCATCTGCCGATTCACTCCCCGGGCCCTTCGAGGCTCCCCGTGCCTTGGGGACCCTTCCTATCGTGAACCGGATTCAAGGGCAGTGTCCATTTCGATCAGATTGACATACCAGTCCGCTCCCCGGCCCGGCCGGTGGTCCATCGCTCCAGCCCTGCACCTGCTCACAGGCAGCGCAGACCGGTGGATCAAGGTCTGAAAGGCCGGCAGGCAGGCGGCAGATGGGTTCTGAAGGATGTTGCTTCCCGCATCATGCAAAGGCTGAATGGCAAATCCTGGCCAAGCGCCGCCGATTACAAGCCATCCCCACCGTATACCTGGAGCAGCCAGTCGTTGCTTTCGATCGGGATCACGGCGTGTTCTCGGCTGGATTGGTATCCTGGTCGCCGAACGGCCACCCCCGTTAGCGCATTCTGGAAATCCGTCGCCGCAGCCATCCGGATCCGATTTCCGCGATCAGAACGAGAGCGATGATCACCAGCAGTATCGCCGCGACGCGGGTAGATTCGAGCTGCTGGGTGGTGCGTTTCAGGTACCAACCCATGCCGCCGCCCCCGAAGAAGCCGACGACGGTCGCCGCGCGGAAGGCAACGTCCCAGGTGTAGATCGCGATGCCGGTGAAGGCGACACGCACCTGTGGCAAGACCGCATACTGGAAGACCTGCAGCGGACTGGCGCCGACCGAGCGCATCGCATCCACCGGCCCCATGTCGATCGCCTCCAGCTCGTCGGAGAAGAGCTTTCCGGCAAAGCCGATGCAGAAGACGGTGAGCGCGAGCGTGCCGGCCAGCATGCCGAAGCCGAGCACGGTGACGAAGAGGATGGTCCAGATCGTCTCGTGGATCGAGCGGCTGCCCATGATGGCGAAGCGGCCCAAGGGATAGGCGATGCGCCGGCTGAACGTGATGTTGCGCGCGGCAAGCCAGGCGAGCGGGATGGAGAAGACCACGCCGAAGAAACCGCCGAGCAGTGACATTTCCAGCGTGCGGATGACCGATCGGATGAAATCCGCGTCGGAAACATAGTTCAGATCCGGCGGGAAATAGCGGGTGGCGAGGATCTCCGCCAGCCGCGGGAAGGCACCGAGGATGCGCAGGAGATCGACGTTGAGGAAGGCGACGGACCAGGCGAGGAACGTCAGGACGGCCAGCAGCACGGCGAAACGGATCGTCGATTGCGGGTGGCGATAGCGCGACCAGCGGCGCGGCGCGGCGGGGATGGATTGTAGAGATGCGAGTGCCATTGCCGCCTCCTAGATGACTGCCTTGCGCGCGAAATGGGACACCACCTCGCCGAGCGCGATCAGCGCGAGGACCGCAAGGACCACGAGCGTCACGCCGCCATAGTTGAACATCGCCATCTGGCGGAAGAAGACGAGGCCAAGGCCACCGGCGCCGACCAGGCCCATGATCGCGGAGCGGCGGATGTTGATGTCCCACTCGAAGATGATAGTGCCGATGATGACCGGCAGGATCTGCGGCCCGATGCCGTAATACATGACCTGGAACTGGTTGCCGCCGACGGCCCTGATCGCCTCGACGGGCTTCGGATCGATGTTCTCGATCGCTTCCGCGGTGATCTTCGAGATGAAACCGATGGAGCGCATCGCGACGGCCAGAATGCCGGGCAAGGCGCCGAGACCGACGGCGCCGACGAACAGCAGCGCCCAGATGATCTCGTGGATCGAGCGGGACAGCACCATCAGGAAGCGGCCCAGCGGATAGAGGATGAAGCGGCTTGGCGTGACATTCGCCGCACCGAACCAGGCGACGGGCAAGGACAGGATGCAGCCGAGAATGGTGCCGAGCGTCGCCATCATCAGCGTTTCGAGCGCCGGCACGAGAAGCTTCGGCGCGAGCGACCAGTCGACCCAGAAGAAGCGTTCGAGCGTGCCGCCGATGCCGAGCGCACCGCCCATGCGCGCCCAGTCGGTGTCGAACAGGATCGTATCGCGGACGCACCAGGCCAGCACGGCGGCGCCTGCCGCCACGATCAGCCAGTTCTTGATGCGGCGGCTGCGCTTGTGGGCGAGCCAGGCATCGAAGCCGTGCTCAGAAACAGAGGTTGCCGCCAGGCTCATCACAGCACCTCCATGGCGTAGATCTCGTCGAGGTCCTGCTTGCGCATCCCCTTCGACGGCCCGTCGAACTTCTTGTAGCCGTCCTGCATGCCGATGATGCGGTTGCAGCTTTCGAGCGCCAACTGGACATCGTGGATGTTGCACAGGACCGGAACCTTGAACTCCGTCGCAAGCTCCCGGATCAGCCGCATCACGTCGCGCGATATCTTCGGGTCGAGCGCCGAGGTCGGCTCGTCGAGCAGCAGGATTTCCGGCTTCTGCATCAATGCGCGGGCGATGCCGACGCGCTGGCGCTGGCCGCCGGAAAGCGCATCCGCGCGCTTGTCGACGTGATCCTGCAAACCGACGCGTTCGAGCAGGTGCAGCGCCCTGTCGATATCCTCGCGCGGGAAGGCCTTGAAGAAGCTGCGGAAAGCACCGGTATAGCCGAGGCGGCCCGAGAGCACATTGTCCATGACCGACATGCGGTTCACCAGGTTGAATTCCTGGAAGATCATGCCGATGCGCCGGCGCAGATGCCGCAGCTCGCTTCCCCGCAACGGCCGCACCGACTGGCCGAACAGGACGATGTCGCCCTCCGTCGGCTCGACGAGCCGGTTGATACAGCGGATCAGCGTCGACTTGCCCGCGCCGCTCGGTCCGATGACGGCGCAGAAATCCTCGCCGTCGACGGCGAAATCGATACCCTTGAGGATCTGTGGGCCGCTGGCCGCGTAGCTGACCTTGAGGTTGCGCACTTGCAGGATCGACATGGACGCCACCGTGTCAGCCGTGGAGCCGCGCGTCGCGCGGCTCTCGGCGATGTTCTTTTCGTGTCTCACTGGCTTGCCGCCTTTTCCGCTGCGACGAGCTTGCGGATGATATCGTAGTCGCTGTCGTTCATGGCGACGAACTTCGTCGAGGCGATGCCGTCGAAGAACGGCTTTGCCGCCGGATCCTCGTGCAGCGTCAGGAACGCCTCGCGAATGGAGGCCTTCAGCGGCTCGCAGAGATCGCCCCGGTAGACCATCGGATCCTGCGGAATGATGTCGGACTGCCAGAGCACCCGGAAATCCTCCTTGGCCGCGAGGCCGCGGTCGATGACGTTGTCGAGCCGGTGCGTCGCGACGAAGGCATCATCGACACGGCCCTCCTTGACGGCGAGCGCCGACTGGTCATGACCGCCGGTATAGACGACCTTGGAGAAATACTTCTCCAGCTCCGGCCCGGTGCCGATCGTCTCGCCGAACACCATGCGCGGCAGGAGGTTGCCGGAGGTGCTGGCCGGATCGGCAAGGCCGACGACCGAGCCCTTGAGGGATTCGATGCTGTCGAACTTCGAATCCGCCTTGACGACGAGCACCGCGCGATAGCCCGGGCCCTCCTCCTGGAAATGTCCCTTGGTCTTGGTATAGGTGGCGAAGACTTCGAGGTTCGGGTCCTTCTCCTTGGCAAGCACATAGGAGTTCGGCCCGTGAACGCCGATCTGGACCCAGCCGTTGACCATGCCTTCGATGACCGAGGCATAGGAGGTCGGCATGAAGAACTCGACGGACTTGCCGGTCTTCTCCTTCAGCTTGTCCAGCAGGGGCTTGTAAATGTCGAGCTCCTGCGTCGTCTCCTCCGTCGGGATGATGGAGAAGACCAGCGTGTCGGGGTTCTTGCACTCCTCCGCAAGGGCCCCGGAAGCCGTGTAGGCGATCATCGCTCCCAGCGTTGCCAGGCCGGCCACGGTACGTTTCAAAGTAGTCATTCATTCCTCCCAAAACAAATGCAATCGATCGGCCGGAGCCTTCCGCTCGCGGCAATTAGAAATCGGTCATGCCACTGCCATCTGCCTGCTTCCCCCGTCACCGGCGATCGCCAGAAGCACGTCCCGCTTGCCGATGAAATTCTGTCCGCGCTCCCCGTCGAAGGCGAGCGTGATCAGGTCGCGCCACTCGGCGTCATCGATGCCGTAGTGGCGATGGTCCGTCGCAACGCCAAGTCCGTTCAGGAAGGCCTCCAGCTGGTCGGCGGTCTTGTATGCATCCGCCCCGAAGATCGCCTGCAGGCCCTCCGCGCAGATGCCGCCCTCCCCGGCGACGCTGCGGATGATCATCGGGAGCGAGAAGGAGCAGGCGATGCCGTGCGGCACCCCATGGCGCAGCGTGATCGGGTAGGACAGCGAATGGGCGATCGCCGTCTTGGTGTTGGAAAAGGCGAAGCCGGCGAGCGTTGCGGCCCGCGCCATGCGTGCGCGCAGCTCGACATTCGCAAGGTCGCCGGCGAGCTGCGGCAGGGTGGAGAGCACGCCGCGGGCCGCGGCAATGGCATGCGCCATCGATACGGGATTGGCGCTGCGGTTCCAAAGGCTTTCGAGCGAGTGCGACAGGGCATCGAGCCCGGTCTGGATCGTCAGGTCGCGGGGTTTTCCGGCCATGAGCTCGGGATCGACGATCGAATATTCCGGATAGAGGCCGGGATGGGCGAGCGAGTATTTCACGCCGCCGGCATTGTCCCAGACCGTGCCCCAGCAGGTGACTTCGCTGCCCGTGCCTGCCGTCGTCGGCACGGCGATCAGCGGCCAGGGGGAGAGCGTCTCAGCGCCCGCACGCTTCTTCAGGTAGGCGTCCATGGCGGCGAAATCGCCGCGGGCGGCGGCAAAAACCTTCGCCGAGTCGATGACGGAGCCGCCGCCGAGCGCCACGATGACTTCCGGCTGCCGGGCAAGCCCGGCGAAGCGGGCGGTCTGCACTTCCAGAAGCGCAATGTCCGGGTTCGGAGCGATGTCGTCCACCACGAGCAGGGGCGCACCGGCCGCCTGTTCGAGACGTGCGGCAAGCCCTCGGAAGAAGGCATCGCCGTAGGTGACCAGGGCATAGGGGCGGCCAGCGATGGCATCGGCAAGACGGTTGAAGCTGCCGGAGCCAAAACGGACATCAACGGGGTTTCGATAGGACCACACGGACGACTTCCTGTTCTGCAAATTGATTGGCAGACACACTGTGACAAAGCCACCATCCATTGACTAATACAAATCTTTGCGGATTATCATAGATTATGGCTATAGTATTCACGCATCTCCGCTCCTTCCACGCCGTGGCTGAAAACCGCGGTTTCACTGCGGCCGCAGACGCCCTCAACATCAGCCAGCCGACTGTTACCACACAGGTAAAGGAGTTGGAGGAGCGTTACGGCGTCGAGCTGATCGTGCGCCGCGGACGGCGCATCGAGCTCTCTGAGACGGGGGCGGCGCTCTTCGACGTGACGAAACGCATCATGACGCTGCATGAGGAAGCAGAGGAGCTTCTGTTGAGCAGTGGCAAGCTCGAAACCGGCATGTTGCGCCTTGCCGCCGTGGGGCCGTTCCATGCGACGGAGATGGTCGCGCGGTTTCTTGCAAAATATCCCTCGATCAAGGTCAGCATGCTGCTCGGCAACTCCGACCAGACCCTGCAGAGGGTTCTCGATCTGGAATCCGACGTCGCCATCCTGGCGCATGCCGTGGACGATCCGCGGATCGCATCCGTGCCGTTCAGCACCCATGACGTCGTCGTCTTCGTCAATGTCGAGCACCCCTGGTACGGGCGCGACGAGGTCTCCATCGCGGAACTCGCCGGCCAACCGCTGATCCTGCGGGAAGTGGGATCGACGACGCGACGCGCTTTGGAGCAGGCGGCCCTGAAAGCGAATGTCCCGGTCAGGCCCTTCCTCGAAATCGGCAGCCGCGAAGGCGTCTGGAAGGCGGTCGAGCGGGGGCTCGGCATCGGCGTCGTCGCCGATTTCGAATTCGTGGCGCATCCGCGCCTCGGCACGATCCGCTTTTCCGATGCCGTGGTGCAGACCGAATATCGCCTCTCCTGCCTCTTGGAACGGCGCCATTCGCCGAAGATCGAGGCCTTCATGAAATCGGTTCTCACCCCGTAAGCCGCGGCCGCCTCACATCGGATAATCATAGCCAGGATCTATCGATCAAATACATAATTGCAATTTTTCAAATGGATGACTTTGCGTCAGAAAAAGCGGGAGACAATGCAAGGCCGGCGGGACGCCGACCGCTCATCACAAGGAAGGACCGCCCGCCATGAACCAGATGTCGCCCGTCACCGTCACCGCCAATGGCCGCGCCTATCCCTGGCCCAAGGTGCCGGCCATCGCCATCTGCCTCGACGGCTGCGAGCCGGCCTATCTCGACGAGGCCATCAAGGCCGGCCTGATGCCGACCCTGGAGCGCATGTGCAAGACCGGCACCGTGCGCACCGCCCACAGCGTCATTCCGAGCTTCACCAATCCCAACAACCTTTCGATCGCCACCGGCCGTCCGCCAGCCGTGCACGGCATCTGCGGCAATTACCTCTACAACCCGGCGACGGGCGAGGAGGTGATGATGAACGACCCGAAGTTCTTGCGTGCACCCACCATCTTCAAGGCCTTCTACGACGCCGGCGCCAAGGTGGCGGTGGTGACGGCGAAGGACAAGCTACGTGCCCTGCTCGGCCATGGCCTTGCCTATGGCGAAGGCCGCGCGATCTGCTTCTCCTCGGAAAAGGCCGACACGACCACGAAGGCGGCAAACGGGCTCGACAATGCGTCCGAGTGGCTTGGCCGCCCCGTACCGGAGGTCTATTCGGCCGAGCTCTCCGAATTCGTCTTCGCCGCCGGTGTCAAGCTCCTCAAGGAGTTCCGCCCGGATGTCATGTACCTGACCACCACCGACTACGTGCAGCACAAATATGCGCCGGGCGTGAAGCAGGCGAACGACTTCTACGAGATGTTCGATAAGTACCTGACCGAGCTCGACGCGCTCGGCGCGGCGATCGTGGTGACGGCCGACCACGGCATGAAGCCGAAGCACAAGGCGGACGGGTCGCCGGATGTCGTCTACGTCCAGGACCTGTTCGACGAATGGCTCGGCAAGGATGTCGCCCGTGTCATCCTGCCGATCACCGACCCCTATGTCGTGCATCACGGCGCACTCGGTTCCTTCGCCACCGCCTACCTGCCGGAGGGCGCAGACCGGGAAGCCATCATGAAGCGGCTGCGGGCGGTCAACGGCATCTACCTCGTCCTCGGCCGCGAGGAGGCCTGCCGCACCTTCGAACTGCCGGAGGACCGCATGGGCGATATCGTCATGCTTTCCTCGGAGAACAAGACGATCGGCACCAGCGAGCACCGGCATGACCTGGCCGCCCTCAACGAACCGCTTCGTTCCCATGGCGGCCTGACGGAGCAGGCCGTGCCCTTCATCACCAACCGGGTGCTGCCCGACCAGCCCTACGCGCCCGCGCTGCGCAACTTCGACGCCTTCTATTATGCCGTCACGGCTGCGGCGCAGGCCGACCGGAAAGCCTGATGTTGCCCGCCCTTTTCGCGAACAGGAGCAAGCCGTGACCCGCCCCGAGACAGCCATAAAAGTCCCTCACGAACCGATGCGCATCGCCGGCAAGCATGTCGATGCAGAAGGCGCCGTCGAGGTGCGCTATCCCTATACCGACACGGTGATCGGCACCGTGCCGGCGGGCGGCGCCGAGCATGCCCGCAAGGCCTTCGAGATCGCGGCCAGCTACAAGCCGACGCTGACGCGCTACGAGCGGCAGCGCATCCTGCTGCGCACGGCGGAACTGCTGAACGCCCGGAAGGAGGAGATATCAGATCTCGTCACGCTGGAACTCGGCATTTCCAAGCAGGACTCGCTTTACGAAGTGGGCCGCGCCTTCGATGTCTTCACGCTCTCGGGGCAGATGTGCATCCATGACGACGGCGAGATCTTCTCCTGCGACCTCACGCCCCATGGCAAGGCGCGCAAGATCTTCACCACACGCGAGCCATTGAAGGCGATTTCGGCGATCACGCCCTTCAACCACCCGCTCAACATGGTCTCGCACAAGATCGCGCCGGCGATCGCCACCAACAATTGCGTGGTGGTCAAGCCGACGGAACTGACGCCGATCACCGCTCTCGTGCTCGCCGACATCCTCTACGAAGCGGGCCTGCCCCCGGAAATGCTCTCCGTCGTCACCGGCTGGCCGGGCGATATCGGCGACGAGATGATCACCAATCCCAATATCGACCTCATCACCTTCACCGGCGGGGTTCCGGTCGGCAAGCTGATCGCCTCGAAGGCGGGCTACAGGCGCCAGGTTCTGGAACTCGGCGGCAACGATCCGCTGATCATCCTCAACGACCTCTCGGACGACGATCTCGCCTGGGCGGCGGACCTCGCCGTGGCCGGTGCGACGAAGAATTCAGGCCAGCGCTGCACGGCCGTCAAGCGCATCCTGTGCCAGGAGCGCGTTGCCGACCGCTTCGTGCCGAAGGTGCTGGAGCGGGCGAAGGCGATCAGGTTCGGCGATCCCATGGACCGCACGACCCAGCTCGGCACCGTGGTGCACGAACGGGCCGCGGCCCTCTTCGAAAAGCGGGTGCACATGGCCGCCGAAGCGGGCGCCGAGATCCTCTATCACCCGGGCCGGCAAGGTGCGCTGCTGCCGCCGATCGTCGTCGACCGCGTCCCCCATTCCTGCGAGCTCGTCATGGAGGAGACCTTCGGGCCTATCGTTCCGATCATCCGGGCACCTGACGACGACGATGCCCTGATCGCGCTCTCGAACTCCACGGCCTTCGGCCTTTCCTCCGGCGTCTGCACCAATGACTTCCGCCGCATGCAGAAATACATAGCAGGCCTTGAAGTCGGCACGGTGAACATATGGGAAGTGCCGGGCTATCGTATCGAGATGTCCCCCTTCGGCGGCATCAAGGATTCCGGCAACGGCTACAAGGAAGGCGTCATCGAGGCGATGAAATCCTATACGAACGTCAAGACGTTCTCCTTGCCCTGGTGACAGGATGACATCCACGTTGCCGGGCTGAACGTCGCCATTCAGCCCGGCTGGAAGCGCCGCTAGCGGGACAGGATTGCCTGAGCTGCCGAAACCAGCTCCTGCCCTGCTTCCGCGGCGGAAATCTGGCCGAAGGCCAGGCGGTCTGCGACCGTTCGATAGACCCGATCCTCCAGTTCCGATGCCCCGACCGGCACCTGCGCCGGGAAATCGCCCACGAAATCAGCGATGGATTCGACATAATCGAAGGACCGCTTCTGGACATCGTCCAATGTCGGCGCCACGGCGGTACGGACATCGAGGTTGATCGGCACCCCGCGCTCGACACCGAGAATCTTGCCGGCTTCGACATCGTTGATGAAGAAGTCGAGAAACTTCGCGGCGAGTTCAGGGTCCGGCGCATTTCGGGCAATGCCGAAATGAAGCCCCGCGCGATAGAACAAGCCCGACCGCCCGCCGACCTCGGACACCGGCAGATTGGTTATTCCGACCGGGTTCTTCTGCAGCGCCTGATAGGCGACGAGCATGTTCGAGAAAGCAATGGCCATGACGGCATGCCCCCGGCTCATCGGATTGGAATCGATCTGGTTCTTGTCGAGCGCCTGCACTTCCGCCGATACGCATCCACCATTGGCGGCGAGGCTCTCCCAATAGCCGTACCAGTCCGTGGCATCCTCCACATCGAAGCCGATCTGGCCATCCTCGCCATAAAGGCGCTTGCCGCGCTGCACCAGGAACGCTTCGAGCGCATAGCTGTAGCGTGCGGCATTGCCGACAGCCCAGACGCCTTTCTTGCCGAGCGCCTTGGTCATCTCGATGCAGAGGCGGGCAAAGTCATCCCAGGTCGTGCCGCGCCCGGGCGGCGTCAGGCCCGTTTTTTCGAACGCCTCGGTGTCGTAGAGCAGGGCGAAGGCGTTGTTTGAAAGCGGCAGTCCGGCCACCTTGCCCGCCACCGTTCCGAGCTTCATCGTACCCGGCAACAGCCGGTCCGTCCGTATGGTGCGGCCGAGATAGTCGTCGAGCGGGACCATCGTCCCCCGCCCGGCATAGTCGGCAAACCGTCCCGGCTCCAACTGGAAGATGTCGGGCGCATTGCCACCGGCCAGCATGGTCGTGAGCTTCGACCAATAGTCGTTTCCGCCGACCTCGCCCAGGATGCGCACGCCGGGATTGGCGCCCTCGAACAGCCTGGCGACGGCAAGCGTCCGCTCGGCGCGCCCGGGCGAGCCGAACCAGAACAGCCGCATGTCGCGCTCGTTCGCCCAGGCGGCACGCGCGGGAAGATGCGAAACGGCGGCGGCCGCGCCGAAAGCAAGAGTTTTCTGAAGGAAGGTGCGTCGGTTCAGCATGGATTGTTCTCTCGATGAAAGGGATCGGCTTGCGAACCTCCACACGGGAGGCGCGCGGCGGAAGACACGCAATGGAGGCGGCGGGCTCTTTGTCGGGCTCGCAGAATGGTGTTGGCTTGGCAGACCAATTCTTGTCCGGTCTATGCCGATTGGACTGCGACCCTGCGGCCGCCAGCGTCAAAAACATGGCACTGCGCCAAGTCGGCGGTGAGGCGCAACTCCTCCCCGGCCCGTACCGATTTCTGGCCATTGAGCGTCGCGACGATCGGCTGCCGGTCCTTGAGCGATCCGTAGACGATGGTCTGGCCGCCGAGCTGTTCGACATGCGTCGCGATCATCGCCCCGAGCGGCGTGCCCCGGTCCGATCCGACGTCGAGATGTTCCGGCCGCACGCCGAGGCACAGCCCTTCCGGCCGCGCATCGATGCCGCGAACGGCCAGCTTCGTCCCTGCAAGATCGAGCGTCACGGCCTCGCCAGCGCGTCCGTCGACGCTAACATTGAGGAAGTTCATCTTCGGCGAGCCGATGAAGCCCGCGACAAACCGGTTGGCAGGCGTGTTATAGATTTCCAGCGGCGTTCCCGCCTGCTCGATCCGGCCACCGTTCAGCACCACGATCCGGTCCGCCAGCGTCATCGCCTCGACCTGGTCGTGGGTGACGTAGATCATCGTCGCGCCGATATCGGCATGGAGCTTGGCGATCTCGACGCGGGTCTGCACCCGAAGCTCCGCATCGAGGTTCGACAACGGCTCGTCGAAAAGAAAGACCTGCGGATCGCGCACGATAGCGCGGCCGATAGCAACGCGCTGGCGCTGGCCGCCCGAAAGCTGCTTGGGCTTGCGATCCAGAAGCTTGGTGATCTGCAGGATTTCGGCCGCCTTGCGCACGCGCAGGTCGATCTCGGCCTTGGGCATTCTGGCCGTTTCCAGCCCGAAGGACATGTTCTTGTAGACGCTCATATGCGGATAGAGCGCATAGGACTGGAACACCATGGCGATCCCGCGCTCTGCCGCCGATACCTCGTTCATGCGCGCGCCGGCGATGCGCAATTCGCCGCCGGTGATCGGCTCCAGACCCGCGATCATGCGCAGGAGCGTGGACTTGCCGCAGCCCGAGGGGCCGACGAACACGACGAACTCGCCGGGTTCGATGGCAAGGTCCACACCATGGATGATGTCGATGGCGCCGTAGCTTTTCTTGATACCGGTGAGAGCCAGGGAGGTCATGTCATGCTCGCTTTCTGAATAACGGGCGATCAACGCTTCATGCCGGTCGTCGCGATACCCTCGATGAGAAGGCGCTGGAACACGACGAAGAGAATGAAGATCGGCAGGATGGTCAGGGTGGACATCGCCAACAGGGCACCCCAGTCGGACTGGGCGGTGGCATCGACGAAGGTGCGCAGCCCGAGCTGGGCGGTGTATTTCTCGATGTCGTTCAGATAGATCAGCGGTGCGAAGAAATCGTCCCAGGTCCAGATGAAGGAGAAGACGGCGGCCGTGGCCAGGACCGGGGTGGACAGCGGAAGGATGATCTTGAAGAAGATGCGCAGCGGCCCCGCGCCGTCCATCACCGCCGCCTCGTCGAGATCGCGCGGGATGCCGCGAAAGAACTGGATCATCAGGAAGATGAAGAAGGCATCGATCGCGAGGAATTTCGGCACGACCAGCGGCAGGATCGTGTTCACCCAGCCGAAGTTCAGGAACATCAGATATTGCGGGATCAGCACCGCATGCTGGGGCAGCATCATGGTGCCCAGCATCAGGGCGAACCAGAAGCTCCGGCCCTTGAACTGCAGGCGCGTGAAGGCATAGGCCGCCATCGAGCAGGAAACGAGATTGCCCACGACGGCCAGAAGCGCAATGACGGTCGAGTTCAGGAACATCCAGCCGAAGCTGACGCTCAGCCCGTTCCAGCCGCGCCGATAGGCATCGGTGGTGAAGGTTTCCGGGATCAGCGAGGTGGTGGAAAAGATCTCGTTTTCCGGCTTGAACGAGCTGGAGACCATCCACAGCAACGGATAGAGCATCACGAAGCTGACGGCGAGAACAGCCGCATAGGCGAAGGCGCGCAGCAAGGGCGAAGATCCGGTGGCGTCCACGGTGGTCTCAGTCATCGTAGTGCACCCAGTATTTTGCGGAGAGGAAGGAAAGGGCCGTGAACGCCGCGATGATCGCGACCAGCACCCAGGCGAGAGCAGACGCATAGCCGAAGCGGAAGTTCGTGAACGCTTCCTGGTAGAGGTAGAGCGTGTAGAACAGCGTCGAATCGATCGGCCCGCCCGTGCCGTCGCTGATGACGAAGGCCGGGGTGAAGGCCTTGAAGGCGTCGATCGTCAGGATCACGGCATTGAAGAAGATGACCGGCGTCAGGAGCGGCAGCGTGATCTTGAAGAACTGGCGGCTGCGGCCGGCGCCGTCGATGCTGGCAGCTTCATACATATCCTGCGGGATCTGCCGCAGCCCGGCAAGAAAGATGATCATGGAGGAACCGAACTGCCAGACGGCAAGCGCGATCAGCGTATAGATCGAGGTCGAGGGATTGGCGATCCAGCTCGGCCCCTCGTAGCTGAAGAGCGCCATCAGGACCTGGTTGAGAATGCCGTCGCCGGCAAAGACCTGCCGCCACAACACGGCAATGGCAACCGAGCCGCCGATCAGGGAGGGCAGATAGAAGATTGCGCGAAACCAGTTCAGCCCACGCAGTCCTCTGTTCAGCAGGATCGCGACCGCCAGCGCGAAGACGAGCTTCAGCGGAACCGAGAGCAGTACATAGGTGAAGGTGACGTTCATGGCGGCGCGGAAGCGCGGATCACTTGTGGCGATCTGCATATAGTTGTCGGCACCGACCCAGCGCGGCGCGGACATGAGGCCGTAGTCGGTCAGCGACAGGTAAAGAGACGAGGCCGCCGGGCCGAGCGTGAGGACGAAGAAACCGAGCAACCAGGGCGACAGAAAACCGTAGCCTGCCAAGTGCTGGCGCAAATGTGTCCAGCGATGCACCCGCCGATGCGGTACGTCGTCGACAAGCATCGTTCACCTCCTCCTCTCTCACCGGAACCCTCTCTGCCCGGGAGTGACTTGAGCATGCCGACAAGAAATTTCTTCGTCAATCGAAATTTTCGTAGTTGACGAAATTTTCTTTTCGAAGGAAAGTTCTCTCAGCCTGAGGAGAGAATTCCATGAATGTCGAAGCCAGAAGTTACTTCGCGGCCACCGAGCCTGCTGCCGCAACCCGCAATCATGCGCGCCATCAGGCCGCGATCGAGCGGTGCGTGGAAAAGTTGCGCGCGACGATGCCGGTGATCGGCCTGCGCAATCCCAAGATCGGAACGGCCGACAACCAATGGGTCTATTGCGGTCCTTTCGACTGGGTGGTGGGCTTCCATGCCGGGCAGTTGTGGCTTGCCCTGCAACTGACGGGAGACCCCGCCTTCCTGCACGCGGCCCAGGCACGCCGGCCGGTGTTCCGGTCGATCCTCGCCCACCGGCAGGCGCAGGACCATGATCTCGGCTTCCAGTTTTCGCTCGCCTGCGTCTCGGACTGGCTGATGACCGGCGCGCGCGAACCGCGGGACATGGCCCTGGAGGCGGCGCGGCTGCTGCTGGAGCGCTTTCGCCCCGAAGGCAGGTATCTCCAGGCCTGGAACGCGATCGCCCCGCATGGCCAGGTCGATCCCCATCATGCCAGCGGCCGCATCATCGCCGATACGCTGCAGAACCTCGCGCTGCTCTACTGGGCGCATGGCGAAACGGGGCGGGCCGATTTCCGCGTGGCAGCCGATGGCCATGCCCAGACGGCTCTCGCCCATCTCGTACGGCCCGACGATACCAGCTTCCACACCTTCCTGTTCGACCCCGTGACCGGCGCGCCTCTGCATGGCGCAACACACCAGGGATATGCCGACGACTCCTGCTGGTCGCGCGGCCAGGCCTGGCTGATCCACGGCTATGCGCAAAGCGCCCGCGTCACCGGAAATCCCGTCTATCTCGATGCCGCACGCCGCCTTGCGGCAAAGGCCGAGGCCCTGATGGGCGAAGACAGCGTGCCGGCATGGGACTATATGGCACCAGGCGGCGCCAGCGCCTATCGCGACAGCTCCGCCGGGGCCATCATGGCGGCCGGCGCCTATATGCTCGCCGAGCAACTCCCGATGGAGGTGGCCCGCTGGCGGGATTTCGGCGACCGGCTGCTCGGCGGCCTGCTCGATACATGCGACCTGACGGCCGATCCCAAGGCGCTCGGCCTGCTCGCCCATGGCGCGGCCCATGTCGGCTCGCAGTTTGCCGACAACATGCTCCCCTATGGCGACTATTATTTCATGGAAGCGTTGATGCGTTCGCTGGGACACACGCAATTCTTCTGGTGAGAATGCTCCCGCCAAGGGATACAAAGATCGAGCCAAACGTGCCGGGGAAGAGAATGTCTGATACGCCTACAACCACATTGCGCGACATCGCCGAGGCCGCCGGGGTCTCGGTCGCCGCCGCGTCCAAGGTGCTGAACAACCGCGGCGGGGTCAGCGACGAGAGCCGCCAGCGCGTGCTCGCCGCCGCCGACCAGCTCGGTTACCAGGGGCGAACTGCAAAGGCGATGCAGCGCGCCGGTGTGGCCACGGCGACGATGATCATTCCCGCCGCCTACTATTCGGACTCACAGTTCTACGAAGACATCATCAAGGGCGTACTGGACGCATGCGCGGCCAATGCGCTGGCGGTGGAGGTCAGGTTGATCGCGACGGCGAGCGAAGGCGGCTATGCCGAGATCGAGGAAATTCTCGCGGCCGAGGATCGCGGCGCCCTCATCCCCATCGGCCTCGACGATGCCGGGATGATCCGCCGCATCGCGGCGGCAAACGTTCCCGCCGTGCTGATCAACGGCATGGACCGGTCGATGCGGCTCGACAGCGTGCTTCCCGACAACTGGTCGGCCGGATGGCTGGCCACGCAGCATCTTCTGGCCGCCGGCCACCGCAACATCATGCACGTCACCCTTCCGCACCGGTTGACGATGCAGCGCCGCATGGACGGCTTCTCCGTCGCGATCGACGAGGCCGGCCTCGGCTTCGATCCGGCCCGCCACATTCTCGACCTCGGCGAGATGGGATATGCGGAGACGCAGGCTCGCGCGGCCATCGTTTCCGCTTTCGAAGCCGGGCGGCTGGAGAACGTCACCGCCCTTTTCTGCAGCTCGGACATGGTCGCGTTCGGGGTTATGCAGGGCCTGCAGTCGTTGGGTTTTGCCATTCCCGAGCACTTCTCGGTTATCGGCCTCGACGATGTCGCCATGTCGGGCAATAGCCGCCCGCCGCTCACGACGATGCGCATCGAGCGAACCGAGCTTGGCCGCACCGGCGTGGAACTGCTCCTCGACCGCATCGCCAATCCGACCCGAAGCGCTGTCCGGTTGAACCTCGGCGTCGATCTTGTCGAGCGCGCCACCGTCGGCCGACCGCGAGGCTGACGGAAGGGCCGGACGACGCCCCACCCGAACCGTACCTTTCCAGATCAAAACCGATAAGTCAGTCCAAGCACCGGACCGGAGAGCCGGGTATCGAAGACATGCCCGTCCTTCTCATAGTCGACATCGAGCACCTTGTATCCGGCCGAAACGGACAGGCTGTCGGTGAACGTGTAGTTCACCGTCGCCAATACCGACCACGTAATGTCGGATCCAACGCCAAAACCGCCGACATCCGCCTGCGCCTGAACGGAAAGCTTGTCCGTCAGGCTGAAAAAGAGCCGCGCGCCGACAACCGGGTCCACCCAGCTGAAACTTTCTTCGTGGCTGCCGGAGATCGTGCCGGCAAGAGGATGGGTTGCCGTGACCGACACGTCGTTCGAAATGTACCAGAACCGCGCGCCGCCGAGCGCATCGAGGGTGAACTCCGGTGTATCCACAACGCGATAGCCGCCTTGCAGGGTCGCCATGAATTCAGTCGTATCGACATCCGCATCGACGCTCGCCCCGGGCGGGATCACGCCGAGGCCGGGGATCTGAAACGCCGGCAGCGGGCCGGTTGCATGGCTGTCCGTCGTGTTGACATACATGATGTCGCCGGAGAGCACGAAGCGGTCGTAACGCCCCCAGACATTGAGGAAGCCACCGAAATTGAGATCGTCCATCACATCGGAGAACGACTTCTCGACGTGCAGCGTCGGTGCACGGCGGAAGGGCGAGATGTCCCCGTCAAGACCCGTCGCCCACATATAGGGCGTGACCTGCAGCGCCCAATCCGAATGCCTGCTCGCGGCGGCCGGGTCGGTAATACCTTCAACGGCATTCTCGTCGGCACGGGTCGCGTGAGCAGTGCACAGCGTCACGATGACCGCAGCAAAATATCTCTTCAAGGAAGCCCCCTCCCTTTCACGCCGGCAGCGTATTCTTGTGAATGCGGCCATCCTTCATCACCAGCATCAGCGTCCGCTCCGGATCGGCGATCAGTGAAATGTCCTCGAGCGGATCGCCGTCGAAAACCAGCAGATCGGCATAGGCGTCCGCTTCGATGTGGCCAAGCTTTGCCGGATAGGGATTGCGTGGCCCCGAAAGCCCCATCAGCCCGGCATTGCCGCCGGTCAGCATGCGCAGCACCTCGGCATTGTCATACCATCGGGCAAACTTCGCAAGCTGGCGGCCCTGGGTCGCAGTCCCCGTCGGGCTGAACAGAATGTCCGTGCCCAGCGCCATCTTGACCCTGTGCGTTCTCCCCAGCTCGATGGCGCGCACCGTTCCCCCGGCAATCTGCTCCTGCTGGGCACGTTGCTCCGGCGACGGTTTCGCATTGGCATCCTCGTCGGCAAGGAAGGGCTGGATGCTCCACCAGGCATCCGCGTCCGCAAGGCGCTTGACCGTCTCCTCGTCGATCAGTTGGCCGTGCTCGATCGATTTCACGCCGCAATCGAGCGCCCGGCGGACGGCCGCGGATGTATAGGCATGGATGCAGACATAGGTCCCCCAATCTGCCGCCGCAGATACGGCCGCCTTCATCTCGGCTTCCGTATACTGGAGCGAATCGATCGGATCGAAGGACGACGAAACGCCGCCGCCGCCCATGATCTTGATCTGGCTGGCACCGAGCATGAGCTGCTCGCGCACACGGCGCAAGACCTCGGCTTCGCCATCCGCGATGGCGGAGATACCCGCCTGCTCGGCGACGCTGAGGTCGGTTTGCGCCGCGCGCGGCAACTCCGTGCGCATGCGGAAATCACCATGTCCGGACGTCTGCGAGATCATGGCGCCGGAGGGGTAGATGCGGGGGCCGGCAATGCGTCCTTCATCGATGGCCCTCTTCAGGGCGAAGGACGGGCCGCCGACATCGCGGACCGTTGTGAAGCCGCGAAGGACGGTCCGTTCCGCCTCCTGCGCGGCGACGAGATGCACATAGGGGATATCGGCGGTCATGGCCGCGACTTGCGAAATGCCGGCAAGGATCGAATGCCAATGGGCATCGATCATGCCGGGCATCAGCGTGCGTCCGCCGCAGTCGATCACCTCGGCATCGGAAACGGTATCGGCAGCGGGAACCAGCGCCTTGATGCGGCTGCCTTCGACAAGCACGCCCTGGCCGCGGATCAGCGGGCTACCGGTTCCGTCGAATATGCTGGCATTGCGAAGCAGGAGCGGTTTAGCGGAAACTTGTGCGAAAGCCGGGCTTGCCGCGCCCAGGGCCGGCGCGGCGAGGCTGGCCGCGATGCCCTTCAGCACGGACCGGCGCGAAAGGCCGGCATCGATGCGGGCGAAGAGCTTTTGGGCCTGCGGGTTGTGACACGGGCAATCGAGACCGTGGACGAGATGGCGGTATTTATCTCCGAAACGAAGCGCCAAGATATGCCCTCTTGTCTCTGTGACGTGCGATCCGTCAACCGCTTGCCAACCAGTTAAGCCGATTTGCCGTCCGCCAACAAGTCGATTTTCCATTGCACGTTGCACCCGCGCCCGAAGACTCGGAGACGATACGATGCCCCGAGGGCGTCACCCCGAGGCTTGGGAAACGGGAACCCACTTCATGGATGGAACATCTCGTCCGGGATTTGGCCGAACCTTCACAATTCGCAAAGGCCGTCTGCAATCGGGAGAGATTGGATTGAGCGCTTTCCGATTGCGCTATCCCCGGCGAAAGCGCTTGTTCGAAGCGTGTCGGCTGGGCGGTCGTTCGGCCGTCCCCGTCGCCCGCGCCGGCAGATAGCTTACCCTTCGGCTTCGTGATTGACGACGAAGTCCTTGGGCAGTTCCGGGCCCCAGAGATAGAGGGAGTCCTCCGGCGGGTAGTCGCCCGCCTCCCAGTCGCAGGTCGCCGGGATGTAGTCGATGTCGGCGGAATATTCCGCGTAGCTGCCCCAGGGATCGCGGACATAGTGGAAGTAGTTCGAGCCCAGCACGTGCCGGCCCAGGCCCCAGCCCTTCTGGAATCCCTTCTCCGCCATCTGCATGGCGCCCTTGCCGATCTCGTTGATCGAGCCGACATCCCAGCTGCAATGGTGCAGGCCCGGCGCGTCGGATTTGGCAAAGGCGATCAGGTGGTGGTCCGAGCCGTGGATGCCGTGCATGAAGCAGATGCCGTCGCCGGAGCGGTCGGACAGGCGCAGGCCGAGGACCCGGCTGTAGAAATCGATGGCCTTCGACACATCCGCGGTGAAGATCAGCACATGCGCAAGGCGGGTGGGGTGTACCTTCGGCGCCTTGGAGCGCTGCGGCGAACCTGCAACACCCGGCGGGCAGGAGGCCATGTCGAACGGCATCTTCTCGTCCGGCGAGGTCTTTTCCGCGACCTTGATCTCGATGAGCACGCCGTTGTGGTCGTAGAACCAGACGCCGTTGGAATCGAAGCCGCGCGGCGCGTCCAGCAGGCGCACCCCTTCGGCCTCGATCCGCCGCTTCATCGGCTCGAAGTCTTCCTCGAAGAGGCCGAAGGACAGGAAGTTGAGCTTCTTGCGGCCGCCTTCGCCGATGCTGACCCAGCGATGATCGGACCCGAAGGTATAAAGCCCGAGGCTGTTACCCTCCTCGCGCACATCGAGGCCGAAGGCCTTGTAGAAGTCCTCGGCGACGCGCAGGTCCGGAACGACCATGTTGAAGGTGTCCATCGAATGCACCCCGAGCTCGCCGGGGCGCTTGACGATCTGGACCTTGCCGGTAATCGCAGTCATGTCTGGCTCCTCCTCCCAAATCCTTGGCCAAATACCTTGGCCAAACACCCTGGCCGCTCATGCGACCAGGGCGGCCTTCGCTGTCGCGCGGTCGCGCACCGGATTGGACAGGATGCCGATCTTCTCGATCTCGACCTCGACGGTGTCACCGTCACGCATCCAGAGCGGCGGCTTGCGGGCAAGGCCGACGCCCGAAGGCGTTCCGGTGACGATCACGTCGCCCGGCTTCAGCGTCATGAAGCCGGACAGGATCGAGACGAGCCGGGCGACCGAGAAGACCATGTCGGAGATCGACGCCTCCTGCACCACCGCGCCGTTGAGGCGGGTCTGGAGGCGCAGGCCCTCGCAGCCCGGCGGCAGTTCGTCGGCCGTCACGAAGACCGGACCGAAGGCGCCCGTATCGTCGAAGTTCTTGCCCGGCGTCCATTGCGGCGCCTTGAACTGGTAGTCGCGGATCGAAGCGTCGTTGAAGATCGAATAGCCGCTGACATGGGCCAGGGCGTCCGCCTCGGCGATGTCCCGGCCGGCCTTGCCGATGACCGCGACCAGTTCGCCCTCGTAGTCGAGCTGCTCGGAGAAGGACGGGCGCAGGATCGGCGCGCCATGGGCGATGAGGCTCGAATTGAAACGGCCGAAGATCGTCGGATAGTCGGGCTGCTTGAAGCCGCTTTCGGCGGAATGGTCGACATAGTTGAGGCCGACGCAGACGATCTTCTCCGGATGGGACAGCGGCGGAAGCAGTTCCACGGCATCGATATCCACGGCAGGCGCCGAAGAAAGGGCGTTGCCCGCCTTTGCCAGCGCCTCGCCGCCCGTTTCGATCAGGGCCTGAAGCGTACCGGGAAAGGCCGGATCGGCCTCCGTCAGTCCATGCCAGGCATCGCCCACGGCGACGGCGAGGCCCTGCTTTCCATTCTGCCGATAGGACGCGAAGCGCATGGGAAATCTCCTTGGTTGGCTTTTCTGTATCCTGACTCACATGCGTACATTCGTCAACATAAAATATATTATTTCTTATTTCATACTTTTTATGAGGAAGCCGGCATGCTCGCTCTGGCGCTGATGCCGAAAATATATTATTTGATGGATTATCTGAGTTTCAGGCTTAATAGGAAATGAGAGATCATGGCGCGACCCGAAAGCGGCAGCCTCACGGCGGAAGCCTATGCGCAGATCCGGGCCGAAATCCTCGCCTGCCGTCTTGCGCCGGGACAGAAGCTCGTGATCGCGGATCTTTGCGAGGAGTTTCAGTTCAGCCTCGGGGCCGTGCGCGAAGCCCTTGCACGTCTCAGCTCGGAAGGCCTGGTCGTCTCCGAGCCGCGCAAGGGGTTTCGGGTGGCGCCCATCACCGAGGCTGAACTGCGCGACATCACCCGCGTGCGGGCAACGATCGAGAGTCTCTGCCTGGAGAATGCGATCCAGAATGGCGACCTGCGCTGGGAAACAAACATCGTGGCGACGCAATTCGAGCTGTCCAAGTTGAGCCTGCAGGACCCCGCCGACCCCGCAAGGGTCAGCGAGGCATGGGCGGAAGCGCACCAGCGCTTCCACGAAGCGCTGGTGGCGGCCTGCGACAGTCCCTGGCTCCTTCGGCTGCGGGAACTTCTGTTCATCCAGTCCGAACGATACCGGCGCGTGTCCGTGCCCCTCAACCGGGCCAAGCGCGACCTCGTGTCGGAACATCGCGACATCGCCGATGCCGCCGTGGGCCGCGACGTAGAGAAAGCGACGGCCGCCATTCGCGCCCACCTTGAGAAGACGACCCGCATTCTCATCGAATCCGATGTCGTGAAGGCGCACGAAGGCTGAGCGAACGGCGGGCTGCCGCCCGCCGTCCGCGCCTGGTCAGGCTAAAGGGCCGCGAAGGCCTTCTGCACGGCGATTTCCGGGGCCGATTTGTTCTCACAGATGGAGAGATCGAACGTCCCGCCGCTTCCGGCCAGCCACTGACCGCCGACGAGCGGGGTCTGGCAGGCGTTCTTCACCGGCCCGTTGGCCCAGGAAATCGGGCCGACGATGGACTTGTAGTCCGTCCTGGTGATCGCATCGAGGACGGCGCCCTTGTCCTTAGGATTGCCGGAGCGCTTCAGCACGTCGATGGCCACTTCCAGCAGCGCGTGCTTGTAGCCGGTCGGCTGGATCCATTGCTGCCCGCTCTCCGCCTCGTAGCCCCTGGCGAGATCGGCCGAGCTGATGCCCGTCAGGCCGGACGTGTAGGGATGGTTCGGCGACCACCAGACTTCGGACGACACCCCGTTGCCGTTGCCGCCGAGGGTTTCGACCGCGGAGGGGAAGAGCAGCGCCTTGGCGACGGTGACGGCCTTCGGGCGAAAGCCCTGCTGCGCCGCCTGCGTCCAGAAGGTCGTGAAATCAGGCGGCAGGAAGACGCCCGAAACGATATCCACCCCGGCGGCCTTCAGCTTTGCGATCTGGGCGGAGAAATCGTCGCTCAGCGGCTGGTGGAAGCCCGCGTCGACGACCTCGTAGCCGTTCTTCGCAAAGAGCGGCGGCAGACCGGTCGTGGCGCTGGAAAGCGGAACCCCGTCGCTGTCGTTGGACCAGAGCACGCCCACCTTTTTGTTCGTCGAAAGCTGGTCCCAGAGCGAGGTGTAGCAGTCGACCAACTGGCCGGCGCCCCAGAAGAAATGATAGGTCCAGTCGAAACCGGTCGACGGATCGCCGCCGCGTCCGAAGAAGTGGCCGTCCCAGGGCGTATCCGTCGAAATGCAGGGCATCTCGTTCAGTTCGCACTGGTCGGCCACCGGGTTGGTCGTATCGGCGGTGGACGAGGCGAGCATCAGGTCCACCTCGTCCTCCAGCATGAGCTGGTTGGCGACTTCGGCCGCCCGGTTGGGGTTGGACTGGGTGTCCTTGACGATGATCTCGACGGGATAGGTGATCCCGTCGATCTCGATGCCGGCGCCGATCGCCGCGCGCACCTGCTTCAGCACATAGTCGTCCGAAGCGCCGAAGGCCGCGACGGGGCCGGTCCGCGGCGAGACGAAGCCGATGCGGATCGTCTGCGACTGCGCATGGGAGCGGCGGCTGAGAAGGCCCGGCAGGGCCAGCGCGCCGCCGGCCATGACGCCGGTGCGCAGAATGGTGCGCCTCGTATATCCTCGACTGTTCATTGGGTCTCCTCCCCTGTCGATTGCGTGGCCCGCCGTCAGGCGGGCTCGGCCTGCCGTTGCTCTGCATTCATGCCGAAGGCCTGTGTCTGGCGGGCGAAGTCGGCCAGCATCCGGTCGAGCCGCGCGCTGTCGGCAGCGCCGCCGAAGAGGTAGAAATCGGGTCGCACCAGCATGGCGCTGATGCCGTGCGCCTTCATGAAGCGCCCGAACTGGCCCTGCGTGTCGCCGATCTGGTCGTCGGTCGCCGAACGGCGGTCGGCGACGGTGACGACGGTGATGCCGAAACGCCGGCACGTCTCCTTCGCCGAGGCGGACAGGGCGACCCCCTCCTCCAGCACCAGCGTGAAGCCGCCGGGCGCGACGAAATCGTCATAGCGACCGGTCCGTCCGCCGAAGCGGACAGCGCCGGCACAGGAAAGCTCGCCGGCGGGCGCGATGACGTGGCCTTGCCCGTCCCGCTCCAGCATTCCATCGGTCAGGATGGGGAACGGCGCGGGCTTCGGCGCATTGCCGCCAAGGAACATCTCGTCGCGCTTGCGCGCCTCTTCCGGGTCCGGCATGCAGATGATCGAGCCGAGGAACATCGAAATCCTGATGACGTCGGTGACATGCGGCGCGCGCTCGGGCGTGTAGGTGTCGAGCAGCGACGGATCGGCCTTGCCCCGCATCACGAGGTCGAGCTTCCACGCGAGGTTCCAGACGTCGCGCAGGCCTGCACACATGCCCTGCCCCATGAAGGGCGGCATCACATGGGCGGCGTCGCCCGCCAGGAAGACGCGGCCCTTCTGGAACGTATCGGCGACGAGGCTGCGGAAGGTGTAGAGCGCATGGCGGATCAGCTCTCCCTGGTCGGGTTTGATCCAGGCATTGAGCAATTCCCAGACCTTTTCCTCCTCGACCATCTCCTCGCGCGTCTCGTGCGGCAACCGCATGAACTCCCACCTGCGCAGCACGCGCCCGTCGGCCTCGACGCCGCCCGGAACGATGGTGGTCGGGCGCACCGGATTGGCATACTGGCCGCATTCGGGAATGCCGAGATCACGGGCGGTCAGGCCGCCGTTGAGGGCGAAGTCGATCACCAGCCAGTCCGCCTCGAAACCGAGATCGGCACGCTTGATGCCGAGGCTCTCGCGCACGAAGCTGTTGGCACCGTCGATGCCGATCAGATAGCGCGCCGTATAGTCCCGGGTCGTGCCCGTCTTGGTGTCGCGGATGGTCACTGTGACCCCGTCGTCGTCCTGATGGAAGGCAACCGCTTCACAATGGAAGTTGAGGGCAATGCCGTCGCTCGCCTTGATGCGCGCATCCATCGCCCATTCGAAGCTGGGCTGGTGGATGAAGTTGACCTCGGAGCCGCCGGAGATCGATCCGGCCGCCCAGTCGATCGCGAGCAGCTCCTTCCATTCCGCGTTGAACCAGCGATAGGTCGGCGCGTCGTTGCAGACACGGCCGGCGACATTGCCCAGTCCCGCCGCGTGCAGCACCCGGTAAAGCTCGTGGTCGATGCAGACCGCGCGGGGCAAGGGGTAGACCTCCTCCCACCGCTCGAACACACCCACGCTCCAGCCAAGACGCTGCAGGAACAGCGCGGACGCCTTGCTGACCGGACCGTAGCCGATCTGGATCACGTCGAAATCGAATTTCCTTGCGGGACCAGCCATGGCCATCCTCCCTTTCTCCATCCTGTTCCCAGCCTGCCAAAGTTTGATAGATAATGCAACAGAAAATATATTATCTTGCAATTAGTGCATTCTTGCCCTAGCACTGTCGTCATCGGCGCTGGGAGGCGCCCCGGGTTCAAGCGATGGGGAGGAGGCGGAATGATGCAGTCGACCGCCGCGATCGAGGCAACGGGCCTGAGCAAGAGTTACGGTGCGCTGGCCGTGACGCGCGACGTCAGCTTCGCGCTGGAGCCGGGCTGCGCGCTCGGGATCATCGGCCCGAACGGCGCGGGAAAGACGACCCTTTTCAATCTCCTGACCGGCGCCGTGCGCCCCGATGCGGGCTCGATCCGCTTCGCTGGCAAGGACATAAGCCCGACGGACGCGCGGGCGCGTTGCCGCATGGGCATCAGCCGCTCGTTTCAGGTGCCGCAGCCTTTTTCCGGGCTGACCGTCTTCGAAAACGCGCTGGTCGCTGCGACATTCGCCCAGGGAATTTCCGAACAGGCGGCCCGTCCGCAGGCCGAAGATGCGCTGCGCCGCACCGGCCTGTGGCCGAAGACGGCGAAGAAGGCGGGCGAACTCGGCCTGCTCGACCGCAAGCGGCTGGAGCTGGCCCGCGCAATCGCGACCGCTCCGAAACTGCTGCTGCTCGACGAGATCGCCGGAGGGCTGACGGACGCGGAATGCGTCGAGCTGATCCAGCTTATCCGTTCCATCAAGGAAAGCGGTGTCACGATCATCTGGATCGAGCACGTCCTGCACGCCCTTCTCAGCATCGTGGACCGCGTGATGGTGCTCGATTTCGGCCAGAAGATCGCCGAGGGCGAGCCCCGCGACATCATGCAGAGCCCCGAGGTGGCGGCGATCTATCTCGGTCTCGACGGGGAGAACACCCATGCCTGATCCGCTGCTTTCGATAGACCGCTTGTCATCCGGCTACGGCGACTTCCAGGCCCTGTTCGACATCTCCTTCGACCTGCAGCAGGGGCATGTCATGGGGCTGATCGGCGCGAACGGTGCGGGAAAGACCACCCTGTTCAAGGCCATCATGGGACTGCTGCCGCGCTCGAAGGGCACGGTGCACTTTCAGGGTAAGCCCATCGGCGGCGCGCCGGCGAACACGCTCGCCCGGCTCGGCCTTGCCATGGTGCCGGAGGGCCGCCGCCTGTTCCGCTCGCTCTCGGTTGAGGAAAACCTTCGCCTCGCAGCCGACCATGGGCGCAAGGGCCATTGGGATCTCGGCAAGCTCTACAGGCTCTTTCCCATTCTTGAGGAAAAACGCCACCAGCCTGCGCTGTCGCTCTCCGGCGGACAGCAGCAGATGGTCGCCATCGGCCGCGCGCTCGTGGCGAACCCGCACCTCATCCTGTTCGACGAGATCTCGCTCGGCCTCGCCCCCGTCGTGATCAACGACGTCTATGCCGCCATGCCTGACATCGTCGGATCCGGGATCAGCGCCATCCTCGTCGAGCAGGATATCGACCGGGTGCGCAAGACCGCGGACATGCTGGTGTGCCTGCGCGAGGGCCGCAAGGCCCTGCAGGGACCCACGGCCGCCATCGGCAAACACGACATCACCGTTGCCTATTTCGGAGAGTGACATGGCAAGCCTGCTCGATCCGATCCTTCAGGGCCTGCTTCTCGGCGGCCTCTACACCATGTTCGCCATCGGCCTGTCGCTGATCTTCGGGGTGATGCGGCTGGTCAATATCGCCCACGGCGACTTCATCGTGCTCGCCGCCTACATGGCCCATGCCGTGCTGGTGGCGACGGGGTGGCATCCGCTGGCCACGCTCCTTATCGTGGTGCCCGTCATGGCGGGACTGGGCTACGCCCTGCAACGGGTCGTGCTGGCCCGCACCCTCGGCGACGACATCCTGCCGCCGCTGCTCGTGACCTTCGGCGTGGCGGTCATCATCCAGAACGGCCTGCTCTCCGCCTTCACCAGCAATGCGCTCCGCCTGCCGTCCAGGGAATTGGAGACGGCAAGCCTCGCCCTCGGCAGCCTCAACATCGGGGTCCTGCCGCTCCTGACGCTGGCAGTCGCCGTCGCACTGATCTTCGGGCTGGAAACGCTCTTCGCCAGGACGGCCATCGGCCGGGCCTTCCGCGCCACGTCCGACGATCCGGAGACTGCGACCGCGATTGGCGTGAAGACCCCGCATCTCTTCGCGCTGGCGACGGCGCTCTGCTTTGCAACCATCGCGATTGCCGGCGTCTTCCTCGCCATGCGGTCGAACTTCGATCCCTTCGCCGGCCCGGCCCGGCTGCTCTTCGGCTTCGAGGCCGTGATCATCGGCGGCCTCGGCAGCTTTTGGGGAACGCTGGCCGGCGGCCTCATTCTCGGTGTGGCGCAGTCGCTCGGCGCACAGATCTCGCCGCAGTTCCAGGTTCTCGCCGGCCACATCGTCTTCTTCCTGATCCTCGCCATCCGCCCGCGCGGCCTTTTCCCCAAGACAGCCTGATCGGGGTACGACCATGACAACACTTGCCGAAACCACGAAGAGATACGCCCGCCCCGATGCGCGCGCGCTCGTCGCGCTGCTTCTCGTGCTCGCCGTCGTCGCCGCGCCCTTCTGGGCGGGTCGCGCGGAACTCAGGCTGTTCAGCGAATTCCTGAGCTTCCTGGCGCTGGCCGTCCTGTGGAACCTGCTCGCGGGCTATGCCGGACTGCTGTCCGTCGGCCAGCAGGCCTTTGTCGGGCTGGGAGGCTATGCGCTCTTCGTGCTGTGCGCCCATGCGGGTCTTTCCCCCTATCTGGCGATCCCGCTGGCGATCGTTGCCGCCGGCGCGCTGGCGGCAGTGTTCGCGCCCCTGCTGTTCCGGCTGGACGGCGCCTATTTCGCGGTCGGCACATGGGTCGCGGCCGAAACCGTGCTGCTCGTCTTCGCCATGATCCCCGCGCTCGGCGGCGGCGCCGGCATGTCGCTGCCGGCCGCATCGGTCAAGGCCATCGCGGCCGGCAAGGAGCTGCGCGAATCCATCATCTTCTGGCTGGTGACGGGCCTCAGCCTCGCCACGCTCCTCGGGGCCTACGGGCTCTTGCGCTCACGGGCAGGCCTTGCCCTGATGGCGGTGCGCGACAACAGGCTGGCGGCCGCCTCGCTCGGCATCGACATCTGGCGCACCCGGTTCGTCACCTATGTGATCGTCGCCGCCATGTCGGGCGGTCTCGGCGCGGTCATTTTCCTTCAGAAGCTGCGCATCTCGCCGAGCGCCGCCTTCAGCCTCAACGACTGGACGGTGATGGTCATCTTCGCCGTGGTCATCGGCGGCATCGGCCGGCTGGAAGGCGCGGTGATCGGCGCGATCCTCTATTTCCTGCTGCGCGAGATGATGGCGGATCTCGGCGCGATCTACCTGATCGTCCTCGGTTCGCTTGCCATCCTCGTCATGCTGTTCTCCCGAAAGGGGCTCTGGGGACTGGTCGAGACCCGTTTCGGCTGGTCGCTCATGCCGACCGAACGCAAGCCGTAAGCGAACCCGCATGCCTTTCCCCTCAGACCTTCACAGGATGCGCCCATGAAAAAAATTCACCCCGATGCGGACAGCGCGCTCTCCGGCCTGCTGTTCGACGGCATGACCATCGCCGCGGGAGGTTTCGGCCTGTGCGGCATCCCGGAACTGCTGATCGCCGCCATCCACAGGGCGGGCACGCAAGCGCTGACCATCGCCTCCAACAATGCCGGCGTCGACGGCTTCGGCCTCGGCATCCTTCTGGAAAGCCGCCAGGTGAAGCGGATGATCTCGTCCTATGTCGGCGAGAATGCCGAATTCATGCGGCAATATCTGAGCGGCGAACTGGAGCTGGAATTCACCCCACAAGGCACGCTCGCCGAGCGCATGCGCGCGGGCGGGGCCGGCATTCCCGGCTTCTACACCCGCACCGGCGTCGGCACGGTGATCGCCGAGGGCAAGGAGCACAAGGATTTCGACGGCAGGACCCATATCCTCGAACGGTCGATCGTCGCGGATCTCTCGATCGTCAAGGCCTGGAGGGCCGATCCCTCGGGCAACCTCGTCTTCCGCAAGACCGCGCGCAACTTCAACCCGTCGGCCGCCACCTGCGGCAAGGTCTGCGTGGCCGAGGTCGAGGAAATCGTGCCGCTCGGCAGCCTCGATCCCGACCATATCCACCTGCCGGGCATCTATGTGCACCGCCTCATACAGGGACAGCACGAAAAACGCATCGAGCAGCGCACCACCCGCAAGAAGGAGACCGTCTGATGTGGGATCGAAACCGGATGGCAGCGCGGGCGGCGCAGGAGTTGCAGGACGGCTGGTACGTCAATCTCGGCATCGGCATCCCGACGCTGGTCGCCAACCATATTCCCGATGGCGTGGAGGTGACGCTCCAGTCCGAAAACGGCATGCTCGGCATGGGGCCGTTCCCCTTCGAGGGCGAGGAGGATGCCGACCTCATCAATGCCGGCAAGCAGACGATCACCGAGCTGCCGCAGACGGCCTTCTTCGATTCCGCCCAGTCCTTCGCCATGATCCGCGGCGGCAAGATCGCCATGGCGATCCTCGGCGCGATGGAAGTCTCCGAAACCGGAGATCTGGCGAACTGGATGATCCCGGGCAAGCTGGTCAAGGGCATGGGCGGCGCGATGGATCTGGTGGCCGGCGTCGGCCGCGTCGTCGTCGTCATGGACCACACGTCCAGGCACGGCGAGCCCAAGCTGCTGAAGGCCTGCACCCTGCCGCTGACCGGCAAGGGCGTGGTCGACCGCATCATCACCAATCTCGGCGTGCTCGACGTGGTGCCCGGCGGGCTGAAGCTCGTCGAGCTTGCCGACGGCGTGAGCGAAGCAAACCTGCGCGCCGCAACCGAGGCGTCCATCGTCGGCTAGCGCCCAGGGCACGGGGCTTATCCAGACCCTCACGGTCGCGAAAACACGATAGCAGGGGGACTAATCAACCGATCCTTGGGGGGGAACGATACGATGACCGCTCAAGAAGGTGACGCTGAAATGCCGCGCGCATTTCCTTGAACCCGAGAAATCCGGCTTTCTTTGCCAAGTGCACAATAGTCGTTTGGGAGACGCCGCAACGGTTCGCCACGGATGGCAGTCGTCCGAACGCGGCTACGTCAGGGTGATCGAACAAAAGGCTAAGTGCTCGTTGCTGCTCGACGCCGAACGAGTGCTCTCCACGGGCAATCTGTTCCTTCAGCTTTTGAATGGTGGGCACGCGAGGTCATCCCAGCGGGAGTGGTTTCGGGATTTTAGTTATGCGCAGCCGTGCGGCGACAGCGCTGCACGGCTGCGCATCATCAGGCTTGGTGGGCCGATATTTACTTCTCCCTTAGACCTTGCGCTTCTTCTGTCTGTAGACGTCGGTAACGACAGCGGCCACGATGATCGCACCCTTGATGATCTCCTGATAGTACGCGTCGACACGCAGAAACGTGAAGCCCGAGGTCATGACGCCGAGAATGACCGTACCGATGACTGTCCCGGTAATCCGGCCGACGCCGCCCGCCAGCGACGTTCCGCCGATCACGGCAGCGGCGATCGCATCGAGTTCGTACATGACACCCATGCCGGCCTGCGCCGTTTGTGCACGCGCTGCGGTGACGATGCCCGCCAACCCTGCAAGCATGCCGGCGACGACGTAGACCTTGACCAGATGTCTCTCGACATTGATGCCCGACACCCGCGCCGCCTGCACATTCGCACCGATGGCGTAGGTGAACTTGCCATAGCGGGTGTATCGAAGCGCAATGTGAAACACGGCCGCAACGACCAGGAAGACGACGACGGGCCAAATCCCCGAACCGATGAAGCTGAACTGGTCCGTCAGGCCCGAAACCGGCTGTCCCTTCGTGTACCATTTGGAAACGCCGCGCGCCGAGACCATCATGCCGAGCGTTGCGATGAAGGGAGGAATCCGCGTGTACGCGATCAACGCGCCATTGATCAAACCGGCCAGAATGCCGATGAGAAGGCCCACGCCGATGGGAATAATTGCCGGCAGGTCGGTCAGGGAGGGGTACATGACCCGGCCCCAGGTCGATGCTTGCGCAAAGCCGGCGGCAATCATCGCGGTCATCCCGACCACGGAACCGGACGAGAGATCGATGCCGCCGGTGATGATCACCTGGGTCACGCCGATGGCAATGATGCCGATGACCGAGACCTGAAGAATCATGATCGTGAGACGCTGCTTGTTCATCAGAAAGCTCTGGCCGGCGAAAATCCAGCCAAGCACCTCGAAGACAAGGGCGATTCCGATCAGGACGAAAAAGATGTTCAGCTCCGGCGGCAACCGCCGGCGCGTAGTGTTCATCCCTGCTGGCGTGTCACCGGCCGTCACATTGGTGTTCATTCTTCTTCTCCCTTTATCGAGTGTCGCGCCTAGCGCGCCGCCAGTTCCATGACCTTCACCTGCGTCGCCTCGGCACGATCGAGGAAGCCGGTGGCGCGCCCTTCGTGCATGACCATGATCCTGTCGCTCATGCCGAGAACCTCGGGCAGTTCCGACGAGATCATGATGACGGCGACACCGTCGCGGGCGAGCTCGGTGACGAAACGATGAATTTCCGCCTTGGCGCCGACGTCGATGCCACGCGTCGGCTCGTCGAGGATCAGGATGCGCGGATTGGTCAGGAGCCAGCGGCCGATCAGGACCTTCTGCTGGTTGCCGCCCGACAGGTTCTCGATGCGTTCGTACATGTTGGGCGTCTTGACCCGCAGCTTGCGGCTCATTTCCTCGCAGACCCGGCTCAATTCCCGTTCCTGGACGAAGCCCGATTTCACGAACTTGTCCTGAAGCACGGCGATCTGCATGTTTTCGAGCACGTCGAGGATCAGCAGGCAGCCGGTGTCCTTGCGGTCTTCCGTCAGGAACGCCATGCGGTTGCGGATCGCGGTGTTCGGGCTGTCGATATCGACCGGCTTGCCGTTGATCTCGATCGTCCCGGAGCTTGCTGGCGTGACGCCAAAGATCGTTTCGGCAACGTTCGAGCGGCCCGAGCCGACGAGGCCGGCGAGGCCGAGGATCTCGCCGGCGCGCACGTCGAAGGACACGTCGTGGAAGACGCCCTTGAGGGTGAGGTTCTTGACCGACAGCACGACGTCGCCGATCGGCACCTCTTCCTTGGGGAACATCTGGGTGATCTCGCGGCCGACCATCATGCGGATGATGTCGTCGCGCGTCACATCTGAAGAAGCATGTGTGCCGATATACTTGCCGTCGCGGAACACCGAGAACTCATCGGCGATCTCGAAGAGTTCGTTCATCTTGTGGGTGATGTAGACGATGCCGATGCCGTGACTGCGCAGATCGCGGATGATCTCGAAGAGGTGCTCGACCTCGCGCTCGGTCAGCGCCGAGGTCGGCTCGTCCATGATGAGCACGTCGCTCTCGTAGGAGACGGCCTTGGCGATCTCAACCATCTGCCGGCTGGCGACCGAGAGGTGGCGCACTTCCGTTTCCGGGTCGATGTCGATCTTGAGCCGCTTGAACAGCTCCGCCGTCATCCGTCTCATCTTGCCGTGATCGACGAAGCCGAAGCGGTTCTTCGGCTCGCGGCGGATCCAGATGTTCTCGGCAACCGTCATGAAGGGCATCAGGTTGAGTTCCTGATGGATCATGGCGATGCCGTTCTCCAAGGCATCGAGCGGCGACTTGAGCTCGATGTCGTGTCCACGCAGCCGGATTTCACCGTGGTCGGGCGTGTAGATGCCGGCGAGGATCTTCATCAGCGTCGATTTGCCGGCGCCGTTCTCCCCCATCAGGGCATGCACGGTGCCGCGCTTCAGCTTGAACTGCACATCGTCGAGCGCCACGACCCCCGGGAATGCCTTGCGGACCCCCTCTGCCTCCAAGAGAAACTCCGAATTCGGAACGGCCCCGCTGGCACGAACCGCCGCCATTGTACCCGGACTTATCATCGCTTCCTCCTCCCATCCTGCCGTCTTGAGCGGGAGCGCCGTGAACGGCGCTCCCGAGGATCGGTTCAGTTCTTCGTCGCGTAGTCGGCGACGTTCTCCGGCGTGACGAGTTCGAAGGGAATGTAGGTCTTCTTTTCGACCGTCTCGCCCCTGGCGATCTTCAGCGCTGCATCGATGGCGCCCTTCCCCTGCCCGACGGCGTTCTGGAAGACGGTGACGTCGAGATCGCCCGCCTGCATGGCGGTCAGCGCGTCCTGGGTCGCATCGACGCCCGCCACGACGACGCTGTCCATCGACCTGCCGGCGGCCTTCAGCGCCTGGATGGCGCCGAGGGCCATTTCGTCGTTGTTGGCGATCACGGCATCAAATTCCAGGCCGGCGGAAAGCCAGTTGCTGACCAGGTCGAGGGCGGGCGTGCGCATCCAGTTGGCCGTCTGCTCGTCGAGAACCTTGATGTCGCTGCATTCGGGCCGTGCGAGAACGTCATGCGTGGCCTTCGTGCGGCCGCGCTGGCCGGTCGTGCCGAGCTGGCCCTGGAGAATCACCACGCTGCCCTTGCCGCCCAGGCTCTTGCAGACGGTTTCGGTTTCGAGCGTGCCGGCCTGCTCTTCGTTCGAGCCGACGAACGCCTGCTTGTCCGGAAGGCTGTCGACATTGGACGGTGCATTGTTCACAAAGATCAGCGGGACACCGGCCGCTGCCGCGGTCTTGGAAATCGCAGCGCCGGAGTCGGCGTCGACCAGCATGATGATGATGGCATCGACGCCGGATGCGATGAAGTTCTCCACCTGGCTCTGCTGCTTGGCGATATCGCCCTGCCCGTCTTCCATCTGGATTTCCACGCCGTCGAGCGTCTTGCCGTAGTCTTCCATGCCGTGCCGGAGAACGGTGAGCCAGTTGTCGTCGAACAGGGACATCGCGACGCCGATGGTTTCGGCACGTGCCGAGCCGGACATCAGCGCGAGGGCGGCGACGGCACCCATAAGATATTTCTTCATTGCATTTCCTCCTCTTGGATAGGTCGACCCCTTGTCGCCCTTGTTAAAGATCAAAGCTTCGCCAGTGCCGGGAGAGGCTGTCTCCCGGATCAAACGGCCTTTCGGCCCGATCCATCTCTCGTGTTCCATGGCACTCCCAGGGAGTGCCGAATGTCAGCCGTGCGCTACCTCAGGCAAAGCGCGGTGGAAGCCATCCTCCATTGTGCTTTTCATGGCTGTCGACGACGGCGTCGACGAAAGCCACACCCTTGAGACCGTCATACGAAGCCGGGATGCCCTCCCCCATCGGTCCTGCCGCTCTTCCCTCCGCATTGGCGCGAATGATGGCAGCGAAGCCGGAATAGAGGTTGGTGAAAGCCTCGATGTAACCCTCGGGATGGCCCGGCGGGGTGCGCGTGCGGGCACGCGCGTCCTCCGAAAGATCGTCGCGGCCGCGCTTGATGGTCTCGGGCGCGCCGAAGAGTTTGGTGAAGACCAGTTCGTTCGGATGTTCCTGATGCCAGACCAGACTGCCCGTCTCGCCGAAGACGCGCAGGCGAAGGCCGTTCGACTGGCCGATCGCCACCTGCGAGGACCAGAGCAGCCCGCGCGCGCCGCCCTCGTAGCGGATCATCACATGGGCGTTGTCATCCAGCGCCCGGCCCTCGACGAAGGTCGCAAGGTCCGCGGCGATGGCCTCGGCCTTCAGGCCGGTGACAAAACCGGCGAGATGATAGGCATGGGTGCCGATATCGCCGATGGAGCCGCCGCGGCCGTTCTTCTTCGGATCGGTGCGCCAGGCCGCCTGCTGGTTGCCCTGAAGCTCGATGCCGGTCGCCATCCATTCCAGCGGGTACTCCACCTGCACGACCCGCACCCTGCCGATATCGCCGCGCGCCACCATGGCGCGGGCCTCGTGCACCATCGGATAGCCGCTATAGGTATAGGTGACGCCGAGGAAGCGACCGGTCGCCTCAGCCAGTTCATGCAGCGCGACGGCATCCTCCAGCGTCGTCGTCATCGGCTTTTCGCAGATCACGTCGATACCGGCTTCGAGAAAGGCCTTGGCGATGGGATAGTGCGTGTGGTTCGGCGTGCAGATCGCGACGACATCGATCCGGTCTTCCCGGCCACGCTCGCCCTCGACCATCGCGGCATAGTCGCCGTAGGAGCGATCCGGCGCGATGAAATTCTCGGCCGCAAAGGCGTGGCCGCGCGCCGCATCGACGTCGAACGCCCCCGCGACGAGGTCGTAGTGGTTGTCGAGGCGTGCGGCAAAGCGGTGGATGCCGCCGATATAGGCCCCTTTACCCCCGCCGACCATGCCGAGGCGCAGCCTGCGATTGGACAAGTTCGTGCTTGCCATGTCCTTTTTTCCTCAGATACCCAGGATTTCATGATTGACGGAACGGTCCGCGCCGGACTTGACGAAATCGTCGAAGGCGCGTTCCGACACGCGGATGATGTGGTCGCTGATGAAGCGCGCGCCCTCGGCGGCGCCGTCCTCCGAGTTCTTCAGGCAGCACTCCCATTCGAGCACGGCCCAGCCGTCGAAATCGTAGCCGGTCAGCTTGGCGAAGATCGCGCCGAAATCCACCTGCCCGTCGCCCGGCGAGCGGAAGCGCCCGGCGCGGCTCACCCAGGGCTGGTAGCCGCCATAGGCGCCGGTCTTGCCCGTCGGGCGGAACTCGGCGTCCTTGACGTGGAAGGTCTTGATGCGCTGGTGGTAGTGGTCGATATAGGTCAGGTAGTCGATCGACTGCAGCACGAGATGGCTCGGATCGTACATGATGTTGCAGCGGGAATGGTTGTCGACCCGCTCCAGGAACATCTCGAAGGTCAGGCCGTCATGCAGGTCCTCGGTCGGGTGGATCTCGTAGCAGACGTCGACACCTTCCGCATCGAACGCATCGAGGATCGGCCGCCAGCGGCGCGCCAGTTCGTCGAAACCGTCGGAGATCAGGCCGTCCGGCCATTGCGGATAGGGATAGAGGTAGGGCCAGAGCAGCGTGCCGCTGAAGGTGGTGTGGCGGTCGAGGCCGAAACGCCGGGACGCCTTGGCGGCGGCCAGAAGCTGGCGAACCGCCCATTCCTGGCGTGCCTTCGCATTGCGGTGAACGGCCTTCGGCGCGAAGGAATCGGCCGGCAGGTCGAAGGAGGGATGAAGGGCGACGAGCTGGCCCTGGAGGTGCGATGCAAGGTCGGTGACGACGAGACCGTGCTCGGCGAGCACGCCCTTGAACTCGTCGACATAGTCCTGGCTTTCGGCCGCGCGCTCAAGATCGATGACGCGGGTATCCCAGGTCGGGATCTGGACGCCCTTGAAGCCTTTATCGGCAGCCCAACCGGCGAGCCCCTTGAGCGTATTGAAGGGCGCTTCGTCCGCAGCGAACTGTGCGAGGAACACGCCGGGTCCCTTGATGGTCTTCATGTCCGTTTCCAATCGAAATTCAAAGCGGTGCGGCGGGATGGGGCACGCCGTCGTAAGCGCCCCAGATGCCCTGGTCGAAATTGACGATCGCGCCGGTCATCAGCCCGGATTCCGCCGAGGCGAGGAAGGCGATGGCGCGGGCGACCTCGTCGGGATCGATGAGACGGCCGTTCGGCTGGGCGGCGGCCGCCTTTTCCAGCCAGTCGTCCGGCTGGCCGTCCAGCAGGCGCTGCGTCTTGTCCTCGCCTTCCGAGGCCATCCAGCCGATGTTGAGGCTGTTGACGCGGATGCGATTGCGCAGCACGGCATAGGCCGTGTTGCGCGTCAGCGTGTCG
This sequence comes from Shinella granuli, assembly GCF_004341885.1. Classification (GTDB taxonomy): domain Bacteria; phylum Pseudomonadota; class Alphaproteobacteria; order Rhizobiales; family Rhizobiaceae; genus Shinella; species Shinella granuli. Next base: position 12,505 of record NZ_SLVX01000018.1, on the reverse strand, counting down.
AGCGCGCCCTTGGAGGCGCAATAGGCGGCAAGGAACGGCTGGCCGCCCATCGACGACATGGAGGAGATATTGACGATCGTGCCGGCCACATCCTCGCGACGGAAGAGGCGGATAGCCTCCTGCATGAGGAAGAAGGGCGCCCGCGTGTTGACCGCGAAGAGCATGTCGAACAGTTCGGGCGTCGTTTCGAGGATGTTGCCCCGGTTGGTGGCGCCGGCGACATTGACGAGGATATCGAGCCGGCCGAACGCCCGGTCGGCGGCAGCGATGACGGCCCGGCAATCCTCGACCTTGCCGAGATCGGCGGCGACGAACACGGCCTTGGCCCCGAGCTTTTCCAGCGCGGCCACTTGTGCCGCGCCCTTTTCGGCCGAACGGCCGCAGATGACAATGCCTTCGGCGCCCCGCTCGGCGAAGAGCCGCGCGGTGGCCGCACCAAGGCCCTGGGTGCCTCCGGTGATCACCGCGATTTTTCCTGCAAGTTGCGCTGTCATGGACCCGCTCCCCCTCAGACGCCGACGCGCTGCTTCTTGCGGCCGGCCTGCTGGTCGGCGGCAGCGGCATTGACCTCGGCCCGCGCGCTCACCTGCGGCACGCCGACATCCCACCAGGCATCGCCCGGCGTCCAGGTGAAGGCGTCGGAGACGATGGTCAGCACGGTGGTGCGGTCGGTGGTCTGCGCCCATTCCACGGCGTCGCCGAGATCGGCGAGGCTTTCGACGCGGCGGGTGAGAGCCCCCATCGCCTCGGCATGCTTGATGAAGTCGACGGGGAACGGCTCCTTGACGCGGCAATCCTTCAGGAGGTTGTTGAAGCCCGGCGTGCCCTTGGCGTTCTGCAGACGATTGATGACCGCGTAGCCGCCGTTGTCGCAGACGATGAGGATCATCTTGTGGCCGGAAAGCACGGTCGAATAGATGTCCGAGTTCATCATCATGTAGGTGCCGTCGCCGATCATGACGATCGGCGTGCGGGTGGGATCGGCCATGGCCGCGCCCCAGCCGGCGGCGATCTCGTAACCCATGCAGGAAAAGCCGAATTCGCAATCGAAGGTGTGCGGCGCCTTCACGCGCCAGTTCTTCATCACCTCGCCCGGCAGGCCGCCGGCGGCCGTGATGAGGAGATCGCGATCCTTGGCCTTGGCATTGACGATGCCGACGACCTGGGCATAGGTCGGCACCGGCGCGTTGGTCGGCTTCTGGTAGCCGTCGAGCGCCTCGTTCCACTTGGCGAATTCCAGTTCACCCTTCTTCGTCCAGGCGCCATCCGCCTTGTAGTCGCCGATGGCGGCTTCCAGTTCGTTCACCGTTTCCAGCGCATCGCCGACGACGGCGACGGCGCGGTGCTTGTTGGCATCCCAGCGCGCCGCGTTGATCGAGACGAAGCGGGCGTCGGGCGAGAAGGCCGTCCAGGAGCCGGTGGTGAAGTCCATGAGGCGCGTGCCGACGGCGAGCACCACGTCGGCCTCGCCGGCCAGTGCATTGGCCGAGGTCGAGCCGACGATGCCGATGGGGCCGACATGGGCCGGGTGGTCATGGGTGACGGTGCCCTTGCCGGCAATGGTCTCGCAGAGCGGGATGCCGTGCTTCTCTGCGAAGTCGGCCAGCGCCGTCTCCGCGCCGGAATAGCGCACGCCGCCACCGGAAATGATGAGCGGACGTTTCGCCGCCTTGAGCACGCGAACGGCCTCGGCAAGGCTGTCGCGGTCCGGCCGGGGGCGCGGGATCTTGTGGACGGTCGGCGCGAAGAAGCTTTCCGGATAGTCCCAGGCGATTTCCTGCACATCCTGCGGCAGGCCGATGAAGGCCGGGCCGCAATCGGCCGGGTCCAGCATGACGGCGACGGCCTGCGGCAGCGAGGCGATGATCTGCTCGGGATGGGTGATGCGGTCCCAGTAGCGCGTCACGGCCTTGAAGGCATCGTTGACGGTCGTGGTCGGATTGCCGAAATGCTCGACCTGCTGCATGACCGGGTCGGGCCGACGGTTGACGAAGCTGTCGCCGGCAAGCAGCAGGATCGGCAGGCGGTTGGTATGCGCCACGCCGGCCGCCGTCACCATGTTCAGCGCGCCGGGGCCGATGGAGCTGGTCGCCACCATGATCTGGCGGCGGCGCGTCGCCTTGGCAAAACCGATGGCGGCCAGCGCCATGGACTGCTCGTTCTGGCCGCGCCAGGTCGGCAGCGTGTCCTTCACCGCTTCCAGCGCCTCGGAAAGGCAGGTGACGTTTCCGTGGCCGAAAATGGCGAAGACGCCCGGGAAAAGCGGCTCGCGCTTGCCGTCGATTTCGGTGAACTGGTTGCAGAGATAGCGCACCAGGGCTTGCGCCATGGTCAGGCGGATCGTGGACATAAGAAACCTCCCTTGACCGGCGTAACGGTGCCGATCGAACTGCGGAACTTTTATTGCAAGAATTTAAATATTGCAAGACTGCTTGTGAAATGAGTCACGCAAGCGTGCAATCCAACCACACCCCGCCCGCCTTGCTGGACGCTGCGGCCGCCTCGACGAACCGCACGCCCAGGGCGCCGTCGAGCACGGTCGGGTATTCCAGCAGCCCTTCCGGAATGGCGCGCCCCGCCCGACGGGCCTCGATGGCGATTGCAAGTTCTTCGTAAAGATTGCCCCATGCATCGCTCAGTGCTTCGGGGTGGCCACGCGGCATATGGACGAAGCGCGCCGCATGAATGCCGATACCGCTGCCCTCGCCGCGCGTCAGGATGCGCGCGGGCTCGGCGAAGGGGCGGAAGTGCAGGAGTTCCGGCTCTTCCTGGTTCCATTCGAGGCTCGCCTTTTCCCCGAACACCCGAAGGCGGATACCGCAATGCGTTCCGGCCGCCACCTGCGAGATCATGATGGTGCCGGGGATGTCGCCCTCGTAGCGAACATGCATGAAGGCGGTGTCCTCCAGCGGCTTGTCGGGGCCGAGCGTATGGAACTCCGCCCTGAGGCGCGTCACGGGGCGTCCGCAAACGAAGGCGCCGAGATGATGGCAATGGGTGCCGATATCCCCGGTCGTGAAGGCCGGGCCGACGACGGCCGGATCGATGCGCCATTGCGCACCGGCGCCCGCATCCTTTGGCGGCGTCAGCGCCCATTCCTGGAAATATTCGACATGCACCTGCTGCAGCGCGCCGAGCGCGCCGCTGCGCACCATCTCGCGCGCCTGCCGCACCATGGCATAAGCGGCATAGGCATAGGTGACGCCGAAGACGAGCCCCGTCTCCTGCTGGCGGCGCACCAGATCAAGCGCATCCGGCAGGTTGGTCGTCAACGGCTTGTCGCTGATAATGTCGATGCCCTGCTCCATGAAGGCGACGGCAATGGCGTGGTGCGAATTGTTCGGCGTCGTGATCGCGACGGCATCGATCCCGTCGGCGCGCGCGGCCTCACGCTCGGCCATCTCGCGATAATCCGAGTAGATGCGATCCTCCGCGAGCAACCATTCACGCCCGGAGGCGCGGGCCACCTCGGGACGTGACGACAAGGCCCCGGCGACCACATCCCAGCGGTTCGAAAGGCGCGCGCCGCGGGCATGCACCTTGCCGATGAAACTGCCCTGCCCCCCACCGACGACGCCGAGGCGCAGCCTTCTTTCCGGCTGTGGAAAATGCTCGTCCTGCCCGTGCTGCGTCATGTTTGTCTCCTCCTTCAATCTTGCGACAGATCGCTCTTGCAGAATTATTATTGACGGATTATCACAAGCGCAACAAATTTTGCACAACCTGTAACCGGTCTTTTGGAGGAACCCGATGATCAAGATCGCACTGCTCGGCTGCGGGCGAATTGGGAAAATGCATGCCGCCACCGTTGCGCGCGCGCCGAGTGCTGAACTCGCCGTCGTATATGATCCGATCGGGGCTGCGGCAGAGGAGGTCGGGCGCCATTACGGCTGCGCGGTGGCTGCGAGTGCCGAGGAGGCCATCGCCCAGGCAGACGCCGTGCTGATCGCGACGTCCACACCCACCCATGCGGATCTCATCGAAGCCTCCGCGAGGGCGGGAAAGGCGATCTTCTGTGAAAAGCCGATCGACCTGTCGCTTTCCCGGGTGGCTGCCTGCCGCCAAGCCATCGGCGGCTTTTCCGGGCCGATCCAGATCGGCTTCAACCGCCGCTTCGATCCGGGACACCGGGCGGCGCGAGATTCGGCACGCGCCGGCGAGATCGGCGAATTGCAGCAGGTCGTCATCACCTCCCGCGACCCGGGCCTCGCATCCCGCGACTATCTCAAGGCGTCGGGCGGTATCTTCAAGGACATGACCATCCACGACTTCGACCTTGCCCGCTTCATGCTGGATGAGGAGCCGGTCGAGGTGTTCGCCACGGGAAGCACCCTCATCGACCCGACGCTTGCCGAACTCAACGACCTCGACTCCGTCATGGTGGTGATGCGCACGGAAAGCGGCAAGCTTTGCCACATCAACAATTCCCGGGCCGCCGTCTACGGCTACGACCAGCGTGTCGAACTGTTCGGCTCGAAGGGAATGGTGATCTCGGGCAACCGCAAGGCCCACGAGCTCGAACGGTTCGGCGCCACCGCGACCGGCGTGGGCGAACCCTATCTCAACTTCTTCATCGAACGCTACGCGGAGGCTTTCACCCTCGGGCTCGAATCCTTCCTGAAATGCGTCGAGGAGAACAGGACGCCGGACGCGACCTTCGAGGATGGCGAGAAGTCCCTGGCGCTCGCGGAAGCGGCGAACCTCTCCCTCGCGGAAGGCCGCTTCGTGAACATCCGGGAAATCCGCGCCTGACCTCCACGACCGCCGGCTCGGCTGACCCGGCGGTCGCCCGTCCCTACGGTTTGCGGCGCTGGTTGCCCGTAACCGTCGGGATCTTCGGCGATCCCTTCTTGTCGTCCTGAAGCAGCGCGGCAAGCGCCACCGCAATCGCCTGTGTCAGGCACATCGGCGCCGCAAGCGAACGCGAGAACGAATACTCATCCTCCGGAATCGTGAAAAGCACGCTGGCATTCTTGGCGAGCGGCGAAAGCTGGCTGTCGGTGATCGCCACCATGGGGGTCCCGTTCTGCGCGGCGACGTCGGCGATCGCCACCACTTCCTTGGCGTAATGCCTGAATGCGATCGCGACGAGCACGTCCTTCTTGCCCATGACCTGCGCCATTTCCGGCGCGAGGCCACCGGCGGGATCGAGAAGAATGACCCGACATTGCAACATGGACAGAACGTAGCGCAGGAATTTCGCGATCGGCTCCGAACGCAACTGGCCGGCGATGAAGATCGTGTTGGCGTTCTTCAGCGCGCGTGCCGCCTGCGCGAGGCTTTCCTCCGTCGTTACGTTCAGCAATTCCTGCAAGGTCGCAATGTCCCGCACGACCAGGTCGTGGAGGAAGCCGAGATTGCCCTTGCGCTTGTTCTTTTCCAGGTCGACGTCAAGCGCGCTGATCCGCTCCCGGTAGCCGGGTGCAGCCGTCGACAGCCGGCTCTGGAAAACCGTCTGAAGCTGCTTGAAACCCGAAAAACCAAAATGCTGGGCAAAACGCACAAGGATCGAGGGGTGCGCACCGCACTCATCCGCAATGAAGTTGATCGATTGCATCGCCACGACATTGGGATTTTGCGTGATATAGCGAGCAACCTGCTGGAATCGATCACTCAACTCCGGATAGGCCTCCGTTACGATGTTCACGAACGTCTCATAGTTCGCTGTTCGCGGTGGCGGCTGATCCGATTGCTTCACTCGTGGCATCAGTCACAACTCCCAGGATTGATTTACGCAAGGGCGGCGCGTAACCAGCGCGGTCCAACTTCATAGGCAATCGCAGTATTGCAAAAACACGAAACCTGCAATGGTTCTTGAGGGGACGCGGAATCCTCCGATAGGCTGCGCGGGATCCAGGACCGTTCAAGCTGCAGACACAGTGACGTCATCCCTTGCCTCGGGCAAGTTGAACTGCGCCACCAACGACATCAATGCCTTGGTTTGCATGGCAAGGTGGCTAGTGGCCGTATTCGTTTCCTCCACCATGGCCGCGTTCTGCTGCGTCATCTGATCCATGGTGTTGATCGACGCGTTCACCTCGTCAAGCGCCGTCGATTGCTCCCGGCTGGCTCGGGCAATCACCGCCATCTGCTGGGAAACGGTCACGACTTTTGACGAGATCGCACCGAGTACCGAACTGGTTTCCTGGACGACGCGCGCTCCGGAGACGATTTCCGCATTTGATCTCGCAATCAGCTCCTTGATTTCCTGCGCGGCATCCGCGGATCGCTGGGCAAGCTCGCGCACTTCCTGTGCAACGACCGCAAAGCCCTTGCCAGCCTCGTCGGCGCGAGCCGCCTCGATACCCGCATTCAGCGCGAGCAGATTCGTCTGGAAAGCGATTTCATCGATCGCAGCGATGATCTGAACGATCTGCGTCGATGCTTCCTCGATTTTCGCCATCGCGTCGATCGCACTGACGACAACTTCCGAGGAGGCGTCTGCCGTGCGTTTCGTTTCCGCGATGATCTGATTGGCTTCCTCCGCCTGTACCGCGGATGCCCTGACCGTCGCGGTGATTTGCTCGACTGCGGCGGCGACCTCCTCCAGCGCGACGGCCTGCTGTTCGGTCCGCCTTGCGAGATCAACGGCCGAGAGGCTCATTTCGCCGGCATTGCCTTCGATCATCTGCGTGTTCGAACGGATCTGCGTCACGGTGTCCTGAAGCCGCAGCAGGGACGAGTTGAAGTCTGTACGCAACTGTTCGAGGCGGCCGAAGAACGGCGTTTCGATCGTGTGGGAAATATCGCCGTGCGCCAGGCGCGCCAGGCCTGCCGCAAGCGCACTGACCGCAAAGTCGATCTGGCGTTCCACCTCCCGCTTGTCGGCATCGTTCCGCAGACGCTCCTCTTCGGCTTTCACCCTCTCGGCATTGCTTCGTTCCTCGATCTCGACCTTTGCAAGCGCGTTGTTCTTGAAGACGCCCAGCGCGCGGGCCATGTCGCCGATCTCATCGATGCGGTTGTCGCCAACGATCGCGGTTTCGAGCTTGCCTTCCGCCAGACGACGCATGGCTCCGGTAATCTGGCTGATTGGCCCCTTGAACGTCAGGGTCAATCCGATGCCGGCGAGGACCGAGATGGCTATCCCGAGGCTTATCGCCCCCGCGGAGATGGAATTCGCACCGCGCCGCTCGGCTGCCGCAGTCTGCCGCTGAAGCTCTGCATATGCGGTCAATTGCTGCCATGTCTGATCCAGATCGACGGCGGACGCCGTGAACTCGTTCAGACGCTGGTCATTCGCCTTGACGAGCTCGGCGCCAGCCTTCTCGATGGCATCAAGCGCCGGGAGCATTTTGTTCTTCAAGCCACCAAAATGCTGAAACTCGCCCGCAGTTTTCTCCAGGGTGTCGAGATCGCGGCGTACGCCGGCGAACTCCTGAAGCAGCCGCTGCAAATTATGCTCGCTCGGCGCCATGGTAAAACGCGCCATCAGGATCTGGATGGCATAGGCGGAGTTGATCAGCTTCTGTCCATCCCGTTGGGCCGTTCGCGCCTTTTCGACCGGCTCGACGCTCTCTGCGAACGTCTTCGTCGCTTGCTTGATTTTCTGGTCTGCCGCGGCTTCGAGTGCGCCCTTGACGGCTACCAGGGATCCCAGAGCATCCTCCAGGCCGGCAGCGCGTTCCATCGATATGTCGTTTGCCTCCACGATCGATTTCAGCTTCGTGGCAACATCGGCGACCACCTGTCGGATCGTCGTTTCGTCGGAGGGCAGCGACATGCCGAGCATGCGCTGATGGCGGATCAATTCCTTCATGCCAGCCGATACGGCGGCGAATTTGGCTTCAGGATCAGTGGCTCTGGTCACCTCTTCGCGCAGGCGCGCCGCGAAAGATGCAAGCTCGGTGACACGGTCGGCATCGCGGAGCTGATTGCGTGCGACCGTCTCCTCCTCGTCCGCCGTGCGCTGAACGACCTTCATTCCCTCCGCGATATCGAACTGAGCCGAAACGATCGCGCTCTGGGCTCGCTGGAGATCGTTCGCCAGGGCCGTTGTTTTGACATGCAAGTCCCAAAGCGACCCCATCCGCGCCGAAATCCCATCGATGGACGTCACGGCGCGTTCAAGATCGTCACGCCCCTCGGCGGTCGGATCGAGCTGTTGGAGCCCTTCCCGCAACAGGGATTGCTGCGACACCAGCCTCTCCGCGACCTGGTCGCGGCTTTCCTCCGACGCCGCTTCCAGGAACCTTGCCATTGCCGCCGAGAGGTCGCGAAAGCCGCTCAAGGCCTGGAGAACGGAGTTGGAAATCTCCATGCGGGCTTGCAGCAGGCCGGATGTGTAGAAGCCCGTGACGCCGACGGCGGCAATGCTCAGGATGAAAGGTATGATGAAGATGAAGACCTTCGTCTGGATGCGAACCCGCGACAACAGCTTTTCGAACATAAGCTCCCCCGTCTTTGCTCAATTTTTCTGCGCAAAACAACGGGCGTGATGACCGTTGTCGTCGTTACCGCAAGAAGGTGCGCCCTTTCGGGCGCACCAAGGCGGACACCCTCAATACGGAGCGTCAGGGAAGTAGTATTCCGCGGCATTGTCCTTGGTGATCAGCGGGCTGCCGAGCACGTGGCGGCCGTTGATCGGAGCCTGCGTTGCGAACTTCCCTTCGCCCGGCTCGACCGAAAGATCGATGCCCTTGAGCACCGGCACGGCGCCGTACGACTTGGCAACCTCGCGAAACGAAAGGAGCGACATGGTTAGCTTCCGACCGCCGGGATCTTCGTTTCCGCCCGTTCAACCCCGTTCACGACGAGCGCCGGATCGAGCGTGCCCTTGAAGAAATCGAGAATGTTCTGCGCTGCGGCGACTGCCATCCGACGCGCGCAGGCCTCCGTAAGGCCGGCATTGTGCGGGGAGAGCACCACCCGCTCGTTGGCGAGCAGAGGAGAATCCGCGCGCGGCGGCTCATCCTCGAACACGTCCAGGCCGGCAGCGGCAATGCGCCCCTCGTCGAGCGCCGCAACAAGCGCCGCCTCGTCGATAAGCCCGCCGCGCGCCGTGTTGACGAGGATGGCCGACGGCTTCATCGTGGCCAGTTCCGCCGCGCCGATGAGCGCCTTGTCGCCGACCTTGGGCACATGGAGCGAAACGACGTCGGCCCGGCGCAGGCCGTCCATGAGGTTGTCGACCGGGATGACGCCCGCCGCCGCGATCCCGGCAGCATCCTGGAACTTGTCGTAAGCGAGCACGGTCATGCCGAGCGCGCCGGCGATCTGCGCCAGCCGCTTGCCGATTCGGCCGAAGCCGACGAGAAGCAGCGTGCCGCCGTCGAGCTCGGTGGCGTCGAGGCTGTTCCTGTAGTTCCAGTCGCCCGCACGCATCTTCCTGTCGAAGAGCACGGTACGCCGCGCGGCCGAGAGCATGAGCATGGCGGCGTGTTCCGCCACGGCCCGGGAATTGACGTCGCCGACCACGGCAAGCGGGATGTGACGGCTATTCAATGCGCCGACATCGACGGAATCGTAGCCGACGCCGTGGCGCGACACGATCCTCAGATTCGGCGCTTCCTCGACATGCCCCGCGGTGAGAGGCTGCGTGCGGATCAGCAGCGCATCGGCGGTGGGAAGGAACGGACGGTAGCTCTCCGCCGAAACCTCCTCGACGTAATCGACCACGACGCCGGGCGCCTGGCGCAGGATGGCCAGCCCGTCAGCGTGGATCTTGCCGGCAACCAGAACCCGCGGCATTCAGTATCCTCCCGTATCGATCTTGTTTGCCGGAACCACCTCCTGCGTCAGCTCACGGAATGTCCGCACGCTCGCCTCAGCGGCGCCGGCGAGGAGGCGCACGTCGTTGGAGACGGTCACGAGATCGAAGCCCCAGCCGACGGCCTCGGCAGCGTAGTCGGGCGTACCGTTGTGCAGCGCCGCGCGTTTTCCCGCCCGGTGGGCCGCGTGGAGGATGGTTTTGATCGCCTCGATCATTTCCGGTTCCCGGCGGTCGAAGCCGGGTGCGTAGCGCTTGCCCTGCAGGCCGAGCGTCAGGTCGGCGGGGCCGATATAGACACCGTCGAGGCCGGGCGTGGCGAGGATGTCCTCCAGGTTCTCGTAGGCCTGCGCCGTCTCGATCATGGCAAGGCAGATGATCTCGTCGTCGGCCTCGGCGGCATAGCCGGGACCAGCCGAAAACAGCGCCCGGCTCGGCCCGAAGCTGCGAACGCCTGCGGGCGGATAGCGCACATAGGAGACCAGCCGTTCGGCCTCGGCGCGCGTGTTGATCATCGGGCAGATGACGCCGTAGGCGCCGGCATCCAGCGCCTTCATGATATCGGCGGGGTCGAGCCAGGGCACGCGCACCAGCGGCGTCACGCCGCTCGCCCGCATGGCCTGCAGCATCGGCACCGCGCCGTCATAACCGACGATGCCGTGCTGCAGGTCGATGGTGATGCTGTCGTAGCCCTGCGCGGCCATGATCTCTGCGCTGAAGGAATTGGCAATGGAAAGCCAGCCGTTGAGCACCGGCTTTCCTTCGGCCCAGCGCTGCTTGACACCGTTCCTGATCATGGGAGCCTCCTCAGACCGTCATTTGCGCAAGCTTGACATTGGTATAGTCGAGGATGCCCTCGGTGCCGCCTTCGCGGCCCATGCCGCTCGCCTTGATCCCGCCGAAGGGCGCCTCGGCCGCGGCCAGGGCAAAGCTGTTGACGCCGACCATGCCGGCCTCCAGCCGCGCCGCAGCCTCGCGGGCGCGGGCGGCGTCGCGGGTGAAGACATAGGCGGACAGGCCCATCTCGGAGGCGTTCGCCCGCTCGAAGACCTCGTCGGCTTTGGAGAAGGGCGTGATGGCGGCGATGGGGCCGAAATTCTCCTCCGCAAGCGCCTTGGCGTCGTCCGGCAGGCCGGTGATGACGGTGGGCTCGAAGAAGAAGCCGGCATTCATGTCCGCGGGACGGTGCCCGCCGGCAAGAATCCTGCCGCCCCGGTCGCTTGCATCCGCGACGACCTCCTCGATGGCGGCGATGCGGCGCTCGTTGATCAGCGGCCCCATCTGCGTCGCCTCGTCGAGGCCATGGCCGAGCTTCAGGGCGCGGGCGCGGGCGGCAAAGCCCTCGGCGAAACGGTCATGCAGCGACTCGTGCACGTAGAACCGGTCCGGCGTGACGCACACCTGCCCGGCATTGGCGTATTTGGTCGGCACGGCAAGATCGAGCGTCCGTTCCAGATCGGCATCGTCGAAGACGATCATCGGCGCATTGCCGCCGAGCTCCATGCTGACGCGCTTCACCGTCTCGGCGCTGTCGCGGATCATCTGCTGGCCGACACGGGTGGAGCCGGTCAGCGAGACCTTGCGCACCGCCGCCGAGGCCATGATGGGCTTGTAGGTATTGCCGGTCGGGCCGATCAGGAGATTGGCGACGCCGGCGGGAATGCCGGCCTCACGCAGGCAATCGAAGAGGATCATCGCCACGCCCGGCACCTCGACGGAGGGCCGCACGATGACCGCGCAACCGGCGGCAAGGGCCGGCGCGACCTTGCGGGCGATCAGCGCGGCCGGGAAATTCCAGGCGGTGAAGGCGGCGACGACACCGACCGGCTCGTGCGTCACCTCGATGCGGCCGCCCGGCGCGCGGCTCTCGACGATCCGGCCGTAGATGCGGCGGGCTTCCTCGGCGTACCAGCGGAACTGGTCGACGGCGAGGCCCCATTCGCGGCCGGCCTGGGCGAGCGGCTTGCCGGTCTCCAGCGTCATCTGCCGCGCAGCTTCCGCCGCGCGCGCCGCCATGACATCGGCGGCCTTGTGCAGGGCATCGGCACGCGCCCAGGCGGGCGTCGCCTTCCAGGCCTGAAAGGCGCGGGCAGCGACCGCAATGGCGCGCTCCGTGTCATCAACCGTTGCGACGGGCACGACACCGAGGACATCGCCATTGCCCGGGTCGGTAATCTGCGTCGTGGTGCCGCTCGCCGGCCCCGACCAGACACCGTCGATGAACAAGCCGTATGCGCCGTACATGTCTCCTCCTTCTGCAAGCACCCTTGCGCCCGCAAAGCAATGTTAATTTTACAAACAAACGAAGAGCAATTTTTGTTGCGCGTCAAGTGCGAACATGCGCATTCGGCCATACCATGCGCGGGATTGGCGCACGAAAGGGCTCGCAACAGCTCCTCCTCCATAGGGAGAAATTATTATTGCATTACGATATCAATTGCAAGATAAGTTGCCTAAAGAATGACGAGGGCGTGCCGGGGCGTTTGGATCCACCCTGCCGGCGTGGCGACAATTGGAGCAAGTGCCGCAAGCAAGGCCTGGCTGCCGCAGCACGATCTGCGAAATGCCCGTGCGCGTCGGCGACCAGATCGACGCAAAGATCTGCGGATCGTTTCCGGTGCGTGAACAGAAAGGACTTGTCATGCCGCTTCTGAAAATTCACACGATCGAGGGCCGCACGTCGGAAGAAATCTCCACCTTGCTCGATGTCAACGGCGGAGTAAAAACCGGCCACGGGGCGGAGCAAAAGTCGGCCACTGCGGCGCCGGCCTGAGACCGCCGGGAGGGCTTAAGCCC
>NZ_SLVX01000017.1 GCF_004341885.1 Shinella granuli | reverse complement strand
ACTCACCTTGTCGCTCATATGACTCTCCTCGTGATTCACGAGGAAAATGAGCCTCAAACCGAAAATCCGCTACGTGGGGTGGCCTACCCGCTTACGCCTCATCTTCCTCGGGCTGGTGATCGTCAATGGGCTCTTCAAGCTCTACATAAGCACCTACAAGGGACGCCTGGGCGAAAGGCTCCTGCGCCGGATCCGCTACGAGCTGGTCGACCGGTTGCTGCGCTTCCCGCCGGCGAACCTCCGGCGGATGAAGCCGGCCGAGATCGCGTCGATGGTGAAGGACGAGGTCGAGCCGCTCGGCGGTTTCTCGGGCGATGCCTTCGTGCAGCCGGCGCTGCTCGGCGCGCAGGCGCTGGCGGCACTGGTCTTCATCCTGGTGCAGAATGTCTGGCTGGGCATGATCGCCGCGGTGATGGCGACGATCCAGATCGGCATCATCCCCCGGATGCGCCAGCGCCTCATCACGCTCGGCCGGCAGCGCCAGCTGACCGCGCGCCAGCTCTCCGGCCGGGTCAGCGAGCTTGCCGAAGGGGTCGGCGCCATCCGGGCCTTCGACACCTCGAACTACGAGCGGGCCGACGTCTCCCACCGGCTGGGCCGGATTTTCCAGATCCGGTACGACCTCTACCAGTGGAAGTTCATGGTGAAATTCATCAACAACTTCCTCGCACAGCTCACGCCCTTCTTCTTCTATCTGATCGGCGGCTGGCTGGCGATCCGCGGCTCGCTCGACGTCGGCCAGCTGGTCGCGGTCATCGCCGCCTATCGCGACCTGCCGGGACCGTTGAAGGAGCTGATCGACTGGGACCAGGCCCGCCAGGACGTGCAGGTGAAATACGAACAGGTCGTCGACCAGTTCCGCTCCGACGCCCTGCTCTCCCCCGAGGCCCAGGCGCTGACGCGCAGCGCCGACCGGCCGGTGCTGCCACTGGAGATCCGTGATCTGACCATCAACGACGATGCGGGAACGGCGCTGCTGGCGCATGCGACGCTGCACGTCGGCGATGGCGAGACCATCGCGCTGGTCAACGAGAACGGCGTCGATGCCGAAACGGTAACCGCGGCGATCGGACGGATGTTCTGGCCCGATGGCGGCCGGATCATCGCCGGCGGGCAGAACCTTCTCGACCTGCCGGATGCGGTGAGCGGCCGGGCCATCACCTATATCGCCGAGGAGAGCTACTTCTTTCAGGGCACGCTGCGCGACAACCTGCTCTACGGGCTGAAGCACGCCCCGGGCGAAGGCGACGCGACGGAAGACCGGGCCTGGCAGGTCAAGGAGGCCCGCGCAGCGGGCAATGTCGACTACGACATCCATGCCGACTGGGTGGACTATGGCCTGGTGAACCGGGGCGGCGGCGATCTGATGGACCCGGTCATCGAGGTGCTGACGGCGGTGCAGCTGCGTGGCGACGTGATCCAGTTCGCGCTGCAGTCGCCGCTCGACCCCGCCCGGAAACCGGAGCTCGCCGCCCGGCTGGTGGAGCTTCGCGCGGCCCTGCGCGCACGCTTGGCCGAAGAGGGCAAGAGCGGGCTGGTCCTGCCCTTCGACCCCGATGCCTACAACAGCGAGGCGACGATCCTCGAGAACCTGCTCTTCGGCGTGATCGCCAGCGATGCGGACGCGCGCCGCCTGATCGCCGATACCGCGACGCTGCGCGGCATCGTCGACGACAGCGGCACCGCCGCCATCCTCTTCGATCTGGGGCGCGAGGCGGCGCGCAACATCGCCGAGATTTTCGGCGACCTGCCAGCCGATCACGCGCTGTTCAACGACATGCCCTTCACCGCCGAGGACGTGGCGCGCTTGCGCACCACGCTGGCGCGGGTCGGCGAGGCCGGCTTTGCCGAAAGCGCATTCGAGCACCAGCGCGAGCTGATCCAGCTGAGCTTCCACTATGTCGAGCCGCGCTACCGCTTCGAGCTTCTGACGCCCGCGATCATGGCGCAGATCGTCGAGACCCGCCACCGGCTGCGCGAGGAGCTGCCCTCGGTGCCGGAACTGGGGGTCGAACCCTACGATCCCCTGCGCTACACCGGCTCGGCCAGCCTTCTCGACAACATCGTCTTCGGCAAGATCGGCCGAAGCAGCCACGACGCCCAGGCCCAGATTCGCGCGACCGTGACGGCGCTGCTCGAGGAGCACGGACTGATCCGCGAGATCATCGCGCTCGGGCTCGACTACGATGCGGGGACGGGCGGGCGGCGGCTGTCCTTCCAGCAGCGCCAGAAGTTCAACCTGGCCCGCGGTCTGCTGCGCCGGTCGGATCTCTACGTGTTCAACCGGCCATTGTCCGGGGTCGACCGGCGCGGCCAGGCCGCCATCATCGCCAACGTGCTGGACCTGCTGCGCGATGGCGCCGAGCGCCGCAGCATCGTCTGGGCGCTGTCCAGCCCAGGCCTGGCCGCACTGTTTAGACGCGTGGTGGTGTTCGGGGATGGAAAGCTTGCCGACGACGCCCCGTTCGCAGCACTCTCCGCGAAGTATCCGATGCTGCAGGAGGCCGGGCAATGACCATGCCCGTCGCCATCTGCCCTGCCATCCCGAAGGAGGCTTCTCATGTCGCTGAATGACGAGGTTCGGGCGCTGCGCGACGTCGCCCTGTTTGCCCGGGTGGAGCCTGCCAAGCTGCGCCAGCTGGCCTTCAGCAGCGAGCGGATACGCTACGGCGCGGGCGAGGCGCTCTTCCACAAGGGCGACGAGGGCGACAGCGCCTATGTCGTGCTGAGCGGGCGGGCCGAGGTCCTCGTCGCCAGCGCGGCCGGCGAGATCAAGGTCGCCGATCTGGGCGTCAGCGCCTTGGTGGGCGAGCTGGCGGCCTTCGGCGAGGGTATCCGCACCGCGACGGTGCGTGCCTCCGAGCCGCTGGAGGTGCTGCGGATCGGACGCGGCACGCTGGTGCAGCTGCTGCTTGACAATCCGACCATCGCGATCGAGATCATCCGGGAACTGGCGCGGCGGCTCGGCGCGACCACCGCCGACATGATCGAGGCGCGCAGCGCACTGGCGGCGCTGCGCCCGGACTGAGGATCGCCCGCCGCGGGTCCGCCGGCCCGGCAAAGGAGTTTTCATGGCGCCCCTCTCCCGCACCATTGACCCGGCCCCGCGGAAATACCCCGCATCGGTTCGCCTTAAGGCGCGCTCGGCGCGCGGGCGCGCCTGCGCACCGGCGATGCAGGATGCCGCCGGGGTCGAGACCTGGTTGCTGGAGGACGCGGGGCGCATCGACAGCCTGATGGCGCTGTTCGAGGCGTTCGTCTGGCAACTGGTGGCCGCGGGCCTACCGCTCGACCGCGCCAGCCTGCATGTGGGCACGCTGCACCCACAGCTTTATGGTTTTGCCTGGAACTGGAACATCGCCGACGGGCTTTGCGACGAGATCCAGGTCGGCGAGGACGTGTTGCGCGACGAGGCCTTCCTGCGCAGCCCGCTGGCGGAGGTCTTCCGCACCGGCGGACCGCTTCGGCTCGACCCGGCCGATCCGGCGACGGCGGAGCGCTTCACCCTCGTCGACGACCTGCGCGCGCTCGGCATCACGGACTATCTCGCATTGCCGCTCGGCGGCAGCGGCTATCACAACGTGGCCACCATCGCCACGCGGACGGAGGGCGGCTTCTCGCCCGACGCTTATCGTCTGCTGCAACGGTTGCTGCGCCTTCTGGCCCTGCATGTGGAGCGCCACATCGCGCTGTGCATCGCCGCCAATGTCCTCGACACCTATCTCGGCGCCGAGGCGGGACGGCAGGTGTTCGAGGGAACCATCCGGCGCGGCGAGGGACGACGGATCGAGGCGGTGATCTGGATGTCGGACCTGCGCGGCTTCACCGATCTTTCCGACCGGCTGGACGCGAAGGACATGCTGTCGGTGCTGAACGCCTATTTCTCGGCCATGGCCGGGACCGTCGTCGACCATGGCGGCGAGGTGCTGAAGTTCATCGGCGACGGGCTGCTCGCCGTCTTTCCGCTGGACCGTGCCTATCCGGAAGGCAGCGCGGCGCAAGCTGCCGTTGCTGCCGCGCAGGCGGCCGGTGCGGCGGTCGCCGGGATCGATCGGGCGCCGCCGCCGGAGCTGGAGAGCGTCGCGGGCTGGCGTCCGCTCCACTCGGGCATCGGGCTTCATATCGGCGAGGTGTTCTTCGGCAATATGGGCGCGCCGGAGCGGCTGGACTTCACGGTGATCGGCAAGGCCGTCAATGCGGCCAGCCGGGTGGAGGGGCTGACCAAGCCGCTCGGACGCCCGATCCTCATGACCGCCGCCGTGGCCCGGGCGCTGGACGATCCGCCCGAGAGCCTCGGGTTTCATGTCTTGCGCGGCGTGGCCGAGCCGGTCGAGCTTTTCACGCCGCACGACCGGACCGAGATCGGGCCGGGTAGCTGATCCGCTCGCCCGCAGGGCTGTTCCGCCGGCATGGTCTGCGAGCCGGAGGTCGTTATCCGGCCAGCGCGGTTTCCTGCGCGATTGCTCCTTCAAGCCCCGTCGATCCGTAGAACCAGACCGGACAACCAGATCCCCTGGGCAGGGACGCTTCGCGAAGCATTGTCGACATTGGCTCCGACGCAGGGCACCGGCACCTGAAAGCCGGGCTGGCAACCAGGAACCATCGTCGCCAATGTCGCGCCCCGCGGGTCTTACGGCTGTGCCGGCGGGTTGGGGCTCGCAAGGCCGAGGGCGCTGCGCAGCGTCGCCTCGCTCTGCCGGGCGAAGCGATTGGCGGCAAGGCGGCCGCGGGCTTCGTCGCGCGGTGGTAGCGGACCGGCCAGGCGCTCGGCGATACCGTCCGCTGTCGCCGACACATGCGGGATGTTCTCGACGATGCACAGGCGATGGGCAACGGAGCCGTAGCGCACGACGGCCGGGATGCCGAGCTGCGACGCCCGTCCGAGCACCCCCGAGGCGTGATCGCCAAAAGGCGGGTAGAAGCACCAGATCGCATCGCTCGCGGCATAGGCGCCGAGCAGTTCGGCATCCGACACGCTGCGGTTCACCGCAACGCCGCCCGCCTCGCGGAAGGCCGCCGCATAGGCGTCCACCATCGGCTCTATCCTGCCGCAGGAAATGAACTGGAAACGTGTCCTGAGGGCGGCGACGCGCACATAGCTGTCCGTAAAGAGGTCAAAACCCTTGCGGCGGTTCTGCGTGCCGATCGCCGTCAGGACCAGCCGCTCGCCCGGATGCCGCTCGCCACGCAGCAGTTCCACCGCCTCGCGCTCCGCATCCGTCAGGTCCCAGAGCTGGAAATCGTAGATCCAGCCCTTCGCGATCGCGGAAAAGGCCGGGAACACGCTGAAGGGAAGGATGGTCAAGGTGTGGATGGCGCGAAAACGCTTCAGCCAGCCGAGGACCGCCCGTTTCCAGCGACAGGCGCGGCGGGACGAGACCGATAGCGGCATCGGCCGCAGCAGCAGGCCCACCGTCCGCCGCCCGGTCAGCGCCCGCAGCAGAGCGGCTGCGACATAGAGCAGGAAGGCCTCCTCCACCATCAGGAACAGGACGGGGGCGCGGGAAAAGAGCACATCGCGCAAACCTGCCCGGCGCGCACCGAACAGGCGCTCCAGGACGCGCAGATAACACGGCCGCCGGCCGGCCTCTCCCCTGGAATAGACAAACGGCGCGCCCGCTCGTCCAGCAACCCGCTGCCGCCGCGTCCGCCAGAGCCATCCCCGCGCCGGTGTGCCACGATTTTGAGGCTGCAGATCCAGTCGCGCAGACGAACCCGTTGCAGCCGGCAAGTCCAAGCCCGCCTGCATGACATTCCCCCGAAAACCATCACCAGATGCTGTCCGGGCTGCCCCCGCCCGGGAGGAAAATGCAATAAGGTCAGGCTCATCACCTGACCGCAACTTCACAAAGACCAATTCACCGAACGCAACCGTGCGCCGGCACAACCTTATCGTTAATTTTTTCACTCTAGCGTGCTATTTCAGGAATTCAAGCTGATTTTACAACCGGAACGAACTGCCGGGCGCGTGGCTTCTTTCGCAAGCGCGACCTGCCGGTCGGCTTGCCGCCCTGGGCCGGACGGTTCATAAATGCCCCCGCAACAAACCGGCCGCGCCAGGGACGCAGGATGAACCTCAAGGAATTTGCGGCCCGCATCGGCCTTTCGCAGACCACCGTCAGCCGGGCGATGAGCGGCTATCCGGAGGTGCGGCCCGAGACGCGGCGGCGCGTGCTGGAGGCGGCGGAAAAGCTCGGCTACCGGCCGAACATCAGCGCGCAGCGGCTGGCGACCGGGCGGGCCGGCGCGATCGGCATCGTCTTCCAGGGCGGCGGGCGCTTCGGGCCGCATTCCAGCGAGTTCATGGGCGGGCTCTCCACCCGATTGCAGGAGGACGGCATCGACATTCTCGTCTCGACCGTCGAGACGGAAGCGGACGAGGCGGCCGCCTATCGCCGGCTTGCCGCCAGCAAGCGGGTGGACGCGGTGATCGTGCACACACCGGCCTGCTCGGATGCCCGCATCGCGCTCCTGCAGGCGCTGGAGCTGCCCTTCATCGTGCACGGGCGCAGCACGGCGGAAAAGCCCTTCGCCTTTCTCGACATCGACAATTTCGGGGCGATCGAGACGGCGACGGGCTATCTTGCCGATCTCGGCCACCGGCGCATCGCGCTCATCAACGGCGATACGGTCAGCACCTACGCCTCGGACCGCGACAGCGGCTACCGCACGACGCTGGAGGCCCGCGGACTGGCCGTCGACCCGGCCCTCATCGGCCACGGCGAATTTACCGACGAGACCGGCTTCCGGCTGATGCAGGCCTTCCTCGCCCTCCCCGCCCCGCCGACGGCGGTCATCGCCGGTTCGATGATGTCGGCGCTCGGCGCCATGCGGGCGATCCGCATCGCGGGGCTTGCCTTGGGCGAGGACGTCTCGCTCATCGCGCATGACGACGTCTTCCCCTATCTCAGCCCCGACAACCTCGTGCCGTCGGTCACCACGACGCAATCGCCGATCCGCGCGGCGGGCGAGCGGATCGGCGACATGGTCCTGCGGCTGCTGCAGGGCGAGACGCCCGAGGCCTTGCAGGAGATCTGGCCCGTCGACTTCCGCATTCGCGGATCGACCGGTCCTGCCCCGGCCTGAGATCAGACCGCCAGCTCGCGGCGTTCCTTCTCGGTCTCGATCGCAAGGTCGAGAACCTTCTGCAGCTCGGCTGCATGGCGGAAGCCGGGCTCGACCTGTTCGCCCCTCGCCACGGCGGCGGCGAAGCGCTCGTAGTTCGTCGGCACCGTGCCGGGATCGAGTTCCCGCCAGACCGCCTGCTCGACATCCTCGCCGAGGCAGCCGCGCAGACGGGATCCTTCGGGCGTGTGGATGACCTCCAGGGCGCCCCTGTCGCCATGCATGCGCAGGCGCAGCTCATTGAGATGGCCGGTCGCCCAGCGGCTCGCATGGATGACGCCGAGCGCACCGTTGGAAAAATCGACGGTCATGGTGAAACTGTCATTGGCGTCGAGGTCGTATTCGCCGATGCGGTTGTCCGGCGCCTTGTCGAAGGCCCGCAGCCGCGCGAAGACATGCTCCACCCCGCTCGCCGCGCCATAGCTGGCAAAGTCGAGGATGTGGATGCCGACATCGCCGAGCACGCCGTTCGAGCCGTGCCGGGTGGAAAGCCGCCAGAGCCACTGGCTTTCCGTCGCCCAGTTGCCCCAGGCCTTGGAGACGAGCCAGCTTTGCAGGTAGGAGGCCTCGACATGGCGCACATGGCCGAGTTCGCCGGCCAGCACCATCGCCCGCGCCTTCTGCAGGGGCGCCACGTTGCGGTAGGTGAGATTCACCATGGTGACGAGGCCGGAGGCCTCGGCGGCGCGCGCCATCTCATCCGCCTTGGCGTAGTTTTCCGCCAGCGGCTTCTCGCACATGACATGCTTGCCCGCCGCCAGCAGCGCCAGGGTGGTCGGGTGGTGGGCGCGGTCGGGCGTCACGTTGGTGGCGGCGTCGAAGCCGTTCCAGGCAATGGCGTCCTCCAGCGAGGTGAAGACGTTGGGAATGCCGTGCGTGTCGGCAAAGGCCTTGGCGCGCGAAGGGTCCACGTCGACTGCGCCGACCAGGTCGACGCCGTCGATCGCGGCAAAGTGCTGGGCATGGGTGTTGGCCATGCCACCGGTTCCAAGAACGAGCAGGCGCATGGTTTCCTCAGCGATATCCGGCTTCGCCGGCTTCGTGCAGTTTCGGGCCGCGCTCGATGATCGGCTCCAGCGCCGCTTCGACCGGCACGTTCGGTGCGTCATGGATCGCCGTGTAGGTGCCCTGCGGGTTGAAGGCCCATTTCACGCCATTGGCGAGCACCTTCTGCACGGTGGCATCGTGATAGGTCGGATAGGTCTCGTGACCCGGGCGGAAATAGAAGATGTTGCCGGCGCCGCGGCGCCAGGTCATGCCGGACCGGAAAACCTCGCCGCCGGCGAACCAGGAGATGAACACCGTCTCCAGCGGTTCCGGCACGGAGAACTGCTCGCCGTACATCTCCTCGTTTTCCAGCACGAAGTTCTCGCCGAGGCCCTCGGCGATCGGGTGGCGCGGATTGATGACCCAGAGGCGCTCGCGCTCGCCGGCCTCGCGCCATTTCAGGGCGCAGGGCGTGCCCATCAGCCGCTTGAAGATCTTCGAGAAATGGCCGGAATGGAGGACGAGCAGGCCCATGCCTTCCCAGACCCGCTTCGCCACGCGCTCGACCACCTCGTCGCTGACGGCACCGTGGTCCTTGTGACCCCACCAGACGAGCACGTCCGTCTCGGCAAGCCGCGCCGCGGTGAGGCCGTGCTCGGGCTCCTGCAGCGTCGCGGTGGCGGCGCTGATCGCCGGGTCGCGGTTCAGCGCCTCGGCAATCGTGGTGTGCATGCCGTCCGGATAGATCGAGCGCACGATCTCGTTCGTCTGCTCGTGGATGTTCTCACCCCATACGATGGTGCGTATTGCCATGTGCCGTTCCTCTGAAGCCGAGAATTGAAACCGCTTTCAATTCGCCGGAATCGATAGAGACAGACCCGATTCTTGGCAAGCGGGGGCCTTCACGATTCCGATCGCCTTTCAGTGGAATGTCGATTTGGAGAAAAGGTTCAACACAAGCACGCCGGCAATGATGAGACCGAGGCCGACAATGGCGGCGAGATCGAGCTTCTGGCCGAAGACGAAATAGCCGACGGCCGAGATCAGCACGATGCCGAGTCCGCTCCATATGGCATAGGCGATGCCAACAGGCACATAACGCAGGCTCCAGGAGAGAAAGAAGAAGGCGATAGCATAGCAGACCACCATCATGGCCGTCGGCACGGCCCGCGTGAAATGCTGCGCAGCCTGCATGGCCGAGGTGCCCAGCACTTCGAAGACGATGGCGACGACGAGGACGGCGTAGACGGCGGTGAGGTTCATGGCGTTTCTCTGGCGCCCGCGGGCGCAATGTGTAGCGGGGATCAGGAGCGCGTCAGCGCCAGCAGCCGGTCCAGCATGGCGGCGCGGGCCTCGGCATCCATGGTGGGCGAGCCGAGAAGATCGGCAAGCCAGAGTCCATCGACGGCGTAGCGCACCAGCATGGCATCGAGCGCGGAATCCGTGCCGACATTTTCCGCAAGGTATCGCTCCACCCATTGTCGCCAGCGCTCGCGCAGATGCGGCTCCGAAATGAGGGCGATGGTCAGCACCTTCCATTTCTCGCCGTCGGCAATCCCCTCCGGCAGGAAGAAGACCGAGATATAGGCACGGGTGAAGCGCCCCTTCGGCTCGGGGTCGTCGCGCATCCTGTCGGCGATCGCCCGGTCGAGCTTCTCCGTCAGGTCGGCGAACAGGCCGTCGAGCAGCGACAGCTTGTTCGGGAAATGGTGCAGGAGCCCCCCCTTGCTGACACCCGCCGCCTGCGAGACCGCGTCGAGCGTCACGCTCGCGGGACCCTTCTCCAGCGACAGCTTCGCCGCGACCTCCAGCAATTGCTGGCGGACGGCTTCCGGGTGTTTCTTGCGGTGGTGCGCCTTGCTCATGACAAAACATACCGTCTGGACGGTTTCTTGTCAATCGGGCCGAGAATCCCCAAAGACCGCGCACTTCGTCGCAGGCAAGGGGCCGGCATTGCCTGCCGCGGATGCGGGCGCTAAGACCGGAAAAACGGGAAGAACCGATGACGGACACGACCGACAACAGGGAACGCCAAGGCGAGACGATCACCCTCTACGAGGCGATCGGCGGCGATGCGGCCGTCAGGGCACTGACGCACCGCTTCTACGTGCTGATGGACACATTGCCGGAAGCCGCGCGCTGCCGCGCGATCCATCCGCCGGATCTTTCCGGCAGCGAGGAAAAGCTCTACGAGTACCTGACGGGCTGGCTCGGCGGGCCGCCGCTCTATACGGAAAAGCGCGGCCACCCCATGCTGCGCCGCCGCCATTTCGTCGCGCCGATCGGCCCGGCCGAGCGCGACGAATGGCTGCTCTGTTTCATCCGCGCGCTGGAGGAGACCGTGCCGAGCGAGGGGCTGCGCACCGTCATCCTGGAGCCCGTCACGCGGCTCGCCCACCACATGCAGAACCAGGAATAGTCCGATGTCGTTTTCGCTTCGCTCCGCGAGCCTCCTCGTTGCCGGCCTGATGGGGCTGGCGGGTGTCGTCACCGCCGCCGCGGCCTCGCATGGCAGCGATCCGCGCCTGATGGCCGGCGCCTCCGCCATGTGCCTTGCCCATGCGCCTGCGCTGGTGGCGCTTCATGCCGCCTGGCCGGGCCTGCGCACGGCGGGGCTCGCATCCCTGCTGCTTGCCCTCGGCACCGCGCTCTTTGCCGGCGATCTCGTGCTGCGCCATTTCGCCGGGCACGGGCTCTTCCCGATGTCGGCCCCGACGGGCGGCGTCACCATGATGGCGGGGTGGCTGGCGGTGGCGCTCGGCGCCTTCCTGCCGCGCAGGGAAAGCTGAGGTCAGCGCTTCGGAATGCGGCCGAAGCGGAGAAGATTGCCGTGCGGATCGTGGACATAGAACTCTTCCATGTCCCACGGCTGCACTTCCATCGGCGACAGTGTCGGCACGCCCCGGTCGCTGAACTCGCGGTGAAGGTCACCGATGCCGCCGCCACGCAGATAGACGGAGGTGCGCTCGCAGAGCGTCCGGTCGTCGGTCCGCCGGAAATGCAGTTCCATGCCGGGGCAGCGGCGGACGATGAGGTAATCATCCGCCCGGTACACGATCTCGCCGAAGCCCAGCAGCGTCGTGTAGAAATCCTGCGTCTCGTCGATATCGAGCGACGGCAGCACCGGCAGCACCTCGATGCGGTCGGGGTCGTCGGCCGCGCTCATGCGCCTTCGACGACGCTGAAGCCCTCGAATTTCGGCGGGCCGAGATAGATACCCTTGTCGGCGGCGGCGTTCTTGTGCGCCTGCCGGAAGTTTTCCGACTTGGTCCAGGCGATGAAATCGTCCCTGCTCGCCCAGATCGAATGGGAGGCGAACAGGGTGAAGCCCTCCTCCGCATTGGTGTCGCCCCTGAGGAGATGGAAGGACTGGAAGCCCGGCATCTCGCTGAGGCTGGAATCCCGCCCCTTCCAGATGGCCTCGAAGGCCTCTTCGTGGCCGATGGCGATCTTGAAGCGGTTCATGGCGAAGAACATGGAAGACCTATCCTGTCAGAGCGAATCCCGCCGCAGGCGACGCGGCTGCGGGAAGGCTACGACATTGTCGTTGCGCGCTTCAAGGGCAGGCGCGCCCTCGAAGCTTGCAGCGCGCGCCGGCGGGCGGGCGCTTGCCAACGGGAATTCCGTGACATTCTCGCTTTCCAGCATGTCCGCACGGCGCGTCAGCAGGGCATAGAGTTCCGGCACGAGGCCGTCGCCGTTCTGGGCGGCCAGCTTGTGCAGGCCGATCATCATGAAGGCTTCGGGTCTTTCGTCATTCACTGGGTGGTGTCTCCCTGGCTCATGCTCTGCAGGGCCCGCTCGAAGGAGGACTTGCTGCCGTTGCGCAGCGGCACGAAGGCTTTTTCCCACTTCTTGCAGCCCGTCTTCACGCGGATGCAGGCATCATGGCTGATACAGTCGATGGGGCAGAAGACGCAGTCGACCGAGGGCAGGACGTTGTCGATGCGCGAGACCGCCTCGCGCAGGCCGCCGTCGTGATGGATGAGGTTGGCGCCATAGGAGCTGGCGATCTGGCGCAGATGCGCCACCTGGCAATCCCGGCCGCCGACATAGAGGAAGCTGCGCCCTTCGAGCCCCGCCTTGCCATCCGCCTTGTCGGCCGCGTCCGTCTGCTGGCGGGCCTGCTGCTGCTGCCTGTGCTTCTCGCGCATCGCCTTCCTCTCCGCTTCGCCCGTCCGGCGCTTGACCTTGGTGACTTCCACGCTGCGGGGCGCCTGCGGCGCCCGTACCTCGACCCGCGGGGCCGCCGGCGGCACGGCTGCTGCCGTGGCCGTCTCCTGCGGGGCCGCGATCTGCCTCCTGAGTGCGGCGACCTGGCGCTCCAGGTCCGCAATGCGCCGGTCGCGTTCGGCGATCATCGATTTCAAGACCGCTTCCGCGCGGCCTGCAGTCACGTAGTTCATGCACGCTTCCCCTTTGGCACTCCGCATGGGCGGAGCCTCAGTTCGGAGGCAACCTACAAAACATGAGTTTCAGAGTAAAGTATAAACATGACTAGGAAAGTCATATTTTTCCGCAAAAAAATTCCCGCCGGGCGATGCGCGGCGGGAAAACGCGTCTCAGTTGAAGACGATCGGCACGTTGAAGGCCCAGGACGATTTGCCGGCGGCCTCCGGGATCTTGGCGAAGGGCGCGGCGCGCTGCACCGAATCGACCGCCGCCTTGTCGAGCGCGGCGACGCCCGAACTGCGTGCGACGCGAATGCCGCTCGCCGCCCCGCTGGCGCTGACGGTGAAGCTCACCACCACGCTGCCGCGGTCGCCGCCCGAGACGCGCCGCTTGGCGCGGTTGATCTTGTTGCGTACCTTGCCCGGATAGTTGGTGACGGCGGCATTGCCGGCCGCCGACGAATTGCCCTTCTTCTGGCCGCCGACCGCCGCGGTCTTCACGTCCGCCGAGCCGTCGACCTCGCCGCGTGTCGCGTTCTGCTTGGCCTTGCCCTTCTCGCCGGCCTTGCGGATCGGCTTTTCCTGCGGCTTCTTGCGCTCGACCTTCTTGACCGGCTCTTCCTTCTTCACCTCCGGAACCGGCTTGATCTCTTCATCCGGCTGGATTTCCGGCTTGATTTCGGGCACCGGAATCGCGGCGATCTCCACCTCCGCGGAAGGCACGACGAGTTCTGCGACCGGTTCGGAGACGATCGGGTCCGTCGGCGTCATCACCTCGGTCACCTCGGGCTCGATTTCGGTCGGCTGGATTTCCGCCACGTCCTGCGGCACCGGCTCGGTGACGTCGGGCTGGATCGTCTCGGGCGTGATCGTGTCTTCGGGATTGCCGGATTCCACAGCCTCGAAGGCGCCGTTGCCGAGCATCGCCACTTCCGCGACGACGCCGCCGGCGATCAGCGCCTGCTCTTCCTCCGGCGCCGGCGCCATGGTGAGGATCGCGGCCGCGGTGGCATGCGCCAGCAGGGAAAGGGTGCCCGCGCCGAGCCAGAGCCACTTGCTTCCAGACATGATATCACCCGTCATTCCGTTTCATGCATCGCGGCGCCTCATGTGCCGCGTATCCGATGCTCAGCCTTCCAGGCCCGCCGTTGCCTTGCTGCGCGTCACGATGCCGTCCATGCAGCGGCCCTTCTCGATGCCCTCGCCTTCGCAGACCGGCGCATCGTTGATCAGAAGGTTCTTCACCGTCTCGCACTTGATGCCCGGCACGTCGAACTGGCGCACCTTGGACTTGCCCGCCGGCAGGTCTCGGAAATCGAGCAGCGCCAGGCGTTCGACCGTGCCCTTGTCGTTGAAGATGACGAATTCGAAGGAGACCTTCGAGACGTCCTGTGCAAAACCGTTGGCGGCGACGAAGGTGAAGAGGCAGCCCTTCTGCGAGCCGGCAAGCGCATTCAGCTCCACGTCCAGCCCCTTGGGCGCTGCGGCCTCCTGGGCTACGGCACCGGTCAGGGCGGCAGCAGAAAGCATCGCGGAAAGAAGAAGGGTGCGTACGGTCATGGGCTCGCCTGTCTCGCTATCGGTTTGCGGTCGGCCGAGAGCGCCGGCCGCGGTCAGTCTAGCCGGTGGGCGCCAGAATTAACATGACTTTATCGCACCGGTATTGCGTGCATAGATAAATATGAGTAATGAAGTCAAGATAGTAAACGCAAAATCCGCGTCAAACCCCTGTTCCGCCAACAAAATTTACCGGGACGGGAGCGGACGACCGGAAACTCGATCAAGGCCGAGCCCATGACCAACACGACCCGCCCGACCCCCGCCGAAATCCGCGCCTTCCGCGCCGAGAACCCGAAGATGCGCGAGCGCGACATCGCCGCACAGCTCGGCATTTCGGAAGCCGCGCTCGTCGCGGCCGAGGTGGGGCTGACGGCGGTGCGCATCGACGGCGACGCCAACCGCTTCCTCGAGCGTTCGGAAGCGCTCGGCGAGGTCATGGCGCTGACCCGCAACGAGAGCGTGGTGCACGAGAAGATCGGCGTCTTCGAGAAGATCAATACCGGCAAGCACGCCTCGATCGTGCTCGGCGAGAACATCGACCTGCGCATCTTCCCCGGCACCTGGGCCCACGGCTTTGCCGTGACCAAGACGGACGGAGAGCAGGTGCGCCGCAGCCTGCAGTTCTTCGACAAGGCCGGTGTCGCCGTGCACAAGGTGCACCTGCGCCCCGCCTCCAATCTCGAAGCCTACGAGGCCATCGTCGCCGACTTCCGCCTGGAAGACCAGTCGCAGGACTTCGTCGAGGTCGTGTCGGAGAAGGTCGAGGAGACCGGTCCGGTGGACGTCGCGGCGCTGCGCGAGAACTGGGCGGCGATGACCGATACCCACCAGTTCTTCGGCATGCTGAAGAAGCTGAAGATCGGCCGCCAGGACGCCGTGCGCAGCGTCGGCGAGGATTTCGCCCGCCAGGTGGCGGCCGATGCCGTCGCCCACCTGATGCACGCGGCCGCCGAGCGCGACGCCGACATCATGTGCTTCGTCGGCAACCATGGCACGATCCAGATCCACACCGGCCCGGTCAAGAACATCCAGCCGATGGGACCCTGGCTCAACGTCATGGACCCGACCTTCCACATGCACCTGCGCATGGACCACATCGCCGAGTGCTGGGTGGTGCGCAAGCCGACCGTCGACGGCCATGTCACCTCGCTGGAAGCCTATGACGCCAGCGGCGAGATGATCATCCAGTTCTTCGGCAAGCGCAAGGAAGGCATGACGGAGCGCGCCGACTGGCGCGAGATCCTCGACGGCCTGCCGCGCCCCGACAGCGCCGCGGCCTGAGGCTGCCGCAGAGACAGACGAATGGCGCGTTTCCGCATTGGGGAGGCGCCGGTTATCCGCGAAGGACCACGATCATGAGCAAGAGCTTCGATTTCCGCCGCGCCCGCCCGTGGGAAGTGGCCCTCACCGTATTCGCCCTCTCCGCCCCCCTGCTCCTGCCGTTCGCGGCGCCGGGCCAGAGCGGCTTCATCCGCAAGGCCGTCGCCCAGGAGATGCAGCAGGTCGACAGCTCCAAGCTGGTGGCGATCGGCGGTGCGGTGACGGAGATCGTCTACGCGCTCGGCGAAGGCGACCGCCTCGTCGCCCGCGACTCGACCAGCACCTTCCCCGAGGACGCGCTGAAGCTTCCCGATGTCGGCTATATGCGCCAGCTCTCGCCGGAAGGCGTCATCGCCGTCAACCCGACGGCGATCCTCGCCGTCGAAGGCAGCGGCCCGCCGGATGCGCTCGCCGTGCTGAAGAGCGCCGGCATTCCCTTCGAGATCGTGCCGGAAGGCTATGACCGCGCGGCAATCCTCAAGAAGATCGACGTCGTCGGAAAGTTCCTCGGCGTGACGGACAAGGCGAAGGAACTGGAGACGACGGTCGCCGCCGACCTCGACGCGGCCATTGCCGATGCCGCCAAGCGGCCGGAAAGCGAGCGCAAGCGCGTGCTGTTCATCCTCAGCTTCCAGAACGGCAGGGTCATGGCGGCCGGCAGCCACACGGCAGCCGACGGCATCATCGGCCTTGCCGGCGCGATCAACGCGACGGAAGGCACTTTCGAGGGCTACAAGCCGCTCACCGACGAAGCGATCATCAAGGCCAGGCCCGATGTCGTCATGGTCATGACGCGTCCCGCCGCCGGCAGCAGCGACGAGGAAATCCTCGCCCATCCGGCGATCTCGGTGACGCCGGCCGCCGCCAGCAAGGCGGTCCTCCGCATGAACAGCCTGCACCTGCTCGGCTTCGGCCCGCGCACCGCCTCGGCCATCCGCGACCTCAACAAAGAACTCTATGGCAATGTCTCTCAATGATGCCGTGCGCGGCGACGGTGCACGCGGTTCCTTCCTGATGCGCTCCGTCCGCGCCCGGGCGGCCGGCGACCGGACGGCGATCGCGCGCCTGACGCTCGCCGCCCTCGTCGTCGTCTCGGCCGTCGCGCTCGCCCTGTCGATCGCCACCGGCGCCTCGGATGCCTCCGCCCTCAACGTCATCGGCGCGCTCTTCAGCGGCGCCGAGGACACGGCGCTCAGCATGCGCGACCGCATCATCGTCTTCGACATCCGCATGCCCCGCGCCCTGCTCGGCTTCCTCATCGGCGCGGCGCTCGCCATGTCCGGCGCGGTCATGCAGGGCCTCTTCCGCAACCCGCTCGCCGATCCCGCCCTCGTCGGCATCTCCTCCGGCTCGGCGCTCGGCGCGGTGCTGATGATCGTGCTCGGCGCCAGCCTGCCGGCGGGCGTGATGATCGCGCTCGGCGCCTTCGCCCTGCCGCTCGCCGCCTTCGCCGGCGGTCTGCTGACCACGCTGCTGCTCTACCGCATCGCCACGCGCGGCGGGCAGACCTCCGTCGCCACCATGCTGCTCGCCGGCATCGCGATCTCCGCGCTCGCCGCCGCCATCACCGGCATCCTCATCTACATGGCCGACGACAAGCAGTTGCGCGACATCACCTTCTGGAGCCTCGGCTCGCTTTCCGGCATGACCTGGGCGAAGCTCCTTGCCGCCGGGCCGATCATCCTGCTCGCGCTTCTCGTCGTGCCGTTCCTGTCGCGCGGGCTCAATGCGATCACCCTCGGCGAGGCGGCGGCCTTCCACATGGGCGTCAAGGTGCAGCGGCTGAAATACATCGCCGTCGTCTCCGTCGCCGGCGCGGTCGGCGCCTCGGTCGCCGTCAGCGGCGGCATCGGTTTCGTCGGCATCGTCGTGCCGCATCTCCTGCGCATCGTCATCGGGCCGGACCACCGCTACCTGCTGCCGGCCTCCGCCCTCTTCGGCGGCGTGCTGATGCTCGGCGCGGACATGCTGGCCCGCACCATCGTCGCGCCCGCCGAGCTGCCGATCGGCATCATCACGGCGCTGGCCGGCGCCCCGTTCTTCCTCTGGGTGCTGCTGCGCGACCGCACGCGCAACGGCTGGTGAGAGACCCATGATCACCGCAAGAAACCTCACGGTCAGCCTGTCGGGCAAGACCATCGTGCACGGCGTGTCGCTGGAGGCAAGGGCCGGCGAGCTGACCGCCATCGTCGGCCCGAACGGCTCCGGCAAGACGACCATGATGAAGGCGATCGCCGGCGAACTGCCGAGCAAGGGCGAGATCGCCATCAACGGGCACGCGCTCGCCGCACTGGAACCCTGGCAGCTCGCCGTCAAGCGCGCGGTGCTGCCGCAGGCCGCCACCATCGCCTTCCCCTTCACCGTGCGCGAGATCGTCCGCCTCGGCCTCACCGTCGGCCCGAACCGCCATGCCGAGCGCATCGACGCGATCACCGCGGAGGCGCTCGCCGCCGTCGATCTCGCGGGCTTTGCCGGCCGCTTCTACCAGGAGCTTTCCGGCGGCGAGCAGCAGCGCGTGCAGCTCGCCCGCGTGCTCTCGCAGATCTGGGAACCGGTGCTCGACGGCGAGCCCTGCTTCCTGATGCTCGACGAGCCGGTCTCCGCCCTCGACATCCGCCACCAGTTGACGATCATGACCCTCGCCCGGCGCTATTGCGCCGGCGGCGGCGGCGTGATCGCGGTCATGCACGACCTCAACCTCACCGC
The DNA here is from genome assembly GCF_004341885.1 of Shinella granuli. Taxonomy (GTDB): domain Bacteria; phylum Pseudomonadota; class Alphaproteobacteria; order Rhizobiales; family Rhizobiaceae; genus Shinella; species Shinella granuli. Next base: position 114,725 of record NZ_SLVX01000017.1, on the reverse strand, counting down.
CATGTTCGCCGACCACATGGTGATGATGAAGAGCGGCCGCATCGAGCACGCCGGCCCGCCCGCCAAGGTGATGACCGACGATGCGATGGAGGCGGTGTTCGGCTGCCGCATGCGCATCAACGGCGTGCCCGCCACCGGCGTGCCCTTCGTGCTGCCGCACACCGCTTCGGCCTGATTTTCCAGCGCCTTACGGAACCTTTTTCCCCTATCCCCGTTGTTTGCCCCGGAAGACCGTTCCGCCAAGGGGGTGGAGCGCTGTTCGGCCCGCACATCTGCGGGCGACCGCAAAAGGAGAAACGGCATGGCCAACGGACTGTTTTCATCGCGCAGCAAGAGCCTTCGCAGCGGGCTTCAAGAGGAAGCCCAGGCGGCCGAGGAGCAGATCGCGGACCTGCGCGCGGAGATCGCCTCCCTCGCCAAGCTGCTCGCCGACGACGCATCGAGCGGGGCCAGCGGCATCCGCAAGAAGGCCCGCGCCGCAAAGGCGCAGGCGAGCGAAGCCGCACACGGTCTGAGGGACCGCGCGGAAGGCGACATCCGCGACATGATCGCTGCCGGCGAGGACATCCTTGCCGAGTTCCAGGAGCGCTATCGCCATTCCGGCCGCCGCGCCCGCAAGGCGGTGAAGGAGCATCCGCTCGCAACGCTCGGCGTAGCGGCTGCCGCAGGCTTCCTGCTCGCCGCCCTCCTGCGGCGCTGATCCCTTCCTTTCCCATCCCGGGACGCCGGCCGGCGTCCCTTCCTATGCGGAGCGTTAAAGGCATGCTGTCACTGGGGGCCATTCTCCTGCAAAACCTCGTCACCCGCGTCACCGACCGGGTGGACGAGACCATGGACGTCGCCAAGCGCAATGCGATCGCCGGCGCTGCGATCGGCCTCCTGCTGGTCACCGCCTACGGCCTTGGCGTCGTCGCCACCGCCGTGCTGCTGTCGCAGCACTACGGCGCCGTGTCGGCGCTCTTCGGCCTTGCCGGCGGTTTCCTGCTGCTTGCGCTCATCGTGCTGGCCGTCGTCGCCATGCGCAACAAGCGGGAGCGCGAACTGCGCCGCATCCGCCGCCAGCAACTGGCCGCACGCCGCGACCTGATGGCGGCGGCCGCCACCGTCGCCATGAAGAAGCCCTTCGCCGCGACCGCCGTTGCGCTCGCGCTCGGCTTCCTGCTCGCGCCGAAATCCCGCCGCGGCGACGACTGATCTTCCCGATCTTCGCGAAAAGGCATGCCGCTCAGAGCGGCATGCGGATGACCGCCGTCACGCCCTTGGGCAGGTATTCGACATGCACGTTGCTGCCGAGCACCTTGTCGAGGCTGCGCTCGATCAGCACCGAGCCGAAACCGCGCCTGCCGTCCTGCCTGACCGGCGGTCCGCCGACCTCGTGCCAGGTCATGTTGAGCACGCGCTGCTCGTCTTCCTTCACCACGCGGGCGGCGATCACCACCTTGCCCGAGCGCACCGACAGCGCGCCATATTTGCGGGCATTGGTGGCCAGCTCGTGCAGGACGAGGCCGAGGCCAACCGCCTGGTCCGGCCCCAGTTCCACCTCGTCCTTGTGGATCTCGATCTGGCTGTCGAAGTCGATCGCATAGGGCATGATCTGCTTCTGCAGCAGCATCTTCAGGTGGATGACGCCCCATTCGTGGTCACTGAGCAGGCCATGCGCCTCGGAGAGCGATTGCAGGCGGCCGGCGAAGGCATCCATGAACTCGACCGGATCGCTGGTCTGGCGAAGGGTCTGGCGGGCGAGCGACTGCAGCATGGCCAGCGTGTTCTTGACCCGATGGTTGAGCTCGCGCAGCAGAAGCCGCGTGCGCTCGGAGGCAAGCTGCCCGTCCGTGACGTCGACATTGATGCCGAGGAAAATCGTCGGCCGCCCGTCCGCATCCCATTCGTGCACGCGCCCGCGCCCGAGCAGCCAGCGGCCGGATTTCGCGGCCCGGAAAAGGCCGTCATATTCCTTGCCGGAAGCGAGCGCATCGCGCAGGCGGCCGATGGTGGCCTTGCGGTCCGCCGGATGCACCGCGGCGAAGAACCTGCGCGCCCGCATGGGCCTGGCCGGCTTGACGCCGAGCATGCGATAGAAGGTCTCGTTGCCGGAGACCATGCCCGTCGACAGGTCCCACAGCCAGCTTGCGACATTGGCCGCATCGAGCGCGAGGGCATGGCGCTTCTCGTCACGCGAAAGCGCCTCGGCGGCCAACAGGCGCCGCCGGGCCTCGTCCTTCAGCTTGATGAGCGAGGCGGCAAGCGAGGCAAGCTGCCTCAGCCGCGGCAGAAGGTCCAGGGCGACACGCGCGTGCGGCTCGACATCGAAGACGCAGACCGTGCCGATCGGCTGGCCCTCCAGGATGATCGGCGCGCCTGCATAAAAGCGCAGGTACGGTGCGCCGGTAACGCTCGGCAGGCAGGCAAAACGTTCATCCTCACGGGCATCGGCGACGATGAGCGGTTCATCCGCGCTTTCGGCGATCATGCGCGCGCAGAAGGAGGCATCCGACGGCGCGCGGATATCCGGCGTACCCTCGCGCGCAAGGAACCACTGGTCGGTGCGCCCGAGAATGGTGACGAGGGAAATCGGCGTGGAGAAAACCCCCGCCGCAAGACCGGCAATATCGTCGAAATCGGGATCCGGGCCGAGGAAGACCGGCATCGCGGCGTCGAGCGCCGCCAGACGGTCTGGCGCCTCCAGAACCGCTATGACATCGGACGATACTGTCAGAACATTGTCCTTCATACGTCTCAGGTATGCGATTCCGCGTCCGGTTTCACCCTCGGCTTTCGCCTGCGACGCGCTTCGCCCCTTTCCCCCTCAGCTATCGTCGCCCGCATGGTCGCAGGCGGCGCGTGTTTCCGTACCCTATGATGCAAAGGCGCGCGAGGTGATCGGCGCCGAGACCGCATCCGGGCCATAGTCGCTTTCGCCGCTCACCTGCAAGAGCTCCTGCAGGCGCTGGCGGGCACGATTGACGCGGCTCTTGATCGTGCCGAGCGCGCAGCCGCAGATTTCCGCCGCCTCTTCGTAGGAAAAGCCCGACGCGCCGACGAGGATGATCGCCTCGCGCTGCTCGTCCGGCAGCTTTTCCAGCGCCTTCTTGAAGTCCTGCATGTCGAGCGAACCATATTGCGAGGGGTGCTGCGCCATGTTCTCCGTGAAGAGACCGTCGGAATCCTGCACCTCGCGGCCGCGCTTGCGCATCTTGCTGTAAAGCTCGTTGCGAAGGATCGTGAAGAGCCAGGCCTTCATGTTCGTGCCCATCTCGAACTGTTCCTGCTTGGCCCAGGCCTTCATGATCGTGTCCTGCACGAGATCGTCGGCCTGGTCGTGCCGGCCGATCAGCGAAATGGCGAAGGCGCGCAGGCTTGGCAGAACCGCCAGCAGCTCCCGCTTGAACGTCGTCTGTTCCTGATCCATCGTACCCTCACTCGACCCGTTGGACGCGGCTTTCCACAGCATCCAGTTTTTCGAGAAGATCAAGGAACCTTTGGGGAAGCGCCTCATCCTGTACCTGATGGTAGAAGGCGCGAAGCTTCATCGCAATCTGTGCATTGGGATCGTCGCTCGCGGGAGATCGTTTCCCGCCTCTTTTCTTCTTGTCCACGCTATTCACTGTGCCACTCTCATTTTTCATTCGCGCCTTGTGACGAATTCGGCGTGAAAATGCCTGGCTTCAAAAAAAGTTCCCGTCCCCGGAACCTTAATTTGGCTTCCGCGTTCAAACCGTCAACTGCCACTCAAACAAATTCAGAACAGGGGACCACCATGCCGATTTCCGACCGCATCGGACCGCACCTTCCGGCGCTTCGCCGCTATGCCCGCGCCCTGACCGGAACACAGCCCTCCGGCGATGCCTATGTGGCCGCGACCCTCGAAACCATTCTTGTCGATCCCTCCGTGATGCCGGAGGGCGAGGACGACAAGGCGACGCTCTTCGGTCTTCTCAGCCGCATCATTTCCTCCCTCCCCGTTTCGGTAAGCCGGGGCGCCGGCACCATCTCGCCCGGCACGGAGGCCCCGTTCGACCTGTCCGGCGTTCCCCCGCTCGCCCGGCAAGCGCTGCTGCTGGCGACGGTCGAGGGCTTTACCGTCGAAAAGACCGCGGCCATCCTCGATGCCGAGCCGACCACCATCCGCACCCTGCTCGACGCCGCCTTCGCGGAAATCGCCGCGCAGGCCGAGACCGGCATCATGATCATCGAGGACGAGCCGCTGATCGCCCTCGACCTTGCCCACATGGTCAACGGCATGGGCCACCGCGTCACCGGCATCGCCCGCACGCAGAGCGAAGCCGAAATATTGTGGAGCGACAGCCGACCCGGCCTCATCCTTGCCGACGTGAAGCTCGCCGACGGAAGCTCCGGCATCGATGCGGTGAATTCCATCCTCACCCGCACGGACATTCCCGTGATCTTCATCACCGCCTATCCCGAGCGGCTTCTCACCGGCGAGCGCCCGGAGCCGGCCTTCCTCGTTTCCAAACCGTTCAATCCGGAGCAGGTGAAGGTGCTCATCAACCAGGCTCTTCTCTTCACCCCGCAAGCGCGCGCCGCGGCCTGATCTCGCTCCCGGACGGCCGCAGCGGCGGCGCGGCCGGCGGCGGTGGGAGGCACGCCCACCGCCGCCTTTTCTTGCCTGCCATCCGGGCGACGGCAGGCATGCGCACAGCCGCTTTTCATTTTCTCGCCATGCCACAAAAGAAAACAGCCAGCGTCTGGGAGACACTGGCTGCTTGAGTATCCACGGACCGGAGGGGGACACGGTATCGTGGTCGATCACCGGTCGAGGGCCTCGCATTTGGGGGACATGCGCTGACCGGTGACGGGAAGGAAACTCTCAGCGGGGGACTTGGTTCCGGCCGATCGAAAATTTTTTCGGGATATCTTCAGTCGATCGCTTCCAGTTCGGCGCGATGCCGGTGGAGCGCCAGGAAACGGCGATAGTCCCGGTCGTAACCGGCCTTGCGGGCGGGATCGGGAAGGAAGGTGCTGCTTCCCGGAGACATCTGCCGGCCCGCAGTCGGCAGATCGGCGTGCACTCCGCCGGCAACCGCCGCCACCATGGCCGTCCCGAGCAGCACCGCATCGCCGGTCTGCGGCACGACGACGCGGCAGCCGGTGACATCCCGGTAGAGCTCCATCAGCAGCGGATTGCGCACATGGCCGCCGGTGACATGCAGCGTATCGAGCGGATAGCCGCCCGCGCCGAGCTTTTCCAGGATATGGCGGATGCCGAACGCGATGGCGACCGAGGTCCGCCAGTAGAGGCGGCAAAGCCCGTCGAAGGAGGCATCGAGCGAAAGGCCGCTGATCACGCCGAGCGCGTGCGGATCGGCCAGCGGCGAGCGGTTGCCGTGAAAATCCGGCAGCACATGCAGCCGCGCGGCGAAAGCCTCGCCCTCCTGCGCCTGCATCTCGCGGATGCGCGCGACGATGCGGGCATGGTTCGCCGCCGAGGGGTCGCCGCCCGCGCTGTGCGTGCGCACGACATGGTCGAGCAGCGCGCCCGTCGCGGACTGGCCGCCCTCGACCAGCCACCAGCCCGGCAGCACCGCCTCGTAATAAGGCCCCCACATGCCGAAACCGAACCGCTTCTCGCGCGAGAAGGCGACGATGCAGCTCGACGTGCCGCCGATGAGGGCAAGCTGCCGCTCCAGCACCTCCGGTGCGCCGGCAAAGGCCCCGAGCACGCCGAGCGTGCCGGCATAGGCATCGATCAGGCCCGTCGCGACCACGCAGCCCGTATCAAGGCCGAGCTCCGCGGCCGCTTCCGGCGTCAGGCGCCCGACAGCCGCGCCGACCGCCAGCGTCTCCTGCGGCAGCGCACCGCGTTCGTGCAGGTCCTCAAGGCCGATCGCCGCCAGGAAACCGTCGTTCCACGGCTGCTTTTCATGGGAGAGATAGTTCCATTTCGCCGTCATCGTGCAGCGCGAGCGGGCATTCGACCCCGTCGCCCGCCAGGTCATGAAATCGGCGAGATCGAAGACATGGCCCGTCTTCGCCCATTGCTCCGGCCGGTGGCGCTTCAGCCACATCAGCTTGGGCATTTCCATTTCCGGCGACATGACACGCCCGGAATGGGCCAGCACCGGATGGTCCGTCGCCGTGCAGAGATCGGCCTCTTCCAGCGCGCGGTGATCGAACCAGGCGATCGTGTCCCAGCGGGCGTCCTCGCCGCCGGAAACGGCCAGCGGCCGTCCCGCCGTGTCCCTGACGACCAGCGAGCAGGTCGCGTCGATGCCGAGCGCCGCGATGCGGCCCGCCTCGACGCCCGCAAGCGCGCGGGCCGCCTTGATCGCGGCACAGGCCGCCTGCCAGATGTCCTCCGAATCATGCTCGGCGTGGTTCACGCTGGGCCGGCGCAGGGCGATCGGGTGTTCGGAGCGTCCCAGCAGAGCGCCGCTCCGGTCGAACACGCCGGCGCGGGCACTGCCCGTGCCGATGTCCACCGCAACGATCAGATCGCGCATCAATGCTCTTTCCCGCCGGCCTCTTCCTTGCGGACAAACTGTAACAATTCCCGCATGTCGTCAAACAGGGCGTCGGGATTGAGGCTGAGCAGCGCGTCGCGATGGCGCGGCGTACGCGCATGGGAGCCGCCGGTGAAGGCAACCACCCGCATGCCGGCGGATTTCGCCGCCGTGATGCCGGCCGGGCTGTCCTCCACCACCACGCAATGGCCGGGCGCAACGCCCATGACCGCGCTGGCATGCAGGAAGAGATCGGGCGCCGGCTTGCCGCGCGCGACCATGCTGGCGCTGAAGATGTTCGGCTCGAACCTGTCGATGAGGCCGGTGACGGAAAGCGACAGGCGGATGCGCTCGAGCTGGCTGGAGGAGGCCACGCAATGGGCGATGCCGAGCCCGTCCACCGTCTCGGCAATGCCCTCGATGGGCTGCAGCTCGGTGCGGAACCGCTCGTAGAGCACCTTGCGCATCGCCTCCAGGAAGGCCGTATCGATCGCCAGCCCGTAGTCGGCATGCAGGATTTCCGACATGCTCTTCAGGCTGCGGCCGAGGAAACGCTCGTGGGCCTCCTCGGCGCTCATCGTGACGCCCGCCGCCGCCAGCGCCTCGACCAATACCGCGATCGAGATCGGCTCGCTGTCGACGAGCACCCCATCGCAATCGAAGATCACCAGTTCTGTCTGTTTGGCGGCCATGACGTCCCGTTCCATTGTCAGGCCCCCGTGGTACTGTCTGCTCTCCTTGTTGGAAAGCCCCGCATTTGTGGGGATTTCCTCAATTCACCAGCCTGTCGTCCAGATATGCCTTCAGCGTTGCCCGGGTGCCCTTCTGCTGGAGGGAGTTGAGCGCATGGGTGAAGCGTCTGGCGAAGCGGTTTGATGTTGCGACGGTACCGAAGATGTCCTTGAGTTCGAGGAAGGCGCCTGGGTTGGTCGTTGCGGCGCTTGCGGCGGCGCGGATGCGCTCGATATTGGGGTCGTTGAAGGCGATGGGCCTGCCGCTGTCCGTGGTGCCGGCGAGGTAGTGGCACCAGAGCGCGGAGACGAGCGCGAGGCCGACGACGTCCTCGCCGCGCGCCAGCCGGTCGGCGGTGGAGGGCAGGATGAACTTCGGCTGGCGGTTGGAGCCGTCCTGGGCAAGGCGCGGGATCGTGTCGGCGATCTTGGGGTTGGAGAAGCGGCGTTCGATCAGCGCGAAATAGTCGTCGAGGTCGGTGTCGGGCACGGGCGGGATGACGGGGATGATCTCCTCGCGCTCGAGCTTGGCGAGGAAGGCGCGGATGTCGGGGTCCTCCATCGCCTCGTGCACGAAGTGGATGTCGAGGAGAGCGGCCGGATAGGCGATGGCGGCATGGCCGCCGTTGAGGATGCGGATCTTCATGTGCTCGTAGGGCGCGACGTCGGGCACGAACTGCACGCCGACCGTCTCCAGCGCCGGGCGGCCCTCAGGGAAACGATCCTCCAGCACCCATTGCCTGAACTCCTCGCAGAAGACCGGCCAGGCGTCGTCGATGCCGTATTCGTCCGCCACGATGCCGATCTCGCGCGGGCCGGTGGCCGGCGTGATGCGGTCGACCATGCCGTTCGGGAAGGCGACATTGGCGTCGATCCAGTCGGCAAGGTCGGGATCGGAGAGGCGGGCAAGGCCGGAGACGGCGGCGTGCGTGACCTCGCCATTGCCGGGGATGTTGTCGCAGGACATGACGGTATAGGGCGCAATGGCCTTGTCCCTGCGCGCCCTGAGGCCGGCGAGGATGAGGCCGAAGACGGTCTTCGGGTCGTCCGGGTTGGCGGCATCGGCGGCGATGGCGGGATGGGCCGGGTCGAAGAGGCCGGAGGCCGGGTTGATGAAGTAGCCGCCCTCGGTGATGGTCAGCGAGACGATGCGGATGGCGGGGTCGCAGAGCTGGGCGATGGTGGCCGCCGCATTGCCGGGCGCGAGGTAGCCGATCATCGCGCCGGTGACGCGCGCGCCGGAGCGGTTGTTGTCCTGCTCGACGACGGTGGTCAGGAAATCCTGGCCGGCCAGCTTGTCGCGCATCGCCGCGTCGGAGGGCAGCACGCCGGCGCCGATGATCGCCCAGTCGTGATCGCGGCCGAGGTTGAACAGGTCGTCGAGATAGACGGCCTGGTGCGCCCGGTGGAAATTGCCGACCCCGAAATGCACGATGCCGGCCTTGAGGCTGCCGCGCCCGTAGGCCGGAACGCCCGCGGTCCTTTCGACCGTATCGAGGGTGGCGAGCGACAGTTTCGTGGTCATGGTCCATTCCTTCCGGTTGTCCGGTCTCGTCTCGTTGCCGGCCCGCCCATGCGGGCCTCAGCTCATCCAGTTGCCGCCGTCGACATTGTAGGTCTGCGCGACGACGTAGTTGCTCTCCTTGGAGGCGAGGAAGATCGCCATGCCGGTGAGGTCGTCCGCCGTGCCCATGCGGCCGAAGGGCACCTCTTCGCCGACCAGGCGCTTCTTCTCGCCGAGCGGCCGGTTCTCGTATCTGGCGAAGAGCGCGTCGACGCCGTCCCAGTGCTCGCCGTCGACCACGCCGGGCGCGATGGCGTTGACGTTGATGCCGTGCCTGATGAGGTCCAGCCCCGCCGACTGGGTGAGGCTGATGACCGCCGCCTTCGTCGCGCAGTAGACGGCGACCAGCGCCTCGCCGCGCCGGCCGGCCTGGCTCGCCATGTTGATGATCTTGCCGCCGCGGCCCTGCGCGATCATCTGCCTGGCCGCCGCCTGCAGCGTGAAGAGCGTGCCGGCGACGTTGATCGAGAACAGCCTGTCGTAGCTCTCGCGCGTGATCTCGACGATCGGGGCGAGATCGAAGAGGGCGGCATTGTTGACGAGGATGTCGATGCCGCCGGCCTCCTTCACGCAGGCCGCGACGGCCGCGTCGATCGACGCCTGCCGCGTCACGTCCATCTCGACCGCATAGGCGGCCGGCCCGATCTCGCCTGCCGTCGCCCGCGCCCGCCCGATGTCGATGTCGGCGATGGCGACGCGCGCGCCCTCGCGCGCATAGGCCTCCGCGAAGCTGCGGCCGATGCCGCGCGCCGATCCGGTGATCAGCGCGCTCCTGCCCTCCAGCCGTTTCATCGGATCGCCTTCCCGGCATCGTCGAAGCGGTGGATGCGGGCCTCGTCGGGGGTGAGGAAGACGGTGTCGCCGTGGGTGACGGGGAAGTCGCCGCCGGCGCGCACGGTCACCATGCCGATGCCCTCGGCATTGACATGCAGGAACGTGTCGGAGCCGAGATGCTCGGCGACGCCGACGACGCCCTTCCAGGTGCCGCCCTCCTTGGAGAGGCGGATATGCTCCGGCCTTATGCCGACGGTCGGGGCGTTCCAGGGGCTCGCCGCCTCGCCCTTGACGAAGTTCATGCGCGGCGAGCCGATGAAGCCGGCGACGAAGAGGTTGTCGGGCTTGTTGTAGAGATCGAGCGGCGAGCCGACCTGCTCGATATTGCCGGCGTTGAGCACGACGATCTTGTCGGCCATGGTCATGGCTTCCACCTGGTCGTGGGTGACGTAGATCATCGTCGTCTTCAGCTGGTGGTGCAGCTCGGAGATCTCCAGCCGCATCGTGCCGCGCAGCGCCGCGTCGAGGTTGGAGAGCGGCTCGTCGAACAGGAAGGCCGAGGGTTCGCGCACGATCGCCCGGCCGATCGCCACGCGCTGGCGCTGGCCGCCGGACAGCTGGCCGGGGCGGCGTTCGAGATAGTTGGCGAGGTTCAGGACGCGTGCGGCCTCCGCCACCTTCTTCTCGATGACGGCCGGATCGGTCCTGGCCATCTTCAAGGGGAAGGCGATGTTGTTCTTCACCGTCATGTGCGGATAGAGCGCATAGGACTGGAACACCATGGCGAGCCCGCGCCGGGCCGGGGCCTCCCCGGTGACGTCCCGCCCGTCGATCTCGATCGTGCCGCTCGTCGTGTCCTCCAGGCCCGCGATGAGGCGCAGCAGCGTGGACTTGCCGCAGCCCGACGGGCCGACGAAGACGACGAACTCGCCGTCCTCGATGGTCAGGTCGATGCCCGGAATGACCTGCGTGGCGCCAAAACTCTTGTTGACCTTTTTAAGGATGATCTTGCCCATGATGGTCCCTCCCGTCTGTTTCGTTACTTCACGGCGCCGAAGGTGAGGCCGCGGACAAGCTGTTTCTGGCTGAACCAGCCCATGATCAGGATCGGGGCGATGGCGAGCGTCGAGGCCGCCGAGAGCTTGGCCCAGAACAGGCCCTGCGGGCTGGAGAAGGAGGCGATGAAGGCGGTCAGCGGCGCGGCGTTCGTCGTCGTCAGGCGGATCGTCCAGAACGCCTCGTTCCAGGCGAGGATGATGTTGAGCAGCATGGTGGAGGCGATGCCCGGCACCGCCATCGGGGTCAGCACGTAGACGATCTCGCCCCACAGCGAGGCCCCGTCCATGCGCGCGGCCTCCAGGATCTCGCCGGGGATCTCGCGGAAATAGGTGTAGAGCATCCAGATGACGATCGGCAGGTTGATCAGCGTCAGCATGACGGTCAGCCCGACGCGGCTGTCGAGCAGGCCCGTGTCGCGGAAGATCAGGTAGATCGGCACCAGCACGGCGACGGCCGGCATCATCTTGGTCGACAGCATCCACATCAGGATGTCCTTGGTCCTTCTCGTCGGCGAGAAGGCCATCGACCAGGCGGCGGGCACGGCGACCAGCAGCGCCAGCAGCGTCGAGCCGACCGAGATGATCACCGAGTTCAGGAAGAACTTGAAGTAGTTGCTCTGCGCCTGCACGGCCGCATAGCTCTCCACCGTGCCGGACGGGACGATGCCGAAGCCCTGGATCGCCTCGGTCTCGGACTTGAACGAGGTGATGATCGTGTAGAGGATCGGGAAGAAGAGGATCAGCGCGATGATCCAGGCGGCGATGGTGAAGACGACGGTTCGTCTGGTCGAGACGGCTCTAGCCATGGTCGTATCCCCTTGATGTGAGCTGTTCCAGGAAACGTGCGGAGCGGTTGTGCGTCCGGAACGGCGGCAGCTATTTGTCCAGGTTCTTGCCGACGGCGCGCATCAGGAAGAAGGCGACGATGTTGGCGAGGATGACGGCGATGATGCCGCCGGCCGAGGCGCCGCCGACGTCGTAGCCGAGAAGCGCGGTGCGGTAGATCAGGAACGGCAGGTTGGTCGAGGCATAGCCCGGCCCGCCATTGGTGGTGACGAGGATCTCCGCATAGACGCCGAGCAGGAAGATCGTCTGGATCAGGATGACGACGGTGATCGAGCGGGCAAGATGCGGCAGCGTCAGGTAGACGAAGCGCGAGACGAAGCCGGCCCCGTCCATCTCCGCCGCCTCCTTCTGCTCGCCGTCGAGCGATTGCAGCGCGGTCAAGAGGATGAGGGTGGCAAACGGCAGCCATTGCCAGGCGACGATGATGATGATCGAGAACAGCGGATACTGCGCGAACCAGTCGACCGGCTGCAGCCCGAGCGCCCGGTTGATGTCCGCCAGCACGCCGTAGCCCGGATGCATGATCATGTTCTTCCACACCAGCGCGGCCACCGGCGGCATGACGAAGAAGGGCGAGATGATCATGATGCGCACGATGCCCTGCCCCCACATCGGCTGGTCGAGCAGCAGCGCAATCGCGATGCCGCCGACAACGGTGATCAAGAGCACCCCGCCGACGATCAGCAGCGTGTTCCAGATCGACTGGAAAAAGGCCGGGTCGGTGTAGAAATACTGATAGTTGAACAGCCCGGCCCAGCTGACATTGGCCGGGTTCAAAAGGTTGTAGTTCTGGAACGAGAACCACAACGTCATCGCCAGCGGCACGATCATCCAGACCAGAAGCAACCCAACAGAGGGCGCCAACATCAAACGCGCCAAACCACGCGTGTTCTCCGTCGCCATGATCTTCCTCCCGAAGCCGGTATGGCCGGCCAATGCAGTCACGACATCATTACAGGGCGAGCCGCCCCTCATCCCCCTGCCGGGACCTTCTCCCCTCAAGCGGGGAGAAGGGGCAGAACGGAGAGCCCATCGCTCCTCTCCCCGCGTACGGGGAGAGGATGCCGGCAGGCCGGTGAGAGGCAAACGCCGGAAACGACACCCCATCTATCGGCTGCCCGGAGCGCGTCCGGGCAGCCTGTCCTTGGGGAGGAGGTGATTACTTGATGTAGCCGGCGCGGGTCATCTCGCGTGTCGTGACCTGCTGGGCCTGGGCGAGCGCGTCGTCGACCGACATCTGGCCGGCGAGGGCTGCCGAGAAGAGCTGGCCGACCGTCGTGCCGAGACCCTGGAACTCGGGGATCGCGACGAACTGCACGCCGACATAGGGCACCGGCTTGACGGCCGGGTTCTTCGGGTCGGCGGCATTGATCGAGTCGAGCGTCATCTTGGCGAAGGGCGCGGCCGCTTCATAATCCGCATTCGCATAGAGCGAGGAGCGCGTGCCCGGAGGAACGTTCGCCCAGCCTTCCTTCTCGGCGACGAGCTTGGTGTAGTCCTTGCTGGTCGCCCAGGCGATGAACTTCTCCGCCGCCTCGGCCTTCTGCGTGCCTGCGGGAATGGCGAGGTTCCAGGCCCAGAGCCAGTTGCCGCGCTTGCCGAGGCCCGTGTCGGGCGCCAGCGCATAGCCGACCTTGTCGGCGACCGTCGATTCCTTCGGGTTCGAGACGAAGGAGGCGGCGACCGTCGCGTCGATCCACATGCCGCAATTGCCCTGCTGGAAGAGCGCCAGGTTCTCGTTGAAACCGTTGGAGGACGCGCCCTGCGGGCCGGCGTCGTTCATCAGCTTGACGTAGAAGTCGAGCGTGTTCTTCCATTCCGGCTGGTCGAACTGCGGCGCCCAGTTCTCGTCGAACCAGCGGGCACCGAAGGCGTTGGCGGTGGCGGTCAGGAAGGCCATGTTCTCGCCCCAGCCGGCCTTGCCGCGCAGGCAGATGCCGTTGATGCCGGCCGTGCGGTCGGTCATCTTGCGGGCGGCGTCGGCGATGAACTCCCAGGTCGGCGCATCGGGCATGGTGAGCCCGGCCTTCTCCATCAGGTCCTTGCGGTACATGACGAAGGAGGATTCGCCGTAGAACGGCGCGGCATAGAGCTTGCCGTCCTCGCCCGTCAGGCCCGAGCGGATGGCCGGCAGGAGGTCGTCGGCATCGTAGTCGGCGCCGAGATTGTCGAGCGCCACGAGCCAGCCCTGCTTGGCCCAGATCGGAACCTCATAGGTGCCGATCGTCATGATGTCGTACTGGCCGCCCTTCGTCGCGATGTCGGTCGTGACGCGCTCGCGCAGGACGTTCTCTTCGAGCGTCACCCAGTTCAATTCGATATCGGGGTTCTTGGCCGTGAAATCGTCCGTCAGCCCCTGCATGCGGATCATGTCGCCATTGTTGACGGTGGCGATGGTCAGCGTTTCGGCATTAGCGAAACCGCACAGGAGCGCAGCCGAGCAGGTGCCCAGCAAAAGGGTCTTCAAATTCATCATCTTCCTCCCAGAAAGGTATTGAGCATTTGCTTTGCTCATGGGCAATTACTCGCATATTGTCGCGACAAGTCAACGGCCAATCGTTGCTGCACCGCACAAAGCGAGACAGCGGCCGTTGAATCTCATGGAGAATTTTTACCGGGAAGACGGTCCGGATCAGGCCGAAAGCAGGTGGCGGGCGGTGGCCTCGTCGGTGATGACGCCGTTGATCATGCGCCCGCGCAGCGCCGCCAGAAGCGCCGCATATTTGCGCTTGCCCTTGGCAAGGCCGATGACGGTGGTGGTCTCGCGCGGCGGTAGCGGCACGGAGGCGACACGCTCGTTGATGCTGCCTTCGAGCAGCTTGCCGTCACGGTCGAACATCCAGCCGCAGATCTCGCCGGCCGCCCCCTCCTCCATCAGACGGGCCATCTCCTCCGGATCGAGGAACCCGTCGAGGCAGAGCGGCGCATCCGCGCCGAGCTCGCCGATGCCGACGAAGGCAACGTCCGCCTCGCGGCCGAGCTGGAGGGTCGATTGCACGAGGCTCTGCTTGTGCAGGAGGTCGCGCTCCTCCGTGGAGGAAACGAGAACCGGCAGCGGCATCGGATAGTGCCGGGCCTTCACCGCATCGGCCATGGAGAAGATGACGTTGTAGTAGGCCGCCGAACCGTCCGGCCCGATATTGCCGGTCAGCGACATGATGCGATGCTGCGGACATTCCATCGCCGGAAGCTGGTCGATCGCCGCCTTCAGCGTGCGCCCCGTGCCGACGGCGAGCACGATCGGTTCGGATTTCTTCAGCCAGCGTTCGATCTCCGCCGCGCCCGCCTCGGCGATGCCGATCGTCGTGGAAGTGGAGCCAGGGTCGCTCGGCACGATATCGACATGCACGAGGCCGAACTTCTTCTTCAGCTCCTCGCCAAGCTCCAGGCATTCGGCGATCGGATGGTCGAGCCGCACCTTGATCAGCCGCTCGGCGACGGCGAGCGAGACGAGGCGCTGCGCCGACTGGCGGGAGATGCCCATGGCGGCGGCGATCTCGTCCTGCGTGCGGCCCGCGACATAATAGAGCCAGCCGGCCCTTGCCGCATCGTCCAGCCGCCCGGTTGTTTCCGCCCGCTTCGCCATCGTTTTCCCCTGCTGTTCCAGACGATTTGCTGCATCTTTTCCGGCGACCTGTCAAACGCCATCTGATGGCGCAGCCGGAACAGCTCCCCGCAAGGCGGCAGGAAAACATAACCATAATTCTCATGTTTATTTTTGCTGGAAGCCCTGAAAAACCAGCCTTTCTTTTGAACTTTTACCGTTTGATAAAAAAATAAAGCTGGGTTACCGTTCTCTCATTCAAAAAGCCCACGCAAATGGGAGATAATCATGGGAACGACGCAATCTGGGATCCATCGGGGGCGTCTTGCGCCGACCGAATACGAGACGAACTTTTCCGACCTTCATCCGCGCCTCGACGATCACGAGGCCCTGGTCGCCGCCGACCGCTGTTACTTCTGTCACGACGCGCCGTGCATGACGGCCTGTCCCACCTCCATCGACATTCCGCTGTTCATCCGCCAGATCTCGACGGGCAACCCGATCGGCTCGGCCAAGACCATCTTCGACCAGAACATCCTGGGCGGCATGTGCGCCCGCGTCTGTCCCACCGAGACGCTCTGCGAGCAGGCCTGCGTGCGCAACACCGCCGAGCACCGCCCGGTGGAGATCGGCCGCCTGCAGCGCTACGCGACCGATGTCGCGATGACGGAGAACAAGCATTTCTACGAGCGCGCCGCCCGCACGGGCAAGGCCGTGGCGGTCGTCGGAGCCGGCCCGGCGGGGCTCGCCTGCGCCCACCGCCTCGCCATGAACGGCCACGACGTCGTCATCTTCGAGGCGCGCGAAAAGGCCGGCGGCCTCAACGAATACGGCATCGCCACCTACAAGGCGGTCGATGATTTCGCCCAGGCGGAAGTCGACTATGTGCTTTCCATCGGCGGCATCGAGGTGAAGAACGGCCTGAAGCTCGGCCGCGACTTCACGCTTGCCGACCTCACCGCCAATTTCGACGCCGTCTTCCTCGGCATGGGCCTTGCCGGCGTCAACGCGCTCGGCGCGGAGGGTGAGAACCTGCCCGGCGTCGTCGATGCGGTCGATTTCATCGCCGAGCTGCGCCAGGCGACGGACAAAGCGACCATCCCGGTCGGCCGGCGCGTCGTCGTCATCGGCGGCGGCATGACGGCGATCGACGCCGCCGTGCAGGCGAAGCTGCTCGGCGCGGAAGAGGTGACGATCTGCTACCGCCGCGGCAAGGAGCATATGAACGCCTCGGAATTCGAGCAGGACCTTGCGACCTCCAAGGGCGTGATGATCCGCCACTGGCTGCAGCCGAAGCGCGTCATCGCAAGAGATGGCCATGTCGCCGGCATCGAGGTGGAATATACCGAGATGCGGGACGGCAAGCTGACAGGCACCGGCGAGACCGGGGTGCTGGCCGCCGACCAGATCTTCAAGGCCATCGGCCAGACCTTCGAGGCTGGCGGCCTCGGTTCGCTCGCCATGGCCGGCAACCGCATCGCCATCGACGCGGAAGGCCGCACGTCCATCGCCAATGTCTGGGCGGGAGGCGACTGCGTGAAGGCCGGCGAGGACCTGACGGTTACCTCGGTCGCACAGGGCCGCGATGCGGCCGATTCCATCAACCGCATGCTGGCCGCCGGTGCGCAGCCCGCTGTTGCCGTCGCTTGAAGGGGAGGATGAGACATGGCTGATCTTCGCAACACTTTCGTCGGCATCAAGTCGCCCAACCCCTTCTGGCTGGCCTCCGCGCCGCCGACCGACAAGGCCTACAATGTCGAGCGCGCCTTCAAGGCCGGCTGGGGCGGCGTGGTCTGGAAGACGCTCGGCGAGGAAGGCCCGCCGGTCGTCAACGTCAACGGCCCGCGCTACGGCGCGATCTGGGGCGCCGACCGCCGCCTGCTCGGCCTCAACAATATCGAGCTGATCACCGACCGCGACCTCTACACCAACCTGCGCGAGATGAAGCAGGTCAAGATGAACTGGCCGGACCGGGCGCTGATCGCCTCCATCATGGTGCCCTGCGAGGAGGAGAGCTGGAAGGCGATCCTGCCGCTGGTGGAAGAGACCGGGGCGGACGGCATCGAGCTCAATTTCGGCTGTCCGCACGGCATGTCCGAGCGCGGCATGGGCGCGGCGGTCGGCCAGGTGCCGGAATATATCGAGATGGTCGTGCGCTGGTGCAAGCAGTACACCCGCATGCCCGTCATCACCAAGCTGACGCCCAACATCACCGACATCCGCAAGCCGGCCCGCGCCGCAAAGGCCGGCGGCACCGACGCCGTGTCACTGATCAACACGATCAACTCGATCGTCTCCGTCGACCTCGACAATTTCGCGCCGAACCCGACGGTCGGCGGCAAGGGCACCCATGGCGGCTATTGCGGCCCGGCGGTCAAACCCATCGCCCTCAACATGGTCGCCGAGATCGCCCGCGATCCGGAAACCTACGGCCTGCCGATCTCGGGCATCGGCGGCATCACCACCTGGCACGACGCGGCGGAGTTCCTGGCGCTCGGCGCCGGCAACGTGCAGGTCTGCACGGCGGCGATGACCTACGGCTTCAAGATCGTGCAGGAGATGATCACCGGGCTCTCCAGCTGGATGGACGCCAAGGGCCACCGCAGCCTCGACGACATCATCGCCCGCGCGGTGCCCAACGTCACGGACTGGCAGTACCTCAACCTCAACTACATCGCCAAAGCCCGCATCGACCAGGATGCCTGCATAAAGTGCGGCCGCTGCCACATCGCCTGCGAGGACACCTCGCACCAGGCGATCACGCAGTTCGTCGACGGCATCCGGCATTTCGAGGTGATGGAGGACGAGTGCGTCGGCTGCAACCTCTGCGTCAACGTCTGCCCGGTGGAGAACTGCATCACCATGGTGGGCCTGGAGCCCGGCGTCCTGGACCAGCGCACCGGCAAGCCGGTCGACCCGAACTACGCCAACTGGACGACGCATCCGAACAATCCGATGGCCAAGCAGGCGGCGGAGTAACGAGAAGGCGTTTTTTGCCCGGCCTTTTCCCCCCCTGCCTCCGCCTCCGTCGCGCGCGCACCTCTCCTTCGTCATCCTCGGGCTTGACCCGAGGATCCATGCTACAAAGCAGGTCCATGCCGTGGTGCGTGGATCCTCGGGTCAAGCCCGAGGATGACGAAGGAGAGGGAGTGCGGATCGGGTAAGGACGAGGCAGTCGGCCCCTCGTCACCCGAAGAAATGAAAACTCTGCCCCGCGCTATAGGCCAGAAACGCCAGCGCGGCGAAATAGACGATCGTCAGCGCCACCATCACGTAGCCCGCGAGCACCACCAGCCCGTCGCGCTGCGAAATGCCGGCGGCGAGCAGGAGGATGGCGACGCCGGGAAGCGTGTTGGAGAAGGGAATGAGCCCGAGCGGCGCCATGAGCAGCAGTCCCGCTCCCATCAGCACCAGGCCGTTGACGCGGTTCATCAGCGCGCCCGTGGTGAGCGCCGTCATGCGCGGCTTGAAGAACCGGTCGATCTTGCGCAGGAACGTCACGCCACGCTCCAGCACGGGCCGGAGCTTGCCGCTTTCGAGCCGCCGGTCGGCGACCTTGCCGGGCAGCCAGGGCAGCCGGTTGAGCGTGATCGCCGCGCTGATCAGCACGATGCCGGCGCCGAAGACGGTGGAGACGCCAGGGATCGAGACGGGGAACAGGAACGGCAGAGACAGGAAGGCGCAGAGCAGAAGCAGGCCGCTTTCGCCCATCATCGCGAGCAGATCGCGCAGCGTGATGTGCTCACCCTTGATCGACTGGATGATGTCTTCGAGCAGTTCGCTCGTCTTGCGGTCCGTGTCCTTGAAGCCGATGGCCGTCGTCATGCAATGTCCTCTCGCGTGCCGCCGGCCTATGGGCGGCGATTGCGGCTTTCCTGTGGGAGCGGCGCACCCCGATTTTTCGCACTTGCGGACGCAAGACCGCCGCGCACACTTGCCGGAATTGCTCTATGAGCATGCCGCGCCGCAGACAATAGGATGATTTTCTTGACGAAGCGTATGCCGGCCCCGGCAGGCCTTTCCATTCACGCCAAAGGCCACGAAAAGCTGAAGGGCCACCTCGCCATGCTGCTCTTTGCGGTGCTGATCGCCGGCTCCTTCTCCTTCGGGGGGCTTGCGGCGCGCTACATGGAGGCCGAGCCGCTGATGCTCTGGCGCTACATCCTGACCGTCGTCGTCATGGCGGCGCTCGCCTTCGGCGCCTTCCGGGTTCCGGTGGCCCTGCCGAAGCAGGCCTGGCGCTTCCTGCTGCTCGGCGGGCTGATCGCCGTCTACATGCTCACCATGTTCATGGCGCTGGAATTCACCAGCCCCGTCGCCACCGGCGCCGTCTTCACGCTGATGCCGCTGCTGAGCGCCGGCTTCGCGCTGCCGGTGCTCGGGCAACGGACCCGGCCCGGCGTGCTCGCCGGCCTGCTCATCGCCGCCGCCGGCGCCGTCTGGGTGATCTTCCGCGGCAACATCCAGGCCATCCTCGCCTTCGATGTCGGCGCCGGCGAGATGATCTTCTTCGTCGGCGTCATCTGCCATGCGCTCTACGTGCCGCTGATCCGCCGCTTCGACCGGGGCGAATCGGCCGTCGCATTCGGCTTCTGGGTCACGGTGGGCGCGACGCTCTGGCTGATGCCGCCGGGCATAGGCGGCCTCGTCGAGACGGATTTTTCCGCCCTGCCCTTCGCCGTCTATGCCGCCGTCACCTATCTTGCGGTGGTCACCACGGCCGGCACCTTCCTGCTGCTGCAATATGCTTCGATGCGCCTGCCCGCCTCCAAGGTGCTCGGCTACGGCTACCTGACGCCGAGCTTCATCATCCTGCTCGAAGGTGTTCTGGGCCATGGCTGGGCGAGCCTGCCGGTGCTGGCCGGCGCCCTCGTCACCGCCGGTGGCCTGGCGCTGATGGCGCTTCTGCCGGATTGATTTTTTCTGGAACGATTCGCCGCCTCATGCGTTGCGGACCCGTTGGGGCGCACCTTGAGTATTGGCGGAGCGCATAATTTGAAGCGGTTTGAGATCATCGACGGCATGCGAGGCTACTTCCTCGTCTTCATGCTGATCAATCACCTCGTCTTTGTCGGCGGTTACTGGATGATGGAAGTGAACCATCGCCAGTTCGCCTTCGTGGAGGACGCCCAGGGCTTCGTGTTCCTCTCGGGTCTGCTCATCGGCATGGTCTATGCCCGCAAGATGCTGAAATACGGTTATGACACCGGCCGCCAGCTCATCCGCAACCGCGCCTTCGAGCTCTACCGCTACGCCATGGGCACGGTCATGGCGGTGCTCGTCGTGCAGATGTTCCTGCCTGACGCCTATCGGCTCTGGTACAACTGGCTCGGCTATACGAATTTCGACGAACCGCTGCGGCTGGCGGCGATCGCCGCCTTCCTGTTCCAGCCGACGTTCATGGACATCCTGCCGCAATACATCGTCTACATGCTGTTCGCCCCGCCGCTCGTCTGGCTCTGCCTGAAGGGAAAATGGGCGCAGGTGCTGGCCGGTTCGCTGATCGTCTGGATGGCCGCGCAGCTCGGCCTGCAACGCTTCCTCACCGATCCCCTGAACACCCTGTTCACCGGCTCCGACGGCCAGGGCATCCGCGCAAGCTTCAACATGCTGGGCTGGCAGATCGTGTTCTTCTCCGCCCTGGTCATCGGTGCGCTGACCGCGCAGGACAGGATCGACTGGAACCGCATCTTCTCCCCGGAAAAGACGCGGCTGCCGAAGGTCGCGCTCGCCATCTGCCTGTTCTTCCTGCCGCTGCGCATCGTCACGGCCTGGGACCTGCTGCCGCAGTCCGTGCTCGACAAGTTCGCGACCATGGAGATCCGCGCCGATTTCGGCCCGGTCTACCTCCTGAACTTCGCGGCCGTCGCCACCGGTCTCGCCTGGCTGCTGATCGCCGGGCCGAAGCACCACAACCTGTGGGTCCGCAAGCTCGCGGGCATCGTCACCGGCGTGTTCACCCTGCGCTTCCTGCGCCTGCTCGGCCGCCATTCGCTGCAGGTCTATGTCTGGCATGTCGCCATCGTCTACGCGGTCTATTATGCGGACGGGCGCACGCCGGAACTCTCGCAGCTCACCAAGACGTCGATCGCCGTCGTCTGCATTGCGCTTCTCGCCCTGCCGGCCCTGTGGCGCGAACGCGAGCAGATCGCCGCAAGCCTCTTCGGCCAGCCCAAGGTGGAGCCGGCCAAGTCGAAATCTACGCCGGCTGCTCGCTGACATTGAGGCCGGTTAGGAAAAGCTGCTCGAGGAAGCGCGCCGCATCCTCGAACCGCCCCTCGCCGGCCTGGTTCTGCCCCAGCACGGCCCGCACCTGCACGTCGAAGTCGGCATAGTGCTGGGTCGTCGACCAGATGGAGAAAATGAGGTGGTACGGGTCGCATTTGGCGATCTTGCCCGCCTTCGCCCAGGTGCGGATGACCTCCGCCTTCTCGTCGACGAGCGATTTCAGCGGCCCCTTCAGCTCGTCCTCGATGTTCGGCGCCCCCTGCAGGATTTCATTGGCGAACAGCCGGCTCTCGCGCGGAAAATCCCGTGCCATTTCCAGCTTGCGGCGGATATAGCTGCGGATCTCCGACACCGGATTGCCCTCCGCATCGAATTCGCGCAAGGGATCGAGCCAGGTATCGAGCACCCGGGTGATCAGCGCCCGGTGCATCGCCTCCTTGGTGCGGAAATAGTAGAGCAGGTTCGGCTTGGACATGCCGGCGACCTCGGCGATCTGGTCGACGGTGGCGCCGCGAAAGCCGTGCAGGGAGAAGACCTCCAGCGCCGCTTCGAGGATCTGCTCCTCCTTCGCCTCCTGGATGCGCGTGCGCCGCTGTGTCCTCGCCGCCCTTGGTAATGCCATCGTGCCCCCTCGGCCATCCCGTCGCCGGGAAAAGTGCCGCCAAATTCACCAGTTTAACCAGCCGCCATTTTCTTGGATGCAGCCCAAGTTTTTGGTTTTTCGGCTTGAGTGCCGCAACGGAAGCTGTAATGTTTACCAACCGGTCAAATTATCAGACAGTTATCGCACAAAGGCAACTGCTGATCGGAAGGCGCAAAACAACAAGGGCGCCGCCAGCCGGTGGGAACGAAAATGGGGCTGCAAAAGCCCGATGACATGGGAGCATAGACATGGCCGCACCCGGCGAGAACATGCGTGTCAACGCGGACCGCCTGTGGGATTCCCTTATGGACATGGCGAAGATCGGCCCCGGCATTGCCGGCGGCAACAATCGCCAGACGCTGACCGATTCGGACGCCGAGGGCCGCCGCCTGTTCCAGGCCTGGTGCGACGGCGCGGGCCTCACCATGGGCGTCGACACGATGGGCAACATGTTCATGACGCGCGAAGGCACGGACCCCGACGCCCTGCCCGTCTATGTCGGCTCGCATCTCGATACGCAGCCGACGGGCGGCAAATATGACGGCGTGCTCGGCGTGCTGGCGGGCCTGGAGGTCGTGCGCTCGCTGAACGACCTCGGCATCCGCACGAAGCACCCGATCGTCGTCACCAACTGGACGAACGAGGAAGGCGCGCGCTTCGCCCCCGCCATGCTCGCCTCCGGCGTCTTCGCCGGCGTGCATACGCAGGACTACGCCTACGGCCGCAAGGACCCGGAGGGAAAAACCTTCGGCGAGGAATTGCAGCGCATCGGCTGGGTCGGCGACGAAGAGGTCGGCGCGCGAAAAATGCACGCCTATTTCGAATATCACATCGAGCAGGGCCCGATCCTCGAAGCGGAAGGCAAGGATATCGGCGTCGTCACCCACTGCCAGGGCCTGTGGTGGCTGGAATTCACGCTGACCGGCCGCGAGGCGCATACCGGCTCGACGCCGATGACCATGCGCGTCAATGCCGGCCTCGCCATGGCCCGCATCCTCGAAATGGTGCAGATGGTCGCGATGGAGAACCAGCCGGGCGCCGTCGGCGGCGTCGGCCAGGTGTTCTTCTCGCCGAACTCGCGCAACGTGCTGCCCGGCAAGGTCGTCTTCACCGTCGACATCCGCTCGCCGGACCAGGCGAAACTCGACGGCATGCGCACCCGCATCGAGGCGGAGGCGCCGAAGATCTGCGAGGCGCTCGGCGTCGGCTGTTCCGTCGAGCCGGTCGGCCATTTCGACCCCGTCACCTTCGACCCGACGCTGGTCGCCACCGTCCGCAAGGCGGCCGAGGACCTCGGCTACAGCCATAGGGACATCATCTCCGGCGCCGGCCACGACGCCTGCTGGGCCGCCCGGGTGGCGCCGGCCACGATGATCATGTGCCCCTGCGTGGACGGCCTCTCGCACAACGAGGCGGAGGACATTTCCAAGGAATGGGCCGCCGCCGGCGCCGACGTGCTGCTCCATGCGGTGATCGAGACGGCGGGGATTGCTGAGTGAGCCCGGCTCGCGGGCAAGACCTGCGAACCCAGCCAATCGACGCGATTTAAGAGAACCGGGCCCCCTCTTCGGGTCAGCCTGACGTCATCGGGAGAAGCAGCATGGCAGGCAAGTCCGTTACCTTTGTCTTCACCGGCCCCAAAGCTGAGGAAGCCGCAGAAGCATTGTGGGTACAATATCTCGATGGTGGCCTCGATGAGGAGATCGAAGCGCGCCTGCTTCAGCAGGGTGTCGGAGAAACTGAATACGAATGGGATGTCGACACACGCACTGTCACCATTTCCACCAAGCAGTAGAGGACAGCGCAATGAGCACAGTCATCAAGGGCGGAACCGTCGTTACCGCGGACCTCACCTACAAGGCGGACGTCAGGATCGAGGGCGGGAGGATCGTCGAGATCGGCCCGGACCTTTCCGGCGACGAGGTGCTGGATGCGGCGGGCTGTTATGTCATGCCCGGCGGCATCGATCCGCATGTGCATCTCGAAATGCCCTTCATGGGCACCTATTCGGCCGATGATTTCGAGAGCGGCACGCGGGCCGGCCTTGCCGGCGGCACCACCATGGTGGTCGATTTCTGTCTGCCTGATCCGGGCCAGTCGCTGCTCGACGCGCTGAAGCGCTGGGACAACAAGTCGACCCGCGCCAATTGCGACTATTCCTTCCACATGTCCGTGACCTGGTGGGGCGAGCAGGTCTTCGACGAGATGAAGGCCGTCGTCGAGGAAAAGGGCATCAACACCTTCAAGCACTTCATGGCCTACAAGGGCGCGCTGATGGTGAACGACGACGAGATGTTCGCCTCCTTCCAGCGCTGCGCCGCGCTCGGCGCGCTGCCGCTCGTCCATGCGGAGAACGGCGACGTCGTCGCCGCCATGCAGCAGAAACTGATGGACGAGGGCAACAACGGGCCGGAAGGCCACGCCTATTCCCGCCCACCCTCCGTCGAAGGCGAGGCGACGAACCGCGCCATCATCATCGCCGACATGGCGGGCGCGCCGCTCTATGTCGTGCACACCTCCTGCGAACAGGCGCACGAGGCCATCCGCCGCGCCCGGCAGAACGGCATGCGCGTTTATGGCGAACCGCTGATCCAGCACCTGACGCTGGACGAGAGCGAATATTTCGACAAGGACTGGGACCATGCTGCGCGCCGCGTCATGAGCCCGCCCTTCCGCAACAGGCAGCACCAGGATTCGCTCTGGGCCGGCCTTGCGAGCGGCTCGCTGCAGGTGGTGGCGACCGACCACTGCGCCTTCACGACGGACCAGAAGCGCACCGGCGCCGGCGATTTCCGCAAGATCCCGAACGGCACCGGGGGCCTGGAAGACCGCATGCCGATGCTCTGGACGCACGGCGTCAACACCGGCCGCCTGACGATGAACGAGTTCGTCGCCGTCACCTCCACCAACATCGCCAAGATCCTCAACGTCTATCCGCGGAAGGGCGCGATCCTCGTCGGCGCGGATGCGGATATCGTCGTGTGGGATCCCAAGCGCTCGAAAACCATCTCGTCGAAGAACCAGCAGTCCTCGATCGACTACAACGTCTTCGAGGGCAAGGAAGTGGTGGGCCTGCCACGCTACACGCTGACGCGCGGCGTGGTCGCCATCGAGGAATCGACGGTCAAGACCCGTGAGGGGCACGGCCAGTTCGTCAAGCGTGAGCCGTTTGCGGCCGTCAACAAGGCGCTGTCGACCTGGAAGGAGATCACCGCGCCGCGCAAGGTGGAGCGCAGCGGCATTCCGGCGAGCGGCGTATGATCCGCGCCGGTCGCCTCGCCCTTCTCCTCGGCATCGTTCTCGCCGGTCCGGCGGGGGCGGCGGCCGACATCGTCGATGGCAGCTATGGCGACGCGGAAGGCTGCCGCTACGCCGAGACGGGCGAATCCTCCGGCGCCGATTTCTTCTTCCTGTTGAACAAGGAGGGCGTTACCACCGCCGCCGCCTATTGCGAGTTCAAGGGCAAAGGCAATCGGGTGGGCGGCGCAACGAAGGTCGCCGCCGAATGCCACGAGGAAGGATACGAGGAAACCACACCCTTCGAGCTGACGCTGACGCCCGACAATGGCGGCTACACCGTGAGCTTTCCGGACGGCACGCGCTGGGGGCCGCTGATGCGGTGCAAGATGTGAGGGGCCTGCGAACAGCATTTACCGCCCTCTGTCCTGCCGGATATCTCCCCCTCAAGGGGGGAGATCGGAAGGCCGGTCCGTTTTCCCGGATCATACAGGCATCGCTCGCGACAAGCGTGCATTCTGGTTTGGGGTATGATCAGCGCTCCCAGCCGATCTCCTCCCTTGAGGGGGAGATATCCGGCAGGACAGAGGGGGATGCGTTCCCCCGCCGCCTAAATCGCAACCAGCGCCTCGAGATGCGGCAGAAGCACCACGCTCTCCTGCTCGTGGGGATCTGTCCGGGCGATGACGGCCGAGGCCGGCGCGTCGGAGAGATTGGCCGGCAGGTGCGGCACGCCGGCGGGGATGTAGAACATCTCGCCCGCCCGGACGACGACATGGTTCTCCAGACGCTCGCCATACCAGGTATGCGCCTCGCCGGAGAGCATATAGATCGCCGTCTCGTGGCTCTCGTGCATATGCGCCTTCGCCCGCCCGCCCGGCGGGATCGTCAGGAGATGCATGCAGATGCCGGAGGCGCCCACGCTCTCGCGGGCGATGCCCTCGAAGTAGCTGAACCCCTGTTTTCCGTCATAGGTGCCGCCCGGGCGAACCACCCGGCATTCGGCCTTCCGTTCCTCCGCCATCGTCTCTTCCCCCGGTTCCAGCGTGAGAATTCCGTGCCCAAAGTGATACCGCAGACAATGCCGATTGCAATGCTGAGAATGGACATGCAGTCTGCCGCAACCCGCGCCGAAGGATGACCGCCATGTCCCACGCCACGCCTTCCAGCACCGTCGTTTCAGCAAAGGACCTCGGCCTCACCTTCCAGACCGCCGACGGCCCGGTGACGGCGCTGACCGGAGTCGACCTTGCCGTCAGGAAGGGCGATTTCGTCTCCTTCATCGGCCCTTCCGGTTGCGGAAAGACGACCTTCCTGCGCGTCATCGCCGATCTGGAGAAGCCGACCTCCGGAAAGATCACCGTCAACGGCATGACGCCGGAAGAGGCGCGCAATCGCCGCGCCTATGGCTATGTCTTCCAGGCCGCCGCGCTCTATCCCTGGCGCACCATCGAGAAGAACATCGCCCTGCCGCTGGAGATCATGGGCTATTCGAAGGCCGACCAGCAGGCCCGCATCGAGCGCACGCTCGATCTCGTCAACCTTTCGGGCTTCGGCAAGAAATATCCCTGGCAGCTCTCCGGCGGCATGCAGCAGCGCGCCTCGATCGCCCGGGCGCTGGCCTTCGACGCCGATCTGCTCCTGATGGACGAACCGTTCGGCGCGCTCGACGAGATCGTGCGCGACCATCTCAACGAACAGCTCCTGAAACTCTGGGCGCGAACCAACAAGACGATCTGCTTCGTCACCCACTCCATTCCCGAGGCCGTCTATCTCTCGACGAAGATCGTCGTCATGAGCCCCCGCCCTGGCCGCGTCACCGACGTGATCGAATCGCCCCTGCCGAAGGAGCGCCCGCTCGGCATCCGCGAAACCCCGGAATTCCTCGAAATCGCCCATCGGGTGCGCGAGGGCCTGCGCGCGGGGCACAGCTATGAGGAGCACGTTTGATGAAGCTCTCCTATGTGCTCTGGCTCTTCGGCGCGACGGCCGTCTTCATCAGCGCGGCGACCGCCTCGCGCGCCTATATCGGCACGACGAACATCCTCTACCTGCTGTTCTCCCTGACGCTCTATGTCGTCGGCAACCTGATGATGCTGAAGCTGATGCGCGAAGGGGGGCTCGGCATCGCCATCTCGCTTTCCGCCATCACCCAACTGCTGCTGATCAACGTCATCGCCTTCCTGTTCTTCGGCGAGCGGCTGAGCAGCACCCAGCTTGCCGGCGTCGGCCTCGGCATTCTCGCCATGGGGCTGATGCTGATGCCCTCCCCGGCGCGGAGTTGAGCCATGGGTGAGGCAAGCTTTTTCCGAGACCGCCTGCTTCCGATAAGCACCGTGCTGCTCGCGCTCGTCGCCCTCTGGTACGTCTTCGTCGTCGTGCTCAACGCGCCCTTCGAGCGCGACCAGGCGGCGCGCGCCGGCGGGACGATCGGCTTCCTGGAACTGCTGCCGAAAACCATGGCGCAGGAGCGGCCGGTGCTGCCGGCGCCGCACCAGGTCTTTGCCGAACTGTGGGACACGACCGTCAACAAGGCGGTGACCTCCCGGCGCAGCCTCGTCTACCATGCCTGGATCACGCTTTCCGCGACGCTGGTGGGCTTTGCCATGGGGGCCCTGCTCGGCATCCTGCTCGCCATCGCCATCGTGCACAACCGCGCCATGGACCGTTCGCTGATGCCCTGGGTCATCGCCAGCCAGACGATCCCCATCCTCGCCATCGCGCCGATGATCATCGTGGTGCTGAATGCGATCGGCATTTCCGGCCTGATGCCGAAGGCGCTGATCTCGACCTATCTCTCCTTCTTCCCGATCGTCGTCGGCATGGTGAAGGGACTGCGCAGCCCCGAACAGATTCAGCTCGACCTGATGCACACCTACAATGCCTCGCCCGCGCAGACCTTCTGGAAGCTGCGCTGGCCCGCCTCCATGCCCTATCTCTTCACCTCGCTGAAGGTGGCGGTCGCCATCTCGCTGGTCGGCGCCATCGTCGGCGAATTGCCGACCGGCGCCGCCGCCGGCCTCGGCGCGCGCCTGCTCGCCGGCTCCTACTACGGCCAGACGGTGCAGATCTGGGCCGCGCTCTTCATGGCGGCGGCGGTGGCGGCGCTGCTGGTCATCGTCGTCGGCTTCGCCCATGGCCTCGTCCTCAAGCGCATGGGGGCACGGGCATGAGCCTTTCCATCCTCCTTGCGACCATCGTCTTCTGGCTCGCCGCCTGGGCCTTCAACGAATGGCTGGTGCGCCAAAAATTTTCGATCCCGGCCACGAACAGCGCCGCCCGCCTCGCCGTGCCGTTGGTCTTCGGCATCACCATCCTCGTGCTGTGGGAAGGCGTGGTCCGCGGCTTCGCCATCCCCTCCGTCCTGCTGCCGCCGCCAAGCATGATCTGGGCGCGGCTGATCAACTCCCTTCCGACGCTCTGGGCCGATTTCCGCCAGACCTTCCTGAAATCCGTGCTCGTCGGCTATGCGCTCGGCTGCGGCCTCGGCTTTTTGGTCGCGATCCTCATCGACCGCTCGCCCTTCCTGCAGAAGGGGCTGCTGCCGCTCGGCAATTTCGTCTCGGCGCTGCCGGTCATCGGCGTCGCGCCGATCATGGTCATGTGGTTCGGCTTCGACTGGCCGTCGAAGGTCGCCGTCGTCGTCATCATGACCTTCTTCCCCATGCTGGTGAACACCGTCTCCGGCCTTGCCGCGACCAGCCACATGGAGCGCGACCTGATGCGCACCTATGCCGCCGACTGGTTCCAGACGCTGATAAAACTGCGTCTTCCCGCCGCCTGGCCCTTCATCTTCAATGCGCTCAAGATCAATTCCACGCTCGCGCTGATCGGCGCGATCGTCGCCGAATTCTTCGGAACGCCCATCGTCGGCATGGGTTTTCGCATTTCCACGGAAGTGGGGCGCATGAATGTCGACATGGTCTGGGCCGAAATCGCGGTCGCCGCGGTGGCTGGCTCCGCCTTCTACGGATTGGTCGCGCTGATCGAGCGGGCCGTCACGTTCTGGCATCCGTCTGTCCGCGGTGGGCAGGCGTAAAAGAAGAAAGAAAGAGGGAACTGACATGAAAAAGACGATCGCATGCACGCTCCTGGCAAGCGCCTTCTCGCTTGCCGCATTCCAGGCGGAGGCCGCCGACAAGGTGACGCTCCAGCTCAAATGGGTCACGCAGGCCCAGTTCGGCGGCTATTACGTCGCCAAGGACAAGGGCTTTTACGAGGAGGAAGGCCTCGACGTCGAGATCAAGCCGGGCGGCCCGGACAGCGCGCCCGCGCAGGTGATCGCCGGCGGCGGCGCCGACGTCATCGTCGACTGGATGCCCTCCGCCCTTGCCGCCCGCGAAAAGGGTGTGCCGCTGGTCAACATCGCCCAGCCCTTCAAGTCCTCGGGTATGATGCTGACCTGCTTGAAGGAATCCGGCGTCAAGGGACCGGAGGACTTCAAGGGCAAGACGCTCGGCGTCTGGTTCTTCGGCAACGAATATCCGTTCCTCTCCTGGATGGCGCACCTGAAGATCCCGACCACCGGCGGGCCGGACGGCGTGACGGTCCTGAAGCAGGGTTTCAACGTCGATCCGCTGATCCAGAAGCAGGCCGCCTGCATCTCCACCATGACCTATAACGAATACTGGCAGGTCATCGACGCCGGCATCAAGCCGGAGGACCTCATCACCTTCAAATACGAGGACCAGGGCGTCGCAACGCTGGAAGACGGCCTCTACGTGCTGGAGGACAAGCTGAAGGACCCGGCCTTCAAGGAAAAGATGGTCAAGTTCGTGCGCGCCTCCATGAAGGGCTGGAAATATGCCGAGGAGAACCCGGACGAAGCCGCCGACATCGTTCTCGAAAACGATTCGACCGGCGCGCAGACCGAGGCGCACCAGAAGCGCATGATGGGCGAAATCGCCAAGCTGACCGCCGGCTCCAACGGCGCGCTCGACGAGGCGGACTACAAGCGCACCGTCGCCTCGCTGCTCGCCGGCGGCTCCGATCCGGTCATCTCCAAGGAGCCGGAAGGCGCCTGGACGCACGAGGTCACCGACGAAGCACTGAAATAATCGACGCCTTGTACCAAGCCAAGCGTGCGGGGCCTTGCCCCGCACGTTGTGTTTTGCGGCTGTAGAAACCCATGGTTCCCTGCGACAGCCCGTCGCGATTGCCATGGAAATGCCAAACGCCTAAAATAATGAGGCACCATTTCGTTGCCTCTTGTAAGGGCAAGGCGCGCCGATTACATAGACCGCAGCGGGAGCGTGGAGGAGCTGGGGAGCCGTTCCGTGTCCGCCATATAGCTAGGGAATAGGGTCCGGCAAGAACCTCAAGAACAACGTCCGGACCGAGATCATAATGTCATGCTTTTGGGAAAGTTCGGCCTATGGCTTCTGGACGCAGGAAAATACTCTCTTTTTCCGTCGCGACAATCTTGGCGGTGACCCCGCTTTTCGCCTTCGCCGCCGATCCGGCCGAAGGTGAAGCCGACAAGCAGCAGACACAAAACCTCCCGGCAATCGTCGTCACCGCCGCCGAGACGCGCGCCCTCGTCGACCGCGTGCTTGCCACCGGCTCGGTCCAGGCGGTCGAGGATGTCTATGTCACGCCGCTCGTCGACGGCCTTTCCATCCGCACGCTTGCCGCCGACGTCGGCGACCGGGTCGAGGCGGACGGCACGCTCGCCACGCTGAACGATGATGCGCTGGTTCTGCAGAAGAGCCAGACCGAGGCCTCGCTTGCCAAGGCGAATGCCGCCCTCGCGCAGATCCGGGCCCAGCTCGTCGAGGCCAAGGCAAATGCCGACGAGGCCGTGCGCGTCCGGGACCGGGCCCAGCGGCTCGTCAGGTCCGGCTCGCAGTCGCAGGCCGCCGTCGACCAGGCCGTCGCCGCTGCGGATGCGGCGCTCGCCCGCGTCAATTCCGCCGAACAGGCCATCGCCGTTTCCCAGGCCGACATCAAGGTCGCCCAGTCGCAGATCGACGATATCGACCTGAAGCTCGCCCGCACCGCGGTGAAGTCGCCGGTCGCCGGCATCGTCTCGGCCCGCACGGCCAAGGTCGGCGCCATCGCCAGCGGCGCCGCCGCACCGCTCTTCACCGTCATCCGCGACGGCGAGATCGAGCTGAAGGCCGACGTTTCCGAGGACGGCATCCTCAAGCTCGCACCGGGCCAGAAGGCGACCGTCACGCTCGCCGGCGGAGCCGCCACGCTCACCGGCACGATCCGTCTCATCGAGCCGACGCTCGACCCGCAAAGCCGCCTCGGCCGCGTCTATATCCGCTTCGACGAGCCCGGCAAGGCACGCGCCGGCATGTTCGCGAGCGCCGAAATCGTCGTCGAGGAGAAGCAGGGCATCGTGTTGCCGCTTTCCGCCGTCACGACCGCAGGCGGCAAGACGGTCGCCCGCAAGGTCGAGAACGGCGTGGTCACGCTGGTGCCGGTCGAGACCGGCATCCAGGACGGCCAGGTGATCGAGATCGTCAGCGGCCTTGCCGCCGGCGACGAGGTGGTTGCCAAGGCCGGCGCCTATGTGCGCGACGGCGACCGCGTCAATCCGGTGCATGCCGTGCAGGCCTCGGCCACGAAATGACATGAAGGCTCCGCTGTGGCGGAGCCGCTTCCGCCCAAGGCGGAAAATGCCGGGCTGGGGCGCCTGGTCGCATGGCGGGTGATCCGGGAAGGGGCCGGATGCCTGGAGCAGGTCCGGCCAAGGCGCGCCATGGTTTGCGCCCGGAACTGCAGGCACACATAAGAACGTCTGGTCTCTTACCGAGGACTTTGGGGACATGAATTTTTCAGCTTGGTCCATTCGCAATCCGATTGCGCCGCTGCTCGCATTCTTCCTGTTGATGTATGTCGGCATCCAGTCCTTCTATGCCCTGCCGATCACGCGCTTCCCCAATATCGACGTTCCCCTCATCGCCATCACCGTGGAACAGAGCGGTGCCGCCCCGGCCGAGCTGGAGGTCCAGGTCACCAAGGAGATCGAGGACGCGGTCGCCGGCATCGAGGGGGTCGACGACATCATGTCGACCGTCACCGACGGCAGTTCGGTCACCTCCGTGCTCTTCGAGATCGAGAAGCCGACCAACCAGGCGCTGCAGGACGTCAAGGACGCGATCGACCGCATCCGCAGCGACCTGCCGGCCTCCGTGGAAGAACCCGTCGTCACCAAGATCGACGTGGAAGGCCAGGCGATCCAGAGCTTTGCCGTCTCCTCGCCCAACATGACGCTCGAGGAGCTCTCCTGGTTCGTCGACGATAAGGTCAAGCGCGCCTTGCAGGGCCGGCCGGGCATCGGCAAGATCGACCGCTTCGGCGGCGCGGACCGCGAGGTGCGCATCGATCTCAATCCGGGCAAGCTCGATTCCTTCGGCATTTCCGCCGCCGACGTCAACCGGCAGATCCGCAGCATGAATGCCGATGTCGGCTCGGGCCGCGGCCAGGTCGCCGGCGCCGAGCAGGCGATCCGCACGCTCGGCGACGCCCGCTCCGTCGAAAAGCTCAACAGCACGATGATCGCCCTGCCGAACGGCCGCTTCGTGCGGCTCTCCGAGCTCGGCATGGTCACCGATACCTATGAGGAGCCGCGCTCCTTCTCGCGCTTCAACGGCAATCCGGTCGTCACCTTCGCCGTGTTCCGTTCGAAGGGCGCCAGCGAAGTGACGGTCGCCGAATCCGTCGCCACCTCGCTCGACACGGTGCGCAAGCAATATCCCGATGTCTCGATCGACCTCGTCGACGACGCCGTCTACTTCACCTACGGCAACTATGAAGCGGCGCTGCACACGCTGCTGGAAGGAGCCCTCCTCGCCGTCGCGGTCGTGCTGCTCTTCCTGCGCAACTGGCGGGCGACGCTGATCTCCGCCGTGGCGCTGCCGCTCTCGGCGATCCCCACCTTCTTCGTCATGGACATGCTCGGCTTCTCGCTGAACCTCGTCTCGTTCCTGGCGCTGACGCTGGCGACCGGCATCCTCGTCGACGACGCGATCGTGGAGATCGAGAACATCGCCCGGCATATCCGCATGGGCAAGACGCCCTACCGGGCCGCGATCGAGGCTGCCGACGAGATCGGCCTTGCCGTCATCGCGACGACCTTCACCATCATCGCAGTCTTCGTGCCGGTCTCCTTCATGCCGGGCATTCCGGGCCAGTACTTCATCCAGTTCGGCCTGACGGTCGCGGTGGCGGTGTTCTTCTCCCTTGCGGTGGCACGCCTCATCACCCCGGTGATGGCCGCCTATCTCATGCGCTCCGGCGATGCCGACGGCCATGGCGAGGAGAAGGAAGGCGCCTTCATGCGCTTCTATACCTGGCTGATCGGCAAGACGACGGGCACATGGTATGCCCGCTATGCGACGCTCTTTGCCGCCATCGCCTTCCTCGTCGGCTCGGTTATGCTGCTTTCCACCGTGCCCGGCAGCTTCCTGCCGCCGGAAGACGCCTCCCGCATCGTTCTCTCCGTCGAGCTGCCGCCGGATGCGATGCTTGACGATACCGACCGCACCACCACGCAGATCTATGAACGGATCAAGGGCATCGACGGCGTCGAAAGCGTCTTCGTGCTCGGCGGCTCCTCGCCGAAGGGCGACCTCGAACTGCGTCGCGCCTCGGTGACCGTCATCCTCGACAAGCTCGAACATTCCCTCACCCACAAGCTGGTGAACGACGTCGCCGGCCGGATCCCGGTCATCGGTCCCTATCTGCCGAAGGTGGAGGCGAAGGGCCGCCTGCGGCCGCAATGGGACATCGAGCGGGAGATCTTCGCGGACCTGCGCGACATTCCGGACGTGCGCATCATCAAGCTCAACGATCGCGGCGAACGCGACCTTGCCTTCAACCTCCTGTCCAACAACGAGGCGGACCTCAACAACACCGTCGCCGTGCTGGAATCGAAGCTGCGCGCCGATCCGGTTCTGGCCAATGTCAGCTCCGAAGGCTCGCTGCCGCGGCCGGAACTGCAGATCCGCCCGCGGGACGACCAGATGGCCCGCCTCGGCATCACCACGGCGCAGATCTCGGAAATCGTGCGCGTCGCCACGATCGGCGACATCGATTCCCAGCTCAGCAAGGTCTCGCTGGACGATCGCCTGATCCCGATCCGCGTTCAGGTCGACCGCACGTTCCGTGCCGACCTCTCGGCCATCCGCAACCTGAAGATCCAGACGGCGAGCGGTCAGATCGTGCCGCTGTCGAGCGTCGCCGACATCGACTATTCAGAAGGCCCGAGCTCGGTGAAGCGGCACAACCGCAACCGCGTCGTCTCGGTCGGTTCAGACCTCAAGCAGGGCGTGGCGCTCGACACGGCCACCGCCCGCTTCAAGGAGATCGCCAACAGCATCGACATGCCGCCGACCGTGCAGTTCGCCGAGAGCGGCGATGCCGAGATCCAGGCGGAAATGCAGCAGTCCTTCGCCAATGCCATGCTGCTCGGCCTGCTGCTCGTGCTGATGGTGCTGATCCTGCTTTTCAAGGACGTGATCCAGCCGTTCACGATCCTTCTGTCGCTGCCGCTCGCCATCGGCGGCGTGGCCGCCGGCCTGATCCTGACGCAGAACGCGCTGTCCATGCCCGTCCTCATCGGCATCCTCATGCTGATGGGCATCGTGACAAAGAACGCCATCCTGCTCGTCGACTTCGCCATCGAGATGATGCACCACGGCATGGAGCGGGTGCACGCGATGATCGAGGCCGGCCGCAAGCGCGCCCGCCCCATCGTCATGACCTCCATCGCCATGTCGGCGGGCATGCTGCCCTCGGCGCTCGGCGTCGGCGAAGGCGGCTCCTTCCGCTCGCCCATGGCGATCGCCGTCATCGGCGGCATCATCGTCTCGACGGTGCTCTCGCTCGTCGTCGTGCCGTCCTTCTTCCTCATCATGGACGATCTGTCCCGCCTGCTCGCCTGGACCTTCGGCCGCTTCGTCGGCAAGAAGGACGATGAATTGCTGGCCATGGAGCCGGAAGCGCTGACCCGCCTTGCCGATCAGACCAGCCGCGATGTCGCCGATCTCGAAAAGCGCATCGAGGCGCTCGAGAAGAAGAACGGCGGGCGAAAACCGTTCAACGTGGTGCATCACTCGCCGCTCGCCGCGGAATAGTCGCCAGGCGAAACAAACGGCCGGTCCGACAGGCGTCGAACCGGCCGTTTTCGCGTTCATTGATCGAAATCAAATAAGACTTCCCCTTCCTCGACTATCGTTCTTTCATCGAAGACCGATGATGCCTGCGGGAGCATGGAGTGAGATCGATGAACAGGCTGATGAAACCCGGTGCCCGGGAGCGGGAAACCCTGCTGAATTCCGGCCTCCTGTCCGCCCTTGGCGTGGAGAGCGTGGCGGCGATGATGGAGATAGCGGCCATCGGAAACCTGCCGCCGCGTCAGTTGCTGTTTCGCGAGGGTGAGCCGGCGGACATGCTGCATTCCGTTCTCTCCGGCTATGTGCGCGTCTACAAGCTCGACCCGGACGGCCGGGAAGCGGATGTGGAGCTCTACGGTCCCGGCGACCTGATCGGCGCCAGCGTCGTGCTCGACGGCGGCCGCTACGGGGCAACCGCCCAGGCCGCCGAACCCTCCCTCATCGCCCGTTTCGACCTGAAGCGCGTGCGCGACATCGCCGGGCGGCGACCGGATCTGGCGATGGCGCTCGCCAATGCGCTGACCGGCCAGCTGGCGCGGGCCTTTGCCAGCCTTGCCGACGACCGCCTGCACACCGCGCCGCAGCGCGTGGCGCGCTACCTGCTCGCCCAGTGCCCGGTAGACAAGGCCACCAGCTTCCGCCTGCCCTACCAGAAGAGCCTGCTTGCGGGCAAACTCGGCCTTGCGCCCGAGGCGCTGTCGCGCGCCTTCTCCATGCTGCGGGGCCATGGCGTCAATGTCCGCGGGCGCCTCGTCCATATCGGCGACCCCGACGCCCTTCGCCGGATCTGAAATACCGTAGCCGGGGCGGGATCAGAGCCCGCCCTCGACGCGCAGGAAGTCGACGATTCGTCCGACGCCCTCCCCCCGCTTCATATCGGAAAAGACGAAGGGCCGGGCGGCGCGCATGCGTTCGGCGTCGCGCTGCATGATATCGAGATCGGCCCCGACATGGGGGGCGAGGTCCTTCTTGTTGATGACGAGCAGGTCCGAGCGCGTGATGCCCGGCCCGCCCTTGCGCGGGATTTCCTCCCCCTGGCAGACCGAGATGACATAGATCGTCAGGTCCGCAAGATCGGGCGAGAAGGTGGCGGCCAGGTTGTCGCCGCCCGATTCGATGAACACCACGTCGAGATCGGGGAACCGCTGGTTGAGGTCGGCAATGGCCTGGAGGTTGATCGAGGCGTCCTCGCGGATCGCCGTATGCGGGCAGCCGCCCGTCTCGACGCCGACGATGCGGTCCGACGGCAGCGCCTGCATGCGCACCAGCGCCTCGGCATCCTCCTTCGTGTAGATGTCGTTGGTGACGACGGCGACGGAATAGTGCTCGCGCATCGCCTTGCAGAGCTTTTCGGTAAGCGCCGTCTTGCCCGAGCCGACGGGACCGCCGATGCCGACGCGCAGGGGACCGTTCTTCGATGTCATGGGAAACCTCCGGAAGATCCGGGATGGCCGGCCGGGAACACCGCCACCCCGTCATTGAAAATCTGCGCCGCGCCGCGGGCCGCCGCAAGCGCCATCATGAGCGGAACAGCCGCGTCGCCAGCGTCTCGTGCCGCAGGCTGGCGATATCCGCCCGGATGGTGGCCGAGCCGAGATCGTCGAGCGTCGAGCGGGCGGCGGCCGATGCAAGCGTGAGGATCGGTTCCTCCAGCTCGGCCAGCAGCGCCACGCCGCCCCGCTGGCCGACGACGCCGCAGCGGATGGCGACCGAGACGAGGTTCGAGGCGACCGCGTGCAGATAGGCGGTAAGCGCCGCCTCGGCCGCAATGCCATGGCCGCCCGAAACGGCGCCGACGGCCACCGGATAGGCAGCCGCGGCCCCGAGCGCCACCAGCACCGGATGCGGCCAGCTCGCCGCGGCGGCGAGGAAGGCCTCGCCCTGCAGCATGGTCTCGCGATGCCGCTCCGCCGAACCGGACAGCGCCTCCGCGAGTTCAGCGACCGCCGCCAGCCGCCCGGCATCCCCACAGCCGCGATGCGCCTCGGCGAACAGCACCGCGTCGTTCCAGAGATTGCCATGCGCCAGAAGGCTCGAAAGCCAAGCGCCGAGCGTTTCCGCATCCCTGACATCGCCGTCGTCCACCACCTGTTCCAGGCCGCCGGAATAGGAGAAGGCGCCGACCGGAAAGGCCGGCGAGAGCCAGGTCATCAGGCGCAGCAGCGCCGCGGGCGACGCCATGTCAGCCATGGCCGTGGTGGTGGTGTCCGTGTCCCGTGCCGTGATAGGCGCCGCGTAGCGGATGGAAGGGTTCGACGACGTCCCGCACCGCAGCGCCAAGCCCCGTCAGCATGTCGCGGATGACATGGTCGCGCAGGATGAGGATACGGGCGTCCTCGATCTGCGCCGGCAAGTGCCGGTTGCCGAGGTGCCAGGCAAGCTCGACGAGATGCAACCGATCCTTCGGCGTCACCTCATAGAGTTCCTCCGCGGCGGCGATGACCTCGATCACCTCGCCTGCTTCGGTGAGCAGGAGATCGCCGTGGGCAAGCTGCACCGGCTCCTTGAGATCGAGCATCACGACATCGTCGCTGCGCATGTGCAGCAGCTTTCGGCGCACATGGCGCTGGTCATGCGCGAGCACGACGACATCGATGGGCGTGCGGGTACCGCCGGTTCCGTGCGGCAGGATTTCCGTGGAGCGATGGGGCAAGGGGCGGCCTCGGGTCTGATGGATCAAGTGCCGCCGACAAAAGCATGTTTGCCCTGCCAAGGAAACCGCCGAAGCACGGCATACGTCATTTGGCGTAGGCCGTCGTCAGCGCCGGCGCCCGCCGGCCGCGACGCGGCGGCTCGGCTCCAGCAGCCCCTCGCCCTCGTCCTCGTGGATCGTCCGGTCGCGGCCGAGCGACTTGGCGAGATAGAGCGCCCGATCCGCGGCCTCGAAGACCGCCTCGAACCGCCGGCCGACGGGCCGGTCGGCGATACCGGCCGACAGCGTGATGCCGAGCGGACCCTTGGCGCCCGTGACCCGGCGCGCGGCAACGGAACGGCGCGCTTCCTCCACCAGCAGGCTGCAATCCCCGCGGTCGTCGTTCTCGATAAAGACGGCGAATTCCTCGCCGCCCAGGCGCCCGACGAGATGGGGGGACGCGAACACCCGCTCCAGCTCCTCCGCGACGGCGACGATGACGGCATCTCCCACCGCATGGCCATGCACGTCGTTGACGAGCTTGAACCGGTCGACATCGAACAGCACGAAGAAACCGTTGAGCTTCTTCTCCGCCATATCCTCGATGAAGGCCCGCCGGTTCAGCAGGCCCGACAGCGAATCCAGCCGGCTGAGCCGCTCGAACTTGGCGCGCGACAGCGCCATTTCATGGATCGCCATTCCCATAAGCCAGGCGATCAGGGCCGATACGCTCGCCGCGATCAGCACCGTCGTGGGGGTGCCGAAACTGAGGGCAGAGGCAAAGGGATAGGGGAGAAGATGGAAATTCGCGAGGATTGCCGCGACCATCAGATAGGCCGCGGTGGCGAGCGTGATGGCCACCAGGACGGTGTTCAGCACGAACATCGAAATATCGGCCCGTGTCTGGAAGACACCCGCCTCCCACTGGGCCCTCAGCCAAAGGGCCAGCCTGCCACGCATAAATCTCTCCACAATGAACAAGGAGACCCTACGGCACTTTCTTTCAGATTCAGCTAATACCTTCGCTAGAAGTTTAACTGCCTCGTTTTGAAACTTCCGTTAAGGAATTTTGCGGGAAGGCCGGGCCGGCTGCACGAGCGCCTAAAAAAGGAAGTAGCGCTGCGCCATGGGCAGCACGGTCGCGGGCTCGCAGGTCAGCAATTCGCCGTCGGCCCGCACCTCGTAGGTCTCCGGGTCCACCTCGATATGCGGCGTCAGGTCGTTCAGCACCATCGAGGCCTTGGAGATGGCGCGGGTATTGCGCACCGGCAGGAGCTGCTTGGCGACGCCGAGGCGCTCGCGCAGGCCGAGATCGATCGCCGCCTGCGAGACGAAGGTGACGGAGGAATTGGTGCGCATCTTGCCGAAGGCGCCGAACATCGGGCGGTAGTGCACCGGCTGCGGCGTCGGGATCGAGGCGTTCGGGTCGCCCATCGGCGCCATGGCGATCACCCCGCCGAGCAGCACCATGTCCGGCTTCACGCCGAAGAAGGCCGGATTCCACAGCACGAGGTCCGCCCGCTTGCCGACCTCGATCGAGCCGATCTCGTGGCTGAGGCCATGGGCGATCGCCGGGTTGATCGTGTATTTCGCGATATAGCGGCGGATGCGCAGGTTGTCGTTCTCGCCCGTCTCGCCGGCAAGGCGACCGCGCTGGCGCTTCATCTTGTCGGCGGTCTGCCATGTGCGGATCGCCACTTCCCCGACGCGGCCCATCGCCTGGCTGTCGGACGAGATGATCGAGAAGGCGCCGATATCGTGCAGGATGTCCTCCGCCGCGATCGTCTCCTTGCGGATGCGGCTCTCGGCAAAGGCGATGTCTTCCGGGATCGACGCCGACAGGTGATGGCAGACCATCAGCATGTCGAGATGCTCGGCGATCGTGTTGACCGTGTAGGGCCGCGTCGGGTTGGTCGAGGACGGGATGACATTGGCATGGCCGCAAACCTTGATGATATCCGGCGCATGCCCGCCGCCTGCCCCCTCGGTGTGGAAGGCATGGATGGTGCGGCCCCTGATGGCGGCCATCGTGTCCTCGACGAAGCCGCTTTCGTTCAGCGTGTCCGTATGGATCATCACCTGCACGTCGTAGTCGTCGGCGACGGAAAGGCAGCAGTCGATCGCCGCCGGCGTCGTGCCCCAATCCTCGTGCAGTTTCAGCGCGGAGGCCCCGGCCTTCACCATTTCCTCGATGGCCGCCGGCAGCGAGGCATTGCCCTTGCCGGCGAGCGCCAGGTTCATCGGAAAGGCATCGAAACTCTCGATCATGCGCTCGATATGCCAGGCGCCGGTGCAGGTGGTGGCGAGCGTGCCATGCGCCGGGCCGGTGCCGCCGCCGAGCATCATGGTGATGCCGCTCGCCAGCGCCTCCTCGATCTGCTGCGGGCAGATATAGTGGATATGGGCATCCATGCCGCCCGCCGTGAGGATCTTGCCCTCGCCCGCGATCACCTCCGTCGAGGGACCGACGATGATGGTGACGCCGGGCTGCGTATCGGGATTGCCCGCCTTGCCGAGGGCGGCGATGCGGCCGTCCTTCAGGCCCACATCGGCCTTGAAGATGCCGGTATGGTCGATGACCAGCGCATTGGTGATGACCGTATCGACGGCCCCTTCGGCACGCGTCGCCTGGCTCTGGCCCATGCCGTCGCGGATGACCTTGCCGCCGCCGAACTTCACCTCGTCGCCATAGGTGGTGAAGTCCTTTTCCACCTCGGCGAAGAGTTCGGTATCGGCAAGGCGCACCCTGTCGCCGATGGTCGGGCCGAACATGTTGGCATAGGCGGCGCGGGACATTCTGTAGGACATGGTCAGCTTCCCCGGGAGACAGGAGTCGTGTTCATATGGTCTGGAGCCTTGCCGGCCGGAGCGGCATCGCTCCGGCGTCGGGAATGCTCCAGTCGATCGAGGCGGCCGGCGGCGACCTGGGCATCCACCCAGCGCCGTTCCGCGGCAAAGGGGTGCCATTGCCAGCCCTCATGGCCGAAGCCGGCGATGGAGACGCGTTCGCCCGCCTTCGCGACGCTGTCGAACACATGGGCGATGACGATCAGCCCGGAGCTCGGCACCACATAGGGCGGCGGGTCGAAGGCGGCCAAGGCCGCATCGAGCGCATGGTGCACCGCGGCCGGGATCACAGCGAGCCGCCGGCCGGTGGCGCGCGCGAACGTCTCGAAGCCGAGCGTGTAATCGTCGCAGAAATCGTCGAGATCGGGATGGCTCTCGGCAAGGGCCGGGCGCATGGCGGCGAACATTTCCGCCGTCCGCACGCACCAGATCTCGCGCGCCTGCCGCACGGCGGCACTCGTCTTCCACCGTCCGCCGCCCAGCATCGCCAGGGCCGGACGGCCGGTGTTGCAGACGGCGACGATGTCGGTCCGTTCGCCGCCGCGCCCCATGGAGCGGCAGTCGTTGAAGCGGATCACGACATCGGCGGCATCGATCGTCTCGGCGAGCCCTTCGGGCACGGGACCGTTTCCGACGATGGCGATCCTGCGCGACACCGCCAGCCTCCTCAATTTCCGGAGATCGCGGAGACGGCCTTCAGTTCGGCCGTGCGCTTGCGTGTCAGATCGGCAAGGCAGCCGGAGACCAGCATCGGCTCCATCGAGCCGCCGCGTGCCTCGAAGCCGGCCAGTTCGCACTGGCCGTCCCGGTAGCCGATCCAGGCGCGCTGGGCGCGCTTCAGCGCATCGACGGCGCCGACATAGTGCTCGCCCATCTCCCCGGCCTGTTCGTCCATCTCGCGTGCCGCGGCCATGGCCGCCTTGTAGGCGGCATTCAGCTCGCCGTCGGCAGCCTGGTAGTCGCGGTCGGCGCAGATGTTCATCTC
This sequence comes from Shinella granuli, assembly GCF_004341885.1. Taxonomy (GTDB): domain Bacteria; phylum Pseudomonadota; class Alphaproteobacteria; order Rhizobiales; family Rhizobiaceae; genus Shinella; species Shinella granuli. The sequence goes on along the minus strand of NZ_SLVX01000017.1, from coordinate 73,048 downwards.
GATCTGCGCCTGGGCGTTATCGCAATCGACCTCCGGCTCGCCGTCCTGGGCGACGGCCAGCGGGGCGGAGAGCAGAAGAAACGCCGCGGCAAGTAGGAGGCGGAAGCGCGTCACCATGTCAGAGCTTCCCCATCACACCCTGGCGGAAACCGTAGATCTCGCGCTTGCCGGCAAAGGGGACGAGATGGACCGTGCGGGTCTGTCCCGGCTCGAAGCGCACCGCCGTGCCGGCGGGGATGTCGAGGCGCAGGCCCCGCGTCTTCTCCCGGTCGAAGGCGAGGCCCGGATTGGTCTCGTAGAAATGGTAGTGGCTGCCAACCTGGATCGGCCTGTCACCGGTATTGGAAACGTCGAAGGTGGTGACTGGCAGGCCGGCATTGAGTTCGATATCGCCTGAAGCGGCGATGACTTCACCCGGAATCATGGCTCTTTCCTCACGCTGCTGCAGCCGGCCCGCAGCCTTCGGCTTTCAGGACCCGCCTGGTGGATGCCGGATATTTTGCGAGCAGTGCCGCGGGCCGGATCGGCCGGCGCACGAAGTCGCCGCCGCAGTTCGGGCAGACACCGCCCAGAACGGTCGTCACGCAATCGGCGCAGAAGGTGCATTCGAACGTGCAGATCATCGCCTGCGGGCTTTCCGGCGGCAGGTCGCAGTCGCAGCATTCGCAGTTCGGTCGAAGGTCCAGCATGGTCTCACCTGATCGGTTCGTGCACGGTCACGAGCTTCGTGCCGTCGGGAAAGGTCGCCTCGACCTGGATGTCGTGGATCATCTCGGGAATGCCCTCCATCACCTGGTCGCGCGTCAGCACATGGGCGCCCGCCTCCATCAACTCGGCGACGGCCCGGCCGTCGCGCGCGCCCTCGACGACGAAATCGGTGATCAGCGCGATCGCCTCGGGATGGTTGAGCTTCACGCCGCGCTCCAGCCGCTTGCGCGCCACGATCGCCGCCATGGCGATCAGCAGTTTGTCCTTTTCGCGGGGGGTCAGGTTCATGGGCGGTCCATCGCTTGATTCCTATCGTGCGATACTAAGCAGGGGTTTCGCGCGCACGACATACGCAAAACAGGAACCCGGCGCGAAACCGCGCGGATCAGAGAGTCCAGACTTTCGGCACGCCAGCGCCACCACGCAAGTGCGAAATGATCGGGATGAGCTTTTTTCTGAGCGCAAAGCCATCGGGCGCGACGAGCCGCAGGACCAGCTTGTCCTGCCACTGGCTTGCGCCGCCCTCCCCATCGGCCAAAAGCCGGCGCAGCGGCGCCAGATGCGCCTCGGCAGCCCGGCCGCAGAAGAGCACGGTCGCGAAGGCACGGGCGCCGGCCAGCACCGCCCCCTCGCCCGCCAGCGTCGCAACCTCGCCGGCAAGGGCGGTTTCCTCCGCATGGACCAGCCGGCCGGCGCGGCGGATGCGCCAGCGATCGCGGAAAAGCCCCGTCTCCATCCGCTCCCCCATCGCCTTTCGGCCGAGCAGGATGGCCTCGACCGCGAGGAACGTGGCGTCCTCGGCAAGATCCACCTCCAGCCGGCGGCCGAGCACCGCCCGATTGAAAAGAATGGTCTCCTGCGGCAGCCAGTCGACCCGCGCGCCCGCGCCGACGGCAATGCGGGTTTCGACCGTCGCCGTAGCGGCATGCGCCTTGTAGGCCCGTTCGCAGGCCTGCGTCGTCGCCGTCAGGCGCGTTCCGGCACGGGCCTCCAGGTCCCAGGCGATATGGTCCCCGCCGGTGAGCCCGCCGGCCGTGTTGATCAGCACCGCCTCCATCGTACCGTCGAAGGTCTTCGGCAAGCGTATCTTGGCGCAGCCATCCTGGAAGAGCACGTCAAGCCGCGTGCCGTCGGCAGAGGCCTTCGCAGCCAGCCGCCCATGTCCGCGCGCGCGCTGGAGGCGCCCGGAAAGAGCGTTGCCTTCATGACCAGATGGTGGTTCCGCATAGACGTTCATGGCATTCGATACCGGATGTTGGGACATGGGCCGCGCCCGGTCATCCCTTGTTGCACGTTCCATCAGGGCGCCCTGCCGCGCAAGCCCTGCCCGACGCCACATCGCCGTCGCAAAGTCCGGCCGGCGACAAAAAAGCCCGGCACGAAGGCCGGGCTCAAGGTCGAGCGGCCGGGCGGCGTGCAATGCGCCGCCCGTTCCGTCGGAACGATTATTCGTTCTCCACGTAGGTGTACTTGCCGTCTTCACCCTTCTTCCAGGTGTACATGACGTAGTCCGGACGGGTGATGTCACCCTTTTCGTCGAAGCCGAGCTCGCCGATCGCGGTCTGGAACGGACCGTTGGCCTTGATGGCTTCGGCGATTGCCTGCGGGTCGGTGCCGCCGGCAGACTTGGCGCCTTCAGCGATGACCTGAACGGCAGCATACGCATAGAGCGTGTAGGCTTCCGGCTCGAAGCCGGCAGCGCGGAACTTCTCGACGAGATCCTTGGCGGCCTCGTTCTTGCGCGGATCGGGAGCGAAGGTCATCAGCGTGCCGTCGACGGCGTCGCCGGCGATGGAGGCCAGTTCGTTCGAAACGATGCCGTCGCCCGAGATGAAGGTGGCCTTCAGGCCCTGGTCGGCGGACTGGCGCTCGATGAGGCCGAACTCGGTGTGCAGGCCGCCCCAGTAGACGACCGTTACGCCGGCTTCCTTCATCTTCGCGATGAGAGCGGAGAAGTCCTTGTCGCCGACATTGACGCCTTCATAGATGGCTTCGGTGATGCCGGCTTCGTTCGTCGCCTTCTTGGTTTCGTCGGCAAGGCCCTGGCCGTACGGCGTCTTGTCGTGGAGGACGGCGACCTTGGCATCCTTGAAGTTCGCCGCGATGAAAGCGCCTGCGACGGCACCCTGCTGGTCGTCACGGCCGCACACGCGGAACGTGTTCCAAAGGCCGCGCTCGGTATAGGTCGGGTTGGTCGAGGCCGGGGAAACCTGCAGCACGCCGTTTTCAGCGTAGATTTCGGATGCCGGGATGGAAACGCCCGAGTTGAAGTGGCCGACCACGAACTTCACGCCGTCGGCAACGAACTTGTTGGCGACCGAAACGCCCTGCTTCGGATCGGAAACGTCGTCGCCGAGCACGATCTTGACCTGCTCGCCATTGATGCCACCGGCTGCGTTGATGTCGGCAGCGGCCTGCTCGGCACCCTTCTGAAGCTGCGCGCCGAAGGCGGCGTTCGGGCCGGTCAGCGGGCCGCCGACGCCGATCAGGATGTCGGCCCAGGCGCTGCCGCTGAAGGCGACCATTGCAGCCAAAGCAACAGCCGACATGAGAGACTTCTTCATATTGTTACTCCCAAATTTAAAAGCGGGCTCGTTTCAACCGGTCGCAACACCCGCATCATTGCGCCGATATCGTTATGCCGCGCCCGAAAACCGGGCGCGGGCTTCCCTCTGGTTATTTCGCTTTCCAGGAAAAGGGCGATGCCTTTTCATAGAGCCAGTAGTAGTTGTTGGTCATCTGCCGCGTGCGGTAATAGCGGTAGCCGAGCGTAGCAAACAACAAAAGCACGACGGTGTCCACGACATAGTATTGCACCGTCAGCATGGTGCCGTGGAACAGCGCGTGGTGGATGAAACGGATCGCCCCGCCGAGCAGAAGCACGTAAATCACCAGCGTCGTGTAGCTCTGCCAGTTCTCGGCGACGCTCTTTCCCGTGCGCCAGGCCGTCCAGCCGCCCATGATGACGGTGATGAACAGGAACTGCCAGATCGACGGTTCTTCGTAGAGAATTCCCTGCATAATACATACTCCCCTTACAGGGCCGTGCCTCCCGCAGGATATGCGCCAGCCGCCGTAAAACCTAGGATCGGCGCAGGATCCTTGCGGGTCCTGCGCGGGACCGTCCTCAGTGCCGGCCGCCTTCGAGATAGGCGGCGCGCACTTCCGGATTGGCCAGAAGTTCCTTGCCCGAACCGCTCATCGTCACCTGACCGTTGACCATCACGTAGGCCCGGTCGGAGAGCTTGAGGGCGGCGAAGGCGTTCTGCTCGACGAGGAACACGGTAAGCCCCTCGTTCTGGTTGAGCTTCTTGATCGCGTCGAAGATGCCCTTGACGATCAGCGGCGCAAGGCCGAGCGAGGGCTCGTCGAGCAGCAGGAGCTTCGGACGCGCCATCAGCGCGCGGCCGATGGAGAGCATCTGCTGCTCGCCGCCCGAAAGCGTGCCGCCGCGCTGGCCCTGGCGTTCCTTGAGGCGCGGGAAGAGCGTGAAGATCTTTTCCACGTCCTCGTTGAAATACTTCAGATTGTCGAGGCTCGCGCCCATCTGGAGATTTTCATAGACCGTCATGCGCGGGAAGATGCGGCGCCCTTCCGGCGACTGCGCGATGCGGCGGCGGGCGATGAGATGCGTCGGCAGGCGGGTGATGTCCTCGCCGTCGAAGGTGACGGTGCCCGTACGGGCCTGCGGGCTGCCGCAGATCGTCATCATCAGGGTCGACTTGCCGGCGCCGTTCGCGCCGATCAGCGAGACGATCTCGCCCTTCTTCACCTCGACATCGACCCCGGCCAGCGCACGGATATTGCCGTAATAGGTCTGCACGCCCTGGACGCTGAGAAGTGTATCGCTCATCAGTGCGATCCTCCTTCAGTGCCTTCGCTCTCCGCGATCACCTCGATTTCCTCGATCACCTCTTCGACCTCATCATCTTCGACACCGAGATAGGCCGCGATAACCTTCGGATCGTTCTTCACATGGTCCGGCGTGCCGTCGGAGATCTTCTGCCCGTATTCGAGCACGACCACGTGGTCGGAGATTTCCATGACGACCGACATGTCGTGCTCGATGAGCAGGATCGACGTGCCGCTGTCCTTGCGGATGGAACGCAGGAGTTCGTTGAGCGCGAGCGACTCGCGCGGGTTGAGGCCGGCCGCCGGTTCGTCGAGGCACAGGAATTCCGGCCCCGTGCACATGGCGCGGGCGATTTCGAGGCGTCGCTGCGCGCCATAGGGCAGGTCGCCGGCCGGATCGTCCGCGCGCTCGATGAGATGCGCCTTCTCCAGCCAGTGCTTGGCGATCTCGATCGATTCGGCCGAGGCCTTCTTGTAGGTCGGGAAACCGAGCAGGCCGAGGATCGTGTAGCCGGAGGCCTTCATCAGCATGTTGTGCTGGGCGACGAGCAGGTTCTCCAGAACCGTCAGGCCCGAGAAGAGCCGGATGTTCTGGAAGGTGCGCGCCACCTTCGCATCGCGGGTGATCTCGAAGTCGGTCATGCGTTCCAGAAGGAACTCCTTGCCCGCCTTCTGGCGCATGGTGATCATGCCCATGGTCGGCTTGTAGAAGCCGGTGACGCAGTTGAAGACCGTGGTCTTGCCGGCGCCGTTCGGGCCGATGAGGGCCGTGATCTCGCCGCGCTGGGCCTCGAAGGACAGGTCGTTGATGGCCATGAGGCCGCCGAAGCGCATCGACAGATGCTCGACCGTGAGGATGGGATCGTTCGTCATCGTGTTCGTCGCTACCGTGTTCGCACCGAGGGCCATCAGCCGTGCCCTTCCTTGGTGAAGCTGCCGGAGACCGCCTTGCGCTCCCTGAGGAAGGCGGTCGGCTCACGGCTTCCGACGAAGCCGCGCGGCTTCCAGACCATAACGGTGACCATGGCGAGGCCGAAGATCAGCATGCGGTAGAGCTCCGGCGTGAAGTCGGGCCCGAAGATCTGCTTCAGGAAGGTCATCTCGCGCAGGAGCTCGGTGCCGCCGACCATCACGGCCGCCGCGACGGCGATGCCGACGAGCGAGCCCATGCCGCCGAGGACCACGATGGCGAGGATGATCGCCGATTCGAGGAAGACGAAGCTTTCCGGCGAGACGAAGCCCTGGCGCACAGCGAAGAAGGAGCCGGCAAAACCGCCGAACATCGCGCCGATGGAGAAGGCCGTCAGCTTGGTCGTCACCGTGTTGATGCCGAGCGAACGGCAGGCGATCTCGTCCTCGCGCAGCGCCTCCCAGGCGCGGCCGATCGGCATGCGGCGCAGGCGGATCGTCACATAGGCGGTGAGCAGCGCCAGCGCCAGGATGAGATAGAAGAGGAAGATCTTGTAGTAGGCCGAGGACATCGGCAGGTCGAAGGCCTTGGCGAAGTTGTTCGGCGCGCTGACGTCGAACGACCAGATGCCGAAGACCGAGGCCTTGGGAATGCCGGAGACGCCGAAGGTGCCGCGGGTCACTTCCGTCCAGTTGATCAGCACGAGACGGATGATCTCACCGAAGGCCAGCGTCACGATGGCGAGATAGTCGCCCTTCAAGCGCAGCACCGGGAAGCCGAGGATCATGCCCCAGAAGGCGGCGAGGATGCCGGCGAGCGGCAGCAGGATCCAGAAGGAGAAGCCGAACTGCTGCGAAAGCAGCGCATAGGAATAGGCGCCGACCGCATAGAAGGCGACGTAGCCGAGGTCGAGCAGGCCGGCAAGGCCGACGACGATGTTGAGCCCCCAGGCCAGCATCACGTAGATGAGGATCTGGATGCCGAAATTGTCGACCCATTTCAGCGAGCCCTGCACGCCGAAGAGCATGACCATGATCGGCGGATAGAAGATCAGCGCGACGATGGCGATCTTGCTGAAATTGCGCTTGAAGAAGCTTTCCTCGCCTTCCACCGGCTTGGCCGCGGCGGCCGCCTTGCGGGCAGCGGCCCAGGGGCGCAGGTAGGCGACGGAGAGGAAACGGCCGACGGCGGCGACGATCACGAAGATCGCGAGCAGCCCCCAGCGCTGGTTCAGCACAAGCTCGTTGCGGATGTTCTGCGTGGTCTCGAGACCGACGAAGAGGACGAAGAGGCCGAGCGCGACGAGGCCGGCAAAAAGGCCCTCGCGCAGAGCCTGCGCCGTCAGGTTACCGCCGGCGCGCTCATGAGTGTTCGAAATGTTGGACATGGATCAAACCTTCTCGACTTCCGGTCGTCCGAGAATGCCGGACGGCTTGAAGATCAGGACGATGGCGAGGATGGAGAACGTCGCGACGTCCTTGTAGTCGATGGTGAAGTAGGCGGACCAGAGGCTCTCGATGAGGCCGATGAGCAGGCCGCCGAGCACGGCGCCCGGAAGCGAGCCGATACCGCCGAGAACCGCAGCCGTGAAGGCCTTGACGCCCGGAATGAAGCCGTCGGTGAAGACGGTCACGCCGTAATACATCAGGTACATGGTGCCGGCGACGGCGGCGAGCGAGGCGCCCATGATGAAGGTCACCGAGATCGTCCGGTCGACGTCGATGCCGAGCAGCGCCGCCATCTTGCGATCCTGCTCCGTCGCGCGCTGGGCGCGGCCGAGCGAGGTCTTGTTGACGATGTACCAGAAGGTCGTGAGCAGGATGACCGTCAGGAGCATGATGATCAACTGCTTCAGCGAGATCGAGATGCCGAAGACGTTGTAGACCGACGACACCAGCGGCGGGATCGGCTTGTTGCGCGGACCCTGCGTGACCTGGATGAAGTTCGACAGCGCGATCGACATGCCGATTGCGGTGATCAGCGGCGCCAGGCGGAACGAGCCGCGCAGCGGCCGGTAGGCCATCTTTTCGATCGTCCAGTTCCACAAGGACGCCGTCAGCATGGCCGCGGCGATCATGACCAGCAGCAGGAGGACGACCGGAAGGCCGACGAACACGCTGGTAAGGACGAGGAAGACGATGAGAGCGGCAAATCCGCCCAGCATGAAGATATCGCCATGGGCGAAATTGATCATGCCGATGATGCCGTAAACCATGGTGTAGCCGATGGCTATCAAACCATAAATAGATCCAAGCGTCAGCCCATTGACGAGCTGCTGGACGAAATATTCCATTTGCTATCCCCCGGATGCGGTTCCTGAGGGCCGCATCTCTTGTTCTTGTCGCTCTTTTTTCGAGCTTGTTAGACAGTCCGGATTCCATACCGCTTTCGATACAAAAGGGAAGCCCAAAAAGCCTGGATCGACAATTTCTTTAGCAAGGACGGTTAAATGGCGCATTTGGCGCCGGGAAAACCAAAAAATCGGCACGAGAAGCGGCGCTTTTGCCCAAAAAGATGCACGAAAGTCGCAAGCGGCGATGTCCCGACATGGCACATCGCCGCACGGGCCGGAGCAAATCAGCCGCGCATGCGCGCACCGGAGGGATCGAACAGCGGCTCGGCCTGCAGGCGCGCCGGCAGCATCTCGCCGAGAAGCTCGATCGACCAGCCGGTTTCGACATCGGCGATCTCCTTCGGCACATAGCCGACCGCGACCGAAAGGCCGGCGGCATGGGCATAGCCGCCCGAGGTCACCCAGCCGCGCACCGCGCCGTCGAGATAGATCGGCTCGTCGCCGATGACATCGGCATCCTTCGCCGCGACGACGAAGGTGCGCAGGCGGAGCGCGCCGCCCGTTTCCCGCTCTGCCCTTGCCGCCTCCCTGCCGATGAAGTCGGCCGCCTTGCCGGTCGCCACGAATCGCTCCAGCCCCGCCTCGACAGGGCCGTAGAGCGGGCGATATTCGCGCGACCAGCTGCCGTAGGACTTTTCGAGGCGCAGGGCGTTGAGCGCCCTGAGGCCGAACAGGCGGATGCCGAATTCGGCCCCGGCTTCGAGGATCAGGTCGTAGAGATAGCGCTGGTATTGCGGCTTCATCCAGATCTCGTAGCCGAGATCGCCCGTATAGCTGACGCGCCCGACGATGGCCGGCGCCATGCCGAGATCCATCCGGCGCACCGCCATGAAGGGGAAGGCCTCGCTCGAAACATCCCGGTGCGTCAGCTTCGCCAGCACGTCGCGCGCCTTCGGTCCCGCGATGGCAAGGCCGACGAGCGAAAGGTTCAGCGCCTCCAGCGTCACGGAGCCGTCCCGCGGCAGGTGCGTCTCGAACCAGCGCATGTGGTAGTCCTCGGCAATGCCCGAGCCGATCAGCAGGAAGTCCCCCTCGCCGAGCTTGGCGAGCGTGAAATCGCCGATGAGCTTTCCGTCATCCTTCAGCATGGGCGCAAGCGTCATGCGCCCCGTTTCCGGCAGGCGGCAGGCGAGCAGCCGGTCGAGCCAGGCCGCCGCGCCCCTGCCCTTCACCGCATATTTCGCAAAGCCCGAGGTCTCCATCAGGCCGACGCCCTCGCGCACCGCGCGGGCTTCCGCGCCGACGGTCTCGAAATCCGTCGAGCGGCGCCAGGAGAACCGGTCCTCCACGCCTTCAGGCGCGAACCACAGCGGCTGCTCCAGGCCGTAGGACGCCCCGAAGACGGCACCGGCCGCCTTCAGCCTGTCGTAGATCGGCGTCGTCTGCAGCGGCCGGCCGGCCGGCAGCTCTTCGTTGGGATAGCGGATGGAGAAGCGGCGCGAGTAGTTCTCGCGTACCTTGGCATTGGTATAGGCGAGCGTCGCATAGTCGCCGTAGCGCGCGACATCCATGGCGAAGACGTCGAAGCCGGGATCGCCGTTGATCATCCAGTTGGCGAGCGCCAGGCCCACGCCGCCGCCCTGGCTGAAGCCGGCCATGACGGCGCAGGCGGACCAGAAGTTCGTCATGCCGCGCACGGGCCCGACGAGCGGGTTGCCGTCCGGCGAGAAGGTGAAGGGGCCGTTGATGATCTTCCTGATACCGGCCGTGTTGAAGGCGGGGAAGTGCCGGAAGCCGACCTCCAGCTCCGGGGTGATTCGCGCAATGTCCTCTTCCAGCAGTTCATGGCCGAAATCCCAGGGCGTGGTGAGCGGCGACCAGGGCCGGCAGGCCTTTTCATAGGTGCCCATCAGCATGCCGTTGCGCTCCTGGCGCAGATAGATCTCGCCGTCGAAGTCGACGCAGTGCATCAGCTCCTTGCCATGCGTCCGGTTGAACTCGATGACCTCGGGCATGTCCTCGGTGATGAGATACATATGCTCCATGGCAAGAACGGGCAGTTCGAGGCCGACCATGCGGCCGATCTCGCGCGCCCAGAGCCCGCCGCAATTGACGACATGCTCGGCGACGATCTCGCCCTTGTCGGTGATGACGCGCCAACTGCCGTCCTCGCGCTGCACGAGGTCTTCCACCTTGGTGTGGAGATAGATCTCCGCGCCGTTCTTCTTGGCCGACTTGGCATAGGCGTGCGTCGTGCCATAGGGGTCAAGATGGCCCTCGACAGGATCGAACACCGCGCCGACGAACTGGTCGGGGTCGAGCAGCGGCATCAGCTCATGCGCCTCCTTCGGCGTGAGGAGATGCGCATCGAGGCCCATATAGCGCCCCTTGGCGAGGATCGACTTCATCCAGTCGAAGCGATCCCTGGTCGATGCCAGCATCATGCCGGAGGTCATGTGCAGGCCGATGTCCTGGCCGGAATAGTCCTGAATCTCTTTATAGAGCTCGACCGTGTATTTCTGCAGCTTGGCGACGTTCGGATCGCCGTTGATCGTGTGCATGCCGCCGGCCGCATGCCAGGTCGAGCCGGAGGTGAGCTCCGAGCGCTCGACGAGCACGACATCGGTCCAGCCGAATTTCGTGAGGTGATAGAGGACGGAGCAGCCGACGACGCCGCCCCCGATAACGACGACCCTTGCATGGCTCTTCATGGAAACTCCGGCTTTCGACGGGTTGAAGGGAATTCGATGCGGCGCAGAATGCAGCCTATTGGGTTCCCCGGATGCCCGGCAAGCCCGAGGTGCGAAGCGCCATGTCGCTCCGGAGGTTTTTGTCAGCGGGTGGCGAAATCGACGGAGAGATCATGGCTGCGCGCCATGACCTTGAGATCGGCGACAAACGCCTCGGCAAAGCTGCGCATCACCACGAGATCGAAACGATCGACGCCGGTGCGGGCGAGATTGACCGAAAGATGATTGCACAGCATGGTTGCCGCACGCCCGACGGCAAAGGCCCCGGGATGCAGATCGACGGCGATGCCGTTCGCCAGGATGCGCGCGGCATCGGGACCGGACAGCGTCAGCGCGACGCGGCCGTGGCTCTGGTCGACCACGAAGGCGAAGGCGCCGAGCCGGACGGAAAGCTCGGCGACGAGCGTTTCGGGCGCATGCACCTCCGACAGCACCAGCCATTCGCCCGGGCCGCAGAAGCGGGCCTCGAACGCGCCGTCCGCGACGAGAATGCCGGCTGCTTCGGCGCCATGGCCGGGTGCCGCCAGCACGACGGCGATGGCCGTGGCGCGGTGGACGGCGAGGTGGTTGGCCCGCTGGCCGGGGACCGCCCCGATCGTGCCGTCCAGCGCGTGTACTGCCTGGTAGTCGTAAGCCATAGCCTTCCCCTCACGCCATCAGCTTGCGGTTTTCCGGATCGACGAAGACCGGATCGCAGACTTCGGCGAACGTCTCCACGCCCCGCAGCTTGTCCCAGACGACGATCTTCTCGCCATAGCGCTCCCGGCCCGATTTCAGGAAGGCAAGAGCGATATGGGTCCCGAGCGTCGGCGAGAAGCAGACGGAGCTGACCCAGCCCTGGTCGTTGATCGTCGAGGGCTTGGCACCGTCCTTGAGAAGATGCGCGCCGGCGCGCATGTCCTTGTCCGCCTCCAGTGCCTTCAGGCCGACGAGCTGGGCGCGGTCGGCGGCCGTCAGGCCGAAGCGGGTGGAGAGCCGCTTGCCGATGAAATCCGGCTTGCCGGTGCCCATCATGCGGCCGAGGCCGGCATCGTCGGGCGTCACGCGGCCATCGAGCTCGGCATGGGTGACATGGCCCTTCTCGATGCGCAGCACGTTGAGCGCCTCGACGCCATAGGCGCAGAGGCCCTGCGGTTCGCCCGCCCGCATCAGCGCGTCGGCCACCGCCTCGCCATAACCCGCCGGCACCGCCAGCTCATAGGCGAGCTCGCCGGAGAAGGAGATGCGGAAGAGCCGCGCCTTGAGGTTGCCCTTCAGCCGCACCTCGCGGGCGGCAAGGAACGGGAAGGCCGCATTCGAGAGATCGTCCTCGACGACGGCCTGCAGGATCGTGCGCGCCTTCGGCCCGGCGATCGACATCTGCGCCCATTGATCGGAGACCGACAGGAAGCGCACGCGAAGCTCCGGCCAGAGCACTTGCGCGGCAAACTCCATATGGGAGAGCACGCCGGCGGCCATGGCCGTGGTGGTCGTGACGAGGAAATGCTCCTCGGCCAACCGGCTCACCGTGCCGTCGTCATAGACCATGCCGTCCTCGCGCAGCATCAGCCCGTAGCGGGCCTTGCCGACGGGAAGCTTCAGCACGGGATTGCAATAGAGCCGGTTCAGGAACTCGGCGGCATCCGGCCCGAAGACCTCAATCTTGCCGAGGGTCGAGACATCGCAGAGGCCGGCATGTTCGCGCACGGTCCGGACCTCGCGGTCGACGCTTTCCCGCCAGGTCTTCTCGCCCGCCTTCGGGAACCAGGAGGAGCGATACCAGAGCCCGGCGTCGATGAAGACCGCGCCGTGCCGCGCCGCCCAGCCATGCAGCGGCGAGCGGCGGACGGGCATGGCGTGTTCGTCGCGCGAGGAGCCGGCGAGCGCGCCGAAGGAGACGGGCGTGTAGAACGGCCGGAAGGTGGTGGTGCCGACCTCGGCGGGGCTGACGCCGCGCATCGTGGCGAGGATGCCGATGGCATTGATGTTGCCGAGCTTGCCCTGGTCCGTCGCCATGCCGCTCGTCGTGTAGCGCTTGGCATGCTCGACATGGCCGAAGCCCTCGCGAAGGGCAAGGCCGAGATCCTTGCCGTGCACGTCGTTCTGGAAGTCGACGAAGGCCTTGGACCTGGCGCCCGGCACATGCCAGAGCGCCGTGAAGGACGGATCGACCTCCTCGCCGACGACGGGACGCTCGAAACCGGCGACGGGCCGGCCGAGCGCTTCCACGATGGCCGACGCCTTGCGTGCGCCATCGTCGAGACATTCGGAAAGCCGGTAGTGCCCCGCCGCGGCACCGGCCATGACGAGGCCGTCGCCCGCCTCCGGCGCCAGGAACGCCTGCAGCGCCTGCGACCAGACCGGTTTGCCGCCGCGCTGGCAGGCAAGGTGGATGACCGGGCTCCAGCCGCCGGACATGGCCACGGCATCGCAGGCGATCAGCTCCTCGAAGCCGCCGCGATCGGCAATGACGGCGCGCACGCGCCGGCGCCCCTTCGTGTCGATGATGCCGCCGCCACGCACCACCCGCACGCCATCGGGCGCGCGGTCCGACGCATCCGTGCGGCTGTCGATCAGCGCGGCGATCTCCACGCCCTGCGCGGAAAGGTCCTCAGCCGTGCGATAGCCGGACGAGCCGTTGGTGAAGATCGCCACCGACCGGCCGGCGGCGATGCCGAAGCGGTTGGCATAGGTGCTGGCGGCGCTCGCCATCATTATGCCGGGCCGATCATTGCCGCCGAAGACCAGCGGCCGCTCTTCCGCGCCGGTGGCAAGGATCGCGTGCTTCGCCACGATGCGCCACAGGCGCTCGACCGGCCGTGCCGCGTCGATCGTGGCGCTGTGCTTCTGCACCCGCTCCACGGCACCGAAGACATTGTCGTCGTACCAGCCGAAGACCGTGGTGCGCGGCAGTAGCGTCACGCCGGGATGGCCGTGCAGTTCGTCAAGCGCGTGCCGAGCAAAGACGAACGGCGCCTCGCCGTCGAGCCTGGTTGTCTCCGACAGGAGCGCACCGCCGAGGACGAAATCCTGCTCGGCGAGGATGACGCGCAGGCCCGAGCGGGCGGCGACCAGCGCCGCGGCGAGGCCCGCCGGGCCGGAGCCGACGACGAGAAGGTCGCAATGCGCCCAGCTCTTCTCGTAGCCGTCGGGATCGCGCGGAAGGTCCGTGCGGCCGAGGCCGGCAGCGCGGCGGATCAGCGGCTCATAGACCTTTTCCCAGAAGGCGGCGGGCCACATGAAGGTCTTGTAGTAGAAGCCGGCGGACAGGAAGCGCGACAGGCGGTCGTTCACCGCGCCGATATCGAAGGCAAGGCTCGGCCAGCGGTTCTGGCTGGTGGCGGCAAGCCCGTCGTAGAGCTCGGCGACGGTCGCCTTCGTGTTTGGATCGCGCCGCGCGCCCGTGCCGATGGTGACCAGCGCGTTGGGCTCCGCCGGCCCGGCCGTCACGATGCCGCGCGGGCGATGGTACTTGAAGCTGCGTCCGACGAGCAGCCGGTCGTTGGCAAGCAAGGCCGAGGCAAGCGTATCGCCGGCATGGCCGGAAAGGCTCGCCCCGTCGAAGGTGAAGCCGATGGTGTTGCTGCGATCGATGAGGCCGCCGGAGGCGAGGCGATAGGCGGTCATTGCGCGCCTCCCCGCCCCGCGGCGGCATCCGTCACGGAAAACACGTCATGGGTAAAGTTGTCCCGCTCGACCACCAGCCAGCGCCGGCAGCCGGCGACATGCTGCCAGTGCTCGCGGATGCGCCCGCGCGGATTGGCACGGACATGGACATAATCATTCCAAGCCTCATCCGAGGCCATGGGCGCCGGGCGGACCGGCGTCGCATCGCCGCGGATCGAAAACTCTTCCTTGGGCCGCACCCCGCAATGGGGACAGGAAATCAGGCTCGCCATGGCATCCTCAATGCAGGTTCGGCTGGGTGCCGGCACCCGCCTCGTCGATGGGGAAACCGCGCTCGAAACGATCGAGCCTGAGCGCGCGCGCCACATGGTGGCTCTCCCCCTTGGCGATGAGATGCGCGAAACAGAAGCCGGAGGCGGGCGTCGCCTTGAAGCCGCCGTAGCACCAGCCGCAGTTGAGATAGAGGTTGTCGATCGGCGTGCGGTCGATGATCGGCGAGCCGTCCATCGACATGTCCATGACGCCGCCCCAGGCGCGCAGCACCCTGACGCGGGAAAGGCCGGGGATCATCGTCACCCCCTCCTCCATGACATGTTCGGCAGTCGCAAGGTTGCCGCGCTGGGCATAGGAGGAATAGCCGTCGATCTCCGCGCCGAAGACGAGGCCGCCCTTGTCGGACTGCGAGATGTAGAAGTGCCCCGCACCATAGGTGATGACGTGGTCGATGCAGGGCTTCAGCCCTTCGGTGACGAAGGCCTGCAGCACATGGCTCTCGATCGGCAGCTTCAGCCCCGCCATTTCGCCGACGCGGGAAGTGTTGCCGGCCGCCGCGAGCGCCAGCCTGTTGCAGCCGATGAAACCCTTCGTCGTCTCGACACCGGTGACGATGCCGTCTTCCCGGCGGATGCCGGTGACCTCGCAGTTCTGGATGAGATCGACGCCGAGCCGGTCCGCGCCGCGCGCAAAACCCCAGGCCACGGCATCGTGCCGCGCCGTGCCGGCGCGCCGCTGCAGGAGGCCGCCGATGATCGGGAAGCGCGCATGGTCGAAATTGAGGAAGGGCAGCATCTTCTTCAGCGTCTCGCGGTCGAGCTGCTCGGCCGCCACGCCCTCCATCATCATGGCATTGCCGCGCCGGACATAGTGATCGCGCTGGCCGTCATTGTGATAGAGGCTGATGATGCCGCGCTGCGACAGCATGACATTGTAGTTCAGCTCCCGCTCCAACCCTTCCCACAGCTTCAGCGAGAACTCGTAGAACGGCTCGTTGCCGGGCAGCATGTAATTGGAGCGCACGATGGTCGTGTTGCGCCCGACATTGCCGGAGCCGAGATAGCCCTTCTCCACCACGGCGACGTTGCGGATGCCGAATTCCCGGGCGAGATAATAGGCCGTCGCAAGGCCATGCCCGCCGCCGCCGACGATGATCACGTCATAATGCGGTTTCGGTTGCGGTTCCCGCCAGGCGGGCGTCCAGCCGAGGTTGCCGGCAAGGGCTTGCTTGAAGATCGAAAGGGCGGAGTAGCGCATGCGAAATCCCGGATCAGTCGCCCCACATTCGCATATGCAGCACAAACGGCAAGTCCGGCGTCATCTTGTCGCATCCCAGGTCCGGGTCTTTCCACATGCTGCTATCAGGGCCGGAAAGACGGGGCATTTGCTTTCAGGCCGTCCCGCCGTTATGGCAACAGCAGGAAAGCCGGACCGGAAACATGCAGGCAGACAGGATGGAACTGAGGCAAGTCTTGGAGAGCGCGGCGCTGGCCGCGGGCAGCGCCATCATGGCCATCCACAAGGCCGGGGCCGATGTCCTTTACAAGGCGGACCAATCGCCGGTCACCGCCGCGGACGAAGAAGCCGAGCGGCTGATTCTTGCCGCGCTTGCGCAGCATTTCCCAGACATTCCCGTCATCGCCGAGGAGGCCGTCGCCGCTGGCCGCGTGCCGGATATTTCCGGCGGCACCTTCTTCCTGGTCGATCCGCTGGACGGCACGAAGGAATTCATCGCCGGGCGCAGCGAATTCACCGTCAACATCGCCCTGATCCGGGACCGGGCACCGGTCGCGGGCATCGTCTATGCCCCCGCGCTCTCGACGGGCTTCATCGCCGACGACGCGCGGGCGGAACGCTTCGAGGTGACCGGTAAGGCCACCATCGCCAGACGCCAGACAATCGGCTGCCGCCGACGTGGCAATGCCCTGACGGCCGTCGCCAGCCGCTCGCATGCCACGCCCGAAACGGCCCGCTTCCTCGACGACCACGGCATCGACGCCTGCACGGCGATCGGCTCCTCGCTGAAATTCTGCCTCGTCGCCGAGGGGCTTGCCGACGTCTATCCCCGCTTCGGCCGCACCATGGAATGGGACACGGCCGCGGGCGACGCGGTGCTGCGCGCAGCCGGCGGAGACACCCGCACGCTCGACGGCGCCCCCCTCCTCTACGGCAAGACCCGCCAGGCGGACGACGCGGATTTCGCCAATCCGAACTTCATCGCCGCGAGCGCCGACTGGAGCACCGCTTCGGCGGCGACCACAAAATAACCAGATTGCTCGACGAGGAATGCGCGCCGGCCGGAAGGGGCGGATTTTCCCTACCTGTCCGCCCTGCGGGCGGGCCTTGCGGGCACCGGGCCACCGCGGCATTTTTATTGTCTGTAAAGGCAATTTCGAATAAGTTGCGGCGACAAGCATATAGGCAACGCCCCGTTTGTTGTTGGAAAGAGTGAGCCGACGTGAAAGATGAGAAAGCGCCCCTCGTGGCGGAAACCCCGACCCACGTCGCCGACAACACGAGCAGCCTGCTCGAAATCGCCAAACGCCGCGCCCGCCAGCGCGCAGCAGAGCAGAAGGTCGTGAAGATCAAGCAGAACGCAGGAACGGTTCGGCGCCGAATCGATCCGAACGTTCAGGACGAGGACAATCTCGGCTCACGGGCGGAAACACGGGCGCGGGCGCCCGTCGATATCGTCAGCACCGTCCTTACGTTACCCAACATTCCCAAGCAGACGAAGGAACGACCCTGGGGCCTGATCTCCTTTGCCCTGGCGGCCATCCTTCCGACGATTTTCGCCAGCCTCTACTATCTGTTCGTGGCGACGCCGCAATATGTGGTCGAAACCCAGTTTTCCGTCCGGGGAGCCAATCAGGCGTCTCTCAACGCGCTCGGCCTGACCGGGCTTGTCGGCTCGTCCGTCCAGGCGGGTGACTCCTACATCGTCGCGGACTATATCCATTCCGCGCAGATCCTGCCCGACATCAAGGATCAGACAGGTCTCGACATCCGGACCGTCTACTCCCGTCCGTCGATCGACTTCCTCTATCGCGAGAATGAGAGCCGGCCTCTGGACGAGTTCCGCGACTATTGGCGGGACATGGTGGAGATCAGCTACAATTCGACGACCGGCAACGTGACCATGCGCGTCTTTGCCTTCTCGCCGTCGGACGCCAAGCAGATCGCCGATGCGGTCCTCACCGTCTCGGAAAACCTGGTCAACACGCTCTCCGACAAGTCGCGCAGGCAATTCATCGAGGTCGCCAACCAGCAGGTCGCGCGTTCGGAGGAGCGTCTGCGCAACATCCGCAGCCAGATCACGGATCTTCGCATCACCGAACAAGCGGTCGATCCGACGGCTGTCGCGACCATGGAAGCAGCGATCATCAGTTCGCTCGAGCAGGAACTGGCGACACTGCGCACCCGTTACAAGGCGCTGGTTGATTCCGTCAGCAGAGACGCCCCCTCCGCGCGCGTCATCGAGCGGCAGATCCTTGCGCTCGAAGAGCAGCTTGTCGAACAGAAGAATCGCATCAGCGGCGACAAGACGGGAGACACGGGCGGCAAGACAACGCGCAGCGGCCTGGAAGCCGGCCGTGCACTGCCCGAGATGATCGACCGCTTCACCGAACTCACCGTCGAACAGGAATTTGCCGTCAAGGCCTACACGACGTCGCTTGCCGCGCTGGAAACGGCCATGCAGGAAGCGCAGAAGCAGGAGCGCTATTTCGCCGTCTACGTTCCCCCGCGGGAGCCGGAAATCGCCCTCTACCCGCTTGGCATGGTCAACACGCTCATTGTGCTTGCGGCCGCAAGCTGCCTTTGGCTCATTGGTTATTTCGCAGTCCGGTCCGTGAAGGATCACGCGATCTGATCGCGTTGAAGAAAGGGTAGCGGAATGGCTTTGCTCGCCGACAGGCCTCTCAGTTATGCCCTTGGGGAAAACGCCCGCGTGATCTCGGCGCTCGTCGTTCGCAGCGCGGTGACGCGTTTCGGGGAAAGCCGGCTGGGCTTCGTCTGGATCCTGATCGAGCCTGCCGCCTATATCGGCATCTTCCTCCTTATCCATACCGCGGCAAAGGCCCAGATTCCCTTTGGCGACAATGCCCTCCTGTTCATGCTGGCCGGGGTCTTCGGTTTCCGCATGACCCGCGGCATCGCGCGCAAGACCGAGAAGGCGATCGCCACCAATCAACCGATGTTGACCTATCCGCTGGTCCGTCCGCTGGATACGCTCATCGCGACCTTCCTGCTCGAAGCAACCATCTGGCTGATCATCTGCGCCTTGTTCATGACGGGTCTGGCGTTCACGCTGGATCGCGACATCATCGTCTATCCCGCGGAATTCGCGGAAGCCATATTCGCCATCCTCTATTTCGCGTTTTCCTTTGCGGCCTTCAACGCCACTGTCGGCTCGCTCGTGCCGCGCTATGATACCTTCTTGAGCATGATGAGCATGCCGCTCATGTTGTTGTCCGGCATCTTCTTCATGCCTGCGCAGATGCCACCGAGCTTCCAGGCTGTTTTGTGGTGGAACCCGTTCATGCATTGCGTCGAATGGTTCCGCACCTCGACCTATCTCGACTACAATGCCTTGCTCAGCAAGCCATACGTTCTCGGGATCGCCACCGCGCTGCTGACATCGGCACTTGTCCTTGAACGCACGTTCCGCCGAAAGATCATTGGCTCATGATCATCTTCGACAATGTCAGCAAGGCGTTCCCGCGCCCCGGCGGCGGCAAGAAGGTGATCCTCGACCGGTTCACGGCCGCTTTTCGTCCGGGCACCAATATCGGCATTCTCGGCCGCAACGGCGCCGGCAAGTCCACCCTGATGAACCTCATCTCCGGCGGCGACATGCCCGATTCGGGGCGCATCCTGCGCGAAGGCAAGATCTCCTGGCCGCTCGGCTTCAACGGCGGCGTGCACAGTAAGCTGACGGGCGCGCAGAACACCCGCTTCATCGCCGACATCTACGGCAAGAACCGCAACAAGGTCCTGGATTTCGTCGCCGATTTTTCCGAGCTCGGCCCCTATCTCGACATGCCGGTGAAGACCTATTCGGCGGGCATGAAGGCACGCCTTTCCTTCGGCATCTGCATGGCGATCGGCTTCGAATATTACCTGATCGACGAGGTGATCGCCGTCGGGGACTCCACCTTCAAGCAGAAGTGCAAGGACGTCTTCGACGAGCGGCGCGAGAACGCCACCCTGCTGCTCGTCTCGCACTCCTCTGGCCTGTTGCGCTCGTTCTGCGACATCGGCGGCGTCATGAACAACGGCCAGCTCACCTTCTACAACGACATCGAGGAAGCGATCGAGGTGCATGAAGAGATCCTTCGCACCTCCGCCAGCCAGCGCCGCTCCGCCTGAATCCCGAAACATGCAAAAAGCGCCCCGCAACCGTGTCGGGGACGCTCGGCCGTGCTGATAGCCGAAAAAGGGGCTTGCCGCCCTTACTGCGATTGCGCCAGCAGGGGCATGACGTTGGACGCCTCGGGCAACGCCATCACCCGGCCTGCCGCATCCATGGCCCGCAGCTTTGCAAGCAGCGAATTCGCCGCGACCTCGATGCCCTCATAGGCATAGTAGTCGCCGGGATGCAGGCATTCCTGGGCGATCCAGTTCAGGTAGTCGCGCCGCTGCGCCAGCGGCGCCACATGGCCGGACGACCAGAAACTGTCGAGCTCGATGCCCTTGTTGACGCAGAAGGCGAGCGAAGGATGCCGGTAGAAGGCCTGGCCGAGCACGGCAAGCGGAATGCCGTGCTGGAGCGCCGAGAGGCCGGACGTGCTGTTGATCGTCACCATGCCGGCCGCATGCCGCGTCATCAGACCCAGCGAACCGCTGTCGAGGATGTGGATGCGCTCGGAGACATTGTTGAGCACGCCAACCTGGCGGATGAACTGCTTGTCCTGGCTGTGCCCGCGCTCCATCGGATGGATCTTGAACACCAGCTGGTGTGTCGGCGGCGCGTTTCGCGCAAAGGAGACGATGGACTTCAGAATGAGCTTCTGGTTGTTCCAGCCGCTTGCCGCCGCGCCGAGCTGGCTGTCATCGTGCACCTGCAGCGGCACGATGTAATATTTCTTATCATGGTGCTCGAGCAGCCGCTCCATGGTGCGGTAGTTGCTGCCGAGATTGCGGAACTTCCGATAATAGTTCTTGATCCAGTAGAAGGCTTCGGGAGCCAGAGACCGCTTGTGCTTGTGGAAAAGCTTGCGTTCGCTCAGCGTCGAGAAGATGCCGCGCACCGAAAAATAGGTGAAGGCATAGGTCGCCATGGCGCCGAAGGAAGACGGGAAATTCGTCCCGCGCATGCGCTCGCGCGGCTTTTCGTCATCCTTGTCGGACGGCAGGAGGCCCGCAATCGGCGAACGCCAGTTGTTGCCGCCGGTCTCCATCGTGACGAAGCCGGGGCGGATATACCCTTCCTCAAGGCTGAGAACGGGAATGTTGAGCGTGGCACATTGCTCGATCGCGATCTTGTGGATCTCGCGTTCGCAACCGAAGAGCACGACATGGTCGAAGCCATGCTCGCCGACGATCTCGGTGAACCAGTCCCGCCAGACATCGACCGTGCCGGAAAAATGCAGGATTTTGCCGCCGCGGGCAAACAGCCGGTCGCCGGCGTTGAAACAGATACGCCAGGCATCGAAACCGCTGTCGTTGAGCAGCGCCTGGGCCTTGCGGAAGAAGGGACCGACCGGCCCCTGCAGGAAAAGCACGCGCGGCGCGCTCTTCGAGGGGAAGCGCTTGGAAAGCTTGCGGCGCAACGCCAGATTGATCAGCCGCGATCCACGCGCGCCAATGACGCTTTCGGCGTCGGAGCGACCCGCCTTCAATTCGGTATCATGCTGTACGCTCATGACAGGTCGGCTCAACTCAGATTATGCTGCTGGGTGGAATGGTATTCGCATAAAGGCGCCGTCTTAGCAACCATATCTGCCGTACTCCCCGATTTTGTCGCCGATCCCCCGGCCCGAACGGGCCTGCTGCGCAAAAGACAGCGACTCGGATATGTTCCCACTTTTCTGACCGTCTTTTACCGCAACCGCGAGTCGCGAAGCAACACCCCCACGCGGTTGATTTGTTGCGCCGCACACAAAAGGAGCTTCCGCCCGACTCCGGGCGTTTTCATGGCGGCGCCCGAAATTTCTTCAACCAAATCCTCCGGACGGCACGGCAAGCCACTGAGAGGATGGATATAAAGCGGGTAGCGGATGAGGCTTTCGGCCACCAGGGCCTCAAGAT
This sequence comes from Shinella granuli, assembly GCF_004341885.1. Classification (GTDB taxonomy): domain Bacteria; phylum Pseudomonadota; class Alphaproteobacteria; order Rhizobiales; family Rhizobiaceae; genus Shinella; species Shinella granuli. The sequence continues at coordinate 51,405 of NZ_SLVX01000017.1, read as the reverse complement.
CGACGCGGCGCACGCGCCGGGGAATGGGCAGGCGGTCGTCGGTCAGGCCCCAGCCGGCATAGAACGGCGCGCCATGCACGCCCACCGCCTTGCCGCGCAAGAGCGCCTCGAAGCCTGCCAACGAGGTCATCGTCTCTATCCGGTCCGCCCAGCCGATCCATTGCAGGATATCGCCGCTTCGAACGACGAGATCGGCCTCCTGCGGCTCGGCGCCGCCGTCGCGCACGCCGGAAACCACGTCCGGATGCGCCTTGTAGACGATGAAGGCATCGGGAAAGAGCGCCCGCACGGCGCGCACGAGATCGGCATTGGAGCGCACCACGGGAGAACCGTAGCGGATGGACGCATCCTTCTCCACCTGCCCCGGCACCAGGATTTTCACACGCCCTTCGGCAACCGTCGGCAGGTCGGCAGCGGTGCCGAGATTGTATTTGGAGACGCCGCGCTGGACCAGAAGGCGTATGAGATCGCCCGCCCGCCGCCGCAGGCCCTCATCGACCGTGCCATGCACGATCAGCGCCTCCAGCCGGCTTTCGCCCCGCGCATCGTAATAGACGTGCTCGCCATCGAGTGCGATAGAGGACGGCATGGCGAGGTCTACGCCAAGCCCGCGGGACCGGATGAACCCGTCTTCGAGCCGCATGGCCGGCACGTCGGCCGGCAGCGCCGCATCGCTTCCCCAGAGCGCGACGACGCCATCGGACGCTCTCGCCGCAGCGGCCGCCGCTTCGAGCGAACGGGCATGGACCGGATCGCCCGCCATGCCCTTCAGGAAGGGCGTCATGGCCCTGCGCTTCCACGGAGAAAAGCCGGCGGTGAAGACCTTGCGCGCAATACGGGCACGCTGATCGCGCACCGTGATCGCCTGTTCGACCGCCCGCTCCGGCGTACAGGGCTGGCGCGTATGCAGGTCGAGATAGTGCGAATAGTCGATATAGGCCGCGTGGAAAACCTGTTCGAGCGAGGCCGGCGGGCGGGCGGGCGACAGTTGATCGTGATCGACCGTGAGACCACGGCCGGAATAATAGGTCGTGCCGAAACAATGGACGGGCCGCTCAGCCATCAGCGCCTCGAAGCCGAGCTGGCTCGACACCGTATAGACGCAGTCGGCCTCTTCCAGCAGCGGCCAGGGGTTCATGCGCGGGGGCACGACGATCTCGACACCGAGCGCGTTCGCCGCCTGCCGCAGGAGGCTGCGGTCGCCCGCCGCGGGATGGGTGCGCACGACCAGCGTCTTTCCCGGATGATGGCCGACCGCATGCTCCAGCATGGTGCGGAAACTCGCCGCGCTCGCCCCTGCCCCGGCAATGGAAGCATCGCCGGCCACCTGATCGACGAGCAGGACGAAAGGCCGGCCATGCGGTACGCCGGCGGCCGCCGGCGTCAGCACCGGGCTGTTGTTGTATTTCGACAGGCGCGCGTTGCGCAGCCGCGCCATCAACCCGCCGGCGCGTGCGAGCGCGGCGGCGTCAGTTACCGGCTGCGACAGCAGCCGGTCGAGGCCGCTCGGATGGCGCGCATCGAAATAGATACCTTCCCGGTCGATCACATAGGAATGGCTCGGTTCCCCTCGCCCCGCTGCAAAGCCGCGCAGGAAGCCGTCCTCAAGGCTGATGACCTCCTTGCCGGTGCGCGCCGCAAGTCGCACGGCCCGGCGGCCGGACGACCGGCGTCCCCAGCCGATGAACCCGTCGATGCGGCCGGGCAGCGCAAAGGGCCAGGCGACGATCTCGGCATCGAGCAGGCGCGCGACATCGGCCCGCTGCTGCCACAGCCCGAAGGAAAGAAGCGCATAGGTTTTGCGTGCCTGGCCGGCCATGCAGTCCTCGAAAGCCATTCCGGCTGAAGCAATTCCAGCAAAGTGCGAGGCCGTTTTGTGCCCGCAATTGCGCTGAAACAAAAGCGAAAACGCTTTCGCCTGCGCGCCGTCGGCCACCGCGCAGGCATCGCCGCATCAGCGGGCCGAAGCCCGCCTGTCAGAGCAGGTCAGCCGTCCGCTGGATATTGTAGGCCGCACTCGAACCGCTGGAAACGATCGTCAGGAACTTCGCAAGATCCGTTGCGACGTGGCGCGCCAGATAGACGACGTCCTTGTTCCGCACGGGGAAGTTCTGCGCGACGATGTAGCTCTGCGTCGCGCCGAGATCGAGGCGATAGACGATCGGATAGCGCCCTTCCGAATCCGCCACCATGCCGCGCGCGATGAGGTCCCGGAACCGGTCGTCGCCGACGACGCTGCGATAGACGTTCTCATCCTCGTAGCGGAAGACGAAATAGCCCTTCGGATCGGCCGTCGCGACATTGCCGCCGCCGGCGAGCGCCGCCGCCTCGACGAGGCTGAGCTTGGCCGCATCGAACCGGATCTTGCCGGGCTTCTTCGTCTGGCCGAGCGCCGCGAAGGTCTGCGGATCATAGGTCAGGTAGATCTGGTCGTCCGGCTTGACGTAGATGTCGTCCTTCGGATTGTCGATGACCGACTGGAGCAGCACGCTGCGCGACTTGCCGCCGCGCTTGAGGCTGACATAGGTGTCGTAGGGCGGCTTGGCGGCACCGCCGGCCATGGCGATCACTTCGCTGAGATGCTGGCCGCTGAGGCCGAGCGGCACGATGCCCGACTTGTTGACGTCGCCCTGGATGGAAACGGTACGCGAGGCATTGCCCGCCATGGAAACGATGACATCCGGCTCGACGGCCTTCGCCTTCAGTGCATCGACGATCGTGGCGCGCGCCGAATCGATCGTCATGCCGGCGAAACGCACGGAACCGACATAGGGGATCTGGCCGTGGCCATCCGGCTGCACGATGACCGGGATCGTCGTCGACTTGCGCTCGGTGGTGGAGAACAGGCCGTCCGGACCCGCTTCGAAGATCGTGACTTCCAGATGATCGCCGACACCGATGACCGGCGTGCCGCCGCCACCGCCGAAGCCGAAGGTGCTGGACAGGCCATAGCGCTTGGCCGCGCTGACGCTGTTGGCGACGCGCTGGTCGACGTTCACGACGTCGAAAACCAGCTTGGTCTGGGGAATCTCGTAGGACTTGCCGTCCGCGCCGGCAGAAAGGACCTCATGGGTCAGCGGGCCGTCGCTCGGGACCACGCAGCCGGCCAGCGTCAACAGGGCACCCGCCGCAAGAATCCGCGCAAATGCGCCCAAAAGCCTGCGCGGCGTGCCCACGTCTTCAATTGCGATCATCACTTAGCATTTCCCTTCGACCGTACCTCACAAGGCACGGGGCAAGAGCCAGCCGCTTGCCACGACAGGGTGCCATAGACATGCAGTTCCAATGTCTCGTCAAGTCCCATGACCAAACCTTAGTCCCACCACACAAATCCATGCGGCCCCCGCCGACACCATGGAGCAAATCCCTTGCACATTCGTTACGTTCTGAAAAGTCGGCTGGCGCTTTGGCGTTGGAAATCAACTTTTTCCACCAGCTTTTTCAGAGGGGGTGCGACAAAAAGAACGCAACTTTTCCTCCGCCCGCCCGACAATGAACGCGCCCCCGATTTCGCAGTTTATATCCATGCCTTGCCCGGCTCTGACCTTCCGGAAGCGGCCTGTCGCCCAAAAGCAGTGACGGGGGAGATGGGCAAAAATATGGGGGCCTGATTTTCACGCCTGCGAGGGGTGCAATCGCCGCGCAGGCCCGACCGGATCGCCCTAAGCCGCCTCGATGGGCTCGGGCGCCGGCTCCTCCGCCGCCTCCGGCTTGATGCGGAACCAGGCGACGTAGAGCGCCGGCAGGAAGAGCAGCGTCAGCACCGTGCCGACGATGATGCCGCCCATCATGGCATAGGCCATCGGCCCCCAGAACACCTCGCGGGAAATGGGGATGAGCGCGAGGCTGGCTGCCGCCGCCGTCAGCATGATCGGCCGCATGCGGTGTTCCGTCGCTTCGCGCACGGCCTTCCAGGCATGCATGCCCTCGCGCCTCAGGTCCTCGATCTGCACGACGAGGATGACCGAGTTGCGGATGAGGATGCCAATCAGCGCCAGCACGCCGAGAATGGCGACGAAGCCGAGCGGCGCCCCGCTGCCGAGCAGCGCGATGACCACCCCGATGAGCGCCAGCGGCGCCACGGCGAAGACGAGGAAGAGCCGCGAGAAACTCTGGAGCTGGAGCATCAGGATCGTCGCCATGGCAAACAGCATGAGCGGCACGACCGCGACGATCGGCGCCTGGCTGTCGGCGCTTTCCTCCACCGTGCCGCCGACCGCGACCTCATAGCCGGAGGGCATCTGCGCCTGGAAGGCGGCAACGTCCTTTTCCATCTGCGAGACGATCGTTGCCGGCTGCACGCCGCCGGTGATGCTGGCCTTGACGGTGATGGTCGGCTGGCGCGAGCGGCGCCAGACGACCGGCTGCTCCATCTCGTAGCGGAAGTTCGCCACCGCGGCGAGCGGCACGGAGGTGCCGTTGGCCGTCGGCAGCTGGAGCTGGCGCAGCGTCTCGATGGATTCGCGCTCGGCGGCTCGCGCCCGGCCGATGACGTCGATCAGGTAGACGTCGTCGCGGATCTGGGTGACGGTCGTGCCGCCGACGACGCCGTTCAGGGCGGAGGCGATGTCCTGCGAGGTGACGCCGAGCTGGCGGGCCTTGTCCTGCAGCACGTCGACCTTCACCACGCGGGCCGGCTCGTTCCAGTCGTAGACGACATCCCCGAGCCGGGTGTCCTTGCCGATGAGTTCGCCGAAGGCGAGCGCCTGCTTGCGCACCTCCTGGATATCCGGACCGCTGACGCGGTACTGGATCGGCCGGCCGACCGGCGGGCCGATGTCGAGCAGCTTCACCAGCGCATCCGTGCCGACGAAGGTCTCGCGCAGATAGGCCTGGAGATCGGCCCTGAGGCGGTCGCGCGCCTCCAGGTCCTTGCTGACGATGACCGTCTGGCCGAAGGCGGGCGACGGCGGCTGCACGTCGAAGGACAGGAGGAAGCGCACCGCGCCCTGCCCGACATAGGAGGACCAGCGTTCGATATCCGGGTTGCCCTTGAGCTTTTCCTCCTCCAGCCTGGCGATCTGCGCATTGGTCTCGGCGATCGAGGCATTCTGCGGCAGCGACCAGTCGATGATGAGCTCCGGCCGGTCGGAAGACGGGAAGAATTGTTCCTGCACGAAGCGCATGGCGAAGACCGACACGCCGAAGACCAGCACGGTCGCGACGATGGTCGTCCATTTCCAGTGCATGCAGACATCGAGCAGGCGCGCGAAGCTGCGGGCGAACCAGCCCTTTTCCTCGTGATGCTTCTTCATCGTCTTCGGCAGGATCGTCACGCCGAGCAGCGGCGCGAAGATGACCGCGACGACCCACGAGACGACGAGCGAGATGGCGATGACGACGAAGAGGCTGAAGGTGAACTCGCCGGCCGCGCTGTTGTTGAGGCCGATCGGGATGAAACCCGCCACCGTCACCAGCGTGCCGGTGAGCATGGGGAAGGCGGTGGACGTATAGACATAGGTCGCCGCTTTCCTGAGCGAATCCCCCATTTCCAGCCGCGCCACCATCATCTCGACGGCGATCATCGCATCGTCGACGAGCAGGCCGAGCGCGATGATGAGCGCGCCGAGCGAGATGCGCTGCAGCGATATGCCGTCGTAGTACATGAAGACGAAGGTGATCGCGAGCGTCAGCGGGATCGACAGCGCCACGACGAGGCCGGCGCGGATGCCGAGGCTGACGAAACTGACCGCAAGCACGATGACGACGGCCTCGAACAGCGCCCGCGTGAAGCCCGATACCGCCTCCTCGACCACCTTCGGCTGGTCGGAGACGAGATGCACGTCGACGCCGACCGGCAGTTCATGGGAAAGCAGCTCTATCTCCCTTTCAACCGCCGCGCCGAATTCGAGAAGGTTCGAGCCCTGCTTCATGCCGATGGCAAGGCCGATGGCCTGTTCGCCGTTGAAGCGGAAGAGTGCCGAAGGCGGGTCCTCGTAGCCGCGGGTGATCGTGGCGATATCGCTGAGGCGGAAGAAGCGGTTGTTGACGCGCAGGTTGACGTCGCGAAGGCTCGCCTCCGAGCTGAACTGCCCGCCGACACGCACGCTGACGCGCTCGCCGCCGGCCTGCACCACGCCGGAGGGCGCAACGGCATTCTGCGCCTGCAGCGTGGACACCACCTCTTGGGTGGAAATGCCGAGCGCGGCAAGCTGGCGCGTCGAGAATTCGAGATAGATCACCTCATCCTGCGCGCCGACGAGGTCGACCTTGCCGATATTGGGCACGGTGAGGATGCGCCGGCGGGCATCCTCGACATAATCGCGCAACTGACGCGGCGAGAGGCCATCGGCGGTGAAGGCGTAGATATTGCCGAAGACGTCGCCAAAACGGTCGTTGAAGGCCGGGCCGACGACGCCGGAGGGGAATTCGCCCCTGATGTCGTTGATCATGTTGCGCACGGTCACCCAGGTGGGGGCGACGTCGCGCGCGCGGGTCGTCGGCTTGAGGTTGACGAAGATCAGCGTCTGGCCGGGCGTCGTGATGCTGCGGGTGAAATCGAGCGATTCCAGCTCCTCCAGCTTGCGCTCGATGCGCTCGGTCACCTGCAGCGTCGTCTCCTCCACGGAGGCCCCGGGCCAGGCGGCACTGATCGTCATCGTCTTGATGGTGAAGGAGGGATCCTCCTCGCGGCCGAGATTCTGGTAGGTGAAGAAGCCGAGCAGCGCGAAGACGATCATGAAGTACCAGACGAGCGATGCATGATCGAGCGCCCAGTCCGAAAGGTTGAACTTCTTCATAGGCCTGCCTCGTCTTCAACCTTGATTTTCTGGCCTTCCTCGAGGCTGTTCACCCCGGCGGTGGCAATGCGGTCGCCGGCTTTCAGCCCGTCCGCGACCTGAAGGGCGCGCCCAACAGCGGGACCGGTCTCGATCGGTACCAGATGCACCTCGCCCTTCTCCCCATCGACCAGCCAGACATGCGGCTTGCCATCTTTCTGAAGCACGGCGGTCTGCGGGATCATGATGGCGGTGAGGTCCGGCCCCTCGAGCTCGGCGGTGATGGTCGTGCCGAGGCGGACCGTATCCGGCGGGTTTTCCAACGCGATCTTCACCCGCCGCGTGCGCGTGACGGCATCAGCCGACGGCGCGACCTCGCGCACCACGCCCTTCACCGTGACGTCGGGGTTGATCTGCAGGGACACGGTGAAGCGGCTGCCGAGCGCGATGGCCTCCGCCGTCTCCGGAATGTCGACCACGGCATCGCGCTCGTCGGGCCGCGCCACCGTGACGATCGCCTCGCCGGGCGAGACGGTCTGCCCCACCTCGGCACCGGTGGCCACGACGACACCGTCGAATTCGGCAAGGATGCGGGTATAGGAAAGCTGTTCCTCCGCCTTCACGAGCGCCGTCTTCGCCCGCGTCAGGCCGGCATCGGCCGCCTCGCGCGACTGTTCGGCGCTCTCGACGGCGGCCTGGGCCGCGGCGTTCGACTGGAGCAGCGTCTTCTGCCGCTCCTCGGTGGCGATCGCGCTCGAAAGCGTCGCCTCGGCGCTGGAAAGCTCGGCCCGCGCCGAGCGCACGGCCAGCTCATAGGCCGTCGCATCGAGCACGGCGAGCGCGTCGCCCTTCTTCACGAGATCGCCGACATGGACGGTGCGCGAGACGAGGCGGCCGGAAACGCGCGAACCGAGCGCGGCCTGCACCTTCGCCTGAACCGTGCCGGCAAAGCGCGTGCCGGGCAGCGCGGTCGGGGCAACCACCATGGACAGGACCGGGCGCGGCGGCGCAGCGGCTTCCTCTTCCTTCTTGCAGCCGGCCAGCGCCGCGGTGGCGATGGCGACCGTTGCGAACAGGACAGATCTCCTCATCGGGCGGTTCCTTCGATCGCGCTGACGGTCTGGCCGGGCCGGAGCAGCTTCGTGCCGTCGGCGACGTAGGTCTCCCCCTCCTCAATGCCGCCCGAAAGCAGCGCGGCGCCCGTCTCGAAGGAGAGCACCTCGACCGGACGCAGGTCCACCGTGCTGTTCGCCTTGTCGACGATCCACAGCGCCGGCTTGCCATCAAGGCCCGCCGACAGCGACTGCCAGGGCACCACCGCCACCCGGCGCGGCGCCAGCGCACCGACGCCGACGACCGAGGAGCCGAGCGTCATTTCCGGCGGCGTGCGGTCCATGGCGATCTTGACGCGCACCGTGCCGGTCTGCGCATCGATCGTCGGCGAGACCTCGCGCACATTGCCGGTCGTGCGCACCCTGTCGTCGCTGAGCAGGGTGACGACCACGCCGTCCTCCGCCGGCTGGGCGAAGAACAGCGATTCGTAGACATCGAAGACCGCGTCGCGCGGGCCGGTATCGGCGATTGTGAACATGGTCTGCGCCGCCTGCGCCACCTGCCCCGTCTCGGCAAGGCGCGCGGTGACGATGCCGTCGGCGGGCGCGCGCAGTTCGGTATAGGACAGCACCTCCTTCGCCGTGTCGCGCTGGGCGATCGCCGCTTCGCGGGCGCTTTCCGCCGTGCGCAGGGCCGTTTCGGCGTCGTCGAAATCGCGGCGGGTGCTGATGCCGTCGCTCAGCAGGGATTTCTGGCGGTCGAAATTGGCGCGGGCGAGCTTGAGCTGCGCTTCCGCCGCGCGCACCCCGGCCTCCGCCGCCTCGACGTCGGCCCGTTGCTCCTCGGGGTCGAGCCGCGCCAGCACTTGACCTTCCTTGACCACGCCGCCGACATCGACGAACCAGCCGGTGATGCGCCCCCCGACGCGGAAGGAAAGATCCGTCTCCACCCGCGCGACCACTTCCCCCGTGACGGTGACGGTCTGCTCACGCTCTTCGAAATGCACGGCGGCGGTGTGCACCGGCCTTGGCGCCCCATCGGCCCATGCCGGCCAGGCGGCGGCGCAAATTGCCAACGCCGCCAGCAGCACCCCGCCCGCCCTGTTTCCCGCTGAGCTCATCGCCGTCTCCACCGTTGCAGAAAACCCATTTAATGTGGGTCCTCATTATATCGCGAAGATCTGACTGGCAAGCCACGGCCTGTGCGAGGCGCGATCTTGCCGCAGGCGAGTGTGGCGGAGTCCGCCCGAAAAGCCAACCGGGAAGATCATTCGATAGAGGAATATAATAAGTCATATTTTTCAGTGCGCTAACGGCAGCCGCATGCCGCGCGGACAAGAAAGCCGCCGGCGGCCGCGGAACCTTTCCGGTTCCCACTGGGCTGCACGGCGGCTTTATCGGAGCGTCATTCGTTGGACGCTTCTCTTCTGGCCCCCTCTGGACCTGCAGAAGAGGAAGCAGAAAGCGTGCCAGATTGAAGGCGCGCTAAATACAAAAATGATTTCATATTACTAAAGACACGCCTAATGAAAAACTCGATCAGGCAGCCGCATCGGCCTGGCCAATTTGTGTGCAACGCACAAACGTTGTGCGCCTTTTTCATCCAGCAAAAGGCGGCCCATTTCACCGGGCCGCCTTTCGGGATGGTCCATCGGGAAGGCTCAGAACTCTTGCCAGTCCTGCGCCGCCGCATTGGCCGAAGCCGCCTGTCCGCCGCCGAAGGCGCGGGCCAGCGTGTTGCCGAGCGCCCGCGCGCCGGAGGCGGCCGGACGATGCTCGGCAGCCGAGGCGACCACCGGGCGGGCGATCGTGCCGGTGCCGAGGCGGAACTGCGCGATCAGGCTGTTGAGCGCGGCGGCCTCGGTCGCCAGCGCATGGCTTGCCGCCGTCTGCTCCTCCACCATGGCCGCGTTCTTCTGCGTGCCCTGGTCGATGGAATTCACCGCCGCGCTGATCTCGTTGAGGCCCGTCGACTGTTCACGCGCCGAACGCACGATCGCCGCGACGTTCTGGTCGATCTCCTGCACCTGGTCGACGATCTCCGTCAGCGCCGAGCCCGTCTCGCCGACCAGCGCCACGCCGAGATGCACCTGCTCGCCCGACTTGGTGATGAGCGCCTTGATCTCCTTGGCGGCATTGGCCGAGCGCTGCGCCAGTTCGCGCACTTCCTGCGCGACGACGGCAAAGCCCTTGCCCGCCTCGCCCGCCCGGGCCGCCTCGACGCCGGCATTCAGCGCCAGAAGGTTCGTCTGGAAGGCGATCTCGTCGATCACGCCGATGATGTTGGAGATTTCCCGCGAGGAATTCTCGATGCCGCTCATCGCGCTCACGGCGCGCCGCACCACTTCACCCGATTTTTCGGCGCCGAGGCGGGTGCGCTCGACGAGCTGGCCGGCATCCTCCGCCCGTTTCGTGGCATCCTTGAGCGAGGTCGTGATCTCCTCCAGCGCCGCCGCGGTTTCCTCGACGGAAGCCGCCTGCTGCTCGGTGCGCTTGGCAAGATCGTCGGAGGCCGAGCGGATTTCCGCGGAACCGGCCTGGATGGCATTGGCGTTGCTGCCGACGGAGCGCAGCGCCGATTGCAGCTTTTCCACCGAGGCGTTGAAATCGTGGCGGACCTGGTCGAGCGAGCCGGCAAAGGCATGCTCGATGCGATGCGTCATGTCGCCGTCGGCCAGCTTCTGGAGGCCTTCGGCAAGCGCCTCGACGGCAATGCGCGTCTGGCGCTCGCGCTCGGCGGCCTCTTCGGCACGCTGGCGGCGCTCGTCTTCCGAAAGCGCGCGGTTCTGCTCCGCCTCGCTCTCGAGCCGCACCTTGGCGAGCGTCGCATCCCGCAGCACGGCGAGCGAACGGGCCATCTCGCCGATCTCGTCCTTGCGCTCGGATTCGCTGAGATCGACATCCGTCCGACCCTGCGCGATCTCGCTCGTCGCGACGATGACGGTTTCGAGGCGCTTGCGGAAGCGGGCGGCGAGCAGCCAGCCGATGGCGATCATCAGGCCCGTCGCAATGGCGATCACGATGATCGAGGTGACCGCAAGGGCGGACAGATTGGCAAAGAGCACCGATTTCGGCACCGCGACCACCGTGTACCAGGTGGTGCCCGGCACGAGCGGCACGGGCACCGCGACCGCCACGGAGGTGAGGCCGTTGGCATCGGTGATTTCCATGGCCTTTTCCGGATTGGCGATCAGCGCCTGCCAGGCCGCCGTGTCGAGGCCGGAATCGGTGAGCGTCTTGCCGAGCACGGCCGCATCCGGATAGCTGACGATGCTGCCGCCCTGGCTGAGCAGCGCGACATAGCCCTCGCCGAGCGGCTTCAGCTTCGCCATGTCGGTGGCGAGCGCATCGAGCGCGATATCCACGCCGGTGACGCCCTTGAACGCACCGTCGAAGGCGAGCGGCACCATGAAGGAGGTCATCAGCACGTTCTTGCCGCCGATGACATAGCTGTAGGGCTCCGTCAGCAGATCCTTGCCCGTGGCCTTCGGCACCTGGTAGTAGTCGCCGGGGCCGGGCTTGTCGTAATCGACGAGCGCGACCATCTCGACCTTGCCCTCGTTGCGTACGAAGTAGGGAATGTAGCGGCCCGTGGCGTCGTGTCCCGGCTGGTTCACATAGTGCGCATCCTTGCCGTCGAAGGCATCCGGCTCCCAGCCGGTGCTGACGCCGAGCGCGAAGGGATTGTCGGCCATCAAGCGGTCGAAGATGCCGTTCATCGTCTCGCGGCTCGGCGCGTCCGTCGCCTTCATCGCATAGAGCGCCGAGCGCATGTTCCAGCTCAACGCCTTGACCTGTGCGAAATAGGTCTCCACCTTCCCGGCGCTCGCCTCTGCCGCGTTGACCATTTCGGAAATGGAGCGCTCCTCCACGGCACGATAGGACAGAAAGAGCAGAACGCCCGCCGTCGCAACGGTCGTGGCAACGCCGGCCGCCACGATGGCGAGCATGTTTCGGGCAGTCGCAGTCTTCGGCAGCATGACGTCTCCTCCCATCCGCGCGGGAAAGTCCGCAGCGGCAGTCATCACAAATGGCGGAACATGCCGGCGGACGCGGCGAAACAGAGACGAAGTCATTTCGCAGGCCGGCAGCGTAAGCGAATGCTGGTTTATGAAACGATAAAATTTGAGCCATCCCGCCATGGAACAGAACGGGCGGAAAATTCTTCCTGCCGGAGGCCGCCGGTGCGGCGAAAGGATCTGCCGTTCAGGATAAGTGAACGATCCGTTCGTCCGCGCCGATCTTCCGGCGGTACCTGCGAAGGGCGATATTCACCTCAACGCAAGGCCCTGAAACGGGGCAGCACAGATATCCCGGACTGTCCGGGGAGAGGAGCTTCATCATGACCCTGCAGCTCACAGGCATCCACCACCTGACGGCGATCACCGCGAACGCGCCGGAGAACCTGCGCTTCTACACGAAGGTCCTCGGCCTTCGCCTCGTCAAGAAGACCGTCAACCAGGACGACACCAGCGCCTACCACCTCTTCTATGCCGACGGTCTCGCCTCGCCCGGCACGGACCTCACCTTCTTCGACTGGCCGGTCGGCCACGAGCGGCGCGGCACGCACAGCGTCTCGCGCACCGGCCTGCGCGTCGCCAGCCTTGCGACGCTCGAATGGTGGAAGGCCCGCTTCGGCGAGCTGAAGGTCAAGGCCGGCGAGATTCGTGATGTCGGCGGCCGCGCCAGCCTCGATTTCGAGGATGGCGAGGGGCAGCGTTTCCGCCTTGTCGCCGACGATGCCGGCACGCCTGCCAATCCCTGGGCAAGAAGCCCGGTTCCGGCCGAGCACCAGATCAAGGGCCTCGGCCCCATCACGCTCAGCGTGCCGGATATCCGCAACACCGAAGCCGTGCTGGTCCAGGTGATGAACATGCAGGAGACCGCGACCTATCCCAATCCGGACGGCGCGGGCGACGTGCATGTCTTCTCGATGGGCGAAGGCGGCCCGGCGGCCGAACTGCATGTCGCCGTCGAACCGGACCTGCCGGTCGCCCACCAGGGAGCCGGCGCCGTGCACCACGTCGCCTTCCGCGCGCCGGACGAGGAAGCGCTGCATGCCTGGACGGAGCGCCTGCGCGGCTTCCGCCTGCCCTCCAGCGGCGAGGTCGAGCGCTTCTACTTCCGCTCGCTCTATTTCCGCGAGCCGAACGGCATCCTGTTCGAGATCGCCACGGACGGCCCCGGTTTCGCCGTGGACGAGCCGCTTGAAACGCTGGGCGAGAGCCTGTCGCTGCCGCCCTTCCTCGAACCGCGCCGCGCGCAGATCGAGGCCCGGCTGAAGCCCCTCGTCTAGAACGGAAGAAACCCCGGCGTGACAAACCGTCCGCCGGGGTTTTTTATGCCCATGTTTTGGAAAGGAGAGTCGGGATGACGAAACTGGTGGCAATCTCGGGGAGCCTGCGCAAGGGTTCCTACAACACGGCGCTGCTGCGCGCCGCCCTCGCCATGGCGCCCGAAGGTGTGACGATCACCGAAGGCTCGATCCACGGCATTCCCCTTTATGACGCCGACGTGGAGGCAGAAGCGGGCCTTCCCGAAGCGGTCACACGCCTGAAGGACCTCGTGGCGGCGGCGGACGGCGTCGTTCTCTTCACGCCGGAATACAACAACGGCATTCCCGGCGTCTTCAAGAACGCCATCGACTGGATGAGCCGTCCCTCCTCCGACATCGCCCGCGTCTTCGGCGGCAAGCCCTTCGCCATCACCGGCGCCTCGCCCGGCAATTTCGGCACGCTTCTGTCGCAGGAGGCCTGGCTGCCCGTCATGCGCACGCTCGGCACCGTGCCCTGGTTCGGCGCCAAGCTTCTGGTCTCGCGCGCCGGCAGCGTCATCGAGGACGGCCGGATCGCCGACGAGGCGACGGAAAGGAAGCTCAGTGATTTCATCGCCGGCTTCTCGGCCTTCGTGACGGAATACAAGCGATAGAAAGAAGGGGCGCGTCCTGCAACGCGCCCCTTTTCGGTTGCCCCGGCCTCAGCCGAGGATGCGTTCCCGATAGGCCCTGGCGACTTCCAGGTCCGCCGGGCCGATGTCGTGACCGGCGGCAAGCAGCCGGTTTTCGACCGATGCGCCGGCCGCCTTCAGATGCGCCTCAAGTTCGCCGGCATAGGCCCTGTAGGGATCCGACTGACCGGTGACCATCAGCACGTTCGCCCCCGAAAGGTCCGCCTCCGGCACGGTTTCCAGCACGTTCATGCCGCGCAGCAGCACCGCGTTGCGGATGATGCCGGGATGCAGCAGCATGATCGCGCCGATCATGTTCGCGCCGTTCGAATAGCCGACGAACAGCGTCCTGTCCGGATCGAGCCCATAAGCCGCATTCGCCCCTTCCATGAAGGCCGCGAAGGCTTCCGCCTCGCCTGCAATGTCCTTCTGGTCGAAGGTGACGGCGGTCAGCCGGCGGAAGAAGCGCGGATAGCCTTCGTCGAGACTGCGGCCGCGCGGGCTGAGCAGCACGGCATTGGGCGCGAGCTTCGTCCCAAAGGGCAGAAGGCTCGCCTCGTTGCCGCCGGTGCCGTGCAGGAGCACGACAGCAGTACCATCAGGGGTTTCCGACCGGTGCACCCGGTGGATGAAGGGCAGGTCCCGTTCGGTCATGCGCTCTTCTCCCGGCAGGGAGAACTGCGGAAGCCGCGCCCGGACATCTTCCGGGTCGGCGCGAAAATGCCTGGGCACGAACAGTTTCTCGCCAAGCGCCTCCAAGGGTTCGTCGACCGTCATGCCGGGACCGTCCGTCGCATATTCGAGCAGCGCCCCGCCGGGTTCGCGCGCATAGAGCGAATAGAAATACTTCCGGTCGTGCATGTTGGTCTCGCCCGCCCCTTCGGTGGAAAGCCGGGCGGCGAGCGCTTCCACGGCGGAGCGGTCCGGTGCGCGCAGAGCGATATGGTCGATCGTGCCGGTGCCGGGCGCAGACGTCCAGAAGCCGCTCGCATCGCGGATGTCGAGCACGTCGGCCGATTCGCCGGCAAGCCGGGTGATGCCGTTCGCCGCCGCCACCGTCCGATAGCCGAAATGATCGGCGATGAAGGCCGCCGTCTCGGCCGGCTTCTCGGAGAAGATCGTCGCGCCGCGGATGCGCTGGATGGCGTCGGCTGCCGCGATGTCCTTGGTGACATGGGGTGCCGGGCCGTCCACATCCGCCTCGCCGACGAGCTTGACGATGATGCCGTCCGGATCCTTCAGCCGAAGCACGGGTTCGCCGAACTCCTGCGCCGGACCGCTCGTCGCGATGTTCTGCGTCAGCGCGCGCGTCAGCCAGAAGCCGATCGCCTCCGGCTTGATGGCAAGGGCGATCTCCGCGGGCTGGCCGAGGCCGACGCGGCCGGGCGACCCATCCTCCCAGGCAAGGAAGGTGATCAGCGAGCCGGGGCTGGCCGCCGCATCGCCATAGAGAAGGTGAAGCTGGTCGGCGTCCTCGTAACCCGCCGTGCGCTTGACGAGGCGCAGGCCGAGAAAGCCCACGTAGAAATCGACGTTCGCCTGGATCTTCCGGGTGATCGCCGTGATGTGATGGATGCCGCTGACCATGGGGCACCTCCTTTCGCGGGCTACACAATCAGCATTCGGCACCGCGCGCCAGCCACCGCCCGGTAGATGCACTGTCCACAAAACGGAACCGGCCCCGCTGACGGGCGGGGCCGGTGGATCCCGGTGCCAGGGACACCGGATCGTCTGGATTGGGTTCAGGCGGCCGCGATACGGGCCGGCGACATCGCCCGCGTCGAGGCGGACGGATCGTTGAGGAGACGCCGGATCGCCACGCGTACCTCGTCAGCCGAGGAAAAACGCTGGGAATCCAGATCCCACACGGAATATTTGACGGCCACGAATTTCAGCCGATCCTCATCGGGAACGACAACACCGACGGCCTCACCACCGATTTCGATAACCTGCTTTTGCATAACAACTCCTGCCGCACCGAAGGCACAGCTCATTCAAATCTTGCGCTAAAATCGAAGAGGGAAGTCAGATCACATTCGGCAAAGGGCCGTATGCGCTTTCCCTGTAATCGTTTCACGACAGGAGCACGCCACACGCACGGAGGCGATGCAGTTGATATCGTACATGACACACTCCCTCTTGTTGGCGCTGACGCTCTGAAATGGACGCGTCAGAGGCGGACCGGAATAAAACGCATGCGGCCCTCATGCGATGCTCCAACACATAGGCGCCCCTCCTTTTCTTGTCAATGGAATCCGCAGAATTTTGGAATAAATTACTGCCGAATTTGTGTGACAATTCGAATCGCAAAATAATGTTCGCGCTTGCAGCATTTTTCAGGAAAATATGTCGCGAAGACGAACATTCCGGGGAAAAGCCATGACGCAACCAGATCGCGCAGCCGCAATCGCGCGCTTGCGCAGGGCGGGCAAAACCGGAAGCCGTGGGCAAATGCTCCAGTTGCCCTGCGGACACACCCTCCGAATGAAGCGGGGGAAAAACGCTGTGGGACCATTCTTTTTTTGGAGGGAGGCTCGATCTTCCCTCCAAACATGAATAAAGAGTGAATCGCGATTTTGTTCTGTTAATAAGTACGCCACGACCGCTGGCAGGGTAGGCCCATGAATTTCACCAGGACGCTTTTTCCGTTGAGCATGCTTCTCCTGTCCGGCTGCGTCGTCGGCCCCGACTACCAGAAGCCCGAGACCGCCCTTCCCGCAAAGTTTTCCGAAAGCAAGGCCACGAGCGGCGAGAACGTGACGCTCAATCCGTGGTGGGAATCCTTCCGCGACAAGCGCCTCAACGATCTCGTCCACCAGGGCATGGCCGAAAATCTCACCGTGCTGCAGGCCCTTGAGCGCATCACGGCGGCCGAGGCGAATGTCATCGTCGCCGGCGCCGGCGCGCTGCCGAGCATCGGCGCTTCGGCGGAAGCCTCGGCAAGCGGCCAGGACGGCGACTACCTGCGCCGCACCTCGGGCCGCGACTCGTCCTCCTCGAAGTCGCTGACCGCGGGCGCGAGCGCCTCCTGGCTGCTCGACTTCTTCGGCCAGTACCGCCGCTCGAAGGAAGCCGCCAACGCCTCGCTCGACGCCGCCTATGACGACGTCAACGTCGCGCGCCTTGCCTATCTCTCCGACCTCGTGTCGAGCTATGTCAACGCACGCTACTATCAGGAAGCGCTGGCGCTCAGCCGCAAGAACCTGGAATCGCGCCGCGAGACACTGAAGCTGACCAACGAGATCAAGGAAGCGGGCGCCGCCTCCAGCCTCGACGTGCTGCAGGCCGAAGGTCTCGTCAACCAGACGCTGGCCGATCTGCCCGGCCTTGAGACCGGCTTCCACCAGTCGGCGAACCACATCGCGACCCTGCTCGGCCTGCCGGCCAGCACGATCACCTCCAGCCTGACCAAGGGCGCCGCGCAGCCGATGCCGCGGTATGCGACGCGCACGGGCATCCCGGCGGACCTCATCCGCAACCGTCCGGACATCCGCGCGGCCGAGCGCCGCCTGCAGGCGGCGACGGCGCAGATCGGCGTGGCCGAGGCCGATCTCTATCCGAGCATCGAGCTCGGCGGCTCGATCGGCGCGACGCGCAACTTCACCAGCGCCGCCACCGGCAACCTGACAAGCTGGTCCTTCGGCCCGTCGCTGACGCTGCCGATCTTCAACGGCGGTGCGCTGAAGGCACGGGTCAAGATCGCCCGCTCGGAAGCCGAGCAGCAGTATCTGACCTGGAAGTCCACCGTGCTGAACGCCGTGGAAGAGGTCGAGAATGCACAGGCCGCGCTGATCCGCGACGGCCAGACCGTCGCCGCCCAGCGCAGGGTCGTGAACTCCTACGAGCAGACGCTGAACCTTGCCCGTGAAAGCTATCGCGGCGGCGCCAGCACCATCCTCGACGTGCTCGATGCCGAACGCAACGTCGCAACGGCCCGCCTGCAGCTCGCTTCCGCGATCCGCCAGCTTGCCCGCGACTTCGTCGCCCTCAATGTGGCGATCGGCGGCGGCGCGGAAATCGGCTCGGCGACCGTCGCAAGCAGGTAAGCGGAAGCGCGTCATCCGGGTGGCTCACCCGGTATCGAACAGAACACGGGGGAGCGGCAGGCACAGGTCTGCCGCCCCCCTTTTTTGTTCCGCTGCCTTGAAGGCAGAACGTTCCGGCCGGCGCCGAAATGGGCTCTAGGTCGTGAAAAAACCTTCAAGCGCCGCCGCCGTCCTGCCATAGTGGTCGCGCAGCGCCGCGGCGGCGCCCTCGGCGTCCCGCGCGAGGGCAAGCTCCATCAGCCGCCGATGCTCTCCGGTCACATCCCGCGTGGCACCGACGAGGCTGACGGAGAGGCGTCTGTACCGGTCGGCACGCGAAAACAGCTTGCCGCAGATCTCCAGGAGGCTCGGCGAGCCGCAGGCCGAGATGAGCGCGGCGTGAAAAACCGAATGGCGGGCCTCCCAGTCCTCGCGCATCGCCGAGGGAATATCCTCGCGCGCCTGCGGGATGCGCGCCATCAGGTGATGGGCGGCGATCACCCTTCCCTCCCAGTCGGCGTCCCCCCGCAACACCGAAAGCCGCAGCGCCTCGCCCTCGCAGAGCTGCCGCGTTGCCGTGATGTCGCGCAGTTCCGCGAGCGAGAGGCTTGCGACGCTGTAGCCGCGGTGATCGTCCAGCACCGTGAACCCCTCCGCCGTCAGCCGGGCCAGCGCCTCGCGCACCGGCGTCACGCTCATGCCGCACAGCGCCTGGAGATCGGCAAAGCGCAGCCGGTCGCCGGGCTTGACCGCGCCCGTGCGGATCGCCTGCCGGATCGCCTCATAGGCATCGCCCGCCAGGGTGCGCCCGCCTGCCTTCTTCTGCTCCATCACGCCCCGCCGAATTTATAAAATTGGAGGATTTTCGAAAATCGTTGACTTGATGTAAAACCAAGGGAATGGTGCGCGCAACCGAAATCGGTGACACCCAACGGAGGTTCTCATGAAGCTGGTGCGCTTTGGCGCGGCGGGCGCGGAAAAGCCCGGACTGATCGACGCGGACGGCAAGGTCCGCGACCTTTCCGGCGTGGTGCCGGATATTGCCGGCGACGTTCTCGGCCGCGAGGGCCTGAAGCGCCTTGCCGCCATCGATCCGAAGAGCCTGCCGCTCGCGCCGGAAGGCAGCCGCTTCGGCGCCTGCGTCGGCCGCGTCGGCAATTTCATCGCCGTCGGCCTCAACTATGCGGACCATGCGGCCGAAAGCGGCATGGCCGTGCCGAGCGAGCCGGTGCTCTTCAACAAGGCCCCCTCCTGCATCGTCGGCCCCGACGACACGATCCTCATCCCGCGCGGCTCGGAAAAGACCGACTGGGAAGTGGAGCTTGCCGTCGTCATCGGCGAGCACGCCTCCTACGTCTCGGAGGCCGATGCCCTCAACTATGTCGCCGGCTATTGCGTCTGCAACGACATTTCCGAACGCGCCTACCAGATCGAGCGCGGCGGCCAGTGGACCAAGGGCAAGGGATGCCCGACCTTCGGCCCGATCGGCCCCTGGCTGGTGACGACCGACGAGGTGGATACCGCCGATCTCGCCATGACGCTCAGCGTCAACGGCGAACTGGTGCAGAACGGCTCGTCAAGCACCATGGTCTTCAAGGTGCCCTTCCTCGTGCACTACATCTCGCAGTTCATGGCGCTGGAGCCCGGCGACGTCATTACCACGGGCACGCCCCCCGGCGTCGGCATGGGCATGAAGCCGCCGCGCTACCTGAAACCCGGCGACCGCATGGAAGTCTCCATCGCAGGCCTCGGCGTGCAGCGCCAGGTCGTCGCCGCAGGGTAAGTCATTTTCCGGAGAGCCTGAAAAGCGAGAGGGGCCTCAAGGGCCCCTCTTTCGTGTCGGCGATCAGTGCACCGTCGCGGGCGGGGCTTCGTCGCCGAGAATGCGGAAGGCTTCGTCCAGCGCGGCCACGAGGATATCCGTCAGCTCGTCCATGTCGTTTTCAAGGAGGAAGAGCGCGACCGTTGCATTGTCCGGATCGCTGTAACGCTCGAGGTCGTTCGACATGTCATTGTCCCTTTCCAGCCGGCACCATCCCGGTTAACGGAAAGCATAGGAACGCAGGCTTGCGTCTGGCTTGTGCCGGAAAGGCACAGGTTGCGCAAGGACGAATCCGTCAACCGCACCAGGATTGGTGCTTGCCCGTCCAGGGCCTCGCAAGCCCTTCCTTGACCAGTTGCTGGCCGACCGACTGGCCGCCGCGCAGCACGAGATACGGCGCCGCCCCGGCCTTTCCGGACACTCCGCCTTTCGCCACCAGCGTGACGTCGCCCTCGTTGAGAATCTCGCGCAGCCGGAGCTTCGCATCCCCCCCGCGCAGGCGCTCCGCATCGCAGCGCGCCTCCGCGATCGCCGGCGTGTCGACATCGGCGAGCCGCACCTTGCGGCCGGCATAGAGGATGGTGCTGCCGTCGAGCACGCAGTAGTCGGTCTGCGTCGTGCAGATGAACCATTTTCCCGAAAATGCCGGCAGCTTTTCCGGCATCGGCAGGGCCTGCTCCACGGCCTTTTCGGCTGGCCGCTGCTTCGGCCGCGCCAGCACGGCCTCGCGCTCGACCGTCTTTTCCTTGCGTTCGATCGAGGCGGTCCTGATCGCCGTCGCCGGCGTTTCCGGTCCCGGCAGGCGATTGTCCAGATAGAGAATGCCGCCGACCACCGCCGCGCCCAGCACATACCAATGCGCCATGCCGCCGCGCCGCGCCGGCGCCGCCCGCTTGGATCCTGCCCGTTTCTTCCGCCTGCCCGCCGTCTTCGCCATCACCTGTCTCCTGCGCGAGACAGTGCGACGATCTCTTGAAGATATGGTTACCAGATCGCCTCGACCAACGCCTTTCGGCATGGGGGCGGCGTTCACCGATCCGGATCCGGGAAAGCCGGAGAAAAACGAGTAGCGACAATCCGTTGGCGTCAGGGAATGGCAAAAATGCTGATCTCGCTGGCAATGCCGCGAAGGGTGACATTGTGCGCGACGGGGCTCACGCCCCGGTGCGACAGCAGGTCGGAGGCGCGGGGGTCCTGCAGCACCGAGCCGGTGGCGAAGATCTCCAGCGAGGTCGCGAGATGCTGGACACGGGAGGCGATGTTGACCGTCTGGCCGAAATAATCCTGCCGCTCGTTGAGATTGACCGCGATGCAGGGGCCCTCGTGAATGCCGATCTTCAGCAGCAGGTCCTCGCTGCCGCGCGTATCGTTCAAGGCGCGCATGGCATCGCGGATGCGCATGGCCGCCGCCACTGCCCGGTCCGGCGTGGGAAAGGTCGCCATGACCGCATCGCCGATGGTCTTGACGACCGCACCGGCCTCGGCGGCGACGATCTCGCTGAGAACCTTGAAATGCGTCCTGACCAGATCGAAGGCCGCGAGATCACCGACCCGCTCGTAGAGTTCCGTCGAGCCGCGCAGGTCGGTGAACAGGAAGGTGAGGCTGGTGATCTTCAGCCGCTGGTCGATGTCGAGCGTGTCGGTACGATAGAGATCGCGAAACGTCTGGTTGGAGAGCAGGCGCTTGGCCGTGAGGAAAGGACGGCGGCGGCCGAGCAGGGCATGCAGCGCCTCGTTGGCGACACAGACCGACGGCAGCGTGCGCACATCGACATGGTTCTCCATCTGGATGCGCAGAGGCCCCGGTTGCAGCACCAGCGTCTCGTTGTGGCGATGCGTGCGGTCGAAGACCAGGGTCAGGTTGCGCCGCTCCTTCGTCGGCTCCCCGCGGACGTCGAGAAATTGCGCCGCATGCGTCACGGGCTCGAAGACGATGACGAATTCCGCCGGCAGTTGCAGCGCGATGACCGCCTTCTCGCCGGGCGGCAGCTCCAGCGCTTCGAGCACGAACTCGTCGACCTTCTCGTCATAGCCCTCCTCCGGCAGGTCGAGGCCGGAGCCCCAATAGACCTGTCGGAAATATTCGCTCGGCGGCAATTCGTGCGGATTGTGGGCCGCGATATGGCGCACGCGCGGGCTGATCGTGAACGTCACCTCGACCATCTCGTCGAGCGTCGGCTCATACCCGGCGGCACAGAGCGCGCAGGTATATTCCGTGCTCTGCACGCTCTTCAGCGACGTGCCGGCATCGAGCACCCCGCCGCATCCCGGGCACAGCACGTTCCAGAACAGGTCGAAAATGCCGAGCCGGGTGGCCTGCATGAAGCCCGCGATCACCTCTTCCTCGCCAAGCCCCTCGGCCGCGGCAAAGGCGAGCGCGTTTATGCGGCAAAGCTTGCGATCCGGTGCATCCCGAACAAGCCGTTCGAACGCATCGACAACCCCAGGCGTCACCGACTGGCGCAGAACTTCGAATAAAGTCCGAGCTTCACTCATGCCCCATCCTACACCCATATCGTCGCAAGAGATATCCACGAGAAGGGCTCTCCTGCGGTCATTCCCAGCGAACGGGCGCGGGATGATTTTCAGCGGCCACGAACGGCGCGCATCACCAAGATGGCCTACGGCAGTCGCCAAGGCCTGCGGCAGAAGAAGACAGGATCGTCGATGCCATCCTTCATGGCGATGAGGGCCGCATCCCTCCTCCATCGAGGGATGCGGCCTGACGGCAATTTCACGCCCGTTATGCCTTCACTCTCAGGCTTCCGGGATCGTAGGCCGGCGAAAGATGCGCCGCGACAGGGAAGCGCTCGCCAGCAAGCTCGACCTCGAAGCGGCCAGTTTCCAGAAAGGCGCGGTCCACTCCGGCCGGACTTTCGAGAAGCGCGAGGGCGACGGAGCAGCCCAGCGTGTGGCCATAGGCCGCCGAGCGGATCTCGCCGACCGGCTGCCCATCGCGCAGGATCAGCTCGCCGCCCCAGAGCATGGGCCCGGAATCCTCCACGGTGAACTGCACGATGCGCCGGTTGAGCACACCTTTCGCCTTCGCGGCGACGAGGGCGTCGCGGCCGATGAAGCCGCCGGGCTTGTCGAGGGCGACCGCGAAGGCAAGGCCCGCCTCGTAAGGCGTTATGTCCGGCGTCAGCTCGCGGCTCCAGGCCCGATAGCCTTTCTCCAGGCGCAGCGCTTCCAGCGCATAGTAGCCGCAATCGACAAGCCCGAGATCGGCCCCCGCCGCATGCAGCGCCTCATAGACGCCGACCGCGAATTCCGTCGGCACGATCAGCTCCCAGCCAAGTTCGCCCACATAGGTCATGCGGTTGGCATAGGCGGTGGCATAACCGATGTCGATCTCGCGGTTGGTGGCGAAGGGAAAGCTTTCGCTGGAAAGATCGACAGAGGTAAGCCGACCGAGGATATCACGCGATCTCGGCCCCATCAGCGCCAGCACGGCATAGGAAGACGTGACGTCGGTCAGCGTGACATGGGCATCGGCAGGGATGTTCTTGCGAATCCAGTCCGCATCGTGGACGGCCTGCGCCGAGCCGGTGATGATGAGGAAACGCTCGGTGGCAAGCCGCATCAACGTCAGGTCGCTTTCATAACCGCCGCGCTCGTTCAGCATGCCGGTATAGATGGAGCGACCGACCTCCACATCGATCCTTGCGGCGCAGATACGGTCCAACGCCATCGCGGCATCGCGGCCCTGCACGAGCAGCTTGGCAAAGGAGGTCTGGTCGAAGAGGCCTGCCGCCTCGCGTGTCGCCTTCATTTCGCGTTTCACCGCTTCGTGCCAGTTCTGTCGGCCGAAGGCGTACTCGGTCACCGGCCGCTCGCCCTCCGCGGCAAACCAGTTGGCGCGCTCCCAGCCCATTTTCGAACCGAAGCAGGCGCGTTTGGCAGCCAGCCGGTCATAAAGCGGAGACCGACGGAAGGGCCGCGCCGTATCCAGCTCGCGGTTCGGCCAGGGCATCACATAGTGCAAGCCGAGCGTTTCCTTGACGCGGTCGTGCAGCCAGCGCGGATTGTTGTTGAAGCCTGCAAAGCGCCGGATGTCGACGGGCCAGAGGTCCATGGTCGGCGCGCCGTTGACGATCCATTCCGCAAGCGCCCGCCCGGCACCGCCGGCACTTGCAATCCCCATGGAGTTGAAGCCGGCGCCGACATAGAAGTTCTTCAGCTCCGGCGCCTCGCCGAGGATGAAGTTGTTGTCCGGCGTGAAACTCTCCGGACCGTTGTAGAACTTCTTGACCTCCGAGGTGGCAAGCTGCGGGACGCGCTGAAGCGCGCTCTGCATGAGGATCTCGAATTGGTCCCAGTCGTCGGGCAGAAGGGCGAACTCGAAATCATCGGGAATGCCCGTCATACCCCACGGCTTGGCCTCCGGCTCGAAGCCGCCCATGACGAGACCGCCGACCTCTTCCTTGAAATAGATATAGCCGTCGGGGTCGCGCATCACCGGCAGGTCCGGATGCACGCCCTCGATACGCCCGGTGACGATATACATATGCTCGGCCGAGTGAAGCGGCACCGAGACGCCGCACATCTGGCCCACCTTGCGCGCCCATTGCCCGGCGCAATTGACCACGACCTGGGCGGAAATCGCGCCGCGGTCCGTCTCCACGCCCG
The DNA here is from genome assembly GCF_004341885.1 of Shinella granuli. Taxonomy (GTDB): domain Bacteria; phylum Pseudomonadota; class Alphaproteobacteria; order Rhizobiales; family Rhizobiaceae; genus Shinella; species Shinella granuli. The sequence continues at coordinate 27,212 of NZ_SLVX01000017.1, read as the reverse complement.
TGACCGTGCCGTTGGCGACGGAAATGCCGGTGACCCGCACACGTTCGAAGATGCGCGCCCCCCGGCTGCGTGCGCCCTTGGCGAGCGACTGCGTGAGGTCCGTGGGGTTGGCCTTGCCGTCTCCGGGCAGCCACACGGCGCCGACGAGATCGTCGATCGCCATGACCGGCCAGAGGTCCTGCGCCTCCTTCGGCGATATCACCTCGATCGCGACGCCCTGGGCGCGCGCGGAAGCGGCCGTGCGCTTCAGCACCGTCATACGCTCGGCCGTGCGCGCGACGGAAAGCGAGCCGCAATTCTTCCAACCGGTGGCAAGACCCGTCTCGGCCTCCAGCTCGCTGTAGAGTTGGGTCGAGTATTTGATGAGGCTGGTCATGTTGGCATGGCTGCGAAGCTGGCCGACGAGACCGGCGGCATGCCAGGTGGTTCCGCCGCTGAGCTGCCCCTGCTCCAAGAGGACCACGTCCTGCCAGCCGAGCTTCGTCAGATGATAGGCCACCGAGCAGCCGATGATGCCGCCGCCGACGATGACGACCTGTGCCTGTGTTGGAAATTCCTGCGCCATGAAACGACCTCCCGAAACCATGGAAGGCCGCACGGTAACAAAACGCCACCAAAGAACAAGACAAAAAGTTACAAAAAATTACATTTCATCACGTCGCGACGATCACGACCGGTCCTCTCCGTTCCAGCGCCTCGCAGATCGCCTCCGGTGGACGCCGGTCGACGATCACGCCGGCAGCCTGTTCGAAGCGCGGGATGCGAAGGGGCGTCAGCCGGCCGAACTTCGAGCTGTCGAGCACGAAATAGGCCTTCGCGGCCGTGCCCGCCATGCGGGAGCGCTGTTCCGCGCCGCTGCGCGTGAAGTCCGTCACCTCCCCGTCCGGCGAGAGCCCGCCGCCGCCGAGAAAGGCGACATCGACCCGGAAATGACGGATCGCCTCCAGCGCATCGATGCCGACGGCCGCCTCTTCATCCGGGTCGATCTCGCCGCCCAGCATATGCACCCGCACCTGGGGCTGCCGGCACATGAGAAGCGCAATGGAAAGGGAAGTGGTGCAAATCGTGAGGTTTTTCCGTTCGGACAGGGCCTGCGCCACCGCGAGAGTCGTGGTGCCGGAATCGAGAAAGACCACCATGCCGTCGCGCACGAGCCCCGCGGCCGCGCGGCCGATCGCCGCCTTCGCCCCCGCATTTTCTTCGCGCCGCTCGGTGAAGGCGGCCTCGATGGGTTCGAAGAGTGTTGCCCCGCCATGCACGAGATCGAGCTGGCCGCGCTCGGCGAGGAGCTTCAGGTCGCGCCGGATCGTCTGCCGCGACACGTCGAAAAAATCGGCGAGTTCGGTAATGCCGACCGTGCCGTCCGCAGCGAGACGGCGCAGGATTTCAGCATGGCGGCGGGGAGCAAGGGCGCGGGCGTTCTGAGAGTCTGACATGGCGATATCTGCGATCATTTTTGTCGCTTTGACAAGCTGGGCGTGAAATTCGCTACTCAGCGCGGCTGATGCCGAGGCATGTCATGGGATTTTGAAGATCAAGTTCCACAAAGTGTGCCGCACAATGTCCTTTAATGTTGCATTATGTAATTATTTTTTCCATTCTGCCCAAAGACGGCTTTTCAAGATCAGGAGGAGACAATGCAACAGGCGTACACGGACGGCAGCCGTTTCACCTTCTATCTGCTCGACGGCTTCGCGCTGCACGCCTTCTCCGCGGCGCTCGAAGCCCTGCGCGTGGCCAATCAGGTTGCCGGCCGCACGGTCTACGACTGGTACATCGTGACGGGCGACGGCCGGGCGGCGCGGTCCTCGTGCGGAATGCGCCTTGCCGCCGACCACGCGCTTGCCGAGGAACGGGACCGGCTGTACCGGTCGGGAACGCGGCGCTTCGTCGCCATCTGCGGCGGAAGTGGCATACCCGCGCCGGACCGGGCGCTGGAGGCCTGGCTGCGGCTGTGCCAGCGCAGCCGGATCGCCTTGGCCGGCCTTGCCGGCGGCCTCTATCCGCTCGCCCGGGCGGGGCTCCTCGACGGCAGGCGCTGCGCCGTGCACTGGGAACATTTCCCGGATTTTTCCGAACGCTTCTTCGCGGCGAAGGCCAATCAGACGGCATTCGAGATCGACGCGGGCCTTCATACCTGCGCCGGCGGCAACGCGTCCTTCGACATGATCCTGCATATCGTTGAAAGGGAGCTGGGCAGGGATATCGCCAACCGCATCTGCGAGATCACGCTCTGCGAGCGTCGCCGGGAGGCCGGTGAACGCCAGCGCCTGCCGCTTCAGGCCCGTCTCGGCATCGACAATGCCACGCTGATCCGCATCGTGCAGCAGATGGAAGCCAATCTCTCCGAACCGCTCCGGCTCGCCGACATGTCGCCGGCAAGCGGGCTCTCCCGCCGCCAGATGGAGCGCCTGTTCCGCCGGGAGATGGGGCGCACGCCCGCGCGCTACTATCTCGACCTGAGGCTGGAGCGGGCGCACCTGCTGCTCGTTACCTCGTCCCTTCCCGTCATCGAAATCGCCATGGCCTGCGGCTTTTCGACCGCCTCGCACTTTTCCCGCACCTACCGCGAGCGCTATGGCTGCACGCCGCAACGCACGCGCCTGGCCGAAGCGGAGCGGCGGTCCCTTTCCCATCGCCGCCATGACGGCGAACCGCTTGCAACGGACGCGCGGCACGTCGCATGAGACGTCTCGTTCCCAAGGGAAAGGCCCCTTCTCCGCGGCGGAGAAGGGGCCTTTCTGCCTTGTCGAGAACGCGCGTCAGCGCCAGGCCTGGGTCCGCGCGAGCAGGCTGCGGGCGATCGCCGCGTGGATGAGCTTGGCGGCGACATTCGTGTAGAAGATCATCATGCCCATGGCCGCGGCTGGCGCGATGTCGCCCGCATCGTCCATGTTGAGCACCGCGACAGAGGCGAGCTTTGTATCGGTGGAGTAGAGGAAGACCACAGCCGAGACCGTCGTCATCGCATTGACGAACAGATAGATCGCGATGTTGAGGATCGCCGGCAGGCAGACCGGCACCGTGACCCGGAAGAACAGCCGGTGGAAGGGCTGCTTCAGCGAGGCGGCGACGGATTCGAATTCCGGATCCATCTGCTTGAGGGCGGTCAGCGCCGTCAGATGCGCGACCGTGTAGAAATGCGTCACCGTGGAGACGACGAGGATCGTCATCGTGCCGTAGATGGCGTTGAGCGGATTGGCCGGGTTGTTGAAGAAGAAGATATAGGCAAGGCCGAGCACCATGCCGGGCACCGCCATGGGCATCATCGCGAGAAAATGGAAGATGCCGCGGCCGACGCGGAAGCCATCCGCCTTCTCCACCATGTAGGCGCCGGCGAAGACGACGAGCGAGCCGAACAGTGCCGTCAGGAGGGCCAGCCGGATCGAATTGCCATAGGCCGCCCAGCCGCCGCCGTCCATCAGGTCGAAGGCGAAGTTCTTCGTCGTCAGCGTCAGGTCATAGGGCCAGAACTTCACCACGGCCGCGATCTGGCACATGGCGATCATGCCGAGGATGAACAGGCTGACGAGGCAGGCGAAGGAAAAGCAGATCGCATCCATGCGGGCGTTCGGCTTCGGCGCATAGGGCACGGCGCGGGCAGAAAGCAGCGCCACCTGCCGCTTCTGCATGCGCCGGTCGACGACGAAGGCGAGAATGGCCGGCACGAGCAGGATGACGGAAACGACCGCGCCCATCTCGAAGTTCTGCTGGCCGATCACCTGCTTGTAGATGTCGACGGCGAGCATGCCGTATTGCCCGCCGATCACCTTCGGCAGGCCGAAATCGGTGATGACCAGCGTGAAGACAACGAAGGCGGCTGAGACGAGACCGAAACGGGCGCCAGGCACCGTGACGGTCTTGAAGGTGCGCCACTTGCTGGCCTTCAGCGAGGCGGCGGCCTCGTAATGCCGCGCATCCGCGACGGAAAGCGCCGTCAGGATGATCAGGAAGGCATGCGGCAGGGTGAAGAAGATCGAGCCGATGACGATACCGATCGGACCATAGATGGAATAGCCCATCAGCCAGTCCTTGAAGACGCCCTGGTTGCCGAAGAGATAGACGAGCGCGATGCCGGGCAGCAGCGAGGGCACGAGGATGGGGATCGTCAGGATACCGCGGAAGAGCCCCTTCAGCGGCATGCAGCTACGCGTCAGCCCATAGGCGAGCGCGAAGGCGATGGCGACGGTGAAGATCGTGCTGATCGACGCCATCAGCACCGAATTGTAGATCGACTGGGCGAGCGCCGGCGTGGAGAAGTAGGTCGCGAAATTCTCGACGCCGAGGCTGCGCGCCGGGCGCAGCACGACACGCCGGAAGGTGCCGGAATCGTAGTCGCGCCATTCCGTTCCTTTTTCCAGCGTCGAGCCGACGAGGAAGGCCGCGTCGTCCGTCGTGCCGCGGATGCGATAGTGCACGGGACTGCGGAAGCTGAATTCCGGGAAGAACTTCGTCGCCGCAAGCCGCCCGTCGGAATTGGTCGACAGCTCCCCGTCCGTCACGGCGCGAAGTTCCCGGTTCAGGGCTTCTGCGCTGAGGACCGGCCCCCAGTTCGCGCCCGTCTCGTCGCTGACCTGGAACTCGAAGGCGGCAAGGTCGAACCGGTAGGTCGACAGCGACTTCGACAACATGACGAAGAGCGGCGCACCGAGCGCGATAATCAGGTAGAGGCCGATGACGGCCATGAAGCCGAGCTTGATGCGGTCGTCGCGGGAGGATTCCTGCCGCAGCCGCTTGCCGGTGAGGGGAAGATGGGGCGCTTCGAGGACCATGTTCATCGTCACGCGCTCCTCGGATAGAGCAGCAGGCGCTCGCGCGGGATCTCGACCTGGATGACGCCTCCCGTCTGGATGCTGAGGCGACGCACGGCATTGACCGAGAAGTCGGCGACGAGCGTGCGCTCGCCGAGACGCGGCGCAGCCAGCCGCGTGCGCCAGAACATGCCGAGGAATTCCATCTCCCGGACCTCGGCGTCGATCAGGTTCTGCGGCGTGGCGGGCCGATCGACGGCGTTGACCGCGTGGGCATCGGCACCGTGCGGAATGATATCGACGGGGCGTACGACGGCGGTGGCGGCATGGCCGGCGGAAAAGTCCTCCGTCGAGCAGCGGAAGGCGGAATGGCCGATCTCGACCTCGCCGTCGGCGATGACCTTCGCCGGGAACTGGTTGGTCTCGCCGATGAAGTCGGCGACGAAGAGGGTTTCGGGATGCCGGTAGATTTCCGTGGGTGAGCCGACCTGCTCGATGACGCCGTGGTTCATCACCACGATGCGGTCTGCCATGGCGAGCGCTTCCTCCTGGTCGTGCGTCACCATGATGGTGGTGACGCCGAGCTGGCGTTGCAGCGCCTTGATCTCGTGGCGAAGATGCACGCGCACCTTGGCGTCGAGCGCGGAAAGCGGCTCGTCGAGCAGGAGCAGGCCCGGCGATATGGCGATGGCGCGGGCGAGCGCGATGCGCTGCTGCTGGCCGCCGGAAAGCTGGGCGGGATACTTCTTCCCGTGCGCAGAAAGACCGACCATTGCCAGAAGCTCGTCGACGCGCGCCTTCACGCCCTCTTTCGAGCGGCCGGTATTTTCAAGGCCGAAGGCGATGTTCTGCTCGATGGTGAGGTTCGGGAAGAGCGCGTAGGACTGGAAGACGATGCCGTAATCGCGGCTCGACGCCGGCAGAGTGGAAATGTTCCGCCCGTCCTGTAGGATGGTGCCCTGCGTCTGGAGGTCGAGGCCGGCGATGGCACGAAGCAGCGTCGTTTTTCCGCAGCCGGAAGGGCCGAGGAAACAGATGAACTCCCCTCTGGCGATGCTCAGCGAGATATCGCGCAGCGCGACGAAATCTCCGTAGGCTTTCCACAGGTCGGTGATCTTCAGATAGGGAGCCGGCTCGGCACCGGCGGGTGCGGCAGCCCTGGAAAGGGTCGTTGGCGTCGGTTCGATCGACAGGGCATGTCTCATCGGCAAGCTCCGCTGGCAGGGATTTCAGGGGAATGCGATGGGCGGAGCGCAAAGGCACCCCGCCCGGCCGATCAATATCAGCTCTTCGGCTCCGACTTGGCGTCGTAGCGCTTCTGCCATTCCTTCAGGATCGCGGTGCGATTGTTGGCGGCCCATTCGAAGTCGTTGTCGATCATCTTGGAGGCGATGTCCGTCGGCAGGTGCTCGACCTGCTTGGCGACGCCCGGATAGGCGACCACGGCATAACCGGCATTGTACATCTCGTTGGCCTCCCTGGTGATAGACCAGTCGACCAGCGTCTTGGCTGCCTCCAGGTTCGCCGTGCCGGCGATGATCGCCGTCGCCTCGGCTTCCCAGCCCGAGCCTTCCGAGGGGAAGATGATGTCGATCGGCGCGCCGGCGCTCTTGGCCTTGGCGCCGGGGAATTCGAAGGAGACCCCGATCACCGCCTCGCCTGCGCCTGCCATCTTGCAGGGCTTCGAGCCGGAATGGGTATAGGCGGAGATGTTCTCGTGGAGCTTGTCCATGAAGCCCCAGGCCTCCTCCTCGCCCCACATCTGCATCCAGCCGGAGACATCGAGGAAGCCCGTGCCCGACGAGGCCGGGTTCGGCATCACGATATGGCCCTTGTATTCCGGCTTGGTGAGGTCTTCCCAGCTCGTGGGCGGCGTCAGGCCGAGCTTTTCGCCCTCCACGGTGTTGTAGCAGAGCGCGGCGACATAGGCGTCCATGCCCACCCAGCTCGGCGGGTTGTCCTTGTCGACGAACTTCGTGTCGAGCGCCTCGACGCCCTTCGGCTGGTAAGGTTCCAGCATGCCCTCGGTCTTGAGCAGGAGCAGCGAGGTCGCGGCAAGGCCCCAGACGACGTCGGCCTGCGGGTTGTCCTTCTCGGCGAGCAGTTTTGCGGTCATGACGCCGGTGGAATCGCGCACCCAGTTGATCTTGATGTCGGGGTGCGCCTTCTCGAAGGTCGCCTTGTAGCGGTCGAGGTCGACGGCTTCCACGGCGGTGTAGACCGTGAGCTGGGTTTCAGCGAAAGCAATGGCGGGGATCACGGCGGACATGGCGCCGGCAAGCAAAAAAAGCATGCGTTTGTTCATGATTGAAATTCTCCTCTGAAGGCCTGGAAAAATCCGGGAAGCACGGTGGACGATCTCGTCGTCGCCCTTGTATGGTCGGCTTCAAGAGGCATTCTGGCAGGGGTTTTCAGTAAGTAAAATTTATTATTCTTATCATTCAGAAAGAAAAAACGATAGTAAATCTGCTTCATTTGCAGGCACTTGCCCATAGGGCAGGCGACAAAAAAGGGAGCCGTGCGAAACGGCTCCCAGGAAAGGCGATCCTGCAGGGGTTTGCTCAGATCACCATGGCAGGGAGAAGGTCTTGACGTTGGTAAAGCTCTTCATCGCCTCGATGACGCCTTCCTTGTAGCCGTTGCCCGAATCCTTGATGCCGCCGAAGGGGCTCATCTCGATGCGGTATCCCGGCACTTCCCAGATGTTCACCGTCCCGACCTTGAGACCCGCGATATACTTCTGCATGCGGCGGAAGTCGTTGGTGCACACACCGGAGGAAAGGCCGAAGGCGGTAGAGTTGGAGAGCGCGATCAGCGCGTCGTCGTCGTCGGGCGCGCGCACGATTGGGATGATCGGCGCGAAGGTTTCCTCCATGACCAGTTCGCTTGCATGGGAAACCCGGTCGACGACGATCGGCGGCAGGAGGGCGCCCCTGCGGCCGGGATCGTAGAGCACCTCCGCCCCCTCTTCCGCCGCCTTGTGCACGCGGCGCTCGAAGACCTCGGCAGCCTTGGCATGGACGACCGTGCCGAGTTCCGTCGCGCGGTCCATGGGATCGCCGAACTTCAGCTTCTTCGCCCGCTCCAGCACCAGGGGCACGAAGCGGTCGGCGACGCGCTCCTGGCAGAGGATGCGCTTGACCGCCGTGCAGCGCTGGCCGGAATTCTTGGTCGCGCCGGCAACCGCCAAATCAGCCGCTCTCGCGAGATCGTCGTCGGAGAGGTCGTTGAGGATGATCAGCGGGTCGTTGCCGCCGAGTTCCAGCACCTGGCGCTTGTACTGGGCATGGGCGGCGATCAGCTTTCCGACCGGCACGGAGCCGGTGAAGGTGATGAGGTCGAAGTTCGGATTGGTGATCATCTCCATGCCGATATCGCCCGGCCAGCCGGTGACGACGGAGAGCATTTCCGGCGGCAGGCCGGCCTCGTAGAGGATGTCGGCGAAGACGAGCGCCGTCATCGGCGTCAGCTCCGTCGGCTTCAAGACGACGCAGTTGTTCGTCGCGATCGCCGGGGCGACCTTGTGCGCCACCATGTTGAGCGGGTGGTTGAAGGGCGTGATCGCCGAGATGGCGGTCAGCGGCTCGCGGGTGGTGAAGATCTTGCGCGCCTTGCCATGGGGCGTGAGGTCGCAGGAGAAGATCTCGCCGTCGTCATGGATGCACATCTGGCCGGACAGCGTCAGCACGTCGAAGGCGCGGCCCACCTCGTAGAGCGAGTCCTGCTTGGAAATGCCGAGTTCCAGCGTGATGAGGTCGGAGACCTCCTCCTTGCGGGCGACCAGCAGCTCGGCCGCCTTGAGGAGGATGCGCTGGCGCTCGTAGCGCGTCAGCTTCGGCTGGTAGCTTGCCGCGATCTCGAAGGCCTTGCGGGCGTGCTCGGCATTGCCGGCCGGAACGGTGCCGATGACGGCATCGTTCCAGGGATAGTGCACCTCGATCCGCCCTTCGGTATCGACCGCCTTGCCGGCGATCCGCATGGGCTCGTGGCGGATCGCGAATGTCGTTTCAACCTTGGTCATCGCTCCCTCCTAATGCGCCGGCTGGGCGGCCGCGACGAGCGCGTAGAAGAAGGCGTCGAAATTGCGCAGCGTGCCGGCCGAAGAGAGTTCCGGAAGGACGCGGTTGGCAATGAAGGGCACCTCCTGCTCGGTAAGGCCGCCATGGGAGCGCAGCGGCTCGTTCAGCGCGGCAAGGTCGTGCCGGTGCTCGCTGGTGCCGAGCGTCTTGTTTTCCGAGGACACGAGCACGATGTCGCCGATGCGGTCGTCCGGTAGCTCGAAGCGCACGCAGGCCTCCGGGCGCGACAGCACGACGTCGATGCCGTCGATCGCCTTCAGCCGCTCGATGATCTCCTCCTTGTCGGCCCCTTCCGGCAGGTAGGCGGTGGCGAAGGAGCCGAGCGCGCCGTGATGCACGACGTAGGGGTCGGTGATCGGCAGGATGACGCGGGCGGCGTCCTTGCCGAGCCATTCGTCGAGCAGGTCCTGCACGTAGATGACGTCCGGCGTGCCATCCGCCTTGTGCTTCGGCTTCATGCCGTGGTCGGCCGTGACGATGATCGCCGCGCCGAGCGCGTCGAGTTCCGTCAGGTACTTGTCGAACATCTCGTAGAAGGAATTGGCCTCCGGCACGCCCGGCGCATATTTGTGCTGCACGTAGTCGGTGGTGGTCAGATACATGACGTCGGGGCGGAATTCCCTGAGCAGCTTCACGCCGGCGGCGAAGACGAATTCCGAGAGGTCGGCGGAATAGACTTCCGGCACCGGCCGGCCGAGCCAGGCCGAGGCATTGTCGATGCCGTGCTCCACCTTGGTCGACGTGTCGGATTTTTCCGAGGAGAAGCAGACCGCACGGCCATCGTCGAATGCCAGGCCGTGGCCGAGCAGCGCGCGCAGCTTGTCCTTCGCCGTCACCACGGCGACCTTGGCGCCGGCATCGTAGAAAGCCTTGAAGACGGTCGGCGCGCGCAGGAACCGCGGGTCGTTCATCATCACTTCCTTGCCGGTCGCGGGCTCGTAGAGATAGTTGCCGCAGATGCCGTGGATCGCCGGCGGGCGGCCGGTGGCGATGGAGAGGTTGTTCGGGTTGGTGAAGCTCGGGATGACGCTGAGCGCGGTGCGCTCCGTGCCGGTCCTGCGGATGCGCTCCAGGGTCGGCATCAGGCCGGCCTTGATGGCCTCGTCGAGATAGGCCGGCTCGCAGCCGTCGAGGCAGATGGCGATGGCCGGGACATTCGGCCAGGGATAGGTGCGCCGGTTGGCGGTGACGGTGATCTTGGACATCTGGTTCATCGAAGGTTCCATTCTCTTCGTTAAGCCGCGAGACGGCTGCGTTCTTCAAGGGCGATGGCCGGCGGGGCGGCGCTGTCGACGCCCATTTCGGCAAGGGAGGAGCGGGCGGCGTCCACCACGCGGCGCATGACATGCTCGTCCATGCGACCGATGCAGCCGACGCGGAAACTGTCCACCACCGTCAGCTTGCCGGGATAGATGATGAAGCCCTTGTCCTTCATGAGATCGTAGAAACGGTCGAAGGCGAAGGCCGGATGGGCCGGGCTGAAGAAGGTGACGATGATCGGCGAGAGCCACTGGTCGGCGAGCAGCGTCTCGAAGCCGGCCTCGCGCATGCCCGCCACCATGACGTCGCGGTTGCGGGCATAGCGCGCACCGCGGGCGGCGACGCCGCCTTCTTCGCGATGGATGCGCAGCGCCTCCAGGAAGGCGGCGACGACATGGGTCGGCGGCGTGAAGCGCCACTGGCCGGTCTTGTTCATGTAATCCCACTGGGCGTGGATATCGAGGCTGAGCGAATGGCTGCGGCCCCTGGCGGCCTCCAGCTCGCTCTTGCGGGCGATGACAAAGCCGAAGCCCGGCACGCCCTCGATGCACTTATTGGCCGAGGAGACGATCGCCTCGTAGCGGAAGTCATTGACGCCGGCCGGCACCGCGCCGAAGGCGCTCATGGAATCGACCAGCAGCTTGCGGCCGCGCGAATAGACGGTCTCGGAGATTTCCTTCAGCGGGTTGAGGATGCCGGAGCTGGTCTCGCAATGGACGACGACGACGTGGCTGATATCGGGATCGGCATCAAGCGCGGCGGCGACTTCGGCCCCGCGCGGCGGCATGTAGTCGCCCTTGTCGATGACCACGTGGTCGCGGCCGAGATAGGACAGCGTCTGGGCGATGCGCTTGCCGTAGGCGCCATTGCTCAGCACCAGCACCTTGCCGTCCTTCGGCACGAAGCTGCCGAGCATGGCCTCCACCGAGAAGGACCCGCTGCCCTGCATGGGCACGCAGTCGAAATCGCCCGCCGTGTCGCCGGCGATGTCGAGGAGCTCGCGGCGCAGTTCCGCCGTCATGGCGCGGAAGTCGGCGTCCCAGGACCCCCAGTCCCGCAGCATGGCCTCCTTGACCTCGTAGGCCGTCGTCAACGGGCCCGGCGTCAGGAGATAGGGCTCGCCGAGCCTTGGCGTTTCAAGCGGGGCAGAAGCGGTGTTTGGCATGGTCCGTCCTCACGTTTGGCTTATCCGGAAACGACAATGCGGCGGAAAGACATATCTGTAAAATCGTTCTTTTGTATCAATCTATCGATAAAAATTATGAATTCACGCGGCGGGCACGAGACGGCTTTCCAGCAGGTCGCCGGTTTCCCGCAGGCGCGGATAGGCCATGGTGGTGACCAGCGAATTGACCTCCTTCAGCGCACGTACGATCTCCAGATGCATGTCGCTGGACTGGATGCTGGCGGCCACACCCTGCCGCAGGCGCTCCAGATGGTTCTTGCTGCTCGTTTCCACCAGGCTGCGGACATGCTCCTTTTGCCGCACCATTTCACGGGCAATGAGGGGATCGGGCGAAACGAGGAGGTTGGCCGCGAGCCGGACATTGGAAAACACCGCGCCATGCAGCAGCATCAGTTCCCGCCAGCCTTCCTGCGAAAAGGCGCCCGCACCGTCGAGACGCTCCTGCGCCATCTGCAGCAGGCTCTTCGCGACGACGTCGCCGGCATATTCGAGGTGGATCGCCGCCTCGGTGAGTTCGATGCCCCGTCGCGACTGCTCCTCGGTAAGCACCCCGCGATTGACGGCCGCGATATAGAGCTTGATCTCGCTGTGGGCCCTGTGGATGTCGCCGTCTATCCGGCGCAACGCCGCGACCGTTTCCGGTGTCGGCGACTGGATGACCGTCATGACCGGCTCCAGCATCCGGGTAATCAGGTTGCCCATGTGCAGCACCTCCCGCGCCGCGGCGGCAAGCGCCTGCGCCGGCTTTTCGATCAACGACCGGTCGAGCGCGCTGACATGGGCCGTCAGGTCGCCCTCGCCGGCCGCCTCCGGCATGAGAAGCCGGACGAGACGTCCCATCAGGCCGCAGCCGACGAGCCCGAGCAGAACCAGCGCGGCATTGAAGAGCACATGCAGGTTGACGAGCTTGGCGGCCACCGCCGCGCCGGGCAGCCAGTCGAACGGCGCATGCAGCGCAAACAGCGCGAAGAGCGCGGCGCTGAACAGCGCGCGGAACAGGAGGTTGCCCAGCGGCAGGCGCCGTCCCTCGACCGGCAGGCCGCGGGTCAGCCAGAGGGCGATCAGTCCCCCGCCGAGATTGACGCCGAGAACCAGGGGAATACCGACATCGAGCGGCACGATCCCCTTCGCCGCGAAGGTCACGATGAGCAGGATCGCCGCCACGCTGGAATGCAGCGCCCAGGTAAAGATGCCCGCGAGGATCATCACCGTCAGCGCATCCTTGCCGAGAAAGGCGATGGCGGAAGGCAGAAGCGGGCTCTGCGCCAGCGGCAGCGTCGCATGGCCGATCATCTGCAGCGACAGCAGCAGGAGGCCGATGCCGAGCACTGCGCGCCCCGCTTCCACCGCCTTGCGCGAGCGCGCCTTCAGGTGGAGCAGGCCGCCGCCGGCGATCAGCAGGGGCGCCAGCCAGTGCAGGTCGAAGGAGAGGATCTTGACCACCAGCGCCGAGCCGAGATCGGCGCCGAGCAGCACCGCCAGCCCCGCATCGAGCGCCAGCGCGCCGCTGATGGCAAAACCGGCCGCCAGCATGGCGACCGCCGTCGAACTCTGCAGGGCGATCGCCACGAGACAGCCGTAGAGCGCGGCCCGAAGCCTTCCGCCCCCGCCGCCGACCGTGCGCGCCACCATATCGCCCGAGGCCGCTTCGACGCCCTTCTTCACCAGGCTGACAGCGTAGAGCAGGAGGACGGTGGCGGCGGCAAGCTCGAGGACGACGGCCGGAAGGTTCATGAGGCGCGCTCCGCAAAGAGAGTGGAAATCCCCGAACTATCCTTTCCCGCTTTACATAAATCAAATCGTTCGTTTTAATAAATGCATAGATTCAAGCTATCGAAGGCCGACCGTCATGCGCTATGTGCAACTCCGCGCCTTTCACAACGTGGCCATCCACGGCGGCTTTTCGCGCGCCGCCGAGGCCCTGTTCCTCACCCAGCCGGCCGTGTCGGACCAGGTGCGCAAGCTGGAAGAGGAATACGACGTCCTGCTCTTCAACCGCAACAAGAAGCAGGTGACGCTGACCCAGGCCGGCCAGCAGCTCCTCGAAATCACCCGCCGCATGTTCGACGTCGAGCAGCAGGCACTCGACCTCCTGTCGGAATCGCGGGCGCTGCGGGCGGGAAAGCTGCGCATCGTCGCCGACGCCGCCCACCATCTCCTCCACATCCTCGCCGCCTTTCGCCGCGCCTATCCCTCGGTGCAGGTCTCGATCGACGCGGGCAACACGGAGACGGTCATCACCAGCCTTCATGCCTACGAGGCCGACATCGGCGTGCTGGGCGAGATCCCGCAGTCCAGCGACTTCGAAATTCTCAAGCTGAATTCGACGCCGATCATCGCCTTTGCAAGCCGCGACTATCCCCTCGCGGGCCAGGAGACGGTGACCTTCCGGGAATTGGCAAACCACCCCCTCGTCATGCGCGAGCGCGGCTCCAAGACCCGCCAGAAACTGGAGGCCATGTCGGAACAGTGCGGCGTGCCGCTGACGCCGCTCATCGAGGCGGAAGGCCGCGAGGCCGTTCGCGAGATCGTCGCGGCGGGCGGCGGTGTCGGTTTCGTCTCCTCAGCCGAATTCGGCCAGGACAGCCGCCTCGTCCCCATCCGCATCGACGCCCCGGAAATGCTGATGGACGAGGCTCTCATCTGCCTGCGCGAGCGCAGCAACGGCAAGCTCGTGAATGCCTTCTTCGACGTTGCTCGCCAGCTCGTGCCTTCTCCGGCATGATGGGAAGACCGCGGTCGCGGCACGACCCAGTTCAGTTGGGCGACACGATGCTCGCCAGCCAGCGCTGCACATGAAGCGCCATCGCGTCGGGCTGCTCGAGCGGGGCGAAATGGCCGGCATCCGCGATGAAATGAAGTTCGGCGGCGGCGATAGCCTCCGCCATCTCTTTTTGGACATCGGGCGGGCACACCGCCTCATGCATGCCGGCAACGACAAGTGTCGGCTGCGTGATGGCGGAGAGCCGCGGGCGGCTGTCGGCGCGATGGATTGCGACTTCCGCCTGCTCTTCGAGCCGGCCGGGGCCACAATCGCGCGCCATGGCGACGATCGTGTCGCGCAAGGCTTCGTCCCCGACATTGGCCGCAGACACCAGCCGAGGCCAGGCATCGAGGATGAAGCCGTCCATACCTTTCTCGTACGCATCCGCCACGGCCTTGCGCCGGACTGCCGCATTGGCCGGCGGATCGGGGCGCGCCGTCGTGTCAATCAGAGCGAGCCCTCCGATCCGCTGCGGTTGTCGGGCGACCATCTCAAGCGCGCAGATTCCGCCCAGCGAGAAGCCCGCGAGCAGGAAATATGGCGGCGCATTCGCAAGAATGATCTCGGCCAGGTCCGGCATCGTCCGCGCGCCAGCCATGTCGCCGATCAGGATCGGATAATCGCCGAGCCTTTCGATCAAGGGCGCGAAGACCCGTCGGTCGCAGGCCGTGCCCGGCAGCAGCAGGAGCGGCGGCCGCAGGTCACCGGTCGTCGGGGTATCATCCATCGTGTCGAATGCCTTTTCCATTACCAAAACGGGCCGCGCAAAGGGAGTCAGGTTCGGGCTGCCTCGAAATTTGCCCAGGCCTCCTCGAACTTTGCGAGATCGAAACCTTCCTGTCGAGCAGGTTCCAGGATCAGCCGCTCGGTCGCCTGCAGTTTCTCGATCGATGCGGCAAGCACGGGAATGACCTCGGGCGGGACCACGACGGCGCCGTGACGATCCGCATGAACGAGATCGCCCGGCGCGACCGTCATGCCGAAGACCGTGACCGGCACACCGATCGCTTCCACATGCACGAAGGCATGGCTCGGTCCGATCGAGCCGGCAATCATCGGGAAATCATCGGGCACGTCGCCGAGATCACGCATCACGCCATTGGTCAGGACACCCGAAAGGCCGAGGCCGCGATGGACGGTGGCGTTGATCTCGCCCCAGAAGGCGCCGACGCAATGGGGGAAATCCAGATCCTCGATCACGGCGATCGATGGCGAGCTGCCATCCGCCATGTGCCGGTAATAATCGCGGCGGCGCGTCTTGATGGCAGCCGCGTCCTCGTTTGAAGGAACGGCGGCGGCGATCTTCGCCGTGCGGGCATAGCCGACAACCGATGGCGCCGTCGGGGCCGAGGAGATCACCGTGCCGCGGGTGAAGGCATTGAAGCCGCGCCTGCCCTGCGCCACCTCGATCGCGTTGCAGACGGTGGGCGTGTCGACCTTGCGCAGCAGGGTGAGAAGAGCGTCGTCCAAAATTCTGTCCTCCGATGTGTCAGGCTCCCGCCGGAGGGCTGGAGCCTGTTGAATGATTGAAAACGCGGCGGCATGTTCGCCGCCGCATTGGACGCTTCAGCCACGCCAGGTGAAGCCGGCCTCGTCGCCGGTCGCGACGACGCGGTAGAGGCTCGCCTCACCGGTCATCGAGGGTGTCAAGCCGTGCTTCAGGCCCGGCGGTACGGCGCAGGTGTCGCCGGGGGCGAGGACGGATTCGCCGCCGTCCCAGGTAAGCTTCCAATGGCCGCGCATGACCATCAGCACCTCGTGACGCGCGTTCACATAAGCCGTTTCCGGAATGGAGCCGCGGGTCAGAAGCTCGACCTCGAAGCCCGGCTTGTCGCGCAGCAGCGCGTTTTCGCCGATCACCTTGGCCGGAGCCTTCTGCGCCAGCGCCATCAGGTCCCAGTAGCGGGCGACGTAATCGCGCACCACCTCGGTCACCGGCGTTTCCGGGAAGGCCTTCAGCTCCTCTTCCGTCAGAAGCGGCATCGGCTTGATGCCATCCGGCAGCGTCTGCCCCTTCTTGCTGTCATAGAGCTTGCCGTTCTCGCCGAGCACGAGGCCGTGATCCTTGGCGTCCTCGATCACCTGCGGCGCCCAGATCACGCCGCCGCCGGCATCGTCGCCGCCGAGGATCGCCATGATCATTCCATAGTCGGTGCCGATGTTCTCGAAGCCACGGAAGATGCCGGTCGGGATGTTGAAGATGTCACCCTCTTCCAGCACGACCTCGCCGGCATTGCCCCAGCGGCCCCAGAAGAAGCGCCACCGGCCCTTGAGCACGAAGAACACTTCGGCCGTGCGGTGCGAATGCAGTGAGTTGCGGCATTTCGGCGGCTGGCCCGCCGCGCCGATGTTGAAGCCGGGCGTGTCCTTGATATGGACATGCTGGTCGGCGCTTTCCGAAACGCCGCCGCCGATGATCGTGAAGTTTTCCTTCTGGTTCGAACCCGGCGTATGGGCGTCGATGAACGCGGTGCGGCAGGGCCTCAGTTCACCATAGCGAACGATGCGTTTTTCCATTTCCGTCTGGGAAATTTGCATTCTCTCATCCTTTCATACGTATGCAAAATGGATTGCAGGCACGGCTTGTCCGTCCCCTCCGGGGCGTTTTGGTTAGCGTGTCTCTTCTGTTGGAGCTTTTGTGCGCGTCGAACCGCGCACCACGAGAGTGCCGTCGAGGGTGACGCGGCGCGCAGTCCCGTCGCCCTGCTTGATGCTTTGCATGAGCATCGCCACCGTCTCGGCGACCATGTCATCGACGCTCTGGCGGATCGTCGTCAGGTTGTAGGCCGGCCAGCGCGCCGGCGGCACGTCGTCGAAACCGACGACGGAGACATCCTCGGGAATGCGCAGGCCGAGTTCGAAACGCAGGACATCCATCACGGCAAAAGCCATATGATCGTTGCAGACGAAGACGGCATCCGGCCGTTCCGCGCCGGCGAACATGCGCCGTGCCGCCGCCTGGGCTTCTTCATAACGGAAGTTTCCGACCTCGCGGGCGAAGAGCGACAGCCCCGCAGCCTCCAGCCCGTCGCGAAAACCCTGTTCCCGGTCGCGCTGCGTCGAGGCGCCCTCGAAGCCGGCAATATAGCCGCAACGGGTGTGGCCGAGCGACACGAGCAGATCGGCGAGCTGCCGGCCCCCGCCACGATTGTCGGAGGTGACGGCCGAAAGCCTGACATCGTCTTGAAGACGGTTAAAGAGCACGATCGGCACGCCGGACGCATGGCAGCGGGCCGCAAGCTCGGAGGACATGGTTGCGGAGGCGAGCACGATGCCGTCGACCTGATAGTCGAGAATCTCCTGCGTGATCTGATCGACCCCTTCCGAGGCGATGGAGGAGATGAAGACCAGCACATGATAGCCCTGGTCCTGCAGCGCCTTCGACAGGCGCTCGACCACTTCCGGATAGAAATAGTTTTCGAGATAGGCGACGACGAGGCCGATAATGCGGCTGCGGCCGGTGATCAGCGAGCGGGCCAGCACGTTCGGACGATAACCGAGCTCTTCGGCCGCCGCCTTGATCTTGTCAGCCGTT
Source organism: Shinella granuli (assembly GCF_004341885.1). Lineage (GTDB taxonomy): Bacteria > Pseudomonadota > Alphaproteobacteria > Rhizobiales > Rhizobiaceae > Shinella > Shinella granuli. Next base: position 9,637 of record NZ_SLVX01000017.1, on the reverse strand, counting down.
TTCTTCGAGACCGAGGTTCCCGGCGTGAAGTATCGCGACACCGCCGACTGGCTTACGCCCGCAAGCCGCGCAACATCGTTCGACGTGACCTTCTCGTTTGCCATCAGTTCCCCGCCCCGCTCACATCCGTCATCTGCCGGGATTTCCCCGCGATCACAAAGACATCCCGCGCACGATAGGGGACGAAAACCGCAATGTCCCCTCCTCGTGACGGATGCCCAAGCTTCTTTTTCACCTTCCCCGAAACGCTGAAGACCAGGCTGGCGCATGTCGCCTCCGGCAGCCGGCAGGCCCCGGTCTTCGCGCGTTCGGGATAGGTAAGAGCCATGGCCGTGTTTCCTTGTCAGTGATTACCGGCGCCCGGCACACGCCGGGGTTCGATACGCAAGCCGGTTTGCTGATCAAAGAGATGTATCCGCGCCGGATCGGGCCGCAGACCGACCTTGTCGCCGATCTTGCCGTCCCAGGCCCTGGACGCGCGGGCGATCACGCGGCTCGTGCCGGTCAGGACCGTGACGAGATTGGCTTCGCCGGTGAGTTCGACCGCATAGACGCTGCCGACGATGCCTGCCACCTGCGGATCGACGACCTCGATATCCTCGGGCCGTATCCCCAGAATGCCGGCGCCGTCGGCACCGAAATCCGGATGGGTGACGGAGACATCCGTCGCCTTGAACGTACCGCCGGAAACCGCACCGGGGATCAGGTTCATCGGCGGGGAGCCGATGAAGCCGGCAACGAAAAGATTGGCCGGCGTGTCGTAGATTTCCGCGGGCGTGCCCAATTGCTGGATGCGGCCCTCGTTCATCACCGCAACCCGATCGGCAAGCGTCATCGCCTCGATCTGGTCGTGCGTCACGTAGATCGTGGTCACGCCCAGCTCATGCTGCAGGTGCTTGATCTCGGCCCGCATGGTCACGCGCAGCTTGGCGTCGAGGTTGGACAGCGGCTCGTCCATCAGGAACACCTGCGGCGTGCGCACGATGGCACGCGCCAGGGCAACGCGCTGGCGCTGGCCGCCCGAAAGCTCCCGCGGCTTGCGGGCCAGCAACGGCCCGAGCTCCACCTTGTCGGCCGCCGCCCTTACCCTTGCCGCGCGATCGGTCTTCCCGATGCCCCGGACCTTCAGCGGATAGGCGATGTTCTGCTCGACACTCATATGCGGATAGAGGCCGTAGTTCTGGAAGACCATCGCGACGTCGCGCTCTTTCGGCTGCACCTCGTTGACGAGGCGATCCCCGATCCGGATCTCGCCGCTCGACGGGTATTCCAGGCCCGCGACCATGCGCATCGTGGTCGTCTTGCCGCAGCCGGAGGGGCCAAGCAGGACGAGGAACTCGCCATCGCCGATGGAAAGGTCCAGTTGCTCGAGCGCCGTGAAATGACCAAAGCGCTTGGCCACGTTTTTCAGTGTTACAGATGCCAAAGGTTATTCCTCCCCGTCGGCCGTTGCCGGCTCGGCATAAATCTGTCGCAGGATCGAAAGCTCGTCATAGAGCGTCCACTCCTCGACCACGTTCTCTCCCTCGAACCGGAAATGGGACATTCCCAGCACATAGACCGGCTTGCCGCTCGGCGCGCCGAACAGGCCGTCGCCCCTGTGATGCCCCGTGATCGACCAGCGGACCGCCGCAAGCACGCCATCCGTTTCGACGACATCGCAGTAATGGTCGAACGAGAATTCCGCATCCGGAATGGCGGCGAGCAGTTGCACATAGTGGTAGATCAGCCCGTCCTTGCCGGCGATTTCACGCCCGCCGGCAAGATGCCCGACGACATCAGGATCGTAGAAATCATGCAGCACGTTCAGGAGACGCCGGTTCCAGGCATCGTGCAACGTGTGCCGCAGACGGTCTTCCAGGCTCTTTTTCGGACGGTCCAGCGGGGCCGGCTGGCGCGGGCTGCGCACGGCCGGCAAGCTCTCCAGCGTGTCGGCAAACCAGGGTTTCCTGCCCTGCCGGGCATCGTCCTGCGCAAGCCTTCTTGCCAATTCGTGGATATCGACACCGAGCTGCTTTGCGACCGCGCCGTTGTCGCGGATCAGCCATTCCAGGAAAATCTGGTTGTCGCGCGAGACACAGTCCGCGATCGTGAAGAAACGCGAGGCTCTTCCGGTCGTCGGACCATAGGACGAAGGACCGAGATTGGTCATGCGCGAGAAGCCGAGATGGCTGGTGTAATATCCCTCCTTCGGATCACCGCTCCATGCGACGTTGATGAAATCCATCTCGCGATCGGGGAACGACTGCAGCATGGAGAGCGTGCCGGTGACGACATCCTCCACGGAACGGGTGACGTCGAAGCCGGTATAGACCGTGCAGTTCTCGGCATAATAGTCATAGATCTGCCCAACGGCTCGGTCGGCCCAGATCCAGTGGGTGATCTTGAAGATGTAGTCGACGATATCGCCGAAGTCGTCGTCGAAACCGTCCATCGGGAACGAACCGCGCTCGACCGGCTTCAGCAGCTTCTCGATGGGGACGTGCCGAACCTGGCTTATCCTTGGTGATACGGGCGTAGGCATATTGCGTCCTATCTGACCGAGCCTGACATCAGGCCCTTGGTGAAATATTTCTGAACGAAGCGGGAGAGGACCAGCATCGGCAGGATGATGACAAGGCCCATCGCAGCCATGATCTCCCAGACGTCGCCGCGTTCCGTGCGGGCGCTCATCAGACCGACCTGCATCGTGGTCGCATCCTGCTGCGTCAGCACGAGCGCATAGAAGAACTCGTTCCAGGAGACGACGAAACAGAAGATCGCCGCCGTCGCGATGCCCGGGAGGGCGACGGGAACGACGACGTCCCAGATCGCCCTGAGGCGGGACGCGCCGTCGATCTGGGCGGCTTCCTCCATGTCCATCGGTATGCTGTCGATGAAGCCTTTGATCATCCAGATCGCATAGGGCACGACGAAGGACATGTTGGCGATGACCAGCGCCGTCCTGGTGTCCAGCAGGTTGACCTGCCGGAAGACGATGAAGAGCGGGATGATGACGACGACCGGCGGGATGAACTGCGTTGCCAGCACGCCGATCGGCCAGATGCTGCCGCCCGGAAAGCGGAAGCGGGAAAAGGCATAGGCCGCAGCCGTCGCGATCGGCAGCGAGAAGACGAGCGTGCAGAACGTCACGACGATGCTGTTCCATGTTCTTTCGCCGACGAGGAACGGGGTGGCGAAGGAATCGCGGATGTTCTGGAGGGTCGGCGTGAAGAAGATCTTCAGCGAGTACACGTCCGGCGCACTCTTGAACGCCGTCGCGAGGATCCAGGCGATCGGCCCGAAGAAAATCAGCACGACGACTGCAAGGGCGACGTAGCGCGCAGCCTTGGCAAGCCTGTGTTTTGACCGAACGTTCATATCACGCGCGCTCCATAACGAACCGGGTGTAGAGAAGGGCCAGGACCCCCATGACCGCGGCCAGCAGGTAGGCGATCGCGGCGGAATAGCCGAGGTCGTAGAACCGGAAAGCCGTGAGGTAGACGAGATGCGCAAGCGTTTCGGTCGCCGTGCCGGGGCCGCCCGCCGTGAGCGTGACCACCTGATCGAGCACCTTGAGCGAGAAGATCGCCTTGAGCAGGATCGCGATCGTCAGCACCGGCCGCAACTGCGGCAGCATGATTTCCCAGAACACGCGGAACCGCGAGGCGCCATCGACCTGGGCCGCTTCGATCGTCTCCTGCGGCAGGGCGGCAAGAGCGCCCACGAACAGCAGCATGAAATAGGGCGACCAGTGCCAGACGTCCGAGGCGATGAGCGCCGCCATCGCCAGGGTCGGATCGGCAAGGATGGGAACACCTTTCAACGCAGGGATGATAGCCCCGAGCCCGGCGGAAATGGCGCCGAATTCCGGATTGAGCAGAAAGCGCCAGGATATGCCGAGCAGCGCCGGCGACATGGAGAACGGCAGCACCAGCAGTGTGCGGACATTGACGGTAAGACCGTCATTGCCCACCAGCAGCAGCGCCAGCGCCAGCGCCATCGCCAGCACCAGGGTGATCACCACGGAAAAGACGGTGAAGATGCCGGTCACCCGAACGCTGCCCCAGAAGTCGGGGTCATCGGTGAGAATGAGCCGATAATTGTCCAGCCCGACAAAGGGACCGAGCGTCGCTTCCTGGGCGATGTTCCAGTTGTGCAGCGAGAACCAGAACCCGGCAACGAGCGGGTAAAGCAGCGTCATCGCCATGATGATCAGGGCGGGCGCCACAAGCCAATATTTCAGATGTTTGTCCACCAAGTGAACAGCTCCTCTTTGCGGTTCCATCGTCGGCCCGTCGCCACCGGTTGCAAAGCAATCGACGCCTCCAGTCGGGCCTTCCGCGACATTATCGACCTGCGGCGGCGACAGGTTCCCGGCCCGCCGCAGGAAGAGAGCGCAACGGGCCTCAGCCCTTGCGGTAACCGGCGCGGCGCAGGATGCGGTCGATGTCGCGCGCGGCTTCATCGAGCCCGTCCTTGACGGGTTTCGCCCCCGTCGCCAGATCCGAGATGGTGTTTTCGAGCGTCGTGCCGATCTGCGGCCATTCCTTCAGCTGCGGCATGATGCGGGAGCCTTCGAGGCTCTGTGCCGCGACCCGGTGCAGGCCGAAATTGGCGTCGTTGACCTTCGGATCCAGGAAGCTGGCCGTATGCGTGACGACGATATCCGACGTATCGGGATTGGACTTGTCGATGACGCAGGCCTGCTCCAGCTCCGGCCGGGAAACCCACTTCATGAACTCCCAGGCCGCATCCTTCTGCTTCGACAGCGCGCTGACGGCAAACGGCAGGGAAAGCGCATAGGAAACCGGGCTGCCGCCGGCAAATTTCGGCATGGGCGCAAAGCCGATCTGGTCGGCCTTCAACGTCGACTTGTCGCTGGTAAGCACCGAATAGACCCACCACCAGACCATGACCATCGCGGACTTGCCCTGGGCGACGGAATTGACCGCATCGTCCTCGGCGAACTGCACCGAGCCGGGCGCCGCGACCTTGTGCTTCAGCAGAAGATCGAGATACATCTGCGTCGCCTCGATCGCGACCGGCTCGGTGAAGCGCGTCTCCGTGAAGTCCGGCGTGAAGAGATCGCCGCCCTTGCCCCAGAGATAGTTCAGCCAGAGGAAGAGGTTCTGCTGTCCGTTGCCCTTGCCGTAGTACATGGCGAGGCCGGAGACACCGGACTTGTCCTGAACCGCCTTAGCGGCCGTTACGAGGTCTTCCCAGGTCGCCGGCGGCTCGACGCCGGCTTCGGCGAGCAGGTCCTTGCGGTAGAAAAGCATCTGCGGATGGCCGCGGATCGGCAGGCCGAAGACCTTGCCGCCGATCTCGCTGCCGAGCTTGTAGGCCTGCGGATAGCTGTTCATGTCGACGCCGTCGCGCGCCAGCCAGGCGTCGATCGGCTCCAGATAGAGCGAAAGCGACGGCCCCCAGCTATCCTGGTAACAGACGACATCATAGTTGGAGCTGCCGGCCACGGCTTCCGCGGCGATCTTGTCGCGCACCTGCGCGTAAGGAACATAATTGTAGACGGCCTTGATACCGGTCAGCTCCTCGAATTCGGCAAAGCGCTTTTCATGGGCGCGGAACTGAGAGGCATGGGGCAGGAGAATATTGACGACGGAGCCCGCAAACGGCTTGCCGGGGAGGATTTGTGCGGACACTCCGCGAGGTATTCCAAATGTCATGGCGGCAGCAGCACCAACGCCACCCTGCAGCATCTGCCTTCTCGTGATCATGCTCAAACTCCCTCTGAAGAATTGGAATGCTCCTCGCATTCGTATGCAAGATACCTTTTTTGCATACGAATGCAATATCCGTTCGAAGAAAAATTCAAGGGGAGGATTTGCGGCGAACCGAATGGCGCTCTACCAGTTGGGCGCCAAGCATCACATGCTCGGGCTGAGCAGCGGAATCCTCGATCTGCTCGAAAAGCAGGCGCAGGCTGGCCTCGACCATCCGGTTGATCGGCTGGCGCACGGTGGTCAACCCATAGGTCGGCTGCGCCGCCGTCGAGATATCGTCGAAGCCGACGACGCTGACATCCTCGGGAATGCGCAGGCCCAGCTCATTGCGGATCACGTCCATCGCCCGGATCGCCATATAGTCGTTGATCACGAACAGGGCGTCGGGTCGCTCCGCCGGGTTCCGATCCTTGAAAAAGGCTCGCGTCGCCTGCGCGGTGTCTTCAAGATTGAAGTTGCCGTTTGCCCGCTCGAAAAGCTCCGCACCCCGCGCGTGCAGCTCCGCCCGGAAGCCGAACTCCCGATCGCGGCTTGTCGAGGCGCCCTCCCATCCCGCCAGCACCGCGAGCCGCTCGCAGCCGGCATCGAGAAGAGCCTTCGCAGCCAGTCGTCCGCCACCGATATTGTCGGTGGTCACGGCCGACAAGCCCGGGTCGTCCTGGGTTCGGTTGAACATCACGACGGGGATTCCCCGCTCGGTACACTCGATGCACAGCTTGGAAGAAAGCTCGACGGAAGCGGTCAGAAGCCCATCGACCTGATATTGCAGGATATCGGATACGGTGGAATCGATATCCTGTAGCGTGTCCGACATCATGAAGACGAGAGCGTGGTAGCCCCTTGCCTGCAGGCCGTGGCACAGCAGCTCCAGGGCCCGCGCGTAGAACGGATTGTCGAGATAACTGAACAGCACGCCGACGATCCTGGACCTTTGGGTTATAAGCGACCTCGCAATCGCATTCGGCTGGTAGCCAAGCTCCTTTGCGGCCCGCAGAACTTTTTCCCTGATCTCTGCAGACACGCCGGACTGCGTCGGCCAAGGCGAAAACGTGCGACTGACGGCCGACTGCGACACACCCGCCTTCCGGGCCACATCGGTGGATGTCACACGCCTTTTCTTCATATCGATCAACCCTTCGCGGCATTTCCCTGCGGGAAGACATAGGACCCGCGGTCCCCTTTAGGCAAGCGGATCTGATCGGCCGTGCCCGCCCGCCCCGGCAAAAAGCTCCAGGCCAGGGCTCACGGCGGAAAAAGAATTCGCGACCCCGCCATTGCCAACATTCGCATTCGTGCTAGCATACGTATGCGAATGGAGGTTCACATGACAGCAACAACCCAAGACCGCCTGCCTGCCGAAGCGACCGCGGGCAACAAGCCGAAATCGAATCCCGCACCGGACCGCGCGCAGGAATCATCGCGCGTCCAGTTCGAAGCGCTCGCCAGGGAGCACATGCCGAAAGACTTCTCGATCTCGCTCGATGCCTATCGCCGGGGCGGGACGGACAACTTCATCGGCAAGGCCCCGCAGGGGCTCGCTTCCCATCCGATGCGGGGCTTCGATCCCACCTATGTCAACATCGTCGACTACATCGTGCGGATCACCCACCGCATCTGGGAAGAGAAGGACATCGGCTACATCTACGACACCTACAGCCACGACTGCACCGTGTGGGACGACATCGGGCTGCAATACGGCCGCGACAAGATCGTGGCCGATACGGTGCATACCAACAACGCCTTCCCCGATATCCGCCTCGTGGCCGACGAGGTCGTCTGGGCGGGCAACGAGGATGTTGGTTTCCATACGTCGCACCGCACGAAGATCCTCGGCACGAACACCGGCTACAGCCGCTTCGGCGCGCCGACGGGCAGGCGCGTGCAGCTCTGGTGCATGGCCAATTGCGTGGCGCGGGCGAACGAGATCTTTCACGAGCATGTCATCTACGACACCGCGGGTCTGCTGCAGCAGCTCGGCATCGATGTCGTCGAGACCGCCAGGCGTTTTGCCGCCGCAAGGGCAGGCGCCGCATTGCCGTCGAATTTCCTGGCGGGCGAACCGAAGCGGCTTCCCGGCCAGGGCAAACCGGCCGAGATGACGCTCCCCTCGGTCGAGGACGACCTGGAAGGCTTCGTCAGGGCTGCCTTCCATACGGTCTGGAACCGGCGCAACTTCGGCGCCATCGACAATATCTACGGGCCGAACGTCGTCATGCAGGGCTCGACCGGGCGCGTCTATCGCGGCGCGGGCCAGATCCGGTCCTTCCTGCTGTCGATCGTCGCCATGTTCCCCGATCTCGCCATGAATGTCGACGACGTCTACTGGATGGGCAATGCCCGGGAAGGCTACGTCGTCTCGATCCGCTGGAGCGCCGTCGGCACCCATCGCGGTTTCGGCCCCTATGGCGAGCCGACCGGCAAGCAGGTGAACCTCTGGGGCATCAGCCAATGGGCGATCGACAAGGGCAGGATCCAGAAGGAATGGACCGTCTTCAACGAGTTCGGCGTCCTGACCCAGCTCTTTTCCTGAAACCAACGGTCCGGCTCGCTGCAAAGCGGGCCGGCATCCCTGTCGGATAGTGCCATGGCATCGCTCACCGCCCTCGATAGCGCCCTTGAAGGCGCGCTCGCGGCCGGCCGGATCGTCGGCGCGGTCGTTCTCGTCAGCCGCGCCGGACAGCCCGTCTACGCGCGCGCCGCGGGTTTCGCCGACCGCGAAGCCCGCATACCCATGCGGGACGATGCCGTCTTCCGCCTTGCGTCCGTCTCCAAGTCCATCGTCACGGCGGCGGCCCTGCGCCTCGTCGAAAAAGGCGCGCTCGGCCTTCATGACGCCGTAAGCCGCTGGCTGCCGGAATTCCGTCCGCCCTGCCCTGACGGCAGCCGGCCGGACATCTCCATCCATCAGCTTCTGACCCATACGAGCGGCCTGTCGCATTCCTATCTGGAGCCGACGGGCAGTCCCTGGCACACGGCCGGTGTTTCGGATGGTCTCGACGGGCTGGAGCTGACCCTTGCGGAGAACGTCGACCGGCTGGCGCAACTGCCGCTTGCCTTCAAGCCCGGCACATCGTGGCGATACTCGCTGGGCATCGATGTCCTTGGTGCCGTGCTCTGCCGGGTAACGGGCGACAGCTTGCCCGATATCGTCGCCGAACTGGTGACGCAGCCGCTCGGAATGCTTCAGACCCGCTTCACCGCCGCGGCCGGCCAGAGGCTCGTCACGCCCTATGCAGGCGGTCCTGCCGGACCGGTCCGCATGCATGACGGCATCGCGCTTGCCCTCACGCAAGAGCAGATTGCCGTTTTGGGTGGACCTGCCATTCGTGCCACGGGACATCCGGGAAAGATCGACGGGGTCGTCCGTTTCTCTCCCTCGCGCGCCTTTTCTGCCAAAGCCTTCCCCTCCGGCGGCGCGGGCATGATCGGCACGGCCCATGACATTCTCCGGTTCATGGAGGCGATCCGCACGGGTGGAAAACCGATCCTGCGGGACGAGACGATCCGGATGATGATGCGCGACCATGTCGGGCCCGGGGTCGGGACGCAAGGGCCGGGCTGGGGCTTCGGTTACGGCTGGGCAGTGCTCTCCGACCCGCTTGCCGACACACCGCAACGACCGGGCACCGTTCAATGGGGCGGGGCCTACGGCCACAGCTTCTTCCTGGATCCGACGGAACGACTGACCGTCGTCGCGCTGACCAACACCGCCTTCGAAGGCACCAGCGGTCGATTTCCCGGCGCGATACGGGATGCGGCCTACCGAGGCTAGCAACGAAGCCAGACCGCGCCCGTCCACATCGCCCCATTCACCGATTCACGCCAGTGCCGGCAACAACTGATCGATGCTCTTCTTTGCATCTCCATAGAACATGCGGGTGTTGTCCTTGTAGAAGAGCGGGTTCTCGATGCCG
>NZ_SLVX01000016.1 GCF_004341885.1 Shinella granuli | reverse complement strand
TCGTTGCAGAAAGGAAATAGGTGGCCGGATTTTACTCCGCCCGCAGCAGCATTATGCCGCCGCTACCGTGGCCGACTTTTGCACCGCCGCTCTCACCGTTCTCATTCTGTCCCTCCCATGCCGGTGGCGCCGCCCGGCAGGGCCGGGCGCCATCTGCGGCGCGCGACGGGGGAGGCGCCCCGCCGCAGATGGCAGCTTCATGCCGCCGGCATCGCGTTTCCGCGCCTGTCCTGCCGGCGGCGCGCGGTCCGGCCCTTAGAGGCCGGAATCCTTCACCTTGGCGGCGATATCGGCGTCGATGCGGGTGAAGGCTTCCTCCACCGGCATTTCGCCGGCCGCCGCCTGGCTGATGCGCGTCACCATGGCCCCGTAGAACGTATCGGACCAGAACCAGCCCGGCAGCTTCTGGGCGAGCTCGGAGAGCGAGCCGGTCGCCGCGACGAAGGCGTTGAGCGCTTCCTTTGCCTGCGCGTCGTCGGTCTTGAAGTCGAGGCCCTTGGCGAGCAGTCCCTTGTGCGCGGGCAGGAACAGCGTGCGCTCGGAGAATTCCTTCACGATGTCCTCGCGGGCGAGGTAGTCCATGACCTTGGCGACTTCGGCCGGGTTCTTGGTGTACTTGATCGCCACCAGGCCCGCGCCGCCCGGCATGCCGGTGCAGTTGACAGGGCCGCAGGGGCTGCCCGTCGCCACCCAGTCGAAGTTCGAGCCGATCTTCGTGGAGAAGTTTGGCACCTGCCAGGAGCCGGAATAGTAATAGGCAAGCTGGCCGTTGATGAAGTCGTCGGCGGCCGCGCGATAGGTGGAGCCGGCCGCAGAGACCCAGACGTCCTTGCTCATCGTGCCGTCCTCGATCCAGCCGACGAACGTCTTCAGGAAGTCCTTGGCGCCCTGGTCGAGGAGAGCGGGCTTGCCGTCGGTGCCGATATAGTTCGCGCCATAGGCAAGGACCGGGCCGGTCAGGCGGTGGCCGGAGCGGTCGAGCGCCATGGCGAAGGGCACCTGCTGGTTCTCGGCGACCTGCTTGGCGGCCTTCGCCCAGTCGTCCCAGGTGGCGTCCTTGCCGGGAATGGCGACGCCCGCCTGCTCGAACAGCGTCTTGTTGGCAAAGCCGCCGGCGAGCGTGATCTGCGTCATGAAGCCGGAGATCTGGTTGGAGCCGTCAGGGCGCATCCAGTCGGCCTGCGCACCGAAATTCTCGTCCCAGTAGGCGGCGTCGGCGACGAGCGGGCGCAGGTCGAGCCAGTGCTGGCTCTGGGCCTTGAGGTTGGTGACGCGCGCGATATCAGGACCGTCGCCCGCTTCGAGCTGCACCGGAAGCTGCTCGCGCACCACGCTGTAGGAAACGTTGTCGAGGATGACGTTGATCCCCGGATTTTCCTGCATGAAGCGATCGAGGAGATCCTTCAGGACCTCGCCTTCGACGCCGTCGGAATACCACATGATGCGCACGTCGCCGGCCAGCGCCGACGTGGATGCCAGAAGCCCGACGGCCAGCGCCGCCAGAATGGTCTTGGTCTTCGTCATGGTCGTTCTCCTCCTGAAAGCGGGCCTCCCGCCCGCTGCGTTCGAAGCCGCCTGCCTCATGCAGGCGGGTATGCCGGCTAAGCTGCCGATAACATCGTCGCCGTGCCGGCGACGGTGAATGCCTTGGGCACGATGGTGCGGCCTTCCGCCTCGGCCGAGCCGTCGGCGCGGAACCGCACGGTGCCATAGTCGGGATCCTCGATGACAAGCGTGCCATCGGCCTCCTCCTGCACGACAAGTGCCGAGAACCGGTTCTCGACGGCAGCAAGGTCCGGGGCCTCGCAGACGCGTACGATCCAGCGTGTCCTGCGGCCATGCTGGCGCAGTTCCGCATTGGCCGAGGGACCTTCCTTCACGCTCTCGAAGGGCGCGTTGCCCTTGAGGAACAGTGCGCCGCCGCCGCTGCGGGCAAGGGCGATATTGCCGGAAACGCGGCTCTCGTCGAATTCGGCGATCGGGAACCAGGCGTGGCTGAAATCGGCCTGTTCGTCGACCGTGGCGAAATCGAGCACGGCGAGGCCGCGATACTGGTGGGTGCGCGGGACAGCGCCGCAGCCGCCCCAGTAGGACGGGCGGCCATAGCCGAACTGGATCGTCTCGCCGGGATGGTTGATCCAGACGGCGGCCTCCGGTCGCTCGCCGATGCGAAGATGCAGCACCGTTTCCTGGTAGCCCCACTCGTCCCAGCGGTAATGGGCGGCCGAGCCCATGGCGAAGGCGCGGCCCTTGTAGTGATAGAGAGCGGCAAAGCGGTTCTCGCCCTGCGCGAAGCACCACTCCTGATGCTCTTCGCCGCGATGGTTGGCGATTGCCGCGAACGCCTCGGGCACAACGAGGCCATGGTCGCGCAGGCACACGGCAAGCTGGGGCAGCGCATGGACGCGCCGCCCGTACCAGCCGCGCCCCCAGAGCAGGCGCGCGACCGCGGAAAGCTCAAGCGAGCGACCGGCGCAGAGCGTGTGTTCGTAGGAGCGCCCCTGCGCCGCCGTGACCATGCCGTGATGGGCCGAGCGCGCGATGATCTCGCAGAGCCGCACGATGCCCTTGCGGGCGCGTTCGGCGATGTCGGCGTCGGGGGCGAGGGCGGCAAGCGCCGTCAGGCCCTTGAGGTCGATCGGGAAATAGGGGGCGGAGTTGAATTCCGCCATTTCCCAGACCTCGAAATGATCGAGCCAGGCGCGCACCCGCGCGGCACCGACGGCGCGCTGCTCCGAGCCCTTGCGGCCGGAGCGCACGAAGGTTTCTTCTGGCAGCAGGTTGCCGGCAAGATAGGCCGAGGTGTGGAAGAGCAGCGCGTGGTTTTCGGAGAAATACCACTGCACGTCATTGCCCGGCTCGTCCATCCAGTAGCGGAAGCCGAGGATGGCGCGATCGATGCGCGCGCGGGTCGCCGTGCCGATGGCGCTGCCCCAGGTGGTGCGCGACCAGATCAGCGGCACCAGCGAGAAGTCGGCGCAGTCGTGGCAATCCTCGATGGAGGGCAGGATCTCCTCGATCATCGCATCCGTATCCGCCCCGCCGCGGCCGCTCGCGAGGCGCGCGAAAGCGCGCACCGTGTCGCGCTCGGAGAATTCCGAAATCTCGTCGAGGGTTTCCGCGATGCGGGCGGCAAGCGAGGCGGGCGCTTCGCCCTGGCGCTTCGTGTGGCAGATCTCCACGCCGATCGAACGCGCCGCGACGAAGCCGTCCGCATCGAGCGTCACGCGAAAATGGCGGAAGTCGGCGGGCATGGCGCTTGAAGAGCCGACACGCAGACGGGTCTCGCCGGCCTTCAGCGTGAAACCGTAATCGAGGCGCTCCGTGGACATGAAATCGCCCTCGACCGCGACGTCGACGCGCACGTCCGTCGGCAGGGGGGCGGCGAAGATCAGCGTCATGTCGCCGTCGAAATAGGCCGGCCGGTCGAAATGCATGCCGTCGAGCGCGGCTTCCACCACCTCCACGGCATGGCCGGCGCAGGGCACCGGCACGGCAACAGCGGCCTTCGGGCCGGAGAGATAGTCGAGCTGGATGAAGTAGCGGGCGTCACGCTCGGCCAGATCGTCGAAGAACAGGACGATCTCGTTGAGGCCGGCCGTCAGCGGCAGGTCGAATTCGGCCTTGGCTTCGAGGTTGCGGCTGTAGGGCGCCATCCAGCCGGCTTCCGCGCCGTTCAGGAAGACGACGGCGCCGCCGCAGGTGCCGAGACGCACCTTGGCCGTGCCGGCGGTGTCCGCCTCGATGAAGGTCCGCGCCCAGGTGGCAAGGCGCGTCGGGCGGAACCAGAAGCCGGAGAGGTCGAGCCGCGGCGAGCCGAAGGGCAGCCACCAGCGGGCGGCGTTGAAGGCGCCGCGCACATCCGGCCGGGCGCCGCGATAGCGCTCGGCGAAGGCGGTGCGGCAGGGATATTCGTGCGGAATGAAGTTCTTGTGCTTGGTCAGGAAGAAGAAGGGGTCCATCTCGCCCTTCATCGGCTGGTCCGGCACGTCGAAACGCTCCTCGGCAATCGCGCCGAGCTGCCAGTAGCGGATGGCCTCGCCCGCAAGGAGGGGCTTCCTCATATGGAAGGTCGTATCGGTCATTTCAGGTCAGCCACGGCTACGGGGGAAACGTCGTTGTATTCCTGATTCTCGCCGGTCATGCCCCAGACGAAGGCATAGGGACCGGTGCCGGCGCCCATATGGATCGACCAGGCGGGCGAAAGCACCGCATCGCCATTGGCGACGACGAGGTGACGGGTTTCCTCGGGCCGGCCCATCATGTGCATGACGCGGTCTTCCGGGGCGAGGTCGAAGTAACAATAGGCCTCCATGCGCCGTTCGTGCAGGTGCGGCGGCATGGTGTTCCACGCGCTGCCCTCGGCAAGATCGGTGATGCCCATCAGGAGCAGGCAGGAGGGTGAGACCTCCGGGTGGATATACATGGCGAGCCGGCGCTTGTTGGAGCGCCTGGCATCGCCAAGATCCAGCGGCTTCGCCTCCTTGCGGGTGATCAGCCGGTGCGGGAAATCGGTGCCGGCGGGCACGGAGTTCATGTAGAAACGGGCCGGCACATCCGCCGACAGGCTGGAGACGACGATCTCCCGGGCGCCGCGGCCGACATAGAGCACGTCGCGGTTTTCCAGCGTGAAGGTCTCGCCGTCCACCGCGATGGTGCCCGTGCCGCCGAGATTGGCGATGCCCATTTCGCGGGCGAAGAGCAGGTAAGGCGTGCCGATATCCTCGCCGGAGCCGAAGGCAAGGCGGGTTTCCACCGGCATCGCGCCGCCAAGGATGAGGCGATCGACATGGGTATAGGCGAAGTTGACCCGGTCGGCGGCAAAGAGGTCCGTCATCAGGAACGCGTCGCGCAGGCGCTGCGTGTCGTAGCCCTTCACGTCATCCGGCGCCGCGCCGTAGAGTACCTTCATCGTCATGCTGCCTGTCCTTCTTTCTCGACATGTTCCAGCGCCTCGGCAAGGCAGAGGATGGCCAACGCCTGGCCGTAGCCGGTCGGCTGGATCGGGATGTCCTTGTAGAATTGCAGATCGTGGCCCATGCGCGTGCCGTAGGAGACGTTCAGCACCGTGCCGCTTTCATCGATATTGTCCATCACCGCTTCGAGCGCCTTCATGCCCGCCGCGCGCCAGGCCGGCGTGCCGAGGCCGAGGCGATAGCCCTTGAGCAGGCCGTAGCCGATGCCGGCGGTTGCCGAGATTTCCTCGTAGGAAGAGGCGTCGTCCAGCAGCGTGCGCCAGGCGCCGGAAGGCGCCTGAAGAGTGAGCAGCGCATCGACCTGCGCGACCAGCACACCTTCGAGGAACTGCCGCACCGGGCGGTCGAGTTCGGCAAGGTCGAAGAGGTCGAGCACGCCGGCCGTGATCCAGGCATTGCCGCGCGCCCAGCGGGCACGGGCGAAATTGTGCCGGCCGTCGAAGGTCCAGCCGTGGAACCAGAGGCCGGTCTCGGGATCGGCGAGATAACGCGCATGGACGAGGAACTGGCGGGAGGCTTCGTCGACCAGTTCGCGCCGGCCGCTCGCCTGTCCGTAGGCGGCCAGGAACAGCGCGACCATGTAGAGCGTGTCGTCCCACAGTTCGTTGTCGTTGACCTTGTCGGAGACATGGTGCTCGAAGCCGCCTTCCGGCGTGCGGCCCATTTCGGAGAGCACGCGGTCCGCCCAGGCGTCCAGCACCGGCTGCCAGCGCGGGTCGCGGGTCCTGGCCCAGAGCAGCGAGAGGCCGAGCATCGGGGCGGTCGTGTTGACGTTGAGGGTCGGAAGCCCCGCGGCGATCTGGGAGGAATACCAATCCTCGACGCGTATACGCAGGTCTTCGCGCCCGGTCAGCAGCCAGAGGCGCACGAGGCCGTAGAGACCGACGCCCTGCGGCCATTCCCAGCTGTCGAAACTGATGTAGTCGCCGGCCGTGCCGTCGAGGTTCGGTTCATGAAAACGGCCGCTGTGCTTGAGGCCGGTCATGCCGGCGACAAGGCGATCGAGTCCGGTGCTGATGTCATGGCCCGTAAGGCCCATGGCGCTCCTCCCTGCGGTCACCGATGGACGAATTGGGGTCGATAATGCATGGTGATTTTTCTTGCGCAATCTGAAAATTTTTCTCATGATCAGGCGCAAGAGAGGTGCGCGGTGACCGTCAAACCATTGCCCGGCAAACGGGGAAAGAAGAGCAGGAAGGTTCGGCTGGAGGACATCGCCGAACGCTGCGGCGTCTCGCTCAGCACGGTTTCCCGGGCGCTTGCGGGTGAAAAGGGCGTCCGCCCGGAAATCCGCCAGCAGGTGCTGGAGGCGGCCAAGACGGCGAACTACGTCATGCCGACGGCGGTGGCCGGGCAGAAGGTCATCCTCGCCGCCTCCAGCGCCGCGATGATCGACTACGTGCGCAACCAGTTCACGCTCTACGTACTCGACGGCCTGAAGGAGCGGGCGCAGGCGCTCGGCCTGGAAATCATCACCCGCCCCATCGCCGACAAAAGCGAGGAACTGTCGCTCTTGAAGGAGGCGAAGGACGATCCGGAAATCCTCGGCCTTCTGTTCCTCACCGTCGACGACGAGGCGCTGCTTGCCGCCACACGCGGTTTCGAAAAACCGGTGGTGCTGCTCAACGGCGACGACCCGTTCATGCGGCTGTCTAGCGTGACTCCGTGCAACCGGTCGAGCGCGCGGCTTGCCGCCGACCATCTGATCGGTCTTGGCCATCAGCGCATCCTCTTCCTCATGCGGCCCGGGCGGCGCACCATCGAGCGCCGCTTCGAGGGCTGGCGGGACGCGCTGCTCCATCGCGGCATTTCCGTCGATCCCGATCTGGTCGTGCCGGTCGATGACTGGTTGCCGGAACTGGCGACGCAGGCCATCGTTTCCCGCATCGGGAAGCGCGGCCTGGATTTCACCGCTGTCCTTGCGGCCGGCGACAGCCTTGCCGTCGGCGCGATGCTGGGCGTCCAGCAGATGGGTTATGGCGTGCCGCGCGACGTCTCGGTGATGGGCATGGACGACCTGCCGCAGGCCGCATTCCTCAACCCGCCGCTGACGACGATGCACATTCCGATGCGGGAAATCGGCTCGTCGGCCCTTGACCTCCTGCGCGACAGCCTTTCCAGTCTGCCGTTTCCGCCCCGAAGGCTGGAGCTTGCCTGCCATCTGGTGGAACGTTCGTCCACCGGACCGGCTTCCAGACAAGCTGCAAAACCAAGGCCTGCGGATGGGAACAAGGCATCTTGAGGCGATTTAGTCTCAGCTTTGCGGGGAGCCGTGCGACGTCAGGTCTTTGAGATCGTCTCACGCCCAAAACGCTGAATGAGAAAATCGAGAAAGACACGGATTTTCGGCGCCACGTGCTGACGTGAGGGATAGACTGCAAAATGCGTGATCTCCGCCGTCGCCCAGTCAGTCAGCGCCGTTTCCAATCGCCCCTCCTGAATGTCGTTTTCGACGTAGGGACGCGGGATCAGGCTGATGCCGAAGCCCGCGCGCAGCGCATCCCGCACAGCAAGGCTGGAGGATACCGGGTAGCGTGCCTTGACAGGAATGCGTTCGGTCTGGCCGTCCCTTGTGAACTCCCAGACATCGGCGTTGCCTCCATAGGGAAAGCGGATGTGATGCAGAGCCTTGAGGTCGGAAGGCGTCTGCGGTTTTCCGTGCGTTTCGAAATAAGCGGGAGCTGCGCACAGCACATGCGGCATTCCCCCGAGCTTCCTCGCGATCAGGCTTGAATCTTCAAGGCTGCTATAACCCCGAATGGCAAGATCGAAGCCTTCGCGGACGATATCCACGCGGCGGTCATCGAGATGGAGTTCAAGGCTGATATCGGGATAGCGCGAGAGGAATTCGGGGACCGCTTCTGACAGGCGGACTAGCGCAACGGTCATCGGGGCGCTGACCCGCAGCGTGCCGACGGGCGACGATTTCGCGGGCGAAAGCGCTGCTTCGGCTTCGATCAGGGCATCCAGGCCCCGCGTGACATGATCGAGATAGGTCTTGCCCTCTTCGGTCAGCGCCATGCGCCGCGTGGTCCGGTTGATCAGCCGCACGCCCAGATGCGCTTCCAGCTCTGCCACGTTCTTGCTCACCGCGGGAGGTGAAAGACCGAGCTTCCGGCCCGCTTCGGCAAAGCTGCCCAACTCGGCCACATGCCGAAACACCTGCAAGGCTGTATACCGATCCACTCTATTCTTTCCTATTGGATATGAATATCTTTCAAAATTACAATATTATGATCCTGTAAGAAATTCTATATCTCCATGGAAAAGAAATTTCGCCAGGAGATACCAATGCACCATCCAGCAATTGACCTGATCGAGCGACGCGTTTCCGCCAATCGCTTCGATCCATCACATTCCCTGACGAACACCGAGATCGAAGGTCTCGTGCGGCTTGCAACGCGCGCGCCCACGGCCTTCAACCTTCAGAACTGGCGTTTCATTGCCGTCCGGAAAGCGGAGGCCAAAGCGAAACTGCGAGACCTCGCCTATGGTCAGGTCAAGGTTTCCGACGCCGCTGTAACCTTCATCATCTGCGGCCAGTCGCCCGATCACGAGAGCCTTGGCGAGCGCCTGCGGCCCTTTGTCGAAACCGGCCTGATGCCGGAAGCGATGGCTTCGGGATGGCAAGAAACCGCTCGTGCCAAATATGCCGCCGATCCCGAAGCGAGCCGCGATGAAGCCATCCGCTCGGCAACCCTCGGGACGGCAACGCTGATCTACGCAGCCGAGGCCATGGGGCTCGTGTCAGGCCCGGTGAGCGGGTTCGATGCTGCCGCCGTTTCTCGCGAGTTCGGTCTCGCCGGGGGTGAGATCCCCGTCATGCTTCTTCCTGTCGGTCGCGCAGCGCCGGGCAACTGGCCCCAGAAG
This sequence comes from Shinella granuli, assembly GCF_004341885.1. Taxonomy (GTDB): domain Bacteria; phylum Pseudomonadota; class Alphaproteobacteria; order Rhizobiales; family Rhizobiaceae; genus Shinella; species Shinella granuli. The sequence goes on along the minus strand of NZ_SLVX01000016.1, from coordinate 125,789 downwards.
CCGCGCCGTCCACTTTCCGAGATCCTTCAACTGTCATGAAACAGAACCTTTCAGACCTGTCGCTGACGGCCCTCGCACCGATTGTCTGGGGCAGCACCTATATCGTATCGACGGAATTCCTCGTGGGATTCTCGCCGATGACGGTCGCAATGCTGCGTGCGTTGCCGGCAGGCGTATTCCTGCTGGCGATCGTACGCCAATTGCCGGCCGACGTCTGGTGGTTGCGCTCCTTCATCCTGGGTGCGCTCAACATCTCGATCTTCCTGAGCATGTTGTTCGTCGCCGCTTATAGGCTTCCTGGCGGTGTCGCTGGCACCGTGCTCTCGGCCCAACCGCTGATCGTCGTCTTCCTGGCTTCGTTTCTGTTGTCTTCCCGGCTTCGCGCGTTGGCGGTCCTGGGCGCGTTGGCCGGCATGATCGGGGTTGCTTTGCTCGTCCTGACGCCGGACGCTGCGCTCGACCCCATCGGCATCGCGGCCGGTCTGGCTGGCGCGACCTCCATGGCCATGGGCGTCACTTTGGCGCGCAAGTGGCAGCCACCCGTGTCGCCGCTCACCTTCACGGCATGGCAGTTGACCGCCGGTGGCCTCCTTTTGGTTCCTGTCGTCGTGCTGATCGATGGCTCCATTCCTGTTCCAACGCTTTCCAATCTCATGGGCCTTGTCTGGCTTGGCCTGATCGGCGCAGCTCTGACTTATGTCCTCTGGTTTCGCGGGATTGGACGGCTGGCACCTTCGGCTGTCTCCTCGCTCCTGTTCCTTAGCCCCCTGACAGCGATGCTGCTCAGATGGGGGTTCCTCGGACAGTCCCTGACGGTGTTGCAGATCACCGGCGCCAGCCTCGTCATCGGCAGCATCTGGCTCATCCAACGCTCGAGCTGATGCACGTCCGGGTGATGCGATGCAAGCCGGCTTCGGCCGCGCCCCGCAAGGGACGCCATGCCGGTTACATCTTGCCGATGAGGACCAGGCGGCCGGGCTCGATGACGCGGATGGCGTGTTCCACGCCCGCCTCGACCACGAGATGGTCGCCCGGCCCGCAGGAAAGCGTGGTGCCGTTCATGCTCAGCTCGAAACGGCCGGAGACGACGATGGCGAATTCGGCCGTTTCTCCCGCATGGGACGGGATGTCGGCTTCCACCTCGGCGTCGATCACCAGCATGTCGCCGAGCCTTCCGGTGATGCGGCCGCGAAAGCCGGGGGCCTCGATGCGTGTTTCCTCGCTCATGCCGCTTCCTCCCTGGTCGCGATGAAGAGATAGCCGGCGCCGGCGACGTCGCGCGTTTCGACCGGCACCAGCCCGGCATCATGCGCCCATCGCGCGAGCGTCTCCGGCTCGTCGAAGCGCATGGTCTCCGCCATGCTGGCGGAAACCCTGGCGATCTGCCGGCGGAAGGCGGGCGGGGACGTGACGAGCGCCAGCCGGCCGCCGGGTTTCAGCACGCGCGCCATCTCCTTGAGGCTTTCGGACGGCTGGGGAAAGAAGAAGAAGGCATTGAGGCAATAGACCTTGTCGATCGTGCCGCTCGCGACGGGCAGGGCCGCGGCATCGGCCTCGTGCAATGTCAGCCGCCCCCCGGCGAGCGCCCTGGCGTTCAGCCGGCCGGAATTGGCCACCATGTCCGGGCTGTGATCGATGGCGACGGCGCGACAGCCGCTTTTCAGCAGCCGGCGCAGGAAGACGCCACCGCCGCAACCGACCTCCAGGACGAGATCGTTCCTTTCCGGCGGAAGCCGCCGGAGCGCCAGATCGAAGCCGATCTTGTGGCCGAGGGGAAAGCGGTAGAGCAGGTAGCCGAGAAGGCCGCCCGGCCGCCGCGCGATGCGGTCGACCATCGTGGAGGAAAGTTTCAGCATGGACTGGCCTCGATTATCGGGTCACGGGGATGGCGCGCGCGGCGCGCGAGACGAAGAGAAGGGCAAGGACGAGCGCCAGGCCCGCGCCGGCGAAGGCGGGCACATAGCCGGTGCGCCCCGCCACCCAGACGACGAGGCCGGCAATCGCCATCTCGCCGAGGACGTTGGCGCTCTGGAGCACGGTGACGTCCGTGCCCGCCTGTTTTCCCGCGCCGCCGAAGGCCATGATGATCGTCGCCGCCGAGACGGCGATGAAGCCGCTGGCGACCGACAGCACGCCCATTGCCGGCAGGACGGAAGACCAGCCTGTCGGCAGGATGCCCGCGGCGATGAGGCCGAAGAGGGCGAAGGACACGGCGGCGAGCGTCATGCCCGTCCCCATGGCGAGCCAGCGGTTGCGGGCCGTCAGCGCGCTGCCGAGCGGGCAGCCGAGCGCCAGCATCGCAAGGCCGCTGAATGTGGCGACGAGACCCGTATCCTGGTTCGACCAGCCCTGGTCGACGAGGAAGATCCTGCTGACGCTGAGCCCGCCGGCATGGGCGCCGCCATAGATGAAGGCGAGCAGCAGAAGCAGCGCGATGCCGGGGCGGCGGAACGTATCGGCGAGCCGGGCCTTGCCGCTGCCATGTGCCGTGGCGGGACGCGGCGGCTCGCGCCAGGAGAGGGCGAGCGCGACGGTCAGGGCCGGGGCCAGCGCGAGCAGCAGGAATATGCCCTGCTGGCCAAGCCTGTCGGCGACCATCAGCACGCCGCCGCCGCCAACCATGAAGCCGCCCATCATGCCGCCGACCTGCAATGCATTGGCATAGGCAAGCCCGCGCCCGGCAAGCTGCTCGGCAGCCAGGCCGTCCGTCGCGGTGTCCTGCGTGGCGCTGGCGATCGAGCCGATCATGAGCGCCGTCACCGCCATCCAGAGGCCGGCCCCGTCGAGCGGAAGGACGGCGAGCAGAAGGAGGCAGGCGGCAAGGATCGCCTGCATCGGCACGATCCAGCTCTTGCGGCGTCCGAGGCCTGCGCGCCAGCGGTTGTCGACCGTCGGTGCCCAGAGGAACTTGACGATCCAGGGCAGGCCGGCGAGCGGCACCAGCGCGATGACGTCCATGGAGACGCCGCTCTGGCGCATGAGCACGGGCACGGCCTCCATGGCAAGCCCCATGGGCAAGCCTTGCGTGAAGTAGAGCGCGCCGATCAAAAGGAAGAAGCGCAGCCGGCCGGCTTGCGACGGCACGGGCGCGTCGGAGGCGGCGAGGAGCATGGCATTGTCGGTTCCGCTCATGTCACCACACCCTGGCAAGCGTGATGCCGATCGTCCGGCCGGGCGCGGCCACGCCCATGTCGGTGCCGCTATAGCTGAAATAGTTCTTCAGGTAGCGCTCGTCCGTCAGGTTCTTGGCCCAGAGGCTGGCGCTCCAGCCGTCCTTCTCGACGCCGACATGGGCGTCCACCAGATGCGTCGACGCCTGCCGGTACGCGTTGTCGGCGGTGAAGGCGTAGGAACTGCGGAACGTATAGTCGAGGCCGGCCTTCAGCACGGCGCCGGCGTCGAGTTCGCGCTCGAAGCGCAGGCCGACGCTGAAGCTGTGGCGCGGCGCGAAGGGCAGGTCATTGCCGGTATAGACCGCACCCATCACCGTATCGACGAAATCGTCGTCCGGGCAAGGGTGTAGCCGTAGCCCGCCCGAAGCGCGAATTCCTCGGTGATCTGCGCGGTCGCCTCGATTTCCAGGCCCCTCGACGTCGCCGCCGCGGCATTGCGATAGACGCGCGTGAAGGGCGTCGTGTAGATGACCGCCTGCTGGTCCTTCCAGTCGATGTAGAACAGCGAGGCCGCCAGGGTGAACCGGCCGTCGTCGGATGTCGCCTTGGCGCCGAGTTCGTAGGACGTGGTGGTTTCCGGGTCGTAGCGGTTCGCGTTGCCGTCCGCCTCGATATAGGGGCTGATGCCGCCGGACTTGTAGCCGCGGCTGACCTTGGCATAGGCGATGTTGCCTTCGGAGACGTGATAGGTAAGGGCCGCCTCCGGCGAGAAATTGGAGAAGGAGACGTCGCCCTCGGCCCGACCGGGCATGCCGAACATGAAGCTGCCGCTCGGCGAGGAAATTTCGCTCGTCGTCGACTTGCGGTCGTAGGTGTAGCGCCCGCCCGCCGAGACCTCCCATTGCGGCGTCAGGAAATAGCCGACCTCGCCGAAGACCGAAACCGTATCGGCCGATTGCTCGAAGACGTCCCGGCTCCAGACATCGCGCGGGAAGGACGCAAGGTCGAAATACTGCGTGCCCTCGAAGCGCTCGTGCATGTAGAAGAGGCCGCCGCTCCAGCGCAGGACGTCGTCATCCAGCGAGGACAGGCGGATTTCCTGGCTGAACTGGCGCTGCGTCTCCTCCTGGGCCTGGCCGATGAAGGGCGTGGCGGTGAAGTCGCCGTCGAGATAGCTTTTCATCCGGTGGCCGCGGAACGCGGTGATGGAGGTCAGCCGCATGGCCTCGAAGTCATGGTCGATGCGCACGGAAAGGCCGCCGCTGTCGACGCTGTTTTCCGGCTCGAAGTCGTGGGTCGCCTCGTGGTCGAAGGCGAGCGGCAGCGGCGCATACCAGAGCCCGCCGTCGCCGCGGTCGCGCGTGTAGTCGCCGATGATCCTGAGCCTCGTGCCGTCGCCCACCTCGCCGGTGGCGACGATGCGGCCGGAGAAGAGGTCGGTGTCGCTGACATCCTCGCCCGTCACGAGGTTTTCGATGTAGCCGCGATTGCCGCTCCAGGCGGCGGAGGCGCGCACCGCCCAACCCGTCCCCTCGATCGGCGTCTCGAAAGCCGCCTTGAAGCGCGTGTCGAGGTCGGTGCCGATGGTGGCGGAGACCGTGCCGCCGGCGGTGTCGCCGGGCGCGCGCGAGATCAGGTTGATCGCGCCGCCGATCGTGTTCTTGCCGTAGAGCGTCGCCTGCGAGCCGCGCACCACCTCGACGCGCTCCAGGTCTTCGAGGATGAAGGGGTAGCCCATCGGGCGGGCAAGGTAGACGTCATCGAGGAACAGGCCGACGGCCGGCTGCCGGTCGACGCCGCCGGCAATGCCGAGCGAGGTGACGCCGCGAATGCTGACGGGGCCACCCTGTCCGTTGAAGAGCACGTTCGGGGTCCTGAAGGCGGCGTCCTCCATGGTGTCCGTCCGGCCCTTGCCGAGCTCCTCGGCGGGGATGGCGGTAACGGCGACGGGCGCCTCCTGGATCTTCTCCTCCCGCCGCCGCGCGGTGACGACGATCTGTTCGAGAACGGTTGCCCCGGACGTATTGCCGCCGGCCTCTTGCTCCTGCGCGGCAGGCGAACCGGCGTCGATGAGAACGAGGCCCGTGGCCGCAAGGACGGTTGCGGCGCGCAGGGCGGCGTGGCGTTTTCCATTCATGATGAATTCCCTCATATTTACGAGGGTCTTCGCATGGGGCCTGCCCGGCGGACAACCGCATGGCCGTTCGGGATCGCGGCAAAGACGTTCGGGAATCGGACTATCGGGCTCAGCGCGCCCTGCCGGCGATGGTGGTGGGCGCGACGCCGAAGCGGCGGCGGAATTCCGTGGCGAAATGCTGCGGCTGGTAGCCGACCTGCCGGGCGACGCGGGCGATCGACGTCTCGCCGCCCTCCAGCAGCAGCCGGGCGGCATCGAGCCGACTTGTCTTGACGAAGCCGTAGACGCTGGTGCCGAACAGCGCCTGGAAGCCGCTGCCCAGCTTCTTGGCGTTCGTGCCGACGCGGCGGGCGAGCTCCGGCACGCTGGGCGGGGAGGCGAGCTCGGCGAGCAGGATGCTGCGCGCCTCGTGCAGACGGGCGATGTCACGCGCCGGCCATGCCGCCGTGACGCCGGTACGGTCGGACGCGCTGGCCTCATCGAGGACGTGGGCGACCATCTCCATCGCCTTGCCGGTCATGTAGAGACGGCGGGCCGGACCCTGCAGCGGGCAGCCGAGCATCTGCCAGGCGATGGTGCGCGCGGCTTCCGGCAAGGCAAGGCGGGGATCCGGCGTCTTGCGCGAGATCAGCGCGAGCGTGTCACCGCCGACCAGCGGTTCGGCCATGTCAGCCTCGATCTGCACGAAGACGGCCGCAACACTGCCGTCGCGCTGAACGACATGGCGCGTGGCGACATTTTCGCTGGTGGAGAAGATCGTGCCGCCGCCGCTTTCCCAAAGGTGCTCTCCGAAACCCTCCTGCTGGACGGACAGGCTGCCTTCCAGCAGGGTGCCGAGCCAATGGCCGGGCGGCGTGATGCTTTCCCAGACCGTTTCCCGCCGCACGGTGGCGGTCTCCAGGAAGATGTTGAGGCCACAGGCGCGGATGATCTCCACGGCATTCTCCGGGGGAGAGGAGGCGTTGCGGCTGGCGTGATGCGGTATGCCGCGAACGCGTGTTTCGACCGGAGAACGATCACAATATATGAGTATGATAGTCAAGTTAATTGTGCGATCGACCTGCCAAGGAAACGGCGGCGCCAGCCGGCTCGACGGGGATCTGATGAAGAGGCGTGACAGCATGACCGGCGGAATCCAGGATTGCGCCCCGCAGGTCTTACGGGTCGGTTCCGCGGTGAGATATGGGCGCCTGCGAGAATAAATCACCGGGATTCATCAGGTCGATATTGTCGTCGGACGTAGACCGACTGCAGCGATTGAATCCCCAGCCCATGAGCCCAGAACGGTAGGGCTCATGAGTTTGGCCTCGTATTGGCCTATCGGAGAATACGGCGCAGCCTCGCGTCCATCTGCGCTGCTGCATCTTCAGGGCTCATCGAGCCTCCGATTGCCGCGTTGAAGAGCGTGCGGATGATCTCGCTCACTTCGTTATACCGCGGCGTCACTGGCCTGGGGATTGCACTTTCAACGACGGCACGGGCGCTTTCAATCCAGGGCATCGCGTTCTGTACGTCCGGGTCGGTATACAGTGCAGTCCGCGGCGGGAGATAGGAGGCCTCGATGGCCTTGATCTTGGTGGCTTCCGCTCCCGACAGGAAGGTGACGAGCTTCTTTGCTTCCTCCTGGTGGCGCGAATAGGCGGAAACGGCCCATTCCCAGCCGCCAAGGCAACTCACGACCTTGCCGCCGTCGACGGCAGGCAGGGTCGCGACGCCGACCTTGCCCCGAACGGCGGCGTCCTCGCCCTGGAAGTTGCTCCAGCCATAGCCCCATAGCGACGCGAACACCGCCTTTCCGGCCTGGAATTCCCGGCGCGTGTCGTCAGTCCCGACCTCCGAAATGTTCTTCTTCGCGATGCCTTCGTCGACGAGGCTCTTCCAGACGTTGAAGGCCGCGACCGCGCCGTCCTTGTCGAAGGAGAATTCGCCATTCTTCGTCAGGTCGTGACCGGCGCTCCAATAGGGCAGCAGAAAGGTGCAGACGGCGCCTTCGATGGCCTTGCCCTGGAAGCTCATGCCCTGCAGGTTCGGGTCGCCTTCGCCGGCCAGGATCTTCCTTGCTGTTTCGGCAAGCTCCGTCCAGGTTTTCGGCACGGGAAGCCCGTATTTGTCGAGCAGATCCTTGCGATAGTAGAGAAGCAATGCGTCGGCATGTGCCGGCATGGCGACGAGTTTGCCGTCGACCGTGTTCGCGTCTGCATAGGCCTTGATATAGTCCTCGAGCATGGGCGCGGCTGCAGCCGCATCGCCGAGCGGAGAGATCCAGCCGGCAGCGCTGAACTGCGCAGGGCGGATGATGTCGAGGATCAGCACGTCCAGCGACGGATCGCGGCTGGACAGGACGGTGTTGAGGTATTGCGCCTGCAATTCCGACGTGGCGCCGCCGAGTTCGATCTCGATCTTGATGCCGGGATTCCGCTGCTCGTACAGGTCGGCGATCTTGCGGTGGATGCCCGGACTTCCCTGGCTCGAGACGAACATGCGCAGCGTCGTATCGGCATGGGCCGGCGCTTGCAAGCCGATGGCAAGCGCTGCCGCCGTCCAGGCGATGATGGGGCTTTTCATGCTTGGTTCCTCCTCCAAATTGCTCCCGCGCTAATAATAGCGCTGCATAATGATGCGTCAATCTGTGAATCGAGCTCGAAGAATGATCGTATTTCAGCAATATTTTTATGTTAAATCAGTTAGATAATCACAATGTCAGTGTGGTCGCTTATAATAGCGCTACGATTTTATTTGATTTTATCCGCCTTGCTGCGTAACGTTTCCTCGGTCAGGGGCTCCATGGCGGCGGTGCTGCCGGGGCGCAATCGAGAGGAGGAATGGGATTGTCAGACCTTATACGCTACGGCCTGATCGGGGCCGGCATGATGGGGCGCGAGCATCTTCGCAATATCGCGATGACGCCGGGCTCCAGGATCACGGCCATCGCGGATCCGGATGCCCGGTCGCGTGCGCTGGCCGCCGAATGCGTTCCCGAAACGGCCCAGCTTTTCGACTCGGCCGATGCGCTCCTTGCCAGCAACGCCGTTGACGCCTTGGTGATCGCAACGCCGAATGACACGCATGCGGATGTGCTGGCAAGGATCCTCGACCGGGGCCTCAGCCTGCCGATCCTTCTGGAAAAGCCCGCCTGCACCTCCGCCGAACAACTTACCTGGATGTCGACGGCGCTTGCCGGCTACACGGCGCCGCTATGGATCGGCATGGAGTATCGCTACATGCCGCCGGTCACGGAACTCGTGGAAGAGGTTCGCAAGGGAACGGTCGGCGACCTCAGGATGATCGCGCTGCGCGAGCATCGCTTTCCCTTCAAGGAAAAGGTTGGCAACTGGAACCGCTATGCGGCGCGTACGGGCGGCACGCTCGTCGAGAAGTGCTGCCATTTCTTCGATCTCATGCGGCTGATCGCCGAGGACGAGGCGGTGCGCGTCTATGCCTCCGCCGGCATCGACGTCAACCATGCCGACGAGCGGCGCGAGGACGGCGAGCGGCCTGATATCATCGACAATGCCTTCGTCACGGTCGACTTCAAATCGGGAATCCGCGCCTCGCTCGATCTTTGCATGTTCGCCGAAGGCGCTCTCTGGCAGGAGGAGTTCGCCGCGACCGGCTCGCTCGGCCGGGTCGAATGCTTCGTGCCGGGGCATCGCGGCGAGGACGCCGGCAGGCATTCCGAAATCGAAATCAGCTTCCGGCAGGAAAAGCGCCAGCCTGAACGCCGCATCGTCGAGGTGGACGCGCAAGTGCTGCATGCCGGCGCACACCACGGCGCGACCTTCTACGCGCACCAGAAATTCCGCAAGGCGATCCTGGGTGCCGGTCCGGTCGAAGTGACGTTGCAGGACGGCCTGAAGGCGGTTGCCATCGGGCTGGCGGCGGAACGTTCCGCCAAGGAAAAACGCGTCGTCACCATCGACGGACTGACGCTGAGCTGACGGGCATGGCGGCGGCAAGGGAAATGGATCGGCGATGCCGCCGATCCTTCGCTTGCCCCGTTGAGAAGCCCACTCCGTTCGCGCCCAAAGGGCAGCTCTTCGTTTCCGTGCAATCGGCGACAAGCCGCACCCTGCGCTCCCGCCGGAAATGCCCTAGCTGCTGCGGCGGTGCTGCAGCGTGAAGCGGGTGTCGATCGTGCGATGTGTGTCCGCTTTTTCGCCGTGCAGGTGCTCTTCGATCAACCTTGCAGCCTCCCGGCCGATCAGGTCGCCGGACGGACGGATCGTGGTGAGCGGCGGGTTGCAGGCGGCGCTGAAGCTGAGATCGCCAAAGCCGATCACGGCGAGCCGATCCGGTACGGCGATCTTCTGGCGCTCGCAGGCAAAGAGCACGCCGAGCGCGATATGGTCGTTCGAGCAGGCGATGCCATCGGTCTCGGGGTGGAGCCGCAAGGCTTCCGCCAGCAGCATCGAGCCGATTTCGGCGGAGGCTGTGTCGGGATGCTCGACGACTTTCGCAGCTGCTCCGGCCGCCCTGGCCGCCTGCAGGAAGCCGTTGCAGCGCTGCCTGGCGCGGCGGTCCTGGTGCATGCGCGCGCCGAGGAAGAGAAGGTTGCGGCGGCCCTGCCGGACCAGGTGCTCCGCCGCCGCGATGCCGACCTGATCGTGGTGGAAGCCGATGGCGGCGTCGATCTGCGGGCCGCCCAGCTCCCAGATCTCGATGACGGGGATGGCGACATTGGCCAGCAGCCGGCGCGTCGCCGCGCTGTGCGAAAGACCGGTCAGGACGATCGCCGCCGGCGCCCAGGAGAGCGCCATGCGGACCAGCTCCTCTTCTTCCTGCTCGTCATATTCGGTATGGCCGAGAATGAGCTGCAGGCGCTGCTTCTTGAGCGCCGTCTGCATGGAAGAGACCGTCTCGGCGAAGAAGGCGTTGCGCACCGAAGGTACGAGGATGCTGACGGCGCGGGAGGACGCGGCGGCCAGGCCGCCCGCCATGAGGTTCGGCACATAGTTGAGCTTGTCGATCGCCCGGCTGATCGCCTGGCTCGCAGTCGCCGAAACCGCCTCGGGCTTGCGCAGGAAGAGCGACACGGTGGAGGGGGAGACATTGGCGAGCTCGGCCACGTCGGACATCGTGACGGACTGCATCTTGCGGCGATGGCGCGGCGGCTTTCGCATTGTGTTGTCCACGGTCAACTCCATAGCGCTATTATTGTATAAATAGCACACTTTTGATCGTGTCGCAACGACAATCGCAGGCGTGCGAATATGTAATATTCTGAAAATAAAGAGACTTTTGTCAAATTTCATGGAAATTGCGTTCTCTCCCGCGCCAAAAAACATTTTTCAAGCCCGTCTTGCATCAAATAAATCGTAGCGCTATTATCGCCTGAGATGAGCCGGATGCCCGGCCACGCTTGGGAGAGAGGAATGGCTTCTGTCAGCCTGCGAAAGCTGGAAAAAAGTTACGGTTCGCTGCGTATCGTGAAGGGCGTCGACCTTGAAATCGCCGATGGCGAGTTCGTCGTCTTCGTCGGCCCCTCGGGCTGCGGCAAGTCCACGACGCTGCGCATGGTCGCCGGCCTCGAAAGCATCAGCGGCGGCGAGATCCGCATCGGCGAGAAGGTGGTCAACCGCCTGCCGCCGCGCGAGCGCGACATCGCCATGGTCTTCCAGGACTATGCGCTCTATCCGCACAAGACGGTGCGCGAGAACATGGGGTTCAGCCTGAAGGTTCATGGCGTGCCGGCGCGCGAAGCGGATGTCCGCATCAATGAAGCTGCGGAGATGCTCGGCATTTCCCATCTGCTCGAGCGCCGCCCCGGCCAGCTTTCCGGCGGCCAGCGCCAGCGCGTCGCCATGGGGCGCGCCATCGTGCGCCGGCCGAAGGTCTTTCTGTTCGACGAGCCACTGTCCAATCTCGACGCCAAGCTGCGCGGCCAGGTGCGCACCGAGATCAAGCGTCTGCACCAGCAGATCGGCACGACGATCATCTATGTCACGCACGACCAGGTCGAGGCCATGACGCTCGCCGATCGCATCGTCATCCTCAAGGGCGGCGATATCGAGCAGGTCGGCACGCCCGACGAGGTCTACAACCGGCCGCAAAGCGTTTTCGTCGGCGGCTTCGTCGGTTCGCCGGCGATGAACTTCGCCAAGGCGAAGGTCGAGGCGGGCTGTCTTGCCTTTGCAGACGGCAACAAGCTGCGGCTGGAGGCCGTGCGGGCCGGGCGCGAGACCGGTGTGGAAGGCCGCGACGTGGTCGTCGGCATCCGGCCGGAACATTTTGGCACGGCAGCCGATCCGGCGGCCGTGCTTGTCGCCCGCGTGCAGGTCGTCGAGCCGCTCGGCTCGGACACGCTGGTGCACTTTGCCGTCGGCGGCGACGTGCTGACCGCGCGCATGCCGCCGGAGATGCGGCCAGAGCCCGGCTCGGAATTCCGGATCGGCGTCGACCCCACGAAAATCCATCTTTTCGATGCCGCAAGCGAACGCGTCATCAACTGAATGCCAGGCGCTTTGTGCGCTCCATCAACGGGAGGATAGAATGAACACCAGGATCCTGGCGGGCGCGCTCGCCACTGCCGCCATGCTTGCCTTCGCCGCGCCGGCCTTTGCCGACACGGATCTGAAGATCTTCGTTTCCAGCCAGCACCAGCCGGATGTCTGGCGCAAGGTGCTCGACAAGTACGAGGCCGAAAATCCGGGCGTCAAGGTGGCCATCGAGACCGGCGGCAACACCTCGGAAGCGCAGGCGCAGTACCTCAACACCGTCATGTCCGCCAAGGACACCAATCTCGACGTGCTGATGCTCGACGTCATCCGCCCGGCGCAATATGCCGCCGCCGGCTGGACCTCCGCCTTCGAGGGCAAGGACATGTCGGTCTACCTGCCGGCCTATGTAGAGGCGAATACGGTCGACGGCAAGGTCGTCGCGCTGCCGGCCTTCGCCGACGCCATGTTCCTCTACTACCGCAAGGACCTGCTCGACAAATACGGCATTACGCCGCCGAAGACCTGGGACGAGCTGGCGGCCGCCGCCAAGAAGGTCGCCGAGGGCGAGAAGAACCCCGACCTGCAGGGCCTTTCCTTCCAGGGCAAGGCCATCGAGGGCGCGGTCTGCACCTTCCTGCTACCCTACTGGAGCCAGGGCAAGAATCTGGTCGAGAACGGCAAGCTGACCTTCGACCATGACGCCGCCGTCACGGCGCTGTCGCTGTGGAAGGGCTTTGTCGACGACGGCACGGCCAAGAAGAACATCGCGGAAGTCGCCACCGACGATACCCGCAAGGAATTCCAGGCTGGCAGCGCGCTCTTCGCGGTCAACTGGTCCTATGCCTGGACGCATTTCCAGGGCGCGGAATCGGCCGTCAAGGGCAATGTCGGCGTGACGCGCCTGCCGGCGCTCGGCTCCGGCGAGCAGGCAAGCTGCCTCGGCGGCTGGGAATGGGGCGTCTCGGCCTATTCCACCCATCAGGACGAGGCCAAGAAGCTTGTCGAATACCTGTCGAGCGAAGACGTTTCCGTCTTCATGGCCGCCAACGGCTCGCTGCTGCCGACCTATGCCGACGCCTACAAGAACGACGAGGTGCTGAAGGCCGTGCCGTGGTTCGCCGATGCGCTCCAGGTGGTCGAGACCGCCAAGGCCCGCCCGGTCACGCCGCGCTACAACGAGGTGAGCGAGGTCATCCGCACCACGGTCAACGCGGTGCTCGCCGGCGTCACGACGCCGGAGGACGGCGCAAGCCAGATCGAGGCGCGCCTCAAGCGCATCCTGCGCTGATCGCCATACCATCGCCGGAAGGGCAGGGCGGCCTGCCCGCCCTTCCGCCTCCCCAACCTGAATTGCCGGGAGTTGCCCCTTGTCGACGACCTCCACCCTCAATGCGGCAAGCTCTGCCGACCGCGGCCCGCCGGCCTGGACGCGCTGGCTCGATCTCGGCGACCGGGCGCTGGCCGTGGTCCTGCTCGCGCCCGCCGCGATCCTCCTCGCGCTGATCATCGTCTACCCGGTACTGCGCCTCGGCTATACCAGCTTCTTCAGCCTGTCGCTGACGTCAGGCCTGCCGGCGGAGTTCGTCGGCCTCGAAAACTACAGCCTCATGCTGGAGGATCCGGTTTTCTGGGAAACTACCTGGAACACCGTCCTCATCACGCTCATCACCGTGCCCGGCGCCCTCCTGGTCGGGCTCGCACTGGCCCTGCTCGCCAATCTCCCCTTCGGCGTGCAGTGGCCGGTGCGCCTTTCCCTGCTGATCCCGTGGGCGCTGCCGCTCTCCTTCGCGGGCCTGATCTTCGCCTGGTTCTTCCATTCAGAGTACGGCGTCGTCAACGACGTGCTGAACCGCCTCGGTTTCGAGGGCATTATCTGGTTCAACTCGCCGAACTGGGCCTTCGCCGCGATCTGTCTGACGATCATCTGGAAGACCTCGTCCTTCATGGCGCTGATCATCCTCGCCGGTCTCCAGACGATTCCGCGCTCGCTCTACGAGGCCGCCGATGTCGACGGCGCGGGCCGCGTCCGCCAGTTCTTCGAGATCACGCTGCCGCTCCTGAAGCCCTCCATCGTCGTCGCCCTGATCTTCCGCACCATCACCGCGCTGCAGACCTTCGACATCCCCTACATGATGACCGGCGGCGGCCCGGGCACCTCCACCGCCACGCTCGCCATGTACATCCACCAGAACACGGTCTCCTTCCTCGACCTCGGCTACGGCTCGGCGCTCGCCGTCGTGATGTTCGCCCTGTCGATGTGCGTGACCGCCGTTTATCTCCGCGCCATCCGGACCAAGGAGTAAGCCATGAGCGCCGTCGCCAATCCCGGATTCTCCTCGCTTCTCTCCGGCCGTCCGCTGCGCTTCATCGCCGGTGGCGCGCTGATCATCAACGGCATGTTCCCGGCGCTGTGGATCCTCTTCACCTCGCTGAAGACGGAAGCCGAACTCACCGCCAAGCCGATCACCTGGATCCCGCATGCCCCGACGCTTTCGAACTACATGCAGGCCTTCTCCGACCAGCCGCTGCATCTCTTCCTGTTCAACAGCTTCATGGTGGCGCTGCTGTCGACCTGCCTGACGCTGCTGGTCTCGGTGCTGGCGGCCTATGCGCTGGCGCGGCTCAACCTGCGCTATCGCGGGCTCATCCTGTCGCTGATCATCGCGGTCTCCACATTCCCGCTGGTGACGCTGCTCGTGCCGCTCTTCGAGATCATGCGCACGCTGAACCTGCTCAACACCTGGATCGCGCTGGTGCTGCCCTATACCGTGCTGTCGCTGCCGGTCTGCACCCTGATGCTGGTCTCCTTCTTCGAGGGCATTCCGCGCGATCTCGAAAACGCCGCGATGATCGACGGCTGCACGCGCATGGGGGCGCTGTTCAAGGTGGTCGTGCCGCTCTGCGCGCCGGGCGTCTTCACCGCCGGCATCCTCGCCTTCGTCAATGCCTGGGACGAGTTCCTGCTGGCGCTCTCCTTCAACTCCAATCCGTCGCTACGCACGCTGCCGGTGGGCATCCAGCTCTACCAGGGCGAGTTTGCCTTCCCCTGGCCGGTGATCTCCGCCGCGCTCGTCGTCGGCATCGTGCCGGTCGCCGTGCTGATCGTCATCTTCCAGGAGCGCGTCGTCTCTGGCCTCACTGCCGGGGGGATCAAGGGATGACGAAGCGCGAGCTTTCCGAACTGCGCAGCCAGCGCTGGTTCGCCTCCGACGACATGCGGGCCTTCGCGCACCGCCAGCGCACCCAGCAGATGGGCATGCGCCGCGAAGAATTCATGGGCCGGCCGGTGATCGGCATCATCAACACCTGGAGCGAGATGAGCCCCTGCCACGCGCATCTGCGCGACCGGGCCGAGGCCGTCAAGCGCGGCGTCTGGCAGATGGGCGGCTATCCCGTGGAGCTGCCGGCGATTTCTGTCGGCGAGGTCATGGTGAAGCCGACCACCATGCTCTACCGCAATTTTTTGGCCATGGAATGCGAGGAGCTGCTGCGCTGCCATCCGATCGACGGCGCCGTGCTGCTCGGAGGCTGCGACAAGTCCACCCCGGCGCTGCTGATGGGCGCCTTCTCGATGGACATCCCGGTTATCTTCTGCCCGGCCGGGCCGATGTCGAACGGCCAGTGGCGCGGCGTGAAGACCGGCGCGGGCACCCACACCAAGAAATACTGGGATGAACTGCGCGCCGGCAACATCACCCGCGAGGACTGGGTAGACCTCGAAAGCCGCATGACGCGCTCGCCCGGCACCTGCAACACGATCGGCACCGCCTCGACCATGACCTCCATCGTCGATGCGATGGGCATGACTCTGTCGGGCGCCTCCTCCATCCCCGCCGTCGATTCCGGCCATACCCGCATGGCCTCCGCCTGCGGGTCGCGCATCGTCGAAATGGTCTGGGAGGACCTGAAGCCGTCGAATATCCTGAATCGCGACAGCTTTTTGAACGGTCTCGTTGCCTATATGGCGCTCGGCGGCTCGACCAATGCGGCCGTGCATCTCATCGCCATGGCGAAGCGTGTCGGCGTGGCACTGACGCTGGACGACATGGCGGCAATGGCCGGCAAGGTGCCGGTCGTCGCCAATGTCTTCCCGTCGGGCGAATATCTGATGGAAGACTTCTACTTCGCCGGCGGCATCAATGCGCTGCTACGGAAGCTCTCGCGGCATCTCAACCTCGACCGGCCGACCGTCAACGGCCGCACGCTCGGCGAGAATATCGCCTCGGCCGATTGCTGGAACGACGAGGTGATCCGCGGCGAGGACAATCCGGTCGTGCCGCTCGAACGCGGCAAGACGCTGGAAGTGCTGCGCGGCAACCTCGCGCCGAACGGCGCGGTGATGAAATCCTCCGCCGCCAATCCGAAATTCCTGAAGCATGTCGGCCCGGCCATCGTCTTCGACGATCCGCGCACCATGAACCGCACATTGGACGATCCGGACCTCGACATCACCGAGGACACGGTGATCGTGCTGCGCAATGCCGGCCCGGTCGGCGCGCCGGGCATGCCGGAATGGGGCAACCTGCCGATCCCGAAGAAGCTGCTGAAGCAGGGCGTGCGCGACATGGTGCGCATCTGCGACGGGCGCATGAGTGGCACCCACTACGGCACCTGCATCCTGCACGTCTCGCCGGAAGCCGCCATCGGCGGCCCGCTGGCGCTGCTGCGGACCGGCGACCTGATCGACCTCGACGTCGCCGCCGCCACCATCGACATGCGCGTCTCCGAGGAGGAACTGGCCCGCCGTCGCGCCGAATGGAAGCCGTCCGCGCCGATCTACGAACGCTCCTTTGCCGCCCTCTACCAGCGCCATGTCAGCCAGGCGCACGAGGGCTGCGACTTCGACTTCCTGACCGGTACGCAAGCCGTGCCCGAACCGCCGATCTATTGAGGGAAACACCCATGAGCAGCAACAACCCTTTCAAGTCCTGGCTCGGCGACAAGAGCCGTGCCACCCCGCTCGGCACCTGGCTGATGGCTGCCGCGCCCGCGACGGCCGAAGCGCTCGGCTATGGCGGCTTCGATTTCCTCGTCGTCGACATGGAGCATGTGCCGGTGGAATTCACCGACCTCGCCCATATCCTGCGCGCCGTCGGCTGCACGCCGGCCGACGCCGTGGTGCGGCTCGCCTGGAACGACCAGGTTCTCGTCAAGCGGGCGCTCGATGCCGGCGCGCGCACCGTCATGCTGCCCTTCGTGCAGAACGCGGAGGAGGCGAAGGCCGCCGCATCCTATACGCGCTATCCGCCGCACGGCATCCGCGGCGTTGCCGCCGTACACCGCGGCTCGCGCTTCGGCACGATCCCGAACTACCTGAAATCCGCCAATGACGACATCTGCACCATCGTCCAGCTCGAAACGCCCGAAGCCATCGAGCGCCTGCCGGAGATCGCCGCCGTCGAGGGCATCGATGCGCTGTTCGTCGGTCCCGGCGATCTCTCCGCCGCCATGGGCCATATCGGCAATATCGCCCATCCCGAGGTGCAGGCGCTGATCGAGAAGGCGGCGAAGGATGCGCATGCCGCCGGCAAGCCGGTCGGCATCGTCGGCCCGAACCCGGACATGGTGAGGCGCTTCATCGGCTACGGCTACGATTTCGCCGCCATCGCCTCCGACATCGCCATGATGACGGGCCGGGCGAGCGAATGGCTCGGCCAGTTGAAGGGCGTCGAGAAGGCCCCCGCAACGCCGATGGCGGCTTACTGAGGGCGGCGCGGTGGAAGAAGGTTTTGCCCCCGTCCTCGATTTCAAGGCCGCGCTCGGCGAATGCCCGCTGTGGTCGGTCGCGGAGCAGGCGCTCTATTTCGTTGACATCAAGCGCTGCCGCATCCACCGCTACGATCCGGCGACGGGCGCGCTCGACGCGATGGAGCTGCCGGAGGAAATCGGGTGCATCGGTCTTGCCGAGGGCGGCGGCTTCGTCGCGGGCCTGCGCTCCGGCCTCTGGCTCATCGACGCGGACGGCACGCTCCGGAAGAAGCTCGCGGACAATCCCGAGGACCAGGCGATCAGCCGCTTCAACGACGGCGGCGTTGATCCCGTCGGCCGCTTCATCGCCGGCACGGTGGACGAGACGCGCGAAAAGGGCATCGCCAGCCTCTACCGCTATGATACTCGCGGCCTGACGCGCCTTGCCGGCGGGCTGCTCACCTCCAACGGCGTCGCCTTCTCGCCGGACGGCAAGCGGTTCTATCATTCCGATACGCTGCGCTACACGCTCTATGCCTGCGATTACGATGCCGAGACCGGCGAGGCGACGAACCGGCGGGTTTTCGCCCGCTTCGATAGCGAGACGGACAAGGGCCGGCCGGATGGCGGGGCGGTGGATGCCGAGGGCTGCTACTGGACCGCGCTCTACGAGGGCGGCCGCGTGCAGCGCTATGCGCCGGACGGCAGGTTGCTGGCCGAATACCCGGTGCCTGCGAAATGTCCGACCATGATCGCCTTCGGCGGGCCGGATATGAAGACGCTCTATTGCACCAGCGCCTCGATCGGCCGGCCCGACGAAGAGCTTGTCGAATACCCGCTTTCCGGCGCGCTCTTCTCCATGCGCACCGCTGTCGCCGGCCTCGCCCGACCCCTGTTCAACCCAGCCCGCTGAGGCATGCCATGACCTACGATACCGTACGCTACCATTCGCTCGAAGGCCGCACCGTGCTGATCACCGGCGGCGCTTCCGGCATCGGCGAGGCCATGGTGACGGCCTTCCGTACGCAGGGCGCCCATGTCGCCTTCCTCGATATCGACGAGAAGGCGGGCAAGGTGACGGCGGAAGCGACGGGCGCGGAGTTTCATGCCTGCGACCTTACGGACATTCCGGCTTTGCGCGATGCGGTGGCGAGGGTCGAGGCTAGGCACGGCGCGGTCGACGTCCTCGTCAACAATGCCGGCAAGGACGACCGTCACCGCATGGACGAGGTGGAGCCGGACTACTGGCGACGCATGCTGGCGCTGAACCTCGACCACCAGTTCTTCGCGACGCAAGCGGTCGCCAAAGGCATGCGCGAGAAGGGCCGGGGCTCCATCGTCATGATGGGCTCGGTGTCGTGGATGCGTGGCAATCCGGTGATGGTCGGTTATACGACGGCCAAGGCCGCGATCAACGGCATGACGCGCACGCTCGCCCGCGACCTCGGCCCCGACGGCATCCGCGTCAACTGCATCGTGCCGGGTGCCATCGTCACGGAGCGGCAGAAGGCGCTCTGGGCGGGGGCGGAGGAGAGCCAGAAGTTCATCGACCTGCAATCGTTGAAATTCCGTCTCGACGCCGGCCATGTCGCCCGCCTCGCGCTCTTCCTCGGCTCGGATGAAAGCAGCGGCTGCACCGGCGCCAATTTCATCGTCGACGCCGGCCTCACGCAGAACTGAAGGTTTCGCCATGCTCCTCGAAAAGACCGCCACCGGCTTCACGCTCTCCCTCGACGGCTGCGAAATCCTGCGCCATGCAGCTGACAATCCCGCCCTCTTCGCCGGTCGCGGCGAGGAGCGCATGGACATGTATCGCGGCAATTTCGATATCGAGGACTATGTGGTCGAGCGTGTGGCGCTCGCCCATGCCGAGGTTGAGGGCGACACGATCCGCCTTTCCAACGCGCCCGGCCAGCCGGTGCGCCTCGTGCTGACGGTCGAGGGCGACAGCCTGCTGCTTGCCGCGCCCGACGCCTCGATCAACCGCCTCTGGCTGCGCACCGTCGCCGGGAAGGACGAGCACGTCTGGGGCGGCGGCGAGCAGATGTCCTATTTCGACCTGCGCGGTCGCCGTTTCCCGCTGTGGACCTCAGAGCCCGGCGTCGGCCGAGACAAGACGACCGAGATCACCTTCCAGTCCGACGTGACGGGCAAGGCCGGCGGCGACTACTACAACACCAACTATCCCCAGCCGACCTATATCTCCTCCCGGCGCTATGCGCTGCATGTGGATACCACGGCCTACGCCGTCTTCGATTTCCGCCGCGAGACCTTTCACGAGGTGGAAGTCTGGGAAGTGCCGGAAAAGATCGAATTCTTCGCCGCCGATACCTTCCGCGACCTCGTCGGAAAGCTCTCGCTGCGCTTCGGCCGCCAGCCGGAACTGCCCGAATGGGTCTATGGAGGCGCGATCATTGGCCTCAAGGACGGCAAGACGTCGTTCGAACGACTGGAAAAAATTCGCGCCGCCGGCGTGAAGGTCTCGGGCCTGTGGTGCGAGGACTGGGTGGGCCTGCGCCACACCTCCTTCGGCGCGCGCCTCTTCTGGGACTGGGTGGGCAACGAGGAGCGCTATCCGCATCTGCGCCAGAAGATCGCCGAGCTTGCCGACGAGAACATCCGCTTTCTCGGCTATGTGAACCCCTATCTCTGCGTCGACGGCTCGCTCTTCCCGGAAGCCGAAGCCAGCGGCTACTTCGCGACGGATGCCGAGGGGAAAACCGCGCTGGTCGATTTCGGTGAATTCGATTGCGGCGTGGTGGACTTCACCAATCCCGATGCGGCGGCCTGGTTCGCCGAGCGGGTGATCGGTGAGAACATGCTGGATTACGGCCTGTCCGGCTGGATGGCGGATTTCGGCGAATACCTGCCCATCGACGTGAAGCTTGCCAACGGTGTCGACGCCAAGCGGATGCACAATGCCTGGCCGACGCTCTGGGCCGAGGTGAACGCCAGGGCCGTGGCAAGCCGCGGCAAGACGGGTGAGGCGCTGTTTTTCATGCGTGCCGGCTATACCGGCGTGCAGGCTCATTGCCCGCTTCTGTGGGGTGGCGACCAGTCGGTGGATTTCTCCCGCCATGACGGCCTTGTGACGGTCATCTCCGGCGCGCTTTCTTCCGGTCTCCTCGGCAATGCCTATCACCATTCCGATATCGGCGGTTACACCAGCCTGTTCGGCAATGTCCGCACGGCCGAGCTGCTGATGCGCTGGGCCGAGATGGCGGCCTTCACGCCCGTCATGCGCAGCCACGAGGGCAATCGCCCGCGCGACAACCTGCAGATCGACCAGGACGAGGTGGTGCTCGCCCATTTCGCCCGCATGACGGCGATCTATGTGCACCTCGCTCCCTACCTGAAGGTGCTTTCCGCGGAAGCGGCCGAAACGGGCCTGCCCGTCCAGCGCCCGTTCTTCCTGCATCACGAGGACGACCGCGCCACCTATGCCATCCAGGACGCCTATCTCTACGGCGCGGATCTCCTCGTCGCGCCGGTCTGGCGAGCGGGCGAAACGGAACGGACCGTCTACCTGCCGAAGGGCGCGCGCTGGGTGCATGTCTGGAGCGGCGCGGCGCATGAGGGTGGCCGCGAGGTAACCGTCGCGGCGCCGCTCGGCCAGCCGCCCGTGTTCTATCGCGCGGGTGCGGCGCACGAGAAATTATTCGCGGATATCGGGACGCTCTGATCATGGACACGGCAAGCCTTGCCGTCCTCCTGCTGCTCGCGGCGGGCGCCTCCTATGTGCAGACGCTGACCGGCTTCGCCCTCGGCCTGCTGATGATGGGCGGCGTGGGGCTGACGGGCGTCGTGCCGCTGCCGGATGCGGCCGTTCTCGTCGGCATCCTCGGGCTCGTCAATGCGGCGCAGGTGCTCGCCAGGGGCTGGCGCGACATCGCAAGGCGCGAATTCCTGCTGGTGATCTTCGTCAGCCTCGCCTTCCTCGTCCTCGGTTACTGCTTGCTCGGCCTGTTGCTCGCGGCCTCCCTCGACTGGCTGAAACTGGTGCTCGGGGTAATCATCGTCCTTTCCAGCCTCCAACTGCTCCTCAGGCCCGCACCCTACGAAAAGCCGTCGGGACCGGGCTCCTTCGTCTTCTTCGGGGCGATTGCCGGGGTCATGGGCGGGCTTTTCTCCACGGCCGGCCCGCCGCTCGTCTATCATTTCTACCGCCAGCCGCTGCGGCCGGTTTCCATCCGCGAAACGCTTGTCGCCATCTTCGCCGTCAACGGCATCCTGCGCCTGTTTCTGGTGGGGCTGGCCGGCAACATGCCGTCCGCATCCTTCTGGTGGGGCCTGCTCGCGATCCCGGTCGTCATGGCCTTCACCGCGCTCGCCCGCCTCTACCCGCCGCCGCTGACGCCGACGGGCCTGAGACGTGTCGCCTTCTGTCTTCTGTTCCTGTCCGGCCTGTCGCTCGCCGCGCCCGCCTTCCTCAAGCTTTTCGGAGATCTCTCATGACGCACCCGCTGAAAACCGCGCTCAAGGATGCAAGCCTGCTCGCCGACAAGGCCTTCGTCGCCGGCCGCTGGGTTTGCGCCGCCGATGGCAGGACCTTCCCCGTCACCGATCCCTTCGACGGCTCCGTGATCGCCGAGGTTCCCTCGCTCTCGCGCGAGGAGGTTTCCGCCGCCATCGACGCCGCCGAGACGGCGCAGAAGCTCTGGGCCAGGCGCACCGCCAAGGAGCGTGCCAAGGTGCTGAACACCTGGTTCCAGCTCATCCTCGACAATGCCGACGATCTCGCGCTGATCCTCACCTCGGAACAGGGCAAGCCGCTCGCCGAGGCGAAAGGCGAGGTGATCGCCAACGCCGCCTATCTCGAATGGTTCGCCGAAGAGGCAAAGCGCATCGATGGCGATATCATCCCCGGCGCCAATGCCGGCCAGCGCATCCTGGTGCTGAAGCAGCCGGTCGGTGTCTGCGCCGCCATCACGCCCTGGAACTTTCCCAACGGCATGATCACCCGCAAGGCCGGCCCGGCGCTCGCCGCCGGCTGCTCCATGCTGCTGAAGCCCGCCTCGCAGACGCCGCTCTCCGCGCTGGCGCTTGCCGTGCTCGCCGAGCGTGCCGGCGTGCCGGCGGGTGTCTTCTCCGTCGTCACCGGCGAGGCGCGGCCGATCGGCACGGAGTTCTGCCATAACCCCAAGGTCGCCAAGATCACCTTCACCGGCTCGACCGGCGTCGGGCGTTGGCTGATGAAGGAGGCTGCCGACGGCATCAAGCGCCTGTCGCTGGAACTCGGTGGCAACGCACCCTTCATCGTCTTCGACGACGCCGACCTCGATGCGGCTGTCGACGGCGCGATGATCTCGAAGTTCCGCAATGCGGGCCAGACCTGCGTGTGCGCCAACCGCATCTATGTGCAGGAAAGCGTCGTCGAAGCCTTCACGGAGAAGCTGCTGGCGAAGGTTTCTGCGATCACGCTCGGCCGGGGCACGGACGCCGGCATCACGCAAGGTCCGCTGATCGACGACAAGGCCGTCGCCAAGATCGAGGAGCATGTGGCGGACGCGCTGGAGAAGGGCGGCCGGCTGGTGGCGGGCGGCAAGCGCAGCGTGCTCGGCGGCACCTTCTACGAGCCGACGGTCATCACCGGCGTCACGCAGGCGATGAAGGTGGCGGCGGAAGAGACCTTCGCCCCGTTGGCACCGATCATTTCGTTCAGGGACGAGGACGAGGTCATCGCCATGGCGAACGACAGCGAATACGGCCTTGCCTCGTATTTCTACGCGAAGGACATGGCTCGGGTCTGGCGCGTCGCGGAGGCATTGGAGGCGGGCATCGTCGGCGTGAATTCCGGCCTGATCGCCAACGAGATGGCGCCCTTCGGCGGCGTCAAGCAGTCTGGCCTCGGCCGCGAGGGCTCCAAATACGGCATCGAGGGCTTCCTCGAAATCAAATATGTCTGCGTCGCAGGGCTTTGACATGGCCCTCGATTGCGACATCCTCGGCCTTAACTGGGCGCGTCAAGCCAACAAAGCTCACGCTTGCCAGCCACCACAAGCGGAATGCGCCTTGGAGGTGCCTCAGGCCGTCGCTCCCCATCTGATCTTCAGATCGAGCACGACGGGTTCCCGTTCGGCATCTTCCATTTGATTGCGCTCGATCAGGGACCATCCACCGTGAGGGCGGCAGGCTTGGTGGTTTCGCGGACGATCCGGCTCAGTAATCCACGATCCGGTCGTCGGCCGGGTCGGCCCAGCGCGTGTTCGGCACGGTCGAGAACCAGCCGGGGCGGGCGGGGTCGCGGTCATAGGCGTAGCCGCCCAGCGACTTGTAGAGATCAGAATACCGGCCGAGCTTGTCGCGGTCGAGCGTGACGCCGAGGCCGGGGGCGGTGGGCACGGCGATCTTGCCGTCGACATAGCGCATCGGGCCGCCGACGATCACGTCGTCGACGAGCTGGTGATAGTGCGCATCGCCCGTGAAGACGAGGTTCGGCAGCACCGCGCCGAGATGCAGCATGGTGGCGAGCTGGATGCCGAGCTCGCCGGAGGAGTGCACGGCGATGCCGAGCTGGAAGGTCTCGCAGACGGCGGCCGCCTTGACGCAGGGCCGGATGCCGCCCCAGAAGGTCGTGTCGAGCAGGATGACGTCGCAGGCCGGCGCCAGGACATTGGTGGCAAGCTGCTCGAAATTGACGACGATCGTGTTGGTGGCGAGCGGCATATGCGTGTTCTCGCGCACGCGGCGCATGCCGTTGAGGCCCCAGGTCGGGTCCTCGTAATAGTCGTTGTTGAGGTCCTCGATGCCCTTGGCGAAGCGGATCGCCTCCTCCACGGTGAAGGCGGCATTGGGGTCGTAGCGCACGCTGTCGGTGCCGACGGCCTTGGCCAGCGCCCGGTAGACCTCCAGCTCGTAATCCGGCGGAAAGACGCCGCTCTTCAGCTTGTGGGCGGTGAAGCCGTGCGACTTCTTGAGGTTGAGCGCCTGATCGATGAGCTGGTCGGCAGTGCGGATCTCGCCCGCGCCTGTCTCCTTGTTCGGCAGGCGGAAGAACAGGTAGCTGGCAAAGCCCACCGCATCGCGCATCTTGCCGCCGAGAAGATCATAGACCGGCACGCCGAGGAACTTGCCCATGATGTCGAGGCAGGCGAACTCGATGGCCGCATGCATCTGCGTGCGGTTGTTGTAGAGGCTGGCGGTCGGATTGCAGATCTTGAAGCGGAGCTGCTCCAGTTCGAACGGATCGTGGCCGACGAGATAGGGCTTCAGCGCCCGGAAGGCGGCCTCGGCGCTTTCGCCGCCGCCGCCCATCTCGCCGAGCCCGACGAGGCCGACATCGGTCTCGACCTCCACGATGGTGCGCACGAAGCGTCCCCAATGGGCGCCGTTGGAATGGCGCAGCGGCGCCTCGAGCGGCACCGTCACGGTGGTGGCGCGGATGTCGGTGATGACGGGCCGTTTCATGGCGGGTCTCCGGTTCTCGTTCATTCGGGCAGGACGATGCCGAGCTTGGCCATCGTGCCGCCATCGATCTTGATGTCCGCGCCCGTGATGAAGCGGGCCTTGTCGCTGGCGAGGAAGGCGACGAGATCGGCGATCTCGGAGGGCTTTCCCACCCGGCCGACCGGATGGCCCTTGCCCCACAGCGCGATCGTCTCGTCCTGGCTGTGCTCGCCCTTCCACAGGTCCGCCGCCCAGCGCAGCATGGGCGTGTCGACGGAGGCGGGGCAGACGGCGTTGACCGTGATGTTGTCCGCCGCATGGTCGAGCGCCATCGCGCGCACCAGGGCGTTGATCGCGCCCTTGCTGGCCGTATAGGCCGCGACGCCCGCCTGCGAGGCGTAGGCCTGCACGGAGGAGATGGCGACGATCGCCCCGCCGCCGCGCTTGCGCATTTCAGGGATGGCGAAGCGGGAGGCGAGGTAGATGCCCTTCAGGTTGATGTCGAAGACATCGTCCCAGACATCTTCCGGCGTGTCGACGACCGTGCCGTAGCGCTGGATGCCGGCGCAGCAGGCGAGCACGTCGAGGCCGCCATGGCGCGCCACGGCCGCGGCGGCGGCGCGCTCCATGTCGTCCGCCCGGCGCACGTCGCCGACGAAGCCGGAGGCATTCGGCCCGATTGCCGCGACGGCCTCGTCCACCGATGCGGCATCGTTCGCGACGACGAGGACCCTGCCGCCGGCACCGGCGAACCGTTCCGCGCAGGCCCGGCCCATGCCGAGGCTGCCGCCGGTCACGATGATGCTCCTGCCGGAAAATTCATCCGCGCTCATGATCGTTCTCCTCCACATCCTTCCTAGCTAACATTCTACCATACCAGATTGTCAACCGGCATTTCTCAGAAGTGTCAGCCGGCGAATTTCGGTTCGGGAATACCGGTGCCGGCCCCGTCGATCGCAACGAGGCTGCCTTCCGCCGGATTTGCGGCAAGGTGCTCGGCCGTCATCGTGAAGCGGGCGGAGGTGACGTAGAGGGTGGAAAGGTCCGGGCCGCCGAAGGTGCAGCTCGTCGGCCAGGTGACGGGCAGTTCCGCCAGCGCCAGCAGCGCGCCATCGGCGGTAAAGCGCGCGACTGAGGCGCCGCCGACCACCCGGCAGTTCCACAGCGTGTCCTCGGCATCCATGCAGGAGCCGTCCGGCAGGCCGCGCTCGAAACCGCTGACGATGGTGCGCCGGTTGCTGATCGTCCTTGCGACGGGGTCGTAGGCGAAGGCGTAGATTTCGTTTTCCGGCGTATCGGCGAAGAGGAAGCGGCCGTCGTGCGTCCAGCCCATCGTGTTGGTGATGCCGTATTCGCGTGGCGTGAGCTGCGTGACGGTGCCGGTGGGGTCGATCCGGTAGATGGCGCCGGACTTGCGGTCCATCGCCCGGGGCGAGCCGTCCGGGTTGAGATTGTTCTGCATGGTGGCGACCCAGAAGGAGCCGTCGGGTGCGACGCGGCCTTCGTTCAGCCGGTTGTCGGCAAGGTCCGGCTCGGGCACGGCGAAGGTCTCGAAGGCCTCGCCCGGCCGCCAGAAGGCGACCTCGCGGCGCAGCCCGACGATGAAGCCGCCGGAGGCGCGAAGGCCGATCGACGTCGGGAAGTCCGGCGCCGGCCAGGTGGCATGCTCGCCGCTGCGCGGCACGTGGCGGTGGATGCGCTTGCCGCCGATATCCACCCAGTAGAGCGCCTGTTCCTCGCCGGACCAGATGATGCTTTCGCCGACGATGTCGCCCGCGGCGTATTCGATCCTTGCCTTCACGCGCAGCCCTCCCGCATCTGCCAAATTCACGTTGACAATAGCTGAGAGTGAATCTAATTCAAGGTCACTAGGTACCTATATGATAGGTAGGAGGCGACGGGATGGAATCGAAGTCGGAACCGGATGCGGCCGGCGGGCAGAGGGGTGGCGAAGGTCTGCTTGGCGGCGTCATGGATGCCGTCCGGATCCACATCCGCGAAAACGGCCTGCAGGTCGGCGACTGGCTGCCGAGCGAGGGCGCCTTTGCGGAAAAGCTCGGCGTTTCCCGCGGCATCGTGCGCGAGGCCTATCGTTCGCTGTCCGCGCTGACGCTGATCGATATCGGCAACGGTCGTCGCCCGCGGGTGGCCGCGCCGAGGGCCGACGTGCTGGCGCTGGTCACCGACCACGCCGTGCACACCGACCAGGTGACGATCCAGCAGATTTTCGATGTTCGCCGCACGGTCGAGCGCCGGACGGTCGTGCTCGCCGCGATGCGCCGCACGGACCGCGAGGCCGCCGCGATCGTCGCGCTGGCCGAGGCGATGCAGCGCGATTTCGACGCGCCGCAAAAGGTGATGGAGCACGACATCGCCTTCCACGAGGCGATCGGCGCGGCGTCGCGCAATCCGATGTTCTCGCTGATCGTCGGCTCGTTCCATGTGGTGACGCGCCAGACCTGGCCGATCGGCTGGGCAAGCCGCGCCAGCAACGAGACGCGGCAGGAAAGCATCGACGGTCACATGACCATCGCCCGGGCCATCGCCAATGGCGATCCGACGACGGGCGAGCAGGCGATGGTCGAGCATTTCGACCTGACGGTAAAGGCGCTGCTGGCGGCGGGAGTGTATTGAGCATGAAGATCACAGCCTTTGAAACCGTCCGCGCCCGCGACTTTCCCAACATCCTCTGGGTGCGCATCCACACCGACGAGGGCCTCGTCGGGCTCGGCGAGACCTTCTTCATGGCCGCGACGGTGGAAGCCTATATCCACGAGGTCGTTGCGCCGAAACTGCTCGGCCGCGATCCCCTGGAGATCGACCGCATCTCGAAGGACCTGACCGGCTATCTCGGCTTCCGTTCGACGGGGGCGGAGATGCGCGGCAATTCGGCCGTGGATATCGGCCTGTGGGACCTCTTCGGCAAGGCGACGAACCTGCCGATCGCCCAACTGCTCGGCGGCTTCTCGCGGCGCGAGATCCGTACCTACAACACCTGCGCCGGCAACACCTACATGCGCGAGGCGAAGGGCCAGCAGACCGGCAATTACGGCATCGGCGGCCCGCGGCGCGACCATGACGACCTCAACGGCTTCCTGGAGCGGGCGGACGAGCTTGCCGAGGACCTCCTGTCGGAGGGCATCACGGCCATGAAGATCTGGCCGTTCGACATCGCGGCGGAAAAGAGCGGCGGCCAGTACATTTCCGGCCCGGACCTGCGCAAGGCGCTCGAACCCTTCGAGAAGATCCGCAAGCGCGTCGGCGACCGCATGGACATCATGGTCGAGTTCCACTCCATGTGGCAGCTCACCCCGGCCATCCAGATCGCCCGGGCGCTCGAGCCCTACGCCACCTTCTGGCACGAGGACCCGATCAAGATGGATTCGCTCTCCAGCCTCAAGCGCTATGCGGCGGCGAGCCGCGCGCCGCTCTGCGCCTCGGAGACGCTCGCCACCCGCTGGGCCTTCCGCGACCTGATGGAGACGGATGCGGCCGGTGTCGTCATGCTCGACCTTTCCTGGTGCGGCGGAATCTCCGAGGCCAAGAAGATCGCCACCATGGCGGAGGCCTGGCACCTGCCAGTCGCCCCGCATGACTGCACCGGTCCCGTCGTGCTCGCCGCCTCGACGCACCTGTCGCTGAACGCGCCGAACGCGCTCGTGCAGGAAAGCGTGCGCGCCTATTACAAGACCTGGTACGCCGATCTGACGACGCAGCTGCCGACCGTGGCGAACGGCATGATCACCGTTCCCCCCGGGCCGGGCCACGGCGTCGATCTCGCGCCGGATCTCGACCGGAAATTCGATGTCTCGCGCCGGACTTCGGCGCTGGAATAATTGCGTCATGATGACCGCTTGACTTGTATGGTAGTATGCTAGTAGCCTGTAACGGGATGGAGGAGGCCGGAATGCAGAACATCAAACCGCAGCGCGTTCTTTCGGCCGCCGAAGCCGTCGGGCCGCAGGTCTACCGCATCCTGCGCGAGCAGATCATCCAGGCCGAGCTGACGCCGGGCGAGCGCATCTCCGAGGCCGAGATCGCCAAAAGCCTGTCGATCAGCCGCCAGCCGGTGCGCGAAGCCTTCATAAAGCTGTCGGAGGAGGGCCTTGTTCAGGTCCTGCCGCAGCGCGGCACCTATGTGACGCGGATTTCCACCGCCTCCGTGATGGACGTGCGCTTCGTGCGCGAGGCGATCGAGGCCGATATCGTGCGCCAGGTCGCCGGCGAGCACACGGCCGAGACCGTGCGGGCGCTGCGCGACCAGATCGCAAGGCAGAAGCAGGTGCCGCAGGACGACCGCGCCGCCTTCCTGCGGCTCGACGAACTCTTCCACCACACGCTCGCGGCGGCTGCCGGCCGCGCCTATGCCTGGAGCGTCATCGAAAGCGTCAAGGCGCAGATGGACCGCGTCCGCTTCCTCAGCGTCGACGACCTCCACATCGGCCGGCTGATCGACCAGCACGAACGCATCGTCGATGCGATCGCCGCCGGCGACGTCGGCAAGGCCGAGACGGCGTTGCGCACGCATCTGCGCGAGATCCTCAAATCGCTGCCCGAGATCGCCCGGGCGCGCACGGAATTCTTCGACGGCGTGGCATGACGCCGGGACGACAACGATTGATGTTCAACGGGAGGTACGCATCATGACGATCCGGAAATTTCTTGCAGGAACGGCCCTCGGGCTGGGGCTGATGGCCTCGGGCGCCAGCGCGGAAGGCCTCAATATCGCCTTCATCAGCCATTCGTCCGCCTCGAACACCTTCTGGCAATCGGTCAAGAAGGGCTATGACGATGCCTGCGGGAAGGTCGGGGCTTCGTGCCAGTTGATCCTCACGCAGACCGAAGGCTCGGTCGAGCAGGCCGTCGCCAATCTTCAGGCGGCCATCGCCTCCAGGCCGGATGCGATCTTCGTCGCGATCGTCGACAACAACGCCTATGACAATGTGATCAAGGAAGCCGTCGATTCGGGCATCCTCGTGCTCGCCGTCAACGTGGACGACAGCGACGGCACCAACGGCAATGCCCGCAAGGCCTTCATCGGCCAGGGCTTCACCGCGGCCGGCTATTCTCTCGCCAAGGCGCAGTCGGAGAATTTCCCCAAGGAAGGCCCGCTCAACCTGCTGGTCGGCGTCAATGCGCCGGGCCAGACCTGGTCCGAGCAGCGCGCCGGCGGCGTGATGAAGTTCCTGGAAGAATACAAGGCCGAGCATGCCGACCGCGAGATCACCATCACGCGCATCGATTCGGCCACCGATCTCGCGCTGACCGCCGATCGCATCGGCGCCTATCTCAACGCCAACCCGGACACCACGGCCTATTTCGACACCGGCTACTGGCATGCCGGCGTCGCCAAGGTGCTGAAGGACCGCGGCATCGAGCCCGGCAAGGTGCTGCTCGGCGGCTTCGACCTCGTGCCGGAGGTCCTGCAGCAGATGGAAGCAGGCTATGTGCAGGTGCAGGTCGACCAGCAGCCCTACATGCAGGGCTTCATGCCGGTCATGCAGGCCTATCTGTGGAAGACTGCCGGCCTGACGCCGTCGGACATCGACACGGGGCAGGGCATCGTCACGCCCAAGGACGTGCCGACGATCCTCGAAATGGCAAAGCAGGGCCTGCGCTGATCCGGCGCTCCTATGGGAAACCGGTGCCTTGCCGCTCGGGCGGGGCACCGAAGCACGAGTGGAGCCCATGAAGCGGTTTCTGAAAATCTATCTCGACAAGCCGGAGCTTGCGGGCCTTGCCCTGCTGATCGTCCTGCTTGCCGTCTTCCAGGTGAAGTCGAACGGCGTGCTTCTCTCCTTCGAGAACGTGCGCGGCGTCATGGGCCTCCTGCCGGAAATGGCGCTCGTCGCCATCGGCGTGACGATCCTGATGATCTGCGGCGAGTTCGACCTGTCGGTCGGTTCCGTCTTCGCGCTGATGCCGATGTCGATGGCGGTGATCCTCAATTCCGGCGTGCCTTTCACCGCCGCCGTGCTGCTCGGCCTTGCGATCTGCGCGGTGATCGGCTTCGTCAACGGCTATGTGACGCTGCAATTCTCGATCCCGAGCTTCATCACCACGCTCGGCATGCTGTTCATCGCCCGCTCGCTCACCATCGTCATATCCGGCGGCTTTCCGCCGCTGCTGCCCTCCGACCTGCCGACCTGGCTCTTCACGGACTATATCTGGCAGGGCGCGCTCTTCCGCATGTCCTTCGTCTGGTTCGTCGGCATCGCCGTTCTTGCCGCAGCGCTCCTGTCGCTCACCAATTTCGGCAACTGGATCCGCGCCACCGGCGGCTTCAACGAGGCGGCGGCCTCGATGGGCATACCCGTCAAGCGCGTGAAGATAATCTGCTTCATGCTCTGCTCGGTGCTCGCCGGCTTTGCAGGCCTGCTCCAGGTGCTGCGCCTCGGCTCGCCGCTGCCCTCGATCGGCGAGGGGCTGGAACTGCAGGCGGTCGCCGCCGCCGTCATCGGGGGCACGGCGCTTGCCGGCGGCATCGGCACGGTCTTCGGCGCCATCATCGGCACGCTGCTCATCCGCACCATCGACAACGGCCTCGTGCTGTCGCGCGTCGATGCCAACTGGTTCAAGTTCGCCATCGGCGTGCTCACCATGTTCGCGGTGATCGCCAATGCCTGGATGGGGAAGATGTCCCGCAAGATCAAGGTGGAGGCGCACAAGTGACGACACCGGTCATCGAATGCCGCAACCTGCAGAAATGGTACAGCGGCGTACACGCGCTGAAGAATGTCAACCTCACCATCCATCCCGGCGAGACCGTCGGCCTCGTCGGCGACAACGGCGCCGGCAAGTCGACGCTGATCAAGATCCTCTCCGGCGTGCATCACCAGGATTCCGGCGAGGTGCTGATCGAGGGCAGGAAGGTGGACCTGCGCAGCCCGAAGGATGCGATGCGCCACGGGCTGGAGACGATCTACCAGTACAATTCCATGGTCCCGACCATGTCGATCGCCCGCAATCTCTTCATCGGCCGCGAGCCGTTGAAATGGTCGGTCTTCGGCTTCGGCCTCATGGACCAGAAGCGCATGCGCGCCGAAAGCGTGCAGGCCATCGCGGATGTCGACCTGCACCTGCGCTCGCCGGATGCCTTGGTCGGCGAACTGTCCGGCGGCCAGCGGCAGGGCGTGGCGATTGCCCGCGCCATGCATTTCAAGTCGAAGGTGCTGATCCTCGACGAGCCGACCAACCATCTTTCCGTCAAGGAGACGGACAAGGTGATCGGCTTCGTGCGCGGCCTGAAGGCACAGGGCCTCACCGGCATCTTCATCTCGCACAACATGCAGCACGTCTTCCAGTCCTGCGACCGCATCGTCGCCATGGCGCGCGGCGAGATCGTCTTCGACAAGCCGACCGCCGCGACCTCGATCGACGAGGTCCACGCCCTTCTGTGAGGAGACCATGACAGAGCTTTCGGGAAAGACCGCCCTCATCACCGGCGCGCTCGGCACGCTCGGCCGTGCCCAGGCCGCGCGGCTCGCCCGGGCCGGCGCCAGCCTCCTGCTGCTCGACCGCCCGGCGGCCGAGGGCGGCACCGCCTTCGCGGCGGATATTGCCGAGGCACACGGCGTCAAGGCAGCCTATGTCGGCGAGGACCTGAACGACCTTGCCGCGGCGGAACGGCGGGCGGCGGCGCTTTCGCGCGAGCATGGCGGCATCGACATCCTCATCAACAATGCGGCGCTGATCATCAACAAGCCGTTCGAGGATTTTTCGCTGGAGGAATACGAGGACCAGGTCCGTGTCAATTCCTCCGCCGCCTTCGCGCTTGTCCGGGCGGTCGCGCCGGCGATGAAGGAAAAGCGCTACGGCAAGATCGTCAATTTCTGCTCGGTCACCCTGAACGGGCGCTGGGACGGTTATGTGCCCTATGTCGCCTCGAAGGGCGCGATGCTGGGCCTGACGAAATCGCTGGCGCGCGAACTCGGGCCGCATGGCGTGCGCGTCAACGCGGTGTCTCCGGGCGCGGTGGTGTCCGAGGCGGAGGCCCGCGTCTTCGCCGATCGCCTGCAGCAGTACAATGACTGGATCCTTGAAAACCAGTCGCTGAAGGCGCGCATCCAGCCGGCGGATGTCGCCGATCTCGTGCATTTCCTCGTCTCGCCGGCCTCCGACATGATTTCCGGCCAGAACATCGCGATCGACGGCGGCTGGTGATGGCGATCGAACTCGATAATGGGGCGGCGCGCATCCGCGTGCGGCCCGATCTCGGCGCCGGCCTGACATGCTTCGATGTCCGGCATGGCGGCGCCTGGCAGCCGGTCTTCCGCACGGTCGATCCCGCAACGGCCCATCCCTTCGCGCTGTCCAACATCCTTCTCGTGCCGTTTTCCGGCCGGGTCTCCGGCGGCGGCTTTGCCTTCGACGGCGCCTTTCACGCCCTGCCGCGCAACATGGAGACGGAGTCCTATCCGATCCACGGCAACGGCTTTTCCTCTGCATGGGCGGAGGCTTCCCGGAGCGACGGTTGCATCACGCTGACCCTGTCGTCGGACGGGCCGGGGCCGTTCCGCTACGAGGCGACGATGTGCTATCGCCTTGAAGGCGCGGGCCTCGTAATGGAACTGAGCCTTGTCAACCGCGCTAAAACACGGCTGCCCTACGGCGCCGGCTTCCACCCCTGGTTCGTGCGCGATGCGGATACGACGCTCGCCGCGCCGTCGAAGGGCGTCTGGCTGGAGCAGCCCGATCACCTTCCGAAGGCTTACGAGCCCATCGCCAGGCATCCTGATATGGATTTCAACGTGCCGCGGCCCCTGCCGCCGCGCTGGATCAACAACTGGTTCGACGGCTGGGATGGCAAGGCGCGTATCGACTGGCCGGCGCGCGGGCTGCGGGCCGAGGTCGAGGCAAGCGAGGCGCTGGATCAGTATGTGGTCTTCTCGCCTGCAGCCGATGCCGATTTCTTCTGCTTCGAGCCGGTGAGCCATCCCGTCGATGCCTTCAACCTGCCCGACCGGCCGGACGCCTACGGCCTGAAGGTGCTTTCTCCCGGCGAGACGCTGGACATCTGGACCCGTATCGCCGTTTCGCCGCACAAGGCGGCCTGACCTCGCAAGACATCCGACCTGCACACCCTGGCAGCCCATATGGTTGCCGGGGCTGATCGCGTGGCCACGGCGGGGGAAGCGTCCGTCAATGCAGCATCTGACGGGGTTTCCAAGGCTTGAAACGGCAATCCATATATGAAAGAATAATTCAAATAAGAATTTCAGTAGCGCAGCCTTCGGGAGCGCGGGAGGAGATGTGCATGCAGGATGAGACGGGACTTCTGGCCGGCCTGACCGTGGTCGATATGAGCCAGTTCCTCTCCGGTCCCTATTGTTCGTTGCGGCTTGCCGATCTCGGCGCCCGCGTCATCAAGATCGAGCGGCCGGATGGCGGCGATCTCTCCCGCCGGCTCTATCTCAGCGACACCGAGATCGGCGGCGATTCGACGCTCTTCCACGCCATCAACCGCGGCAAGGAAAGCCTCGGCATCGACCTGAAGAACCCCGACGACCTCGCTTTCCTGCGCAGGCTTCTCGGCAAGGCCGACGTGCTCATCCAGAATTTTCGCCCGGGTGTCATCGAACGCCTCGGGCTCGATCATGCGGCCGTCAGGGCGATCAACCCGGCGATCGTCTATGCCTCGATCAGCGGCTATGGCGAGGATGGCCCCTGGGTCATGCGGCCGGGGCAGGATCTCCTGGCGCAGGCACGCTCCGGCCTGATGTGGCTGAACGGCGACGAGACGCAGGGGCCGGTGCCCTTCGGCCTTGCGGTCGCCGACATGCTCGCCGGCGCCAATGCCTGCCAGGGCATTCTTGCCGCCCTCGTGCGCCGCGGCATGTCCGGCAAGGGCGCCCATATCCAGACGAGCCTGCTCGAAAGCCTCATCGATTTCCAGTTCGAGGTGCTGACCACCCATCTCAACGACGGCGGCCGCAAGCCGAAGCGCTCGGATTTCCGCAGCGCGCATGCCTATCTCTCCGCGCCCTACGGCGTCTATCCGGCAAAGGACGGCTACCTCGCGATCGCCATGACGCCGCTCGGCCGCCTGCAGGATCTGCTGCAGATCGAGGCGCTGGCGCCCTATCGCGACGACAGCAAGGCCTGGTTCACCGCGCGCGATGCGATCAAGCGGATCATCGCCGGCCGCATCGCGACCGAGACCGTCGAGCATTGGCTCTCCATCCTGGAGCCCGCCGACATCTGGTGCTCGAAGGTGCTGGAATGGCCGGAGCTTCTGGCCAGCGACGGTTTCCGCATCCTCGACATGCTGCAGACGGTAACGCGCGAGGATGCGGTTTCGATCGGCACGACCCGCTGCCCCGTGCGCGTGAACGGCCGGCGCCCTCTCGGCCATCGCGCCGCGCCGCGCGTTGGCGAGCACTCGGCAGCGATCCGCGCGGAGTTCGCGTGATGGGCGCGATCACGCTGAGGGGCATGACCTGGAGCCATCCGCGCGGCTACGACCCGATGGTGACCTGCGCGCAGGACTGGCGTGCCAGGACCGGCATCTCCATCGAATGGGACAAGCGCTCGCTGCAGGATTTCGAGAGCTTTCCGGTCGAGGACCTCGCCCGCCGCTACGACCTCATCGTCATCGATCATCCGCATGTCGGGCAGATCACGGCGGAAGGATGCCTCACGCCGCTGGACCTGCCCGGCCGCGAGGCGCCTTTCGCGGCTCTTGCGGACGGCAGCGTCGGCCTCTCGTTCCCGAGCTACAACTGGCAGGGCCGCCAATGGGCCTTCCCGATCGACGCGGCCACCCAGGTGCTCGCCTTCCGGCCGGATCGGCTGGACAGGGCACCGGGCACATGGGCGGAGGTGCTGGATCTGGCAAAGGCCGGCGAAATGCTGCTGCCGCTGCGCCCGCCGCATTCCCTGATGTGCCTCTTCACGCTCTGCGGCAATCTCGGCCGGCCCTGCGCGGTGGAACGGGATCAGCCCTTCGTCGATGCCGAAATCGGCGTGCAGGCGATCGAGATGATCCGGGAGCTTGCCGCGCTCGCCGACCCTGCCTGCACCGGCATGGATCCCATCGCCGTGCTGGACCGGATGGGCGAGGCGGGATCGCGCTACAGTCTCTCGCCGCTGATCTACGGTTATGTCAGCTACTCCCTCGCCGGCTTCCGGGCAAATCGCATCGCCTTTGCCGACATGCCGGTTGCCGGCGATGCGGGGCCGATCGGCTCAGCACTTGGCGGCACGGGCATCGCCGTCTCCGCCTTCTCGGCGCAGCGCGAGGCGGCCGTGGATTTCGCCTATTGGGTTGCGGCCGGGCCGCAGCAGGCGGGCCGCTACTGGCAGGCCGGCGGCCAGCCCGGCCATGCGGCAGGCTGGGAGGACGAGGCGGCCAATGCCGCGACGCTCGGCTTCTATCGCAACACGCGCCGGACGCTGGAGGGCGCCTGGCTGCGCCCCCGGCACGCCGGCTACATGCCCTTCCAGGAGGCCGCCTCGCAGCGCATCAACCAGGCCGTGACGGGCCGCGAGCCGGCGGCAAGGGCCATTGCGGACCTCAATGCGCTCTTCCTGAAAAGTTTTGCGGGGAACGGGTGAGCCTTGGCCGCGCCGGCGAATCATGCCTTCAGATGCGAAGCCTGTTGCTCCTCGGCATTGAAGCCGGCGCCTGCCATTTCCGAGAGCCTGCGCGTCGTCTCGCCCAGCAACTGGATGGTCGTCGAGATATCCGGCGCAACCGGCGTGTTGATCAGGGTGATATAGGGGATCGTCAGGGCGGCGATCGCCCGGCCGTCCGCGCCGAGCACGGGCGCCGAAAGGTTGATGACGCCCGCGGTCTGGGCGCTCGGCATCATTTCGTAGCCGCGCGAGCGGATGAGATCGAGCCGCGCCAGGAATTCCGGCGTGACGCGCATGTCCGTGCCGCCGTCGCCGACATGCTCGGCGATCATGCGCAGGCGCTCTTCCGGCGAGCGGAAGGCAAGCAGCGCGTGGCCGGATCCCGTGTCGAACAGGCCGATGCGCGAGCCGACGCGGATCGAGATGCCCCAGTAGCCGGGCGCCTCCTGCTGGGCGATGACGACGGGATTGCCGCGGTCGAAGACGACGAGCTGGTTGGCCTGGCGCGAGGCTTCGGCCAGCTCGCGCATCAGCGGCACGGCGAAGGAGACGAGCCGGCGCACCGGCGCGTGCAGTTGCGCAAGGCCGAAGAGTTTCAGGGTCAGCGAGAAGCGGTCGCCATCGATGCGGGTGACGTAGCCGCGTTTCACCAGCCGGTCGAGCATGCGGTAGAATTCGTTCGGACTGCGATCGAGCCGTTTGGCGATCTCCGCCTGGGTGAGCCCGCCATCGACGCCGGCGAGAAGCTCCAGGATGTCGAGGCCCTTGTCGAGCGCCGGCGCCCTGTAGCGATCGTTTTCCTCGTCCGACACCCGAATTCCTCCAGTGAATGAGTAAATTCATATACGCAGAAATAGGGCGTGACAATCCCGGGATGCCGATTTCCGCTTGACGATATGTAAATAGTAAGTTTGTATATGAATGAAGCTCTTATTGGTAAGGGCTGGCGAGAAGCCAATGGGAGGAGAAGATGACGAGATTTCTAGCCGGCGTGGCCGCCGGTGCCGTGATCTGCGCTTGGGCGGGCGCTGCGCTTGCCGCGGATCTGCCGGGAAAGTTCGAGGGGGTGACCGTCGATGCGAAGCTCATCGGCGGCCAGCAGTATGAAGCGCTCTATGCGCGCATCGCCGAATGGGAGAAGGCGACCGGCGCGAAGGTGAACGTTCTTTCCAAGAAGAACCATTTCGAGCTGGACAAGGAGATCAAGTCGGACATCGCGACCGGCAACATCACCTGGTGCGTCGGCTCGAACCATTCGTCCTTCGCCCCGCAATACCCCGACATCTACACCGATCTTTCGGCGCTTCTGCCGAAGGAGGAGATCGGCGCCTTCGTGCCGGCCAACATCGCGTCCTCGACGCTCGACGGCAAGCTGGTGATGCTGCCGCGCGCGCAGTTCGACGTTTCCGCGCTCTACTACCAGAAGAGCCTTTATGAGGACGACGCGAAGAAGGCGGCGTTCAAGGAGAAATACGGCTACGACCTCGCCCCGCCGGACACCTGGCAGCAGGTTGCCGACCAGGCGGTCTTCTTCGCCAATCCGCCGGATTTCTACGGCACGCAATATGCCGGCAAGGAGGAGGCGATCAACGGCCGCTTCTATGAGATGCTGGTCGCCGAGGGCGGCGACTATCTCGACGCCGACGGCAAGCCGGCCTTCAACTCGGAAGCGGGCGTTCGCGCGCTCGACTGGTTCGTCAACCTCTACAAGGCGAAGGCCGTGCCGGTCGGCACGACCAACTATCTGTGGGACGACCTCGGCCAGGGCTTTGCCTCCGGCACCATCGCCGTCAACCTCGACTGGCCTGGCTGGGCGAGCTTCTTCAACGACCCGAAGTCGTCGAAGGTTGCCGGCAATGTCGGCGTGAAGGTGCAGCCGGCAGGCTCCTCCGGCAAGCGCACCGGCTGGTCCGGCCACCACGGTTTTTCCGTGACGGAAAGCTGCGCCAACAAGGAAGCCGCCGCCTCGCTCGTCTGGTTCCTCACCAACGAGGACAGCCAGAAGCTGGAATCGTCCGCCGGTCCGCTGCCGACGCGCACGGCCGTCTGGGATTACAATATCCAGCAGGCGGAGAGCGATGCCTATCGCAAGGAAGTCCTGATCGCCTTCCAGGAAGCGGCGAAGCACGCCTTCGCCGTGCCGCAGACGCCGGCCTGGATCGAGATCTCCAACGCCGTCTATCCGGAGCTGCAGGCCGCCATCCTCGGCGACAAGACCTCCAAGGAAGCGCTGGACGCGGCAGCCGAGAAGGCGACGCAGATCCTTGAGGATGCGGGCGCGCTCTGAGGCAAGCTTGCCCCTCACCCTAACCCTCTCCCCGCAAGCGGGGAGAGGGGACGTGCCCCACGAACGGGCATTGGTTGAGGAAACCGGCGCGGCATATCCCTTCGCCCCGCTTGCGGGGAGAAGGTGGCCGGCAGGCCGGATGAGGGGCTATGCCTTATCCGCAACCTCTCCTGCGTCATGGTCGGGCTTGACCCGACCATCCACCCTATGCCGGTGGGTGGGCTCGGCACCGCGCCCCAAGCAAACAAACCAGCGGCCGCCCCCAGCGGCCGCTTCTTGAAATACGGCGGCGTCCGGAAAGGGCGACCGACCAGAGCATATCCAAGAGGCATTCATGAAAGGCTGGAGGCCACCGGCGCCGTTTCTGCTCCTGCTGCCCGCCATCGTGGTGCTCGCGGCCGTCGTCATCATTCCGCTCATCCTGTCGCTCTATTCGAGCTTCACGCCCTTCCGGCTGACGCAGCCCGCCTCGCTCTATACCTTCGTCGGCTTCCGCAATTATGCGCGCATCCTGACGGATCTCGAATTCTGGACGGCGTTCGGCCGCACCGTGCTCTTGCTCACCGTCGCGCTGAATGTCGAAATGCTGCTCGGCCTCGGCCTTGCCATGCTGGTGGAGAAGGCGACGAGCGGACAGCGGCTGCTGAGAACCATCATGATGTTCCCAATGATGTTCTCGCCGATCCTCGTCGGCTTCCAGTTCAAGTTCATGTTCAACGACAATATCGGCCTCGTGAACAACGCCCTGCAATCGCTCGGCCTGACGGACCAGGCGATCCCCTGGCTGATCGACGGCACGCTCGCCTTCACCGCGATCCTCGTCGCCGAAATCTGGTCGTCCACCTCGGTCTTCGCCATCCTCATCCTCGCGGGTCTTCTCGCCATGCCGAAGGAGCCGATCGAGGCGGCACGCGTCGACGGCTGCACGCCCTGGCAGACGTTCCGCTACGTCACCTGGCCGTTCATCATGCCATTTGCCTATATCGCCATGACCATCCGCTCGCTCGATGTCGCGCGCGCCTATGACATCGTGAAGATCATGACGGACGGCGGGCCAGCCAAGCGCACCGAGCTGCTGTGGACGCTCGTCTCGCGCACCGCCTATGCCGATGCCCGCATGGGTCTCGCCAATGCCATGGCCTATGTCGCGATCCTGCTTTCCATCCTCTTCACCGTCTATTTCTTCCGCAAGCTTGCGGCGGCGCGGACCCAGATCGCGGCCGAATGGTAAGGGGGGAGTGGTAAAGATGAACGAGAACACGAAAGCCCGTCTCAACGGCCTTCTCCTCTCCGCCGCGCACAAGATCGGCCTTTTCCTGGCGATGACCGTCATCTGCCTGCCGGGCCTGTGGATCGTGCTCGCCTCCTTCCGCCCGACGGTCGAGATCATGGCGAAGCCGCCGGTCTGGATCCCCGAGGACCTGTCCTTCGATGCCTATGTCGCGATGTTCTCCGGCGTTGGGCAGGGCGGCATTCCGGTCATCGAATATTTCCGCAATTCGCTGATCATCTCCGTCACCTCGACGGCGATCGCGCTCGCCATCGGCATGGCCGGCGGTTATGCCTTCGCGCGCTTCCGCTTCAAGGCGAAATCCTCGATCTTCCTCGGCCTGATGCTGACGCGCACCGTGCCGGGCATCGCGCTCTCGCTGCCGCTGTTCTTCGTCTATTCGAAGCTCGGCATCATCGACACGCATTTCGGGCTGATCATGGCCTATGTGGCGCTCAACGTGCCCTTCACCATCTGGCTGATCGACGGCTTCTTCCGCCAGGTGCCGAAGGATCTCGCCGAGGCCGCGCAGATCGACGGCTGCACGCGCTGGCAGGCCTTCTGGCAGGTGGAGTTTCCGCTCGCCGGCCCGGGCATAGCCTCCGCCGGCATCTTCGCCTTCCTCACCTCGTGGAACGAGTTCGCGCTCGCCTCGCAGCTCACCCGTTCCGTCAATTCCAAGACCCTGCCCGTCGGCCTGCTGGACTATACGGCGGAGTTCACCATCGACTGGCGCGGCATGTGCGCGCTGGCGGTGATCATGATCATTCCCGCCCTCGTGCTGACCTTCATCGTGCAGAAGCATCTGGTGTCCGGCCTCACCTCCGGCGCAGTCAAAGGATAATCCATGGCAACCGTTTCCCTCGAAAAGCTGGTCAAGCGCTACGGCGCGGTCGAAGTGGTCCATGGCATCGATCTCGACGTCGCAGACCGCGAGTTCATCGCCCTCGTCGGCCCCTCCGGCTGCGGCAAGTCGACAACGCTGCGCATGATCGCCGGGCTGGAGCCGATCTCCGGCGGCAATCTCAGGATCGGCGGCAAGATCGTCAACGACCTGCCGCCGCGCGCGCGAAATCTCGCCATGGTCTTCCAGTCCTACGCGCTCTATCCGCACATGACCGTGCGCGAGAATATGGGCTTCTCGCTGAAGATCGCCGGCCAGAAGCCGGAGGAGATCGCCCCGCGCGTCGAAGAGGCGGCAAAAACGCTCGACCTCACGCATCTCCTCGACCGCCGACCCTCGCAACTGTCAGGCGGCCAGCGCCAGCGCGTCGCCATGGGCCGTGCCATCGTGCGCCAGCCGGAAGTCTTCCTCTTCGACGAGCCGCTGTCGAACCTCGATGCGAAGCTGAGGACCCAGATGCGCGTCGAGATCAAGAAGCTGCACGCCAAGGTGCAATCGACGGTGATCTACGTCACGCACGACCAGGTGGAG
Organism: Shinella granuli; assembly: GCF_004341885.1. GTDB lineage: Bacteria > Pseudomonadota > Alphaproteobacteria > Rhizobiales > Rhizobiaceae > Shinella > Shinella granuli. The sequence goes on along the minus strand of NZ_SLVX01000016.1, from coordinate 84,459 downwards.
GCGATGACGCTCGCCGACCGCATCGTCATCATGCGCGACGGTCATATCGAGCAGGTCGGCACGCCGGAGGATGTGTTCCAGCGGCCGAACTCGAAATTCGTCGCCGGCTTCATCGGTTCGCCGCCGATGAACCTCAAGGACGCCGAGATCGCCGATGGCCATGTGGTCTTTTCCAATGGCGACCGCCTGCCACTGCCGTCCCGCTTCCGCGACCGGGTGACGGCCGGCCAGAAGGTGACTTTCGGCCTGCGCCCGGACGATCTCTATCCCGCCGGCCACGGCATCCATTCCGGCGAGGATGCCGATGTATACAGGCACGACCTTCGCGTCATCCTCACCGAGCCGCTCGGCAACGAAACCCTCGTCTTCTCCGATTTCGGCGGCGCGGAATGGGTCGGCCGCATGCTGAACCCAAGGCGACTTGCGCCCGGCGAAGCGCTGCCCTTCTGCTTCGATCTCTCCCAGGCTCACCTCTTCGACGGTGAGACCGGCAAGACGCTCAGGGGCTGACATGGCGAGGATCGAACGCATCGAGCTGAAAATGGTCGACCTTCGCCCGAAGGTCGAGCGCACGGACGCCATCCAGAGCTTCGTTTCCCAGGAAACGCCGCTCGTCACCATCACCGACAGCGACGGGGCGGTCGGCACCGGCTACAGCTACACGATCGGCACCGGCGGCTCCTCCGTCATGCGGCTTCTGGCCGATCATCTCGCGCCGCGCCTCCTCGGCCGCGACGCCGACCGGATCGAGGCGATCTGGCACGAGCTGGAATTCGCGACCCACGCGACGACCATCGGTGCGATCACCTCGATCGCGCTCGCCGCCATCGATACCGCGCTCTGGGATTTGCGCGCGCGAAAACAGAACCTGCCGCTCTGGAAGCTCGCCGGCGGCGCGAAGGACCGCTGCCCGCTCTACACGACCGAGGGCGGCTGGCTGCACATTCCGGTGGAGGCGCTCGTCGAGGATGCGCTGGACGCCAAGGCGAAGGGTTTTTCCGGCTCCAAGGTGAAGATCGGCAAGTCGCACGGGTCCGAGGATCTTGCGCGCCTTTCCGCTGTGCGCAAGGCGGTCGGCGACGGCTACGAGATCATGACGGACGCCAACCAGGGTTTTTCAGTCGACGAGGCGATCCGCCGCGCCGAGCGCCTGCGCGACCTCGACCTCGGCTGGATCGAGGAACCGTTGCCGGCGGACGACATCGACGGCCATGTCCGCCTCAACCGCGCGACGGCGACGCCCATCGCCGTCGGCGAATCGCTCTATTCGATCCGCCATTTCCGCGAATACATGCAGAAAGGCGCGTGCTCCATCGTGCAGGTCGATGCCGGCCGCATCGGCGGCATCACGCCCTGGCTGAAGGTGGCGCATGCGGCGGAGGCCTTCGATATGCCGGTCTGCCCGCATTTCCTGATGGAACTGCATGTCAGCCTGACCTGCGCGGTGCAGAACGGCAAATATGTCGAATACATTCCGCAGCTCGACGACATCACCACCTCGCGCTTGACCATCGAGAACGGCATGGCGCTCGCGCCCACGACGCCCGGCCTCGGCATCGACTGGGACTGGGATGCGATCCGCGCCCGCTCCATTGCCGAATTCGAGCGCGAAATCCGGGAAAGGGTCTAGGACATGCAGCGCATCGGCATGGTGATCGGCGTGAAGCCGGAGAAGATCGAAGACTACAAGCGCCTGCACGCCGCCGTCTGGCCGGAGGTGCTGGCGATGATTTCCGCCTGCAATATCCGGAACTATTCGATCTTCCTGAAGGAGCCGGAGAACCTGCTCTTCTCCTTCTTCGAATATCACGGCAACGACTATGCCGCCGACATGGCGAAGATGGCCGCCGACCCGAAGACGCAGGAATGGTGGGCCGTCTGCATGCCCTGCCAGTCGCCGCTGGAGACGCGGAAGGATGGCGAGTGGTGGGCGGGCATGGAAGAGGTGTTCTTTCATGCGTGAATCTCCGCGCTTGCCCCTCACCCTAACCCTCTCCCCGCTCGCGGGGAGAGGAGACGTGCCCTGCGACCGGTCGAAATATGCTGAAAACAGCGCGGCATCCCCTTCTCCCCGCTTGCGGGGAGAAGGTGGCGGCAGCCGGATGAGGGGCGCACGTGTGCTGCGAGAGCTGAAGCCATGACCTTTGACCCCGAAACCCTCACCCAATCCTGGCCGCTGCCGGCGAACCCGCGTCCCATCGTCACCTTCGGGGCCGGCTCGATCGTCGGCGACGCGCATTATCCGGCCTATCGCAAGGGCGGCTTCCCGATCGCCGGGCTCTATGATCCGGACCACGACAAGGCGAAGGCGCTCGCCGAAAGGTGGGGCGTCACGGCCTACCGCACCGTGGAGGAAGCCGCGTCCGTCGAGAACGCCATCTTCGATCTCGCAACGCCCCCGGCCGCGCATGCGAACGTGCTGGCGGTGCTGCCGGAGGGCGCGGCGGCGCTGATCCAGAAGCCGATGGGCGCCGACCTTGCCGCTGCGACGGAGATCCTGACGATCTGCCGCGACAGGAAGCTCAAGGCGGCCGTCAATTTCCAGCTTCGTTTCGCGCCGATGATGCTGGCGCTGAAGGACGCCATCGCCAAGGGGCTGCTCGGCGAGGTCGTCGATTTCGACGTCCATCTGGCGCTCGATACGCCCTGGCAGCTCTGGTCCTTCCTCGAAGGCCTGCCGCGCATCGAGATCGCCATGCACTCGATCCATTATCTCGATGTGATCCGCCAGGTGCTGGGCGATCCCGGGGGCGTGCACGCCAAGTCGATCGGCCACCCGAACCACGGGATGGCGCAGACGCGCACCACGGCGATCCTCGACTATGGCGACCGTGTCCGCTGCGCCCTTTCGATCAACCACGATCACCGATTCGGCCGCAGGCATCAGGCCTGCGAATTCCGCGTCTCGGGCACGCAGGGCGCGGCCTATCTCCAGCTCGGCGTCAATCTCGATTATCCGCGCGGCGAACCGGACATTCTGGAGATCCATCCCAAGGGCGGCGACGGCTGGGTGCCGGTGCCGCTGGAGGGAACGTGGTTCCCGGACGCCTTCGTCGGCCGCATGGCGAACCTTCAGCGTTTCGTGTCGGGCGAGGATGCGGAACTCGTCTCCTCGGTCGAGGATGCATGGATGACCATGGCGCTCGTCGAGGCGGCCTATGCCTCCAGCGCCGCGCCCGCGACGCCGCTCGCCGCACGGCCCTAGACAGGAACAGCCATGGAACAGGTCAAATATTTCGAAGACTATGAAATCGGCGAGGGGCGCAAGACGAGCGGCCGCACCATCACCGAGACCGATTTCGTCGTGCATGCCGGCCATACGGGCGATTTCTTCCCGCACCACATGGATGCCGAATTCATGAAGACGCAGCCTTTCGGCCAGCGCATCGCCCATGGCACGATGGTGTTTGCGATCGGTGTCGGGCTGACGGCGAGCGTCATCAATCCTGTTGCATTTTCCTACGGCTATGATCGCATGCGCTTCATCAGGCCGGTCTTCATCGGTGATACGATCCACACCCGCGTGACGATATCAGGCAAGGAGGATGATCCGAAACGCGCCGGCTTCGGCCGCGTCATCGAGCGCACGGAAGTCGTCAACCAGAAGGGCGAGGTCGTTCTCGCCGCAGACCATATCTACGTCGTCGAGCGCCGCCCGGGCGCCTGACGCACCACAAGGAGCCATCATGAGCCTTTCCCTTCAAGACAAGCGCGTCCTCATCACCGCCGCAGGCCAGGGCATCGGCAAGGCGAGCGCCATCGCCTTCGCCCGCGCCGGCGCCAAGGTCGTCGCGACCGACATCAATGCCGATGCGCTGAAAAGCCTTGCGGGCGAGGCGGGCATCGAGACCTATGTGCTCGACGTCCTGAGCGAGGAGGCCGTCAACCGCGTGGTCTCGGCGACCGGCCCGTTCGACGTGCTCTTCAACTGCGCCGGCTTCGTGCATGCCGGCACGATCCTCGACATGCCGGACAAGGACCTCGACTTCGCCTTCGATCTCAATGTCCGCGCCATGGTGCGCACCATTCGCGCCGTGCTGCCGGCGATGCTGGAGAAGAAGGACGGCGCGATCATCAACATGGCCTCGGTCGCCTCCAGCGTGAAGGGCGTGCCGAACCGGGCGGCCTACACCATCACCAAGGCGGCGGTCGTCGGGCTCACCAAGTCGGTGGCGGCCGACTACGTGGCTGAGGGCATCCGCTGCAACTGCATCTGCCCCGGCACGGTGGAAAGCCCCTCGCTGCAGGATCGCCTGCGCGCGCAGGGTGACTACGAGACGGCGCGCGCGGCCTTCATCGCCCGCCAGCCGATCGGCCGCATCGGCACGCCGGAAGAGATCGCCGACCTCGCCGTCTATCTCGCGAGCGCCACCTACACGACCGGACAGGCCTACGCCATCGACGGCGGCTGGACCATCTGAGACATTTTTTAGCCGGCAGAGCGCCGGCCATTGCAAGGGCCGCACCATGACCAAGATCACCAGCCTTCGCTCGATCGACCTGCGCTTTCCCACTTCGCAGAGCCTCGACGGCTCGGACGCCATGAACCCGGATCCGGACTATTCGGCCGCCTATGTGGTGCTCGGCACGGATGCGCCCGGCCTCGAAGGCCATGGCCTCACCTTCACGATTGGCCGCGGCAACGAGATCTGCTGCCTGGCGATCGAGGCGATGAAGCATCTGGTGGTCGGCCTCGACCTTGCCTGGGTGCGCGAAAATCCCGGCCGCTTCTGGCGTCATGTCACGAGCGACAGCCAGTTGCGCTGGATCGGCCCGGACAAGGGCGCGATGCATCTGGCGACCGGCGCGGTGGTGAATGCCGTCTGGGACCTCCTGGCCAAGCAGGCGGGCAAGCCGGTCTGGCGGCTCGTCGCCGAGATGCGCCCGGAGGACATCCTCTCCATCGTCGACTTCCGCTACCTGACGGATGCGCTGACGCCGGAGGAGGCGCTGGCCATCCTAGAGAAGGCGGAAACCGGCAAGGCGGAGCGCATCGCGACGCTGGAGAAGGAAGGGTATCCCTGCTACACGACCTCGGCGGGCTGGCTCGGCTATGACGACGAGAAGCTGCGCCGCCTTTGCCAGGAGGCCGTCGACCAGGGGTTCACCCATATAAAGATGAAGGTCGGCCGCGACCTCGAAGACGACAAGCGGCGCCTGCGCATCGCCCGCGAGGTGATCGGCGACGAGCGCACCATGATGATCGACGCCAACCAGATCTGGGAGGTGGGGCAGGCGATCGACTGGGTGTCGGAGCTGAAACCCTACAAGCCCTTCTTCATCGAGGAGCCGACGAGCCCGGACGACATCGCCGGCCACAAGGCGATCCGGCAGGCCGTTCATCCGGTCAAGGTGGCGACGGGCGAGATGTGCCAGAACCGCATCATCTTCAAGCAGATGATCGCCGGCGGCGCGATCGACATCGTGCAGATCGACAGTTGCCGCATGGGCGGCCTCAACGAAGTGCTCGCCGTGCTGCTGATGGCGGCGAAATACGGCCTGCCGGTCTGGCCGCATGCCGGCGGCGTCGGCCTGTGCGAGTATGTCCAGCATCTCTCGATGATCGACTACATCGCCGTGTCCGGTACGAAGGAGGGCAGGGTGATCGAATATGTCGACCACCTGCACGAGCATTTCGTCGACCCCTGCCGCATCGAGAACGCCGCCTATATGCCGCCCGCGCGGCCGGGTTTCTCCATCGAGATGAAGCCGGAGTCGATCGCGGCCTATACGTTCGGGTGACGAGGGGCGGGGCGGCTGTCACCGCCGCCCCTTCGACAGGCGGATATCAGGACACGGGCTTGAGGGTGCCGTCCATCACGAAGCGGGGCGTCTCCTCCGGGCGATCATGGACCTGCCAGCGGATGGCGTTCGCGCCGATGTGGAACACGGCGGTCGCCAGCGTGTTCTCGTGGTCCGGGTCGTCCGGCTGCGCGCGGTAGATGGGCAGTGGCGCTACGGCCTTGTCCCACAGGATGGCGCGTGGATCCCGCAGGCCTTCCCCGCCCTCGGCGATGATTTGGTCCCCGCGTTGCTGCCGGGACCGGGAGGAGCCGGTGATCACCTGTCGTTCGCCGGCCATGCCGGCATGAACGAGGTGGTTGGCGTGGCATTGCGGGCGGTCGAGCGTGACGGTGGAGCAGTGCTCGTGGGTGAATTCCACGCCGACAAGCCGCGGATCGCCCCTTTGCCCGAGCGTCATGTGGAAGGCGCCGGCGCGTTCCGAACGCTCCAGCAGGTGGATAGCCGCGTCGATCGACGGGCAATCCAGCAGGGCGCGCCCGAGCACCATGCGCGGTAGGCCGGCGCCGACACCGCGCGAGCGGATATTGTTGACGGTCTGGACGAGACCCGTCGCCGTCACCGCAAAGGTGTGGCCGGGGATCGAGGCCGGGTAGACGAAGCTGGTGAAGGCCGTGCCGCCCTCCGGGCGGATATGGGCGAGCGCGCAATGGCCTCGAAAGCCGGGATCGCCGTCCTCGTTGTGGGCAAGCAGCGGTTCGGCGCCCGGTATCTGCACCGTCGTGCAGCCATCCGGCGCGAAGGCCCAGAGGTCGCCGCGGCAGTTCCACAGGAAGACGTCGTCGAAGGGAAGATCGAGGCCGAGGGCGAGGCCCTGCAGTTCCGCCCAACAGGCGGGGAAGCGGGCCTCCACCATCCGGCGCATCGCGGCAACGCGCGGATCCGCGCGAAAGGCGAGGACCGAGGCCCAGGCATGGCCGTGCACGAGGTGGCGATGGGCGATGTCGCGGCCGAAACGGCCGAGCTGGAGGCCGATCTCCCGCGGCATGCCGGCGATCTCGATGTAACCCAGCCGGTTGTCAGTGGACATGCTGCAAGAACTCCCGCAGGCGTGGATTTTCCGGATTGGCGAGCAGGTCGGCCGGCTTGCCGTCGACGGAGATCTTGCCATCCTCCATGAAGATCAGCCGCGTGCCGACCTGGCGGGCAAAGGCCATTTCGTGCGTGACCACGATCATCGTCATGCCCTCCTCGGCGAGCGCCTGCATGACGCGCAGCACCTCGTGGCGCAGTTCCGGGTCGAGCGCGGAGGTCGGCTCGTCGAACAGCATCAGCTTCGGCTTGACGGCCAGCGCCCGGGCGATCGCCACGCGCTGCTGCTGGCCGCCGGAAAGCTCGGCCGGATAGTGGTGGCCGCGCTCGGCAAGGCCGACCTTGGCGAGCAGCGCCCTGGCCTGCTCCTCGGCCTCGGCACGGCTGATGCCGCGCACGCGCCGGGGGCCGAAGGCGACGTTTTCCAGCGCCGTCATCTGCGGGAAGAGGTTGAACTGCTGGAAGACCATGCCGGCCTCCTGGCGGATGAGGCGAACCTGCGAGCGGCCGGCCTTGACGCTGATATTGTCGACGACGAGATCCCCGCCGTTGATCTCCTCCAGCGCGTTGATGCAGCGAAGCAGCGTCGACTTTCCGGAGCCGGACGGGCCGATCAGCACGACCACCTCGCCCTTGTCGATGTTGAGGTCGACCTCGCGCAGCACCACGACGGGGCCGAAGGTCTTCGTGACGTTTCGAAATTCCACGATGCTCACAGGATCCGCATCCTCTTTTCGGTGACGCGCAGGATCAGCGTCAGGGTTCCGGTCATCAGGAGGTAGAGGATCGCCACCGCGCTCCAGATCTCGACCGCGCGGAAGTTGGCGGCCATGATCTCCTGGCCCTGGCGGGTGAGTTCGCCGACGCCGATGACGATGAACAGCGAGGTGTCCTTGAGGCTGACGATGAACTGGTTGCCGAGCGGCGGGATCATCCGCCGGAAGGCGACGGGGCCGATGATGTAGACCAGTACCTTCCACAGCGGCAGGCCGAGCGCCAGGCCGGCCTCCTTCAATCCCCTGTGCACGGAGAGGAAGGAGCCGCGCACGATCTCCGCGATATAGGCGCCGGCATTGACGACGATCGCCGTGACGGCAGCGGTCATCGGATTGACGCGGATATCGGCGAGAACCGGCAGCGCGAAATAGATGAACATCACCTGCACGACGATCGGCGTGCCGCGGATGAGCTCGATATAGGCAAAGGCGATGGCGTTCAGGAACGCATTGCCATAGGCGCGCATCAGGCCCGCGACGAAGCCCACGGCAAGGCCGCCCACGAGGCCGGCAAGGGTGATGAGGATGGTAAGGCGTGCGCCGCTCAACAGGGCGGGCATGGCCTCGCCGATGACGGACCAGTCGAATTCCATAAAAGGCTCCCCGGCGTGAGGAGGGCGCGCCAGCCTGCCGGCGCGCCCGGGGCTAAGGCGTCAGAGCTTCGGCTCGGTGCCGAACCACTTCTTGTAGATCTCGGTGTAGCGGCCGTCCTTCTTCATGTTGGCGAGCGCGGCGTTCACCTTGGCGACGAGCTCGCTGCCCTTCGGGAAGCCGATGCCGTATTGATGGGCCATCATCTGCTCGCCGACGGCCTTCACCTTGCCGCCGCCGGCGGTCTTCACGTAGTAGAGCACGTTCGGCGTATCGTGCATGGCGGCGTCGACGCGGCCGGTCTGCAGTTCCAGATAGGCATTGTCGATGTTGGGGAACTGGCGCAGCTCCGTCTCCTTGAAGTGCTCCTTGGCGTAGTCCGTCGCCGAGGTGCCGGTCTTGGTGGCGAGGATCTTGCCCTTCAGGTCCTCGGCGCTCTGGACCGTGCTGTCCGCCGGCACCATCAGCAGGAAGCCGCTGTCGTAATAGCCGTCGGAGAAATCGATCGCCTTCTTGCGCTCGTCCTTGATGGTGATGCCGGCGAGCGCGACATCCACCTGCTTGGTCTGGAGCGCGGGGATGATGCCGTTGAAGTCCATCGGCTGCAGCGTGTAGGTGACGCCGATCTCCTTGGCGATGGCATCCCACATGTCTATGTCGAAGCCGACATACTTGTCGCCTTCCTTGAATTCGAAGGGCACGAAGGCCGTGTCGGTGGCGACCACAAGGTCTTCGGCCTGCGCGGCCTGGCCGAAGGCGAGGGCCGATGCGAAGGCGGCAAATAGAATGGTACGCAGTTTCATGGTCGTTCCCCTTTTGCTTGGTTATGCGTGTGGAAGTGTGCTGACGGCGGCATCGATCGCATCGCCCAGCCGCTCGACGATGCGCGTGATGTCCGCGCGCTCGACGATGAAGGGCGGGGCGATCAGCACATGGTCGCCCTGCCGGCCGTCGATCGTGCCGCCCATCGGATAGACCATCAGGCCGCGCGCCATGGCTTCCTTCTTGATCAGGACGTTGAGCTTGAATTTCGGGTCGAAGGGCTGCTTGCCGGCGCGATCGGCCACCAGTTCAACCCCGCGGAACAGGCCGCGCCCGCGGATGTCGCCGACATGATGGTGGTTGCCGAGGCGCTCGACGAGCTGGCGCTCCAGTTCCGCGCCCATCGCAACGACGTTGGCAAGAAGGTTTTCGCGCCGGATGACCTGCTGCACCGCAAGGCCGGCGGCGGCGGCCATCGGATGGCCCATATAGGTGTGTCCGTGCTGGAAGAAGCCGGAGCCGCTGGCGAAGGCCTCGAAGATCTTCTCCGAGAGGAGCACGGCGCCGACCGGCTGGTAGCCGCCGCCAAGCCCCTTGGCGATGGTCATCAGGTCCGGCGCGACGCCGTCCTGTTCGCAGGCATGCAGCGTCCCGGTGCGGCCCATGCCGCACATCACCTCGTCGAGGATGAGCAGCACGCCGTAACGGTCGCAGATGGCGCGGATGCGCTTCAGGTAGTCGGCGACTGGCGGAACCGCGCCGGCCGTGGCGCCGACGACCGTTTCGGCGACGAAGGCGATGACCGCGTCCGCGCCGAGTTCGAGGATCTTGTCTTCGAGCTGCTGCGCGGCACGAGCCGCATAGGCCTCGTCGCTCTCGCCGGTCTCCTGCAGGCGATAGGCATAGCACGGGTCGATATGGTGGGTTTCGACGAGCAGCGGCTTGAACTGCGCGCGCCGCCACTCGTTGCCGCCCGCGGCAAGCGCCCCGAGCGTGTTGCCGTGATAGCTCTGGCGGCGCGCGATGATGTGGCGGCGCTGCGGCTCACCCTTCTCGACGAAATATTGCCGCGCCATCTTCAGCGCCGCCTCGACCGCTTCCGAGCCGCCGCTGACGAGATAGGCATGGCTCAACCCTGCCGGTGCATCCGCGATCAGCAGCTCCGCCAGCGCTTCGGCAGCTTCAGAGGTGAAGAAGCCGGTATGGGCATAGGCGAGCCGATCGAGCTGCTCGTGCAGGGCGGAAAGGACGGCGGGATGGGCGTGGCCGAGGCAGGAAACGGCGGCGCCGCCCGAGGCGTCGATATAGGCCTTGCCCTCGGCATCGAACAATTCGATGCCCCTGCCGCCCACGGCGACCGGCATGCGGGAATGGATGGCGCGATGCAGAAGGCGGGTCACGGGCGCTTCGTCCTCGTCTTGAGATGGGTGTTGAGGGCGGCCGATTGGTGATCGACGGCGGCAAGCGCGGCGCCTGCCGCATCCCCTGCCTGGCCGGCGACCAGCGCGCCCAGCACCTCGGCGACGACGAAGGCCGGCGACATGGTGTGCAGGAACGACGGGCTTTCGGTCGGCACGACCAGCGTGCAGGCGGCAAGCTGGGCAAGGGGGGCGACGAGGCTGTCGGTGATGGCGATCAGCGGCACGCCCGCCTCGCCGGCATAATCGGCGATCTCGATCGTCTGGCGCGTATAGGGCAGCACGCTGACCGCGACCATCACGTCCTCGCCGCTCGCGCTGCCGAGCGCATCGGCGCCGATGCCGCCGACGGCATCCAGCATGATCGAGTGTTTTCCCGCCAGCGACAGGATGTAGTGCAGGTGCCAGGCCGGCGAATGGCTGGAGCGCAGGCCGAGGCAATAGATGCGCCGCGCGGCGCCGAGCCGGCGGGCGGCTTCCACCAGCATTTCCAGCGATTGCGGCTGCGAGAGCTGGCCGACCTGCGCGGCGATGCCGCCCAGCATGTCGGCTGCCAGCGCCTGGTCGCCCTTCAGTTTCTGGCTCTTCGCCTGCGCGCCGACGCGGCCGGCAAAGCCCGTCACGTCGCCGCGCATGGCGTCCGCATGGAGCTGGCGGATGTCCTCGTAGCCGGCAAGGCCGAGATGCTTGGCAAGCCGCGTCATGGTGGCGGGCTGCACGCCCGCCTGCCGTGCCTGCTCGCGCATGGACAACAGCGCGACCTCGCGCGGCTGGTTCAGCACATAGCGCGCGGCGGCCCGGAGCTGCTCCGACATCGTGTCGAAGGCCTGGACGATCTGGTCTGCGAGAGGGCCGTTTTGCATGGCGATCGAATACACCTTTCCAAATTTCTTTGCAACAGTTGTTTCATTAATGTAGATATATGATCCATATGAATCATATGCTGGATGCACGATGACAGATTCTCGCGAACCGCGCCGCGTGGCCATTGCCGTGGCCCCAAACGGCGGCCGCCGCACCAAGGCGGACCATCCCGCCATCCCCCTGACACCGGGCGAGTTGGCGCGTACCGCAGCCGAATGCCTGGATGCGGGCGCCGCCATGATCCACGTCCATGTGCGCCGACCGGATGGCCGTCATCTCCTCGATGCCGATGCCTATGGGGCGGCGATTGCGGTCATCCGCGCGGCGGTGGGCGATCGCCTGGTCATCCAGATCACCACGGAAGCGCTCGGCCTTTATGCGCCGGCCGAGCAGATCGCCGTGCTGAAGGCCGTAAAGCCGGAAGCGGCCTCGCTGGCGTTGCGGGAACTCGCGCCGGATGCGGCCACCGAACCCGCCTTCGCCGAGGCGCTCTTCTGGATGAAACGGGAAAACGTCCTGCCGCAGATCATCCTCTACGAGCCGGCGGAGGCGGTGCGCCTTGAAGGCATGATCCGCCGCGGCCTCGTGCCCTGGCCGAATATCCCCGTGCTCTACGTGCTCGGCCGCTATACCCTGTCCCAGACCTCGCAGCCCGTCGACCTGCTGCCCTTCCTCGCACCGGATGCGCCGCGCTTTTCGAACTGGAGCGTCTGCGCCTTCGGACGCCACGAGGCGGCCTGCGTCACTGCCGGCGCCCTGCTTGGCGGCCATGTCCGCGTCGGCTTCGAGAACAATCTCTTCAGGCCCGACGGCAGCCTCGCCGCCTCCAACGCCGACCTTGTCGAAACAGTCGCGACGGCCCTCGATCACTTCGGTCACGCGCCGTGCAGCGCTGCGGATGTGCGCGAGAGCTTTGGCGCCCCGACCTGACGCGTTTGAATGCATTGAGCTGCAAGCCTCTGCTTATGCGCCAGAGCGCCTCGGCTTGCGAGGCCCGGAAAACTGTCATACGGAAAGAAGGAGACACGCAGGAGGGGCGCCATGCAGGATCGAAACGCGGCTTTGCGGGAGGACGTGCGGCTCGACGATCCCGAGCGGGCCTATCGTGTCCTGATCGCCGACCTGATCGGCCTGCGGTTCGACGCCGAGGGACGGCCCGATTTCAGCGAGGTCGCGGCGTATATCGAGGAAAAAGGCGGCACGTTTCACGATGCGGCCTTTGCGGGCGAGGCCCTGCCGCCCGGCATCCATTTCTTCTACCAGCCGGATATCAGCACCGAGGCGGAGATCCTGGCGCAGACGTCGCGCGGTCAATATGACGCCCTCATCGCCGCCGCGACCTTCATCCCGCGGCTGGCGGTCTTTCCGCTTGGCGGCGTGCGCATCGGCGCGGGCACCGGCAATATGGGCTCGCTCTCCTGGGGCGGTGGCAATGGCGAGGGCGGCATCGCGCCCCTCATGAACACGCCCGGCATCAACAGCCGCGCGACGGCGCAGATGGTGATGAAGGCGCTTTTGAAGGTGGCGCCGGACCTGCCGGTCGATGTTCTGCACGAACGCGTGGCGAACGGCGATTTCGACACGGGCCGCGACCTCAAATCCTACCCGACCGCCAAGCTGGAGGGACGTCGCATGGCGGTCATCGGCTATGGCAATATCGGCCGTGAAGTGGCCAGGCTCGCCCGTGCCTTCGGCATGCAGGTGGCGATCCATGCGCGTCCGAAGCACCGTCAATGGATCGAGGCCGAGGGCTTTGACTACGCCAGTTCTCCGGCAGAGGCCGCGAGCGGGGCGGATGCGCTGTCCGTCCATGTCGGCCTCGGCCGGCTCGATCCGGTGACGCGCGCCTATGCCAATGCCGGCATCGTCGGTGACGCCGTGCTCTCGGCGATGAACCGCGGTGCCGTCGTCGTCAACTACGACCGCGGCGAGGTGGTGGATGCCGGCGCGCTCGACCGGGCGCTCGCCTCCGGCCAGCTCCGCCATGCCGCCATCGACGCCGATCTTTTCAAGGATGCGCAGAGCGGCGCGCTCAGCGGGCCGATGCTGCCCTATCTGACGCTCGCCGCCCGGCATCCCGGCAAACTCGAACTCCTGCCGCATGCGGCCGCCGATACGGACCATCCCTCGCGCGTCGCCGGCGCCTGCCAGGCTGTCGACCAGATCATCGATGTCATCCGCCATCGCCGCGTCCGCAATCTCAAGGGCGACCTGCCGGAGGGCTATGTCGATGCCGGGGCGAAGGTGCCGCACGGCATCGGGCGCGTCACGACCGCAACGCTCGCCGCCGCCGTCGCCGATCCGCGGTTCTCCGAGCTGCACGGTGTCTCGCGCGAAATCTTCGATACGCTGGAAGCCATCGTCGAGGCGGTGGACGAGGGCATGACGCACCAGCCGGCGGCCGGCGACGTCGTTGCGCTCACCCATCTCCTGTTGCGCCAGCGGCGGCTTCTCGAAGCGCTCGGGCTGGACGGCCCGGCGGAGGCCTGAGGCGGTTCGGGGGAACTTTCGCCGTCACCGCCAGTTCCCTCCCTGACACGATCTTCAGGGAGTGACCGCCATGACCCATCAGCAAGACGAACGCGGCGATCCGCTGACCCGCACCCATGATCCCGCCCGGAAAGACTATGCCGCGCGGGAAACCCGACAGGGCGGCCTCGGGCGGCCGGTGCTGAAAGTGCTCGGCATCAGCCTGGCGCTCGCCTTCCTCGTCTGGGGCGCGGTCGAGATCTGGGGCGAAAGCGCCGATCCCACGGTCGATACGGAACAGACGTCCTCCACCTCCGACGGCACGCAGACGCCGACCCAGGATACGATCGACGATAGCGTCCCCGGCGGTGGCGAGACCGTTCCGACGGATCGCGATCCCAATGCGGATTCCAGCACCGGCGGACAGAGCCAGCGCGTGACGCCCGACGGCACGGGCAATTGACCGCGCCGGGGATCAGGGCATGGCCGGCGCATCCGCGTGCCGGCCATATCGCTTCATCACCGCCACCAGTTCGTCGTGCCGGATGGCGTCGACGCGCAGACGGTCATGCGGCGTGCCGCCGCTGTCCTTCGCCGCCAGCATGGCATTGACGACGGCCTCCTCCACGCTTTCCACCGCCGCCAGATAGATCGGATCGAGCTGTTCGTCGTTGACCATGTCGAGGGCGAGCAGCGCCGGTGCGCGATGGGCCATCGGCTGCGGATTGGCGGTGGAGAAGGCGAGGAAGATGTCGCCGGAATTGTTGCCGCCGGGCGTGCCGTTGCGGCCGATGCCGATGGCGGCGCGGCGGGCGAGGCGCTTTAGCTGGTGCGGGGCCATCGGCAGGTCCGTGGCGATGACGACGATGATCGAGCCGCGCTCCTTGAGCTGGCTTTGCGGCGTGTTGTCCTGGAGGTGTTTTCCGACCGGCACACCGCAGATCGTCAGCCAGTCGCGCTGGCCGTGGTTGGCCTGCACCAGCGTGCCGATCGTATAGTCCTTGTCTCCGACCGTGACGACACGGGAGGCGGTGCCGGTGCCGCCCTTGAAACCATAGGCGATCATGCCCGTGCCGCCGCCGCAATTGCCTTCCGCGACGGGACCGGAGGAGAGGTTTTCCAGAGCTGCCCGGGCATCCGCCTCCGTCACCGGCATGGCGTTGATGTCGCTGAGCACGCCGTCATAGGTCTCGGCAATGACAGGCATCAGCCAGAGGAAATCGCCCACCTCGTAGGTCGAGGCATAGCGCTCCAGCATCCAGCGGATCGTTGCGTGATGGGTGATGCCGACGCCGTGGGTGTTGGTGATCATCACGGGGCCTAGAAACGTGCCGCCGTCCTCGATCCAGTGGGTGCCGGTCATCTCGCCATTGCCGTTGAAGCGGTGCACGCCGGCATAGACGGGGACGGGCGTCGGGCTCTCGCTATGGGGCAGGATGGCGGTGACGCCGGTGCGCACCGGGAGTTTGCGGCCGGGACGCGGGGTTTCCTCGACAATGGTGCGGAAGCCGACGGTGATGCCTTCCACATCGGTGATGGCGTTGAACGGGCCGGTGCGGCCGGTGAAGGGCAGGCCGAGGGTGCGGGCGCGGGGTTTTGCTGTCTGGGTCATGGTCATTTCTGCCGGGAGCGGAGATAGAGGCCGAGCGAGGCGACGACGAAGGAGAAGGTCAGCATCATCACGGCGATGGCGTTGATCTCCGGCTTGATGCCGCGCCGGAGCATGGCGAAGATGAACATCGGCAGGGTCGTCACGTCGACGCCGGCGATGAAATAGGTGATCACCAGATCGTCCATCGAGATGATGAAGGCGAGCAGCGCGCCGCCGACGATGCCCGGCAGGAGTTGCGGGAACACCACCTTGCGGAAGGTCGTCCATTCATAGGCGCCGAGATCGGCCGAGGCGTGCTCCAGCGTGCGGTCCATGCCGGCGAGCCGGGCGGAGACGACGATGAAGACGTAGGAGATCAGGAAGGTGCACTGGCCGATGATGATCGTCTTCAGGCCGAGATTGACACCGGCATTGACGAAGAAGATCAGGAGCGCGATGCCGAGCACGATATCCGGCATCAGCATCGGCATGAACATGACGACGCGGTAGAAGCGCCTGCCAAAAAAGTCGAAGCGGTAGAGGGCGATGGCGATCGCCGTGCCGAGCACGGTGGCGATCGTCGTCGTCGAGGCGGCGATCATCAGGCTGTTCCAGACGGCCTGGACGAGCTGGTCGGTCGATTCGATATAGAGCGCGTTTTCCGAGACCGTCGTCTTGAAGCCGAGGACCTGGGCGTACCATTCGGTGGTGAAACCGGTCCAGGTCATCATGTTGATCGGGTTGGAATTGAACGAATAGACCGCGATCAGCACCAGCGGGATATAGATGAAGGCGAAGAACAGCGCGGTATAGGCGATCAGGCTGCCGCGGGCGAGGGAGGCGAAGATCTTCATCGAAAAACCTCCTCAGCGCCCGGTCGCGGCATCGATGCCGCGGCGGCCGGAAACGATGACATAGGCGAAGAGCAGGACGAGCATCACGCTCATCACCATCATGGCGAGCGCCGAGCCGAAGGGCCAGTTGCGCGCGGCGAGGAACTGCTGTTCGATGAGGTTGCCGAGCATCATCACCTTCGCGCCGCCGAGAATGGCCGGCACGACGAAATTGCCGAGCGCCGGGATGAAGACGATCACCGCCCCGCCGGCAATGCCGGGTGCCGTCAGCGGCAGGATGATGCGCAGGAAGGTGCGGATCGGCCCGGCGCCGAGATCGAGCGAGGCGCGCACCAGCGTCCAGTCGAGCTTTTCGACGCTGGCATAGACGGGCATGAACATGAAGGGGATGAAGACATAGACCATGCCGAGCACGATCGCGCCGTCCGTATAGATCAGTTCCAGCGGCCGGGCGACGACGCCGGTGTTCAGCAGCACCGCGTTGACGAGGCCGGTCTGGCGCAGGATCAGCACCCAGATGAAAAGGCGCACGATCAGGCTGGTGAAGAAGGGCAGGGTGATGAGGAACAGGCAGAAATTCTTCCAGCGTTCCGAAAGCCGGCTGATGCAGAAGGCGGCCGGATAGCAGACGAGGAGCGTGGCGACGACGGTGAGCGCCGCGATCTTCAGCGAGCGCAGGAAGATCGCGATATAAACCGGATCGAAATCCTCGAACATGGGATCGGCGAAGCCGAGGATGCGGCCGTAATTGTGCGGATACCAGGTCCATTCCACGCCGCCATAGAGGCCGGGCGCCAGAAAGCTCGTCACGATCATGATGGCGAGCGGGCCGAGGAAGAAGATGGCGAGGAACAGCGAGACCGGTCCGAGCAGCAGGCCGAGTTGGGCGCGACGGCGAAAGGCGATCGACGACATGTCAGGCGGCCTCCGCCGGGATGAGGTGGACTGCCGCGGGATCGTAGGCAAGGCGGGCACGGCGTGACTGCTCGATCTCGCCGACGAGGTTGCGGCGCGTCGCCGGGATTTCCGCGATGACGCGCCGGCCGGTCGCCGTGCGGCCGAAAAGCTCGAAGGTGGAGCCGACGAAGACGATCTGTTCGAGGTCGACGTCGAGGGCCGGAGCGGTGTCGCCGGCCTCGGCGATGAAGAACTGTTCCGGGCGGATGAGCGCGGTCGCCGTGCCGCTCGTGCCGGCCGTCGCATGGGCGATGGAAAGGCCGTCGCCGGTGACGAGCCGCGCGCCCTCCGCCCGGCCCTCGAAGAGATTGCTCGCGCCGACGAAGGTGGCGACGAAACTGTTCTTCGGCTGGTCGTAGATGGCGCGGGGCGTATCGAGCTGCTGGATGCGGCCGCCCGAAAGGACCGCCACCCGGTCCGACATGGTCAGCGCCTCCTGCTGGTCATGCGTGACGAAGATGAAGGAGATGCCGAGCTCGTGCTGGAGCGTCTTCAGCTCGATCTGCATGGCCTGGCGCAGGTTCTTGTCGAGGGCGGAGAGCGGTTCGTCGAGCAGCAGCAGTTTCGGACGGGCGATGATGGCACGGGCGAGCGCCACGCGCTGCTGCTGGCCGCCGGAAAGCTGGCGCGGCTTGCGGCCCTCCATGCCTTCCAGGCCGACCATGCGCAGCGCATCTGCGACGCGCCTTGCCCGCTCCGGCCGCGCGACGCCCGCCACTTCCAGCGCATAGCCGGTGTTTTCCCCCACCGTCATATGCGGGAAGAGGGCGTAGTTCTGGAACACCGTGTTGACCGGGCGGCGATAGGGCGGGCGGTCCGTGATGTCCTCGCCGTCGATCAGGATGCGGCCGGAATCGAGCTCCACGAAACCGCTGATCGCCTGGAGGAGGGTGGTCTTGCCGCAGCCGGACGGGCCCAGCAGCGTCAGGAATTCGTTGCGGCGCACGGTAAGGTCGATCGCGTCGAGCGCCGTCACCGTCTGTCCTTCGGGCGTGCCGAAGGCTTTCGCCGCCTTCTCCAGGCGGACTATCGAATCTCGCATCGTCGTTCCCCAAAATGTTATTAAAATAACGCTTGTGCGATTTCGATAGTTGGATACCATTTGGCCATCCAAGTCAACGGCCGAAAGAAGCCGGGACGGGAACATCCGGTGCAAAGGAAAGCACCGGGGCCACGACGGGCCAAACCATCAGAGGAGATCATTCGATGACGAAGTCTTATTGCGCCGGCGCATCCGGCCTTGGGGCATGGACGCGCCGCACCGCCTTCTCGCTCGCCGCCCTTGTGGCGACGGCGGGCATGGCGAGCGCCGCCGAACTCAACATCTACAACTGGGGCGAATACATCAATCCGGAGGTTCTGAAGAAATTCGAGGAGGAGACCCAGATCAAGGTCAACCTCTCGACCTATTCCTCCAACGAGGAAATGCTGGCGAAGATCCAGGGCGGCGCGACAGGCTACGACATCGTCTTCCCCTCCGTGCACATGCACGACATCATGGCCAAGCTCGACCTTCTGGAAAAGACCGACATCAACACGTTCGAGGGCTTCAAGAACATCGATCCCGCCTTCCTGCGCGCGAAAAGCGATCCGAAGGGCGAATATTGCCTACCCTATGCCTGGGGCTCGGTCGGCATCTTTTACAACCGCACGATCCTCGGCAAGGACGTCACCGGCTGGAAGGACCTGATCGAGACGGTGGAGGCCAAGGGGCTGAAATTCACCCTGCTCGACGACATGCGCGAGGTGCTGGCGGTCGGCCTCATGCTGAACGGCCACAAGATCAACTCCACCGACCCGGCGGAGTTGCAGCAGGCGGCCGAGACGATCATCGCCATGAAACCCCATGTCGCGGCCTTCACCTATGACACGCGGCCGATGGTGCAATCCGGCGATGTCGCAGCCGGCCATTTCTTCGTCGGCGCGATGGTCGACGTCTTCGGCGACGAGAAGGACCTTGGCTATGTGATCCCCGAGGAGGGGGCGACCATGTACCAGGAGGACGTCTGCGTCTTGAAGACGGCTCCCAACAAGGAGAACGCCATCAAGTTCCTGCAATTCTACACCCGTCCGGAAATCGCCGCGCTCAACGTCGCGCAGCAGACCAATGGCACGGCCAACGTGCCGGCGCGGGAATTGACCCCGGAAAAGATCAAGAATAGCAAGGAGATCAATCCGCCGGCCGAGACCATGGCGCGGCTCCAGATCTTCGAGGACCTGGGTCCGGCACTGCGCCAGCTCGACCGCGTCTGGACGCGCATCAAGACGGCGCAGTGAGCGCGCCGGATCCCCGCCCGTCTTTCTGGCGGGCGGGACTTTGGGGAGAGGGCGACGTGTCGAAACGCATTCTGAAGCTCGTTCAGTCCGACGACCTCCGGCGCTCCAAATCCGACAGGCTGATCGCCCACTATATCGAGCGCAACATCGCCGAACTGCCCTTCGAGACGGCGCGCTCCATCGCCCAGCGCCTCCAGGTGTCGCCCATGACCATCGGCCGGTATCTCCGCCGCATGGGTTTCGACGGGCTCGACGAACTGAAGAGCGAACTGCGCCGCGGCGGCTCCAATCCGGCCTGGGAGGTCAAGGGGCCGGTCGCCTCGCTGGAGCAGGACCGCAAGGAGGGAAAGCTTCTTGCCGGCCTCATCCAGCAGCAGATCGACAATCTCGGCCAGATCTACGCCATCACAAGCGCGCCGGAATGGCAGCAGACGATCGACGCGCTGATCGGCGCAACGGAAGTCTATGTCGCCGCCTATCAGAACGTTCGCGGCATCGCCCAGTATTTCGCCAGCCAGCTTTCCTATACGCGGCCGCGCGTGCAGTTCGTCGACGGCCTCAACGGCACCTATTCGGAACTGCTCGACGGCTCCGTCGAGGGACGGCTGCTCTTCCTGCATGACGTGCGCCGCTTTGCCGCCAAGGCGCGGCCGCTTGCGCTGGAGGCGCGGCGGGCCGGCGTGAAGGTCGTGCTGCTCACCGACGAGTTCTGCCCGTGGGGACCTGAGGTCTCCGACATCTGCCTTATCGTGCCGGGCTCGCACGGGCCGCTCTGGGACGGCGCAGCCACCATGACCGCCGTCATGGACCTCATGCTCAGCAACATCATCGTCGTCATGGGCGAGGCGGTCAGCGAGCGCGTCGATACGCTGACCCGCCTCCAGGACATCTTCGGGGATTTCGAGAGCTGAGCGCCTTGACGCTGCCAAGCGCGGCGGACTAAGGATGGATCGACGGTTCCCCGAAGGATGACTCCCAGGGGATTAATAGGGAACACGGTGCGGACGACCCAACAGGGACCCATTCCGTGGCTGCCCCCGCAACTGTAGGCGGATTGCCGCCTGTCCTTGGGACGCGTTTTGCGTCATGCCACTGCGGTTTTCCGCGGGAAGGCAGACAGGCAGCAGATATCCGTGAGCCAGGAGACCTGCCGTCAGAGCAACAATCCAAGTCACGGGCGGGGATGCCCGGAACAGGAGACGCCATGACGACCCTGGCTGCCGGAGACGGCAGGACTCCACTCGTTTTCTCCCGACCGCAATCGGTTCGCCTCCATCGGCTTACCGGCTGAGCCCGCACGCTTTCATTCATCCGGGAGAAACCCATGACCATTCTGCCTGCGGCCGCGCGTGCCGCATCCCTCGTTTCCGCCCTGGCCGGCGCCGCCGTGCTCGTCCTGTCGTCGGGCGCGGCCCAGGCGGCCGCGACCCAGTATCCGCTGACGCTGGAAAACTGCGGCCGCAAGGTCACCTTCGAAAAGGCACCGGAGCGCGCCGTTTCGCTGGGCCAGAGCTCGACCGAAATCCTCTATCTCCTCGGCGTCGGCGAGCGCATGGTCGGCACTGCGGTCTGGATCGGCCCGGTGCTGTCGGGCTACGAGGACATCAACGCCAAGGTCGAGCGCCTTGCCGACAACGATCCGAGCTTCGAGAGCGTCGTCGCCAGGAAGCCGGATCTCGTGACGGCGCAGTTCCAGTGGCATGTCGGCCCCGAGGGCATCGTCGCGACGCCCGAGCAGTTCGAGGAGCTGAACATCCCGGTCTATACCTCGCCTGCCGATTGCATCGGCAAGGACAATTCCGGTGGCGGCGACGGCGTGCGCAATACGGTCTTCACCATGGACCTGATCTACAAGGAAATCAGTGAGCTGGCGCAGATCTTTGATGTGCAGGATCAGGGCGGGAAGGTCATCGCCGACCTGAAGGCGCGCGAAGAGGCGGCCCGCAGGAAGATCGCCTCGGCGGATGGCAAGCTCTCCGCCGTCTTCTGGTTCTCCAGCGCCGAACTCGACATCGACCCCTATGTCGCCGGCCGCAACGGCGCGCCGGGCTACATCATGTCGGCGCTCGGCATCCGGAACGTCATCGAGAGCGACGAGGAATGGCCGACGGTCGGCTGGGAAACCGTCGCCAAGGCCGTCCCGACGATCATCGTTGCCGGCAAGATGGAGCGGCGCCGCTTCCCCGCCGATGACGTCGCGGTCAAGCACGAGTTCCTCGAGACCGATCCCGTCGCGAGCCTGATGCCGGCCGTGAAGAACGGCCATGTCGTCGACATGGACGCCCAGGCGATGAACCCGACGATCCGCACGATCGAGGGCATCGAGGTGCTTGCCGACGCCATCGAGAAAGCCGGCCTCGCAAAGTGACGGCGGACCGCCCCATCCTGCTGCGCACGGGCGCCGCCTTCGCGGCGCTCGTGCTGCTCGTCGCCGCGCTCGGCATGGGCGCGGCGGTGGGCGAGACCGCCATTCCGCTCGATGTCGTGGCGAAGACCGTGGCGAACCGTCTCTGGCAGGCGGGGCACGCCATCGAACCGATCGACGAAGGCATCATCTGGAACTATCGACTGAGCCGGGCGATGGTCGCTGCCTGCTGCGGTTCGGCGCTCGCGCTCTGCGGCGTGATCCTCCAGTCGCTGCTGCGCAATGCGCTCGCCGATCCCTACATTCTCGGCATTTCCGCCGGTGCCTCCACCGGGGCGGTGGCCGTGGCGATCCTCGGCATCGGTGCCGGCATCCTGACGCTGCCGATCGGCGCCTTTCTCGGGGCGCTCGTCGCCTTCGGCCTCGTCAGCGCGCTTGCGGTGCGCGCGGGCCGCGGCACGGGGGCGATCATCCTTGCGGGTGTCGCCGGCTCGCAGCTCTTCAACGCGCTGACCTCCTTCATCGTCACGAAGGCGGCCAATGCCGAGCAGGCGCGCGGCATCATGTTCTGGCTGCTCGGCAACCTCTCGGGCGTGCGCTGGCCGGATGTCTGGCTGGCGCTGCCGGTGGCGCTTCTCGGCCTTGTCGTCTGCCTCTGGCATGCCCGCGCGCTCGATGCCTTCACCTTCGGCACGGAATCGGCGGCCTCGCTCGGCATTCCGGTGCGGCGGGTCTATGTCGTGCTGATCGCTGTCTCGGCGCTGATGACGGCCGTCATGGTCTCCATCGTGGGGTCGATCGGCTTCGTCGGGCTCGTCATTCCCCATGCCGCGCGCATGGTCGTCGGCGTCCGGCACGGGCTGCTGCTGCCGGCCTCGGCGCTGATCGGCGCGGTCTTCATGATCGCCGCGGACGTGCTGTCGCGCGTCATCATCCCCGGCCAGGTGCTGCCCATCGGCGTCATCACGGCGCTGTTCGGCGCCCCGGCCTTCGCGCTCATCCTCAGCCAACGGAGGTCGGCCCTGTGACCCTTTCGGCAAAAGGCCTCTCCTGGTCGGCCGGCGGCACGACCATCCTGTCGGACGTCTCGCTCGACGTGCGCCCCGGCGAATTTCTGGGCATCATCGGCCCGAACGGTTCCGGCAAGACCAGCCTGATGGCGCTGATGGCCGGCATCCGCAGGCCGCAGGCCGGCGTGGTGACGCTCGACGGCAGGCCGCTCTCCGCCCATGGCCGGCAGGCGATCGCCCGCCGCATCGCCTTCGTGGAACAGCAGGCTGAGACCACCGAGCGCATCACCGCGCGCCAGGCCGTCGAGCTCGGCCGCACGCCCCATCTCGGCGCCCTGACGCCCTGGTCGCGCACCGATGATGCCATTGTCGACCGGGCGCTGGAGGAGGTCGACATGGCGCGCTTTTCCGGCCGGCTCTGGCACACGCTCTCCGGCGGAGAGCGCCAGCGGCTGCACATCGCCCGCGCGCTCGCCCAGCAGGCGCCGATCCTCCTCCTCGACGAGCCGACCAACCACCTCGACATCGGCCACCAGATCAGCCTGCTCCAGCTCGTGCGCGAGCAGGACCTGACCGTCGTCGCCGCGCTGCACGATCTCAACCACGCCGCCATGTTCTGCGACCGCATCGCCGTCATGCAGGGCGGCCGCATCGTCGCGCTCGGCACGCCCGCCAAGGTGTTGGAGCCGCAGCGCCTCGCCGACGTCTTCGGCGTCACCGTCGATGTCGAGCGCGACAGCACCGGCGGCTGCTTCATCCGCTATCGCCGGCCGGAACCGCGGCCTGCCAAACTCAAGCTCGTTGCAGAGGCATGATGAAAACCGGTCTCCTCCTCGCCGCGGCCTTCGCCGCCCTCCTCCATGCCGTTCCCGCCGCGGCCGAAACGTTTCGCGTCGAGATGCGCAACCGCGGCGAAAGGGGCTCCATGGTCTTCGAGCCGGATTTCCTGGCGATCAAACCGGGTGACAGCATCAAGTTCATCGCCACCCACAAGAGCCACAATGCCGCAAGCATCGACGGCATGGTTTCCGAGGGCTATGCGGGCTTCAAGGGCAAGATCAACGAGGAGATCGAGGTGACCTTCGACCAGCCGGGCTACTACGGCATCAAGTGCTCGCCGCATTTCGGCATGGGCATGGTCATGCTGGTCAAGGTTGGCGCAGCGGAGCTGACGGAGGCGATCCGCAAGGTCGAGGTCCCGGCCCGCGCCCGGCCGCGCTTCGATGATATCTTTGCCCGTATCGATGCGGGCGAGGGGCAGTGATGCACGGCCCGCGCCCCAACAGCCATCTCAAGGAAGACATCCGCGACTACTGGTCGCGTCGCTCCGAAACCTTCGATCTCGCCTTCGGCCACCGCATTCCCGAAGGGCCGGAATTCGACGCCTGGGCGGCGGCGATCCGCGAGCGGCTCGGCCCCGAGCCGCGCCGCGTGCTGGAGCTTGCCTGCGGCACGGGGGAAGTGACGCGCCTGCTCCTTTCCCTCGGCCATGAGGTGACGGCGCTCGATTTCTCCGAGGCGATGCTGGCGGTGGCACGGAAAAAGCACGCCGGGGCGAGGGGGCTTCGCTTCCTGCTCGCCGATGCGGAAAACCCGATGGAGCCGGACGAGAGCTACGACGCCATCGTCTGCCGCCATCTCGTCTGGACACTGACGACGCCGGCCACGGCCTTTGCGGAATGGCACCGCATGCTGAAGTCCGGCGGCCTGCTTCTGTTCTTCGACGGCGACTGGGCCGCGCCGACCCGGCTCGGCCGGCTGGCAAGCCGGGCCATCGCCATGCTGGACAAGGTCGTCGGCACCGATCCGCACTATGACGGCGCGATGAGCGAACGGCACGCCAGCATCATGGAGCGCCTGCCCTTCGGCGACGGGCTCACCGTCGAGCGCGTGCTGCCGCTGCTGGAGGCGGCGGGTTTTCGCGACATGACGGTCGGCTCGCATGCGCCCATCGCAAAGGCCCAGCGCCGCACGGCGGACCTGCGCAACCGGCTGCGGACGCTGCTTTACCGCCGTTTCATCCTCTGCTGCCGTCGGGCTCCGGCTCCACCGTCAGCTTGACCCGGTCGGCGGCAAAGCGCGTACGAGAGAACTGGATCGGAACGCCGTCGAGGTCGGTGTTGACCGCCGTCGCCACGAGGATGATCGCCCCGGGCGAGAGCTTCAGGTGGCGGATGTCGTCGCCCTCGGCGTGGATCGCGGAGATTTCGGTCGAGCGGCGGACGTAATCCGGCACGCCGAGTTCGCGGAAGGAGGCGGTGATGGAGCGCGTCCTGTCGTAGATCGCGTCGATCCCCGTGAAGCGATCGGCCGGGAAATAATGTGTCCCGCAGGAGACGGGGCGCCTGTCGGCGCTGTTGACGGTTTCGAGCCGCATGCAGGGAGTGCCGGGCGCAAGGCCGAGCGCCTCGGCGACGGTGGCGGGCGCGGCCTCCGTTGCTGCCGCCAGCAGCCTTCCCTCCAGGTTGCGCGTCTGGTTGCCGAGGCCCTGCGAGAAGCGTGTCCGGCGGGAGATGGGAAAGCGCAGCCGGTCGCGCCGCTCGATGCGTGTGCCGATGCCCTGGATCGGGCGTACGATGCCTTCCTCCGCCAGCGCCGCCATGGCGCTGCGCACCGTGTGCCGGTTCACGCCGAAGCGGGCGGCCAGCACCACTTCCGGCGGCATCATGCCGGTCTCGTCGAAATCGCCATTGTTGATCGCAAGGCGCATGCGATCCGCGATCTGTCGCCAGAGCGCCACGCCCGATTGCCGTTCCACCATTTCCGCCCCCGCGAAGCCCGCTGTCACACCCTTGTCATCCCGGCCGATTAAGACGAGACTTAGATGTTCGGTTGTCTAGATTAATAGACATTTGGAGATGAGGCAATGGCATCAATTCGGAAATCTGCCGAAAGCGCCGCGACGGGCGAACGGCAGAGGGCGATGGGTCTGCTCGCGAAGGCGAGCCGGGCCGAACTGCAGGCGGCGTTCGACGCGCTCGGCGACAAGCCGGCCGCCCAGCCGGTGCGCGGCCCGGAAACGGGCCTCGTCATGGTGCGCGGGCGCATCGGCGGCGGCGGGGCGCCGTTCAATCTCGGTGAGGCGACGGTGACCCGCGCGAGCGTCCGTCTCGAAGACGGCACGGTCGGCCACGGCCAGGCGCTCGGCACCGACAGTGCCAAGGCGCGGCTTACGGCGATCTTCGATGCGCTCTTCCAGCAGCCGGCCCGCAGGGCCGGGGTGGAGGCGCTGCTTGACGTCGTCGCCGCGCGCATCGCCGACGAGGACGCCGAAAAGGCGCGCCAGACGGCCGCCACCCGCGTCGATTTCTTCACCATGGTTCGCGGAGAGGACTGATGACGACAGACACGCTCGCCTTTGCCGGCGGTTTCGACCAGCCGGTGTTCGAGGCCCAGGCCGCGTTCCGCACGCTGATGGACTGCATGGCCCGCCCGGGCACGATCGGCCGCATCGATGCGACAGTCGTGCCGCCCGCACCGCTGAACGCGACGGCCGGCGCCATCGCGCTGACGCTCTGCGACCACGATACCACCGTCTGGCTCACCCCGGCGCTCTCCCGCTCGGCGCTGCCGGGCTGGCTCGCCTTCAATGCCGGCGCGACGGTGACCGACGAGCGCCAGAACGCGCGCTTCGCCTTCGTGGAGAAGGGCGCAATGCTGCCCAATCTCAGTCTCTTCGCGCAAGGCACGCAGGAATATCCGGATCGTTCGACGACGCTCGTGGTCGAGATCGATGCTTTCGAGGGCGGACGGCCGCTCGTGCTGAAGGGGCCGGGCATCCGCACCGAGGCGGAGATCGCGCCGGTGGGCCTGCCCGACATGTTTCCGCATTTCTGGTCGGAGAACCGGCAGAATTTTCCGCGCGGCGTCGACCTGATCCTCGTTGCCGGAGCAAGAATCCTCTGCCTGCCGCGCACCACCATTGTCAGCGTGAAGGAGGCGTAGGACCATGTACGTTGCCGTCAAGGGTGGCGAAGCCGCCATCTCCAACGCCCACCGCCTCCTCGCCGACCGCCGCCGCGGCGACCGTTCGCTGCCGGCCATCGGCATCGAGCAGATCGTCGCGCAGCTCGGCCTTGCCGTCGATCGCGTGATGGCCGAAGCCTCGCTCTACGACCGGTCGCTCGCGGCGCTTGCCGTCCGCCAGGCGCGCGGCGACATGATCGAGGCGATCTTCATCCTGCGCGCCTACCGCACCACGCTGCCGCGCTTCGGCTATTCGAAGCCGGTCGAGACGGGCGACATGCGCGTCGAGCGCCGCGTCTCGGCGACCTACAAGGACCTGCCGGGTGGCCAGCTCCTCGGGCCCACCTTCGATTATACGCACCGCCTGCTCGATCCGTCGCTCCTGACGGACGAGGCGGTCGAAGCGCCGCTGGAGCGCGAGGAGGCCGGCGAGCCGGTGATGCGCGTTTCCGACATCCTGGCTGGCGAAGGGCTCGTCGAGGATGACGGCAGCCTGCCGGACGGTCATGTCGCGGGCGACCTGACGCGCGAACCGCTGGAATTCCCGATGGCGCGGGACCTGCGCCTGCAGGCGCTCGCCCGCGGCGACGAGGGCTTTCTGCTGGCGCTCGGCTACTCCACGCAGCGCGGCTATGCCCGCACCCATCCCTTCGTCGGCGAGGTGCGCATCGGCGAGGTCGAGGTGGAGTTGGACATGCCGGAACTCGGCTTTTCCGTCTCGCTCGGTCGCATCCAGGTGACCGAATGCCAGATGATCGCCCAGTTCAAGGGATCGGCGAAGAACCCGCCGCAGTTCACCCGCGGCTACGGCCTCGTCTTCGGCCAGAGCGAGCGCAAGGCCATGGCCATGTCGCTGGTCGACCGGGCGCTGCGCGCGGAGGAATTCGGCGAGGATATCGTCGCCCCGGCGCAGGATGAGGAATTCGTCATCTCCCATTCCGACAACGTGCAGGCGACCGGCTTCGTCGAGCACCTGAAGCTCCCGCACTACGTGGACTTCCAGGCCGAACTCGATCTTGTGCGCCGCATGCGGCGCGAATACGAGGCCGCGCAGAACATCGATCTTCCGGAGGCCGCAGAATGAGCACGGCAGACCTGGCGACCTACAATTTCGCCTATCTCGACGAACAGACCAAACGCATGATCCGCCGCGCGATCCTGAAAGCGATCGCCATTCCCGGCTACCAGGTGCCCTTCGCCTCGCGCGAAATGCCCATGCCCTATGGCTGGGGCACCGGCGGCGTGCAGGTGACGGCGGCGATCCTCGGCCCCAAGGACGTGCTGAAGGTCATCGACCAGGGGGCGGACGACACGACCAACGCCGTCTCCATCCGCGCCTTCTTCCAGAAGGTCGCCGATGTGGCGGTGACGACAAAGACGCGCGAGGCGACAATCATTCAGACGCGCCACCGCATTCCCGAGGAAAAGCTGACGGCCGGGCAGACGCTCGTCTACCAGGTGCCGATCCCCGAACCCTTGCGCTTCCTCGAGCCGCGCGAGACCGAGACGCGCAAGATGCACGCGCTGGAAGAATACGGCCTGATGCATGTCAAGCTCTACGAGGACATTGCCCGCAACGGCCATATCGCCACGACCTATGCCTATCCGGTGAAGGTGGAGGGCCGCTACGTCATGGACCCGTCGCCGACGCCGAAATTCGACAATCCGAAGATGCACATGTCGGAGGCGCTCCAGCTTTTCGGCGCGGGACGCGAAAAGCGCATCTACGCCGTGCCGCCCTTCACCGAGGTCGTCAGCCTCGATTTCGAGGACCATCCCTTCGAGATCCAGACCTTCGACAGGCCCTGCGCGCTGTGCGGCGCGGAGAATGTCTACCTCGACGAGGTCGTGCTCGACGACAAGGGCGGGCGGATGTTCGTCTGCTCGGACACCGATCATTGTGAAGAACGCTGCGCGGGCGGCCATCGCGGCTCTCTCGCCTATGACAAGGAGGCTGCCGAATGACCGACACGCCGCTTCTCAAAGTCCGCGACATCTCGAAGTTCTACGGCGCGCGCATCGGCTGCCAGAACGTCTCCTTCGATCTCTGGCCGGGTGAAGTGCTGGCGATCGTCGGCGAATCCGGCTCCGGCAAGACGACGCTGCTCAACTGCCTCGCCACCCGCCTGATGCCGAGCTCGGGCTCCGTCGAATATCGCATGCGCGATGGCGGGATGCGCGACCTGTCCCGCATGAGCGAGGCGGAGCGCCGCTTCCTGATGCGCACCGACTGGGGTTTCGTGCACCAGAACCCGGCGGACGGCCTGCGCATGGCGGTCTCGGCCGGCGCCAATGTCGGCGAGCGGCTGATGGCCGTCGGCGAGCGACACTACGGCAATATCCGCGAAACGGCCGGCAACTGGCTCGGCCGCGTCGAGATCAGCGTCGACCGCATCGACGACCAGCCGCGCGCCTTCTCGGGCGGCATGCGCCAGCGTCTTCAGATCGCCCGCAATCTCGTGACCTCTCCCCGCCTCGTCTTCATGGACGAGCCGACGGGCGGCCTCGACGTCTCGGTGCAGGCCCGCCTGCTCGATCTGTTGCGCGGCCTCGTGCAGGACCTCGGCCTTTCCGCGATCATCGTCACGCATGACCTTGCCGTCGCCCGCCTCCTCTCGCACCGCATGATGGTGATGAAGGACGGCATCGTCATCGAGCAGGGGCTCACCGACCGCGTGCTCGACGATCCGCGCGAAGCCTATACCCAGCTCCTCGTCTCCTCGATCCTTCAGGTGTGACCATGCCGACCCCGCTCGTTGTTTCCGAAGTCGCGAAGAGCTTCACCATGCATCTTCGCGACGGCATCCGCCTGCCCGTCATGTCGAATGTCGCTTTCTCGGTGAAGGCAGGCGAATGCGTCGTGCTGGGCGGCCCGTCCGGCATCGGCAAGAGTTCGCTGCTCAAGATGGTCTACGGCAACTATGCCGTCGACAGCGGCCAGATCCTCATCGAGCATGGCGGACGCCTGCTCGATCTGGCGGCCGCCGATCCGCGCACGATCCTGTCGGTGCGCCGCGCCACGCTCGGCTATGTCAGCCAGTTCCTGCGCACCGTGCCGCGCGTCGCGGCCGTTGACGTCGTCGCCGAGCCGCTGGCCGCCCGCGGCGTCGAGGCGGCCGAGGCGAAAGCGACGGCGGAGGCGATGCTCGCCCGACTCAACCTGCCGCGCGACCTCTGGCAGTTGCCGCCGGCCACCTTCTCCGGCGGCGAGCAGCAGCGCGTCAACATCGCCCGCGGCTTCATCACCGATCATCGCATCCTGCTGCTCGACGAGCCGACCGCCTCGCTCGACGCGAAGAACCGCGCCGTCGTCGTCGAGATGATCGCGGAGAAGAAGGCCGCCGGGGTCGCGCTTCTCGGCATCTTCCACGACGAGGACGTGCGCGAGAAGGTTGCCGACCGCATCGTCGACGTCTCTGCCTTCTCGCCGCGAAAGGCCGTCGCATGACCCGGCTGTCCGAAACGCCGCTGATCCATCCGACCGCCGTCGTGTCAGACACGGTGCTCGGCCGCTACACGGAGATCGACGAGAACTGCCGCGTCAGCGAAGCGGAGATCGGCGACTACTCCTACATCATGAACGGCGGCTCCGTCTGGTGCACGACGATCGGCAAGTTCGCCAACATCGCCGCCTCGGTGCGCATCAACGCGACGAACCACCCGATGTGGCGCGCGACCCTGCACCATTTCACCTACCGTGCCAACGACTACTGGCCGGACGCCGACCAGGAGGCCGACTTCTTCTCCTGGCGGCGCGACCATCGCGTCACCATAGGCCATGACGTGTGGATCGGTCACGGATCGACCATCCTGCCGGGTGTCACGATCGGCAACGGCGCTGTCATAGGCTCCGGCGCGGTCGTCACAAAGGACGTCGAACCCTACATGATCGTCGGCGGCGTCGCGGCGAAAGTCATCCGCGAACGCTTCCCCCGAACCATCGCCGAACGCATGGAAAAACTCGCCTGGTGGGACTGGGATCACGCCCGGCTGCGCACGGCTCTGGACGACTTTCGCAAACTTGACGCAGAAGCCTTCCTCGCCCGTCACGACGGGTGAGGAGGCCCCCTCCGATGCCGGAAATTCAGGCCTGTGGACTGTTATTTTTCCGACATGAAACTGACATCGCCCCTTCATCAACAGCGTTTAGAGCCAGTCCCGAAAACGACGAGGCCCGACCTCGATCCGACACAGGACAAAAGGGATCCATCATGTTTCGACTGAAGAATGTTACCCGCCGGTTCGGCGAGCGCGTTGCGGTCGACGACGTGACCTTCGACATTCCGCAGGGCCAGATGGTCGGTGTCATCGGCCGCTCCGGCGCCGGCAAGTCCACCATGCTGCGCATGATCAACCGTCTTGCCGATCCGAGCGAGGGTTCCATCCACTTCAATGACGTCGAGGTCTCCGCGTTGCGCGGCGCGGCATTGCGCAACTGGCAGCGCGACTGCGCCATGATCTTCCAGCAGTTCAACCTCGTGCCACGCCTCGATGTGCTCACCAACGTGCTGCTCGGCCGCCTCAACCATCGTTCGGCCGTGCTGAGCATCCTCAACCTCTTCACCCGCGAGGAGCGCATCATGGCGATTGCCGCGCTGGAGCGCCTCGGCATCGAGCAGACCGCGCTGCAGCCGGCCGGCACGCTCTCGGGCGGCCAGCAGCAGCGCGTGGCGATCGCAAGGGCGCTGATGCAGAACCCGAAGATGCTGCTTGCCGACGAGCCGATCGCCTCGCTCGACCCGCTGAACGCCAAGATCGTGATGGACGCGCTGCGCGACATCAACGAGCGCGAGGGCATCACCGTCATCACCAACCTGCACACGCTGGATACGGCGCGCGCCTATTGCGAGCGCATCATCGGCATGTCCGGCGGCCGCGTCGTCTTCGACGGACCGGCGCGTGACCTGGATGCCGAGGCGGTGCGCACGATCTACGGCACGGGCGCCGATGGGGCGGAGATCGACGAGAGCGTCACCTCCACGGCGATCCGCAATCCGGCCCGCCAGGACAACATCAAGGAATCCGCCAGCCCGACACCGCTGGCACTGGCCGGCCTTTGAGCCGACCGGGATCGATTGGCCCGCGTGAAGGGCCATCATTTTTCAAGAGCCCGGCAGAGCCGGTCAAACAGGAGAAAGACCATGCTGAAGAAAGCTCTTCTCGGCGCCGTCGCGCTCATCGCGCTCGCCGGCCACGTACAGGCTGAAGACCTCAAGGAATTCCGCGTCGGCATCATCGGCGGCGAGAACGAAGCCGACCGCCTGCGCAACTATCAGTGCCTCGGCGATCATCTGAAGGCCGAGCTCGGCTTCGAGAAGGTCTCGTTCTTCCCGGCCGCCGACTATGACGGCGTCATCCAGGGCCTGCTCGGCGGCACGCTCGACTATGCCGAACTCGGCGCCTCCGGCTTTGCCAAGATCTACCTCGCCAAGGCCGACGCCGTCGAGCCGATCCTGACGACCGTCCAGACGGACGGCTCGACCGGCTACCACTCGATCATGGTCGCCCGCAAGGATTCCGGCATCACCAAGCTGGAGGACCTGAAGGGCAAGAAGCTCGGCTTCGCCGATCCGGACTCCACCTCCGGCTACCTGATCCCGCTCGTCACGCTGCCGGAATCGATCGGCGGCCCGGTCAAGGAATATTTCGCTGAAACCGGCTTCGGCGGCGGCCATGAGAACCTGGTTCTCGAAGTCATGAAGGGCACCTTCGATGCCGGCACGACCTTCGGTTCGGGCGTCGGCGAGTGGAAGGACGGCTACACCTCCGGCAACCTGCACAAGATGGTCGAGAAGGGCATTCTCGACATGAACGACCTCGTCGAAGTCTGGAAGTCGCCGCTGATCCCGAACGGCCCGATCGTCGTCCGCTCCTCCATGGAAGGCGACATGAAGGCGAAGTTCAAGCAGTTCATGCTCGACCTGCCGCAGAAGGACGCCGCCTGCTTTGCCGCCGTCATGGGCGGTGACTTCACCTCGTTCACGGAGGTCAATGTCGACTTCTACAAGCCGATCATCGACGCCCGCAAGGCAACGATCGGCGGTTGATCGCCAAACAGCATCCGGCGCCGGCCGCAACCCGGCCGGCGCCTTTTGCTGACGTCGTCACCCCACTCTCGACGTCATCCTCGGGTCAAGCCCGACCATGACGGAAGAGAGGTCGTGGCGCTTTGTCGGCGATCAGGATTGCGCACACAGAACTCTGCCGAGACGGACAGATCATGGCCATGAACACGCTTCACGACGGCTTCAGCGAAAAGGGTGCGCTCATCGAGCGGCACTGGCAGGAGCTGAACGCCCGCCGCCGGCTCTATACCTGGCTCGGCCTTGCCATCCTCGCCATGGCGCTCACCGGCTCGCTCTGGTTCGCCAACGAGACCAATGCCGGAAAGTTCTTCGACCGGCTGCCGCATCTCTTCGATTTCGTCGGCGACATGGTGCCGCGTGACGGGCTGGAGGTCTTTCGCGCATTGTTCGACCTGCCGTCGCCCTATGATGACGGCAGCTTCAAGTACAATTACCCGGAGGGGCGGCTCTACATCACCGAGAGCCTCTATGTGCCGGAATATTTCCACAAGATGCTGGAGACGCTGAACATCGCGATCTTCTCCACCGTCATCGGCATGGTCTTCGGTTTCCTGCTCTGTTTCCTTGCGGCGAAGAACCTCGTCGCCAACCGCCTGCTGCGCGGCTTCGTGCGCCGCTTCATGGAGATCCTACGCGCCTTCCCGGAAGTCGTGCTCGCCGGCTTCTTCCTCGCCATCCTGTCGCTCGGCCCGCTGCCGGCCGTCATCGCCGTGTCGATCCACACGGTCGGAGCGCTCGGCAAACTGTTCTTCGAGGTGGTCGAGAATGCCGACATGAAGGCGGAGGAAGGGCTTCGCGCGGTCGGCGCAAGCTGGGTGGAGCGCGTCTGGTTCGGCATCGTGCCGCAGGTGCTGCCGAATTTCATGAGCTATTTCCTGCTGCGCCTCGAAATCAACGTGCGCGCCTCGACCATCATCGGCGCCGTCGGCGGCGGCGGCATCGGCGAATTGCTGCGCCTGTCCATCGGCCAGGGACACCAGGCCAAGACGCTCGCCATCGTGCTCCTGCTGCTCATCACCATCATCGCCGTCGACCAGTTTTCCGCCTGGCTGCGCCGCAGGCTCGTCGGCGATCACGCCTTCCGGCTGGCCCAATAGGAGAGTGCCATGACGACCCTCAATCCCGCTCAGATGGATGAGATCGCGGCACGCCATCCGGCCGTCTTCCACCGCTCGTTCTGGCAGCGCTTCCGCGTCGCCATCATCGCCGGCGGCTTCGTGCTCTACGCGCTCTATTGTTGGTGGTTCTTCGCCATCGGCCATGTGCTCGGCACGGCGAACTGGAACATTGCCGGCACCTATCTCGCCGACTGGGTCTCCTATGAGGTGCGCCCGGAAGTGACGATCGATCCCGACGGCGCGATGAAGTTGACCTATCCGCGCTTTTCGCCGCTCGGGCCGAATGCCGAGCCCGACTGGGTCGAGATCGAGCGCGGCACGATGACCCGCACCACGCCTTCCGCCGGCGCTGCGACGGACACCGCCCAAAAGCCCGCCTCGATGGGCTTCATGGGAACGGGCGGCACCATCGGCGGCTCGGCCACTGCCGCGAATGCCATGGCGACCGCGACCACCCGCGAGGAGGAGGTGGTCAAGCGTGCGAAGATCACGCTCAATTCCTCGACGAGCGTCGAGGTCGTGCCAGAGCGGGTGACCGTGCAGCATTCCGGCGAGACGCTGCTCGTCGAGATCGCCGGCTCCGATATGACGGTCGAGGGCGTGCTGCCGGCCTGGGCGACGCAGAAGGCGCCGGGCGAGAAGATCACGCTCTCCTTCGGTGTCGCCGGCTGGGGCGAGATCGAGGCGGACGACATCTCGATCCGCAAGCGCTTCTTCGGCTGGGCGAACTTCCTGTTCGACACCAATTCGCCCTTCCACGGCAAGCCGCTATCGGAAGTCTTCTCGCTGGTGACGTCGGGCGAGCGCATCGACCCGAAGCAGTCGAACCTGTCGCTTGCCTGGGACAACATCCTCTACAATGCGGAATGGCAGCATCTCGACGTCTGGACGAAGCTGCTCCAGACCATCGTCATGGCCTTCGTCGGCACGCTGTTCGCCATGCTGCTCGCCTTCCCGCTCGCCTTCCTCGCCGCGCGCAACATCACGCGGAGCTGGATCTCCAACCAGGTGACGAAGCGCCTCTTCGACTTCCTGCGCTCCGTCGACATGCTGATCTGGGCGCTGTTCTTCACCCGTGCCTTCGGCCCGGGGCCGCTCGCCGGCATGTCGGCGATCTTCTTCACGGATACGGGAACGCTCGGAAAACTCTATTCCGAGGCGCTGGAGAATATCGACGACAAGCAGCGCGAGGGCGTGAAGTCGGTCGGCGCGGCGCCGGCCGCGGTGCAGCGCTTCGGCGTGCTGCCGCAGGTCATGCCGCTCTTTGCCTCCCAGGCGCTTTATTTCTGGGAATCGAACACCCGTTCTGCCACGATCATCGGTGCGGTCGGCGCCGGCGGCATCGGCCTCAAGCTCTGGGAAGCGATGCGCACGAATTCCGACTGGGAGAACGTCGCCTATATGGTGCTGCTGATCCTCATCGTCGTCTTCGTCTTCGACGGCATCTCGAACGCGCTGCGCTCGCGCCTGATGGGCAAGCCGGCGCATTGAGCGGCGAAAGATCCGGCGTGGCGGCATGATGCTGCCACACGAATCCCTTCAAGTGCCGACGCCGCCGGACCGGCGGCGTCGAACGACTTTCACAGGAATGAACCATTGCGTTACGCCCTCTATTTCACCCCGCCCGCAAGCGACCCGCTGACCCTTGCCGCCCAGCGCTGGCTGGGGCGCAATGCGTTTACGGGGGCGGCGCTGGAACAGCCGGCCGTGAACGGCTTCGATGCGGCCGCGCTCGCCGGCCTGACGGCCGATCCGCGCCGCTACGGTTTCCACGCCACGCTGAAGGCACCCTTCGCGCTTGCCGAGGGCCGCAGCGAAGCCGAGCTGCTGGCTGCAATCGGCCGTTTCGCTTCCGAGGTCGGGCCTTTCGAGATTCCGCGCGCTGTCGTCGGCCGCCTCGGCTCCTTCTTCGCGCTGGTGCCCGGCGATGATTGCGAGCCGCTGCAGGCCTTTGCCGGCGAGGTGGTGCGCCGCTTCGAGCGTTTTCGCGCCCCGCTCACCTCCGCCGACATCGCCCGCCGCAAACCGGACGAGCTCACGGCCGAAGAGCGCCAGAACCTCGTGCAATGGGGCTATCCCTATGTTTTCGACACGTTCCGCTTTCATATGACGCTGACGGGGCGCGTCCCCGTGGAGCGCCGCGCGGCCGTCGAGGCCGCGCTGCTTGCGCATTTTTCCGATTTCCATGAACGCCCGCTGGCGATCGAGGGCCTCGCGCTCTTCCGCGAGCCCTCGCGCGGCGCCGATTTCACCGTCCATTCGCTTTTCCCGCTCGCAGCGGGAGCCAATAGAAAGACCGCCTGACATGACCCGCGAAACCGTTCTTTCCAATGCCCGCATCGTGCTTGAGGACCGGATCCTCGATG
Source organism: Shinella granuli (assembly GCF_004341885.1). Lineage (GTDB taxonomy): Bacteria > Pseudomonadota > Alphaproteobacteria > Rhizobiales > Rhizobiaceae > Shinella > Shinella granuli. The sequence goes on along the minus strand of NZ_SLVX01000016.1, from coordinate 48,155 downwards.
GCACGCTGGTGCTCCGTGATGGCCTGATCGCGGACATTTCCGAAGGTTCTTCCGCCGCTGGCGAGGACATGGAAGGCGACTTCCTCCTGCCCGGCCTCGTCGAACTGCACACCGACCATCTCGAAGCCCACTATTCGCCGCGCCCCGGCGTGCGCTGGGGCCTGACGGCGGCGATCCAGGCGCATGACGCCCAGGTCGTCACCTCGGGCATCACCACCGTCTTCGACTGCCTGCGCATGGGCTCGGACGAGGACGGCGGCTTCGAGCAGGGCGAGATGCGCGCCATGGCCGATGCCATCGCCGAGGCGCAGGACGAGGACCGCCTGCGCGCCGAGCACCTCATCCACCTGCGCTGCGAGGTCTCGACCGACAACGTGCTCGACCACTATGCGGAATTCGAGGACGATCCGCTGGTCCGCCTCGTCTCGCTGATGGACCACGCGCCGGGGCAGCGCCAGTTCCAGACGCTGGACCAGTACATCCTCTACTACAAGAAGAAGCGCGGCCTGACCGACGACGAATTCGCCGCCTTCTGCAAGCGCCAGCAGGACCTTTCCGCCCGCTATGCCAAGCCGCACCGCGATGCCATCGCCGCCTCCTGCGCGGCCCGCGACATCTCGGTCGCCAGCCATGACGACGCGACGCTGGAACATGTCGAGGAGGCGATCGGCTACGGCATCCGCCTTGCCGAGTTCCCGACCAGCTTTGACGCCGCCAAGGCCTCGCACGGTGCCGGCATGAGCGTCCTGATGGGCGCGCCGAACATCGTGCGCGGCAAGTCCCATTCCGGCAACATCGCCGCCCGCGACCTCGCGACGATGGGCGTGCTCGACGTGCTCTCCTCCGACTACGTGCCCTTCAGCCTGATGCATGCGCCCTTCATCCTCGCCGACGAGGTCGAGGGCATCGACCTGCCGCGCGCCATCGCCATGGTCTCCACCACGCCGGCCCGCACCGTCGGCCTCGACGATCGCGGCGCCATCGCCAGGGGCCTGCGCGCCGATCTCGTGCGCGTGCGCCGTCCCTCCGGCGTTCCGGTCGTGCGCTCGGTCTGGCGGCAGGGCAGGCGGGTCGCTTGAGCATGGAGGCCGAAATCGTCACGGCCCGGCCCCTGCCGGTCGCGGCCGGCACGATGGTCGTCGTCGTCGGCCCCAGCGGCGCGGGCAAGGACAGCGTCATGTCCTATGCCGCCCGGCATTTTGCCGGCGAGCCGCGCCTCGGCTTCGTGCGCCGCGTCATCACCCGCCCGCCGGATGCCGGCGGGGAGGCGCATGAGGCGGTCGATGCGGCCGGTTTCCAGGCGCGGGCGGCCGCCGGCGCCTTTGCGGTCTCGTGGGATGCGCACGGCCTTTCCTACGGCATTCCGCGCGAAACCCTCGACCGGCTTTCGGAGGGCATGACGCTGGTCGCCAATGGCAGCCGGTCGGCGCTGCCCGCCTTCGCTGCCGCCTACGAGCGGCTGAAGGTCGTGCTGATCACCGCCCGCGCCGACATTCTTGCCGCGCGTCTCGCCGCCCGCGGCCGGGAAAGCACCGAGGCCATCGCCCGCCGGCTCGACCGCGCCGTGCCCGAGATCGTCGTCGCTGCCGATACGGTCGTCATCGACAACAGCGGCGCGCTGGAAGAGGCGGGTGATGCCCTCGTGCGCCTGCTTGCCTCCGCCCTTGCGCGGGACGATTAGGGCTCCGGCTCAGTCCGCCTTCAGCGCCTTGAAGGCGGCAAGCGCCCGTTCGCGGGCGCGGGCGTGGTCGACGATGGGCTTCGGATAGGTCCTGCCGAGATCGATGCCGGCGCTCTTCAGCGCGGCCTCCGGTGCGGCGAAGGGCTTGTGGATCCAGGCGGCATCCAGGTTCTCCAGTTCCGGCACGAAGCGGCGTACATAGGTGCCGTCCGGATCGAATTTCTCGCCCTGCAGGATGGGATTGAAGATGCGGAAGAAGGGCGAGGCGTCTGCGCCGGAGCCGGCCACCCATTGCCAGTTCGCCGCATTCGAGGCCGCATCGGCGTCCACCAGCGTGTCGCGGAACCATTTTTCGCCGTGCCGCCAGTCGATCATCAGGTGCTTGATCAGGAAGGAGGCCGTGATCATGCGCACGCGGTTGTGCATCCAGCCGTGCCGCCAGAGCTGGCGCATGCCGGCATCGACGATCGGATAGCCCGTCAGGCCGCGCGTCCAGAGCGTGAAGGCCTCGCCGCGTTCCTCCCAGGGGAAGGCGTCGAACCGGTCGTTCCAGTTCTTCTCCGCGAGGGCGGGAAAATGGAAGTGCAGGTGGTAGCAGAATTCCCGCCAGGCCAGTTCCTTGCGGAAATGGACGAGATCGCCGGTCGGCGCGTCAAGCCCGCGCGTGGCGTGCCAGACGCGGGCCGGGGAGATTTCGCCGAGCGCCAGATACGGCGAGAGCATCGAGGTGGCGTCGAGGGCGGGATGGTCGCGGTCGGTGCCGTAGCCGTCGATCGCGCGGTCCACGAAGGTTGCAAGACGCTCCTGCGCGGCGGCTTCGCCCGGTGTCCATACCTCCCGGAAGGACGCGGCCCAGTCGGGCCTTGCCGGCGTGAGGCGCCAGTCCTCCAGGCGTTCCGACGTCAAGGGTTCGGGGAGGGCGGCCAGCCGTGCCGGCGGGTCGATCGGTTCCTGGGGTTCGCCCGCCCGTTCCAGCGCCTTCCAGAAGGGCGTGTAGACGCGAAAGGGCTTCTTTTCTCCCGTCAGCAGGCGGGTCGGGTCGTGCAGCAACTGGCCGGCGAAGCTGGTGGCGGCAAGGCCGCGCGTCTTCAGCGCGGCCTTGATCGCGCGGTCGATTGCCATGCCCGACGGGTCGTGCCGGCGGTTCCAGTGGACGGTGTCGGCGCCGGTCTCGGCGATCAGCGCGTCGAGGACCGCATCGGCCGGCCCGCTGCGCAGGACGAGCGGCGCGCCGAGCCCGGAGAGGTTCCCGGCCAGCGCTTCGAGGGCGTGGTGCAGCCACCAGCGCTGGGCGGCGCCGAGCGCGCCGGTTCCGGCCTCCGCAGGCTCAAGGACATAGAGCGGGACGACGGGGCGCCCGGTATCCGCGGCGGCGGCCAGCGCCGCATTGTCGTCGATGCGCAGGTCCTTGCGGAACCAGACGATGACCGGGGCTTGGTGCGTTGCCATCGGGCCGTCACGTCCTCTTCGGCAGGGGGCGGGTCAGGATGAAAAGGGCGCTTGCCGACAGGACGAGACCGACCACGACCGCAAGAAGAGGCGACGGCGCCGTGCGGTAATAGAAGAAACCGTAGCTCGCGACGATGAGACAGATGGCGATCGTCTTCGCGCGCGCCGAGATCGCGCCCTCGCGCCGCCAGTTCGCCAGCGGCGGGCCGAGGGTGCGGTGGTTCAGCAGCCAGTGTTCGAGGCGCGGCGAGGAGCGGGAAAAGCACCAAGCCGCGACGAGCAGGAACGGCGTCGTCGGCAGGAGCGGCAGGAAGACGCCGACAATGCCGATCGCCGTCATCAGCACGCCTGCCGCCATATAGATCGATCGCACCGGGTATCCTCGCTTCAGCCCGCGTTCGACCGTTCACATAGAGCGTCGCATCGCCGTCTCCAAGGGCATTGATGCCGCAGGAGGGCGGGAATAATTGGTAAAGACCGGCTGAGAAGGCAAGGCTTCGCTCTTGCCTCTTCTTCCCGGGGGAGGAAGAGGCCTGGTGTCGGGCGCCTTCATTCTATGGCCGATTGCCTGAGGCGGCCGCCTCATGGCGGGCGGAATAGCACACCCGCTACGGCAGGCCGTTTCTGCCGTGTCGCAGCGATCAGGCTTCCTTGCCGTTCGTCGTCGCCTTGACGGATTTTGCCTTCGCGACGATCGGCTTTTCCGTCGCGGCTTCGGCCTTCTTGCGCGGCTTGGCCGGGTCGGACTTCTTCGCCTGCGCCTTCCTGGATATCTCGATCAGCGGCGTCCTGGCGCCGGACGGCCTCGCCTCCGGGGCAAGTGCCACGCGCTCGAATTCGTCGCGCTCCTGCACTGCCTGTTCCCAGTGCTCGGCGTCATGGCCGTGCGGCCGTCCCGCCTCTTCCCAGAGCGTATAGGCCCGCTTGCTGATCCATTCCCTTCGCGCATCCGTCATCGCTAATCCCCGTTCCAGATTGAACTGACGTCGTGCCGCCGCTGCCGCAGAAAAGGGCAGGCAGGATCGGGACACGGAACTCGCTGGATGGCCGGGACGACATTAACCGGCACGTCCAGATACCAGGCACCATGCGCTCCGGGCATCGCCCCACGGGAGCAGGTCTGCTTCATGCGATTCGCCGGGTTAGAATGCGCCCAAAGCGACGGGGCATCAAGCAGACATGGATGCGGCAGAATGACCGTTTGCCGGCCGGAAAGGGAAAAACATGCTGCCGGCTGCGGTAAACCGGCGTAATTTTGGAAAAGTTTCATGCTTGCGGGTGGACAGCGCCAATCCCGCCAACGTATTGTCCGCATGAGAGAATATTCAACGCGGGCGATGGAATCGAAAGGCAGGGCGTTTGGTAGCGGCAGGGCAACAGCATCGACCTGTTCGTCGGGCTTTTTGCCTCTTCTGTGCTGCGCTTGCCTGTCTTTTGCTGCTGATATTGACGCTCTCGGCGCCGTCTGCCGCCGGTGCCGGTTCGAAGATGCTTCGCTACGGCACCCACAAGACCGCGGGCCATCCCTCGGCGCTTCCCGATGCCGAATGCCGCAAGCGCATTGTCGCCGGGAAAGTGACGCCGCTCGACAGCACAGGCGATCTTGCCTGCCTGCCGGCGCGGGAAGCTTTTGGCCTCGAGGGCATGGTGACCGCCATGGCCATCATCGTGCCTTCGGTCTCCGGCGCGGGGCATGTGGACATGCGCGGGGCGCGTGCCCCTCCGTTGAATTTCACCTGACGACCGCCGCCGATCGTCCCGTCGGTCGCGTGCGGTCTCCCGATTTTGCCGGCATGCCGGCGCGTGAGAAGCTCTGACGTTCGAAAGCGACCGATCAAACGATGACAGGTGAAATGATTCTGGTCCTGCTGGTCTGCCTTCCCTTCGCGGGAAGCCTTGCCGCGACCATTCTGCTGCGGACCGATTCGAGGGTGCTTGCCGCGCGCATGTCCGGCGCCGTGGCCTTTGTGAGCCTGGTGCTGACCGCCGCGCTCTATCCCGCGGTGCGCGACGGCGGCAAGGTCCGGATTGACCTCGAATGGCTGCCGCAGCTCGGGCTCAACGTCACGCTGCGCATGGATGGCTTTGCCTGGCTCTTTGCGATGCTCATCACCGGCATCGGCTGCCTCATCGTGCTCTATGCACGCTACTACATGTCGGAGGAGGATCCGGTTCCGCGTTTCTTCTCCTTCCTGCTCGCCTTCATGGGCTCGATGCTCGGCATCGTGCTGTCGGGCAACATCATCCTGCTGTCGGTGTTCTGGGAGCTGACCAGCATCTTCTCCTTCCTCCTGATCAGCTACTGGCATCACAATGCCGCTGCCCGCGACGGCGCGCGCATGGCGCTGACGATCACCGGCATCGGCGGCTTCTGCCTGCTCGCCGGCCTGCTCGTGCTCGGCCATATCGTCGGCAGCTACGATCTCGACGTGGTGCTTTCGTCCGGCGATCAGATCAAGGCGCATCCGCTCTACCTGACGGCGCTCGTGCTGATCCTCATCGGTGCGCTGACGAAGAGCGCGCAGGTGCCGTTCCACTTCTGGCTGCCCAATGCCATGGCCGCGCCGACGCCGGTCTCGGCCTATCTGCATTCGGCGACCATGGTGAAGGCGGGCGTCTTCCTGCTCGTGCGGCTCTGGCCCGCGCTGTCGGGCACCTATGAATGGTTCATGCTGGTCGGCATTGCCGGTGTGTGCACGCTGATCCTCGGCGCCTATTTCGCGATGTTCCAGCAGGACCTGAAGGGGCTGCTCGCCTATTCGACCATCAGCCATCTCGGTCTCATCACCACGTTGCTCAGCCTCGGCAGCCCGGTCGCCGCCGTGGCGGCGATCTTTCACATGATGAACCATGCCACCTTCAAGGCCTCGCTCTTCATGGCCGCCGGCATCATCGACCACGAGACCGGCACGCGCGACATGCGACGATTGAGCGGGCTCTTCAAATACCTGCCGATAACCGGCACGCTCGCCATGGTGGCGAGCGCGGCCATGGCCGGCGTGCCGCTGCTCAACGGCTTCATCTCCAAGGAAATGTTCTTCGCCGAGGCGGTGGAGACGCATGCCGATTCCGTGCTCGACCGCATGCTGCCCTATGTCGCCACGCTTGCCGGCGCCTTCTCGGTCGCCTATTCGCTCCGCTTCATCCACATGGTCTTCTTCGGCCCCGAGCCGACCGACCTGCCGAAGCCCAAGCCGCACGAGCCGCCGCGCTGGATGCGCTTTCCCATCGAGTTCCTGGTGCTCGCCTGCCTCGTCGTCGGCATCATCCCGTCGCTCTCGATCGGCCCGTTCCTGCATTCGGCCGTCGTCTCGGTGCTTGGTACGCGCACACCGGAATACAGCCTCGCCTTCTGGCACGGCATCAATACCCCGCTTATCATGAGCATGATCGCGCTCATCGGCGGCGCCGCACTCTACGCAGTGCTGAAGGACTATCTTGCCAGGTGCGACGACGGCCCGCCGCTCTTCCGCCATCTCGGCGGCCAGCGCATCTTCGAGCGTGTGCTCGTCACGGTCTCGTGGAAATGGGCACGCTGGCTTGAAAGCCGTCTCAGCACCCGCAATCTCCAGCCGCAGTTGCGCCTCGTCGCGGCCGCCGGATTGCTGGCGGGCGTCGTGCCGCTCTACATGGCGGGCTTTGCGCCGAAGCCGCTGGTCTTCGGGGACATCGATCCCATCTTCGCCGCCATCTGGTGCGTCGGCGCCTTCTGCGCGCTGGGCGCTGCCTACCAGGCGAAATACCATCGCCTTGCCGCGCTCGTCCTGCTCGGTGGCGCGGGCATCACGACCTGCATCACCTTCGTCTGGCTCTCCGCGCCGGATCTTGCCATCACGCAGCTCGTCGTGGAAATCGTCACGACGGTCCTCCTGCTGCTCGGCCTGCGCTGGCTGCCCAAGCGCTCGGAGAAGATCGACAACTCCGTCACCCTGTCGGCCCGCAGCCGCCGCTTCCGCGACTTCCTGCTTGCGGTCTCCTGCGGCCTCGGCATGTTCGTCTTCTCCTACGCGATCATGAACCAGCCGGTGCCGGACGCCATTGCCAGCTACTTCCTCGAAAAGGCCTATGCCGAAGGGGGCGGGCGCAACGTCGTCAACGTCATCCTCGTTGATTTCCGCGGCTTCGACACGATGGGCGAGATCGCGGTCCTGGCCATCGTCGCGCTGACGGTCTTCGCCCTCCTGCGCCGTTTCCGCCCCGCGCCGGACAGCATCGAGAAACCGGAGCAGCAGCGCATCCAGGCCGCCTATGACGCCGAACGCCCCGAGCGCTCGGCGGGCGATACGGTGCGCGATTATCTGCTGGTGCCCTCGGTCATCATGCAGTGGATGTTCCCGGTCATCATCACGTTTGCGATCTATCTCTTCCTGCGCGGCCATGACCTGCCGGGCGGCGGCTTTGCCGGCGGGGTCACCATGGCGATCGCCTTCCTGCTGCAATATCTGGGCGGCGGCGTGCGCTGGGCGGAGGACCGGCTGCGCATCCTGCCGCTGCGCTGGATGGGTGTCGGCCTGCTGCTGGCCGCGATCACCGGCATGGGCGCGTGGGCGTTCGGCTATCCGTTCCTGACCAGCCATTCGCAATATGTCGAGATACCCTTCATCGGCAAGGTACCCGCGGCGAGCGCGCTGTTCTTCGACCTCGGGGTCTTCTCGCTCGTCGTCGGCGCGACGGTGCTGATCCTCATCGCGCTCGCGCACCAGTCCATACGCATGCATCGGGTTCGCAATCTCGAAGCCCCCAAGGCGGAGGAGGCCTGATGGAACTCGTTCTTTCGCTCGGTATCGGCATCATGACAGGCTCGGGCGTCTGGCTCATCCTGCGCCCGCGCACCTATCAGGTCATCATCGGCCTCTCGCTGCTCTCCTATGCGGTGAACCTCTTCATCTTTGCGGTCGGCGGCGTGAAGTCCAATGCCGCGCCGCTGCTGGAGGAGGGCGTCGACATCTCGACGATGACCGATCCGGTGCCGCATGCGCTGGTGCTCACCGCCATCGTCATCGGCTTTGCCACGACGGCGCTCTTCCTCGTGGTGCTGCTGGCGGCCCGCGGCCTCACCGGCACCGACCATGTCGACGGCAGGGAGCAGCCGAAATGAGCGGCTGGCAGCAACACCTCATCATCGCGCCCATCGTCATCCCGCTCGTCGCGGGCGCGCTCCTGCTGTTCTTCGACGAGCGCGAGCGCGTCCTCAAGGCAATGATCAGCGTCGTGTCGTGCCTGGCGCTCGCGGCGGTCGCCATCAGCCTGTTCCGTCTTGCGAACAACGGCTCGGACGGTTTCGAGGGCGTCTACCTGCTCGGCAACTGGCCGGCGCCCTTCGGCATCGTGCTGGTCGTCGACCGGCTCTCGGCGCTGATGCTCGTCCTCGCCTCGATCCTCGCCATCCCGACGCTCGTCTTCGCGCTTGCCCGCTGGCACACCGCCGGCGCGCATTTCCATTCGCTGTTCCAGTTCCTGCTGATGGGCCTCAACGGCGCGTTCCTCACGGGCGACCTCTTCAACCTCTTCGTCTTCTTCGAGGTGATGCTGGCTGCGTCCTACGGCCTCCTGATGCACGGTTCCGGCTCGATGCGCGTCAAGGCCGGCATGCACTATATCGCCGTCAACCTCGCTGCCGCGCTCTGCTTCCTGATCGGCGTCAGCGCCATCTACGGCTCGGCCGGCACGCTCAACATGGCGGACCTTGCCGTGCGCATCGGCGAGATCGAGGGCGAGCGGCGCATGCTGCTGGAAGCCGGCGCCGGCATCCTCGGCATCGTCTTCCTCATCAAGGCCGGCATGTGGCCGTTGAACTTCTGGCTGCCGGGCGCCTACAGCGCCGCGACGGCGCCGGTCGCCGGCATCTTCGCCATCATGAGCAAGGTCGGCATCTATGTCATCCTGCGCCTCTCGCTGCTCGTCTTCGGGCAGGGGGATTCGGCCGGGCTCGGCCTCAACGTGCTGCTCTACGGCGGCATGGCGACCATCGCCTTCGGCACGATCGGGGTTCTCGCCTCGCAGGCGCTTGGGCGGCTGGCGAGCTATTCCGTGCTCGTTTCCTCCGGCACGCTGCTCGCGGTCCTCGGCCTCAACAACGGCACGGTGACATCGGGCGCGCTCTTCTACATGGTTAGTTCCACGCTGACGATCGCCGCCTTCTTCCTGCTGATCGAGCTCGTCGAGCGCGGGCAGGATGCGGGTGCATCGGTCCTCGCCGTGACCATGGAAGCCTACGGCGATGCGGACGAGGAGGACGAGGAGGTCGAGGTCGGCGTCACCATGCCCGGCACGATCGCCGTGCTCGGCATCTGCTTTGCCGCCTGCGGCATCCTGCTCTCCGGCCTGCCGCCGCTTTCCGGCTTCGTCGCGAAATTCGCCATGCTGTCGGGCATGATCGGAACGGGCGCGAACAGCGAGGCGCCGATCGCCGCGTCGGCGTGGTGGATCGTCGCCCTGCTCATCCTGTCGGGGCTGGCGGCGCTGATCTCGATGACCCGCGCCGGCATCCGCACCTTCTGGGCCTCGATGGAGGGCACCGTGCCGCGGGTCCTCGTCATGGAGATGGCCCCGGTCATGCTCTTGATCGCGCTGACGCTGGCGCTCACCATCAAGGCCGGCCCGGCGATGGGGTACATGGAGGAGACCATCCGCAATCTGCAGCAGCCGGCCGCCTATATCGATGCCGTGATCAATGCGCGCCGAGCCGGTGTCGCCGAACCGAGCGGGCCGGATGGCGGGGGAGGGCTCTGACATGCTTCCCTATCCGCTGCTCAGCGCCTCGCTCGTCATCATGTGGCTCGCCCTCAACGGCTTCACGCTCGGCCACCTCATCCTCGGCTGCATCGTGTCGGTCTTCGCCTCCTGGGGCATGGCGGCCCTGCGACCCGTAAAGCCGCACCTGCCGAAATGGTATCTGCTGCCGAAACTCATCGGCATCGTGCTCTACGATATCCTGCGCTCGAACCTCGCCGTCGCCTCGATCCTCATCACCGGCGGCCGGCGCAAGCACAAGTCCGGCTTCATCACCGTTCCGCTCGATCTTGAAAACCCGACGGCACTCGCCGTGCTCGCCGTCGTCATCACCAGCACGCCGGGCACGGCCTGGCTGGAATACAATTCGCTCAGCAAGACGGTGCTGATCCACGTCCTCGACCTCGTCGACGAGGCGGAGTGGCAGGTGCTGATCAAGACCCGCTACGAGGCGCTGCTGATGGAGATCTTCAAATGAGCCACACGATCCTCGCCTGGTCCGTCACCATCGCGCAGGTATTCCTTGCCATCGCCATGGCGCTTGCGGCGCTGCGCATGTTCCGCGGCCCGCGCGCGCAGGACCGCGTGCTGGCGCTCGACACGCTCTATGTGAACTCCATGCTGCTGCTCATGGTCTTCGGCATGCGCACCGGCAGGGTCATCTATTTTGAGGCTTCGCTGGTCATCGGCATGCTCGGCTTCGTGGCAACGGTCGCACTCGCCAAGTTCCTGATGCGCGGGGAGGTGATCGAATGAGCGTGATCGAGCATGCGGACGACCTGCCGGCCTGGGCGGCGCTTGCCGTCTCCTTCTTCCTCGTCGTCGGCGCCGGCCTGACGCTCATCGGCACGATCGGCTTTGCCCGCCTGCCGTCCTTCTACGAGCGCATCCACGCACCGACGCTCGGCACGAGCTGGGGCACGGGCGGCATCGTCATGGCCTCGATGATCTTCTTCACCGTGCTCGCCACCCGCCCCGTCGTGCACGAGATCCTGATCGGCATCTTCGTGACGGTGACGACGCCCGTCACGCTGATGCTGCTCGCCCGCGCGGCCCTGCATCGCGACCGGGCGGAGGGCAATCCCGAGGTGCCGGCCGAGGCGCCGCTCACGCGGGAGGCCGAGGGCCAGCCCGCCGCGGGCGAATAGCCGCGAGGCTTCCATTCCATCGTCATTCCCGGGCGGGCCGATCTCTGATCGGCCCGTTTTTCATGGGCGATGAAGCCGCTCATGGATGATTGGTGCTTGACAGCCGAAGCTTGCCGCATAATGCTAAGATGTCAGACCAATTTGAGAAGCTGACACGAAACAGGGGAATTGGCATCATGCCAGGCGAACCGAGCGACAGGCCGCAGATCGAGCCATTGCCGCCCATCGACCGGGCGCGGCAGGTGACGGAGGCGCTCGCCTCCTATATCGACCGCGCCAGCCTCGTGGCCGGCGACCGGCTGCCGGCCGAGCGCGAGCTGATGGCGGCGCTGGCGGTCGGCCGCTCGACGATCCGCGAGGCGATCCGCCATTTCCAGGCGCTCGGCGTCATCGAAAGCCGCAAGGGCAGCGGCACCTATCTCCTGAAGCCGATCACCACAGCGACGGTGCACATGCCACTTTCCTTCGATGCGGTGCATCTGCGCGACGTGCTGCTCCAGACGCTGGAGGTCCGCCGCGGCATCGAATGCGAAGCCGGCATGGTCGCCGCGCGGCGGCGCACGGATGAGGATGTCGCCATCATCGAGGAGAAGCTGAACGAGATGGAACGCGTTCAGCTCGCCAAGGGTACCTCCGGACCGGAAGACCTCGCCTTCCACCTCGCTATCTACGACGCCACGCACAATCCGCTGTTCAAGCAGCTCCTGGAGCAGATGCGCGGCGCCTTCGAGCGATTCTGGGAAAAGCCGTTCAACCGGCCGGACTTCGCCCGCCGTTCCTTCCCGTTCCACCGCACGCTTTTCAACGCCGTCGCCGCCCGGGATCCCGAGGCGGCGCGGGCGGAAACCCTGAAGATCCTCGCCGTCGTCGAGGAAGACATCAAGGACATGTCCCGATGATCAACGGAGCCGATCCGTTCGACTTTGCCGCCCTCACCGTCGCCCATGACGAGGCGAACGCCTTCGACGCGGTGGTGCCGCCCATCGTGCAGACCTCGCTCTTCACCTTCGGCAGCTATGACGAGATGGTGGCCGCCTATCGCGGGGAGATCGTGCGGCCGATCTATACGCGCGGCCTCAACCCGACGGTGCGCGCCTTCGAGGAGATGCTGGCCAAGCTCGAAGGCGGCGAGGACGCGCTGGGCTTTGCGAGCGGCATGGCGGCGATCTCCTCCACCGTGCTTTCCTTCGTCGAGCCGGGCGACCGCATCGTCGCCGTGCGCCATTGCTACCCGGATGCCTTCCGCCTGTTCGGCACGCATCTCAAGCGCATGAAGATCGAGGTGACCTATGTCGACGGGCGCGACGAGGAGGCGGTGGCAAAAGCCCTGCCGGGCGCCAGGCTGCTCTATCTCGAAAGCCCGACGAGCTGGGTGATGGAGGCGCACGATGTCGGCGCGCTCGCCGCCCTTGCCCGGCGCCACGGCATCGTCAGCGTCATCGACAACAGTTGGGCGAGCCCCGTCTTCCAGCGGCCGTTGACGCTCGGCGTCGATCTCGTGCTGCACTCGGCCTCGAAATATCTCGGCGGCCACAGCGACGTCGTCGCCGGTGTCGTCGCCGGCTCGAAGGAGCTGGTCGGCCGCATCCGCTCGGAGGCCTATCCCTATCTCGGCGGCAAGCTCTCGCCCTTCGACGCCTGGCTGCTGGTGCGGGGCCTGCGCACGCTGCCGATCCGCATGAAGGCGCACGAGGCTTCGGCACTCGACATCGCCAAACGGCTTCAGGCGCTCGACATCGTCGACAAGGTCTTTCACCCCGCGCTCGCCAACCGCCTGCCGCCGGGATTGACCGGCACGTCGGGCCTCTTCTCCTTCACCTTCCGCGAGGGTATCGACATCCGCGCCTTCGCCGACCGCCTGACGCTCTTCAAGCTCGGCGTCTCCTGGGGCGGGCATGAGAGCCTGATCGTGCCGGGCGAGGTGGTTCTTCAGCAGAAAGCCGAGCCGAATTCCGCGCATGCCTTCGGCATCGATGCGCGGTCCGTGCGTCTCCATGTCGGCCTGGAGGGAACCGAGGCCCTGTGGAGTGATCTGGACGCGGCGATAACCGCCGCGACCGAAACCTGACGTCAAACTTCGAAGCAAAACCAGAAAAGAGGGAACGACCATGAAGAGACTTTTGACTGCAGCACTCATCACCACCCTGATGGCGTCGAGCGCATTGGCCGATACGACGCTCAAGCTCGTCGAGGTGATCACCAGCCCCGAGCGCACGGAGACGCTGAAATCCATCGTCGGCAAGTTCGAGGCGGAAAACCCCGGCACCAAGGTCGAGATCATCTCGCTGCCCTGGGGCGAGGCCTTCCAGAAATTCGCCACCATGGTCTCGGCCGGCGAAGTGCCCGATGTCATGGAAATGCCCGACACCTGGCTGTCGCTCTATGCCAACAACGGCATGCTGGAGAGCCTGGAGCCGTATCTTGCCAAATGGCAGCACACGTCCGGCCTGACGGCCCGTGCCCTGGAACTCGGCCGCGACATCGACGACACGGCCTATATGCTGCCCTACGGCTTCTACCTGCGCGCCATGTTCTACAACAAGAAACTGCTCGAAGAAGCCGGCGTTTCCGAGCCGCCGAAGACGCTGGACGAATTCGCCGAGGCCTCCAAGAAGGTTTCGGCGCTGCCCGGCAAATACGGCTATTGCCTGCGCGGCGGCCCGGGCGGGCTCAACGGCTGGGTGATGTTCGGCGCCTCCATGGCCGGCGACAACAAATTCTTCAACGAGGACGGCACCTCCACCTTCAACAGCGAAGGCTGGGTGAAGGGTCTGACCTTCCTGATCGACCTCTACAAGAACGGTTACGCCCCGAAGGACAGCGTCAACTGGGGCTTCAACGAGATCGTCGCCGGCTTCTACTCCGGCACCTGCGCCTTCCTCGACCAGGACCCGGACGCGCTCATCGCCATTGCCGAGCGCATGAAGGCGGAAGACTACGGCATCATGACCATGCCGAAGGGACCGGATGGGAAAACCTTCCCGACGATCGGTTTCGCCGGCTGGTCGATGTTCGCCTCCAGCGCCAACAAGGATCTCGCCTGGAAGCTGATCGGGACGCTCGAAGGCCCGGAGGGCAATATCGAGTGGAACAAGCGCACGGGCGCGCTGCCGGTGCACACGTCCGCGGAGAAGGACCCGTTCTATGCCAGCGAGCAGTTCAAGGGCTGGTTCGCCGAGCTGGAGGACAAGGATGCCGTGCCGACCGTGATGCCGACGCATCTGGAGGAGTTCGCCTTCTTCAAGGATTCGCTGGTCATCAAGACCTCGCAGGAAGCCCTTCTCGGCGACATCACGCCGGAGGACCTTGCGGGCCAGTGGGCAGACTACCTGACCAAGGCCCAGCAAAAGTTCCTCGCCAAGAAATAGGCTGAGGAACGCTCCGGGCGGAGATACGAGGCTCCGCCCGGAGATATATTTTGAACGCCCCGCCACCTTCAACGGAAGCGAGACGATGACCCTTGCCGCCCATCCGCACGCCGTGCGGCCGCTCAGGAAGCGGATTGCCGACGCATCGGAACCCTATCTCTACAGCGCGCCGGCGCTGATCCTCATCATCGCCGTCATGCTGGTGCCGCTGGTGCTCGGCATTTCCTATGCGTTCCGCGATATCCAGCTGCTGAACCCGCTTTCCGGCGGCTTCATCGGGCTCGATCATTTTCGCGCGCTCAGCGAGGACCAGGCGTTCTTCCGCGCGCTGCGCAACACGCTGTGGTGGACGGGCGCCTCGGTCTTCCTGCAATTCCTCTTTGGCCTCATCCTCGCGCTGCTGCTCGACAAGCCTTTTGCCGGACGCGGCCTGGCGCAGGCGCTGGTCTTCCTGCCCTGGGCCGTGCCGAGCTTCCTCGCCGGCCTCAACTGGGCCTGGCTGTTCAACCCGGTCATCGGCCCGCTGCCGCACTGGATGCATGCGCTCGGCATTCTCGACGCGCCGAACAACATTCTTTCCGATCCGCACCTCGCCATGTGGGGGCCGATCGTCGCCAATGTCTGGTGGGGCATTCCCTTCTTCGCCATCACCCTGCTTGCCGCGCTCCAGGCGATCCCGCGCGATCTCTACGAGGCGGCCAGCATCGACGGGGCAGGGCCGGTTCAGCGCTTCCTCTCGATCACCCTGCCGTTCCTCGCGCCCACCATCGCCATCACCATCCTGCTGCGCACCGTCTGGATCTCGAATTTCGCCGACCTCATCGTCGTCATGACGAATGGCGGGCCGGCCGACCGCACGCAGATCGTCGCCAGCTACATCTTCACGCAGGCCTTCAGGCGTCTCGATTTCGGCTATGCCTCGGCCATCGCCCTCGTGCTGCTGGTCCTGCTGCTGGCCTATTCCATGCTGATCGTGCTTTTGCGCCAGACGCTGCTGAACAAGGGGTGAGACCATGAGAAGCAAGCCTTTCCTCACCGTGGCGCACCGGCTCGCGATCCTCGCCTATATCGTGGTCGCGCTCTTCCCGCTGTTCTGGCTGCTGAAGGTCTCGGTGACGCCGAACGACCTGCTCTACAGCGAGGGCGTACGGATGTGGCCCTCGCGCGCCACCTTCGAGCACTATACCTTCGTCATCGCCCACAGCGCCTTTCCGACCTTCTTCAAGAACAGCCTGATCGTCGCCGGATCGACGGCCGTGGCGGTCACCATCCTCGCCTCGCTCGCCGGCTACGCCCTGTCGCGCTTCCGTTTCCGGGCGAAATACTGGATCGTCGCCTTGATGCTGATCACGCAAATGTTCCCGCTGGTCATGCTGGTCGCGCCGATCTTCAAGATGCTCTCGCCGCTCGGCCTCACCAACAGCCTCACCGGCCTTATCATCGTCTACACCGCCTTCAACGTGCCCTTCGCCACCTTCCTCATGCAGTCCTTCTTCGACGGCATCCCGAAGGACCTGGAGGAGGCGGCGATGATCGACGGGGCGACGCAGTTCGTCGCCTTCCGCCAGATCATCCTGCCGCTGACGCTGCCCGGCATCGCCGCGACGCTCGGCTTCGTCTTCACGGCCGCCTGGAGCGAACTGCTCTTCGCGCTGATGCTGATCTCCGGCAACGACGCGGCGACCTTCCCGGTCGGCCTTCTCACCTTCGTCTCGAAATTCTCGGTCGATTTCGGGCAGATGATGGCGGCGGGCATTCTCGCGCTCATCCCGGCCTGCCTCTTCTTCCTCCTCATCCAGCGCTACCTCGTGCAGGGCCTGACGGCCGGCGCGGTCAAAGGCTGAAAGGGTCTTCCATGGCTTCCATCGACATCCAGGACATCCGCAAGAGCTTCGGCGCCTTTTCCGTGCTGCACGGCGTCGATCTCACCATCCGCGACGGCGAGTTCATCGTGCTGGTCGGCCCCTCGGGCTGCGGGAAATCCACGCTGCTGCGCATGATCGCCGGGCTGGAGGACGTCACGTCCGGCGACATCCGCATCGACGGCAAGCGGGTCAACGACCTTGCCCCGAAGGATCGCGACATCGCCATGGTGTTCCAGTCCTACGCGCTCTACCCGCATATGAGCGTCGCCGACAACATGAGCTACAGCCTGAAGCTCCGCCGTACCGCGAAGGAGAAGATCGCCAGCGCCGTCGGCGGGGCCGCTGCGAAACTCGGCCTCGATCCGCTGCTGGAGCGCCGCCCGCGCGCGCTTTCCGGCGGCCAGCGCCAGCGTGTCGCCATGGGTCGCGCCATCGTGCGCCAGCCGAAGGCCTTTCTCTTCGACGAGCCGCTGTCCAACCTCGATGCCCGCCTGCGCGAGCAGATGCGCGCTGAAATCAAGAAGCTGCATGGCGATCTTCATGCGACTTCCATATACGTCACCCACGACCAGATCGAGGCGATGACGCTGGCGGACCGGATCGTCGCCATGCATGCCGGCGTCGTCCAGCAGGTCGGCACGCCGCTCGATCTCTACGACCGGCCGGCCAATCTCTTCGTCGCGGGCTTCATCGGTTCGCCGGGCATGAACTTCTTCGAGGGGCGCTATCTCGTTTCGGGTGATCACGCGGACCTGCGGCTGGCGAACGGGGTGACCTTGCCCGTCCCGCGGCGGGCCGGTATCGAATCAGGCGCGACGGCGACGCTCGGCATCCGCCCCGAGCATGTGGTGCTCGATGCGCATGGCGCGTTGGAGGCGAAGGTCGACCTCATCGAGCCGACGGGCTTCGGCATCATCATGCATGTGAGCATCCACGATGTCCCGATGAAAATCTTCACGCTCGACCGGGCGATGCTGGATCCCGGCCCGGCGGTCCGCGTCGACCTGCCGCAGGAGCGGCTTCACCTCTTCGGGACGCAGGGCCAGCGGGTGGAATGAAACGGGATCGTGAACACGATTTCGGTCCCGTCCAAAGACAATGTTAACCTTCATTTCCTAACCATCTACGCATCCCTATCGGCAATGATCGTCGAGTTTGCAGGTTCATGCGTATTTCCAGAACAAACTTCTACCCCATCCTTGAAACCGAAGAGGGAGCCGGCGAACAAGCGCCGTATTATTCCCGCGAAAACAATGCCTTGCCGGAATCCCTACCGCAAGCCGACGATTGGCATGCAGCCGGAGAGCCGGTCGCCAACGACGAGGACTATCGCCCGCGTTTCCGCTCGCCGGTGCTGAGGCGCTACGATCCCGGCCAGTATGCCGACGGAAGCTGGGAGAGCCATTTCTACATGGCGCCGAACGTCCGCTTCACGCGCACCCCCGACAAGGTCGCCGCCAGGATCGAGGAGGCGGCCGCGGAAGAGATGCAGCCGGCCGACCCGATGGTCGAGCAGGCCGTCCAGCCGGCGGCTCAGCCTGCAGAGATGGCGCAGCTTTCCCAGACGGAACTGCTGCAGCGCCTGCGCGAGGCACTGGAGGAGCGCCGCCGCCGCTCCGAGGCACAGCAGGCCGAGGCTGTCGCAGCGGCAGCCGTTGTCGAGCCGGAGCCGCCGCTGGTGCAGGCCGTGGTCGCCGCGGGCACGACCGGAACGCCTGCCGATGCCGCCGTCGTGTTCAAGCCGGCCGGCCCGCTGCCGGCACCCGTTGCCGCAGCGGCGATCTTCCCCGTCGCCAAACCGGCCATTTCCATCACAAAGCCAGCCGAGAAGACCGACGTGCGTACCGCAATCAGCCGTTTTGCCAACCTCTCCGACCACGCCTTCTGGGAAACGCTGGTGCCGGACGAGGATGCGGTCGAGCGGCCGGCAAGGCCGGCCGTCACCGTGGTGCGCATGCCGGCGCCCGTTCCCGCGCCGGCCGCCGTGGCCGAGCCGAAGCCGGTCGCGGTCCCCGAGGTGCGCCAGGACGTGCCCTCCATCGCCTCGCTCTTCCGCGTCGTCGAATGCCGCCCGGCCGTTGCCCGGACTGCGGCGGTCGAGGCCGCTCCCGTTGCCGAGGTGAAGACGGAGCCTGTTGCGGTCGTTGCGACCCCGGTCGTCGAGACGGTGGCGGAGCCCGTGCCGGCCGTCGCCGAGGTACAGCCCGTCCCGGTCGCCGTCACGCCGGTCGTCACCCCGGTTGCGGCTGTCGAGCCCGTGCGCGAAACCCCGTCCTCGGTGCTGTCGCGCGCCCGGCCGTTCCAGGTCATGATGGCGACGCCGGCCGGCGATGCCTACGAATATCCGCCGCGCGAACTCCTGCAGGAGCCCCCGGGCACCGTCGGCTACGTTCTGACCCAGGAACAACTGGAGCAGAATGCCGGCCTCCTCGAAAGCGTGCTGGAAGATTTCGGCGTGCGCGGCGAGATCATCCATGTCCGCCCGGGCCCGGTCGTCACGCTCTATGAATTCGAGCCCGCGCCGGGCGTCAAATCCTCCCGCGTCATCGGCCTTGCCGACGATATCGCCCGCTCCATGTCGGCGCTGTCGGCGCGTGTCGCGGTCGTGCCCGGCCGCAACGTCATCGGCATCGAACTGCCGAATGCGACGCGCGAGACGGTCTATTTCCGCGAGATGATCGAGAGCCAGGATTTCGCCAAGACCGGCTTCAAGCTGCCGATCTGCCTCGGCAAGACCATCGGCGGCGAACCCGTCATCGCGGAACTCGCCAAGATGCCGCACCTGCTCGTCGCCGGCACCACCGGCTCGGGCAAGTCCGTCGCCATCAACACGATGATCCTGTCGCTGCTCTACCGCTTCCGCCCGGAAGAGTGCCGCCTGATCATGGTCGACCCCAAGATGCTGGAACTGTCGATCTATGACGGCATTCCGCACCTGCTGACCCCCGTCGTCACCGATCCCAAGAAGGCCGTCATGGCGCTGAAATGGGCGGTGCGCGAGATGGAGGACCGTTACCGGAAGATGTCCCGCCTCGGCGTGCGCAACATCGACGGCTACAACAACCGCGTGGCCGCCGCACGCGACAAGGGCGAGACGATCTCGATCAGCGTCCAGACCGGCTTCGACAAGGGAACCGGCGAGGCGATCCACGAGGAGCAGGAGCTCGCCCTCGATCCGATGCCCTATATCGTCGTTATCGTCGACGAGATGGCCGACCTGATGATGGTCGCCGGCAAGGAGATCGAAGGCGCGATCCAGCGGCTCGCCCAGATGGCCCGCGCGGCCGGCATCCACCTGATCATGGCGACGCAGCGCCCCTCGGTCGACGTCATCACCGGCACGATCAAGGCCAACTTCCCGACGCGCATCTCCTTCCAGGTGACGTCGAAGATCGACAGCCGCACCATTCTCGGAGAGCAGGGCGCCGAACAGCTCCTCGGCCAGGGCGACATGCTGCACATGGCCGGCGGCGGCCGTATTTCCCGCGTGCATGGTCCCTTCGTCTCCGACGAGGAGGTCGAAAAGGTCGTGTTGCACCTGAAGGCCCAGGGTCGCCCGGAATATCTGGAGACCGTGACGGCCGAGGAAGAGGAAGAAGAGGACGAGAAGCCGGCGGCAGGCGGTGCGGTGTTCGACAAGGGCGATATCGCGGCAGAAGACGGCGACGACCTCTACGAGAAGGCCGTCAAGGTCGTGATGCGTGACCGCAAGTGCTCGACGTCCTATATCCAGCGGCGCCTTGCCGTCGGTTACAACCGTGCCGCCTCCCTCGTCGAGCGCATGGAGAAGGAAGGCCTCGTCGGTCCTGCCAACCATGTCGGCAAACGCGAGATCATCTCCGGCGAGCGCGGCAGCTTCCAGGCGCCCGAGCCGACCGACGACGATTGACAATTGGGCCGGCGGCGATTGCCCAGCCGCCGGGCATTTGTCCTACTTGTTTGAATCGGAACGCATTTCTCGATCCGGCCCGCCACCGCGGGCCGGATTTTCGTCATGTCCACGGGAAATTCGTTGCGCGTGTCCCATTTAATCGATTTGGCTTGGAACAGGTTCTTTCCGGCCTGTTGCATATGGCGGACCGATCTGTGAATAGTGCCGCCGACCCGAGAAACCAGCATCCCAAGGAGGACAGGAATGGCATTGATCACCATGCGGCAATTGCTCGATCACGCAGCGGAGAATGACTACGCACTGCCCGCATTCAACGTCAACAACCTGGAATATATCCAGGCGGTCATGCGCGCGGCGGATGCGACGGATTCTCCGGTGATCCTGCAGGCGAGCCGCGGTGCGCGCGCCTATGCGGGCGATGCTTTCCTGCGCCACCTGATCCTCGGTGCGGCAGAGGAATATCCGCATATCCCGGTCTGCCTTCACCTCGACCACGGCGACCAGCCCTCCACCTGCATCTCGGCCATCACCAACGGCTTCACCTCCGTCATGATGGATGGTTCGCTGCTCGCCGATGGCAAGACCGTCGCCAGCTACGAATACAATGTCGATGTGACGGCGGAGGTCGTGAAGATTGCGCACGCGGCCGGCGTTTCGGTCGAAGGTGAGCTTGGCTGTCTCGGCAACCTGGAAACGGGCGCCGGCGACAAGGAGGACGGCCATGGCTTCGAGGGCAAGCTTTCCCGCGAGGAACTGCTGACCGATCCGGACCAGGCGCTCGACTTCGTCTCCAGGACCGGCGTCGACGCGCTGGCCGTCGCCATCGGCACCAGCCACGGCGCCTACAAGTTCACCCGCGCGCCGGACGGCGACATCCTGTCGATCGATACGATCGCGAAGATCAACGAGAAGCTGCCGAACACGCATCTCGTCATGCACGGCTCCTCCTCGGTTCCGCAGGACCTGCAGGATCTCTTCACCGCCTATGGCGGCGAGATGAAGCAGACCTGGGGCGTGCCGGTCGCCGAAATCCAGAAGGCGATCCCGCTCGGCGTGCGCAAGGTCAATATCGACACGGACCTGCGCCTTGCCATGACCGGCACGATCCGCAAGAACTTCAAGGAAAAGCCGGACAATTTCGACCCGCGCAACTACCTGAAGCCAGCGACCGCCCTGATGGCGGACGTCTGCAAGGAGCGCTTCGAAGCCTTCCGCACCGCCGGCAAGGCCTCCAGCATCCGCGTGAAGCGCCTGCCCGACATGGCGAAGTTCTACGCCACCAAATGAGGCTTTCGCCCTCCTGGACTACCGCAGGGCAAGTGCATGTGGGGCAGGACGATGCCGCAGCCCCTTCTCCCCCGATGGGAGAAGGGAGCCGTGGCGACGATTGCATTTCATATGCGCTTGCCCTGCGGTCCGCCGGGAGGGCGATTTTCCGCTGCATCGACCGCCGGCCAGAAAATGCACATTGACAGCGCGGTTGCATCATTCTTTATTCCTGAATATCTCATTCATATGAGGATGCATGTTTCCTCCCGAAACCGGCAGGAAGCCGTTGCAGGCCTGTGCGCCCCCTCGTAAAAGGATGCGACCCCGAAAAGCCGGATGATGCGAGGACAGACAGCATGAGCGTAGACCAGGCCCTGACGATCGCGGACCTCAAGGACCGGGCGCGCCGCCGCGTGCCGAAGATGTTCTTCGACTACGCGGATTCCGGCGCCTGGACCGAGGGCACCTACCGGGCCAACGAGGACGATTTCCACAAGGTCAAGCTGCGCCAGCGCGTGCTCGTCGACATGACCAACCGCTCGCTGGCCAGCGAGATGATCGGCGAGGCGGTGTCGATGCCCGTCGCGCTCGCGCCGACCGGGCTCACCGGCATGCAGCATGCCGATGGCGAGATGCTCGCCGCGCAGGCGGCGGAGGAGGCCGGCGTGCCCTTCACGCTGTCCACCATGAGCATCTGCTCGATCGAGGACGTGCGCTCCGTCACGTCGAAACCCTTCTGGTTCCAGCTCTACGTGATGCAGGACAAGGATTTCGTCCACAACCTCATCGACCGGGCCAAGGCGGCCGGCTGCTCGGCGCTGGTGCTGACGCTCGACCTCCAGATCCTCGGCCAGCGCCACAAGGACCTGCGCAACGGCCTCTCCGCCCCGCCGCGCTTCACGCCGAAACACGTCTGGCAGATGGCGACACGGCCCTTCTGGTGCCTCGACATGCTCGGCACGAAGCGCCGCACCTTCGGCAACATCGTCGGCCACGCCAAGGGCGTGACGGACCTCTCCTCGCTCTCCTCCTGGACGTCGGAACAGTTCGATCCGCAGTTGTCCTGGAAGGACATCGCATGGATCCGCGACCGCTGGGGCGGCAAGCTCATCCTCAAGGGCATCCTCGACGAGGAGGACGCGCGCATGTCGCTCGACAGCGGCGCCGACGCCATCATCGTCTCCAACCATGGCGGCCGCCAGCTCGACGGCGCCGCCTCCTCGATCAGCATGCTGCCGCGCATCGTCGATGCCGTCGGCGACCGGATGGAGGTCCATCTCGACGGCGGCATCCGCTCCGGCCAGGACGTCCTCAAGGCGCTCTGCCACGGCGCCAAGGGCACCTATATCGGCCGCCCCTTCCTCTACGGCCTCGGCGCCGGCGGCAAGGCCGGCGTGCGCCGCGCGCTCGAGATCATCCGCAAGGAACTCGACGTCACCCTGGCGCTCTGCGGCGAACGCGACGTGAAGAACCTGTCGCGGAAGAACCTGCATACCGACCTTTGAGCGGGGCTGGCGGGGGCAGCAGGGTTCATGCGAGAATGCGGCATGGACAAGCGTGACGACATTTCCAAGGACCTTGATCGCCGCATCGATGCGCTGGCGGCACGGTCGTCATTGACCCGCGGGCAGATCATCGAGGATGCGCTGGCGCATGGTCGCTCGCTTGCCTGGCAGGAAAAATGGATCGAGGGCGTCGAGGCAGGCCTTGCCGATGCGGAGCGCGGCGACTTTGCGAGCGAGGAGGAGATCGCGCTCGTCCTCAACAAATATGCGGCGCGCTGATCGTCGATGGCGTAAGTCGTCTGGACCCGTCGTTATCTTCGGGAGCTTGAGGCGATAGGCGACTATATCGCCGTGCGCAATCCTGCCGCTGCAGCGCGCATCGTAACGGCTATCCACAGCCGCACCCGGCGCCTGCTGGCCGACAATCCCTTCATCGGGCGACCCGGTGAGATCGCGGGAACGCGAGAGCTCGTCGTGCCGGGAACCTATATCGTCGCCTATCGTGTGCTGGAAACCCGCATCGACGTTCTCTTCGTGCAGCATGGCGCGGGGGAATGGCCAGACACTCTTTGACCGTCAGGCGCCCGCGAAACCCTGCAGGACGTTCACCGCGTTGACGCCGAGGGCGTCCACCGCGTAGCCGCCTTCCATGACGAAGAGTGTCGGGAGAGCAAGGTCGGCGATGCGGCGGCCGATGGCGAGGAAATGCTCGCTTTCCAGCTTGAACTGCGAGATCGGGTCTTCCTTGAATGTATCGACGCCGAGCGAGATGACGAGGGCGGTCGGGGCGTAGGCGCCGATCCGTGCATGCGCATCCTCGAAAGCGGCTTGCCATTCGAGCCAGCCGGTGCCGGCGGGGAGGGGATAGTTGAGGTTGAAGCCCTCGCCCCGGCCGGTCCCGCGCTCGCGGGCATAGCCGAGGTGGAAGGGAAACTCGAAATCCGGGTCGCCGTGCAGGCTCGCCAGCAGAACGTCGTCGCGGTCGTAGAAAATCTCCTGCGTTCCGTTGCCATGGTGGTAGTCGATGTCGAAGATCGCGACGCGGGCGTGGCCGTTGTCGAGGAAGCGCTGGGCGGCGATGGCGGCATTGTTGAGATAGCAGTAGCCGCCGAAGAAATCGCGGCCGGCATGGTGGCCGGGCGGGCGGCAGAGCGCGAAGGCGGCGCGCTCGCCGGACAACACGGCATCGGCGCCGGCCAGCGCCGTGTCGGCGGCGCGCCTGGCGGCCTGCCAGGTGGTCCCGGTGATCGAGCCCGCCATGTCGAAGGAATAGTAGGAAAGCCGCGCATCGAGGCCGGACGGCGGGGCGTCGAGCATCGGCATCGAGCGATGGCGCCAGCTATAGGGCCAGACCTCGCCGTCGCGGCCGGCGGCGCGCCATTCGGCAAAGACGTTCTGCAGGAAATCGAGATAGTCCGGCGTGTGGACACGCTCGATGGCCGCGCGGTCGTAGGCGGCGGGTTCGATCACCGGGCCGAGGCCGACCTCCTTGACGCGCCTGAGAACGATTTCGGCGCGCTCCGGTTTCTCGAAGGTCTCGACGATGCGGCCGAAGGACAGTTCCATGCCGCTGTGATGCAGGTGATGGTCGGCGGTATAGAAGGTTTTCATGATCAGACGACTTCACCATAGAGCGTGCGTTCGAGCGCAGTGACTTCCGCGGCGAAGCGGCGGTATTCGGCGCGCTTGAGGGCGAGGAAGACGTGGTGCAGCCGCTCTCCGAGCGCCTCCTTGAGGAAGGCGGAGCGGGCTGCGGCCTCGATGGCGCTGCGCCAGTCCGGCGGCAGCGCGTCGCCGGCATTTTCCGCATAGGCCGTCGTTTCGGGGCCGGGGTCGGCCCGGTCGAGAATGCCCTTGCGCATGCCGGCAAGCACGGTGGCGCCGACGAGATAGGGGTTGGAATCGATGCCGGCGGCGCGCTGTTCCAGATGGCGCCCGGCGGGCGAGCCGGCCGGAATGCGCACCGCGACGCTGCGGTTGTTGGTGCCCCAGGTCGGCGTCGTCGGCGCATAGCTCTGGGCGGAGAAGCGGCGCCAGGAATTGAGATGCGGGGCGAAGACGAGCATGGATTCGTGCATCGTTTCCAGCAGGCCGGCGACGGCCTGTTTCAGGAGGGGCGAGAGCGCCTCGCCCTGGTCGGCGAAACGATTGACGCCTCCGGCATCGGCAAGGCTCGCATGCACATGCATGCCGGAGCCAGCACGGCCGGCGAAGGGCTTTGCCATGAAGCAGGCCATCATGCCGTGGCGCACGGCGAGGGCGCGCAGGAGACGCTTCAGCATGGCAAGGTCGTCGGCGGCGCGCAGCGCCGCGCCATGGCGCAACGTCAGCTCGAACTGGCCCTGCGCATATTCCGAGATCATCGTCTCGACGGGCAGGCCCTGCGCCTCCGCGCCGCGATAGACGGCGTCGATGAAGGGCTCCAGCCGGTCGAGCTCGGTGACGCCATAGACCTGGATGCCATCCGGCCGTTCGCCGGAAAGCGGCAGGCGCAGTGGCTGGAAGGTGCCGTCGGCCGCGCGCTCGCGGTCGAGCAGGTAGAATTCCAGCTCGTAGGCGAGCACGGGGTGGAAACCGTCGGACTCCAGATGCGTCACCTGGCGGGCCAGCGCATGGCGCGGGTCGGCTGCCATCGGCGTGCCGTCGAGCTCGAAGAGGGCGAGGCGCAGTTCGCCGCGCGGCGGGGACGTCCAGGGCAGGGGAACGAGCGAACCGGCAACCGGCCAGGCACGCCGGTCCGCGTCGCCGTCCGACCAGACGAGGCCGGTTTCCTCCACGTCCTCACCCGTCACGTCGAGGCCGAGGATCGAGCCGGGCAGGTGCCGGCCTGAGCGGAAGATCGCCAGCAGCTCGTGCCGCCGGATGATCTTGCCGCGCGCGATGCCGTTGAGGTCGATCAGGACGAGGTCGAACGCGGTGATTTCGGGATGGGCGGCGAGGAACGCTTCGGCCTCCGAAATGTCGGCGGCCTCCGGCGGACGGGTGGCGCGGTCGCGGCTCACGCGGCGGCCCTCCGTTCCGCAAGGCGTCCGGTGACGGTCGCGAAGGCCGCGACGAGACCGTCGGCCTGCTGTTCCGAAAGGGCGGGGCTGACGAGCACCATGTTGTGGAAGGGCGTCAGGAGATAGCCGAGGTTCAGCATGGAAAGATGCAGGGCCGCCTCGATCGTGTCCGACGCGGCGGCCCGCGCCTCCGCGGCGTTGCGCACGGGGACCGGCGAGAAGACGACCTCCAGCCGCGCGCCGACGCGTGCGACGGTCCAGTCGAGGCCCGCGGCGGCGATGGCTGCCTTGAAGCCGGCCTCGATGCGGTCGGCGCGCGCCTGCATGATGCGGTAGGCCTCCTCGGTCATCACCTGTTCGAGGCAGGCGCGCAGGCAGGCGAGCTGCAGCGCGCTGCCCGACAGCGTCGTGCCGATGCCGGAATGGCCGTGGCCGCTCTGCTCGCGGCGGATGACGTGCAGCCTGTCGGAGATCGCCTGGGTCATGCCCCAGACGCTGACCGGTACGCCGCCGCCGATCGGCTTGCCCATCACCATGAGATCGGGTTCAAGGCCGTGCACCTTGCTGTAGCCGCCAAGGCCGGTGGAGATGGTGTGCGTCTCGTCGATGAGCAGCAGCGTGCCGGCCGCGCGCGTCAGGCGCCGCAGCGCGGCATGGAAGCCGGGGGCGGGCGGGATCATGCCGCAATTCGTCATGACGGGCTCTGCGAGCACGCAGGCGATGTCCTGCGCGGCGAGCGCCTTTTCCAGCGCCGCCTCGTCGTTGAAGGGGATCGAGACGGTGAGTTCGCCGAGATCGCGCACCTGGCCGAGCAGGTTGCGACGGGAAACGGTCCTGCCGTCGACGAGGTCCACCAGCGTGTCGTCCACCGCGCCATGGTAGCAGCCGTCGAAGACGAGGAGTTTCGCCCGGCCGGTGACGGCGCGGGCGACGCGGATGGCGAAGCGGTTGGCGTCGCTTGCGGTGGCGCCGAGCTGCCAGCGCGGCAGGCCGAAGCGCTCCACCAGCAGGCGGCCGACCGCCGCGGCGTCGGAAGAGGGCAGCATGGTGGTGAGGCCGCGCGTGCCGGCATTTTTCAGGGCTTCGAGAACCGGCGCGGGGCCGTGGCCGAACATGGCGCCGGTGTCGCCGAGGCAGACGTCGACGATGCGGTTGCCGTCGATGTCGACAAGTTCGGCGCCGCTGGCCTGGTCGACGACGAGGGGGAAGGGCGTCGGCCAGTCGAGCATCCAGTGCTGCGGCACGCCGTCGAAGAAACCGGATGTCGCCTCTTCATGCGCCGCCGCCGAACGCGGCCGCCGCGCGCGAAAAACCTCCGTCTCCGCCTCGATGAGCGCGCGGGCACGCGCCTCCAGGTTCGCCCTCTCCATCCCGTTCTCCAGCAAATCCTCAAGAAATGTGATCACATATTGGTTGATGTGATTTCAAGTGTCAAACGACAAGATGCGTGCCGGAAGAGCTAAAGCGCGCTGACGATGCGCAGCCAGTCGTGCACAGAGGCGGCCGCCTGCTTTTCGGCGGAGCCGAGGGCGAGCGGACCGCGCTCGCCCATCTCGCGCACCTCGCGCGGGCTCATGCCGAACTGGTGCCGGAAGGCGCGCGAAAAGGCGGAGATGTCGGAAAAGCCGCAGGCATAGGCGATCTCGCCGACGGTACGCTTGCGCTCGTCCACCAGCATGTCGAAGGCGGCGCGCAGGCGCCGGCTGCGGATATGGTCGGTGACGCCGCCGATCGGCTCGAACAACCGGTAGAGCGAGGCACGCGACAGGCCGAACACCTTGCACAGATGCTCCGGCCCGA
Organism: Shinella granuli; assembly: GCF_004341885.1. Lineage (GTDB taxonomy): Bacteria > Pseudomonadota > Alphaproteobacteria > Rhizobiales > Rhizobiaceae > Shinella > Shinella granuli. The sequence goes on along the minus strand of NZ_SLVX01000016.1, from coordinate 20,444 downwards.
GATCGGGCAAGGCGAGGCTCTGCTCGATATAGCGGCGGATTTCCATGAGGACGGCGCCGCGCACCGTGGGCGAGGGCAGGCTGCGTTCGGCGATCTGGGGGGCGACGAGATTGCTGACGAGGTTGGCCGTGGCGGTGACGATGGCCGGCGCCTCGTCCGGGGTGATGTCCGTCAGATCCGCGAACAGGGCGCGCAGGTGGCTGCCGATCAGCCGTGCGGTGCTGGTCGAGCGTTTCAGGAGGAGGCCGTGCAGGGCGTCGGTCTGCGCGTCCTTGCCGAAGAGCAGGTGGCGCGGCAGCACGAGGGTGAGGTTGCGGCAATGCTGGGTCTCGGCCTGCATGGGGCGCGAGAGGTCGAAGAGGGAGATGTCGCCCGCCTCCACCAGCATCGTCTCGCCGTTGACCGTGCGCATGTCACTGCCGTCCAGCGTCACCTGCACGAAGATGAGGTCCAGACCGCTGCGGGCGATGCGGCCGGGGTCGCGTGCGAAGCGATAGGTCGTGCCGAGCATTTCGGCCGCGAAGAACAGGGCCGGCCCCATGAAATAGGTGGCGAGGCTGGCCCGGAAATCGTCGAGCCGCTCCGGCGTCGCCATGGTCGTGCGGAAGACGGGATCGAGCGTCTCGGCGAAGAGCTGGCTTTCCCGACGGCAATCCGCGCCGGCTTCGGCAAGGACGGAGTTGGAGGGCAGCTTGGCGACGGGACTCATTTTCTCTCGCGACGGTTCGATGACGGGCGGTCCTGCCGATCAAGAGGCAAGGACGGACGAAGGCTCCCGGAAATTCGCCGGCTTGGCACGGTGTCTCATTCTTTTGGCCTCCCGTCTCATAATGCCGATTGGGCTTAGTAATACAATTGACAGTTTCATCGGGCTGCAACCCCATGGAAAATAAAGGGTCATTCAGGCCCGCGATGCCGCGACAACCACAACAGAGGGCGCATCGTTCCGGATCGGGGAAGAGGTATGGATCAGGTTTCCTTTGTCGACAGCGCGCTGGTCTTCCAGGTGCCGCCGTTCGAATTCCTGAATGCGCCGGGTTTTGCCGCGGCGCGGGACCGTCTGATCGCCGGCAAGCTTGCGCTTTATGAGGGCAACCACCTGTTCAACCGGCTCATCCTGGAGGAAGGCCGGTTCCTCTGTTATCTCGCAGCGCTCTCGCTGCATGCCGGTCAGGACATGGCGCAATCCTCCACCTGGCTGACGCTCGGGCGGCTGCAGCGCGAGGTGACGGAACTTGGCGTGGCGAGCCGCAACCGGGTCGAGGCGCAGGTCTCCTGTCTGCGCAAATACGGTTTCCTGACGCAGCAGCCCCATGCATCGGACCGGCGCGTGCGGCTGCTCGTTCCCAGCGCCGCTCTTCTTGCGCGCGATGCCGGCATTCTCGGCCTGCTTGTCAGCGGCCTTTCCGAATTCGGCCTTTCGCCGACGGACGGTCACAAGGGTCCGCTTGCACCGGACCTGCACCGTGCCATGCGTCGCGCGACGCTGCCGCACCTGCCGGGCCTCAGCCGGATCATCCGCCGCCACCTGCCGCTTGCACCCTTCTTCGCCCATGATTGCGGCTACATGATCCTGCTCATCCTGCTGCGCGGCGGCTGCGAGGGCCGTGATGGCCTCATCGGTTCCGGTTATCAGCGGCTTGCCATGCAGACGGGCGTGTCGCGCACCCATGTCCGGCGCATCATCGAGGCGGCGCGTGACGCCGGGCTCTTGACGACCGCCACGCGCGGCGGCCACGACATCCGTCTGACGGCGAATATGTGGCATGCGGCGGACCGCTGGTTTGCCGACATGTTCGCCCTGACCGATCTTCTGCTGCGCGAGGCCCTGGCGGCAGGACGCGCCGGCGCGTCGGCCTGACTTCCAGCTATCCGGCCGAACCGGCGGCGGCGAGAATGACCGCAAGGACCAGATGCGTCAGGTGATGCAGCGTCTGGTCCGCGCCCAGGAGCCACCAGAAGCCCGTCTTGCTGGGCGTGAGCGCCTGGCGACGGGCGGCAATGCCCTTCATCCGGTCGATCGTGCCGTGCACGAGGGCGTCGGCGATGCCGAGCCAGGCGAGCGGCGGGGCGACGATGGAAAACAACAGGGCGGTGAGGAGGCCGTGCAGGCCGGCATGGATCACGAGCGGCAGCAACCAGCCTTCCTGCCGTTCCTTGCCCATGGCGATCCAGTCCGTCTGGAAGACGAAATCGGCCAGAAAGTGTTTTACGAGGAACGCCGCCATGGCGGCAGCGATCCAAGCGGTCGAGATCTGGTCCGGTATGTCGATCATTCCGCTCCCGTCTGCCCGCTACCGTAAGGCAGGGGGCGGCCCCTTTCCATGCAATTCCCGAAGGCGGCCGCGCCGCCCCGGCCGGAAACGCCCGGGCGGCCATCCGTCTCGATGATGCCCTTCGCCAGGCCGCCCACCGCCCGATGAAGCGGGAGCGAGCAGGCCCGGAACGCATGATAGATGTCCCCCTTGCCGGCGAACAGGGCCTGGCGCGAGATCGTCCCTCCGCCCTTCATGCCAGCCGCCACGCTCCTGATCAAGGAAGGGACGTGCGAGGGCATCCGGTTTTCCAGGACACGGGTCTGATTGGAGATTGCCGCCTGCATCGCCGCAGGCCTGTTGGGATAGCGCGGCCTGTTCACCGGCCCGGAAAGGCGACTTTTCGCATGCGGGGGGCCGTCACGCACCGCAATTGTGAAAGGCGAATTCATCAGTGTGGCGAAAATGAGAAAAAATACCCTACCAATCTTATAGGGATAATATATAAATCATTCTCGGAGAACGGGCGGCTATGAATGTCCGCCCCGGAGAAGACCGGAAAATCCGGCCTCCACAGCAAGGGATGATGGTGAATGAGCAATGCGAAACTCGGCGGCCGTTCAAGCTTTGGTCCTCTTGGGGCTGTCAGCGATCGCAGAACACGCCGCGCAGAGCGACAGCTTCTCGTGAACAATATCGCTGTCGCCGGAGCCTTCCTCTTCGTCAGCGCCGTGATTTTCGGCTTCGTCGGCTAAAGCACTTCCGCGCCCCATGATGGCCTCCGATACGATCTCGGAGGATATCCCGACATTTGGTTCCGTGAAACGCCAGTGCCATGGAGCGCCTGTCATTCCAGTGCCTGGTCCGGTCCGGATCCATGTGGTGCTGCTGACCAGCTTATCGTCTTGTCCCGGTTCCGGCTCACCCGACTTTCGCCTTGAGGCGGGAGGGGATGCGTCGCGATCATGGCCCCGTTCCCGGACACCGAAAGGCTGACGACCCAAAGAGCGGCGACGACCGCACTGCCACGCCGAAACAATCTCCACACCGTTAAGACTGTGTTGATGGAAACGATCGAATTCTACCGTTCATGCGCGGTGGAAGCAGTAAAGATGGGGAAAATTACTGTAAGCTGCCCAGAAATCCGAAAACCAAACACGCTTCAAGCACGGCCGCAGGAGGTCGGGCAGTTTTGAAGCGGTTCAGCGGGTAGCTTGTCGAAAAGACAGCGAGGTGCTTGCAGCGAAACGGTTTTTTCCGAATTAGGAGGGCCGGACTGCGGCTTCCAATCCGCCGCGCTATCTACCTTCATGCGCTTTTAGGCGATTTATTTAAGATGAGCAATCTTTAGTTGTATATAGTTTAGCGCTATGTGAATATGCCGCGTGGACAAGAAGACCGGCTTTAACCCCGCGTTCATTGTCGGCCTGATACGGTAGACTTCAGATCTACTCGTGAGCGCCATGTTTTCCGAAATCTACACAAAGATCGTAAACAAACTGTATAATATCGATTATACAACGCCGGCCCTGATTTTGGGGATGGCGCTGGTTTGCGCGCTGATTGTCTACTGCAGAAAGGTGGAGGACAAGTCGATCCGGGGATTTTTCGACTTCCTGTTCCCCGAGGAAATCATCCTGCACCCGTCTGCCCGCGCCGACGCCACCTTCTGGATTACCAAGCGGCTGATGATGCCGTTCCTGCTCATCCCGGCAGGTGCGACCTTCGTGACCGCCGTGGGCTATGCCACGAACCGGGCCGTGAGCTGGGTTTTCGGCATCGAGGGAACCCTTCTGGAAGGCCCGCCCGGATCGATCACGCTGGTGATCTTCACGGCGACGATGCTGCTCGCCTATGATGTTTCCTACTATTTCTACCACGTCGCGCAGCATCGCTACCCGTTCCTGTGGGAGTTGCACAAGGTGCACCATTCCGCCGAGGTCATGGTCGGCATCACCAAGGACCGTGTGCATCCGCTGGACGACCTCATGAACCGTATGTGGGACGGGGTCATTCCCGGAATCTGCTTCGGGATCTGGAGCGTGGTCGCGCTCGATCCCGTGGAAGTCGTCGTCTTCGGCCTGAATGTCTATGTCGTGCGCAACATCCTGATGATGGACTTCGTGCGGCACACCCACCTTCCGATTTCCTTCGGGCCGCTGGACAAGGTCGTTCTTTCTCCGCATTGGCACCAGTTGCATCACAGCGTCGATCCGCGCCATTACGACAAGAATTTCGGCCTGCTCTTTTCGTTCTGGGACCGGCTTTTCGGCACGTCGTACGTTCCCGATCCGAACGAGGAACTGAAGTTCGGCCTCGTCGACCGGGATGTCAGGGACTATCAGTCGCTGGCGGGCCTCTACATCCTGCCGCTCAGGAAGATGTGGGGCCACATAGCCTCGCGCTTGTGGCGACGCCAACCGGAGGGCGCGCAAGCCAGGGAGACGTCATCGTCATGAATGCGCGCGCGTCGGTGGACGCTGTGAAGGCCGAGCGCCTGGAGATCGTCGACTCTTCCGATCGCCTCGCGGCGATCGAGGACCAGTGGACGCGCCTGTGGCGCGCTTCCGATGCGCTTGTCTTCCAGAGCCATGGCTGGATTTCGGCCTGGTGGAGGACCCTGAAGAACCAGCAGCAGGTCGCGTTGCGGATAGGCTTGGTCTGGAAGGGCGACAGCCTTGTCGCCGTCCTTCCGCTGGCGATCACCCGGCGCAAGGGGGTTCGCTTTCTCGAATGGGCGGCGGGCGCTCATACCGATTATGGCGACGTTCTTTGCGCACCGGAATGTCCGGATGCGGCCCTGCACCGATTGTGGACGCACCTGTGCGATGCCGGCGGCTTCGATCTCGTCTTGATCGACCGCCTGTTGCCCGATGCGGCGGCCCGGCGGTTTATCGATGCGGGCTCGGCGGCCGGCAGGATTAGGCTGCAGCCGGCCCATCGGCGGGAGATCAGTTCCCGCATCGCCGGCGATTGGCAGAACGGGGCCGCATGGGTGGCCAGCCATCCGAAAAAGACGCGCCAGAATTATCGCCGCGGCATCAAGATGCTCGAGGAAGCCGGCACCGTAAGGTTTCGCCTGCTCGATCCCGATGAACCGCTGGAGCCCGTGCTCGACCGGCTGGCCGCCTTGAAGCGGAAGTGGCTCGAAAGAAACGCGCAGAGTTCGGGGCTTTTCGAAGGCGAGGCACCGGCCCTGAAGGCGCTGGTCGACGTGATGGCGCGATCCGGCGTCCTGCGCCTGTTCGTTATCGAAGTCGACGGCGTCGTGGTCGCCGTGTCGGTCAATTTTGTCCAGCGCGACACGATGATGGCCTGGGTGACGACCTACGATCCGGACTTCGCCCGGGCTTCCCCCGGCATGGTCCTGATCTTCGACTATGTGCAATGGTCGATCGACCGCGGCCTCGCCATGGTCGACCTGCTCTGCGGCGGTGAGGCGTTCAAGGACAGGCTCGCCACCCAAGTCGTCGAACTGGGGTCCGTCGTCGGGGCGGGCAACGCTGTCGGCTCGCTCGCGCTTCTTGCGCACGGAATAGGCCGTCGCCTGCTTGAAGGCCGCGCGCCGCAGAAAACACCGCCCGAGTTGTCGTGATCGCCTCGCAATAAGGCGCTCAGGCCGAGCCTGCGGCTGCCAGAAGGATCGCAAGGCCGAGATGCGTGAGATGGTGCAGCGTCTGGTCCGCGCCGAAAAGCCACCAGAAGGCCGTCTGCCGCGGCGTGAGCTTGCCCCGGTTGGCGGCGATGCCCTTCAGCCTGTCGATGCCGCCGTGGATCACGGCGTCGGCCAGGCCGAGCCAGGCGAGCGGGGGTGCGACGGCCAGAAAGAGCAGGGCGGTCAGCGCGCCATGCACGCCGGCATGGGCGGAGAGCGGCCACAGCCAGCCCTCCGGGCGCTCCTTGCCCATGGCCATCCAGCCTGTCTGCAGAATGAAATCCGCCAGCAGATGTTTTATGAGGAACGCCGCGAGGCAAGCGGCGATCCCTGTCGTGGAGATCTGGTCCGGTATGTCGATCATGCCACAACCGCCTGTCCGACGGCTCGAAGCGGGGACTGGCGGTCCTGCTTCGAACCATTCGGGACGCAGGGCCGCCCCGCGCTTTCGCGCTAGCGGCCGCCTGCCTCGATGATGCCCTTCGTCAGGCTGCCAGTCGCCGGATAAAGCGGGATGAGGCACGCCTGGAGCGCATGATAGATGTCGCCCTTGCCGGCGAACAGCGTGTAGTTCGGCACGAGGTCCTCCGTCAGTTCCTCATGCCAGCCGCCGCGGTCCTGGTCGAGGAAATGGCGTGCGATCGTGTTCCAGATCCTGCGATACCAGGTCTCGTGGAAATCGCTCGGCAGATGCTCGCAGAGGAATGCCGCCGCGCCCGCGCCTTCGGCCATCGGCCACCACAGCTTGCTGCGCTTGGCAGGCTCGTCGTTCCAGTCGAGCGTATAGAAGAAGCCACCCTTCTCCTTGTCCCAGCCGAGCGCGATGGACTGGGCGAAGAGGGCCTTTGCCGCCTCCGGCATCCATCCATGCCGCTTTCCGCCGAGTGCATGAAGCTGAAGGATGAGGCGGGCCCATTCCAGCCAGTGGCCGGGCGTGGTGCCGGACGGGCGGAACATCTCGTTGCCGCGATACTCCTTGTCGAGCACCCAGTTCTCGTCGAAATGCTCCGGCACGCGAAAACCGTTTTCCCCGGCGCGGCGGCGAATGATGAGGTCGGCAATGCTTTCCGCCTTGTCGAGATAGCCCTTTTCACCCGTCGCCTCGAAGGCCGCCATCAGGGCCTCGGTCAGGTGCATGTTGGAGTTCTGGCCCCGGTAGCCGGGGATCGCGGTCCAGTCGGCCTCGAATTCTTCCGCGATTGCGCCGTGCCTGGCCTCCCAGAAGCGCGTTTCGAGCACTTCGGTGACGTCGGCCAGCATGCGGTCGGCATCCGGGTGGCCGGCCAGCTTGGCGCTCGATGCGGCGAGCAGCACGAAGGCGTGGCCGTAACCCTGCTTGCTGCCGTCGAGCAGGCCGGAATTGTCGAGCGACCAATGGTAACCGCCGCGCTCTGCGTCGCGATGCCGTTCCCAGAGATATTTCATACCGTGGTCGATGATGTCGTCGGCGCCGGGACGGCCGAGCAGGCTGGCGATCGAGAAGCAGTGCACCATGCGCGCCGTCGAATGGATGCCGCGCACCGGATTGCCGGGGTTGAGCGGCCGGCCTTCCACATCCAGTTCATGGAAGCCGCCGACCGGATTGAAGGTCCGGTTCTGAAAGAAATCGAAGAGGCGGTTGGCTTCCCGCCAGAGCCACTGGCGATGATAGTCGCGCTGACGCCAGGCAGCGCCGAGATGTCCCGTTGCGTCCATGATGCGTTCTCCTTCCTGATCGTTCTGCATTGTTGTTCTGCGCCGGGGTAAACCGGAGCGCGGGGGAGACTTTCCGCGGCGTAGGATCACGCACGGCCCACAACGCTCGAAATGACGGCTGGCCCTGGACAGGTGGGAGGGGATTTATGGCTCAGAACGGCGGAGGTCGCAACCCGCATTCATCGAAGGATCGGGTCGAGCCGTTCCGCTATCCGTCGAGGCCGGGGCTGCGTCTTACCGCGAATGCAGGGCACGGTAGACCGAGGCCAGCCGGGCGTTGTGGCCATGCAGGTCGAAATGTGTGCGCACGCGATCTGCCGCCGCTTGTGCCCTGGCCTGCCGCGACGTCTCATCCGTCGCGAGCTGGCAGATGGCATCCGCAAGACGCTCCTTGTCGCCTGGCTGGACCAGGATAGCCGACCTGTCGTCCACCAGTTCCGGAATGCCGCCCACCGGGCAGCTCACGATCGGCAAGCCATAGGACATGGCCTCCAGGACGGACATCGGCATGCCTTCCGCGCGGGAGGGCAGGACATAGGCATGCGCGGAAAGGAAAGCCCGCTCGCGTTCCTCGCCCTCTATCCAGCCGAGATAGCGGACGCGTGCCGCCAGTGCGGGGGAGGCCGCCAAGCGCGCCTTCAGGCGCTCCACATCACCGTTTCCGCCGATGGCAAGACGGATTTCCACGCCCCGCCGGCAGGCCGTTTCCATCGCGTCGAGAAGGTCGAAGACACCCTTGCGCTCGCCGATCAGGCCCATGAAAAGCAGCTCCAACGGCATGTCCGGTGATATCCGGCCTTGCGCCCGCAGGCCCGGGATCGACACCGCATTCGGCAGTACCACGGCCTCGGACAGTCCGAACTCCGTGGAAAGGTCCCGGCGCCAGCTTTCCGACAGGCACAGAACGACGTCGAATTGCCGGAGGAACCATTGCACGAACCGGCGGCGCCCGGGCGGCAGTTCGGCATATTCGGCCAGGAAGTTCGCGCCGTGGAAGTGAAGGATGCTCTTCGTTCGCCGCATCAGCAGCGGCACAATGACGGCCGCCTTGCGATAAAGGCTGGGAAAGTCGCCGACATGCACGTGGATCATGTCCGGCGGGCGCCGCACGGCCAGGCCGACGGCCTGAAGAAGGGCGCGGCCGGCGACGGCGAGTTTTTTCGCCCGGGAACCGTCCGCATGGGTCTGCACGAACGTCATCTCGAATTCGCGCGCAAGCTCGGATCCGCGGTAGTTGGAGACCACCGTCGATATTCCCCCACGCGTGCCGTCGAGAGGCGAGAAATGCGCAATACGCATAAGACGATCCACCAATGGTCCCCGGCTTCGGCCTGGAATACGGTCAGGACGCCGGCCGCAGGCGCTCGACATACTCCCCGTCGAGAAACGCCCGATAGGCGTCGGCGATGCCTTCTTCCAGCCCGATCCTCGGGCTCCAGCCGAGCGCGCGCAGCTTCGCGGCGCTCATCAGCTTGCGCGGCGTGCCGTCCGGCTTGGACAGGTCGTGCACGATGGCGCCTTCGAAGCCGACGATCCTGCAGACGAACTGCGTCAGCTCCAGGATCGTCACATCCTCGCCGAGCCCGACATTGACATGTCCCTCGCCCGAATAGGTCTTCATCAGATGGACGCAGGCGTCGGCGCAGTCATCGACATGCAGGAATTCGCGGCGCGGCGTTCCGGTGCCCCAGACGGTCAGCTCCGGCAGGCCGTCGATCTTCGCCTGGTGGGCCTTGCGGATCAGCGCCGGCACCACATGGCTGGATGTCAGATCGAAATTGTCGCCCGGCCCGTAGAGGTTGGTCGGCATGGCGGAGATGAAATCGTCGCCATATTGCTTGCGATAGGCTTGGCAAAGCTTGATGCCGGCGATCTTGGCGATCGCATACCACTCGTTGGTCGGCTCCAGCTCGCCCGTGAGAAGCGCCTCCTCCACGATGGGCTGGGCGGCAAATTTCGGGTAGATGCAGGAGGAGCCGAGGAACAGCAGCTTCTCTACCTTCACCTTGTGCGCGGCGTGGATGACGTTGGCTTCAAGGATGAGGTTGTCGTAGAGGAACTCCGCCGGATAGCTGTCGTTCGCCAGGATGCCGCCGACCTTCGCGGCGGCAAGGAAGACGGCGTCGGGGCGGCGGTCCTCCATCCAGGCTTCGACATCGGCCTGGCGCGTGAGATCGAGCTCCTTGCGCGTCGCCGTGAGGACGTCGCAGCCCTCCTGCGCCAGGCGCCGGACGATGGCCGCGCCGACCATGCCGCGGTGCCCGGCGACAAAGACTTTCTTGCCGGCTAGGCGATAGGCAACCTCATGCATGCGGGCTGCTTTTGGCGTTGAAGGCCTTGCTCTGCATCGACTTGAAGTCCTGCTCGACCATTTCGCCGACGAGCTGATCGAGATTGGCTTCGTGTTTCCAGCCGAGCTTGCTGTGCGCCTTGGCCGGGTTTCCGATGAGAAGCTCGACTTCGGTGGGGCGGAAATAACGCGGGTCGATTTCTATGAGGACGCGTCCGGACGCCTTGTCGTAGCCTTTTTCGTCGACGCCTTCGCCGCGCCATTCGATGGCGATGTCGAGTTTAGCAAAGGCCTTTTCGACGAAGGAGCGGACGGTATGGGTCTCGCCGGTGGCCAGGACGTAGTCGTCGGGCGTGTCCTGCTGCAGCATCAGCCACATGCCGCGAACATATTCGCGGGCATGGCCCCAGTCGCGCTTGGCATTGAGGTTTCCGAGATAGAGCTTGTCCTGGAGGCCGAGGCGGATGGCGGCGGCGGCGCGGGTGATCTTGCGGGTGACGAAGGTTTCGCCGCGAATGGGGCTCTCGTGGTTGAACAGGATGCCGTTGGAGGCATGCATGCCGTAGGCTTCGCGATAATTGACGACGATCCAGTAGGCGTAGAGCTTGGCGGCGGCATAGGGGGATCGCGGGTAGAACGGGGTCGTCTCGCTCTGCGGAACCTCCTGTACCTTGCCGTAGAGTTCGGAGGTGGAAGCCTGGTAGAAGCGGGTCTTGTCGGTAAGGCCGAGCAGGCGGATGGCCTCCAGCAGGCGCAGCGTGCCCATCCCGTCGGCGTTGGCGGTGTATTCGGGGGTCTCGAAGGAGACGTGCACGTGGCTCTGGGCGGCCAGGTTGTAGATCTCGTCCGGCTGGGTTTCCTGCACGACACGGATCAGGTTGGTGCTGTCGGTCATGTCGCCGAAATGCAGGATGAAGCGCGGGTCATCGACATGCGGGTCTTCGTAGAGGTGCTCGATGCGATCGGTGTTGAAAGAGGAGGAACGCCTCTTGATGCCGTGCACCGTGTAGCCCTTGTCGAGGAGCAGCTCGGACAGGTAAGCCCCGTCCTGTCCTGTCACGCCGGTGACGAGGGCCACCTTGCCATTACTTTCTACGCGCTTGCCCATCGGGTCCCCGGTCTGTCAAATAGATCAATCAATCGGCTGGACGGCGACATGGTCGATGCGCCACCCTAACAATCGGCGCAACACTACCCGGAATTTTTTGCGATACAACACTCCCCGGTTCCTATAGTTAACTGCCGATTTTCCTTTGCGAAGTAAAAGAGAGCCGCCTGGTAAACACAGGGATAGTCTTAATGGCGGGGAGCCCTGTCCGCCAAACCGCGCAGAACCTGCGTTTTCATTTTTCTTCCGTACCGCCTGGAACAAGAACCTTGCATATGCACGAGCCACCCAAACCTCGCCAGTTCCCCATCCTGGGAATCCCGGTCAGTGTCGTCGACCTGAAGCGCAGCGCAGATCTCGTGAGCCGTTGGGCGCGCGGGCGTGGTGCCAAAACCGTGTTCGTGCGCGAGGTGGCGAGCCTGATGGCCGCCGTGGACGAGCCCTACCTTGCCGCGTTGCACCAGAAGGCCGATCTGGTGGTGCCGGACGGTGTCCCGCTCGTCTGGACGGGACGGTTGCGCGGCGTCGGCAGCGAGCTTGGCCGCGTGCCGGGGGCGGACCTGCTCGATGCGGTCTGCCAGCATTCGCTGTCCACCGGACAATCGCATTATTTCTTCGGCGGCAAGCCGGGCGTGGCCGACGAGATGGCGAAGCGCCTTGCCGAGCGCCATCGCGGCCTTGCGATTGCCGGAACCTTGTCGCCGCCGTTCCGCACCATTGGCCCGGACTTCCGGATGGAAGGGGAGGCGCTGGTGGAGCTGGAAAGGATCAGGCAGGCCGATCCGGACTTCATCTGGGTCGGCATATCGAGCCCCAAGCAGGAATATTGGATGATGCAGGCGGCCGAGCACCTGCCGCGCGGCGTGTTGATCGGCGTCGGCGCCGCTTTCGACTTCCACTCCGGCGCGGTACGGCGCGCGCCCCGGTGGATGCGCAACAACGGGCTCGAATGGGCGCACCGGCTGAGCAGCGAGCCGCGGCGGCTCTGGCGCCGTTACCTGGTTCTGGCGCCGCGCTTCGTGCTCGCTGTCGCCCTGGAGTCCATTCGCCGCAAGTCATGACGATGCCCGTATTTACCTTTCCGCCCGATTCTCGATGACACCGGCCGTGCCCGGTCTATGTTTGCGGGCGGCTTTCAGGTTTCGTGTCCGGCGCTTGATCTGGGGGTAGCCTTCCTTCCTCGAAACGGGACCTGCGACCAAACGCCATGAAGCTGTTCAATCTCCTGTCCCTTCTCTTCGTTCTCGCCCTCGGAACGGCGGTGCACGCCGCTCCGCTGGCGCTTCAGCGCGGCATCAGCGTGCAGGACTGGCTGAACTGGTCTCCGCTCGAACCTGACGGTTCCTATCGCTGGCCGCCCTATCGCAGCGAGACGGAATGGATGACCGCCGCGCGTCCGATCTCCGACTGGCCGCAGCTCGACCAGTTCCAGCGCATCCGCGCGATGGGCTTCGATTTCGTTCGGCTGAGCGTCGATCCCGGCCCGCTCCTGGCCAGTCGGGGGGAGCGGCGCGAGCAGGCGCTGGCGGTGCTTGAACGAGCCGTCGCGCGCGTGACCTCCGCCGGCCTGAAGGTCGTGTTCGATCTGCATGCGGCCCGCCAGGTGCCCGCCTACAGCATCGACATGATCGGCGATGGCGCCGATAGTCTCGGCGTCGCGCACTATCGCGAGATGGTCCGGCACGTCGCGGCCATGCTGACGCGTTTCGATACCGGCCTGGTCGCGCTCGAACCGTTCAACGAGCCGGAATATTATCCGTGCGACGAGACCGACGCGGGGGACTGGCAGCGCATCATGGCCGCGACCGTCGCCGATATTCGCGCCATCAGCAAGGACCTGACGATCATCGTGACGGGCGCCTGCGGCGGCAGCGTCACCGGCCTCGTCGACCTTGATCCCAGCTTCGACGATCCCCGTCTCTACTACAGTTTCCACATGTACGAGCCGCACAGCTTCACCCATCAACTGCCGGCTGCCACGCAGCCGTTCAATTCGGGTCTGCCCTGGCCGGCGGCGATGGGATCGCCCGACGGGGCCATCGCGCATCTGCAGGGATACATGGCGGCAGCCGGGCTCGGCGAAGCGGAGCAGGCGGCAAACCTTGCCGCCGCGGGCGAGCCGATTGCCCGGTATTTTGCGGAGAACTGGGGTTTCCCGCAGGTTCAGGCGCGCATCGGCGAGGCGGTCGCCTGGGCTGAAAGGCATGGAATCCCGCCCGGCCGGCTGTTCATGGGGGAGTTCGGCTGTTACCGCCTGTCGGCCGACGGGCGCTCGGGAGCCCGCGATGAGGACCGGCTGCGCTACTTGGCCGCGGTCCGGCTGGAGGCCGAAAGGCTGGGCATCCCGTGGGCCGTCTGGGAATACACCAATCCCCACGGAATCAGCCTGATCGAGCCCTGGGGGCCGGCCGTGGCCGACCGCGGGATGTTGCAGGCATTGGGGCTCCTGCATTGATAAATTTACCTTTCACCGAAGTTTGCCTCCTTTTTTCGCGGTAGGTTTGCTAAGAGCATCTCTCGCAAAAGCGCGAAGCGGTTTTGCCTCCGGAAAGGCTCCAGGTAGGGCGGAAGCGTCCCAGGAATATCCCTTGCTGCTGCGTTCGACCCTTACCTACGCGCCCGCGGTGTTCTTGACCCGCATGTCGGCCCTTCTCCTGTTGATCATCGCCACGCGGCTCATCGACCAGGGCGAATACGGCCTGCTCACGCTGGTCGTGACCATCGGCGAGATGACGGATGCCGCCGTCACCGGCTGGCTGCGCATATCTTTGCTCAGGCTCGGCGGGAAGGGCGATGTCAGCCGCAGCAACGTGCGCCTGGCGCGGAGCGTGCTGGTCGGCACGACCGTCCTGGCGCTCGTTGTCGCTGCCGCGGCCTCGGCGGTCGTCGCGCCCGAACGCTGGACGGCCTTCGCGACGGCCGTCTCGGTCTATCTGGCCGCCGGCGCCGTCAGCCGCTTCGGCTTGACGCTGCTGCAGATGCAGCAGCGCCATTCGACCTATGCGATGCTGGAGTTCCTGCGCGCGGTGCTGCAGCTCGTCCTGCCGATCGTGGCAATCCCGCTCTTCGGTACGTCCTTCCTCGTCGTCTCGCTTGGCACCAGCGTTGCCACGCTGGCGGCCGGGCTTGTTTCGCTGCACCTCGCAACGTCGCGCCTGGTCGCCGGGCCAGCGACCTTCACCTACCGCGAGTTCCTGACGCTCGGCCTGCCGATGGTCGTCACGACCCTTGTCTCCTTCGGCCTCACCGATGCCGAGCGGATCATTCTCAAGATGTCGCACGACGCGAGCGCCGTGGCGATCTTCGCTGCCGCCTATGCGCTGGCGCGCCAGCCCATCGATACGCTGGCCAATGCCGTCAACATGGGGGCCTTTCCCGAACTGGTCAGCCGCTTCGACACCGAGGGCGAGCAGGCCGCCGCCACGTTCCTGACGGATCTCATGGCTCTGACGCTGCGCCTGTGTCTGCCGACCGCCGCTCTGCTCGTCGTGCTGGCCGAGGAGATCACCGCGCTTGTCCTGCCGGCGAGCTATCTCGACGGTATCGTGGGGCTGTTTCCCCTCATCGTGGCAGGCGTGATTGCCGCGAACCTGACCAACACGGTCTATGCCAACGTGATGCATGTCCACAAGAGACCCTGGCTGCTGACGGCGGTCTATGGCCTCGGCTCCGCCGTCGGCATCGTTCTGTCGCTGCTTCTCATCCCCCAGATGGCCGAGCGCGGCGCGGCCCTGGCGTTGCTCGGCGGCTCCCTTGCCCTGCTTGCGGCCGGCATCACGGCCACCCGGCGGTTGACGCCGGTTCCGTTGCCGTACCGCGCGATCGGGGTTGCGCTGGTGGTTGCGCTTGCCTGCGGTCTCGGTGCCCGGCTTGCAGCCGATGCATTCAGCGCATTCCCTCTCTTCCTGCGTCTTGCGGCCGCCGGCCTTTGCGCGCTTGCGATCTTCCTTGGCCTCAATGCCCTCTTCCATTGGCAGGAGGCCAGGCGTCTGGCGGCGACATTCCGCCAGAGGCTGTCGCGCCCGGCCACCTGAGCGGGTTCTCCAATGGCGCGCTTTCGGTGCGCAATGCATATCTTAAGTTTCTATTGAGCATTGCGTTCTAAAAAAAGGAATCACAGCGAGAGCGCCCGCTGAGCCATCGGGCATGCCGTTTACCAGGAGTGGGTCCCATGTCGATGTTTTCAGACGTCCCCAAGGGTAGCCCGGTCGTGCGTACGTTCGCGCGCGACCGTGCCAAGCCCCTTGGTCGCAAGATCAAGGCGAGGGATGTGCCGCATGTGGAAAGGCAGAAGCCGGTGCCGGTTGCAACCGGCGCTTCCACCGCGGTCGACAAGGTCGGCGAATTCCTCGAATTCGATTTCCGCCGGGTGTCCGAATGGCTGCGCGCCGGGATGAAGGGCGCCATCGTCCTTGCCCTTCTGGGCGGCCTTGCCGGCGGCGCCTACGGTCTGCTGAGCAAGCGCCTCTATACCGTCGGGACCGATATCCTCATCAACCCCTCCAACCTCCAGGTGGTCGCCAACGACCTTTACGCGGCGCCCAGCCAGGGGGACAACCAGGTGTTGGCGGTGCGCAGCAAGCTGCGTGTGCTGACCTCGCGCAACGTCTTGCTGCACGTCGTGGACGAGCTGGATCTGACGCGCGACAGCGAGTTCAACGATCCCTCGCCGGGTTTGTTCTCTTTCCTGTCCGGCTCCGGCGCGGCCGCCTCGGATCCGCGCACCGCGGTGCTGGAGGTGCTCAGCAAGCGGATCGAGACCAAGGCCGACGAGACCTCGTTTGTCGCGAGCCTGTCCGTCTCCGCCGAAACCGTCGACAAGGCCATCCGCATCTCGCAGGCCGTGGTGACCGGTTTCCAGGATGAGCTGGCCAAGGCCGAATCGGACGGCGCCAGCCGGGCCGCCCGTGCCATCGACGACCGGCTCGACCAGCTCAAGCAGGATGTCCAGGCAGCCGAGGCGAAGGTGGAAGCCTATCGCCGCGCCAACAATCTGGCCTCGAGCCAGGGGCAGCTCGTCAGCTCGCAGAGCATGACCCAGGTCAACAGCGAGATGATCACCGCCCAGTCCCGCGTGATCGCCGCGCAGGCCGCCTACGACGCCGTCCTTGCCGCCGGTCCCAATGCCACCACCCAGGATTCCGTCGCTTCGACCTCGCTCGCCGCGCTGCGCACCCGGGCCAGCAACCTGCAGCAGGAACTCGACGGCCTGTCGATGACCTATGGTCCGCGCTATCCGCGCCTGGTGCAACTGCGCGCCGAACTCGAAGCCGCCAACGGGCAGATCAAGACCGAACTGTCGCGCATCCTCGCCAAGGCCCGCTCGAACCTGGACGAGGCGAAGGCCTCCTTCAAGGCTCTCGACACCAGGATGAAGGATATGACGGGCACGGTCTTCACGGACAACGAAGTCCAGGTCGCCTTGCGCGAACTCGAACGCGATGCTGCCTCCAAGACCGCGGTCTATGAGAGTTTCCTGGCGCGTGCGCACCAGATCACCGAGCGCGAGCAGATCGATACCACGAACGTGCGGGTCATCTCGACCGCGGTGCCTCCGCAAAGCCGCTCCTGGCCGCCGCGCACCAGCCTTCTCATCGTCGCCGGAACCATTCTCGGCCTTGCGGCCGGCCTCTTCCTGGCGCTGGCGCGCGGCATGCTGCGCGAACTGCGGGAACCCCAGCCGGCCGCCGCCGAACAGCGCGCCTGAGCCGCATGGCGAGGCGTCTTCTTTTCCATGCACCCAGCCTGGCCGGCGGTGGTGCCGAGCGGGTGCTCGTGCTGGTGGCCAATGAAATGGCCGCGCGCGGCCATGCCGTGACGCTGCTGGCATGGAACGGGCAGGGGCCGAATGCGGACCTGCTGTCGCCTGCCGTCGAGCTCGTCGACCTGCACTTTCCCATGCGCGGCGAGGGGTTCGGCAAGGCAAAGACCCTGGAGGGCCTCGCCCGAACCGTGCGGATGCTGCGCCGTCTCCGGCCGGAGGCCGTTTTCAGCGCACCGGACTTCGCCAATCTCGTCATGGCCGCCGCTCTCGTTCTTGCCCGCAGCCGCGCACGCTTCTTTCCGGGCTTCCACGGTGCTGCCGCCCTCAAGTCGGAGAAGATCGGTGCGATCCTTGCGGACCGCCTCGCCGGCTTCGTCGCCGCGCGTGCGACGCGCGCCATCGCCGTTTCCAAGGGGGTCGGCCGCGATCTCGTGCAGAACGGCTATCCGCCGGAAAAGATCGCCGTCATCTACAATCCCCTTCCGCCGGAAGGCGTGCGCATGCCCGGCGCGCATCCCTGGCGGCAGGCGCTCGCGGCCATGGGCGACGGCCCGGTGATCGGCACCCTCGGCCGCCTCGTGCCCGTCAAGGACCACGCCACCCTTCTGCGTGCCTTTGCGATCCTGCGCGCCGAGAGAAAGGCCCGGCTCGTGATCTTCGGGGAAGGCCCCCTGGAGGCGGAGACCCGGGCGCTGGCGGATGAGCTCACCATCGCGGACGACGTCCTCTTCGCCGGCTATGTCAACGATCCCGCCGCATGCTACGCCGCCATCGATCTCCTTGCCCTGTCCTCGACCAGCGAGGGCTTCGGCAACGTCCTCATCGAGGCCATGGCCCATGGCGTGCCTGTCGTCTCCACCGACGCGCCCCATGGCCCGCGCGAAATTCTTGACGACGGGCAATTTGGTCCCCTTGTCCCTGTTGCGGATCCGATGGCTTTCGCCGTACAGTTGCAGAAATCGCTGGAAAACCCCATCGATTCCGCGACACTCCGGCAAAGGGCCGACGCGTTCAAGATCAATGCCATCGCGGACAGGTACGAAGGGCTCCTTACATGAAGAAGATCTGACGTTGGGAAAAGTCCTTCTCCTTACCCATCAAAAGTCGTCGAGGCGCTGGTACTGCGAGCTCATCGCGCGTCTTCAAGCAGAGGGCCATGATGTTTCCGTCAAGGCCGTGGCAGGGGCAGGAACCGCCCGTCATGCGCTCGATCGCGTCATGGCGGTCGAACGTCGTCTTTTCGGTCCCTCGCTTGCGCATCTTGCCGCCCCGGTGGCGACGACGGGCCGTGACGGGTACGATCTCATCATCGATCTTGCCGAAACGGCCGGTGGGCAGGACAGGCCCGTGCTCAGGCTGGAGGTTTTCGGTTCGGGCGATGTCACCGGCGGGATCTGCGATGCGGCAGCGGCGCGGCAATCGGCGGAGTTCGTCGCCCGGCTGGATGGTGTCGCCGTGGGGCGTGCGCGCCCCGCCGTTTCGAGCGGGTTGCGCGTATCGCGCATCCTCGACGAACTGCTCGTCGGCGCGATCTCGCTAATCATACAGGTCGTGAACCGTTTCTTCGACGGCACGCTCGGACCGGTTGCGGAGCGGCCAGCGGAGCAGCGACCCCCCAGCGGCATTCTTCGCGCCTATCTTCCTTTCGCCGCCGCCGCGCTTTCCAGCCGGCTCGGCCGAAAGCGCGCCAACCACTGGCAGGTTGCCTATCGCCTGATCGATGGTCCCGGCGTCGCCGAGACCGGCAGGCTGGACGGCGCAGCCTATACGGTTCTCGCCGATGACGGTGCGCGCTTCTATGCGGATCCCTTCGTCTTCGAGCACGACGGCCGTCACTATCTCTTCGTCGAAGAGTTCCCCTACTGTACCGGGCGCGGGGTCATCTCGGTGTCCGTGTTGGATGAGGACGGCCGCTTCGGCGTGCCCGAGGTGGTGCTGGAGGAGCCGCATCATCTCTCCTATCCCCAGATAGTCGCCGAGGACGGCGAGATATATATGATCCCGGAAAGCGGCTCAGCCCATGAAGTCGTCCTCTATCGCGCCGCCCGGTTTCCCGATCGCTGGGAACGGCAGGCCGTCCTCATCGCGGGCCGGAACCTGAACGACATGACGCTCCTGCGCTCGGAAGGGACCTATTGGCTGTTCGGCACCGAGCGGTACGGCAAGGGCAACCCGTCGGACACGATGGTCGTATACCATGCGCCTGCCCTTGAGGGGCCGTGGACGCCGCATCGCCTCAACCCCATAACGATCGATCGGGCCGGCGCGAGGCCGGGCGGTGCGTTCACTCGCCGGGACGGACGGACGTTCCTGCCGGTGCAGGACTGTTCGCGGATATATGGCGGCGGTCTCGGCCTCATGGAACTCGTAAGGCTGGACGAGACGGCAGTGGTCTTCGGTCCGGTTGTTCCGGTAGGGTCCGGCCCGGCATGGGCCCGCGCGGGCACGCATACGCTCAATCGCCAGGGACGGCTGGAAGTCGTGGATAGTTGCGGCTGACGGCGCCGGGCGCCATTGGCAACGAACCGTCACATCTGCGCCGTGCGGGCTTTCCGGCGAGCCGTGGCTGCACCTGACGCGCGGGCGGCCGGACGCTTCTGCTCGGTCACGTGCGTGGGGGCTTCGGAAGGCGCGGGCAGCAAAGGCCGCCGGTAGGCGAGCAACAACACGAAGATTGCGGTGACCACGGATGTCTTCTCTGTGAACGTGTTGTTTGACAGCGAGGCGATGATGAAAACGGCGGCGCCGAGTTGCGCCGAGCCGGCCGCACCGCGGATGAGCCGCGAGAAGAGGCGGAAAAGCGCGACGGTGAACACGAGCGCGGCCGGCAGGCCGAACAGCATCGTCAACACGACCGGAGCGCTTTCGATGAATTCCAGGTCCAGCTTCTCGTTCACGACGAACATCAACTGGTCGATATGCACGCCCATCATGATCTCCGACCAGCTAAAATAGTCGAAGACCCGGTAGATCGTGACGCGGGCCATGAAGCTGTCGTCGAAGAGCGTGCCTCGGAAGCGCTCCATGAAGCCCGCCCCCAGGAGCACGACGAAGAGAACGGCGCATAGCGGGATGAGGAGGAGAAGGACGATGCCCTTCGCCCGGCGCTCGGTGCGTTTCGACAGTTTCGACCAGCGCGTGAACAGCAGGAGCAGGAGCAGTTCGAGCGAAGCGAGCACGAAGGCCGTTCTCGCCGTCGAGATCGCGGCGCCCACATAGAGCGTGAAGATCGCGAGAAGCCGCACCCAGAGCGGCCAGCGTGTCGCAGCGACGAAGCCGATCGCGGTCGCGGACATGGCGCCGAGGGTCAGCGGATGTCCCGTCAGGCCGATGGGCCGAAAGACGTCGCGTATGGGAGGATAGGGAAGCAGGCGGTCCTGCGCGATGGCCTCGAAGAAGCCTATGACCGCGCTTGCGATCAGAAACGCCAGCGTGATGTCGCCGAGCAGCCGGCGCATGTCGTGAGGAAGCGTGAGCATGATCATACAGGCGAATCCGGCCACGACATAGGTGTCGATCACGAAGCCGACCGAACCCGAACGCCCCACCGCCCCGAGATAGACGATCAAGGCCAGCATTAGGCGGTTCTTCCTCAATCTGTGTGATTCAGCGGCAACATTCTTGCTCTCATCAGTTCTGGCCCAGCTCTGCCATACATTGCTCGCTTCAGAGTTTTG
>NZ_SLVX01000015.1 GCF_004341885.1 Shinella granuli | reverse complement strand
GCGTCGCGGTTCTCCATGCCGAGGTCGTAATATTCGAGGTCGATGTCCAGGTACGGATGGATCAGCTTGTCCTTGATGAACTGCCAGATGATGCGCGTCATCTCGTCGCCGTCGAGCTCGACGACCGGGTTGGCGACCTTGATCTTTGCCATGGAGAGCCTCGTATTTTGTCGGGGCCTTGCGCCCCGGATCGTGGACTTTAAAGGAATGTTTGGCCCTATAGCACTCGCGGCCGGGAAGGCAAAGCCAACCAATTGCCGAGACGGTTTATTTTCGCCGGGGTTGAGAATAAGTTTCGCCGGAATTCCGTTTCAGGAAGGCTCTCGGGCGGCCGTTCCGGTCCGCCGTCATTCAATGGAGAACATGATGTCGCGTCTCGGCCTCGTTGCGCTTGCCCTTTTGCTTCCCGTTTCCGTGGAGGCTGCCGATTTCAAGGCACCCGTTTCGGAGGTCATGGCGGCCGCGGCGGCCAACTGGCAGGATCTCGGCGCGGACACCGATACGCCGCCGCCCTATGCCGACTACTTCTCCGAGGACTTCCTGAAGCGTCTCTACAGCAAGGATTTCGTCGCCAAGTACAAGGAAGCGGCGAAGTATCCCGCCTATGAGGACGACGGTTCGCCCTTCGACTACGATCCGATCATCGGCGGCCAGGACGGCTGTGCGCTGAAGGACGTCACGACCACCGAGGGACAGCCGGCGAACGGCGCGGAAGACGTGACCGTGACCTTCGACAACAGCCATTGCTTCGGCGAGCGGGCCGCCGACTGGCAGCCGGAAACGCTGGTCTTCAAGTTGATCGAGGAGGACGGCCGGGCGGTGATCGACGACATCGAGCGCCCGAGCTTCGAGGAGGGCGCCTCCCTGAAGAAGGAAATGGTGGAGATCGCCGAGGCCGGCGCCAATGACGGCAACGGCAGCGCCGCCGAATCCCCCGAATGAGCGGCTTCATGCTTTTCATTTGCCGCTTATTGTGCCAGTGAAGCCCGAACTTTCCAGGGATATTTGGGCATGGCAGGCACGAACAGCGAACGCACGCTGATCGCCGAGGGACCGGCGATCATCCTCGTTCATCCGCAACTCGGCGAGAATATCGGCATGGTGGCGCGCGCCATGGCGAATTTCGGCCTTGCCGAACTGCGCCTCGTCAATCCGCGCGACGGCTGGCCGAGCGAGAAGGCGATCTCCGCCGCCAGCAAGGCCGATCACGTCATCGAGGCGGCGAAGGTCTATCCGTCGCTGG
Organism: Shinella granuli; assembly: GCF_004341885.1. Taxonomy (GTDB): domain Bacteria; phylum Pseudomonadota; class Alphaproteobacteria; order Rhizobiales; family Rhizobiaceae; genus Shinella; species Shinella granuli. The sequence continues at coordinate 145,634 of NZ_SLVX01000015.1, read as the reverse complement.
AGGCGGCCGTCGCCGACCTCGAATTCGTCTATGCGACGACCGCGCGCGACCGCTACGGCTACAAGGAGGTCCGCTCGCCGGTCGTCGCTGCCGACGACCTGCGCGTGCGCTTCCGCGCCGGGCAGAAGACCGGCATTCTCTTCGGCCGTGAGCGCACGGGCCTCACCAACGAGGAGATCGCGCTCGCCGACGAGCTGGTGACCTTCCCGGTCAACCCCGCCTTCGCCTCGCTCAACCTCGCCCAGGCCGTGCTCCTGATGAGTTACGAGTGGATGAAGAGCGGCCTTGCCTCGGTCGAGGACACGCCCTTCGACGCGCTGCCGCAGCGCCCGGCCAAAAAGGAGGAGCTGCAGGGGCTGTTCGACCATGTGGAGGAGACGCTGGAGGCGCGCGGCTACTTCCGGCCCGCCGAGAAAAAGCCCAAGCTGGTGGAGAACCTGCGCGCCATCCTGACGCGTCCGTCCTTCACCGGCACGGAGATCCAGGTCCTGCGCGGCATCATCTCCTGCCTCGATCGCTTCACCCGCGAATCGCCGCGCGGCGCGACCAACCCCAACCGCACCCGCAACCGCCGGCCCAAGGTGCCCCGTGACGACGCATAGGCCCTTTCCGGAACAGGCGTCGGCCAAGCCCATCCTGATGTTCGACAGCGGCATCGGCGGCCTGACCGTGCTGCGCGAGGCGCGCGTGCTGATACCCGAGCGGCACTTCACCTATGTGGCCGACGATGCCGGCTTTCCCTATGGCGGCTGGGAAGAGCCGGCGCTGAAGGCGCATGTCGTCGATCTCTTCGCAAGACTGCTCGCCGAACACGACCCGGAAATCTGCGTCATCGCCTGCAACACGGCCTTCACGCTCGTCGGCGCGGACCTGCGCGCCGCATTCCCCCACATGCCCTTCGTCGGCACCGTGCCCGCGATAAAGCCCGCCGCCGAGCGCACCCGTTCCGGCCTTGTCTCGGTGCTGGCCACGCCCGGCACGGTGAAGCGCGCCTATACGCGCGACCTCATCCAGTCCTTCGCCAGCCAGTGCGACGTACGCCTCGTCGGCTCTGAGAACCTCGCCCGCATGGCCGAGGCCTATATCCGCGGCGAGACCGTCTCCGACGAGGCCGTGCGCGCCGAGATCATGCCCTGCTTCGTCGACGAGGACGGCCTCAAGACGGACATCGTCGTGCTCGCCTGCACGCACTATCCCTTCATGGCCAACCTCTTCCGCAAGCTCGCCCCCTGGCCGGTCGACTGGCTCGACCCCGCCGAGGCCATCGCCCGCCAGGCCCGCCGCCTCGTCCCCCCGCTGGAAACCCTCGCCCCGGGCGAGGACATCGCCGTCTTCACCTCCGGCAAGCCGGACTTTTCGACACGCCGGCTGATGCAGGGGTTCGGGCTTCGGGTCGTCTGAGGCTTGTATCGCGTATCGATACGCGATACACTGCGCCATGATCGTCAGTTTCCGACACAAGGGTCTGGAACTCTTCTACGCGTCGGGATCGACGAAAGGGATCCAGGCGTCGCACGCCGCCAAACTCGGGCGCATCCTTGGCGTGCTGGATGTCGCGAGCGCACCTGTCGACGTCGACCTGCCGGGCTTCAGGCTTCATCCCCTCAAGGGAACGATGAAGGGACATTGGTCGGTTTGGGTGAATGGCAACTGGCGAGTGACGTTCCGTTTCGTCGGGACCGATGTCGAGCTGGTCGACTACCAGGATTATCATTGAGAGGAACACGGCGATGATGAGACTTCCGCCCCATCCCGGTGAATTGCTCCGCGAGGACGTGCTTCAGCCGCTCGGCCTTTCGGTGACGGACGCGGCCAGTCGGCTCGGCATGTCCCGGGTCGCGCTTTCGCGCGTGCTGCATGGGCGTGCCGCCGTCAGCCCCGATCTTGCCCTGCGCCTGGAACGGGCAGGGGTCAGCACGGCGCGCGCATGGCTCGCCATGCAGGCCAATTTCGATCTTGCGCAGGCGATGCAGCGCGCGCAGCCCGAGGTACAGCCGCTCGATGACAAGGCCGCTTGAGCGCGGCCTCGGCGAGAACCTTGTGGATTTTTTCAAAAAGCCGGGCGTGACGGCTGCTTGTTTCGTGTTAGGGCTTGCCGGATATCCGGTGGCGGCCGGCGAATCAGGAATTTTGGAACGAGGAACGGGATGAAGGTCGGCATCGACATGGGAACGGTGCAGGGCGGCGCACCGGCCAGGCTCGATATCGAGGAACTGCTGGCGACGCGCCTGCTCGTGCAGGGCAATTCGGGCTCGGGAAAGTCGCATCTGCTGCGGCGCCTGCTCGAACAGTCCGCCCAATGGGTCCAGCAGGTCATCATCGATCCCGAAGGGGATTTCGTCACGCTTTCCGACCGGTTCGGCCATGTCGTGGTCGATGGCGAACGCACGGAAGCCGAACTCGTCGGCATCGCCAACCGCATCCGCCAGCACCGCGTCTCCTGCGTGCTCTCTCTGGAAGGGCTTGAGGCCGACGAGCAGATGCGGGCGGCCGGCATCTTCCTCAATGCGTTGTTCGATGCGGACCGGGACTTCTGGTATCCGGTGCTCGTCGTCGTCGACGAGGCGCAGCTCTTTGCGCCCGCCGTCAGCGGCGAGGTCTCCGAGGAGGCGCGAAAACTGTCGCTCGGCGCGATGACCAACCTGATGTGCCGCGGCCGCAAGCGCGGCCTTGCCGGCGTCATCGCCACGCAGCGCCTTGCCAAGCTTGCCAAGAACGTCGCGGCCGAGGCCTCCAACTTCCTGATGGGCCGCACCTTCCTCGATATCGACATGGCGCGCGCCGCCGACCTGCTCGGCCTCGATCGCCGGCAGGCGGAGATGTTCCGCGACCTACCGCGCGGTTCCTTCGTCGCCCTCGGCCCGGCGCTGTCGCGCCGCCCCTTGCCGGTGACGATCGGCGCGGTCGAGACCTCCGCGCGCTCGACCAGCCCCAAGCTGATGCCGCTGCCGGATGCACTACCGGACGTGGAGGACCTGATCTTCACGCCCGATCCGGACGAGTTTTCCCGCCCGCTCGTCCGCCGCGCGCCGCCGGCGCCGCGCCCGACGACGGACATCCTCGCCGAACTGTCCCGCGCGCGGCCGGAGCCGGTGCAGGCGGAGGCGAAGGCACCGGTGCCGGAAATCTCCGCCGAAGAGCGGGAAGGCCTTCTCGACCAGGCGCTCGCCGAAATCCTCGGCAATCCCGATGCGGCCTTCCGGGCCGATGCCGAACTGTTCCAGGATTTCCTCGTGCGCTGCCGCATCCGCCGCGTGCCGGGCGCGCCGCTGTCGCTGCCGGCCTTCCGCCGCAAGATGGCGGTCGCGCGCTCCGGCGTCGATGCCGAGACGGCGGCAAGCGAGATCTGGGGCAGGGCGCTCGACCTTTCCCGCAGTGTCACCGAGGATCTGCAGGGCGTATTCCTGCTCGTCGCGCAGGCCGCGGTGCGCGGGCTCTCTTGTCCCTCGGACGCCCGGATCGCGCGGGCCTACGGCACGCATTCGGCTCGCCGGGCGCGGCGCCTGCTCGGCTATTTCGAGGAGCAGGGACTGGTGGTCGTGCACAGCGATCTTGCCGGCCACCGCATCGTCGCCTTCCCGGATCTGAACTGCGAGACACTGCCGGGGGACGCCAACGGGCCGGACCTTGCCGATTCCCACCGCGATGCGGCGGAATAGGCGGATTTTCCGAGTCTTGCTCGTTGACAGTCCTGTAAAACTCCCCTAATGACCCCGCCAGCGCCGGGCAGAAATGTCCGGTGTTTCATTTGACATGTCCCGTGGATTCTCCGGTCGCGATCGTGAGAAGCCTGTCGGAACCCGAAAGGTTCAGAGGAGGGCGTGTTTCCTTCAGCCGGTCCGGCAACGGCCCGGCATAACGAGACCAAGAGGAAATGCGATGAGCAAGCGCGCTGCATCCAAGTACAAAATCGACCGCCGCATGGGCGAGAACATCTGGGGCCGTCCGAAGTCCCCGGTCAACCGCCGCGAATACGGCCCGGGCCAGCACGGCCAGCGCCGCAAGTCCAAGCTTTCGGACTTCGGTGTCCAGCTTCGCGCCAAGCAGAAGCTGAAGGGCTACTACGGCGATATCCGCGAGAAGCAGTTCCGCGCGATCTTCGCCGAAGCCGAGCGCCGCAAGGGCGACACCCCGGAAAACCTGATCGGCCTGCTCGAATCGCGCCTCGACGCGATCGTCTACCGCGCCAAGTTCGTCCCGACGGTCTTCGCTGCCCGTCAGTTCGTCAACCACGGCCACGTCAAGGTCAACGGCGTCCGCGTCAACATCGGTTCCTACCGTTGCAAGCCGGGCGACGTCATCGAAGTCAAGGAAAAGTCCAAGCAGCTCGTCACGGTTCTCGAATCCGTTGGCCTGGCTGAACGCGACGTTCCGGACTATATCGAAGCCGACCACAACAAGATGACCGCGACCTTCGTTCGCGTTCCGATTCTCTCCGACGTGCCCTATGCCGTCGTCATGGAACCGCACCTGGTCGTCGAATTCTATTCGCGTTAATTCGCGGGCGACACCTTGCGCAATCCGGAAAAGCCGCCAAGAGATTGGCGGCTTTTTCGTTTCGGGGGAACGGGATGACGGACTTGCAGGGCATTGTCGAGGAGATCCACGCGAACCTGTCGCCACGATGCGGCGAGGGCAGGGTGGCGGACTACATTCCGCAGCTTGCCCATGTGGATCCCAAAAAGTTCGGCATCGCCGTGGTGACGGTCGACGGCGCGGTGCATCTTGCCGGCGATGCGGACGAGGCCTTTTCCATCCAGAGCATTTCCAAGGTCTTCACCCTCACGCTCGCCCTCGGCAAGCATGGCGAGGCGATCTGGAAGCGTGTGGGGCGCGAGCCGTCGGGCTCGGCCTTCAACTCCATCGTCCAGCTCGAGCACGAGGGCGGCATCCCGCGCAATCCCTTCATCAATGCCGGCGCCATCGCCATCACCGACCTCGTGCTCGCCGGCCATACGCCGAAGGAGGCGATCGGCGAGATCGTGCGGTTCCTGCGTTATCTCGCGGACGAGGACGACATCATCATCGACCAGGCCGTGGCGCGCTCGGAGCAGGCGACGGGCTTCCGCAATGTCGCGCTGGCCAATTTCATGCGCTCCTTCGGCAAGCTCGACCATGCGGCCGAACTGGTGCTCGGCGTCTATTTCCATCAGTGCGCGCTGGCGATGAGCTGCCGCCAGCTCGCCAAGGCGGGGCTGTTCCTTGCCAACAACGGCACCAATCCGCTGACCGGCCACCGCGTCGTCTCGCATCTTCGGGCGCGGCGTATCAACGCACTCATGCTGACCTGCGGCCATTATGACGGCTCGGGCGACTTCGCCTACCGCGTGGGCCTGCCGGGCAAGAGCGGCGTCGGCGGCGGGATCCTGGCCGTTGCGCCGGGAAAGGCCTCGGTCGCCGTCTGGTCGCCGGGGCTCAACGAGAACGGCAATTCGCTCATCGGCTCGCTGGCGCTGGAAATGCTGGCGGCGCGCACCGGCTGGTCGGTGTTCGGGGCTTGATTGTGCGGCCGGTTCGGGGCATTGCAGGCCCATGACCTTGGCCTTTGCTGATACCGACGACGACGCACCGGATGCCGGCCGCCATCCGCTCTTTGCGGATGCGCCTTCCAGCGTCTCCTTCAACAAGCTGCGCAAGCGCCTGCTCAGGCAGGTCCGGCAGGCGATGGACGATTTCGCGATGCTGAAGGGCCAGAGGCGCTGGCTCGTCGGCCTTTCGGGCGGCAAGGACAGCTACGGCCTGCTCGCCCTGCTGATGGACCTGCAATGGCGCGGCCTTTTGCCGGTGGAGCTCGTCGCCTGCAATCTCGACCAGGGCCAGCCGAATTTCCCGAAGCACATCCTGCCGGATTACCTGAAATCCATCGGCGTCAGGCACCGGATCGAATACCGCGACACCTATTCCATCGTGAAGGAGAAGGTGCCGTCGGGGGCGACCTATTGTTCGCTCTGCTCGCGCCTCAGGCGCGGCAATCTCTATCGCATCGCCCGGGAGGAGGGCTGTGATGCGCTGGTGCTCGGCCACCATCGCGAGGATATTCTCGAAACCTTCTTCATGAACTTCTTCCATGGCGGGCGGCTCGCCGCCATGCCGCCGAAGCTTCTGAACGACGAGGGCGACCTCATGGTGCTGCGTCCGCTCGCCTATGCGGCGGAGGACGATCTTGCCAAATTCGCCGCCGCCATGCGGTTCCCGATCATCCCCTGCGACCTCTGCGGCTCGCAGGACGGCCTCCAGCGCAATGCGATGAAGGCGATGCTGGCGGATATCGAGACGCGCATGCCGGGCCGCAAGGACGCCATGCTGCGCGCGCTCGGCCATACCAACCCGTCCCATCTTCTCGACCCGAAGCTTTTCGATTTCTCCTCCCTCGAAACGGTAAGGCCCCATGACGACGATTGACATCAATGCCCTCGCCCTCGTGCTTGCACAGGCGGCGGAGGCGGAAATCCGCCCGCGCTTCCGCGCGCTCGCCAAGGGCGACATCCGCACCAAGGCGGACGCCAACGACCTGGTGACGGAAGCCGACGAGGCGGCCGAACGCTTCATCAGCCGGGAGGTGAAGGCGCAGTTTCCGGGCGTTCTCTTCGTCGGCGAGGAATCGGTGGCGGCCGATCCGGCGCTCTTGCCGAAGCTCAAGGATGCGGATGTCGCGATCGTCGTCGACCCGATCGACGGCACGTTCAACTTCGCCGCCGGCGTGCCGCTCTTCGGCGTCATGGCGGCGATCGTCTCAGGCGGCGAGACGGTCGGCGGCATCATCTACGACCCGATGGGCGATGATTTCGTCATGGCGGAAAAGGGCGGCGGCGCCTGGCAGACCGGTGACCACCGCCCGGCCGTGCGGCTGAAGACGCGCGGCGGCGCGCCGCTCGAAGCGATGACCGGCATGGCCTCGACCAGCTTCCTCGACCGGGCGCGCCGCGCCCGCATCCTGTCGAACCTCGCCAAGGTCGCCTTCGTCTCCAACTATCGCTGCGCGGCGCACGAATACCGCACCCTTGCCGGCGGTCACCTGCATTACCTGATGTACAACAAGCTGATGCCCTGGGATCACCTCGCCGGCACGCTGATCGCCGAGGAGGCCGGCGCCTATGCCGCGCGCTTCGACGGTTCGGCCTACAAGCCGCACCATGTCGAGGGCGGCCTCCTGGTCGCGCCGGACAAGGAGAGCTGGGAAATGCTGCGCCGCGAGGTCTTCGTCGACTGAGGCGCGGTTCACATCAAGGAAAAGGCCCGGCTGCATCCGCAGCCGGGCCTTTTTCATGGGTAGCTCTGGCCTCAGCGCTTGGAGACCGGCAGGTAGTCCCGCTTCGGGGCGCCGATATAGAGCTGGCGCGGACGGCCGATGCGCTGTTCCGGATCTTCGATCATCTCGTTCCACTGAGCGATCCAGCCGACCGTGCGGGCGAGCGCGAAGAGTACGGTGAACATGGTGGTGGGGAAGCCCAGCGCCTTCAGCGTGATGCCGGAGTAGAAGTCGATGTTCGGATAGAGCTTCTTCTCGATGAAATACTCGTCCGTCAGCGCGATGCGCTCCAGTTCCATGGCGACTTCCAGCATCGGATCGTCCTTGATGCCGAGTTCGCCGAGAACCTCGTGCGTCGTCTTCTGCATGATGCGGGCGCGCGGGTCGTAGTTCTTGTAGACGCGGTGGCCGAAACCCATCAGGCGGAACGGATCGTTCTTGTCCTTGGCCTTGGCGACATATTCCGGGATGCGCTCGACGGAGCCGATCTCGGCCAGCATGTTGAGCGCGGCCTCGTTCGCGCCGCCATGGGCGGGGCCCCAGAGGCAGGCGATGCCGGCGGCGATGCAGGCGAAGGGGTTGGCGCCGGAGGAACCGGCGAGGCGGACCGTCGAGGTGGAGGCGTTCTGCTCATGGTCGGCGTGCAGGATGAAGATGCGGTCCATGGCGCGCGACAGCACCGGGTTCACCACATAGTCTTCACACGGCACGGCGAAACACATGCGCAGGAAGTTCGACGCGTAGTCGAGGTCGTTCTTCGGGTAAACGAAGGGCTGTCCGATATGGTACTTGTAGGCCATGGCGGCGATCGTTGGCATCTTGGCGATCATGCGCAGCGAGGCGACCATGCGCTGGTGCGGATCGGTGATGTCGGTCGAGTCGTGGTAGAAGGCCGACAGCGCGCCCACGACGCCGCACATGACGGCCATCGGGTGGGCGTCGCGGCGGAAACCGGTGAAGAACTTCGACATCTGTTCGTGCACCATGGTGTGGTGCGTGACGCGATAGTCGAAATCGTCCTTCTGCGACTTGGTCGGCAGTTCGCCGTACAGCAGGAGATAGCAGACTTCGAGGAAGTCGCCGTGTTCGGCCAGCTGCTCGATGGGGTAGCCGCGGTGCAGCAGGACGCCTTCATCGCCGTCGATATAGGTGATCTTCGATTCGCAGGAGGCGGTGGAGGTGAACCCGGGATCGTAGGTGAAGGCGCCTGTATTCTTGTACAGCGTGCCGATGTCGATCACATCGGGGCCGATCGTACCGGATCGCGTCGGCAACTCGATTGTCTTGCCACCGATCGATACATCCGCGCTTGTTCCTGTCATAACGATCCTCCGTTGTTTCCAATGGCGGCACGAGGTTGTGCCGGAACCATGAACATGCTCGTTTTGCTAGCCCATTTGCACCTGACTGCCAAGCGAGACGAAAGGCAAATTGTGCATTGCGGAAATGGGCTTTCCGGCAACGCAATATCTACCCTTTCCCGCAAGTTTCAAGCAACTTTTACGCGTGTTTCGCGAGATATGGAGGGGGCATCCTTTCTGCCTGGCTTAGCATTTTCCGCGCCTACTGTTGATTGAAGATTTTTCCGTTCGGTTGCACAATGGGACGGGAACGGGTGGGGCCGGGGTCATGGAGAAGGTCGGCGTCGCGGAACGGCGGGAAATGCCCGAGGCCGATGCCTGGCGGGTGGCGCCCGATGACGCCGCCGTCCCGCGCGCCCCGGTTCGCGATCCCGTGCGCCGGGGAGCGCTGGCCATCCTGCGGCGGGCAGCGGGGCGCTTCAAGGCTGCGGTGGCTGCCAAGCAGCCAAGCGCGGCCGCATTCGCCGAGGAAAGGGCGCATGGCCATTTCTTCCTTTTCGTTCCGGTCTTCCTCGGCGCGGGGGCGGCGCTCTGGTTCGCCGCCGCCACCGATCCGCCGCTTGCCACCACGCTTTTCGTCATTGCGCTCGCGCTCTGGCCGGCCTGGCGCCTTCGCCATCGCGAGGACTGGATCGCGCTTGCGGCCGGCGCCGCGCTGCTCGTCCCGGTCGGCATGCTGCTGGCGGCGCTCGAAAGCGCCCGGCTCGCAACGGTCCTGCTCGACGCGCCTGTCACCACCGAGATCAGCGGGCGGGTGCTGGCGCGCGAAAGCGACGAGCGGGGTGCGATCCGCTACCGCATCGCACTGGAGGCGACGCGCGACCCGGTGCTGAAGCGGCCGCCCGGCATGGTGACGCTCCTGGCCCGCAGCCGGCACACGCCGATCCCGATCGGCGGCGGCATAACCGGGCGGGCGCGGCTCGGGCCGCCCTCCGGCCCGGCGCTGTCCGGCCTCAACGACTTCGCCTTCGATGCCTATTTCGCCGGCACCGGCGCTGTCGGCTATTTCTATCGCGCGCCGACCGCGATTGCGGTGGCCGGGCCGGGATTGGAGGGGCGGATCCGGCAGGAGATCGCGACCTGGCGCAACAACCTCACCGAGCATATCCGCGGCCGGATCGGCGGCGATGCCGGCGCGATCGCCGCGGCGCTGGTGACGGCCGAGCAGCGGGCGATCGGCGCGCAGACGGTGGAGGCGCTGCGGCAGGCGGGCCTCGCCCATGTGCTCGCCATTTCCGGGCTCAACATGGTGCTTGCCGCCGGCACCTTCCTCGTCGGCGCGCGTGTCCTGATGGCGCTCGTCCCGGGGTTCTCCGAGCGTTACCCCGCCAAGAAGATCGCCGCTGCCGGCGCGCTCGTCATGGTCACGCTCTACATCCTCGTTTCGGGCGGCGCGATCTCCGCGGTGCGCTCCTGGATCATGATCTGCATCATGCTGGTGGCGGTGCTGTTCGGCCGCGCGGCGATAAGCCTGCGCAATGTGGCGCTCTCGGCGATCCTCATCCTTGTCGTGACACCCTCTGCCGTCACAAACCCGGGGTTCCAGATGTCCTATGCCGCAACGCTCGGTCTCGTCGCCGGCTATGCGGCCTGGCGCGAGCGTCCGGTCCGCCGGGAGGGCGGGGGAGAGCGCCTGAAACTGTTCGGCGGCGCGCTCGGGCGCTTCTTCGGCGGGCTCATGCTGTCCTCGCTGATCGGCGGGTTCTCGACGCTGATCTATTCCATCGGCCATTTCCATCGCATTCCGGCCTATGGACTTGCCGGCAACCTGCTTGCCATGCCCGTCATCAGCGCCGTCGTCATGCCCTTCGGCCTCATCGCCGTGCTGCTGATGCCCTTCGGCCTCGATGCCGTGCCCTTCGCGATCATGGGCAAGGGCATCGACTGGATGATTGCGCTGTCGACATGGGTTGCAGGCTGGAAGGGCGAGATCGTCACCGGCCGCATTCCGCCGGCCGCGTTCCTGCTGGTCGGCCTCGGCGGCGGGCTTGTCTGCATCCTGCGCACGCGGCTGCGCCATGCCGGAACGCTGCTTGTCGGTCTCGGCCTCGCGCTTGCCTGCTTTCCAGTCGCAAGCGCCACGCCGGAAGTGCTGGTGTCCGAGGACGGCCGCCTCGTCGCCATTCTTCGCGGCGAAACCGTCGCGACCAACCGGGCGAGACCGCCGGACTTCATCTATGCCCAGTGGCGGCGCGCCCTCCGGCTCGGCGATCTCACGAAACCGGAGATCCGCAGGAGCGCCGGACTGACCCTTGAGGACGCCGGCGAAACCGCCGGCACGACCGAGGGGCAGAAACGGCCGCGGCGCCAGGCCGACCGGCAGAAGGCGAAGGATGCCATGGTCTCAGCGCTCGCGGCGGCCCGGACCGGCAAGGGTTTCGTCTGTGAAGCAAAGGCATTCTGCGCCGCCGTCTCGCCGAGCGGCTGGCGGATCGTCACCCTGGACGACGTCGCCTTCCTGGGCACGGCCTGCGATGCGGCCGACCTTGTCATCGTGTCCCTGGCCCTGCGGCTGGAGGCCTGCCGCTCCGGCGCGCGCCTGGTGACGGCGCGCCACCTGAGGCGAACCGGCGCCCTCGAAATCCAGCCGGCCGACGGGGACACATCCCGCGCCTTCTCCGAAGCGCGCATCCTGCCGGCCGTGGAAAGCCTCGACCGGCCCTGGACCCGCCACCGCACCTATGACTGGCGCACCGGCAGCTTCGATCCGTCTTGAGCATTTCCGCTTTTCCTCGAACCGCGAAAACACGCCAACTCTTTGTTTTAACGCAATTCCGGACGAAGGGCCGCTTGGCACGTCTGCTGGAATTGCTCTCAGGATCAGTGATAGCGGCGGATGAGGCCGACCAGCTTGCCCTGGATCTTCACCCGGTCCGGCCCGAAGATGCGGGTCTCGTAGGCGGGGTTTGCCGCTTCGAGCGCGATGGAGGCGCCCTTGCGGCGGAAGCGCTTCAGCGTGGCCTCCTCGTCGTCGACGAGCGCGACGATGATCTCGCCGGGATTGGCGCTGCTCGCCGTGCGGATGATCACCGTGTCGCCGTCGAGAATGCCGGCCTCGATCATCGAATCGCCCTTGACCTCCAGCGCATAGTGTTCGCCGTTGCCGATCATCTCGGCCGGCACGGTGATGTCATGGGTGTTGTTCTGGATGGCGGAGATCGGCACGCCGGCGGCGATGCGGCCCATGACCGGAACGGAGACGGAAGAGGAAACCTCCGCCACGGGCGTGCGCTGCGGCGGGGCGGCGACGGGCGGCTGCTTGCCGCGGCTGCCCTCGATGACGGCCGGCGAGAAGCCGCGGCGCGGCTGCAGGCTCTGCGTATAGGCTTCGGGAAGCTTTATCACCTCCAGCGCGCGGGCCCGGTTGGGCAGGCGCCGGATGAAGCCGCGCTCTTCCAGCGCCGTGATGAGGCGGTGGATGCCGGATTTGGAGGCGAGATCCAGCGCATCCTTCATCTCGTCGAAAGAGGGGGGAATGCCGGATTCCTTCATCCGTTCGTGAATGAACAGGAGGAGTTCCTGTTGTTTCCGCGTGAGCATGGCCCCTCCACCGAGAATCGTGAAACAAATCCAGAACAGACACTATCTGTTCCATATGTGTTCTGCAAGGGGCTGCTGAAACAATAATACTGTTCAGGCGGACGGTTCGCGCAGGAGCAGGACCGTGCAGGCCGCGCCCGCGGGTGCCGCCGGGGCATGCGGCGGGCGGATGAGGAGGCCTTCGGCGGTGGCGAAGGCCTTCATCATGGAGGAATCCTGCTTTTCGAGGGGCGTGACGCGCAGTTCGCCGGCGGGGCCGCGGGTGATGCGCGCGCGGACATAATCCTGCCGGTGGTCGTTTTCCTTGAGCGGCACGGCGGTGATGGCCGGATGCTCCAGGCTCTTGGCCGGCAGGTGGGCGAGACGGCGCACGAGGGGGACGAGGAAGAGGTGGGAGCAGACGAGGCTCGAAACGGGATTGCCGGGCAGGCCGATGACCTGGACGGCGCCGAGGCGGCCGACCATCAGGGGCTTGCCCGGGCGCATCGCGATTCGCCAGAAGTCGAGTTCCATGCCGGCCGCGCCGAGCACGGGCTTCACGAGGTCGAAATCCCCGACGGAGGCGCCGCCGAGCGTGACGAGGGCGTCGATACCGAGCGTCAGCGCGTGGCGCACGGCCGCCAGCATCGCTTCCTTGTCGTCGGCGACGATGCCGAGGTCGATCACCTCGGCGCCGGCCGCGCGGGCGAGGGCCGCGACGCCGTAGGTGTTGGAGGCGATGATCTGGCTGGCGCCGGGCGGCGTACCTGCCGGCACGAGCTCGTCGCCGGTGGCGAGCAGGGCGATGCGCGGGCGGGCACGGACGGTCAGTTCCGCATGGTTCATGGCCGCCGCGACCGTCAGGCGGCCGGCATCGAGCACGTCCCCGGCCTTCAGGACGATCTCGCCTTCGGCAAAATCCTGGCCGCGCGGGCGGATGTGGCGGCCTTTCGGCGTGAGGAAGGTGGTGCGGATGCGGCCGTCTTCCAGCACCTCGGCATCTTCCTGCAGCAGCACGGTATCGGCGAAGGCCGGCAGCGGGGCGCCGGTGAAGATGCGCACGGCCTCGCCGGGACCGGCGGTGCCTTCGAAGGCGTGGCCGGCGGAGGAGAGGCCTGCGACCCTCAGGATCGCGCCGAGCGCGGCGATATCCGCGTGGCGCACGGCATAGCCGTCCATCGCGGAATTGTCGAAGGGCGGCTGCGTCAGCCGGGCGGCGACATCCTCGGCAAGCACGCGGCCGTCGGCCTCCTGCAGCCGGACCGTCTCCGTGCGCCGGATCGGACGGGCGGACAGAAGCAGGCGGTGGAGGGCGTCCTCGACGGGAAGCAGCGCCGCCATCAACCGGCGTCCCCGCGCCGGTAGTCGCCGGAGCGGCCGCCGGATTTTTCGACGAGGCGGATGCCGCCTATCTCCATTTCGCGGTCCGCGGCTTTCGCCATGTCGTAGATGGTCAGGCACGCGACGCTGACGGCCGTCAGCGCCTCCATCTCGACGCCGGTGCGGCCGGTGAGCCTGGCCATCGCCTCGACGCGCAGGCCCGGAAGGGCGCGGTCCTCGCGGATATCGACGGCGACCTTCGTCAGCATCAGGGGATGGCAGAGCGGGATGAGGCTGGCGGTCTGCTTGGCGGCCATGATGCCGGCAAGGCGCGCCGTGCCGATCACGTCGCCCTTCTTGGCATCACCCTTGAGGATGAGGTCCAGCGTTGCCGGCGCCATGCGGATGGACCCTTCGGCAACCGCGATGCGCACCGTCTCGGCCTTGTCGCCGACATCCACCATGCTGGCTTCGCCGGACGCGCCGATATGGGTGAGCGTGCGGGCCTCCTCGGCCATCATTCCGCTGCCAGCATGCCGGCCGAGCCGGTGAGGAGTTCGCGGGTCGCCGCCGCCACGTCATCCTTGCGCATCAGGCTTTCGCCGACGAGGAAGGTGGAGATGCCGACCTTGCCGAGGCGTTCGCAATCCGCATGGGTGAAGATGCCGCTCTCGCCGACCAGCAGCCGGTCCTCGGGCACCATGCCGGCGAGCTTTTCCGACACGGCGAGATCCACCTCGAAGGTGCGCAGGTTGCGGTTGTTGATGCCGACGAGCTTGGACCTGAGCTTCAGCGCGCGCTCCATTTCCGGGGCGTCGTGCACCTCGATCAGCACGTCCATGCCGAGCGAGAAGGCGGCGTCTTCCAGCATCTTCGCGTCGTCGTCGCTGAGCGAGGCCATGATGAGGAGGATGCAGTCGGCACCCCAGGCACGGGCCTCCAGCACCTGGTAGCTGTCGAACATGAAATCCTTGCGCAGCGCCGGCAGGGCGCAGGCCGCACGCGCCGCCGTCAGGAACTCCGGTGCGCCCTGGAAGCTCGGCGTGTCCGTGAGCACGGAAAGGCAGGCGGCACCGCCGGCCTCATAGGCCTTCGCCAGCGCCGGCGGATCGAAATCCGGCCGGATGAGGCCCTTGGACGGGCTCGCCTTCTTGATCTCGGCGATGAGGCCGAAGCGGCCCTCGGCCTTTTTCGCCTTCAGGCTGGCGAAGAAGCCGCGCGGCGGCTCCTGGTCGCGGATGCGGGCGCGAAGCTCGGCGGGGGAGACGCGCGTCTTGGCGGCGGCAATCTCCTCCAGCTTGTAGGCTTCGATCTTCTTCAGGATATCGGTCATGGACAATCCTACTCCGCCTGGCCTTCGTTGGAAACCGCGACAAGGCGTTCCAGCACGGTGCGGGCGCGGCCGCTTTCCAGCGCATCGACGGCAAGGCGCATGCCGTCCTTCAGCGTTTCCGCCTTGCCGGCGACGACCAGCGAGGCCGCGGCATTGGCGAGCGAAATGTCCCGGTAGGGCATGTGCGCGCCGCCGAGCACGGAGAGGAGCGCGGCGGCATTGTGCGCGCCGTCGCCGCCGCGCAGGTCGTCGAGCGTCACCTGGGGCAGGTCGAAATCGGCGGGCGTCAGCTCGAAGGTGCGGATCTTGCCGTCTTCGAGCGCGGCGACCCGGGTGGTGCCCGTCGTGGTGATTTCGTCGAGGCCTTCGCCATGCACGACCCAGATGCTCTCCGAGCCGAGGTCGCGCATCACCTCGGCGATCGGCAGCAGCCAGTGCGGCGAGAAGACGCCGAGAAGCTGGCGCTTGACGCTGCCGGGATTGGACAGGGGTCCGAGCAGATTGAAGATCGTGCGCGTGCCGAGCTCGACGCGCGACGGGCCGACATGCTTCATGGCGGGATGGTGCAACTGGGCGAACATGAAGCCGAGGCCGGCATCGTGCACGCAGCGGGCGATCTCGGCGGGGCCGATGTCCAGCTTGACGCCGAGGCAGGAGAGGGCGTCCGCCGTGCCCGACTTCGAGCTCAGTGCCCGGTTGCCGTGCTTGGCGACCGGAACGCCGGCGCCGGCGACGATGATCGCCGCGAGCGTCGAGATGTTGTAGGTGCCGGCGCCATCACCGCCCGTGCCGACGATGTCGATCGCGTCGGCGGGAACATCGACCGGCAGCATGCGGGCGCGCATCGAGCCGACGGCGCCGTAGATCTCGTCGACGGTCTCGCCACGCACGCGCAGCGCCATCAGAAAGCCGCCGATCTGCGAGGGCGTGGCGGCGCCGGACATGATGATCTCGAAGGCGCCGCGGGCGTCCTCGCGGTCCAGCGCCGCGCCCCCGGCGACCTTGGCGATATAGGGTTTCAGGTCGGACATGCGGTTCCCGTCTCCCTATCGGGCGATGCTCTGCTCGGCGAGCGTGCGGTTGATCGAGACGCCGTAGGAGGCCTGCAGGGCGCTCACCATCTGGTCGAGGATGTCGTCGCCGCTGGCGCGGGCAACGGCGGCGATCTGCTGCTCGTCGCCCGACAGCGCGTCGGTGGCGGTCTCGGCGTTCACGTCCGTCACCTTCAGGAGGATCTGGCCCTCGCCATCGACGCCGGGCGTGTTGGCGACATGGCCGACGGGACCGGCGAAAGCGGCGGCGACGGCCGCCGGGCTCAGCACCGGATCCTGGGCGCCGCGGTTGAGGCCGGTCTTGTTCTCCACGACCATGCCGAGTTCCCCGGCAATGGCGGCAATGTCGCCGCCCTTGCGCACGCGCTCGGCCAGCTCTTCGGCCTTCCTGGCAAGCGTCTGGCGCTGCTGCTCGGCGGTCCAGTCGGCGATCACGCGCTCGCGCACCTCGTCGAGCGTGCGGTCGCGGTCCGGGATCACGTCGAGCACCTCGAACCAGGCGTAGCCCTCGCGGCCGACATTGATCGGCTGCGTTTCCGTGCCGACATCCGTCTTGAAGATCTCGGCGATGAGGGCGGCCTTTTCGGGCAGGCCATCGATCTCCTCGCCCTTCTGGTCGTTGCCCTGGGCGTCGATGGCGTCGATCGTCACGGCCTTCAGGTTGTTCTTGGCGGCGGCTTCCGCAAGGGCGAGGCCCTCGGCACGCGCGTCTTCCAGCCGGTCGTGCACGGCGAGGATGCCGTTGGCGGCCTCGCTCAGCGCCAGCTCGTTGCGCAGCTCCTCCTTCACCTCGTCGAAGGTCTTGAGGTTTTCCGGGCGGATGTTCGTCACGCGCAGGATGATCGGGCCGAAGGTGCCGTCGATGACCGGCGTCGTGCCGCCGTTTTCGGCAACGGCGAAGGCGGGAGCCGCGAATTTCTGGTCCGGAACGTTCGCCTCGGTGAAATCGCCGAGCAGGACGTCGGCGGCCGTCTTGCCCTGCTCGGCGACGATCGCGTCGAAGGTCGTGCCGGCGGCGAGCCTGGCGGCGGCATCGTCCGCGCTCGCGCGGTCGGCGAAGGTCAGCTGCTCTATCGTGCGCGTGGCCGGCGTGCGGTACTTTTCCCTGTTCTTCTCATAATCGGCCCGGAGCGCCTCGTCGGTGATCGCGGCCGTATCGACGATGTCCTTCGGCTCGAGCGAGACATAGACGACCTTGCGGTATTCCGGCGCGCGGTACCTGGCCTTGTTTTCTTCGAACCAGGGGGAAAGCACATCGTCGCCCGGCGTCTTGACCGGGTCGATATTGGCATTGCTCAGGATGAGATAGTCGATGGTCCGGGATTCGTTGCGGTACTGGCGCAGCGCCGCCGTCAGCACGTCCGGGGCCTTGTAGCCGTCCGAAACCGCCTCGACGACCTGCGCGCGGATCGCCACCTGGCTGCGGTTGTTGATGTAGTCGTTCTCGCGAAGGCCTGCATTGCGCAGCACGGCGGAGAAGGCCAGGCGGTCGAACTGGCCGTTGACGCCGCGGAAGGCCGGATCGTCGGCGATCAACTGGGCGAGGCGGCCCTCGGAAAGGCCGAGATTCATGTCGCGCGACAGCTGGTCGAGCGCGGCGCCGGCGACGAGTTCGGCGAAGACCTGATTCTCGATGCCGAAGGCGCGGACCTGCTCGGCATTCAGCCGCATGCCGAAGCGCTGCGACATGGTCGCGACCTGGCGCTCGTAGGCCAGGCGGAAATCCGTCGGCGAGACGCTGACATCGCCGACCGTGACGACGGAATTGGCCGAGCCGGTGATGAGAGAGCTCGAAACGCCCCAGACAGCGAAGGAACCGACCAGAACGATCAGCAGGGCTTTTGCCACCCAGGTATGGGAGGCGCGTCTCAGGGCTTCGAGCATCGTCTAAATTTCCTCAATCTCGGCGGCCATGCGGCCGGAAATCGTCTCTTAACGGAAAGTTCGCGGGAATTGAAGTCCGCCCGGGGCGTGCAATGCTTGGGAAAAGCCGGCCTGACGCAAATGTGTCGGGCGTTGCCGATTTATTTTGCCGGCAAACAAAAGTTTTCTGAAATTATTGACGGAATGCCGCCAAAATGGCCTATCACGATAGGAAAGTTCGTGCTCGGATGCGCGATCAGGCCGGTGAGTCCCGTTTTCACCGGCCGGAAGGAGGACAGAACGTGGAATCCACGATCGTCATGATCAATCTTTTCGGCGCGGTCGCGCTGCTGCTCTTCGGCCTTGCACAGGTGAAGGACGGCATGACGCGCGCCTTCGGCGTACGCCTGCGCTCGGGCCTGGCGCTCGGCACGCGCGGGCCGTTCCGCTCCTTCTTCGCCGGTTTCGTCGCCACCGTCGCGCTGCAGAGCTCGACGGCCACGGCGCTGATGATCGCCTCCTTCGTCGAACGCAACCTCGTCAGGGCGCGCATGGCGCAGATCGTGCTGCTCGGCGCCAATGTCGGCACGGCGGTGACGGCCTGGCTGGTGGCGACGGGCATCGAATCGATCTCCCCGCTGATCATCCTCGTCGGCATCGTCTTCTACAAATCGAGCAGTTCCACGGCCCGGCAGGGCCTCGGCTCCGCGCTGGTCGGCATCGGCCTCATGCTGCTGTCGCTGCACTTGCTCAGCCTTGCGACCGAGCCGATGCGCCAGTCGCCCGCGCTCGGCGCCTTCCTGACGCTGCTCGACGGCGCCTGGCCCGTCGCGCTCGCCTTCTCGACGGTTCTCGCCATCATTTCCTCCTCCAGCCTCGCCGTCGTCGTGCTCATCCTCTCGCTGACGGCGATGGGCATCCTGTCGCCGGCGCTGACGGTCATCCTCGTGCTGGGCGCCAATCTCGGCGGCGCCGTGCCGCCGGTCATCGCCACGCTGAAAGCGGCGGCCTCGGCCCGGCGCGTCACGCTCGGAAACCTTCTCGTGCGCGGGGTCGGCTGCCTTGCCGTGCTGCCCTTCGCCGGACAGGTCGCCGAGCTGCTGGCGCTCCTGCCGATTCCGGCCACCAAGCTTCCCGTCGACGTGCACCTTGCGTTCAACCTCGTGGTGGCGCTGATCCTCTGGCCGCTGTCCGGCCCGCTTTCCAGGTTGATGGAAAAGCTCGTGCCGGAAGAAAAGCAGCCGGAGACAGGGCCGAAATATCTCGACGATTCCGCGCTTTCGAACCCGGTCGTGGCGCTGTCCGGCGCAACGCGCGAGGTGCTGCGCGTCGGCGACATCATCGAATCCATGCTGATCCGCACCATGCGGGCGTTCAACGACAACAACCTGGCGCCGCTGAAGGATGTCGGCGAACTGGAGCGGCAGGTCGACGTCCTGCAGCAGGAGGTGAAGATCTACCTCTCGCGCCTCGGCCGGCAGGGCATCACCGGCGAAAGCGCGGCGCGCTCCATCGTCATCATCGACTATGCGATCAACCTCGAACATGTCGGCGACATCATCGAGAAGGGCCTGCAGGAGCAGGTGCGCAAGAAGATCGCCAACGGCCTGAAATTCTCCGATGACGGCTACAAGGAGCTGGCCAACCTCTTCAACCTGACGATCGAGAACCTGCGCATCGCCCAGACGATCTTCGTCACGCGCGACGAGGGGCTGGCGCGCCAGCTCGTCGAGGTGAAGGTGGATGTGCGGCGGATGGAGAAGCAGTCCTCCGAGCGGCACCTGGAGCGCCTGCGCGACGGCCGGCTCGACAGCCTGCAGACGAGTTCGCTGCATCTCGACATGCTGCGCGACCTGAAGCGCGTCAACGCCCACCTCGTCTCGGTCGCCTACCCGATCCTCGACGAGAACGGGCTCCTGACGGAGAGCCGCCTGCGCAGCAGCGCCGGCTGAAACGGCCTCGGTCCAGGGGCGGGGTCGGGCGGCCTTTGCCGGCCCGCCTGAGAAATCCCTTTGTCTCCTGCGTTCCGTTTTTGCTAAGGAACGGCGTCTATTTCGGGTGAACGAGGATTCCCATGACTGCAACGAAGCGCACCTGCCTGGCCGTCATCCTGGCTGCCGGCGAAAGCACGCGGATGAAATCCTCCCGCTCGAAAGTGCTGCATCCCGTGGCCGGCCGGCCGATGATCGCCCATGTGGTCGATGCGCTGGCCGGCGCCGGCATTTGCGACATCGCGCTGGTGCTCGGCCGCGATGCGGACAAGGTCGAGGCGGCGGCGCACAATCCCGCGGTGACAAGCTCGGTGCATGTCCAGACGGAGCGCCTCGGCACCGCCCATGCCGTGCTTGCCGCACGCGAGGCCATCGCCAAGGGGTTTGACGACGTGCTGGTCATCTTCGGCGATACGCCGCTCATCACCGAGGCGCCGCTGGCGGATGCGCGCGCGGGCCTGGCCGGGGGGGCGGATGTCGTCGTCATCGGTTTCGAGACGGCGGACCCGACCGGCTACGGCCGGCTGATCGTCGAGAACGGCGCGCTTCTGGCGATCCGCGAGGAGAAGGACGCCAGCGAGGCCGAACGGGCCATCACCTATTGCAATGGCGGCCTGATGGCGATCGACGGGCGCAAGGCGCTCGACCTGATCGGCCGCATCGGCAACGCCAATGCCAAGGGCGAATACTACCTCACCGACATCGTCGAGGTGGTGCGCGCTTCGGGCGGCCGTGCGGTCGCCGTCAAGGCCCCGGAGGAGGAGCTGACCGGCTGCAACACCCGCGCAGAGCTTGCCGTCATCGAACGGCTCTGGCAGCAGCGCCGTCGCCAGCAGATGATGCTGGACGGCGTCTCGATGATCGCGCCGGAGACCGTCTTCCTCTCCTACGACACGGAAATCGCACCGGACGTCACCATCGAACCGAACGTCTTCTTCGGCCCCGGCGTCACCGTGGAAAGCGGCGCGCTCATCCATTCCTTCTCGCATATCGAAGGGGCGCATATTTCCGCCGATGCCGAGATCGGCCCCTATGCACGCCTGCGGCCGGGCGCCAATCTCGGCCCGCACTCCAAGGTCGGCAATTTCTGCGAGGTGAAGAAGGCGGAGATCGGCGCGGGCGCCAAGGTCAACCACCTTACCTATATCGGCGACGCCATCATCGGCGAAAAGACGAATATCGGTGCAGGCACCATCACGTGTAACTATGACGGCATCAACAAGCACCTGACCCGCATCGGCGCGCATGCCTTCATCGGCTCCAATACGTCGCTCGTCGCCCCCGTTTCGATCGGCGATGGCGCCTATATCGCCTCGGGCAGCGTCATCACCGCCGACGTGCCCGACGATGCCGTCGCCTTCGGCCGGGCCCGGCAGGAGAACAAGGCGGGCAGGGCCGTCCTCGTGCGCGAGCGAAACCAGGCGATCAAGGCCGAACGGAAGAAGGCCGCAGAATAGACCACTGCCCGCGTTAACGCTTGCAATCGAAAGTGAGTACGGTCGTGTTGCACCGCCGCGAAAAACCACTACGAAACGAATGCAGTAGAACGAATTGAACCTGCGGAGCGCTCCATGTGCGGAATTGTCGGTATCGTCGGAATCCAGCCTGTCGCCGGCCGTCTCGTCGATGCCCTGAAGCGCCTTGAATATCGCGGCTATGATTCCGCCGGCGTCGCCACCATCGTCGAGGGCAAGCTGGTGCGCCGCCGCGCCGAGGGCAAGCTCTTCAACCTCGAAAAGCGCCTCGCCGAGGAGCCCCTGTCGGGCACGGTCGGCATCGCCCATACCCGCTGGGCGACGCATGGCGCGCCGACGGAGGCCAATGCCCATCCGCATTTCGTCGAGGGCGTCGCCGTCGTGCACAACGGCATCATCGAGAATTTTTCCGAGCTGAAGGACGAGCTGATCGCCGGCGGCGCGACCTTCGCCACGCAGACCGACACGGAAGTCGTCGCCCAGCTCGTGGCGAAGTACCGCCGCGACGGCCTTGGCCGGCGCGAGGCGATGCATGCCATGCTGCGCCGCGTCACCGGCGCCTATGCGCTCGCCGTGATCTTCGAGGACGACCCGTCGACCATCATGGCGGCCCGCAGCGGTCCGCCGCTCGCCATCGGCCACGGCCGCGGCGAGATGTTCCTCGGCTCCGACGCCATCGCGCTTGCCCCCTTCACCAACGAGATCACCTATCTCGTCGACGGCGACTGGGCGGTGATCGGCCGCGACGGCGCCTTCCTCTTCGATATCGACGGCAACCGCGTCGAGCGGCCGCGCCAGGTCTCGTCCGCCGCCGCCTATCTCATCGACAAGGGCAATCATCGGCACTTCATGGAAAAGGAAATCCATGAGCAGCCGGAAGCGATCTCGCACGCGCTCAGCCACTATGTCGATTTCCTCGCCCATACGGTACGGCCGATCGCCTCGGAAATCGATTTCTCCACGGTGCCGAGCCTTGCCATTTCCGCCTGCGGCACGGCCTATCTCGCCGGCCTCGTCGGCAAATACTGGTTCGAGCGCTATGCCCGCCTGCCGGTGGAGATCGATGTCGCATCGGAATTCCGATACCGCGAGATCCCGCTGAACCCGGCCTCGGCCGCCCTCTTCATCTCGCAGTCCGGCGAGACGGCCGATACGCTCGCCTCGCTGCGCTACTGCAAGGAAAACGGCCTGAAGATCGGCGCGGTCGTCAACACGCGCGAATCGACGATCGCCCGCGAATCGGATGCCGTCTTCCCGATCCTCGCCGGCCCGGAAATCGGCGTCGCCTCGACGAAGGCCTTCACCTGCCAGCTCGCCGTGCTGGCCGCGCTCGCGGTCGGCGCGGGGCGGGCGCGCGGCACGATCAGCGAAGCCGAGGAGAAGGCGCTGGTGCGCAATCTCGCGGAAATGCCGCGCATCATGGCGGGCGTGCTCAACACCATCCAGCCGTCGATCGAGCAACTGTCGCGCGAACTCTCCAAATGCAAGGATGTGCTCTATCTCGGCCGCGGCACCAGCTATCCGCTGGCCATGGAAGGCGCGCTGAAGCTCAAGGAAATCTCCTATATCCACGCAGAGGGCTATGCCGCCGGTGAACTGAAGCACGGACCGATCGCGCTGATCGACGAGAACATGCCGGTCATCGTCATCGCCCCGCATGACCGCTTCTTCGAGAAGACCGTCTCGAACATGCAGGAAGTGGCCGCGCGCGGCGGGCGGATCATCTTTATCACCGACGAGAAGGGCGCGGCCGCCTCGAAACTCGAAACCATGGCGACGATCGTGCTGCCCAACGTCGACGAGATCATCGCGCCGATGATCTATTCGCTGCCCATCCAGCTTCTCGCCTACCACACCGCCGTCTTCATGGGCACGGACGTCGACCAGCCGCGCAACCTCGCCAAATCCGTGACCGTCGAATGATCTTTCTGCGCCCGGAACGACCCGACGACGTGGACGCCATCCGCACGCTGACGGAGACGGCCTTCAGGACGGCGCCGCATGCCGACGGCACCGAACACCTCATCATCGACCGCCTGCGCGCCGCGGGCGCCCTGACGCTTTCGCTGGTGGTGGAATCGGACGGCGTGATCGTCGGCCATGTCGCCTTCTCGCCGGTCACGGTTTCCGACGGCAGCGTGGGCTGGTACGGCCTCGGCCCGATTTCCGTCGATCCGGCCCGCCAGGGCGAGGGCATCGGCGGCAGGCTCGTCAAGGACGGGCTGGAGCGGCTGAAGGCGCTGGGAGCGGCGGGCTGCGTGCTGCTCGGCGATCCCGCCTATTACGGCCGGTTCGGCTTTGCGGCCGATCCGAAGCTGACGCTCGACGGCGTGCCGCCGGACTATTTCATGCGTGTGGCGTTTTCACCGGTTTACGGCGGAGGAACCGTTTCCTATCATCCGGGTTTCTACGGCTGAGTGCCCTCCCACGCTCGCCAGATGCTGGATATCCGATGACCGACCTTGTCCCGAGGCAGTCGCTTGCCATGCGGCTGCGCAACAATTTCCTGACCGGCCTCGTCATCTGCGCGCCGATCGCCATCACCATATGGTTGACCTGGACCTTCATCCGCTGGGCCGACAGCTGGGTGAAGCCCTATATTCCGGCGCAGTACAACCCGGAAAACTATCTCCAGTTCGCCATCCCCGGCTTCGGCCTCTTGACGGCGCTGGTGCTGATCACGCTCGTCGGCTTCCTCGGCAAGAACCTCATCGGCCGCACCATCGTCGAGTTCGGCGACGGGCTGTTCAACCGCACACCGCTGGTGCGCACGGTGCACAAGAGCCTGAAGCAGATCTTCGAGACGGTGCTGAAGGACAAAGGCACCTCGTTCAACAAGGCGGCGATGATCGAATATCCGAGCCCGGGCCTGTGGGCGATCGTCTTCGTGGCGACGGATGCGCGCGGCGAGATCGCGACGAAATTCAAGGCGATGGGCAAGGACATGGTCGCCTGCTTCCTGCCGCCGACGCCGTTCCCGACGGCCGGGTGGCTTGTCTATGTGCCGCGGGAGAAGATCGTGCCGCTCGACATGAGCGCGGAGGACGCCGCAAAGCTCATCATCTCCGTCGGCCTCGTCACGCCGCCGGAAAAGCCGCTCCAGCTCGTCGAGAGCGAGGAACAGAAAATCAAGGCGAAGGGCAAGAAGAAGGGCTGAGGGACAAAGAGGTTCGTTTGCCGCGAGCCAGCCCCGCCCTCGACGTCATCCTCGGGCTTGAGCCGAGGTCCACGCGTCAAGGCACGCCCCACCTTGCGGCATGAATCGTCGGGTCAAGCCCGAGGATGACGGAGGGCAGGTTTGCGCATGATGTCGGCGGTCAGCCTTCGAGCCGCCCCGCGAAGGGGCGGCCGGAAAAGCCTATTCAGTGACGGCGGCGTCCGTCTGGTCTTCCAGAATGATCTTGCTTTCCTCCGCCGGCAGGCGGGACTGTTTCTGGGTGGTGGTAACGCTTGCGGTGGTGATCGTCTTGTCGACCTTGACCTCCGCATTGACCTTGTTGTGCCAGGCGCAATCCGCAAAGGCGGCGGACGCCGAAAGGCCGAGCGTTGCTGCGACTGCGAGAACTGTCTTCATGGCATTTCTCCTTCTTCGCTGAGGCAGGAGGAAGTATGCCTTCACGACGGATATCGGCGAAATCACGTTTTTGTGGCCGGAGCGTTTGCGGCTGGACCCTAGCCGGCGCGCAGGAAGCGGATCGCCTCGTCGCGGCGGTAGAGATAGAGCAGCGTGCGGATCGCCTCGCCCCGTTCGCTGGTCAGGTCCGCATCGCGTTCCAGCACATAGGCGGCGTCCTTGCGGGCGATTTCGAGAAGGTCGCCATGGGCTTCGAGGCTGGCCACCAGGAAGCCGGGCGTGCCGGACTGGCGGGTGCCCAGAAGCTCGCCTTCGCCGCGCAGCTTCAGGTCCTCCTCGGCGATGCGGAAACCGTCCTCCGTCTCGCGCAGGATGGAAAGCCGCGCCCGGCCGTTCTCGCTGAGCGGCCCCTTGTAGATGAGGATGCAGCTCGACGCCTCCGCGCCGCGCCCGACGCGGCCGCGCAACTGGTGGAGCTGAGCAAGCCCGAAGCGCTCCGCATGTTCGATCACCATGATGGAGGCATCCGGCACGTCGACGCCGACCTCCACCACGGTCGTCGCGACGAGCAGCCGCGTCTCGCCGTTCTTGAAGGCGAGCATGGCGGCATCCTTCTCCGGCCCGCTCATCCGCCCGTGCACGAGCCCGGCGGCCTCACCGAAGACGCTGGCGAGCGTTGCATGCCGTTCCTCGACGGACATCAGCTCGCTCTCTTCCGTCTCCTCCACCAGCGGGCAGATCCAGTAGGCCTTCTTGCCCTCGGCAAGCGCCGTGCGCAGCCGGTCGACGATGTCGCCGATGCGCTCCTGGGGCATGACGACCGTCTGGATCGGCTTGCGGCCGGCGGGCTTCTCCGTGAGCTTCGACACGTCCATGTCGCCGAAGGCGGCGAGCACCAGCGTGCGGGGAATGGGCGTCGCGGTCATGACGAGCATGTGCGGCGAGATGCCCTTGGCCGTCAGCCGCAGGCGCTGGTGCACGCCGAAACGATGCTGCTCGTCCACCACGGCGAGCACGAGGTCCCTGTAGGCGACATTGTCCTGGAAGAGCGCGTGCGTGCCGATGACGATCTGCGTTTCGCCCGAGGCGATGCGGTCGAGGATGGCGTCGCGCTCGCGGCCCTTGGTGCGCCCGGTCAGGACGTCGATGGTGACGCCCGATGGCGCCGCCATGCGCGAGAGCGTGGCGAAATGCTGGCGCGCCAGGATTTCCGTCGGCGCCATCAGCACGGCCTGTCCGCCCGATTCGACGGCCGCCAGCATCGCCATCAGCGCCACCGCCGTCTTGCCCGCGCCGACATCGCCCTGCAAGAGCCGCAGCATGCGCTGCTCGCCCGCCATGTCCTTCAGCACCTCGGCGATCGCCGCCTGCTGGCTGCCGGTCAGCGAGAAGGGCAGGGCATCGATCACCGGGCGGCTCAGTTCGCCGGTTGCGATCACCGGCCGCCCGGCGACCTTGCGCAGGCGCTGGCGCACCAGAGCGAGCGAGATCTGGCCCGCCAGGAATTCGTCATAGGCGAGCCGGCGGCGGGCGGGGGCCTGCGGGTCGAGATCCGTCTCGTCGCGCGGATCGTGCAGGCGGTGGATGGCGTCGAAGGCAGAGGAGAAACCCTGCCGCTGCAGCAATGTCGGCTCGATCCATTCCGGCAGGTGCGGCACGCGCGCGACGGCCGCCTCCACCGACTTGCGCAGCACGCGCGCGGTGAGGCCGGCGGTAAGGCCGTGCACGGGCTCGACCAGCGGCACCGTGTCCGCCTCGCCGAGCCGGGCCATATAGTCCGGATGCACCATGGAGGGACGGCCGTTGAACCAGTCGACCTTGCCGCTCACCACCACCGTCTCGTCGATCGGCAGGGCCTTTTCCAGCCAGTTGCCCTTGACGCGGAAGAAGGTGAGCGCCAGCTCCCCGGTCTCGTCGTGCAGGAAGACGCGGTAGGGCTGGCTCGATTTGCCCGGTGGTGGCGGCTGGTGGCGGTCGACGCGGCCGGTGATGGTGACGATGACGCCCTGCGGCGCATGGGCGATACCCGGCTGGTTGCGCCGGTCGACGATCGAGTGCGGGAAATGGAAGACGAGGTCGATGACCCGGCAGTCCTCGATGCTCTCCTGGCCGAGCAGGCGCGCGAAGAGATCGCCGAGCTTCGGGCCGATGCCCGGGAGCGAGGAGAGGGGAGCGAAGAGCGGATCGAGCAATGCGGGTCTCATGGCGGCCAAAATCGCCGGACCGGGACGCTTTGGCAAGGCTGACAAGCGGCTTTTGCCGGTCTATAGAAACGCGGAATTATACCTGAGTGAAAGAAAAGCGAGCACGATCATGACGGGCACGACACGCTCCAGCGCCGAGATCGACCCGCGCCGCAAGCGCATCCTCTTCCGCTGCTGGCACCGCGGCATCCGCGAGATGGACCTGGTGCTCGGCGCGTTCGCCGATGCGGAGATCGAGACGCTTTCCGAGGCCGAGCTCGACGAGCTGGAGCGCATCATGGCCGAGGAGGACAACGACCTCATCAAGTGGGTGACGGGGGAAAAGCCGGTGCCGGAGGCGTTCCGCGACGGCCTCTTCCCGCGCATCGCCGCCTACCGCCCCGATTTCTCGCCGCTCTTCAAAGACATCAGCGCATGATCCCCGGATTTTCCCCCGAACGCATTGCGGCCGCCGGCCGGCCGATGACCATCGGCGCCGTGCCGTCCGGCGTCGAGCCGCTGATCCTTGCCGAACTCGCCCGCAGCTCCGGCCCGCTCGCCTATGTGCTGTCGGACGGCCAGCGCATCTCCGATCTCGAACAGATGCTCGGCTTCGTCGCGCCTGATATTCCGGTGCTGACGCTGCCGGGCTGGGACTGTCTGCCCTATGACCGCGTCTCGCCGAGCGCGGAAGTGTCCGCGCGCCGCCTTTCCGCCCTCTCGGCGCTGATCGCCCACCAGAAGAAGCCGCATGCGGCCATCGTGCTCGTCACCGTCAACGCCATGCTGCAGAAGACGGCGCCGCGCGCGATCATCGAGAGCCTTGCCTTTTCCGCCCGCCCCGGCAACCAGGTGCGCATGGACGACATCGCCGCCCGGCTGGAGCGCAACGGCTTCGAGCGCGTCGCGACCGTGCGCGAGGTCGGCGAATATGCGGTGCGCGGCGGCATCCTCGATGTCTTCGTGCCCGGCAGCGGCGAGCCGGTGCGCCTGGATTTCTTCGGCGATACGCTGGAGAGCATCCGCTCCTTCGATCCCGCCAGCCAGCGCACGACCGGCCAGGCGCGCTCCCTCGACCTCAACCCGATGAGCGAGGTGACGCTGACGCCGGAGACGATCTCGCATTTCCGCAAGCACTACCTCTCCTCCTTCGGCGCCGCGACGCGCGACGACGCGCTCTACCTGGCCGTTTCCGAAGGCCGGCGCTACGCCGGCATGGAGCATTGGCTGCCGCTGTTCTACGACGGCCTCGAAACCGCCTTCGACTATCTTGCCGGCTTCCGTATCGTCACGGACCATACGGTGCGTGAGGCGGCCGTCGAGCGCTCCCGTCTCGTGCGCGACTACTACGAGGCCCGCGTGGCGTCCGCGACGCCCGGCAAGGGCCAGGTGGCGCAGGCGACGCCCTACAAGCCGGTGCCGCCGGGCCTTCTCTATCTCGATGCCGAGCGGTTCGCCCGCGAACTCGACGAACGCGACGCCATCCGTCTCTCGCCCTTCAACGAGCACGAGGGCGAGGCGCGGCATGTCGAGACCATCGCGGCGCGGCCCGGCATGCGCTGGGCACGGCCGGCCGGCAGCGAGGATGCGGACAGCGCCCGGGTCAATGTCTTCGACCAGGCAGTGAAACATATCGCCGACAAACGGGCCTCCGGTGCCAAGGTGCTGGTCACCGGCTGGTCGGAAGGCTCGCTCGACCGCCTCTTGCAGGTGCTTGCCGAACACGGCCTCGGCAATGTCGTGCCGGTCGAGAGGTTCTCCGATCTCCGCAAGCTGAAGCCCGGCGAGGCGGGCTCGGCCGTGCTCAGCCTCGAAAGCGGCTTCGAGGCCGGCGATATCGTCGTCATCGGCGAGCAGGATATTCTGGGCGACCGCATGGTGCGGCGCTCGAAACGGCGCAAGCGCGGGGCGGATTTCATCACCGAGGTCGCCGGGCTCGACGAGGGCTCGATCGTCGTCCATGCCGAGCACGGCATCGGCCGCTTCGTCGGCCTCAGAACCATCGAGGCCGCGGGCGCGCCGCATGCCTGCCTCGAACTCGTCTATGCGGACGAGGCGAAACTCTTCCTGCCCGTCGAGAACATCGACCTCCTGTCGCGCTACGGCGGCGAGGGCACGGACGCGCTGCTCGACAAGCTCGGCGGCGTCGCCTGGCAGGCGCGCAAGGCCAAGCTGAAGAAGCGCCTGCTCGACATGGCCGGCGGACTCATCCAGATCGCCGCCGCGCGCCTCGTGCGCCATGCGCCGGTGCTCGTCTCGACGGAGGGCGTCTACGACGAATTCGCCGCCCGCTTCCCCTATGACGAGACCGACGACCAGGCGAACGCCATCGATGCCGTGCGCGAGGATCTCGGGGCCGGCCGGCCGATGGACCGGCTCGTCTGCGGCGACGTCGGCTTCGGCAAGACGGAAGTGGCGCTGCGCGCCGCCTTCATCGCGGCGATGAACGGCGTGCAGGTCGCCGTCGTCGTGCCGACGACGCTGCTCGCCCGCCAGCATTTCAAGACCTTTTCCGACCGGTTCCGGGGGCTTCCCATCCGTGTCCAGCAGGCCTCCCGCCTGGTCGGCTCGAAGGAACTCGCGCTCACCAAGAAGGAACTGGCGGAAGGCAAGACGGATATCGTCGTCGGAACGCATGCGCTGCTCGGCTCGTCGATCAAGTTCGCCAATCTCGGCCTCCTGATCATCGACGAGGAGCAGCATTTCGGCGTCAAGCACAAGGAGCGGCTGAAGGAGCTGAAGAGCGACGTGCATGTGCTCACGCTCTCGGCGACGCCGATCCCGCGCACCCTGCAGCTTGCCATGACGGGCGTGCGCGAACTCTCGCTGATCACCACGCCGCCGGTCGACCGCATGGCCGTGCGCACCTTCATCTCGCCCTTCGATCCGCTCGTCATCCGCGAAACGCTGATGCGCGAGCACTATCGCGGCGGCCAGAGTTTTTACGTCTGCCCGCGCCTCAGTGACCTCTCGGAAATCCAAGACTTCCTGCGCCAGGATGTTCCCGAATTGAAGGTCGCGGTCGCGCACGGCCAGATGCCGGCCACCGAACTCGAAGACATCATGAACGCCTTCTACGAGGGCCGCTACGACGTGCTGCTCTCGACGACCATCGTCGAATCCGGCCTCGACGTGCCGACGGCGAACACGATGATCATCCACCGCGCCGACATGTTCGGCCTTGCCCAGCTCTACCAGTTGCGCGGCCGTGTCGGCCGGTCGAAGGTGCGCGCCTTCGCGCTGCTGACGCTCCCGGTCAACCGCACGCTGACGGGTACGGCGGAGCGCCGCCTCAAGGTGCTGCAATCGCTCGATACGCTCGGCGCGGGCTTCCAGCTCGCCAGCCACGACCTCGATATCCGCGGCGCCGGCAACCTGCTCGGCGAGGAACAGTCCGGCCATATCAAGGAAGTCGGCTTCGAGCTTTACCAGCAGATGCTCGAAGAGGCGGTCGCGGAGATCAAGGGCGACGAGGAGGTTGCCGACAGCGGCTGGTCGCCGCAGATCTCCGTCGGCACGCCGGTGATGATCCCCGACGACTACGTGCCGGACCTGCACCTGCGCCTCGGCCTCTACCGCCGCCTCGGCGAGATCACCGAGCTCGGCGACATCGACGCCTTCGGCGCCGAGCTCATCGACCGCTTCGGGCCGCTGCCGGTCGAGGTGCAGCATCTGCTGAAGATCGTCTACATCAAGTCGCTCTGCCGCGTGGCCAATGTCGAGAAGCTGGATGCCGGCCCGAAGGGCGTCGTCGTGCAGTTCCGCCACAAGGAGTTCCCGAACCCGGCGGCGCTGGTCGGCTATATCGCCAAGCAGGGCACGCTGGCCAAGATCCGGCCCGACCAGAGCCTGTTCCTCGCCCGGGACTACCCGACGCCGGAAAAGCGGCTGACCGGTGCGGCGCAGGTGATGACGCAGCTTGCGGGACTGGCGAAGCAATAGGGCGTTTTCGCGGTTCGGAGAAAAGCGCACATGCTCCGGTGCGCTGCGCCGGGATGGAGGATGAAGATGTCTGCCGCCGATGTATCCGTCACCGTCTACGGCGCCACCTACAGCGTCTATGTCCGCATCGTGCGGATTGCCCTCCACGAGAAGGGCGTGCCCTACGATCTCGTACCGATCGACGTGTTCGCCGAGGGCGGATTGCCGGCGGACTATCGGGCGCGCCATCCGTTCGGCCGCATCCCCGCCTTCGAGCATGACGGTTTCGGCCTCTACGAGGCGAGCGCCATCACCCGCTATGTGGACGAGGCCTTTCCCGGCCCGCCGCTCCAGCCGCGTGGCCTGCGCGAGCGGGCACGGATGAACCAGATCATCGCCATGCTGGACAACTACGCCTATCGGCCGATGGTGTGGGACGTCTATGTCCAGCGCGTGGAAACGGCGCCTGCGGACGAGGCGCGCATCGCCGCCGGGCTGGAAAAGGCGCGCACCGTCCTTGCGGCGCTTTCGGGCCTCTGCGGCAAGGGGCATTGGCTGGCCGGGCCGGACGCGTCGCTTGCCGATTTTCACGCCGCGCCGATGTTCGCCCTGTTCGGTCAGGCGCCGGAAGGCGCGACGCTGCTTGCGGATTTTCCGGAAATCCACGCCTGGTGGGAGCGGGTCAAGGCCCGCCCCTCCGTCATCGCCGCCGGGGCGTGAAGCCGGTCAGTTCTTCCCGATGCGCTCCTGCGCCTTCAGGGCCGCGATCTCGCGGAAGGCATTGGTCAGCACGTCCACCGACTGCGCGCCCATCACGGCATATTTGTTGTCGATGATGAAGCAGGGCACGCCCGTCACGCCCATGTCGCGGGCCATGCCGATCTCTTCCTTGACCGAATCGACATCCGCGCCGGCCGAGAAGAGGGCGGTGACGACGGCCCGGTCCATGCCGCAGGCTTCGGCGATGTCGAGCAGGACGGTGCGGTCGCCGACATTGCGGCCTTCCTCGAAATAGGCCTTGAAGAGGGCGAGCGCGACCCGGTTCTGCACCTCGGGACCTTCGATCATCGCCCAGCGCAGCAGCCGGTGGGCGTCGAGCGTGTTCGGGCTGATCTTCACCGCGGGAAAGTCGAAAGCGATGCCGGCTTCCTGGCCGAGGCCCGCCAGCATCTCGTGGGCGCGCGTCACGGCCTCGTCGCCGCCGAGCTTTTCGGCAAGGTGCGTCTTGTGGTCGACGCCTTCGGCCGGCATGTCGGGATTGAGCTGGTAGGGGCGGAACGTCACGGCGACGGCGAGATCGTCGCCGACGGCCTCGATCGCCTTGTCGAGCCGCTTCTTGCCGAGATAGCACCATGGGCAGACGACGTCGGAGACGACATCGATCGTAATGGCTTCCATCTGCGTTTCCTTTCAAGGCGCCGGACAATCCCGGCCGCCGCGCAGCCGCGTCCTGCGGGCTGCGTGGCAGTGTCTGACATCTGCGGCGGCGGCTCGGCGTGCCGCTCTCACCGCCGAGATAGGCCGGCTTGCGACGGCTTTCAACAGGTTACCTTGCGGTAACCCCAATTCTGGGGATAGCCCCTTTTCATTGCACCCGTTCATCCCACCAGACGGGGAGCTGGAAGCCCCAGAGCGGCGTCACCTCCGGACGGCCGATGGTCTTGTTGCGCGCGATCCATTGCTCGCCGAGGTGATAGAGCGGGACGACATAGTTGCCGGAGAGCAGCATCCTGTCCTGGGCCCGAACGGCCGAGCGGAAATCCTCTGCCGTGCGCGCGGAGAGAATGGCCGCCATGACGCGGTCGAGGTCGGGATCGGCAACGCCGGCAAAGCTTTCGCTGCCCTCGGTGTCGCGCGCCTGCGATCCCCAGCGCCGCACCTGTTCGAGCCCCGGCGACAGGGACGAAAGGAAGGCCTTCATGATGACGTCGTAGTCGAAGGTCTGGCTGCGGCTCTGGTACTGCGAATCGTCGACGGTCCTGAGGGTGATGTGGATGCCGAGCGCGCCGAGGAAGCGCTGGTAGGCGAGGGCGAGCTTTTCCTGGTCGGCGTTCTGCGTCATGATCTCGAAGGCGAGCGGCGTGCCCGACGCATCGACCATGCGGCCGTCCTTGATGGAATAGCCGGCATTCTTGAAGTGGTTCATCGCCTCGCGCAGCACCTTGCGGTCGCGGCCCGAACCGTCGGTCACCGGCAGGCGATAGGTGCCGTCGAGGATGGCGGGATCGATCCGGTTTACCGCCTCGCCGAGGATCTCGCGCTCACGCGCATCGATCGGCGCGTTCATCGAGGACAGTTCGGTGTTCTGCCAGAAGCTTTCCGTGCGCGTATAGGCGTTTTCGAACAGGCTGCGGTTGACCCATTCGAAATCGAAGGCATAGAGCAGCGCCTTGCGCAGCTCCGCGTTCTGGAAGACCGGGCGGCGCGTGTTGAAGACGAAGCCGAACATGACCGGCGGCAGCTTCGACTTCACCGCATCCTTGATGACCGTGCCGGACTGGACCGCGGGAAAATCGTAGCCGCGTGCCCATTTCGTCGGATTGCCTTCCTGGTAGACGTCGACGGCGCCCTTCTTGAAGGCCTCGAACAGCGAATTGTCCTGCAGGAAATATTCCACGGAGATTTCGTCGTAATTGTCGAAGCCGATCTTCGAGGGAATGTCCTTGCCCCAATAGTTCGGATCGCGCTCGTAGACGATGCGCTCGCCGGGCTTCACGGCCTTGACCTTGTAGGGACCGGAGCCGAGCGGGAAGGTGAGCGACGACCGGTCGAAGGTCTCCACTTCGGTGGCGTGCTTCGGCAGGATCGGCGACAGCGCGATCAGGAGCGGCGCTTCGCGGTCGCCCTTCTCGTTGAAGGTGAAGCGGACGCTGTTTTCACCGGTCTTTTCGAGTTTCTCCACGCCGTTCAGGCGAATGCTGAAGGGGGCGCGGCCCTTGTCCCGCATCAGCTCGAAGGTGAAGATGATGTCCTCGGGCGTCACCGGCTTGCCGTCCGCCCAGCGCGCCTTCGGGTTGAGGTGGAACTCGACGAAGCTGCGGTCGTCGTCCCATTCCACGCTTTCGGCGAGCAGGCCGTACATGGTGAAGGCCTCGTCGCGCGAGCGCACCATCAGCGATTCGTAGACGAGGTTGCCGAATTCCGGGTCCCACATGCCGCGCGCCGTGGTGCGCATGCTTTTCAGGATGAAGGGGTTGAGGCTGTCGAAGGTGCCGACGACACCGTAGGAGATGCGCCCGCCCTTCTTCACGTCCGGATTGACGTAGCTGAAATGCTTGTAGTCCGCCGGCAGGGCCGGCTCGCCGTGCATGGCGATGCCGTGCACCGGGGCGGCATGGGCGAGGGGGGCGGGCAGGCCGAGAAGGCAGGCGGCAAAGGCCGTCAGGAAGGGGCGCAATTGTGTCTCCTCGTGGGGTCCGGATGATTCTCGTCCATTATACGCGCTCGAAACGGGACGGCAGCGTGGCAGGTGCGGGAAATCCGATGCACGCGGGAATTTCATCAAGAAAGGCTGGATATCCGGCGCGGCCCATTGTAACAGGGTTCCCCGAAGCGGGTCATGCAAATGCCTCATTTCGCCGACAGGAGAGCGCACGGCTGACCAAATCGCCCGAAAGGGCCCCAAGGGGGCGCTGTCGCTCCGGCACCGGATTTTCAGGAGACCGAACTCGTTATGATCTTCACATCGCACCTCATCAAGCGGACCGTGCTTTCCGCCTTTGCTGCTTCCGTTGCCCTGGCGGCTGCTCCTTCCGCTTCGCTGGCACAGCAGCAGGCTGCGCCGCCGAAGGGCTGGTTCAAGGTCTGCACCAAGCAGGAAGACAACGACGTCTGCATCGTGCAGAACCTGCTGACGGCCAACAGCGGCCAGCTCATCACCGCGGTCGGCCTCATCACCGTTGCCGGCAAGGCCAACCGCAAGATCATGCAGGTTTCTGTGCCGAGCGCCCGCCTGATCCCGCCGGGCGTCCAGATGCAGATCGACGGCGGCAAGGCCCAGAAGCTCGACTACGCCATCTGCATGCCCGACAAGTGCGTCGCCGAAGTGCCGCTGACCGACCAGATGATCTCCAGCCTCAAGAAGGGCGGCGAGCTTGTCCTGACCTCGGTCAACTTCCAGCGCGCGCCGAACCCGATCAAGATCTCGCTCGAAGGCTTCACCGGCGTCTTCGACGGCGAGCCGATCGAACAGTCGCAGCTCGAAGAGCGCCAGCGCCTGCTGCAGGAAGAAATGCAGAAGAAGGCGGAAGAAGCCCGCAAGAAGCTCGAAGAGGCCCAGAAGGCCGCCAAGAGCCAGTAAGCGTCCCGCTTGATGCGATCACGAAAAACCCGGCCAAAGGCCGGGTTTTTTGTTGGGCGAAGCGGAAGCGCGGCGACGGGCGCGCTTCAGTGGAAAATGCCGCTCTGCTCCTTCCAGCGATAATGCCCCTTCTCCACATCCATCAGGGCGCGGACCTGCGGATGGCGGATCGGCTTGCCGCTGTCGTCGGGAACGAGGTTCTGCTCCGAGACATAGGCGACATATTCCGTATCCTCGTTCTCCGCGAAGAGATGATAGAACGGCTGGTCCTTGGACGGCCGGATTTCGGCGGGAATGGCGTTCCACCATTCCTCCGTGTTGGCGAATTCCGGATCGACATCGAAGACCACGCCACGAAAGGGGAAAACCCGGTGGCGGACGATGTCGCCAATGGCAAATTTTGCGTTACGCATCTTCATGTCGTACCTACCTTTCCTCCTATATTTGGGTAAATACGCCGAAACATCAATAGTTCGGCCATCTCGCACGTCTTTATCCAAGGGAGCGGGGCGCTTGCGCCACCGATGGTTTCGGCGTACCCCAAAGGGGGCGTCTCATGTGGGTCGGGTGGCATGAACAATCAGTGGGGCAGGAGCGGTAACGGACCGGCAGCAGGCGGCGGCATCGGAGGCATCCTGTTCGCCTCCGTGGTGTGCCTGGCGCTCGGCGCGGCCGGCGGCTACGGCGCCTTCCGCATGATGGACGACACGGTTCCGCACAGCGAGCTCGAAGCGCGCGACACGCGTATCGCCGACCTTCAGCGCGACCTCGACGCCCGCACCGCCGAGGTCGAGGAAAGCACCCGGAAGGCGCAGGCGCTGACGCAGGAGAACGGCACGCTCAAGCGCCAGCTCGAGACCCTGCGCAAGGATGCGAATACGTCGGGCGCGGATGTGGCGGCGATCGCCGCCGAACGCACCAGGCTTGCGCAGGAGGTTGTGCCCGCGCTCGAAGAAAAGCTCCAGCTGCTCGGCCAGCGCGTCGCGGATGCCGAAGCGCAGCAGAAGAAGGCCGAGGAGGCCGTCAAGGACCGCGAGCGCCGGCTTTCGCTCCAGACCGACAAGATCGCCGGCCTTGAAAAGTCCTGCACGCAAGAGGCCGCCGCACGCGGCGCGGAGGCCGAGGACCTGAAGACGCAGACCGCCGGCCTGCGCGCGGAACTGGACAAGGCCCGCACGGCCGAAGAGGCGCTGCGCACGAAAAACCTGCCGGCGCTTCAGGACGAGATCGACCGCAAGGACAAGGAGATCGCCGCCCTCGGCGAGCGCACCAAGGCGCTGACGGGGCAGGTCGAGGCGCTCGAGGCGGCCAACTGCATGCCGCTGCCGAAGGAGCCGAACGACAATGGCAGGAAGGCGGTGCCGGACAAGCAGGCGACCGACGATGCTGCCCGGGACATCACCATCCAGGCCCTCAACCCGCGCAACGGCGCGCGTGTGGCCGAGGCGATGCGCGAAACGCCCGGCCTTGATTCCCTCACCAGCGTGCAGCGCGAACAGCTCGAACGTTCGCTTGCCGCCGGCGAATGCGTGACCAGGGCGCTCGGCGGCGTCTTCCGGCGCATTCCGGTGCTTGCCCTCAGAAATCTCATGCGCGACCTCGATGCCGACTGCTGAACCCCTCACTGAACCTGCCTTGGATGGGAGAAAAGGAATGAAGCGATCTGTTCTTTTGGCCGCGCTCGGGCTGGCGCTTTCCACCGCAGGCGTTCTTGCCGCGGATTTCGAGCGCAACATCATGACCGGCGGCCCGCAGGGCACCTATATCAAGATCGGCCGCGACATCGCCGCGCTCGGCGCCGAATGCGGCCAGACGCTCAATGTCCTCGAAAGCGCGGGATCGCTGGAGAACTTCGTCGGTGTGCGCAACCGCCGCAACACCCAGTTCGGCATCGTGCAGAGCGACGTGCTCGAATACCTGAAGACCTTCGAGAAGAACGATCCCGAAGTGCAGAAGGCGGTCAAGGGCGTGCGCATCATGTTCCCGCTCTACAACGAGGAGATCCACGTCCTCGCCCGCACCGACATTGCGGGCCTCAAGGACCTCGCGGGCAAGAAGGTCGCCGTCGGCAAGAAGGATTCGGGCACCTTCCTCACCGCCACGCTCATCATGGACATCCTGCAGGTCAAGGCCGGCGAGCGCATGGACATCAACCCGGACGAGGCGCTGCCGAAACTCCTCTCCGGCGAGATCGACGCCTTCTTCTACGTCGCCGGCGCGCCGGCCTCGCTCTTTACCGGCAACACCATCGACAGGGCGAAGTTCCATCTCGTGCCGATCACCGAGGCGCCGCTGCTCGCCACCTACACGCCCTCGCGCATCGAGGCCGGCACCTATTCCTTCCAGGACACGCCGGTCGACCTCATCGCCGTCAAGGCCGTGATGATGACCTACGATTACGACACCAAGCGCAACGCCTATCACCGGGACAGTTGCAAGACGGTGGCGGACTTCTCCAACCTCATCGTCACCGGCCTCGACAAGCTGAAGACGACAGGCCATCCGAAATGGAAGACGGTGGACCTCACCGCGCTGCCGCCCGGCTGGCAGGTCGGCGTCTGCGTGAAGGCCGGCATGGCGCTCGATTACAAGCCCGCCTGCAAACCCGCCGCCGCTGCCGCCACGAGCGCCACGGACGACAGCAACGAGGAATATCTCAACCTGCTCAAGCAGCGGCTCCAGCCGTAGACGAATGTTCTTCGCTTCCGGCATCCCATGCGGCTTGGATCCTCGGGTCGAGCCCGAGGATGACGGATGAGGAGAGGCTGGCCGCCTATCGAACGGTGCGGCATAGGGCATGTCCGCCTGTTTTGCCAGACATCCCTTCTTGCGTCATCCTCGGGCTCGACCCGAGGATCCAAGCGCCGCCCACGACGCTCCCCGACAAACAAAAAACCCGGCCAGAAGCCGGGTTTTTCGTCGAAAAACGCTGCCGATCAGGCGGAGTAGTACATGTCGAACTCGACCGGGTGCGGGGTCATTTCGTAGCGCATGACCTCCACCATCTTCAGCTCGATGTAGGAATCGATCTGGTCGTCGTCGAACACGCCGCCGGCCGTCAGGAACTTGCGGTCCTTGTCGAGGCTTTCCAGCGCTTCGCGCAGGCTGCCGCAGACGGTCGGGATCTTCTTCAGCTCCTTCGGCGGCAGGTCGTAGAGGTCCTTATCCATGGCCTTGCCGGGATGGATCTTGTTCTTGATGCCGTCGAGGCCGGCCATCAGCATGGCGGCGAAGCCGAGATAGGGGTTGCCGAGCGGGTCGGGGAAGCGGATCTCGACGCGCTTGGACTTCGGACCCGTGCCGAACGGAATGCGGCACGAGGCCGAGCGGTTGCGGGCCGAGTAGGCGAGCAGGACCGGCGCCTCGTAGCCCGGGACGAGACGCTTGTAGGAGTTCGTCGTCGGGTTGGTGAAGGCGTTGATCGCCTTGGCATGCTTGATGATGCCGCCGATGAAGTAGAGGCAGGTTTCCGACAGGCCGGCATATTCGTCGCCGGCGAACTGCGGCTTGGAATCCTTCCAGATCGACAGGTGCACGTGCATGCCCGAGCCGTTGTCGCCGAAGACCGGCTTCGGCATGAAGGTCGCCGTCTTGCCATAGGCATTGGCGACCTGGTGCACGACGTACTTGTAGATCTGCACCTTGTCGGCGCTGCGCACCAGCGTGTCGAACTTGACGCCGAGCTCGTGCTGGGCGGCCGCCACCTCATGGTGCTGCTTCTCGACGGTGACGCCCATCTCGGTGAGCACGGTCAGCATCTCCGAGCGCATGTCCTGGCAGCTGTCGACCGGGGGAACCGGGAAGTAGCCGCCCTTGACGCGCGGGCGATGGCCGAGATTGCCGGTCTCGTAGTCGGTGTCGTCGTTGGACGGCAGTTCCGAGGAATCCAGCTTGAAGCCGGTATTGTACGGGTCGGCCTTGTACTTGACGTCGTCGAAGACGAAGAATTCCGGTTCCGGGCCGGCATAGATCGTGTCGCCGATGCCCGAGGCCTTCAGGTAGGCTTCGGCCTTCTTGGCCGTGCCGCGCGGATCGCGGTTGTAGCTCTCGCCCGAGACCGGGTCGAGGATGTCGCACATGACGACCATGGTGGACTGCGCGAAGAACGGGTCCATGTGGACGGTCGCCGGGTCGGGCATCAGCACCATGTCGGACTCGTTGATCGCCTTCCAGCCGCCGATCGAGGAGCCGTCGAACATGACGCCATCGGCGAACATGTCTTCGTCGACGACGCCGACGTCCATCGTCACATGGTGCATCTTGCCGCGCGGGTCGGTGAAGCGCAGGTCGACGAACTTGACGTCGTTTTCCTTGATTTGCTTGAGGATTTCATTGGCAGTCGTCATTTTATGGAGTCCCTGTGTGAGATGACGAGGTGGAAGCCTCGGCCGGACGGCCGGGCGGGATCAGATGGCGTCGACGCCGGTTTCGCCGGTGCGGATGCGGATGACTTCTTCGACGTTGGAGACAAAGATCTTGCCATCGCCGATGCGGCCGGTCTGGGCCGCGTTGCGGATGGCCTCGATGACGGCCTCCGCGTTTTCGTCCGCCAGGACGACCTCGACCTTCACCTTGGGCAGAAAGTCGACGACGTATTCGGCCCCGCGGTAAAGCTCCGTGTGGCCCTTCTGGCGTCCAAAGCCCTTCGCCTCGGTGACGGTGATACCCTGCAGGCCAACTTCCTGGAGGGCTTCCTTCACTTCATCGAGCTTGAAGGGCTTGATGATCGCTTCGATCTTTTTCATGAGAAAATGTCTCTCCGCTTCTCCCGTTTGCGCGCGGTTTGCGCCCGCTGCACATTCAAATGCACGTATCATGCCAATTTGAGCAGGGTGCGTGCCGGATGGGATGAAATCCGCTTCCGGTGCGATCCTGCCCGTCCTCACACGGCGGATGATGCGGCTTTCCGGGCAAAAGGGCCAGCGGAATCTGCCTAAAAATTGTCACTTTCCACCCGGGCCGATGCCTCTGGAGGGCCGGGCCGGCGGACCTGCCGCGTAAAGCTGCAATGTTGAGCGCATGGAATGTGCAAATGCACAAAAAACGGTCGTTACGCCGGATCGATCCGTGGGCTTGTCTCCACCCCGGCTTTGCGCGCATGGTGGCGGCATGCACAAGGATATAGACACACTCATCGTCACGCCCGAGGACATGGGCCGGATCGACCGCGCCGCCGCCCTCGATCTTTCGAGCTACGGCCTGATGGAGCGGGCGGGACAGGCGGTTGCCGCCGCGGCGCTGCGCCGCTTTCCCGGCGCCCTGCGCTTTGCCGTCCTGTGCGGGCCGGGCAACAACGGCGGCGACGGCTATGTTGCCGCCCGCGCCTTGCAGGAGGCGGGGGCCGCGGTCGCCGTCCATGCGCTCGGGGAGACCGCGGCGCTGACGGGAGACGCGGCGAGCGCCTTCGCCTGTTTTTCCGGTTCCGTCGCGCCGCTTTCCGCCTATGTGCCCGCCGCCGGCGACGTGGTCATCGATGCGCTGTTCGGCGCGGGCCTGTCGCGCGACGTGCCGCAGGCGGTCGCCGATATCATCGAGGCCGTGTGCCGCAAGGCGGCGCTGCCCGTGCTGGCGGTGGACCTGCCCTCCGGCGTCGACGGCCGGACCGGGCAGGTGCGCGGCGCGGCCTTCGAGGCCAGCGCGACCGTCACCTTCATGTGCCGCAAGCCCGGCCACCTGCTGCTGCCCGGCCGCAGCCTCGCGGGCGACCTGGAGGTCTTCGACATCGGCATCCCCGCACGCCTGCTGGCCCGGCATGCGGACCACATGCGCGTGAATGTGCCGGCGATCTGGCGTCTCGCGCTGCCTGAACAGGAGGGGGCGATCCACAAATACGGGCGCGGCCATCTTGCCGTCTTCTCCGGCCCGGCGACGGCCACGGGCGCCGCGCGCCTCTCCGCCGCGGCCGGCCTTCGCGCCGGCGCCGGTCTCGTCACGCTGCTCTCGCCGCGGGAGGCGCTTTCCGTCAACGCCGCGCACCTGACCGCGGCGATGCTGAAACCCGTCGACGGCGACGATGACCTTTCGGCCCTGCTCGACGATGCGCGGTTGCAGACCTTCGTGCTCGGCCCCGGCTTCGGCGACGGCGCGCGGGCACGGGGCCACGTCCGCCTGCTTGCCGAAGGCGGCCGTCGCCTGGTGCTCGATGCAGACGGCATCAGCGCCTTCCGCGACGATCCGGCGGCGCTCTTCGCGCTCTTTTCCGGCGAAAGCCCGCGGCTGGTGCTGACGCCGCATGACGGCGAGTTCGCCCGCCTCTTTCCGGATCTTGCGCAAGACGGCGCCCTGTCGAAGATCGATCGCGCCCGGAAGGCGGCCGCGCGCAGCAACGGCATCCTGATCCTCAAGGGCGCCGACACCGTGATCGCCGCGCCGGACGGCCGGGTCCTCGTCAACGGGAACGCGCCGCCCTGGCTTGCCACGGCCGGCTCCGGCGACGTGCTCGCCGGCATCGTCGGCGCGCATCTTGCGCAGGGCATGCCGGCCTTCGAAGCGGCCGCCAGCGCCGTCTGGCGCCATGGCGAGGCGGGCCGGATCGCAGGCGAGGGGCTGACGGCGGAGGATCTGCCGGACGCCATTCCGCCCTGGCCCGAATAGGACAGGCACCGCATCCCTGCATGGGATCAAACGCAACCAGACCCGGGGAGACCGGCATGATCGTTCAAGCCTGCATCAACGGCGCGCGCCCCGCCGACTACCATCCGCGCCTGCCCCTGACGGCACAGGCGATGGCGATCGACGCCGCGGCCTGCATTTCCGCCGGCGCGGCGGAGCTCCATATCCATCCGCGCGGGCCGGACGGGCGCGAGAGCCTGGCGGCCGTCGACGAGACGGTGCGCGCCGTGCGCGAGACATGCCCCGGCACGTTCATCGGCGTGTCGACGGGCGCGTGGATCGAAGGCGACGAGGAGCGGACGCGCGATCGCATCGCGGCATGGCGAGAACTCCCCGACTATGCCTCCGTCAACCTCTGCGAACCCGATGCGCCTGCCGTCATGGCCCTGTTGCACCACATGGGCGTCGGCGTCGAGGCGGGGCTGGCCAGCGTGGCGGATGCCGAACGGTTCGTCGCCCTGCCGGATTGCCGACGGGCGCTGCGCGTCCTCATCGAGATCGATCACGAACAGGATTTTGGCGAAGCGGACGCCACCGCCGACGGGATCGCAGAAGTTCTCGCAAGGGCGAATGTCCGCCGGCCGATCCTGCTGCATGGGGCCGATGCGACCGTCTGGCATTTCGTCCGGCGCGCCCACCGGCAGCGCTGGTCCACCCGTGTCGGACTGGAGGACGATTGCCTGCGCCTCAATGGCGAGACAGCGGCAGACAATGCCGACATCGTACGGGATGCCACCGGGCTCTTCCGCTCCGCGGCCCCGGGCTGACGCCCGCGCCGAAAGACATGGGCGAAGGCGAGGGGCCAGGCAGCCGGCGGCATCAGCCGGTGCGCCGCTGCAGCTCGCGCGCGCCGTTCGGCGCGTTCACCTTGCCCGACGTGATGAAGAAGGCAAAAACGTCGCGCGGTTTCTGCGCCGGCTTGGTCGCCGGGTCGATCTTCGGCAAATCGGCCGGTTCGCCGCCACCGGACCAGGCCTTGAGCCGCTCCGCCCATTCATCGAGCGCTTCGGGCGGGTAGCAGGTCTTGATGTCGTCGGAGCCCTTCTGCAGGCGGGCATAGACGAAATCCGCCGTCACGTCGGCGATCTCGGGGTAGTCGGCATGCTGGGCGTAGACGACCGCCGCCTTGTACTTGCGGGCGAGCGCCGCGAATTCCGGCACGAGGAACGTATCGTTGCGCACTTCCAGCGCATGTTTCAGCGCGAGGCCGTCCAGCTTTTCCGGCAGCAGCTTCAGGAAACCCTCGAAATCGTCCGGCTCGAACTTCTTCGTCGGCGGGAACTGCCAGAGGATCGGGCCGAGATGGTCGCCGAGTTCGGTCAGCCCCTGCGTCAGGAACTTTTCGACGGATTCGCCGCCATCGGCCAGGACCTTGCGGTTCGTCGTGAAGCGGCTGGCCTTCAGCGAGAAGATGAAGCCGTCCGGCACTTCGGAGGCCCATTTGGCGAAGGTTTCCGGCTTCTGCGAGCCGTAATAGGTGCCGTTGACCTCGATCGCCGTCAGTTCGCGGCTGGCGAATTCGAGCTGGCGTTTCTTCGCCAGCTTTTCCGGATAGAAGGTTCCTTCCCAGGGATCGAAGGTCCAGCCGCCGATGCCGGTTCTGATGGTGCCGGATGTGCTCATGTCAGTTCTCCTCGACAGACAGATGGCGGCGCCTCTCAGGCGGGCGCGATGAAGGGCTGGGAAATGTCCTGAAACACCGGCAGCGCCTCCATGCCGGCGCAATGGGCCGCAAGCGCGGGATAGGCGACGGGGTCGATGAGACCGGGATGGGCCTCGCCGACATGGCGCCAGGCGCAGGCGACCGCGATATCGGCATGGGTGATGCCGCC
Source organism: Shinella granuli (assembly GCF_004341885.1). Lineage (GTDB taxonomy): Bacteria > Pseudomonadota > Alphaproteobacteria > Rhizobiales > Rhizobiaceae > Shinella > Shinella granuli. The sequence goes on along the minus strand of NZ_SLVX01000015.1, from coordinate 102,049 downwards.
GAACCAATATGTTCCGGGCCGCGCGGCCCGCTCGGCCTCCAGCGCGGCAAGGACGGTTGAAATCTGCAAGCGGCAGCGCTCGACGAAAAAGGCCGAAGGCGTTTCGTGCAGGTGCAGCTCGTAGAACAGGCCGACGCCCTTGTCCGCAAGACCGGTCGCGAAGGCCATCACCTTCAGCGCCTGCCGCCGTGCGGGCTCGGCCTGCGGCAGGAGGCGCTTTTCCGGCGGCACGAGGCCGTCGAGATGATCGAGGATCGAGGAGCTGTCGGCCACCACGTCGCCATCGTCCAGCACCAGCGTCGGCACCCGCATCAGCGGGTTGACCGCCTGCACCTTGTCGCCCTCGCCGAACACCGACCAGGGCCGGTGCTCGAAGGGGAGGCCATAGAGCCGCAGCGCAATGCCCACACGGCGCACAAAGGACGAATCGTACTGGCCGATCAGGATCATGGGTTACTCCGCCGCGACCTTCTTCATCGGCCGGCGTTCCAGCAATTCCCGGAGGAAGTGGCCGGTATAGGAGCGCTCCACCTTCACCACGTCCTCCGGCGTGCCCTCGGCGATCACCTCGCCGCCACCGTCGCCGCCTTCCGGGCCGAAGTCGATGATCCAGTCGGCGGTCTTGATGACCTCCAAATTGTGCTCGATGACGACGACCGAATTGCCCTGGTTGACCAGTTCGTGCAGCACTTCGAGCAGCTTCGCCACGTCATGGAAGTGCAGGCCCGTCGTCGGCTCGTCGAGGATGTAGAGCGTGCGGCCGGTCGAGCGTTTCGACAGTTCCTTGGCGAGCTTGACGCGCTGCGCCTCGCCGCCCGACAGCGTGTTCGCCTGCTGGCCGACCTTGATATAGCCAAGGCCGACCTGGTTCAGCGTCGTCAGCTTGTCGCGCACGGCCGGCACGGCGGCGAAGAACTCGACGCCTTCCTCCACCGTCATGTCGAGCACGTCGGCGATCGACTTGCCCTTGAAGGTGACGTCGAGCGTCTCGCGGTTGTAACGCTTGCCGTGGCAGACGTCGCAGGTGACGTAGACATCCGGCAGGAAGTGCATCTCGATCTTGATGACGCCGTCGCCCTGGCAGGCCTCGCAGCGTCCGCCCTTGACGTTGAAGGAGAAGCGGCCCGGCTGGTAGCCGCGGGCCTTGGCCTCCGGCAGGCCGGCGAACCAGTCGCGGATGGGCGTGAAGGCGCCGGTATAGGTCGCCGGGTTCGAGCGCGGCGTGCGGCCGATCGGCGACTGGTCGATGTCGATGACCTTGTCGATATATTCGAACCCGTCGATGCGCTCATGCTCGGCCGGGATTTCGCGTGCGCCCATGATGCGGCGGGCGGCCGACTTGTAGAGCGTCTCGATGAGGAAGGTCGACTTGCCGCCGCCCGAAACGCCCGTCACCGCCGTGAAGACGCCGAGCGGGATCGATGCCGTGACATTCTTCAGATTGTTCGCTTTCGCGCCGACGACCTTGATTTCCTTCTTTTTCTTCGGTTTGCGGCGCTCCGCCGGAACCGCGACGGCAAGCTCGCCCGACAGGTATTTTCCCGTCAGCGAGGCCGGGTTGGCGATGACCTCGCCGGGCGTGCCCTGCGCGATCACCTCGCCGCCATGGATGCCGGCGGCGGGACCGATATCGACCACGTAGTCCGCCGTCAGGATCGCGTCCTCGTCATGCTCGACGACGATGACGGTGTTGCCGATGTCGCGCAGGTGCCGGAGCGTATCGAGCAGGCGCGCATTGTCGCGCTGGTGCAGGCCGATGGAGGGCTCGTCCAGCACGTAGAGCACGCCCGTCAGGCCGGAGCCGATCTGCGAGGCGAGGCGGATGCGCTGGCTCTCGCCGCCAGACAGCGTGCCGGAATTGCGCGAGAGCGACAGATATTCGAGGCCGACATCGTTGAGGAAGCTCAGGCGCTCGCGGATCTCCTTGAGGATGCGGACGGCGATCTCGTTCTGCTTGGCATTGAGGTGCTCCGGCAGCGCCTCGAACCAGTCGCGCGCGACGCGGATCGACATGGCCGTCGCCTCGCCGATATGCAGCCTGTTGATCTTCACCGCCAGCGCCTCCGGCTTCAGGCGGAAGCCGTTGCAGGCCGGGCAGGGGGCGGCCGACATGTAGCGCTCGATCTCTTCCCGCGACCAGGCGGAATCGGTCTCCTTCCAGCGCCGTTCGAGGTTCGGCACGATGCCCTCGAAGGTCTTCACCGTCTTGTAGGAGCGCGCGCCGTCCTTGTAGTTGAACTCGATCTTCTCCTTCGTGCCGTTGAGGATGGCGTCCTGCGCGGCTTCCGACAGTTCCGACCAGCGGCTGGAGAGCTTGAAGCCATAGGCGGCGCCGAGCGCTTCCAGCGTCTGGTTGTAATAGGGCGAGGAGGATTTGGCCCAGGGCGCGATGGCGCCGTCGCGCAGCGTGCGCTCCGCCTCGGGCACGATCAGGTCCGGGTCGATCTTCTGCTGGCTGCCGAGGCCGTCGCAGGTCGGGCAGGCGCCGAACGGGTTGTTGAACGAGAAGAGCCGCGGCTCGATTTCCGGGATGGTGAAGCCGGAAACCGGGCAGGCGAACTTTTCGGAAAACAGCACGCGCTCGTGTGTGTCGTTCAGCGACTTGTTGGCCGAGCCGCCGGCCGACGTTTCCTCAACGGGCAGCGGCTTGTCGGCGAATTCGGCGATCGCCAGGCCGTCTGCGAGCTTCAGGCAGGTCTCGAGGCTGTCCGCCAGGCGCGAGGAAAGGTCCGGGCGCACGACGACGCGGTCGACCACCACGTCGATGTCGTGCTTGTACTTCTTGTCGAGCGCCGGCACGTCGGCGATCTCATAGAACTGGCCGTCGACCTTGACGCGCTGGAACCCCTTCTTCATCAATTCGGCGAGTTCCTTCCTGTACTCGCCCTTGCGGCCGCGCACGACGGGCGCGAGGATGTAGAGGCGTGTTCCCTCGCCGAAGTCGATGACGCGGTCGACCATCTGGCTGACCGTCTGGCTCTCGATCGGCAGGCCGGTCGCCGGCGAATAGGGCACGCCGACGCGCGCGAAGAGCAGGCGCATGTAGTCGTAGATCTCGGTGACCGTGCCGACGGTCGAGCGCGGGTTCTTCGAGGTCGTCTTCTGCTCGATGGAGATGGCCGGCGACAGGCCGTCGATCTGGTCGACGTCAGGCTTCTGCATCATCTCCAGGAACTGGCGGGCATAGGCCGAAAGGCTCTCGACATAGCGCCGCTGGCCCTCGGCATAGATCGTGTCGAAGGCGAGCGACGACTTGCCGGAACCCGAAAGCCCGGTCATGACGATCAGCTTGTTGCGGGGCAGGTCGAGGTCGATGCCCTTGAGATTGTGTTCGCGTGCGCCGCGAATGGAAATGGTCTTGAGTTCGCTCATGGTATCCAGCGTCAGGGGTCGTTGCGCATCAATTTCGGATCTGGCCCCTATGTAGGGATGGGTTGGGGCGTGTCCATGCGCGGTCTTGAGAATTCCGTGCCCGTTTCCGATTCGGTTGACAAGAGTGTAGGGAATTATTAGAACAAAAAAAGAACGAATTTTTGCAATTGATCTGTGGATTACCACTCGTGCGGGGCGGCGCCGGCGATCGGCAGCCGATAAGATGCCGCATTCGTGTAGTGAAATGATGTCGGGCGCCATGTGCCCGGCGCGATAACGGGAAGTTACGGGTATGGCTGGAAGCGTCAACAAGGTGATCTTGATCGGCAATGTCGGGGCGGACCCGGAAATCCGGCGCACGCAGGACGGTCGGCCGATCGCCAACCTGCGCATCGCCACCTCGGAAACCTGGCGCGACCGCAACAGCGGCGAGCGCCGCGAGAAGACCGAATGGCACAATGTCGTGGTCTTCAACGAGGGTCTGTGCAAGGTCGTCGAGCAATATGTGAAGAAGGGCGCGAAACTCTATATCGAGGGCGCGCTGCAGACCCGCAAGTGGCAGGACCAGACCGGTAACGACCGCTATTCGACGGAAGTCGTGCTGCAGGGCTTCAACTCGACCCTGACCATGCTGGACGGCCGCGGCGAAGGCGGCGGCGAGCGCCGGGGCGGCGGCGACTTCGGCGCGGCGCCGAACTACGACGACTACGGCTCGCGTCCGGCTTCGGGCGGCGGCAGCAGCAGCAGCCGTTCGAGCGGCTCGCTCTCGCGCGACATGGACGACGACATCCCGTTCTGAGGATAGGGAGCGAGGCCGGCTGTCGCCGGCCTTCCCGGGCGCTTTCGACGGGCAGGCACGCCAGGAAAGGAAGCGTCATGGACTTTGAAAAGACGGCCGCAGACGTGTTGTTCCTGCGGCCGGGCGAGGGACGCAGCTATCCGCTCGGCCGCATGAGCGCGGTCTTCAAGGCGGACCATGGCGAGACCCGCAATGCCTACAGCGTCTCCGAATGGTGGCTGGAGCCCGGTGCGGCCGGGCCGGGCGCCCATTCCCATGCGGACAATGTCGAGCTTTTCTACGTGATCGCCGGTGTCGCCAGCATCCTGGCCGGCGAGGAGTGGCTGGAGGCGCCGGCGGGCAGTTTCGTGCGCATTCCGGCGACCGTGCTGCATGACTTCGAGAACCGCACGGACGAGCGCGTCGGGCTGCTCAACGTGTTCCTTCCCGGCGGTTTCGAGGAGAACATGCCGGCCATCGCAAAATGGTTCGCCGAAAATCCCTAACCGGCGGACACCCGCACGAGGCGCCGGACTATAGCCTGTGGAATGACGGCACCACGCCTCTCTCCCTGCGGGTGCCTCCCAGGCTTCTCCTAGGTGAGCTTATGGAATCCGACATCGCTGATCTTCCCTTCTCCCCTGGGAGAGAAGGTGGCCCGAAGGGTCGGATGAGGGGCGGGTGAAATCCTTGGCTTTTCTTGCCTTCGGCATCCCCCTCATCCGCCTGCCGGCACCTTCTCCCCGCAAGCGGGGAGAAGGTGGATGTGGCGGCGGTTTCCTTCCCCGTGCGATCGCTCCGCGGGGAGCGGGGCATCCATCAGCCGATGAACACCGACTTCACGCCGTCCACCACGAACTGCACGGCGAGCGCGGCGAGGATGACGCCCAGCAGGCGTGTCAGGATGGCGCGGCCGGTCTTGCCGAGGAAGCGGTCGATGCGCTCGGCGATGACCAGCGACAGGAACAGGATGGCGATGCAGAGCGCGATGACGCCAATCAGGGCGCCGCGTTCGAGCGCCGAGGGGAAGGAGCCCGAGGTGAGGATCGTCGCGGAGATCGCGCCGGGGCCGGCGATCAGCGGCAGGGCGAGCGGGAAGACGGCGATGTTGTGGATGTGGTCGCGGGTGATCGCCACCTCGCTGGTCTTTTCCTTCCGCTCGTTGCGGCGCTCGAAGATCATCTCGAAGGCGATCCAGAACAGGAGCAGGCCGCCGGCGATGCGGAAGGCGCCGATGGAGATGCCGAGCAGCGAGAGCACGCCGGCGCCCGTCAGCGCGAAGACGGCGAGAATGCAGAAGGCGATGATGCAGCCGCGCAGCGCCACCTGCGTGCGCTGCGGGCGCGTCATGCCGACGGTGAGCCCCAGGAAGATCGGGGCGAGGCCCGGCGGATCGATGGTCACGAGCAGGGTCGTGATCGCATTGATCAGAAGATCGATATTGAGCATGTCTGGCGTTCCCCTCGCCGTTGCGCGGCCGATTTTTCCCGGCCTTGTCCGGCTATTGTTAGGGGAGGGCGCCGCGCAAGGGAAGGGCGGTCGGACCAATGCGGCGCCACGGCCATGAAAATGCGCAAATTGGCGGATTTTACTTGGAAAAGCCTGTTCAAAACCCCCGGCAAAATTGGCGCTCCCAGCGCCGGTAGGCTATAAAATTCCCTTCTGATTCTGAACAACGATCGTGACCGAAATTGACAGAGCAATCGACACCCGGCGGAAAAAACCCTCCCGGCATTGAGCCTATTTCCATCATCGAGGAAATGCAGCGGTCCTATCTCGACTACGCCATGAGCGTGATCGTGTCCCGCGCGCTGCCCGATGTGCGCGACGGCCTCAAGCCCGTGCACCGGCGCATCCTCTACTCGATGAGCGAGATGGGCGTCGACTGGAACAAGAAATACGTGAAGTCGGCGCGCGTCACCGGTGACGTGATGGGTAAATACCATCCGCACGGCGATGCGGCGATCTACGACGCGCTGGCGCGCATGGCGCAGGACTGGTCGCTCCGCCTGCCGCTGATCGACGGCCAGGGCAATTTCGGCTCCGTCGACGGCGACCCGCCGGCGGCCCAGCGTTATACGGAATGCCGCCTTGAGAAGGCCGCCCATTCCCTGCTCGACGACCTCGACAAGGAAACGGTGAACTTCCGCGACAACTATGACGGCACGATGAGCGAGCCCGTCGTCGTTCCCGCGAAATTCCCCAACCTGCTCGTCAACGGCGCGGGCGGCATCGCCGTCGGCATGGCGACGAACATCCCGCCGCACAATCTCGCCGAGGTCATCAACGGCTGTATCGCGCTGATCGACAATCCGGCGATCGAACTGCTCGACCTGATGCAGATCATCCCCGGCCCGGATTTCCCGACCGGCGCGCTGATCCTCGGCCGTGCCGGCATCCGCCAGGCCTACGAGACCGGCCGCGGCTCCGTCATCATGCGCGGCCGCGCCCGCATCGAGCCGATGCGCGGCGACCGCGAGCAGATCATCATCAACGAGATCCCGTTCCAGGTGAACAAGGCGACGATGATCGAGAAGATGGCGGAACTCGTGCGCGACAAGCGCATCGAGGGCATTTCCGACCTGCGCGACGAGTCCGACCGCGACGGTTACCGCGTCGTCATCGAGTTGAAGCGCGACGCCAATGCCGACGTCATCCTGAACCAGCTCTACCGCTATACCCCGCTGCAGACCTCCTTCGGCTGCAACATGGTGGCGCTGAACGGCGGCAAGCCGGAGCAGATGACGCTGCTCGACATGCTGCGCGCCTTCGTCGCCTTCCGCGAGGAGGTCGTCAGCCGCCGCACGAAATACCTCTTGCGCAAGGCGCGCGACCGCGCCCACGTCCTGGTCGGCCTTGCGATTGCCGTCGCCAATATCGACGAGGTGATCAGCCTCATCCGCCGCGCGCCCGATCCGCAGACGGCGCGCGAGCAGTTGATGGAGCGCCGCTGGCCGGCCAAGGACGTCGATGCGCTGATCCGCCTCATCGACGACCCGCGCCACCGCATCAACGAGGACCTGACCTACAATCTCTCCGAAGAGCAGGCCCGCGCCATCCTCGAGCTGCGCCTCGCCCGTCTCACGGCCCTCGGCCGCGACGAAATCGACGAGGAGCTGAACAAGATCGGCGAGGAGATCAAGGACTACCTCGACATCCTGTCCTCGCGCCTGCGCATCATGACCATCGTCAAGGACGAGCTCGGCGCGATCCGCGATGAATTCGGCACGCCGCGCCGCACCGAGATCGCCGAGGGCGGCCCGGACATGGACGACGAGGACCTGATTGCCCGCGAGGACATGGTCGTCACCGTGTCGCATGCCGGCTACGTCAAGCGCGTGCCGCTCGCCACCTACCGCGCGCAGCGCCGCGGCGGCAAGGGCCGCTCCGGCATGGCCATGAAGGACGAGGATTTCGCGACCCGCCTCTTCGTCGCCAACACGCACACGCCGGTCCTGTTCTTCTCCTCGCGCGGCATCGTCTACAAGGAGAAGGTCTGGCGCCTGCCGATCGGCACGCCGCAATCCAAGGGCAAGGCGCTGATCAACATGCTGCCGCTGGAGCCCGGCGAGCGCATCACCACCATCATGCCGCTGCCCGAGGACGAGACGACCTGGGAAAACCTCGACGTCATGTTCTCGACGACCCGCGGCACGGTGCGCCGCAACAAGCTCAGCGATTTCGTCCAGGTCAACCGCAACGGCAAGATCGCGATGAAGCTGGAGGAAGAGGGCGACGAGATCCTCAATGTCGAGACCTGCACGGAGAACGACGACGTGCTGCTGACGACGGCGCTCGGCCAGTGCATCCGCTTCCCGGTCGACGACGTGCGCGTCTTCGCCGGCCGCAACTCGGTCGGCGTGCGCGGCATCACGCTGGGCGCCGGCGACCGCATCATCTCGATGACGATCGTCAGCCATGTCGATGCCGAACCGTGGGAGCGCGCCGCCTACCTGAAGCGCTCCGCCGCGGAACGCCGCGCCAGCGGCGTCGACGAGGAGGATATCGCGCTGGTCGGCGAGGAGGTCGGCGAAGTCGGCGATCTCTCCGAAGAGCGCTACCAGGACCTGAGGTCCCGCGAGCAGTTCGTGCTGACGGTGTCACAGAAGGGTTTCGGCAAGCGATCGTCCTCCTACGACTTCCGCACCTCCGGCCGCGGCGGCAAGGGCATCCGCGCCACCGACACCTCGAAGACCAACGAGATCGGCGAACTCGTCGCCGCCTTCCCGGTCGAGGAGAAGGACCAGCTCATGCTCGTCTCCGACGGCGGACAGTTGATCCGCGTGCCGGTCGACGGCATCCGCATCGCCAGCCGCGCGACGAAGGGCGTCACCATCTTCTCCACCGCCAAGGACGAGAAGGTCGTCTCGGTCGAGCGCATCAGCGAGCCGGAAGGCGAGGACGATGCGGACGGCAACGGCATCGAAGGCGATGTCGACGCCGGGGATGCGACGCCGCCGGCCGAGGAATAGGCCGGAAACGGTCCGGCCTTCGCAATCGAAACAAAACAGGGCCTTTCCGGCACGCGCCGGAAAGGCCCTGTTTTCTTGAAACGGAAAAGCCGGACGGCAGGGAACGACCGTCCGGCTTTTCAATTTTGCGGGCAGCCCGGAGGAAAGGCTGCCCGCTCTGACGGCGGCATACGTGCTGCGGCAGGTCCGACGCCGGGGGCGGCGCGCCGCAGGGAGACGTTCTCAGACGCCGAAGCCGCCTGCTTGGGTTTTCAGCCTGGCCGCCTTCAGGGCTGCGCGGTCCCGTTTCAGTTCAAGGATCGTGCGCACGAAGTCGAAGGTGAAGACGGTGCTGATGAAGATCGTGAAGAAGATGGTGAGCGCGGCCATGGTGCTGTTCCGCTCAACGCAGCCACTTGCCGCGGGCGGCGATTTTCGGCGTTGCCGGGCGATCCTCTTCCCGCAGCGCATGGATGGTCGCGGCGGTAAGGGCGATGAACATGGTCATGCAGAGTAGAGCGAGGGCCATTTTCGTGTTCCTTCAAGCCTAAGGAAACGCATTACTTGTTTCACTGTATTCAGCCGGGAGAATGCGCGAGGGCGACCTTTGTTCCCGGCTCCGATGCTGCTATTTAGACATGGCCTGCCTGAAATGGTCTTGAACGGCCCGTTCATGCCGCGTTCATGTTCTTGGCAGGGGACAGTGTGGGCTGCGACGGGCCGCGCCCTTGCGGAAAGGGGCCGTCCGTGACAAAAGGCGGCAAACGGGACCCCGCCGATGACAGTCGCCTTCTACCCTGGCTCTTTCGATCCGATCACCAACGGCCATATCGACGTGCTCGTGCAGGCGCTGAACGTGGCGCCCGAGGTCATCGTCGCGATCGGCATCCATCCCGGCAAGACACCGCTCTTCTCCTTCGAGGAGCGCGCGGACCTCATCCGCCGGTCGATCGCCGAGGCGTTGCCGGCGCGGGCAGGGGATGTCAGCGTCGTCTCCTTTTCCAATCTGGTCGTCGATGCCGCGCGCGAGCACGGTGCGCGCCTCTTGATCCGGGGCCTGCGCGACGGCACGGATCTCGACTATGAAATGCAGATGGCCGGCATGAACCGCCAGATGGCGCCTGATGTGCAGACCGTCTTCCTGCCGGCGGGCGTCGCCTCGCGGCCCATTACCGCCACATTGGTCCGCCAGATCGCGGCCATGGGCGGCGATGTCAGTGCCTTCGTTCCGGCGCCCGTCTTCACGGCGCTGAAAGCCCGCAAGACGGGCTGAGCCCATCATCCTGAACCCCTCAAGGGAGCTATCATGACCATCCTCCGTTTTGCCTTTGCAGGAGCCCTCTTCCTTGCGACCACGACGAGCGCCGTCGTTGCCCAGGCCGCCGAGTTCATCACGATCCAGCTCAAGGACGGCCCCGTCGTCGTCGAGCTGAACGATAAGGTCGCGCCCAAGCATGTCGAGCGCATCAAGGCGCTCGCCGCCGCCGGCGAATACGACAATGTCGCCTTCCACCGCGTGATCGAAGGCTTCATGGCACAGACCGGCGACGTGCAGTTCGGCGACATGGAAGACGGCTTCCAGCCGGGCGCGGCCGGCACGGGCGGTTCCAGCCAGCCGGACCTGCCGCAGGAATTCTCCGACGTGCCCTTCGAGCGCGGCACGGTCGGCATGGCCCGTTCGCAGGACCCGAACTCCGCCAATTCGCAGTTCTTCATCATGTTCGCCCCGGGCGACTTCCTGAACGGCCAGTACACGGTCGTCGGCAAGGTCGTTTCCGGCATGGAGAACGTCGACAAGATCAAGCGCGGCGACGAGGCCAACAACGGCGCGGTCACCGATCCCGACCGGATGATCAAGGTCACCGTCGGCAAGTAATCCACTTTTTGCTGTGTCGCCCGTTGCAATCGCAGAACGGCGACACACCTTTTGCGCAACATGCCTTTGAAGGAGAAAGACCATGGCCGAGATCAAGGATCCGGAAAACACCATCATCATGGAGACCACGAAGGGCAAGGTGGTCATCCAACTGCTTCCGGATCTCGCACCGGGCCACGTCGCGCGCATCAAGGAGCTGACGCGCGAAGGCGCCTATGACGGCGTCGTGTTCCACCGCGTCATCGAGGACTTCATGGCCCAGACCGGCGACGTGCAGTACGGCAAGACCGGCGGCAAGGACTTCAACCCGGCCCGCGCCGGCATGGGCGGCTCGGAAAAGCCGGACCTCAAGGCCGAGTTCTCCAACATGAGCCATGTGCGCGGCACCTGCTCCATGGCCCGCAGCCAGATGCCGAACTCGGCCAACTCGCAGTTCTTCATCTGCTTCACCGATGCCCCCTGGCTCAACAAGCAGTATTCCGTCTGGGGCCAGGTCGTCGAAGGCATGGAAAACATCGACAAGATCAAGCGCGGCGAGCCGGTGCGCGATCCCGACACCATCGTCTCGATGAAGGTTGCCGCCGACGTGGCGGCCTGATAGAGAACCTTTCGTTTTCGACCGCGCTCGCCCCGGCGGGCGCGGTTTTTCTTTGTGCGCTTTTCAAGAGACAAGTCGATATGGCTGCTTTCCTCTGGGCGCTGCTCGGCATTGCGGCGGGCGCGTGCATCGCCATCCAGGCCCCCATCAATGCGCTGCTTGGCCGCGGGCTCGGCATGCCGGTCGCCGCCGCCTGCGTCTCGTTCTTCTCGGGCGCGCTCGTCCTCGCCCTCGTCGTCTTCGCCACCGCCGCCTTCGAGGGCCGGGCGCCGGACTGGCGCGGGCCGGATGCCTGGCTCTATTTTGCCGGCGGCGCGCTCGGCACGGTCTATGTGACGACCGCCATCTTCCTGACGCCGCGCATCGGCGCGGCCGCCGTCATGGCCTTCGCCGTTTCCGGCCAGCTCATGGCCGGCATCCTGCTCGACCGCATCGGCTTTCTCGGCATGGCCGTGCGCGAAATCTCCCTCGGCCGCATCGCGGGGGCCATGCTGCTCGTCGTCGGTGCGCTGCTGATCCGCTTGTATTGAGGCCGGGCATGCGCGTCGATCTCTTCGATTTCGATCTTCCGGAAGACAATATCGCGCTTCGTCCGGTGACGCCACGCGAGGCGGCAAGGCTGCTCGTCGTGCGCCCGGGGCAGGAGACGCCCTACGCGGACCGCACCGTCGGCGACCTGCCCTCGCTGCTCCGGCCCGGCGATGCGCTGGTCTTCAACGACACGCGCGTCATCCCCGCCCAGCTCGAAGGCATCCGCCATCGCGAGGGCGCCGGTGGCCAGAAGGTGTCCGCGACGCTGCACATGCGCATCGCGGGCGACCGCTGGAAGGCCTTTGCCAGGCCCGGCAAGCGCATCAAGCGCGGCGACCGCATCGCCTTCGGCGCGGCGGAGGCGCTTTCGGCGATCGTCGAGCAGAAAGGCGAGGGCGGGGAGGTCACCCTGCATTTCGACATCTCCGGTCCCGATCTCGACCGCGCCATCGCCTCCGTCGGCCATATCCCGCTGCCGCCCTACATCGCCTCCAAGCGCGAGGACGACGAGGCGGACCGCCGCGACTACCAGACGATCTACGCCCGCGAGGAAGGTGCCGTCGCGGCGCCGACGGCCGGCCTGCATTTCACCGACGCCCTCTTCGAAAAACTCGACGCGCTCGGCGTCGAACGGCATTTCGTGACGCTGCATGTCGGCGCCGGCACCTTCCTGCCCGTGAAGGCCGACGACACGACGGACCATGTCATGCACGAGGAGATCGGCCATGTCTGCGAGGCGACGGCCGCCGCGCTCAACGCCGTCAGGGCGAGGGGCGGGCGCATCGTTTCCGTCGGCACCACCTCGCTGCGCCTCCTCGAAAGCGCCGCGGACGAAGACGGCACGATCCGGCCCTGGTCCGGCGCGACGGGCATCTTCATCACGCCCGGCTACCGCTTCCGCACGGCCGACATGCTGATGACCAATTTCCACCTGCCGAAATCGACGCTCTTCATGCTCGTCTCCGCCTTTTCAGGCTTGGAGACGATGCGCGGCGCCTATGCCCATGCGATCGCCACCGGCTACCGCTTCTATTCCTACGGCGACTCCAGCCTGCTTTTCCGGAACGACCGATGACCGAAACCTTCCAGTTCAAACTGCTTGCAACCGATGGCAAGGCGCGCCGCGGCGAGGTCTCCATGCCGCGCGGCACGATCCGCACGCCGGCTTTCATGCCGGTCGGTACGGTGGGCACCGTCAAGGCGATGTATCTCGACCAGGTGCGCGACCTCGGCGCCGACATCATCCTCGGCAACACCTATCACCTGATGCTGCGCCCCGGCCCGGAGCGCGTCGCGCGCCTCGGCGGCCTGCACGAGCTCATCCGCTGGCCGCACCCGATCCTCACCGATTCGGGCGGCTTCCAGGTCATGTCGCTCGCGGGCCTGCGCAAGCTCGACGAGAAGGGCGTCACCTTCAAGAGCCATGTCGACGGCGCGCTGCACCATATGTCGCCGGAGCGCTCGATCGAAATCCAGGGCCTGCTCGACAGCGACATCCAGATGCAGCTCGACGAATGCGTGGCGCTGCCGGCCTCGCCGAAGGAAATCGAGCGCGCCATGGAAATGTCGCTGCGCTGGGCCGAGCGCTGCAAGACCGCCTTCGGCGACCAGCCGGGCAAGGCGATGTTCGGCATCGTGCAGGGCGGCGACATCCCGCATCTGCGCGTGCGCTCCGCGCAGGCGCTCGCCGAATTGAACCTTAAGGGCTACGCCATCGGCGGCCTTGCCGTCGGTGAGCCGCAGGAGGTCATGCTCGACATGATCGACACGACCGTGCCGCACATGCCGACCGAAAAGCCGCGCTACCTGATGGGCGTCGGCACGCCCGACGACATGCTGAAATCCGTCGCCCGCGGCATCGACATGTTCGACTGCGTGATGCCGACCCGCTCTGGCCGCCATGGCCTCGCCTTCACCCGCCGCGGCCGCATCAACCTGCGCAATGCGCGCCACGCCGAGGACATGCGCCCGCTCGACGAGGAATCGACCTGCCCGGCGGCGCGCGACTATTCGCGCGCCTACCTGCACCACCTCATCCGCGCCAACGAATCGCTCGGCGGCATGCTTCTGACCTGGAACAATCTCTCCTACTACCAGGACCTGATGGCCGGCATCCGCACGGCGATCGAGGAGGGGCGTTTCGCCGATTTCATGGCGGAGACGCAGGAGAACTGGGCGAGGGGCGATCTCGCCCCCCTCTGAGGGCGCTCCGCCGCGCCTCCCTGGTCAGATCTCCGTTGGTCAGATCTCCGGCCCCGGCGCGGTGCGCACCATGTGCACGCCGTTGATCTTGTAGCTGCCGTCCGGCTGCTTCACGACCTGGTAGAGCGCCGTCCAGTCCTTGCCATCAGGCCCCGAGATCAGCACCTCCTGCACCACCGTGTCGTCCGCGACCTTGAAGCGGCCGAAGGCGAAATTGCCCGGGCGGTAGACCGGCGCGTAACCCTTCTTCACCATGTCGAAGAAGGCGTCCTCGGTCGGGAACTTTCCGCGGATGGTCGGCGAGGCGAAGGAATAGGCGGTCTTCGCGTCGTCGTTGAGGAAGGCGGTTATCTGGCCCTGGATGATGCCCTGAACCGTATCGACGGGTTCGTCCGCCCGGGCATTGGAAAGCGGGAACAGCGAAACGCAAAGGAACACGGCGGCAAGCATTTTCATGGCGCACTCTCCTTTTCGGACGAAACTAGAATAGCATGGACGTCGGAAAAGAACTGCCACGCGGCCATATGTGCCGATCGCCGGAGATTCATGGCAGAAATGTCTTTTGGAAGCAGTGACCTGTCGTGAAAACCTAATAGTTCAGTTTAGTATCACTTATTTGTGATATACTCGCAATAGGCAGCAGTGGGTGGCGCGCAAACACCTATGCCGGGACCTTCCGGAAGACGACGATCTCGGTTCCCTGATAGGTCGACCGGGCGAATTCGCGGAAGCCGTGCCGCTCGGCAAGCCGGATGGAGGCCGTGTTTTCCGGGTCGATGATGCAGGTCACCGGCAGGTCGCCGTGGTTCGCCGCCGCCCAGGGCAGCATCACATCCAGCGCCTCGCTGGCATAGCCGCGGCCGCGGAAATCCGGGAGCAGGCCCCAGCCGGCTTCCAGCGTGTTCTCGATGCTGGGCGACATCTCGCGGCGCATCTCATGGAACCCGGCTTCGCCGATGAGCCGGCCGGAGGTCTTTTCGGTGACCGCCCAGAAGCCGAAGTTCATGACGCTCCACATGCCGATCTGGCGCAGCAGGCGGGTCCACGACTGTTCGCGGGACAGCGGCACGCCGCCGATATAACGCACAACCTCGGGCATGGCCCACATCGCGGTCATGGCATCGAGATCGTCCGGGCGAAAGCCGCGCAGGACGAGACGGTCGGTTTCAAGCACAGGGATATCGGGCATGGGATCGTGCGGGGTTGGACGACATGGCGAGCTGGAGCGGGTGTTCGCCTTGACGCCGAAGGCCGGGATTCGTGGCATTCTACTACGAATTGATCGGGACCGTCGATATCGCGTCAGCGAAAGGGGCGGCTATCCGCGCGGGCGGGATGCAAATGGCGTTGTGGTTCCAGCACGACGCCGTCCAATTCATGCGGGTGTAGCAGCCGGAAGGAGGGCATATTCAACCATATCCAAATGTCACATAAGATAGATTATGGAACTATACGATGCTCGCAAACGTCCCAAACCCTCTGGAAATCCGGTTTCCGCCTTGACCCTTCACCACCCGTGGCCTTAAGCGAAACGGCAGACGAAACCAACAGCGAAAGCCCGCCACGATGAGCGATTTGCGCATTCTCTCCGACGCCCATATCCCGGAACTGCCGAACCGCTACAACGGCAAGGTCCGCGAGAACTACGACCTTGCGGACGGCAGCCGCATCATCATCGCGACGGATCGGCTCAGCGCCTTCGACGTCATCCTCACCGCCATTCCCTTCAAGGGCCAGGTTCTCACCCAGACGGCGCGCTACTGGTTCGAGGAAACCGCCGACATCTGCCCGAACCACGTCATTTCCTATCCGGACCCGAACGTCGTCATCGGCACGCGGCTCGACATCCTGCCGGTCGAGATCGTCGTGCGCGGCTATCTCGCCGGCACGACCAGCACCTCGATCCTGACGAAATACCGCAAGGGCGAGCGCGAAATGTACGGCATCACGCTGCCGGATGGCCTGAAGGACAACGAGAAGCTGCCCGAGCCGATCATCACGCCGACGAGCAAGGCCTTCGACGGCGGTCACGACGAACCGCTCTCCGGCGCAGAAATCCTTGAGCAAGGCCTGCTGACGCCCGAGCAATGGGAAACGGTGTCGCGCTATGCGCTGGAGCTCTTTGCGCGCGGACAGGCCCGTGCGGCCGAACGCGGGCTGATCCTCGTCGACACCAAATACGAGTTCGGCACGGACAAGGATGGCCGCATCGTGCTGGCCGACGAGATCCACACGCCGGATTCGAGCCGCTACTGGATCGCCGACAGCTACGAGCAGAGTTTCGCCACGGGCGGCCGCCCGGCGAGCTTCGACAAGGATTTCGTGCGTGCCTGGGTCACCGAGCGCTGCGATCCCTACAAGGACCCGATCCCGGAAATCCCGCGCGAACTCGTCGAGCAGACCTCGAAGGTCTATATCCAGGCCTATGAGCAGATCACCGGCAAGACCTTCGTGCCCGACCTTTCGGGCGCGACGGTGCTGGAACGGATCCGCCAGAACCTGAAGCCCTATTTCGCCTGATCGTCCGGAAGTTCGATCTCGAAGCTGAGCCCGTCAAACGCCGGTTCCACATGGGCCGGCGTTTCCCTTTGCACCGTGTCGTAATCGAGCGGCACATGCATATGGGTCAGGATGGCGCGCGCCGGCTTCAGCCGCTCGATCCATTCGAGCGCCTGGCTGAGCGACAGGTGGCTGGAATGGAAGCGGTATTGCAGGGCGTCGACGATCAGCATGTCGAGGTTTTCGAGCCGCGGGATCGTCTCGTCCGGGAAGTCGCTGATATCGCTGCAATAGGCGACGTCGCCGATGCGGAAGCCGAGGGAATGGATGGAGCCGTGCACCTGGAGGAGGGGCTGGAAGGTGATCGCGCCCCCTCGCCCGTCGATCTTCACCGGCGCATCCATCGGCTCGATCAGGTTTTCCGTCACGATGGGCGGATACATGCTGCCCGGCGGCGTCTTCAGGCAGTAGCCGAACCCCTCGCGGATGCGCTCCATCGTCACCGGATCGGCCCAGATCGGCACCTGTTTGTGGTTCTGCAGCACGAAGCCCCTGATGTCGTCGATGCCGTGGATATGGTCGGCATGGGCGTGGGTGTAGAGCACCGCGTCGATGCCTTCCACGCCCGCGGCGATCATCTGCATGCGGAAATCCGGCCCCGTGTCGATGACGACGGTCGTCCTGCCCTCCGGGCCGATCTGCTCGACGAGGAAGGCGGCGCGGGTGCGACGGTTCTTCGGGTTGGCGGGATCGCAGGCGCCCCAGTCGCCGGTGATGCGCGGCACGCCGGGCGACGAACCGCAGCCGAGAATGGTGAAGCGCCGCGTCGTGGCCACGGCTACACCCGCGGCATCTTCGAGAAGATGCGGAAGGCGTTCTCGGTGGTGATGCGGGCGATCTCGTCCTCGCTGACGCCGACGGTCTCCGCCAGCACGGCCGCGGTGTGCGCCACATAGGCCGGCTCGTTGCGTTTTCCCCGATAGGGTTTCGGCGCAAGGTAGGGTGCGTCGGTCTCGACCAGCATGCGCTCCAGCGGCACGGTTTTCGCGATCTCCCGCAGCTCTTCCGATTTCGGGAAGGTCAGGATGCCGGAGAAGGAGACGTAGCCGCCGAGCGCCACGCCGGTGCGGGCAAGCTCCGGCCCGGAGGAAAAGCAGTGCAGCAGGAAGGGAAAGGCCCCCTTCCCCGTTTCCTCGGTCAGGATCGCCGCCATGTCCTCGTCCGCCGAGCGGCTGTGGATGACCAGCGGCAGGCCGGTTTCCCGCGCGGCGGCGATGTGGTTGCGAAGGCCGATGGCCTGCGCATCGCGCGGTGCATTGTCGTAGAAATAGTCGAGCCCCGCCTCGCCGATCGCCACGACCCGCGGGTGCTTCGAGAGTTCGACCAGTTCCGAGACCGGAATGTCGAGCTCCTCGTCCGCATTGTGCGGATGGGTGCCGACCGAGCAGAAGACGGACGGGTATTTTTCCGCGATCGCCAGGATCGCGGGGAATTTCTTCACCCGCGTCGAGATGGTGATCATCTGCGTCACCCCGGCCGCGTGCGCCCGTGCGACGATAGCGTCGCGCTCCGCTTCGAAGTCGGGGAAATCCAGATGGCAATGGGTATCGATCAGCATTTACGCCTCGGGCGCGACGTAACGCGGGAAGACCGGGGTTGGCGCTTCCAGCGGCGTGCCGCTGACGAGGCGACCGGCCTCGCCGAGCGCCGCGAAATCGCGTTTTTCGACGGGCGCGGCAACGAGATCGAGCAGCTTGCGGCCGGATTTCGGCATGAAGGGCTGCAGCAGGATCGCGATCTGCCGCACGACCTCCGCCGTGACATAAAGCACGGTGCCCATGCGGACGGGATCGGTCTTCTTCAGCGCCCAGGGCGCTTCGCCGGCGAAATAGCGGTCTGCCTCCGAGACGACGGCGATGATCGCGGCCAGCGCCTTGTGGATCTGCTGCCTGCCCATCTCCTCGCGGGTGATGGCGTGCAGCGCATCGACGGAGGCGAGCATGGCGCGGTCGGCGTCGGAGAGGTCGCCGCACTCCGGCACCTTGCCGTCGCAGTTCTTGACGATCATCGACAGCGAGCGGCTGGCGAGGTTGCCGATGCCGTTGGCGAGGTCCGAGTTGATGCGGGTCGCGATGCCTTCCTCGCTGTAGCTGCCGTCCTGGCCGAAGGAGACTTCGCGCAGGAAGAAGTAGCGGATCGGGTCGAGGCCGAAATGATTGACGAGGTTGACCGGGTCGACCACGTTGCCGAGCGACTTCGACATCTTCTCGCCCTTGTTGAGCAGGAAGCCATGGGCGAAGACGCGGCCCGGCAGCGGCAGGCCCGCCGACATCAGGAAGGCCGGCCAGTAGACGGCGTGGAAGCGGATGATGTCCTTGCCGATGATGTGGATGTTCGCCGGCCAGTATTTGGCGCGCGGTCCCTCGGGATCGGTGAGGTAGCCGGTCGCGGTGATGTAGTTGGTCAGCGCGTCGACCCAGACATACATGACATGATCAGGGTCGTCCGGAACCGGGATGCCCCAGTCGAAGGTGGTGCGCGAGACCGATAGGTCCTTGAGGCCCGACTTGACGAAGGAGATCACCTCGTTGCGGCGCTCGGCCGGACCGATGAAGTCCGGATTGTCCTCGTAATGCTTCAGCAGCCTGTCCTGGTAGGCGGAGAGGCGGAAGAAGTAGCTCTCCTCCTCCACCCATTCGACGGGCGTGCCCTGCGGGCCGTAGCGCACGCCGTCGTCGCGCATCTCCGTCTCGTTCTCCTGGTAATAGGCCTCGTCGCGCACGGAATACCAGCCGGCATAGCCGCCCTTGTAGATGTCGCCATTGGCGGCCATGCGGCGCCAGATCTCGGCGCAGGCCTCGTAATGGCGCTCTTCCGTCGTGCGGATGAAATCATCGTTCGACGCATTAAGAAGAACAGCCATATCCTTGAATTCTTTCGAATTCCGATCGGCAAGCTCGCGTGGAGAAATGCCTTCCTTGCGTGCCGTCTGCTGCATCTTCTGGCCATGCTCGTCCGTGCCGGTCAGGAAGAACACGTCGCGCCCGTCCAGCCGCTGGTAGCGCGCCATGGCATCCGTCGCGATCAGCTCGTAGGCATGGCCGATATGCGGCTTGCCGTTCGGATAGGAAATGGCGGTCGTGATGTAGAAGCGGGACGTGTCGGTCATGGGAGCGTTCTGTCTTCGGTTGTGCAATGCCGCAAGGTATTAGACCATGCGGGCGGCAAGGGAAACAGCAAGTTCACTTAAAGCGAGGCGCGAATGTCGTCGAGCACGGTGATGATCGTCTGTTTGCGATCGAGATTGTAGCCTTGCGCGACGGCGATGCGCTCGCCGAGCTGCGAGGAGAGCTGGGCGAGGCGGTCGGCGCGGGCCAGGTCGCCGGACAGCGCTGCGGAACGCGCGGCGTCGGTGACGAAATCGGTGGCGTGCTGGCAGAAGAAGGAGAAGACCGTGTCGCTGTCCTTCGCCGAAAGCACGTCGGCGAGCTTGTGCACGTCGCGGCGCGGCGGCTCGGCCGGGGCGGCGACGATGGCGCGGAAGGCCTCCACGATGTCGAAGCCGCCATAATGGGTGAGCTTCAGCGCTTCGGAGACGCTGCCATGGGCGGCGGCAAGCACCTCCCCTGCCCGCGGGCCGGACGGCGATGCGCCGAGGCTGTCGAGGGCGGCGGCGAGATCGTCCTGCGACAACGGCGACAGCGCCAGCGGCAGGCAGCGCGAGCGGATGGTCGGCAGGAGCTTTCCGGGGGCGTGGGTCAGCACGAGGAAGAGCGAGCGCTTCGGCGGTTCTTCCAGGATCTTCAGGATGGCGTTGGCGGCGTTGCGGTTGAGGTCGTCGGCGGGGTCGATGATGACGATGCGCCAGTTGCCGGTGCCCGATGTCTGCGCCAGGAACTTTCCGGCCCTGCGCACCTCGTCGACCGTGATGAAGGCCTTCACCTTGCCGGTCTTCTCGTCGACCGGACGGGTGAGATGCAGGAGATTGTGCGAGGCGCCGGCGGCAAGCTGCCGGGTGACCGGCGAGGCGGGCGACGGGTCGGCGATCGTCTCCGGCGCCTCGGCGGGTTCCGGGTGGTGAAGAACGTGGTTGGCGAAGCGGAAGGCGAGCGTCGCCTTGCCGATGCCGTTCGGCCCCTCGATCAGGATGGCATGGTGCCCCTTGCCGGAGCGATAGGAGCGTGCAAGGAAAGCCTCCGCCTCGGCATGGCCGAAGAGTTTCGTCTGTTCGGCGGGATGCACCGCGCCGTCGAGAATGCCGGGCCGCTCCTCGCTCACGAGACGTGCTCCGGATCCTGCCGGCCATGGGCGGTGATGGGCAGCAGCGGCTCGACGAGGGCGAGCACCTGGGCGGCGATCGCCTCCGGGGCCTGCGTCGCATCCACGACGCGGCAGCGCAGCGGCTCGCGCTCGGCAATGTCGAGAAAGGCCTCGCGGCGCTTTTCGTGGGTTTCCAGCTCTTCCTTCTCGAAGCGGTCGGGCGCCGCGCTCTCGCCGGCGCCGCGCTTGCGAGCGCGCTCCAGGCCGATGGCGGCGGGCAGGTCGAAGACGATCGTGCAATCGGGCACGACGCCGTTGATGGCGACGCGCTCCAGCGCCTCGATGAAGGGCTGTTCCAGGTTGCCGGTAATGCCCTGGTAGACGCGCGAGGAATCCATGAAGCGATCGCACAGCACCACCGTGCCGGCGGCAAGCGCCGGGCGGATCACCTCTTCGACATGGTCGCTGCGCGCGGCGGCGAACAGCACCGCCTCCATGCGGATGCCATAGGGTTCCGCGGCGCCTGAAAGCAGGACGTGGCGCACTGCCTCCGCGCCCCTGGAGCCGCCCGGCTCGCGCGTCATCAGCACGGTGAGGCCGCGCGCGCGCAACGAATCGGCCAGAAGTCGGATCTGCGTCGACTTTCCGGCGCCCTCGCCGCCCTCGAACGTGACAAACAAACCCGGTGCGGCCGACAAATCCTGTTTCCGTTTTTACGCGCGATATCCGGCAGGGCCGGGATGACTCGGGACACTACTAACCCATGTTTCCGGCCGGCGAAACGCTTTTCGCCCCGCTCCACCCCGTCAGATCCAGAAGAAGAACAGTTCGATCAGCGCATCGAGCGCGCGGGCGCGCAGCGTGCCGACGCCGACGGTGCCCGCCGTCTCCACCGGCACCTCGCGCAGGAGCTGCTTGTCGTTCCAGATCTTCAGCGTGCCGACCGCCTGCCCCGGCGTCACCGGCGCGCGCACCGGCCAGTTGTAGACGACGCGCGCGACGAGGCGCTGCGAATTGTCCTTCGGCAGGAAGACGTCGACCTGCTCGCCGGCGACCAGCGGCACCGTCGAGGCATCGCCGCCATAGACGCTGGCATCGGCGATCGCTTCGCCCTCCTTGAACAGCGTGCGGCGTTCGAAGGAGGAGAGCGCCCATTCGATGATGCGGCGGGATTCGTCGATACGCGTCTTGTCGTTTTCCATCCCGCCCATGGCGAGCACGAGATGCTTGCCGTCCCGGTTCACGGCGGCGACGATGGAGTAGCCGCCCTCCTCCGAAAACCCGGTGACGAAGCCGGTGACGCCGATATTGAGCGCCAGCAGCGGATTGCGGTTGCGCTGCTTGATCTTGTTCCACTCGAATTCCGGCTCGAGATAGTAGCCCATGTGCTGGGGATAGGTCGTCTGGAGGTGCCGGGCGAGCGCCACCATCTCGCGCATCGTCACCGTGTTGCCGGGGTTGGGCAGGCCGGTCGCGTTGGCGAAGGTCGCGTTTTCGAGGCCGAGCGCCCGCGCCTCCGTTGTCATCCGCTCGGCAAAGGCCGTCTCCGAGCCGGCAAGGCCTTCGGCGAGGATGATGCAGGCATCGTTGGCGAACTGCACCGTGACGCCGCGGATGAGGTCTTCCACGCGCGGCGTCGACTTCAGGGCGGCGAACATGGTGGAGGTGCGCGACGGCGCGCCGCCCGTGCGCCAGGCATGTTCGGTGACGGGATAGGTCGTGTCGAGCGTCGTCTCGCCGGCCGCGAGCGCCTTGAAGACGCTCGCCATGGTCATCAGCTTGGCGAGCGAAGCGGCCGGCACCGCCTCGTCTTCGGCGCGTGCGAACAGCACCGTGCCGGTTTCCGCCTCGATGAGGTAGACCTGCTTCGCCTTGACGTCGAAACCGGCCTGCGGCGCGGCCGACTGGGCAAACGCAAGGCTCGCGACGGACAGGAGGAGAACAAGGGCGGCGAAAAGGCGGCGATGCATGGCGACTCCGGATGTCGTCACACTCCCACAGCCGCCTGCCGAGCGCAAACGGCTTCGGGAACGCGGGCGATCAGCCCGCGTTGTCGGCAAGCGCCGAGAGCGGCGTCAGCTTGCCGTCGATCGTCAGGATGGCATCGAAGGCACCGGCGGCATCCCGCACGCGCTCGTCCGCATAGGCTGCGGCATAGCTCGGATCGGCGGAAAGCTGCGGCACGAAATTCGGCCGCTCGATGGGCAGCGGGCCGATGTCAGGCAGCATGACGAACTGCTCCATGACCTGGAAGGCGTCGCTTGCCGGCGCTGTCTTGGCAAGGGCCGTCATCGTGCTTTCGGCGGGAACCCTGAGGATGCCCTCGCCCTGGCCGACGCCCGGCAGCATGCTGTTGTCGGCCGAGGCCACCATGACGCCCGTGGCGATCTGGCCGCCCGGATCGACCGCCGGAACGCGCGAGCCCTTGGTGACGTAGGACGCCATGAGATAGGGCATGTCGTTGCCCTCGAGCGGCGCCTTGCCGACATATTGCACGCGCACCTTGGCCGTCCCGGTACGCTTCATGTCGAGCAGGTCGGCCGTCTTGGAGGAAACGTCGATCACCCGGCCCTCATGATAGGGGCCGCGATCGTTGACGCGCACCACGACGGAGGTGCCGTTCTCCAGATTGGTGACGCGCGCGTAGCTCGGCAGAGGGAAGGTCGGATGCGCGGCGGAGAGATGATACTTGTCGTAGACCTCGCCATTCGCCGTCTTGCGGCCATGGAAGGCGGAACCGTACCAGGAGGCAAGGCCGGTCTTGTTGTAGCCCGGCTCTTCCTTCGGCTGATACCACTTGCCGCGAACCTGGTAGGCCTTGCCGACCTGGTAGCGGCCGCCGCCCTTGGGCACGGGCTGGCCTTCCTCGACGACGCGCGGGCTGGCCTTCACGCCGTATTCGGCCTCGGAGAAATATTCCTTGCTGCGCACCTTCTTCTTGGGCGCCGGCGTGGTCGTCGCACAGGCGGCAAGACCCGCGCAGACCAGCGGAATAGTCAACAACCGCAGGCTCGTGCCGAACCGGGTCGCAATGATCTTCGATTTTTTATGTCCCACGCCGCTATTGTCCCCGACGGTGCGCCAGCCAACTGCCTTGCCCCTGCAAGTCGGCCGTCAATGCCACTCAGTAAATAACAGTCCGTTAATCATGCCAATAAGATGGCAAAATTGCGAATGGATGGGAACCCCGCCGCAAGCTTCCATGATTCATGGTTTATGTCCGGTTAATCCGGGGCCGACCCGCCCATCGACTTCGGTCTCAGGAGGCCTGGACCTGCAGCACGTCGAAGAGTTGCTCGGGGTCGCGCACGCCGTGTCTATAGAGGGTGATGATCGACCGGGCCAGCGACCGGGCGCGGTCTTCATCGAGACTGGGGGTTTTTGCCGCCGCCAATCGGGTGAAGACGCCTTGCAGGACGACAAGGTCCTGAGGCTCGAACATGCCGATATGCGTGGGGTCTCGAAGCACGTCCATGGCTGCCTCCCCTGTTCCGCATCCAGCCGGCAGGATTTCTGTCGGATGCGCCGGGAAGTCTAGGTGCAGAATGCGTCAGCAACAAGTCGGGAAATCTTGCAGGATCACGCCCCGGCGCCGGACGGATCTGATGCACCGGATCGCCGATCTCAACCAAAAATTAACCCTGCTCACAGAGGCTCCGCACAGGGTCGAGGCGGCGGAAGAAGCCGATTCCGGCCAGACCATCGAAGGCGGAAGAGATGACAGCGGCAGCGACCGGCAATGACGAACATGCCCCCCTCATCTCCCATCGCCTTCTGACGCGCCTGACGATCGGCGTCGCCGTGCTGGCGAGCCTGACGGTCGCGATCAGCGTCGCCGGCCGCGTTCTCGGTGAACGCATCGCGCTGGCGGGGCACACGGAGAATGCCGCGCTCGTCGACATCGTCATCGGCCAGGACCAGATCCGCCTTCCCGCCAACACGATCCGCTTCGAGGAGCAGCGCCAGACGGGCCGCGCGGACCGGGTCGACCTCTATCTCACCTGGCCGGAAATGCGGGGCTATTCGAATGCCCAGCGCAGCCGTTTCAACGATGCCAGCCGCCCGGAAAGCCTGGTCTTCCTCAATCTTTCGCAAAGCACGATGTCGAAGGACATGTCCGGCCGGCTGGAGCCGATCTACGGCCATCTCTTCGCCGGCACGTTCGAGCCCGGCCCGGCCGGCCTCGTCCTGCGGCGCCTGAAGGAGAACTCCGGTTATGGCGACGAGGTGTTCTTCACGGGCCGCCTGCCCGACGGTTCCGACTATGCGGTGCGCTGCATGATCCCGGCCGAGGAAGCGCAGTCGACCAGCGCCGATTGCCAGCGCGATATCCACATCGGTGAGGACCTTTCCGTGCTTTATCGTTTTTCGAGCAGACTTTTGCCGCAGTGGCAGGCCATGGAGGCGCGCATTCGCGACTATCTCGGCCGGTCGCTGATCCGCAACGGCCGCCCCTCGTTCACCGGCCCCGGCCGATAAAACACCGCCAATCTCAGAAACCAATGATTCATCATAAACCGATTGGTAACGCTATCCCGCTACTGTGCCGGAAATGGTCGATCCGGCAGGTCACGCCCGGACAACATGTGCAATCCGAGAATGAAGAGTAACGTAGTGTCCCGTTCCGTATTCCTCGATTTCCTCCCCCGCTCCTGCCAGGCATTTGCCATTGCGGCGAAAGGTCTGGTGATGATTGGAATGGTCGCCACCGTCGCCGTCGCCACACCGGCAGAAGCCAATCCGAAATATTCCGGCATCGTCATCGACGCCAAGACGGGCAAGGTGCTCTACAGCGAGGATGCGGACGCGCTGCGTTATCCCGCATCGCTCACCAAGATGATGACGCTGTACCTCACCTTCGAGGCGCTGGAGGCCGGGAAGATCCGCCTCGACACCCGCGTCCCCTTCTCCAAGAACGCCGCGAGCGAGCCGCCGACGAAGCTCGGTGTCGGCGCCGGCAATTCGATCACCGTCGAACAGGCGATGCTCGGCCTCATCACCCGCTCGGCGAACGACGCCTCCACGGCGCTCGCCGAATTCCTCGGCGGTTCGGAAGAGCGCTTCGCCCGCATGATGACGCAGAAGGCGCGCGCGCTCGGCATGACGCGCACCGTCTACCGCAACGCCAACGGCCTTCCCAATACGGCGCAGGTGACCACCGCCCGTGACCAGGCCCGCCTCGGCATCGCGCTGCGCCAGCATTTCCCGCAATATTACGATTATTTCTCGGTCCGCAGCTTCCGCTTCGGCAAGCAGACCATCAACGGCCACAACCGGCTGCTCGGCACCGTGCGCGGCGTCGACGGCATCAAGACCGGCTATACCCGCGCTTCCGGCTACAACCTCGTGACCTCGGCCGTGGCCGACGGGCGCAGCGTCGTCGGCGTCGTCATCGGCGGCCGCTCGGGCGCCGCCCGCGACCAGCAGATGCGCAAGCTGATCGCCACCTACATGCCGAAGGCCTCGCGCCGCGGCAGCGGCGACCTGATCGCCGAAACCAAGGATGCGCCGACGCTGACCGCCGAAGTCGCCAGCAAGGCGACGACCGCATCGGTTTCCGGTGGCCTCGACCTGCCGGAGAACGGCCCGATCCCGACCTATCGCTACAACGAGGCCCGCATCGAGACGGCCTATGCCGCAACGTCGAGCTCGGAAGTTGTCGGCAAGCGTGCGCTCGCCGCAACGCTGAAGATCCAGCGCGACGCCGCCGTGCCGCCGGCGGACCTGACGGAACAGGGCGATACGGGCGGCTCGCTCGACGAGCTGACCACCTCCTCCACCGTCGTCTCGAATGCCGTGCCCTCCGGCTGGGTCATCCAGATCGGCGCGACGCCCGACAAGGGCCAGGCACAGGACCTGCTTGCCAAGGCGAAGAGCCAGGGTGGCAAGGCGCTTTCCAGCGCACAGCCTTTCACCGTCGCCGTCAACAGCGGCAGCCAGCAGCTTTTCCGCGCCCGCTTCGGCGGCTTCGACAACCAGAACGGCGCAACGGCAGCCTGCAACGCGCTGAAGCGCAAGGGTTTCGCCTGCTGGGCCAGCCAGCAGTAAGAACGACCGGACGCGCCGGCGGTTCGGCGCGCTCCCTCAACTACCGCCTTGCCCCAGCAACGTCACCGGACAGGTAGTGCGTCCCGGGACTGCGGAGCAAGGCAGGCGGAATGCCGCGAAAGCGGCTCTGCCATCCTCGATTGGGTAATGCGTACGAGGCAGATCATGGCGATGAACGAGAACCTGTTCGATGTCCCTCCCGCGGCCAGCGCGGAAAAGCGCAGGTCGCTGAAGGGCACGCTCCATCCGCTGCACGAGGCAGCGATGCGGATCGCGGATATCGGGCTCGGCCGTTCGCGCAACAGGACGAAGGATCTCGTCGGCATGCTGCTCGCCCATGGCGCCAGGGCCTGGCGCTCGGGCCAGCCGGCCGCCGGGATCCATCTCCATGTCGGTGTCAGCGAACGCCGCCATCCGGTTCGCCTGCGCCTGCGCTGAGCGCGGGATTCTTCAGAGCAGGCCGAGTTCGGCGAGTTCCCGCCGCAATTCCAGCGGCAGGTCGGCCGTCCCGTCACCCATGTTCTTCAGGTCGCGCGGCGCGTCGTCGTCCGTCAGGTAGCGCCAGCCCTGGAAGGCGCGGCGCGGCTGCAGCTCGGTCTCGACGACCTCCGGCCCGAGCACCAGCTCGCAGCGCGAAATGCCGTCGGCATCCGTGAAGGTCTTGATGTCGAGCAGGCGCTGGCGCGCCTGCACCTGGCCCTTGATCACCCAATAGAGCGAGCCGCCGTCGAGCAGGTCCTGCTCGCGCTTGGGCACCATGCGGGTGATGTGGCTCGAATGCGGTTCCATGCCCGCCGCGATCGCGATCAGCGAGCGTTCGGACACCCATTCGCGCAGGTCCTCGATCGAGTCCGCGCCGACACAGAGTTTGATGAGATGCAGGGCCATGCCCCTTTGAACGCTCTTGCGGCGGCCCGGTCAAGGGGCCGCCGTGTCGCACTCCACAGCGTTCGCGGCGAAAGCCTCAGCACTCCACCACATTGACGGCAAGGCCGCCGGTGGAGGTTTCCTTGTACTTCTCGTTCATGTCGACGCCCGTCTGGCGCATCGTCTCGATGCAGGCGTCGAGCGGCACGAAATGCACGCCGTCGCCCTTGAGCGCGAGCGAGGCGGCCGTCACGGCCTTCACCGCGCCGAGCGCGTTGCGCTCGATGCAGGGCACCTGCACGAGGCCGGCAATGGGATCGCAGGTCATGCCGAGATGGTGTTCCAGCGCGATTTCCGCGGCGTTCTCCACCTGCTCCGGCGTGCCGCCCATCACGGCGGCAAGGCCGGCGGCGGCCATGGCGGAGGCGGAGCCCACCTCCCCCTGACAGCCGACTTCCGCGCCCGAGATCGAGGCATTGTGCTTGATGATGCCGCCGACGGCGGCCGCCGTCAGCAGGTAGTCGCGGATGCCGTCCTGGTCGGCATCCTCATGGAAATGCAGGTAGTAGCGGATCGTCGCGGGCACGACGCCGGCCGCGCCGTTGGTCGGCGAGGTCACGACGCGCCCGCCCGCCGCATTCTCCTCGTTGACCGCCATGGCATAGACGGAGAGCCAGTCGTTGGCGAGCAGCGGGTTCGCCTTGTTGGAGCGCCATTCCTCCTGCAGCTTGTCATGGATCGAGCGGGCGCGGCGGCGCACCTTCAGCCCGCCCGGCATGATGCCCTCGTTCTTGAGGCCGCGGTCGATGCAGCTCTTCATCGCGCCCCAGATGCGGTCGAGACCAGCATCCAGCTCTTCGCGCGACATGGTGGCTTCCTCGTTGGCGCGCTTCATCTGGGCGATCGTCATGCCGGAGCGTTCCGCCATCTCCAGCATCTGCCTGGCCGAGGCGAAGGGGAACGGCACCTTCTTGTCGCTGGAACGCGCCTTGCTGGCGCGCATCTGTTCCAGTTCGGTGTCGGTAACGACGAAGCCACCGCCGACGGAATAGTAGATGCGCTTGAGGAGCAGCCGGTCGTCGCGGTCATAGGCCGAGAAGGTCATGCCGTTGGCATGGCCGGGCAGCGGGTTCTTCTTGTCGAAGATCAGGTCGTCCTTCGGCCGGAAGGCATAGCCGGGATGGCCCGGCGGGGTGATGCGGCCGGCGCGCTCCACCTCGGCGACGATCGCGTCCATGCGGTCCGGATCGACCGAATCGGGCCGCTCGCCCATCAGGCCGAGGATGACGGCGCGGTCGGAACCGTGGCCGACGCCGGTATAGGCGAGCGAACCGTGCAGGCTCATGCGGATCGCCGTGACCTGCGCGCCCGACGGGCGCGGCCAGTCGGCGGAA
This sequence comes from Shinella granuli, assembly GCF_004341885.1. Classification (GTDB taxonomy): domain Bacteria; phylum Pseudomonadota; class Alphaproteobacteria; order Rhizobiales; family Rhizobiaceae; genus Shinella; species Shinella granuli. The sequence continues at coordinate 73,173 of NZ_SLVX01000015.1, read as the reverse complement.
AGGATCAGATCGAGAAAGCGGTTGGCGGCCGACATCGGTCCCATCGTGTGGGAGCTCGACGGCCCGATCCCGATCTTGAAAACATCGAATACCGAAAGAAACATGTCCCGAACTTCTCCCTTGCCTTGGCAGGCGCACTGATCCCTGAAGCTACGTCATCATGCGGCGCACTTAAGGCGATCTCCCGACATCGGGTTTTACCTGCGCGACATGTCCCTTCCAACAGGCCACGAAACAAAAACAGCGTGCTTCGCGAGGAAGCACGCTGTTCATGTAAGGATGCCAGACCGGTGTTTTCAGATGCCGCCGAAAAGATAGGCGATGACCAGAACTGCGCAAAAACCGAGGACTGCGCGGGCGGTGACGCCCCAGCAGGATTTCTGAACGGTACTTTCCATGATTTCCCCGATTGGAAGATGTCGTTGCAACGGCCGCGACGGCCCTGCACGGCGCCCTGTTTAATGAAGAATTCATGAAACCGCAATCGCGAAAGATGGCGAAACCAAGGCGTCCTGATCATAGGAGCCCCGCGCCAGACGCATGACATGTCGCAAAATCAGACGGTTGGACGGCACGGCCGCGGCGGCGGATTGCCGCCTTTTCGCCCAAGGTCTGAACAGGCCCGTGCGGCCGCCCCGACGACGCTTGCAAAATGCCGAATCCGTGGCACAACGCTTGCCATGAGCACATCGGATCTTGTCGCCCTTGCCATCTTCCTCCTGCTGTGGACGGGATATTCCTGGATCACGGAGCGGGCGAAATTCTTCGACCGTGTCAGCCTCACCCGGGCGATGAGCTCGCAGCGCGCCGTCTGGATCCGCAACGCGATGCACCGCGACCTGCGCATGATCGACACGCAGATCATGGCCGGCCTGCAGAACGGCACGGCCTTCTTCGCCTCCACCTCGATCCTGGCGCTCGGCGGCTGTTTCGCACTGCTCGGCGCCACGGAACAGGTCTTCGCCATCTTCAGCGACCTGCCGCTGGTCTTCCAGGGCAGCCGCGCCGGCTTCGAGCTGAAGGTCGGCGGGCTCGCGGGCATCTTCGGCTATGCCTTCTTCAAGTTCGGCTGGTCCTACCGCCTCTTCAACTACTGCACGATCCTGCTCGGCGCGATCCCGATGAGCGGCGACATCCACAAGGACCCGGCCGGCGCCGACCTTGCCGCCGACAAGGTCATCCGCATGAACATCCTCGCCGCGAAACACTTCAACATGGGGCTGCGCGCCATCTTCCTGTCGATCGGCTATCTCGGCTGGTTCGTCAGCCCCTATCTCTTCATCGCGACGACCGTCGGCATCATCATCGTGCTCGTGCGCCGGCAGTTCTATTCCGAAGCGCGGCTCGCCGTTCTCGAACGGATCGACTGACATCCCCTCCCGACGGCCACCTTTCGGCCATCCGCCCGGCGCAAGCTTGGCGTGACATTCTCCCATGGACCAAAGCAATGCGGCGACCCCGACCCATGACGACGACGGTGATTGACGGCAATGTGGCAGGAGAAGGTGCGGCACCGCGCCGCCTTCCGCGCATCCCGCTGATCGACCAGCTCCGTGCCCTCGCGCTGGTCGCCATGGCGGTCTACCACTTCACCTGGGACCTCGGCTTCTTCGGCTATATCGAACCGGACACGGCGACGACCGGCGGCTGGAAGATCTTCGCGCGGCTGATCGCCGGCTCCTTCCTGTTCCTCGTCGGCTTCAGCCTGGTGCTCGGCCATGTCCAGGGTTTGCGCGCAAGGCCCTTCCTCATCCGCCTCGGCAAGATCGGGCTGGCGGCGGCGGCGATCACACTTGCCACCTGGTTCGCCTTCCCGGAGACCTTCATCTTCTTCGGCATCCTGCATGCCATCGCCGCGGCGAGCCTCGTCGGCCTCTTCTTCCTGCGCCTGCCGCTCGTCGTGACGCTGCTTGCTGCCGCCGCCGCCGTCGCAGCGCCCTTCTATCTGCGCGCCCCGCTCTTCGATCACCCGGCGCTCTGGTGGGTCGGGCTTTCGGTCGACATCCCGCGTTCGAACGACTATGTGCCGCTGCTGCCCTGGCTGGCGCCGGTCCTCATCGGCATCGTGCTCGGCAGGCTCTTCATTTCAAGCCCGCTTCCCGAGCGGCTCGCGGGCTTCGGAGGTCAGACGAAAGTCTGGTGGAAAAGCCTTCTGGAAAAGGCCGGCCGCCACAGTCTCGCCATCTACCTTATCCATCAGCCCATGCTGATCGCACTGGTCTACGGCTTCTCCCTCGTGGTGCCCGCGCCTGCAGCCGATCCCGTCGTCGGTTATACGAAGAGCTGCATGCGCGCCTGCGAAAGCGAGCGCGGCGACGGGTTCTGCCGGAGCTTCTGCGGCTGTACGCTGGACCGGCTGACGGAAGAGAACCTATTCACCGACCTTGCGCGCGGTGCGATCGATGTGACGAAGGACGAGCGCATCGCCGCGATCTCGTCGCAATGCACGATGGATGCGGAAACGAAGACCGACCTGAAGGAGTAGGATCATGAATGCCTATCGCATGAAGCCACTCGCCTTTCCCTGGCCCCCGCTGATCTACGGCGCGGCGCTCGCGGCGGCCTTCCTGCTCCAGGCGTATTTTCCGCTCGCGGCGGCCGAGACGAACATCTGGATCGCCCGCACGGCCGGCGGTCTCCTGATCTTCATGGCCATCGTGCTGGATGTCTGGGCGATGCGCACGCTGCTCGACTGCCATACGACGATCCTGCCGAACCGCTGCTCGACCCATCTCGTGACGTCCGGCCCCTACCGCTTCACCCGCAACCCGATCTATCTCGGCTATACGCTGGCGACCGCCGGCATCGGCCTTGCGGTGCTCAATCCCTGGTGCATCGTGACGGCAATGATCGCCGCCGTGCTGACGAGCATCGTCGCCATCAAGCGCGAGGAGCTGCACCTGCTCTCACGCTTCGGCATCGATTTCGAACGTTATTGCAACGGGACGACGCGCTGGATCTGACGAGGGTTCAGGTGCCGACGCCGATTTCGGCGAGGCGGGTGAGGCAGGCCTCTTCGACATTGTCGAGCTCGGCCAGCGTCTCCTCGATATCGCGCCGCTTCTGGCGCAATTCGTCACGCTTTTCGCTGACCTTCGCCATCAGCAATTCCAATTGCCCGACCTCGCCCGGCGGATCCTTGTAAACGCGGATGATGTCGCGGATCTCGGCTATGGTGAAGCCGATGCGCCGGCCACGCAGGATTTCCTGGATGAGGCGGCGGTCGGCCGGGCGGAAGAGACGCGTGCGGCCGCGGCGCTCGGGGTTGATCAGCCCCTCGTCCTCGTAGAAGCGCAGCGTGCGGGTGGAAACCCCGAATTCGCGCGTCAGCTCGGTTATGGTATAAAACTTGTCCACGCCTGCTCCGATCTCGTCTGGGCGGACATTTTATTGACTTTTACGTATAAGTCAATTTTCGCTCTTTTCGACGTCTATCCGAACGCGAAATCGCGCCGTGCGTTCCCGGAAAAGCCTCAGCGGATGGCAAACCACCAGGTCGCGATCCCGAGGAAGGCGAAGAACCCGACGATATCGGTGACGGCCGTCACGAAGACCGCGGAGGAGACGGCCGGGTCCGCCCCCGCCTTGTCGAGGAAGAGTGGAATGGCGATGCCGGCGAGCGCCGCCGCACTCATGTTGATCAGCATGGCCGCCGCGATGACGCCGCCGATATTGGCGTCATGGAACCAGATGCCCGCCACAAGGCCGATCATCAAGCCGAAGGCGACGCCGTGCAGCAGGCCGACGCCCGCCTCGCGCCGCACGACGCGCCAGGCATTGTGGATGTCGAGATTGCGGGTCGCCAGCGCCCGCACGGTGACGGTCATCGTCTGCGAGCCCGCATTGCCGCCCATGCCGGCGACGATGGGCATCAGCACGGCGAGCGCCACGATCTCCTCGATCGTCGCCTCGAAGAGCGAGATCACCGAGGCGGCGATGAAGGCTGTCAGGAGATTGACGAGCAGCCAGGGTGCGCGCGAGCGCACGGTCTCGATGGTGGTGTCGGACAGCTCCTCGTCACCAACGCCGCCGAGGCGCATCAGGTCTTCCTCGGCCTCTTCCTGGATGACGTCGACCACGTCGTCGATGGTCAGGACGCCGACAAGGCGGCCGTTTTCGTCAACGACCGCGGCGGAAAGAAGGTCGTACTGCTCGAAGAGCTGGGCGGCCTCTTCCTGGTCCATCTCGGCCGGGATCGGATGGTTCGTCTCGCGCATGATCGCCTCGATCTTCGTGCCGCGCTTGGTGCGCAGCACGCGGTCGAGATCGATGGCGCCGAGCAGGCGAAAGGTCGGGTCGATGACGAAGATCTGCGAGAAGCTTTCCGGCAGGTCGGCGTCCTCGCGCAGGTAATCGATCGTCTGGCCGACCGTCCAGAACGGCGGCACGGCGACGAATTCGGTCTGCATGCGGCGCCCGGCCGTGCTTTCGGGATAGTCCAGCGAGCGGCGCAGGCGGATGCGCTCGGTGAACGGCAGCTTGGAGAGGATCTCCTCCTGGTCCTCCTGGTCGAGGTCTTCCAGGATGTAGACGGCGTCGTCCGAATCCATCTCGCCGAGCGCGGCGGCGATCTGCTCGTTCGGCATGTGCTCGACGATGTCGAGGCGGATCGCCTCGTCGACCTCGGTCAGCGCGGCAAGGTCGAAGTCGTCGCCGAGCAGGGAGACGAGTTGGCGGCGCTGCTCCGGCTGGATCGCTTCCAGCAGGTCGCCCATTTCCGATTCGTGCAGCCGCGCGACGTGCCGGCGCAGGAACAGGAGGTCGCGGTCGGCGATCGCCGCGCCGACATGCATGAGGAAGTCCGAGCGGATCGAACCGTCCTCGGCATAGATGTCCTCGCCGTCAAAGGTACTGTGCCCTGCCTGTCCCCGATGGATACGGTCGTCGTCGCCGGTGTCGTCCATCGGGCCGCTCCTTGTATCGGGCTCGTCCCGCCCGGCATGTCGGCGGCGCTGGGACGACAGGGATTGCGTAGAGGGTTCGGGTGCAGCGCGCCGCCCAAGCGGATGCACTGCTTTGCTCGTGCTAAAGCAAAGAACGCGGCCGGTCCATCGCCGAAAGCGGCAAAAGCCGGCCGGATGCAAAATTTTCGCAAGCTGTTGCAATTTCACGAAAATCACACGAATCGCGACGCCTCGCGCCGGTGCAGCGTTTTCCCCTTGCCGCAAACAGGCTAGGAAAGCGGCTCAACCGGCATCCGGAGAAACCATGGCGATCCTTCCCATCCTGCGTTACCCCGATTCGCGCCTCCGCCTTCCCTGCCAGGCGGTCGAAACCTTCGATGCACGGCTGGCGAGGCTTGCCGACGATCTCGCCGCCACGATGCGGGCCGCCCCCGGCATCGGCATCACCGCGGCCCATGTCGGCATTCTCGAACGGCTGACGGTGATCGAGCTCGACGGACCGGGTTCGCTCAAGGCCTATGTGAACCCGCATATCGAATGGTTCTCGCCGGAAAAACAGCGCCATACGGAAGGCAGCGTCTCCATGCCCGGCGTGACAGACGAGGTGGAGCGCCCTGCCCGCATCCGCCTTGCCTACCAGGATCTTTCCGGTGCCCCGCAGACGGAGGAGGCCGACGGCCTGCTCGCGGTCTGCCTGCAGCACGAAATCGACCAGCTCGACGGCATCTTCTGGATCGACCGCCTGTCGCGGCTGAAGCGCGAGCGCATCGTCAGGAAGTACAGCAAGGGCAAGGCCTGAGCCGCGCAAACCCTCCCGCACGAAGCGGAAACGCCTCGCATTTTTTTTGGGAACCATCGGTCCCGCCCCGCATTCTAACGCGCGAATGCAAGGGACGAGACCAATGCCGACCACCCACTGGAACCGAAAACTGGGCATCCTGCTGCCGGGCGCCCTGCGCCCGCGTTTCATCGAGGATATCGGGAACGCGATGTACGTCCTGGCCGAACTCTGGCCGGTAACCTACGGCAAGGCCTACCAGCGGGCGCTCGCCTTCTGCGCCCGCGCGCTGGAGGGCCGCGGCAGTGCCGTCCGCGCCCGCCTCGCCTTCATTGCCGCAGCACGGGAAGCCCGCGTGCAGATCGTTTCCTGAGAAACGGTCCAGCGTTTCGGTGCCGTTGGACCACGCGCAAATCGAAACACGAAACGAAAACAAAAAACCCGGCTTTTCAGCCGGGTTTTTTTGGTGCGGTCGAGAAGACTCGAACTTCCACGGGTTGCCCCACAGCGACCTCAACGCTGCGCGTCTACCAATTCCGCCACGACCGCATCGTGGTAGGCGTCGTCTTGCGGCGACGGGGGTGCATGTAGCAAAAGCATTTGGGGTGCACAAGGCCGTCGCGAAAGAAAAATGACGAAAAGCGAACAATTTCAACAGAGCCTGTGCAAACACCCTGAAACCCCTGAAATCCTTGCAGGATCGCGCCTATATCTGGCACAAAGGAACGAAAAGGACGGCCCTCATGCAGCGTCAGGACATTTCCGCCTCCCTTCTCGCCATTCCGGGCTCGCCGCCGGTGCGCTGGCGCGTCGCGCAGGACCTCGTCGCCTATGACGAGGCGGTCGAAACCATGGAAAGGGAGGCGGCGGCGATCGCGAACGGCGAGGCCGACGAGCTCGTCTGGCTGGTCGAACATCCCCCGCTCTATACGGCCGGCACCAGCGCCGACGCGGCCGACCTCGTGGCGCCCGATCGCTTCCCGGTATTTTCCACGGGCCGCGGCGGTGAATACACCTATCACGGCCCCGGCCAGCGGGTCGTCTATGTCATGCTGGACCTCAAGCGGCGACGGCAGGACGTGCGCGCTTTCGTGGCGGCACTGGAGGAGGTCGTCATCGACGCGCTGTCCGCGATGAATGTCCGTGGCGAGCGGCGCGAGGACCGCGTCGGCGTCTGGGTGCGCCGGCCGGAGCGTCCGCCGCTGCCGGACGGTTCGCCGGCGGAGGACAAGGTTGCGGCCATCGGCATCCGCCTGCGGCGGTGGGTGAGCTTTCACGGCTTCTCGCTTAATGTCGATCCGGATCTCGACCATTTCTCCGGCATCGTGCCCTGCGGCATCCGCGGCTACGGGGTGACGAGCCTCGTCGACCTCGGCCTGCCCGTCATGATGAGCGATGTGGACATGCGCATCCGCGATTCGTTCGAGCGCGTCTTCGGCCCCACTGTTTCGGAGGCCGACTGTCAGCCCGTCAGCCTGTCGCAGGCGTAGATGATCGCATAACCGTGCAGGACGATGGCGGCGTAGAGGCCGAAGCCGGCGAGTAGGCGCTGCGGCGCCGTCATCGGGTCGAGCGCCATCCGCGGCTTCACGCCGCCCGCGCCGATGAGGCTCAGCACGGTGAAGACCGCAAGGCCGGCGATCAGCAGGCCGACCGGCAAGCCGATCCGCCAGCCCACCCAAAGGATCGCGAGCGTCACGAGAAAACTGGCCGCCAGAAGACCGAGCCTGCTCGAAAAGACCTGCCGCAGCACCTGCCCGCCGTCGAACCGGTGCATGGGCAGGAGGTTCAGGAGATTGAAGGCGCCGAGAATCAGCAGGAAGATCAGCAATACGGTATCCGACGGATGGCCCGCCGCATCGTGCAGCGCGATGAGCGGCGGCACGAGGAAAGCCGGCATGCCGGCGCCCATCAGGGCGCAGACCGCCACCTCGAATCGCGAATTGTACGGCCGCCCGCCGACGGCGATGCCGCCGAGCAGCGGCACGAAGATCATGCGCACCCGCCGGTGCCCGAAGGTGCGGTAGGCGGCCATGTGGCCGAGCTCGTGGAGGACGATCACCACCGTCAGCAGGGTCGACAGCAGCAGGCCCCGCGCATTCAGCCCGAAGAACGGCCAGAGCAGCAGGGTGGAGAGCACCGCAAGCCCCGCCTGCGTCGCCGGGCGCTCCAGCACGCCCCGCACCTCGCCGCTCCCGGTCTCCAGCCATTGTTCGAGCGCCTTCATCTCCCGGCGGAGCTGGATGTAGCGGAAGAGGAGGAAGGCGACGCCGCGGTAGCGGTCGGTCTGCTCGACGGTCAGGGCCGTGCCGCCCGGCACCGGGCGCAGCGTGCGCCGCTCCACATAGTTTTTCCAGAAGGCGGCATCGAGCGCGCTGTCCTCGATCACCCGCGTTTCGCAGGCGATGTTGTCCGCCTCCGCCGCCTCGTTGACCGCCAGCGTGCGGATGATCGGGTTTCCGCGCCGGTCGGGATGGGAAAAGGTCTGCCGGACGCGGTCGGCCGACAGCCTTTCGCTGGAGATGACCGAGGGATGCCAGTCTGCCTGCCTGCCGAACGGGCTGACGAGGGCGGCGATTCGCGGTGGCGGGGCCTTGAAGATGCGGGTTATCTGCAATGTCCGGCGACCGACCGGTGCGGCGATCAGCAGCCAGATCAGGCCGAGATTGATCGCCAGAAGCAGGATCACCGAAACCGATGTCGACATGCCGTCCTCCCCGGCCGTCATGGCAGGTGGCATCGAGGCTAACGGCAATCTCCTAACAAATGTTAAGGTTCCCCGGCCTGAAAAACCTGTCAGTCCAAGGCGATGTCGGCCCTGAGCTTGCGGCTCCTGTGCTCGCGCCAGATGATGAAGAGGCCCGAGGCGACGATGATGGCGATGCCCAGCCATTTCGAGGGCGTCGGGAAGTCGCCGAAGATGGCATAGCCGAGCACGGTCGCCGAGATGATCTCGAAATACTGGAACGGGGCGAGCAGCGAGAGCGGCGCCATGCGGAAGGCGCGAACCACGAGCATGTGGGCATAGCCGGAGAGCGCGCCGAGGATGACGAGCAGGACGAGGCCGAAGAGCGAGCCCGGCAGCGAGGGTTCGAAATCGGCGATGCCGGCGGAGGAGCCGAGGAAGAGCGCCGCGCCCATGAAGATCGTGCCGCCGAAGCCCGCGATGGTCTGCATGGTCAGCGGCGAATCGGCATTGCCGATCGCGCGGTTCATGAAGAGATAGATGGAATAGAGGAAGGCGCAGGCGACCGGCAGCAGCGCCGTCCAGCCGAACAGCACGAAACTCGGCTGGATGACGATCAGCGCCCCGCCGAAGCCGACGACGATGGCGAGCCAGCGCCGCCAGCCGACCCTGTCGCCGAGGAAGGCCGCGGACATGGCGGTCAGGATGAAGGGTTCGACGAAATAGATCGCGAAGACGTCGGCAAGCGGCATGTATTTCACCGCTGCGAAGAAGAGAAGGCTCGCCGCCCCGTGGATCGCGCCGCGCAACAGGTTGAGCCACGGCCGCTTCGGCCGCAGCATGGCGCTGCCGGCCGCCGTGAAGATCAGCGGGATCGTGCAGACCACCTGGAAGAAGAAGCGGTAGAACGTCACCTGGCCCGGCGACATGTCTGCGAAGGTCGCCATGTATTTGGCGATGGCGTCCATGCAGGGCAGGAGCAGCATGGCGACCGCCATCAGCGCCACGCCCTGCATCGTGCCGGCGCCCGACGGATCGGTGGTGCTGGCCGTGGTGTTCATGCTGCGACTCCTTCGTTCGCCTCTGCATAGTCCTTTTCCGCACACTGGCAATGCCGGAAATCGCGTCATCGGGGCGGCGCATTTGAGGTAGCCCGGCCTTGCGCCTTGCCTGTAGACTTGCGGCAAGGACAATGGAGGCCGCGATGACCTTTCCCGGCGAGAGCAACACCATCCCCTTCCCTTCGGGCCGCGCCGACGGCGACACGCTCGGCGGGCGCATCTGGCGCGCGCGCGATGCGCTGGGGCTCGGCCTGGAAGACCTCGCCGCCCGTCTCGGCCTGCCCGAGGGCACGGTGAGCGGCTGGGAGCGCGACCATGCCGAGCCGGAGACGAAGGCGCTGTTCATGCTGGCCGGCGTTCTCTCGGTCTCCCCCTCCTGGCTGATCGCCGGCATCGGCGAGGCGCCGTCGGACCCCTCCGGCGAGGAGCACCTGCATCCGCTCATGCGCCAGTTGCAGGAAATCCATAAGTTGCACGACCAGACCGGCAAGGCGATCGCCTTGCTCGAAGCCGAGGTCGCAAAATTGATCAAAAAAGATCAGGGCTGATTTTTTCCGGAAACCGCACTTGAGAGGCCGGACCTGCTCTGCAATGGTCGGCCCGACACAGAATCCGCATAGGGAGACGAAGATGGACGTACGCGCCGCCGTTGCCGTTCAGGCCGGAAAACCACTGGAAATCATGACCGTGCAGCTCGAAGGCCCGCGCGCCGGCGAGGTGCTGGTCGAGGTGAAGGCGACGGGCATCTGCCACACCGACGACTTCACCCTGTCGGGCGCCGACCCGGAAGGCCTCTTCCCCGCCATCCTCGGCCATGAGGGCGCCGGCATCGTCGTCGATGTCGGTCCCGGCGTCACTTCGGTCAAGAAGGGCGATCACGTCATCCCGCTCTACACGCCCGAATGCCGCGAATGTTATTCCTGCCTTTCCCGCAAGACGAACCTGTGCACCGCCATCCGCGCCACCCAGGGCCAGGGCCTGATGCCCGACGGCACCTCGCGCTTTTCCATCGGCAAGGACAAGATCCACCACTATATGGGCTGCTCGACCTTCGCGAACTACACGGTGCTGCCGGAGATCGCGCTCGCCAAGGTCAATCCTGACGCCCCCTTCGACAAGATCTGCTACATCGGCTGCGGGGTCACGACCGGCATCGGCGCCGTCATCAACACGGCCAAGGTCGAGATCGGCTCCACCGCCATCGTCTTCGGCCTCGGCGGCATCGGCCTCAACGTCCTGCAGGGCCTTCGCCTTGCCGGCGCGGACATGATCATCGGCGTCGACATCAATCCCGACCGCAAGGCCTGGGGCGAGAAGTTCGGCATGACGCATTTCGTCAATCCGAAGGAGGTCGAAGGCGACATCGTGCCCTATCTCGTCAACCTGACGAAGCGGAACGGCGACCTGATCGGCGGGGCGGACTACACGTTCGACTGCACGGGCAACACGAAGGTGATGCGCCAGGCGCTGGAATCGGCCCATCGCGGCTGGGGCAAGTCGGTGATCATCGGCGTTGCCGGCGCGGGGCAGGAAATCTCGACGCGTCCGTTCCAGCTCGTCACCGGCCGCCAGTGGATGGGCACGGCCTTCGGCGGCGCGCGCGGGCGTACGGACGTGCCGAAGATCGTCGACTGGTACATGGAGGGCAAGATCCAGATCGACCCGATGATCACCCACACCATGCCGCTCGACGACATCAACGAGGGCTTCGAGCTGATGCATTCCGGAAAGTCCATCCGCGGCGTCGTGGTCTATTGACGGACACGGTTCCCTATACAATCGACGTGCGGAGGATGGCAGCATTTTCCGCCGTCGAGCTTTATGCTCTCTTGAGACTGCGCGTCGATGTCTTCGTCGTCGAGCAGGCCTGCGCCTATCCCGAACTCGACGGCAAGGACGAGGACGCGCTGCATCTGCGGCTGCTGATCGACGGCGAGACGGCCGCTTATGCGCGCCTGTGGCAACCGGAGAACAGGGCGCCGCGCATCGGCCGCGTCCTCGTTTCGCCCGGACACCGGCGCAAACGCCTCGGCGAGGCTCTGATGCACGAAGCGATATCGGCCTGCGAGGCGCATTTTCCGGGGCAACCCATCGCCCTTTCCGCGCAAGGCCATCTGGAGCGCTTCTACCGATCCTTGGGTTTCGCGCCGACATCGGGGGAATATGTCGAGGATGGTATTCCCCATATCGACATGCAGCGTCCTGCCGGCCATTCTTGAGCCTGCGCGGAACCACGACATACAGGAAATTACGGCGCCATGATTTACGTTGACGCGGATGCGTGCCCGGTAAAGGCCGAAATCCTCAAGGTGGCGGAACGCCATGGCATGGCGGTGACCTTCGTCGCCAATTCGGGCCTGCGCCCGTCGCGCGACCCGATGGTGCGCAACGTCATCGTCTCGGGTGCCTTCGACGCGGCGGACAACTGGATCGCCGATCATGCCGGCGCCGACGACATCGTCGTGACGGCCGACGTGCCGCTGGCCGTGCGCTGCGTCGAGAAGGGCGCGCATGTCACCGGCCCCACCGGTCGCCTCTTCGACAAGACCAATATCGGCATGGCGAGCGCCATGCGCGACCTCGGCGCGCATCTGCGCGAAACGGGCGAGAGCAAGGGCTACAATGCCGCCTTCTCCCCGCGCGACCGCTCCGCCTTCCTCGAAATGCTCGACCGGCTCTGCCGCCGGGCAAAGAACGCGCAGGCTGGCCCGTCCCCATGAAAAGCGCGCCGGGGCCGAGGATCTACGGCAGGCACCTGCCCTTCTATGTCGGCATCGGCGCGGCGGCGCTCGGCCTTGCCCCTGCGCTCTGGTTCGAGCCGGATTTCGCCATCGGCACCGCGGTTGTCGTCTTCTTCCTCTGTTATCTGCTCTTGACCGCCTGGCGCGTGCCGCGCCTGACCGCCGCCCATCTCGAACATTATGCGACGGACACGGACGAGCCGGTCGCGGTCATCTTCGCCGTCACCTTTGCGGCCGTCGCCGTTTCCACGGGCTCGCTCTTTGTGGTGCTCAACCGGCCCGCCGTCTCTAGCGGCGAATTCGTGCTCGCCTTCGCCTCCGTCGCACTCGGCTGGTTCACCATCCACACCATGGCGGCCATGCACTATGCCCATCTCTACTGGCGCCCCGGCAGCGCGGAAACGGACCCCGACACCGGCCGAGGCCTCGATTTTCCCGGCAAGGCCGCGCCCGGTGCCTACGATTTCCTCTATTTCGCCTTCGTGATCGGCATGACCGCGCAAACCTCGGACGTCGCCATCACCTCGACGGCGATGCGCAAGGTCAACCTGCTGCACGCGATCGTTTCCTTCTTCTTCAACACGGTGCTGGTCGCCGCCGCCGTCAATGCGGCGGTGTCGCTCGCTTCCTGAACCCATGCGGAGTTTCCAGATGAAAGTGCTTTCCCAGAACACGGCCTTCGGCGGCATGCAGGGCGTGTTCGCCCACGATTCCGAGGCGTGCAAATGCGAGATGACCTTCGCCGTCTTCGTGCCGCCGCAGGCGATCCACGAGCCGCGTCCCGTGCTCTGGTATCTGTCCGGCCTCACCTGCAGCCATGCCAATGTCATGGAGAAGGGCGAATACCGGCGCATGGCCGCCGAACTCGGCCTTATCGTCGTCTGCCCGGACACCAGCCCGCGTGGCAACGACGTACCGGACGAAATCACCAACTGGCAGATGGGCAAGGGCGCCGGCTTCTATCTCGATGCGACCGAGGCGCCCTGGGCGGAACACTACCAGATGTACAGCTACGTGACGGAGGAGCTGCCGAATTTCGTCAGCCAGCATTTCCGCATGGACATGGCGCGCCAGGGCATTTTCGGCCATTCGATGGGCGGCCACGGCGCCATGACGATCGCGCTCAAGAACCCGGAGCGCTTCAGGAGCTGCTCGGCCTTCGCGCCGATCGTCGAGCCGTCCACCGCCGACTGGTCGGCCCCGGCCTTCGAGAAGTATCTCGGCGCCGACAGGGCGGCGTGGCGGCAATACGATGCCTGCGCGCTCGTCGCTGATGGCGCCCGGTTTCCGGAATTCTTCATCGACCAGGGCAAGGCGGACGGTTTCCTGGAAAACGGCCTGCGCCCCTGGCTCTTCGAGGCGGCGGTCAAGGATACGGATATCGGGCTGACGCTGCGCATGCACGAGCGCTACGATCACTCCTACTACTTCATCTCCACCTTCATGGACGATCACCTGAAGTGGCATGCCGAGCGTCTCGGCTAGAGCAATTCCAGCAAAAGTGCGGAGCGGTTTTGCGTCCGGAATTGCGTGAAAACAAACAGATAGAGCGTTTCGCGATTCGGAGAAAAGCGGAAATGCTCTAAGCCATTGCCATGGCGGGGGCGCATGGCTGGCATGCCGCCCCCCGTCCTTGCCCTTCCCCGCGACAGCGGTATAGTGCGCCCCGGTAGACGGCTACCGCCGGATGACATCCGGTCACGAATGCGGGGACGGCCTCGCTCCCTTGATACGGAGTGGGCAATGCCCTGGATCTACCTCACCCTCGCCGGCCTGTTCGAAATCGGCTGGGCGATCGGCCTCAAATATACCGACGGCTTCACCAGGCCCCTGCCGACGGCCCTCACCGCCGGCTCGATGGTCGTTTCCATCGTCCTGCTCGGCCTTGCCGTGAAGACGCTGCCGATCGGCACCGCCTATGCGATCTGGACCGGCATCGGCACGGTCGGCACCGTGATGCTCGGCATCTTTCTCTTCGCCGAACCGGTGACGGCCATCCGCATGGGCTGCATCGCCCTCATCGTCACCGGCATCCTCGGCCTGAAATTCGCGGCCTAGAGCAATCGTCCGCAGTTGTTCTAACGGCGATTGTCGAAGGCGAAGGCGCCCGGCCCTGCGGCTGTCAGGTAGAGGAAGACGAAGCAGAACAGGATCGCGGCGTCGCCGCGATTGTTGATCGGAAAGAAGCTCTGCGGCGCATGCGCCATGAAATAGGCGACCGCCATGAAGCCGCAGAGCACGAAGGCCGCCGGCCGCGTGAAGAGGCCGAGCAGGATCAAAAGGCCGCCGGCGATCTCCAGCGCGCCGGCCAGGCCGATCAGGTTCATCAGGTCGCCGAAGGGCTGATCCGACGGCGGGAAATTGAAGAATTTCTGCGTGCCGTGCTCGATGAAGAGCAGCGCCGTCATGATGCGCAGCGCCGCCAGCGCCTGCGGCCGATAGGCGGATAATCCCTCGAACATGCCGTTCACTCCCTCCGTTCCAACGAAAGGAGGATGCTATCACGCTTTCCGCCCGGATTCTCCTGGTCGCCGCTCCCGGCCGGGCGATCAGTCGCAGCTGATCGCCTGCGTGACGACGCAGGGTGCAACCTTCTTCGTCGAGCCTTCCGGCAGCGCGCGCGAGCGCACGTTCAGCGCCGCCTCGGTGGGGATGACGAGCGGGCGGTCCTGCCCACCCGAATAGGACTGGACCGACGTGGTGGTCGCCGTGCGGCGCTTGCCGCCGGCATATTTGCGGCCCTTGCCCGGGCGCTTGCCCTCGACCGCCTTGGCGCCTGCGACCGGCGCCAGGTGATAGGCGAGCGCCACGCGCCTGGCGATGGCATCGCCCAGCGCCGCATCGCGGCCCTTCTGCTGCGGCATGAAGCTGTTGATCGTCAGCGTCCTCTTCGACGATGCGCCGGGGCCGGACAAGGTCACCGTCACCCGCGCGGTGCTCTGGCCATTGCTGCCCTCCCGGACGCCGGAGACCCGCACATCCATCGTCGCCGGGTCGATCGCGACGGTCCGGCGCGTCGCCCTGGCGGCCCGCTTCAGGTGCTCGCCGGTGCGCTTCAGCACCGTGGGAGACGCGCTGTCGTCGCCGCTCACCACGATCTTGCGGATATCACGGACCGGAAAGGCCTCGTCGGCGCTGGCGGCAAAGGGCGTGGAAAGGAGAAGCGTGGCGGAAAGAAGTGTGCGAACAAGGAACTGCATGAACTCGATACCGGTATGCTGGAGCATTTCCCGCCGAGGCGGCATCGCTCCGGCGCAGGACAATGCGATAAAAACAGGCGTTTAGAGCAATTCCGATAAACCGGATTTCACCGGAACTGCTCCATGTCGGATTTCGGCCGCGTGCCAAAATGGTGCGGACCTCTTAACAAAGTCTTTTCAGCGTGGAATTTCCGCAAGCACGGCGGCGGCGACGTCCATTTCCGCACGGCGCAGCTCGCGGCGACGGAAGGCCTCCTCGTCCGTGCCCCAATGCTCGATCTGCCAGTCCTCGTCGACATGGGCGAGCGTCCAGGCGCGGTCGGCGTCGATGACGTCCTCGGCGAGCGCCAGCGCCAACAGCGCCGAGCCGGTGAGCGTCGTCACCGTGTGCAGGCAGGCGAGCGCCAGTGGATCGCGGAAGGCGGCAAGCGCGGCGGAAAAAGCCTCGATCGCCGGGGCCGGCTGTTCCTGGTGCATCACGCCTTCGACGAGGATGAAGCGCGCGCCCCTTGCATCGGCCGCCCAGCGGATGACCGGATCCCAGCCCTCGCGCTGCCGCTCGACCAGCCCGGCCGGCGAATCCGCGCGGTAGCAGAGCATGTCCGTGCCGGCAAAGCGCACGATCTCCTCGAAGACCGCATCGAAATTCTCCGCGACGCCGTCGACGGCCGTGTTGACGAGCCGCGTCACGGGCATCTTCGCCGGATCGATCTCCTCGCCCTGCCCGTCCCATTCGGCAACGAGACGGTCGGCGATCGGCCTGGCCGGCACGGCGAGCAGCTTCTTGCCGGGCGTGCGCACCGGGCGGCCGTCGAGCAGGATGCGGTGGCCCTCCTCCGCCTCGTCCGTCGAGACGGCCTTGTAGAACCGCTTCGGCAACGGGCGCTTCATCTGGATCTGCGCGCGGCGCACCGGATCGGGATCGCTCATCGCATCGGAAAGGTCGCTCAGGATGTCACGCATCGGAAATCTCCAGCCATTCGAGAAGGTCGGCGGGCGTGCGCAGGATGTGATCCGCGCCGGCCTCGACCAGTTCGGGCACGGTGGCATAGCCCCAGGAAACGCCGATCGCCTTCGCGCCCGCCGCCTTCGCCATCTGCATATCGTAGACCGCATCGCCGATGACAACCGTGCGCACCGCATCCACGCCCGCCTCGCTGCAGCATTCCGTCACCATGGCCGGATGCGGCTTGGAGGGGCAGTCGTCGGCCGTGCGCGAGACGAAGAAGGTCTTGTCGAAGCCGTGTGCGGCGCGGATGAGATCGAGGCCGCGGCGGGACTTTCCCGTCACAGCGCCGAGGATCAGGTCGTCCTGCCGCTCCAGCCGCGCCATCATCGTGGCGATGCCCGGAAAGAGCGGCTCCTGGAAGCCGGGTTCGGCGCGCACGCCGGAATAGGCCGCCTTGTAATGCGCGGTCATCGCCAGCGCCTCGTCGTCGACATGCGGCTTGCCCTGCATGCGGGCGATGGCGATGTCGAGCGTCAGGCCGATGATCGCCTTGGTTTGCGCGATATCCGGCCGTGCGAAGCCGAAATCGACGAAGGTGCGCGCCATGACCTCATGGATCAGGTTGACGCTGTCGACCAGCGTGCCGTCGCAATCGAAAAGGACGAGCCGCATCAGTCTTCCTCGTCCGCCGCGTTCTGGTCGAAGCCGAAGAGGTTCCAGGTCTGCACCATGTGCGGCGGCAGCGGCGCGGTGACGCGCAGGCGCCCGCCGGACGGGTGCGGGATGTCGATATGGCGGGCATGGAGATGCAGGCGGTTCTGCACGCCGCCCGGAAACGCCCAGTTGACGTCCGCGTCGAAATATTTCGGGTCGCCGAGGATCGGGTGGCCGATATGGGCGGCGTGCACGCGGAGCTGGTGCGTGCGCCCGGTATAGGGCTCCATCTCGAGCCAGGCGAAGTTCTGCCCCGCCTGCTCGACGACGCGGTAGAAGGAAACGGCGTGGTCCGCACCGTCCTCGCCATGTTTGGCGATGCGCATGCGGTCGCCGTCAGGCGTCTGCTCCTTCACCAGCCAGGTCGAGATCTTGTCCTCGCGCTTCTTCGGCACGCCCTTGACCAGCGACCAGTAGGTCTTCTTGGTGTCGCGCTCGCGGAAGGCGGCGGTCAGCTTCTGCGCCGCGCCGCGCGTGCGGGCGATGACGAGCACGCCCGACGTGTCGCGGTCGAGGCGGTGCACGAGGCGCGGTTTCTCGCCCTTCTGGTTCGTCCAGGCTTCCAGCATCTTGTCGATGTGCCGGGTGACGCCCGAGCCGCCCTGCACGGCGATGCCCGCCGGCTTGTTGAGCACGAAGACCTTGTCGTCCTCATGCAGCAGCATGCGGGCGAGCAGTTCGCCATCGGGGGAATGTTTCAGGTCGCGGCCGGCGATGGGGCCGGCCTTCGGTCCCTTGGCATCCACGTCCATCGGCGGGATGCGGACCATCTGGCCGGGCTGGATGCGGGTGTCGCTCTTGGCGCGGCCGCCATCGACGCGCACCTGGCCGGAGCGCAGCAGCTTCTGCAACTGGCCGAAGCCGAGGCCCGGATAGTGGACCTTGAACCACCGGTCGAGCCGCATGCCCGCCTCGTCATTCTCCACCTGCTTGTGTTCGATGCCTGCCATCTTCGCCTTCTTTCGTTGCGCCGTGCTTTAGCGCAAGAACGGGCGAAGGGGAATATTGGAAACGGCGCGCGTCAGAATGCGCGGAAGGTCAGCGTCGTCAGCGAGCGCACGATGCCCGGGATGGAGGCGACGTGGTCGTTGATGAACTTGCCGATATCCTCCTCGCTGTCGACATAGATCTTCAGGAGAAGGTCATAGTCGCCGCTCGTCGAATAGAGCTCCGAAATGAGTTCCGTAGCGTAAAGCGCATCGGCGACCTCGTAAGTCTTGCCCGGAGCGCATTGCAATTGCACGAAAATCGGCTTCATCGGTCCTCCCGCGCCATCGGCGGCATGCTTGTTCCCGCCCGATTCCGGCGGCGTTCCACATCTCTTATGGCGGAATTCCGCCGGCAAAGGCAAGGCCGGCCGATAATCGTACAGACCGTTAAAATTCGATGAAAATGCAACCATGGCAATTCACACCCCGGAAAGATGCAACTGTTAAATTGCGACAACGAAAACCAACTCCGTTGAACGCCATGACACAGATCGTGACAGTTTCGCCGGCAACGGCCGCCTATGCATCGCAGGGGATGCGGTCGCAGACGCGTGCGAACACGCTTTTCGAGGAGCGCATCCATGCCTGGAGCGAGGATGCGAAGGTGCGCGGGGATGCCCGCGCGATCGCCGCGCTCAACGTCATCCATCCGCCGGCCCTGGCCCTGGCCTTGATCACCGCTCCCGGCGGCGCGCCGCAGGTGACGGTTGCCGAGGCGCAGCGCCTCTATGACGAGAACGAGCTGCCCGCCTTGCCGGAATCGGCCTGATCCTCCCCTCGGAAACAGCCGTCCTGCGACCTCAGGCCCCTTCGGGGGCTTTTTCTTTTCGCAGCCTCTTTCCCCGGCCCTTTCCCGCTACGACAAAAATTCGCTTGGGAGCGACGCAACGCTCTTGCCAAAGCGCAGGCAACGCCGTTATCTGGGGGCGACCTCGCTGGGAGAAGCCGGCCGCCCGACCAAGGGCATGGCCGGTGCCGAAGGAGCAACCGCCCCGGAAACTCTCAGGCAAAAGGACCAGCAAGGTGCCGTCGGAACTCTGGAGAGAAGCGTTTTTCGAGCGCTCGCCGAAGGGATAACAATCTCAGGCGAAGGGACAGAGGGGGCTCAGGAGAGCGGTGCGAAAGCGCCGGGATTGTGAGCCGGTGCCCGTTGGATAGGGGGCGCCACAGGACTGGAGGGCGCCTTTTGGACGGATCGTCTGAACTCAAGAAAACCCCGCTTCATGCGCTGAACATTTCGCTCGGCGCCCGCATGGTGCCGTTCGCCGGCTACGAGATGCCGGTGCAATATGCCGCCGGCGTGATGAAGGAACATCTGCATACCCGCGCGAGCGCCGGCCTCTTCGACGTGTCCCATATGGGCCAGGTCACCGTGCGTGCCCGCTCCGGCGACAATGCGGACGCCGCCCGTGCGCTGGAGACGCTGGTGCCGGTCGATGTCCTCGGCCTCGGCGAGGGCCGCCAGCGCTACGCCCTCTTCACCAATGATGCGGGCGGCATCCTCGACGACCTGATGATCGCCAATCGCGGCGACCATTTCTACGTCGTCGTCAACGCCGCCTGCAAGGAGGCGGATTTCGCCCATATGCAGGCGAAGATCGGCGACACCTGCGAGCTGACGCTACACGACGACCGCGCCCTCATCGCGCTGCAGGGCCCGCATGCCGAGGCCGTGCTCGCCGAACTGTGGGCGGACGTCTCCTCCATGCGCTTCATGGACGTGCGCGCCTGCGACCTGCACGATGCCGACTGCATCGTCTCGCGCTCGGGCTATACGGGCGAGGACGGGTTCGAGATCTCCATTCCCGCCAGCCTTGCCGAAGCGGTCTGTCGCCGCCTGCTCGACCATCCGGACGTGCTGCCGATCGGCCTTGGCGCGCGCGATTCGCTGCGTCTCGAAGCCGGTCTCTGCCTCTACGGCAACGACATCGATACGACGACGACCCCGGTGGAAGCCGGTCTCGAATGGGCCATCCAGAAGGTGCGCCGCACGGGCGGCGCGCGCCCCGGCGGCTTTCCGGGCGCGGCCGTCATCCTCGATCAGCTCGAAAACGGCGCATCCCGCCGCCGCGTCGGCCTGAAGGCGGAGGGCCGTGCGCCGGTGCGCGGCGGTGCGGTGCTCGCCACCGACGCCGAGGACGTCGTCGGCACCGTCACCTCCGGTGGCTTCGGCCCGAATGCCGACGGCCCCGTCGCCATGGGCTACGTCACCAAATCCGCCATCGCGCCCGGCACGCAGCTCTATGCCGGCGTGCGCGGAAAATTCCTGCCGATCACCGTGGCGGCGATGCCTTTCGTGAAAAACACCTTCAAGCGCTGACCATGACCCGATCCGCCCAGCTATTGCCCTCACCCCGCCCTCTCCCCGCAAGCGGGGCAAGGGAGACGCGAGGGCGCGGCAGGTTCCTTCGCCCCGCTTGCGGGCCGAAGGTGCCGGCAGGCGGATGAGGGGCGAAAGAACGAACGACCCTTCCCATAGAGAGGAACAGACATGCTGAAATTCACCGAAGAACACGAGTGGCTGAAGATCGAAGGCGGCGTCGCGACCGTCGGCATCACGGTCCATGCGGCCGAACAGCTCGGCGACCTCGTCTTCGTGGAACTGCCCGAAGTCGGCGCGACCTTCGAGAAGGGCGGCGATGCGGCCACCGTCGAGAGCGTCAAGGCGGCCTCCGACGTCTATTGTCCGCTTGACGGCGAGATCGTCGAAGTCAACGAGGCGATCACCGCCGATCCCTCCCTCGTCAACAGCGACCCGCAGGGCGCCGGCTGGTTCTTCAAGCTGAAGCTCGCCAACCCGGCCGATGCGGACAGCCTGCTCGACGAAGCCGCCTACAAGGAGCTTGTCGGCTGATGTCTCTCCCCAAGGATTTCGCCTTCACCGATTACCAGCCCTACGACTTCGCCAACCGTCGCCATATCGGCCCCTCGCCGAAGGAGATGGAGGCGATGCTGAAGGTGATCGGCTATGACAGCCTCGACGCGCTGATCGACGACACCGTGCCGAAATCGATCCGCCAGGAAAAGCCGCTCGAATGGGGCGCGCCGATGACCGAGCGCGAGGCGCTCGACAAGCTGCGCGAGACCGCCAACCAGAACAAGAAACTCGTCTCGCTGATCGGCCAGGGCTATTACGGCACGATCACCCCGCCGGTCATCCAGCGCAACATCCTGGAAAACCCCGCCTGGTACACGGCCTATACGCCCTACCAGCCGGAAATCAGCCAGGGGCGCCTGGAAGCGCTGCTCAACTACCAGACCATGGTCTGCGACCTCACCGGCCTCGATGTCGCCAATGCCTCGCTGCTCGATGAGGCCACGGCCGCCGCCGAAGCCATGGCCATGGCCGAGCGCGTCTCGAAGTCGAAGGCCAAGGCCTTCTTCGTCGACGAGAACTGCCACCCGCAGACCATCGCGCTGCTGAAGACCCGTTCCGAACCGCTCGGCTGGCAGATCATTGTCGGCGATCCCTTCACCGATCTCGACCCCGTCGACGTCTTCGGCGCGATCTTCCAGTATCCCGGCACCTACGGCCATGTGCGCGATTTCTCCGGCCTGATCGCCCGCCTGCACCAGACCGGCGCCATCGCCGTCGTCGCGGCCGATCCGCTGGCGCTCGCCCTCCTCAAATCGCCCGGCGACATGGATGCGGACATCGCCATCGGCTCCACCCAGCGTTTCGGCGTTCCGGTGGGCTATGGCGGGCCGCATGCGGCCTACATGGCCGTCAAGGACGCCTACAAGCGCTCCATGCCCGGCCGCCTCGTCGGCGTCTCCATCGATGCGCGCGGCAACCGCGCCTACCGCCTGTCGCTCCAGACCCGCGAACAGCACATCCGCCGCGAAAAGGCGACGTCGAACATCTGCACCGCGCAGGTGCTGCTCGCCGTCATGGCCTCGATGTACGCCGTCTTCCACGGCCCGCAGGGCCTGAAGGCGATCGCCCAGAGCGTGCACCAGAAGACCGTGCGCCTCGCCAAGGGCCTCGAAAAGCTCGGCTATACCGTCGAGCCCGACGTCTTCTTCGACACGATCACCGTGCATGTCGGCAAGCTGCAGGGCATCATCCTGAAGACCGCCGTCGCGGAAGAGGTGAACCTGCGCAAGATCGGCGAAGACCGCATCGGCATCAGCCTCGACGAGCGCTCGCGCCCCGTCACGCTGGAAGCCGTCTGGCGCGCCTTCGGCGGGAATTTCGAGGTGGCCGAGTTCGAGCCGGACTACCGGCTGCCCGAGGACCTGCTGCGCACCAGCGAATATCTGACGCATCCGATCTTCCACATGAACCGCGCGGAAAGCGAGATGGTGCGCTACATCCGCCGCCTCTCCGACCGGGACCTGGCGCTCGACCGGGCGATGATCCCGCTCGGCTCGTGCACAATGAAGCTGAACGCCACGGCGGAAATGCTGCCGATCACCTGGCCGGAATTTGCGGAGATCCATCCCTTCGTTCCCGCCGACCAGGCGCAGGGCTACCGATACCTCATCGAGGACCTGTCACAGAAGCTCTGCGACATCACCGGCTACGACGCCGTCTCCATGCAGCCGAATTCCGGCGCGCAGGGCGAATATGCCGGCCTGCTGACGATCCGCGCCTATCACCTCGCCAATGGCGACACGCACCGCGACGTCTGCCTCATCCCGACCTCCGCGCACGGCACCAACCCGGCATCGGCCCAGATGGTCGGCATGAAGGTCGTCGTCGTGAAAGTGTCCGACAATGGCGACATCGACATGGAGGATTTTCGCGCGAAAGCCGAGCAGCATGCGGACAACCTGTCATGCTGCATGATCACCTATCCCTCCACGCATGGCGTCTTTGAAGAGAACGTGCGCGAGATCTGCGAGATCGTTCACAAGCACGGCGGCCAGGTCTATATCGATGGTGCCAACATGAACGCCATGGTGGGTCTGGCCCGTCCCGGCGATATCGGCGGCGACGTCAGCCACCTCAACCTGCACAAGACCTTCTGCATCCCGCATGGCGGCGGCGGCCCCGGCATGGGCCCGATCGGCGTCAAGGCGCATCTTGCGCCCTTCCTGCCGGGCAGCCCGACAACCGGCGAGGCGGGAGCGGTCTCGGCCGCCCCCTTTGGCTCGGCCTCCATCCTGCCGATCTCCTGGAGCTACTGCCTGATGATGGGCGGCGAGGGCCTGACGCAGGCGACGAAGGTGGCGATCCTCAACGCCAACTACATCGCCGCCCGCCTGAAGGGCGCTTACGACGTGCTCTATGCGTCCTCCAAGGGCCGTGTGGCGCATGAATGCATCATCGACACGCGCCCGCTCGCCGACAGCGCCGGCGTCACCGTCGACGACGTTGCGAAACGCCTGATCGACAGCGGCTTCCACGCCCCGACCATGAGCTGGCCGGTCGCCGGCACGCTGATGATCGAGCCGACCGAATCGGAGACCAAGGCCGAGATCGACCGCTTCTGCGAGGCGATGCTGGCGATCCGCGAGGAGGCCCGCGCCATCGAGGAAGGCCGGATGGACAAGGTCAACAACCCGCTGAAGAACGCCCCCCATACGGTGGAAGACCTCGTCGGCGAATGGGATCGCCCCTATTCGCGAGAGCAGGCCTGCTACCCGCCGGGCGCCTTCCGCGTCGACAAATACTGGTCGCCCGTCAACCGCGTCGACAATGTCTATGGCGACCGCAACCTCGTCTGCTCCTGCCCGCCGCTGGAGGATTATGCGGAGGCTGCCGAGTAGGACGTCGCTCCGACCCTTCCTTCGTCATGGTCGGGCTCGACCCGACCATCCCCTGCCGGCACACCGCGGATGTGGATTCCCGGCTCAGGGGCGAGAATGACGACGGTAGATGGGGCAAGGTTTTCCCTCAGCTTGATGAACCCCGGCCGATGCCATCGGCCGGGGTTTTTCATTGCGGGCAGGGAAGGATCAGGGCGAGACGGCGACGTCCACCCAGAAGCGGGTAAAGCCTTCGGCGAAATCGCGGTAGCCGCTCAGCGTCGAGGGTTTGACGGCATAGGCATTGGCGCCGTTCTCATAGGCGCGGTTGACGTCGGCGGTGCTGGAGGACGAGGACAGCATGATGACGGGCGTCACCGCCGTGCGGGCGCGCCCGCGCAGCCGCTTGAGCAGGTCCATGCCGCTGGTGCCGGGCATGTTGATGTCGAGAAGGATATAGTCGAAGGCCTCGCGGTCCAGCCGGTCGCTCGCCAGTTCCGCGTCGGCGACGTGGGTGATCTCGATCATGCTGCCGGCATCGCTGAAGGCACGCATGACGAAGCGCACGTCCACCGGGTCGTCGTCCACGACGATCAGCTTTCTAGCCGAGCCTCCCACGATCGTTCCCCTTTGATTTTACGGGTTTCGGAAACGTCACGATGAAGCGTGCCCCCGGACCATACTGCGTGTCAAGCGTTATCACCCCGTTGTGGCTCTCGACGATCCGGCGCGCCAGCGCGAGTCCGACACCGGTGCCCTGATACACCGTCTCGTCGCGGTGAAGGCGTTGGAACACCTCGAAAATCCGCCCGACATGCTGTGGATCGATACCGATGCCGTCATCCTCGACGATGAACTGCGTGCCGTCAGCGCTCTCGCGGCAATAGACGCGCACGACGGGAGGATCGTCGGGCCGGCGATATTTCAACGCATTGCCGATGAGGTTCTGCGCCAGCCGCTTCAGGAGCTCGGGATCGCCCATCACCTCCGGCATCGGCGCAACCTCGACGCGCCCGTCGGCCTCCCGCACATGGCTTTCCAGGAGCGCCAGCGCATCGCGCACGACGTCGGAGAGCGAAACCGGCTTCGGCGCGGCGATGCGATAGGCGATCTGCGAGAATTCCAGCAGGCTGTCGATGATCCGGCGCATGCGCGCGGCGCTCTTGCGCACATGGTCGGCATAATGCGGCAGCTCGGCGATGTCGCCGCGATGCAGGTCCTCCGAGATCATCTCGGCGAACATGGACAGATGGCGCAGCGGCGCCTTCAGGTCATGCGAGACCGTGGCGGTGAACTGGTCCAGCGCCTCGTTCTTCCGGCGCAGCTCTTTCGTCTGGGCTTCCACCTGATGCTGCTGGCGCTTGGCCTCGGTGATGTCGCGCCCGACGCAGACGACCTCGCAGACACCCTCCCCGTCGAAGATCGCGACGGCGGTCCAGAGCATCCACATCATCTGGCCGTCATGCCCCTCGATGCAGATCTCCACGGTCTTGACGGGCGCGGCGCGGGTGTAGTTTTCGACGTCCATCAGCGCCGCGGTCGTTTCCGGTGCGCAGGCGATATCCGGCAGGTAACGGCCGATCAGCTCGTCCGTCGTCGAGCCGACGAAATGGGCGTACTTGTCATTGGCGAAACGGATCGTCAGGTCGCGATCGAAGCGCAGGATCATGTCGGGCAGGATCTGTAGCAGCGACAGGTATTCGCGCTGCTTCTTCTCCAGCGCCGCCTCGGCGCGCTTCAGTTCCGAGACATCGACGCGCAGCGCGACGATGTCGCCGGTCTCGGCCACATGGCTCTCGCCGCGGATCCACCGGTCCTTGCCGAATTCGAAGACCGTTCCGCCGCTGCCGGTCCGTCTGTGGCTTTCCAGGCGCGCCTGCACCATCGCCTCGGCCTCCGGCGTTCCCTCGCGGATGCCGGGAAACATGCCGGCGCGGATGTTCGCGCGCGTAATGCTTTCGAGGGTGACGCCGACGCGCACGGCGTCGCGGGCCGGCCCGCACCGCTCCTTGTAGGAGCGGTTGAACATGACCAGGCGCTCTGCCTCGTCGAAGATCGCAAACCCCTCGGTCATGGTGTCGAGCGCTGCGGCGATACGCTGGCCGAGCAGGATCTGCTCGCCATGGCTGCCCCCGCTCAGGAGGCTGCGCAGGAGGATCGCATAGGCCGGACCGCCGGCCGCATCCGGCAGGGCGATCACATGGGCCGTCGCGTCGAAGGTGGTGCCGTTGTCGTGGCGGAAGCAGAGGGCATGGGTGTTTTCGCGCCCGCCCGCGGCCTGGCGGGCAAGGCGGGCAGCGGCCCCTTCGCCCGCGAGCACGGCCGTGCCCGCCGGATCCCGGTCGTCGCGATTCCAGCCGAAGGTGCGGGCGGCCGCATCGTTATGGGAAAGGAGACGCGCCTCGGCATCGACGAGGACGACGGGAAAGGGCAGGTTCTGGTACAGTGTCGCGGCAAAGCCGTCCATCGCTCGCGCCCCTCTCCCTGGCGATCACGCGGCACCGGATTTTCGGGCCGCGTGGGAGACTAGGCAAAACCGCCGCCAAAGAAAAGCCGCAAGGCGCGCCGTTCGCGCGTCCCAGACTCAGCCGGCACGAACCGTCGGCTGGCCGGAGGCGGCAAGGGCCGCAAGATCGGCGGGCTTCAGCTCGACCGATTCGCCGCAGCCGCAGGCGGATGTCTGGTTCGGGTTGTGGAAGGTGAAGCCGGAGCGCAGCGTCGTCACCTCGAAATCCATCTGCGTGCCGAGAAGGTAGAGCACCGCTTCCGGCGCGACCCAGACGCTGGCGCCCTTGTGCTCGATCAGGTCGTCCTTGGCATTGGGCTCGGTCACGAGGTCGATGGCATATTCCATGCCGGCGCAACCGCCCTTCTTGATGCCGACTCGAATGCCTTTTGCATCGCCGCCGGCATTGTCGACGATCGCCTTGACGCGGTCTGCCGCCGCATCGGTAAGTGTCATCACTGCAAAGGCCATGGGCCGCTTCTCCTTCGCCGGCCGGGTTCAAGGCCCGGCGGTCTGCGACTCTGAATCTAGTGTTGGCGGGTTAACGGATCAAGTCACAGCGCTGAGAGTTTGCCCTCGCTTCAATACCAGCCGACGGCGACCTGGGCCTCTTCCGACATGCGGTCCGGCGTCCACGGCGGATCGAAGGTCATCTTGACCTCGACGCCGGACACACCCTCGACCGCGCCCACGGCGTTCTCCACCCAGCCCGGCATTTCGCCGGCCACGGGGCAACCGGGCGCCGTCAGCGTCATGTCGATCTTGACCATGCGGTCGTCTTCGATGTCGATCTTGTAGATCAGGCCGAGCTCGAAGATGTCGGCCGGGATTTCCGGGTCGTAGACGGTCTTCAGCGCGGAAATGATATCGTCGGAAAGGCGCGCCAGCTCGTCGGCCGGGATCGCCGAATGCACGATGCCGTCGCGGACGTCGCTCTTGTCTTCCGTTGTGTCGAGGGACATGGGCCTACTCCTCAGGCGAAAAACTTGCGGGCATGGTCGAGCGCGTCGGCCAGGGCATCGACTTCGGCGCGCGTGTTGTACAGGCCGAACGATGCCCGGCATGTGGAGGTGACGCCGAAGCGTTTCAAGAGCGGCTGGGCACAATGGGTGCCGGCGCGCACCGCCACCCCTGCCCGGTCGATGACCATCGAGACGTCATGGGCATGGATGCCTTCCAGCTCGAAGGAGAAGATCGAGCCCTTGCCCGGCGCCGTGCCGAAGATCTTCAGCGAATTGATCGCCGACAGCCGCTCATGGGCATAGTCGCGCAAATCCGCCTCATGGGTGGCGATCGCCGCGCGGCCGATCTTCTCCATGTAGTCGAGCGCATGGCCGAGCCCGATCGCCTGCACGATCGGCGGCGTTCCGGCCTCGAAGCGGTGCGGCGGGTCGTTGTAGGTGACGATGTCCTCGGTCACGTCGACGATCATCTCGCCGCCGCCCTGGAAGGGCCGCATCTCCTTGAGGCGATCCATCTTGCCGTAGAGCACGCCGATGCCCGACGGGCCGTAGAGCTTGTGGCCGGTCATCACGTACCAGTCGCAATCGATGTCGCGCACGTCCACCGGCATGTGCACGGCGCCCTGCGAGCCGTCGACCAGCACCGGAATGCCGCGCTCGCGGGCGATGCGGCAGATCTCCTTGACCGGCACGATGGTGCCGAGCGCGTTCGACATATGCGTGATGGCGATGAGCTTGGTGCGCTCCGTCAGGCACTTCTCGAAGTCTTCTATGTGGAAGGCGCCCGTATCGTCCACCGGCGCCCAGACGAGTTTCGCGCCCTGCCGCTCGCGGATGAAGTGCCAGGGCACGATGTTGGAATGGTGCTCCATGATCGACAGCACGATCTCGTCGCCCGCGCCGATCTTCGGCATGCCGTAACCGTAGGCGACCGTGTTGATCGCTTCGGTCGAGGATTTCGTGAAGATGATCTCGTCGACCGAGGAGGCATTCAGGAAACGGCGCACCTTCTCGCGCGCCGCCTCGTAGGCGTCCGTGGCGGCGTTCGACAGGAAGTGCAGGCCGCGATGCACATTGGCGTATTCGTTGGAATAGGCATATGCGATCGCGTCGATCACGGACTGCGGCTTCTGCGCCGAGGCGCCGTTGTCGAGATAGACCAGCGGCTTGCCGTAGACCGTCTTCGTCAGGATCGGGAAATCCTTGCGGATCGCCTCGACGTCGTAGGCCAGTGCGGGGGCGTGTTCCATCTCGTTCGTCCTATGTCAGGCGTGCCCTGGAGCGTTCCTGTTCCTCAGAACCGCGAAAACGCCCTTTGCTTGTTTGCGCGATCCCGGACCGGCCATCATGCGGGTCCCGCCGGGATCGCGACCGATCAGGCGTGCTTGTCGAGCCAGCCGGCGATGACGCCTTCCAGCGCCTCGACCAGCGGCTCGTCTTCCAGCTCCTCGACGATCTCGGCGACGAAGGCGTTGACCAGCATGGCGCGCGCCTTGTTTTCCGGGATGCCGCGGGCCATCAGGTAGAAGAGCTGTACGTGGTCGATGTCGATCACGGTCGCGCCGTGGCCGCACTGCACGTCGTCGGCGAAGATTTCCAGCTCCGGCTTGGCCGAGAAGTCGGCTTCGTCGGAAAGCAGCAGCGTGTTGCACGACATCTTGGCGTCGGTCTTCTGGGCATCCGGCGCCACGCGGATCTGGCCCTGGAAGACACCGCGGGCGCGATCGAAGATCACGTTGCGGATCACTTCCGTCGACGTCGTGTTCGGCACGTCGTGGCCGACCGTGAAGGTCACGTCGGTATGCGTCTCGCCGCCGAGCAGGTTGATGCCGCGCAGGATGAGGTCGGAGCCCTCGCCCGCCACCACGACATGGATTTCCTGCCGCACGAGCTTGCCGCCGGCATTGATCACATAAAGGCGCAGTTTCGCATCCGTGCCGAGCGTGATGCGGATCTGGCCGAGATGGGTGTCGGCCGCGCCCTGCCCCTGGAAGATGACCCAGGTGATATCCGCGCCCTCGGCAAGCGAGATGTCGCTGATCGTCGTGACGAAGGCGGCATTGTCGCCGGCCGCCGCATGGCGCTCGATGATGGTTGCCCTGGCGTTCGCGCCGAAGGTCACCGGGAAGCGCGTATGGACCTGGCCGGCATTCTGCACCGTCTGGATTTCGACCGGCGCTGCAAGTTCGGTGCCGGCGGGGAAATCCAGCACGAAACCGTCGCGCACGAAGGCACCGTTGATGCGGCCGATCGTGTCGTCGCTGTCGCGGGCGACGAGGCCGCCTGCGGCCGTGCCGTCGGCAAGCGCATCGGCAAAGGTGCGCAGCGTCACGCCCTCGACCGAGCCCCGCCCATCCGCAACGCCGTTGACGACGGAGAGCACCGTCGAGCCTTCGACCAGCGGTTCGAACCTGGCGGCGGAGGCTGCCGGATCGAAGGCCGGCACGGCGCGCAGCAGCGCCTTGAGGTCCGTATAGTGCCAGGCTTCGACGCGGCGCGTCGGAAGGCCGGCATCCTTGAAGTCGCTGATGAGAACGTCGCGGGCGGCGAGCACGGCGCCATCGCCCGGCAGTTCGCCGATAGCGTGGTCGTAGGCTTCGCAGAGCGCCGTCTCGGCGACGGAGAGCTTCATGCCTGTCTGCATGTTCATGAGATCACTCCTTCGCCAAGCCGTCAGGCGGCGGCGCCGATGATGTCGGCGTAGCCGTTTGCTTCCAGCTCGTGCGCCAGCGTCTTGTCGCCGGACTTGATGACCTGGCCCTTGTAGAGAACGTGCACCGTATCGGGCACGATATAGTCGAGCAGGCGCTGGTAGTGGGTGATGACGACGACGGCGCGGTCGGGCGAACGCAGCGCATTAACGCCGTCGGCCACGATCTTCAGCGCGTCGATGTCGAGGCCGGAATCCGTCTCGTCGAGGATGCAGAGCTTCGGCTCCAGGAGCGACATCTGCAGGATTTCGGCGCGCTTCTTCTCACCGCCGGAGAAACCGACATTCAGCGGACGGCGCAGCATTTCCGGCGCGATCTTCAGTTCCGCGGCGGCGTCCTTGACGCGGCGCATGAAGTCCGGCGTCGTCAGCTCCGCCTCGCCGCGCGCCTTGCGCTGCTCGTTCATCGCAACCTTCAGGAACTGCATGGTGGCGACGCCGGGGATTTCGACCGGGTACTGGAAGGCGAGGAAGATGCCCTTGGCGGCACGCTCGGACGGATCCAGTTCCAGGATGCTCTCGCCGTTGTAGAGGATGTCGCCTTCGGTGACCTCGTAGTCCTCGCGGCCGGAGAGGATGTAGGAGAGCGTCGACTTGCCCGAGCCGTTCGGGCCCATGATGGCGGCGACTTCGCCAGCCTTCACGGAAAGGTTCAGGCCGCGGATGATCTCGGTGCCGTCCTCGGCGATGCGTGCGTGCAGATTCTTGATTTCAAGCATGTTCTCGATCCTGGCTTCGGAGCGCGTCCCGCGCTCCCGTCTTCGTTTCAGAAGCCGAGGAAGAAGTGGACCACCGGAAGGAGCGTCGCCGAAAGGGCACCTACCCCGAACCCCAGCGCCAACCGCACGATCCTGTTCGTGAGCGTCGGCGAATAGGCTGCAAGTCCACCGCAAACCACGGCGTAGTACGTCAGATTGACCGGATCCATGTCGTCGCCTCCAGATGAGAGCCGCATCCGCTACTATAACGGATCACGCGGAAACTTCATCGAAAGGCCTGTCCGGCCCCCCGGCGGAACCCGCCGGGACATTCCTTCACCCGATCAGCCGACCGAGCCTTCCAGCGAGATGCCGATCAGCTTCTGCGCCTCGACGGCGAATTCCATCGGCAGTTCCTGGATGACTTCCTTGACGAAGCCGTTGACGATCAGCGCGATCGCCGCTTCGGTCGGGATGCCGCGCTGCAGGCAGTAGAAGAGCTGGTCCTCGGAGATCTTCGAGGTGGTCGCCTCGTGCTCGAAATGGGCGGTCGCGTTCTTCGCCTCGATGTAGGGCACGGTGTGCGCGCCGCACTTGTCGCCGATCAAAAGCGAGTCGCACTGGGTGAAGTTGCGCGCGTTCTCCGCCTTGCGGTGGGCCGAGACCTGGCCGCGATAGGTGTTGTTGGAGAAACCCGCGGAAATGCCCTTCGAGACGATGCGGCTCGACGTGTTCTTGCCGAGATGGATCATCTTGGTGCCGCTGTCGATCTGCTGGTGGCCGTTCGAGACGGCAATCGAGTAGAACTCGCCGCGCGAACCGTCGCCACGCAGGATGCAGGACGGATACTTCCAGGTGATCGCGGAGCCGGTCTCGACCTGCGTCCACGAGATCTTCGAGTTCTTGCCCCGGCAATCGCCGCGCTTCGTCACGAAGTTGTAGATGCCGCCCTTGCCGTCCTTGTCGCCCGGATACCAGTTCTGGACGGTGGAATACTTGATCTCGGCATCATCGAGCGCCACCAGTTCCACGACGGCGGCGTGAAGCTGGTTCTCGTCGCGCTGCGGCGCGGTGCAGCCTTCGAGGTAGGACACATAGGCGCCCTCTTCCGCGATGATCAGCGTGCGCTCGAACTGGCCGGTGTTCTTCTCGTTGATGCGGAAGTAGGTGGACAGTTCCATCGGGCAACGAACGCCCTTCGGCACGTAGACGAAGGAGCCGTCGGTGAAGACCGCGGAGTTCAGCGTCGCGTAAAAATTGTCGGTCGTCGGAACGACAGTGCCGAGATACTTCTTCACGAGATCGGGATGCTCGCGGATGGCTTCCGAGATCGACATGAAGATCACGCCGGCCTTCTTCAGCTCTTCCTTGAAGGTCGTGACGACGGAGACCGAATCGAACACGGCATCGACAGCAATCTTCGAGGTCTGCACGCCGGCGAGGATTTCCTGCTCGCGCAGCGGAATGCCGAGCTTCTCGTACATCTTCAGAAGCTCGGGATCGACCTCGTCGATGGACTTCGGGCCGGTCTGGTTCTTCGGCGCGGCATAGTAATAGAGGTCGTTGAAGTCGATCTTGGGATAGTCGACGCGCGCCCAGGTCGGCTCTTCGAGCGTCAGCCAGCGGCGATAGGCCTCCAGGCGCCATTCGAGCATCCAGTCGGGCTCGCTCTTCTTGGCCGAGATGAAGCGGATGATCTCTTCGGACAGGCCCTTCGGGGCCTTGTCCATCTCGATCGTCGTCTCGAAGCCGTATTTGTACTGGTCGACGTCTATCTGACGGACCTGATCGATCGTTTCCTGCACCGCAGGCATATCGTTCTCCAATCTTGCCGGATCCAAGGTCCGGCAGTTTGTCAACGTGTGGCGGGCCTCCCGCCGGTTATGTAAGCGCCAAAGGCGGCTTTTCCCACCCTTTGGCAAGCGAAAACTTGCGTTCTCGCAAGATTCCCGTCAGGCCGCCCGCCGTCGTGCCACGACGCGCGAAAAGGCAGCCAGAAAACGGTCTATATCCGCCTCGGTCGAGGCGGGGCCGAGCGACACGCGAAGCCCGCCGAGCGCCGCATCGAAACCCATGGCGACAAGCACATGGCTCTGCCCGACCTTGCCGGAGGAGCAGGCGGAGCCCGCCGAAAGCGCGATGCCTTCAAGGTCGAAGGCGATCTGCCCCGTCTCCGACTTCAGGCCCGGCAGGCTGAAGAACGAGGTGTTGGCGATGCGCTCGACATCCGCGCCATGGATGACGACGTCGTTCGTCGCCGCCCGCATGCCGTTCTCCAAGGCATCGCGCAGCGCGGCGATCCGCGCATTGCGCCCGGCAAGATCCGTCGCCGCGGCCCGGGCGGCCGCGGCAAAGCCGGCAAGCGCCGCCGGGTTTTCGGTGCCGGAACGGTGCCCCTTCTCCTGCCCACCGCCGCGGATCAGCGGCACGGGCATCAGCACCTCGCCGCGCGAGACCAGCGCGCCGGCGCCCTTCGGGCCGCCCAGCTTGTGCGAGGAGACGATCAGGAAATCGGCGTCGAGCGCCGTCATATCGACTGGCACGCGGCCGACGGCCTGCACCGCATCGACGACGAGGAGGCCGCCATGGCGGCGCACGGTCTCGGCGGCCGCCTTCACCGGCTGGACGATGCCCGTCTCGTTGTTGGCGAGCATGACCGCCACCATCGGCAGGCCCTTCGCCTTGTCATGGCCCGCAAGAAGCGTTTCCAGCGCATCGAGATCGACGAGGCCGGCGCGGGTGACGGGGATCGTCGTCACGGCATCGCGCGCAAAGCGCCCGCCCTCGCGGATCGCCGGATGCTCGATCTCGGACACATAGAGATGGCCGATGGCAAGCGGCGTGCGGCCCATGCGGTAATCGGGCGTCAGGACGAGGTTGGCCGCTTCGGTCGCGCCGCTCGTGAAGATCACATGGGCCGGAGCCGTGTCGACCAGCGCGGCGACGTCGCGGCGCGCGGCTTCCACCAGCATGCGCAGCGCCCGGCCCTCGCCATGCACGGAAGACGGGTTGCCGACGCTGTCGAGCGCGGCAAGAACGGCCTCGCGCGCCGCCGGCAGCAGGGGCGCCGTGGCGTTCCAGTCCAGATATGTGCGCTCCGTCTTCGTCATTTCTCACCCATGCACGCACGATACATTCGGTGCGGCGTGCATTTTCCTTGAATTTTCCGTCGGGCTTGCCTTATGACACCAAGCTCACGGCGTCCCCTGGACGCCTATACAGTTTCGAATGGTTCTAAACTAGGTTCTAGAAAAGCTGACTGGTTTCGTCAAGACTTCAGTTGACAAGAATCCGTTCCAGAACGCGAACTTGCCGGAGTAAGAATGCCCGAAATCATCTTCAACGGACCCGCCGGTCGCCTTGAGGGCCGTTACCAGCCGTCCAAGCAGAAGAACGCCCCGATCGCCATCGTGCTGCATCCGCACCCGCAGTTCGGCGGCACGATGAACAACCAGATCGTCTACCAGCTCTTCTACATGTTCCAGAAGCGCGGTTTCACGACGCTGCGCTTCAATTTCCGCGGCATCGGCCGCAGCCAGGGCGAATTCGACCATGGCGCCGGCGAACTGTCGGATGCGGCCTCGGCGCTCGACTGGGTGCAGAGCCTGCATCCCGATTCGAAGAGCTGCTGGGTCGCCGGCTATTCCTTCGGCGCCTGGATCGGCATGCAGCTCCTGATGCGCCGCCCGGAGATCGAAGGCTTCATGTCGATCGCCCCGCAGCCGAACATCTACGACTTCTCGTTCCTCGCCCCCTGCCCGTCGTCGGGCCTCATCATCAACGGCGATTCCGACAAGGTGGCGCCGGAGAAGGATGTCAACGGCCTCGTCGAGAAGCTCAAGACGCAGAAGGGCATCCTGATCACCCACCGCACGGTGCCGGGCGCCAACCACTTCTTCAACGGCCAGACGGAAACCCTGATGGCCGAATGCGAGGACTACTTGGACCGCCGCCTTGCCGGCGAACTGACGCCGGAACCGGCCGCCAAGCGCATCCGCTGACCGGCCGAGAAGAGAACAGAGAACAAAGAAGCCCGGTGACGTCCACCGGGCTTTTTCTTTGCCTTCCGGTCGCGCGCCTCAGGTCGCGCGCTTGACGACCTCCAGCACCACCGCGGGCGGCTCCGCCTCGCGCACGCAGTCGCGCCCGGCATTCTTGGCCGCATAGAGCGCGTCGTCCGCCCGGCGCATGGCAAAGCGCAGCGGTTCACCGCGCGTCACCTCGGCGACGCCGAAGCTGGCGGTGATGCGCACGGCCGGCGGCAGGCCGGGAATAGGGGCGACGGCACGGGTGGCGCGCAGGGTCTGGGCGAAGAGCAGCGTCGCCTCCCTGCCTGTGTTCGGCAGGAAGAGCGCGAACTCCTCCCCGCCGATGCGCGCCGCGAGTGCACCTGGCGGCGCCGCGACACGCAGCGCCTCGCCGAAGGCGCGGATGGCACTGTCGCCGCCCTGGTGGCCATGGGTGTCGTTGACCGACTTGAAATGATCGATGTCGCACAGGATGAGGCCATGTGGCCCGGCGCCCGCAAGCAGCGCGTCGATGTGGTTGTCGAAGCCGCGGCGGTTGAGGAGGCCGGACAGCGGATCGACCTCCGCATTGCCCTTCTCCTCCGCGACGATCTCCAGCACGAGCACGCAGAGCAGCATCAGGCCGACCGCGACGATCAGCACCGCGCCCATGCTCTGCGAGACGAGCGCGAACTGGCTGGCGAGATAGTCCTCCGCCGTGTTGCCCGCCCCGGCGAGCACGGCGGCGAAGGCTTTTGCGAGGAAATGCACGCTGGTCAGCGCAAGCAGGACGATGAGCGCCCGGTCGACGAAACTGGCCGGACGCGCCCGCCAGGCGGCGAAGGCGCTCATGCCGAGCGCCACCGCGAACGGCGTCTGGTAGGGCAGCGCATGGGCGAGCGTGCCGCGCGGCAGGTCGTAGATGGCATAATCGAGCGCGACGAAGGCGACGAAGATACCCGCCAGGCCCCAGCGGTTGGTGCGAAGGCCGTAGAGATGACCGATGCCGACGCGCAGCATCAGCATGCCGCCGAGCATGGCGGCGAAGGCGAGAATCGCCCAGAGCTTTGCCGGCGGCACATAGGCGACGAGGAATTCGAAGATGGTGGCGAGCGAGGCGACGGCATAGGTGCCGGCAAACCAGCGGGCGGCAACGCGGTTGCGGCTCCTGGCGGATACCGCCAGGAAAAACATGCAGAAACACTGCGCGATGAGAAAATTCACCGCCAGCACGAAGCCCGCGCCACTCATTGGCCACCCTACGCAAGATAAAAGCCGCTCCGTGCAAAAGCGCCCGGAACGATCCTGACGAATCCTAGAAGGCGCCCGCGAAAAAAGCGTTAATCGCGGGCGGCGTGTTTCCGTAACAGGCCACCGGAAACGGGCGCCGTCACGCCCGTCGTGCCCGGGAAGGTGAGCGGCAGGCCGCCGAGCGAGCGGACGGCGAGATAGGCCCAGGCCTCCGCCTCCATGCTGTCGCCGTCGAGACCGAGCGCCTCGGCCGTCACCACCTCCGCCCTCTCCGTCTCGGCAAGCGCCGCAAGGTCGCCCATGATCACCCGGTTGAGCCGGCCGCCGCCGCACACGACATAGAGCTTCGGCCGCTCCGGCAGGTGGCGGGCCGAGCGCAGGATGGCCGCGGCCGTGACATGGGCCAGCGTGCGCGCACCGTCCTCAAGGCTCGCATCCGACCCCTCGGGCGGGCGGAAATCGTTGCGGTCGAGCGAGCGGCGCACCGGATCGGTGAAGAAGGCATGGCCAAGGTAACGCTCCGCAAGGCCGGGATCGACACGGCCTTCCGAGGCGATCATGCCGCCCTGGTCGTAGGGAATGCCGGCATGGGCCTCGACCCATTGGTCGATCAGCGTGTTGCCGGGACCGCTGTCATAGGCGACGATCGCCCCGTCCGCGCCGATGAAGGTGATGTTGGAAATGCCGCCGATATTGACGAAGACGACCGCCTTGCCGGTGGCACCGGAAAGGCCGGCGGCAAGCGCGGCGTGATAGGCGGGAATGAGCGGCGCGCCCTGCCCGCCATGCGCCATGTCGTTGGCCCGCATGTCGTAGACCACGTCGATGCCGGTCTCGCGGGCGAGCAGCCCGCCGTCGCCGAGCTGCACCGTCAGGCCGGCATCCGGCCGGTGCAGCACGGTCTGGCCATGAAAGCCGATGACGTCGATGTCGGATGCCGCGAGCCCGTTCTCCTCCAGGAAGGCGCGCACGGCCTCGCCGTGGTGCAGCGTCAGCGCGCGCTCGACCGCGGCAAGATCGCCCGGCCGTTCGTCGCGCTTGCCGATCCTCTTGGCAGTCTCCAGCGCGCCCTGAAGGCGGCGGCGGAAGGCGGCGTCGTAAGGCCGCGCAAGACAGGGGCCGCGCTCGACGACGGCCTCGCCATCCGTGCGCAGCAGCGCGACGTCGATGCCGTCGAGGCTCGTGCCGCTCATCAGACCGATCGCCGTCCGCAGTCCCGTCATGCCATCCGCTCCAGAATCACTTTTGAAGTGATTATGCGGTGAAACAGTGCTAAACGCCCGGCGGTCCGCCGGAAAATTATCTCCGGCCGCCAACATCCCGCCCAAAGCATCCCGGCAAGAGAGACAGGCCATGTCCGAATTCAAATCCGATTTCCTTCGCACGCTGAAAGAGCGCGGCTTCATCCACCAGATCTCCGATGAAACCGGCCTCGACGACCTTCTCGCCAAGGAAACCGTGACGGCCTATATCGGCTTCGATCCGACGGCGCCGAGCCTGCATGCCGGCGGCCTCATCCAGATCATGCTGCTGCACTGGTTCCAGAAGACCGGCCACCGCCCGGTCTCGCTGATGGGCGGCGGCACCGGCATGGTCGGCGACCCGTCCTTCAAGGACGAGGCGCGCCAGTTGATGACGCCGGACACGATCAACAGCAACATCGCCAGCATCAAGAAGGTCTTCTCGAACTACCTCACCTATGGCGAGGGCCCGAAGGACGCATTGATGATCAACAATGCCGACTGGCTGCTCGGCATCAACTACCTCGAATTCCTGCGCGATGTCGGCCGGCATTTCTCCGTCAACCGCATGCTCTCCTTCGACAGCGTGAAGCTGCGCCTCGACCGTGAGCATTCGCTGTCCTTCCTCGAATTCAACTACATGATCCTGCAGGCCTACGACTTCGTCGAGCTGAACAAGCGCTACGACGTGCGCCTGCAGATGGGCGGCTCGGACCAGTGGGGCAATATCATCAACGGCATCGACCTCGGCCACCGCATGGGCACGCCGCAGCTCTACGCGCTGACCTCGCCGCTCCTGACGACCGCGTCGGGCGCCAAGATGGGCAAGTCGCTCTCCGGCGCCGTCTGGCTCAACCCGGACATGCTGTCGGCCTATGACTTCTGGCAGTACTGGCGCAATACCGAGGATGCGGACGTCTCGCGCTTCCTGAAGCTCTACACGACGCTGCCGATGGACGAGATCGCCCGGCTCTCCGCGCTCGGCGGCGCCGAGATCAACGAGGTGAAGAAGGTCCTCGCCACCGAGGTGACGGCGATGCTGCACGGCCGCGAGGCCGCCGAACAGGCCGCCGAGACCGCGCGCAAGACCTTCGAGGAAGGCGCGATCGCCGAAAACCTGCCGTCGATCGCGGTGTCCGCCGGTGAGCTCGAAGCCGGCATCGGCCTCCTCACCCTCATCGTCAAGGCCGGCCTTGCCGCCTCCAACGGCGAAGCCCGCCGCCATGTGCAGGGCGGCGCGGTGCGCATCAACGATGCCACCGTTTCCGACGAGCGCCGCGTCATCGGCAGCGCCGACGTTTCCGCCGACGGCGTCGTCAAGCTGTCGCTGGGCAAGAAGAAGCACATCCTGGTGCGTCCGGCCTGACCGGGCAAACGAAACTGAAGGCCTCTCCAGGCGGCCTTCAGTTTGATGGCAGACATCGCTCCAAGCACTCCGTCATCCTCGGGCTCGACCCGGGGATCCATTCTTTTCAACGGGTTGTGGATGGTCGGGTTTAAGCCCGACCATGACGTAGGAGGAGAGGTTTGCGGACCTTGCCACCAGATCGAAGGCCGCCTCCGGGCGGCCTTTTTCATTGGAATTCGAAGATGTTGCGGAAGACGCCGGGGGCGATGATCGACAGCGGGTTGATCGTCAGCTTCGGCTTGTCGAAGGGACCGGAGAGCTTGAAGGTGATGCCGATCAGGCCGCGGTCGTTGCCGTTGCCGAGCAGGATGCCGATCAGCGGCAGTTCGGCGAACAGCCGGTTGAGGCCGTAGGCCGGCATGAAGGTGCCGGTCATGTCCGTGCGGCCATTGGCATCGCGCACCGTGCCCTGGAAGGTGGCGCCGACCGTTTCGCCGCGCACCACGCCGTTTTCGAGGCTTAGCGCACCGCCGCCGGTGCGTATCTGGGCAAAGCCGCGGGAGAATTTCACGGCGCTGACATCGATCTCGCGGCGCACCGCTTCGTTGAGGCTGCGCCCGCTTTCGCCGGCCGGCGTCGAGACGAGCGAGCGCAGGCGCTCCTCCCCGACGAGCGAGAAGTTCCTGATATCGACGGATCCGCGCCAGCCGCTGCCCGCCGTCTCGCGCAGTCGGACATTGAGGAGACCGCCGCGCATGTGGCTGTAGACATCGGCAAAACGGGCGACAGCACCGGCATCGCCGCTGGTGAGCTGGATAGCGTCCGCGCCGCCATTGCTGGCAAGTTGCGCCACGACGGGCGCGCCGCTCTTCGTCACCGCCGAGAGGTCCACGCCCGAAATGCGGCTGCCCGCCGTGCTGTAGCGGAAGCTGACATTGGAGAGCGTTTCGCCATTGAAGCCGACGGCCCGTGCGAGATCGGCCCGGATGGTGACGTCCTGCTTCTCGCCGCCACCGCCGGTCGCATTCTTGAGGCGCGCCAGTACGGCGCGCACATCGGCCGCCTCGCCATCCGCCACGACCGAATAGCCGGACTTTCCGCGCTCCACCTTCAGGCGGAACCGGTCGTCGGCCGAAAGCCGGACGGTGGAGAAGTTCGCCGCGTCGAGCCGCGCGCCGCGGAAGGTGAGATTGCCCGCCACGTTGAACCCGTCGCCGGCAAAGCGGAAATCGGAGACGCGGGTGACGCCCTCCTTCGTGTCCGCCGTCAGCGTGACCTTGCCGCCGATGCCCGCCCCCTTGGTCCAGCCGATCCACGGAATGGAGACCGCGGCGGAGCCGACATCCGCCTCCACCGTGCGCGGCCCGTCGCCCTCCTGCTCCAGCCGCACCTCGACAGGCCCCTCGACCACGTCCTCCAGGCCCGGCAGCAGCTTGCGGCGGTCCTTGTTGTCGAGCGTGCCGGACAGCACCGTCCTGCGCTTGAAGCCGGCGGCCTTGCCGACGGGCTCGGCCAGTTCGAGGTCGAGCGTCACGCCATCGATATCGCCCCTGGCCTTGAGGTCGGCCTTCTGGGGATCGATGGCGAGAAGGCCGCGCAGGCCCGTCACGGTGCGCCCGGCGATCGGCTTGGCGAGGTCGACATCGTCGAGCGTCAGGGCCGCCGTCCATTGCGGCGGCGGCGGGTCGTGGGCGGCGATGACGCCGAAATGCGCCTTCACCTTGGCCTTCACCTGGCCGCTGAAATCATTTGGCGCAAAGCCGGTCGCCGGCAGGGCGCGGATCGGCCGGTAGGTCACCAGTTCGGCGATGGCGTCGGCATTGCCGGCGACATCGATGTCCATGTCCGCCATCAGCGGCTTGCTGTAGTTGTCGGGCAGCACGAAGGTGCCGCCGGTCAGCGCGACGGAGCGGCCGGACGGGAAATAGGCCGTGCCGCCGTTGATCGCGATCTCCGTGCGCGGCCCGCGCAGGCGAAATTTGCCGGACGTGTCGCGCAGCGGCGGGATTTCGCCGGCGACGTTCATGCGCGCACCCTCGATGTCGAAGTCGATCTTCAACTCCTCCGGACCGAGATGCATCGGCACGCCCGGCAGGCGCTCGCGGCCTTCGGCAAGGTAGAATTCGATGCGGCCATTGGTGACGGTGCCGCCGAAAATGTTCTTGATCACCCAGCTACGCGCCGTCTTGGCCATCCAGAACGGCCAGAACTGCTTGACCGCGGCCGATTCCAGCTCGCTGGCGATCATCACGAAGCTGATCTCCGGGTCCCGCTCGCCGAAGCGCATGGCCAGCGAGCCGGCGACATTGCCCTTCTCGCTGGAGACGGCCATCTCCTCGAACAGCAGGTTCTTCGTCTTCGGAAGATAGTAGCCGTTGACCTTGGCATCGAAACGGATCGGTGCCTCGCTGGAATCGACGGGACGGCTCACCGCGTTGCTGAAGACGAGGTCGATGGCGAACCCCTTGTCCGGCCGGTCGGAGACCCGGTCGAGGTCGATGAGGCCGCCGGTGAAGGGAAAATGCGACTGGCCGACGCCGGCATCCTGGGAGGCGAGCTCGATCGAGCCCTTGTCGAAATTGTAGCCGACCGTGAGGGTGGACGGGCGCAGCTCCGCCGCAATGCCATCGCCATAGACGGAGCCCGCGGCGAGCGCGACGTCGAGGCCGAGTTCGGGCTTCGTCCCGTCGATCTCGCGCACCGCATGGACCGAGACATCCGCCGTCGTGTCGACGCCGGCATGCACATTGCCGTTGACATCGTTGCCGAGCAGGAATTTCCCGAGCGCCACATTGCGGATCGACCCGTCCAGCGTGCGGACGGATCCCTCGGCGCCCGAGGCGGTCAGGTCGATCTCGCCCTCGGCGCCATCCATCGTGAAATGCCCGTCGATCGACATGGTGCCGTCGCCGTCGCGGGTGAACTGCAGGCTGGCGATGGCCAGCGTCACCGCCTTGCCGTCCGGCCCCTGGAAGGTCGCGCCGAGGTCGGACGCCTTGACGGTCTGCATGCCGTTCGTGTCGATGAGGTGGCTGACGCCGTCGAGCCGCTCGAAGGTGGTTTCGAGATAGTCCGGCACGTCGGAAATGCGCAGCGCCGCCAGGTCGAGCGGCTTGCTCTTCGGCAGCAGCGCGGCATTGAACATCGCGCCGTCCACATCGAGCCGCGAGACGGCGATGCGGCCGGAGGCGAGCCCGAGCGGGTCGAGCACGATGCCGATCGAATCGGTCGTCGCCAGTTCCTTGCCGGATTCGACCTCGACGATGCGGACATTCTCCGCCTTCAGCGCGAACCCGTTGAAACCGGCAAGCCGCAGCACGGTGTGGTCGACGGAGGCGCGGTAGCGCGTGCCGAGTGCCTGGTTGAGCGCGGCAACGGCCCGCGCGTTCAGCGTGCTGTCGAAGAGGCCGGTCTCGACGAGGCCGATGAGCACGGCGCCGAGAAACAGGACGAGCGCGACGGTGGCGGCAATGATGCGGCAGGCGATGCCGGTGCGGCTCGCCTCGACCGCGTGCAGGACGATGGGGTCATGCGCCTGCGCGGACGGCAGTTCGTGCAGCGGAACGATGTCCTTTCTGCGGAACACGACCTTCTCGTCGCGGAGTTCTGCCATCTCGTGCTGGTTTCCTTTGCCCCATTGCGCAGCGTTATCCCATGGAATCGCTGCCTGCCGTCCGCTCGCCGCTGGACGATTCTGCCTGCCACTATATATCGGGAGGCCGGCTCCTTGACTCAAAAAGCCGGCCAAAGAAAGGAAATCCCATGGCAGAACTGGCTCCGGGCGTCGAAGCTCCGGACTTCACCCTTCCGCGCGATGGCGGCGGCACCATTTCGCTCTCCGCATTCCGCGGCCGGCCCGTCGTCCTCTTCTTCTATCCCAAGGATGACACGGAAGGCTGCACGACGGAAGCGAAGGATTTTACCGCCGCGAAAGCGGATTTCGAGGCCGCCGGCGTCGCCCTCATCGGCCTTTCGCCCGATCCGGTGAAGAAGCACGACAAGTTCGTCGCAAAACACGCGCTCGGCGTGCCGCTCGCCTCGGACGAGAGCCTCCAGACGCTGGAGGCTTACGGTGTCTGGAAGGAAAAGAGCATGTATGGCCGCACCTATATGGGCGTCGAGCGCACGACCGTGCTCGTTGACGCCAACGGCAAGATCGCCGAGATCTGGCCGAAGGTGAAGGTCAAGGGCCATGTCGAGGCCGTGCTGGAAACCGCCAGAAAGCTTTAAATTTTCAAGGCAAATAATTGAAATGACGGAACTTCCCCATATCAAAAGCCTTCGGGGCGGCACCACGGCGGCCATTGCGGCCGCCGATCTCGACCTGAAGACGGCGCTCGCGCAGGAGACCGCACGCCGCTGGTTCGCCCGCACACTTTCGATGCGCTCGCCGCGCGACCCGGTCCTGCCGGCGCGGCCCGGCCGGCCGGAAAGACCGGAGCTCATTCCGCCCAGGCACATGGAGAAGCGCTCGCTGCACACGCTGAAGGGCCGCATCGCGCTTCTCCATGCGCTGGCCCATATCGAGCTCAATGCCGTCGACCTCGCGCTCGACATCGTCGCGCGCTTCACGACGGAGCGCGTGCCGCATTCCTTCTTCGACGGCTGGATGCAGGTGGCCTTCGAGGAGGCCAAGCATTTCCGGCTGATCCGCGATCGCCTGCGCGACCTCGGCGCCGATTATGGCGACCTGCCGGCCCATGACGGGCTCTGGCAGGCCGCGCACGACACGCGCAACGACCTGACCGCGCGCCTTGCCGTCGTGCCGCTGATCCTGGAGGCGCGCGGGCTCGACGTGACACCGACGCTGCAGGCCAAGATGCGCGAGACCGGGGACGACGCCAGCGCCGACATCCTCGACATCATCTACAACGACGAGAAGGGCCATGTGGCGGTGGGCGCCAAATGGTTCCGCTTCCTCTGCGCCCGCGAGAAGAAGGACCCTTCGGCCACCTTCAGGGAACTGGTACGCACGAACTTCCGCGGGCCGCTCAAGCCGCCCTTCAACGATGTCGCGCGGGCCGAAGCCGGCCTGACGCCTTCCTTCTACCGTTCGCTCGTTTCCGTCAGCCAAAGCTGATATTCCTCGCCCGCAACCCGCCGGGAAAGCCTTTGTTAACCCTAACAATGTGTAATTCCGGCACGAGACCTTCAAGAATCGGTCGGGGAGCAAATGGTGGCGGAGCGTCCTGAAAACCGCGTCTTCGGAAAGCGTGCGCAGCAGCATGTCGTGATCTTCGCGAGCGGCGACAAGATCCGCCACATGACCATCCGTCCCTGGATGGCTGCCGTCGCCTTCTGCTTTGCCGGCATGTTCACCGTCGGCTACCTTGCCGCCACGTCCTATCTCGTGCTGCGCGACGACCTGATCGGCGCCACCATGGCGCGCCAGGCCCGCATGCAGCACGATTATGAGGACCGCATCTCCGCGCTGCGGGCACAGGTC
Organism: Shinella granuli; assembly: GCF_004341885.1. Taxonomy (GTDB): domain Bacteria; phylum Pseudomonadota; class Alphaproteobacteria; order Rhizobiales; family Rhizobiaceae; genus Shinella; species Shinella granuli. The sequence continues at coordinate 29,288 of NZ_SLVX01000015.1, read as the reverse complement.
GACCGCGTCACCAGCCGCCAGCTCCTTGACCAGCAGGTCGTCGAGGAGAAGGTCGAGAAGCTGATGCAGCAACAGCTCGCCCTCTCCGCCCGCCATGGCAAGCTCGACGCCCTGCTGAACCGCGCCGAAAATGCCGGCGCAGCCGCCCCCGTTACCGATGGGATTCCCGTCACGGACGGGCGCCGGGCGGATGCGGTGGGCGCCATCAATGCCATCATGGGCGCGACCGGAAGCGCTTCGCAGAAAACGGCGCAGCTTGCCTATGCCGCGACGAACGAATCGGTCGCCGATCGCGCTGACCGGCTCTTCTCCAAGGTCACGCTCTCGCTGAAGGACCTGGAACACGAACAGATCAACCGAATCCAGTCGCTGACGGCCGGCGCCTCGGAAACGGCCGACGCCATCCAGACCATCCTGCGCCGCACCGGCTTCGACGTCGCCGAAAAGGCGGAGGGCGGCGATTCGGAAACGGCGATCGGCGGCCCGTTCGTCGAACCGGTCGACGTCACCGATCCGTTCGAAACCTCGATCAACGATCTCGACACCGCATTGGACCGCCTCGACAATGCCCGCCGCACCGCGCGAAAGCTGCCCTTCGGCAACCCCTCGCCCGCCAGCAGCATCACGAGCCGTTTCGGCAACCGCACCGACCCGTTCCTCGGACGCCTCGCGCTGCATGCCGGCATCGACTTTCGCGCCCGCACCGGCACGCAGATCGGCGCAACCGGCGCGGGCACGGTCGTCGTGGCCGCGCGCAACGGTGGCTATGGCAATATGGTGGAAATCGACCACGGCAACGGCCTGACGACGCGCTACGCCCACCTTTCCCGCGTGCTCGTCAAGGTCGGCGACCATGTGGAAGCCTCCACCCCGATCGGGCTTTCCGGCACGACGGGCCGCTCCACAGGCCCGCATCTGCACTATGAAGTGCGCCGCGACGGCAAGGCGCTCGACCCCATGCGCTTCCTCACCGCCGGCATGAAGCTGACGACCTATATGGATTGACGTAACGCAAGGTGAAGCGCTCTGGTATGACAAAAATATCGGCCATGGGCTTCAAATCGCTTGCGCATTTACCAAATTCACTGATTTCCTTGACTTTCCGGCACTTTCGGCATATTTGCGCTGCATCCTCGCGGCGATAGGGCCGCTGAAACCCATTGCGTTCGCAAGAACCGGAACGGAAACTGTTTTCCCTTTGACCACTTTTGCTGATCTTGGCCTGAGCCCGAAAGTCCTGTCCGCCGTCACCGACGCGGGATACACGATCCCGACCCCGATCCAGGCGGGTGCCATTCCGCCGGCGCTAGCGCGGCGCGACATTCTCGGCATCGCCCAGACGGGCACCGGCAAGACCGCGTCCTTCGTTCTGCCGATGCTGACGCTGCTCGAAAAGGGCCGTGCCCGCGCCCGCATGCCGCGCACGCTCATCCTGGAGCCGACGCGCGAGCTTGCCGCCCAGGTTGCGGAGAACTTCGAGAAATACGGCAAGAACCACAAGCTGAACGTCGCCCTCCTCATCGGCGGCGTCTCCTTCGACGAGCAGGACCGCAAGCTGGAGCGCGGCGCGGACGTGCTGATCTGCACCCCCGGCCGCCTGCTCGACCATTGCGAGCGCGGCAAGCTGCTGATGACCGGCGTCGAGATCCTCGTCATCGACGAGGCGGACCGCATGCTCGACATGGGCTTCATCCCCGACATCGAGCGCATCGCCAAGCTCATTCCCTTCACCCGCCAGACCCTGTTCTTCTCGGCCACCATGCCGCCGGAAATCCAGAAGCTCGCGGACCGCTTCCTGCAGAACCCCGAGCGCATCGAGGTGGCACCGCCCTCCTCCACGGCCAAGACCGTGACGCAGCGCCTCGTCGCCACGCACGGCAAGGACTACGAGAAGCGCGCGACGCTGCGCGATCTCATCCGCGCCCAGGACGACCTGAAGAACGCCATCATCTTCTGCAACCGCAAGGTCGACGTCGCCGAACTCTTCCGCTCGCTCGACCGCCACGGCTTCTCCGTCGGCGCGCTGCACGGCGACATGGACCAGCGGGCCCGCACGACGATGCTGGCCAATTTCAAGGAAAACAAGCTCACCCTTCTCGTGGCATCCGACGTCGCGGCCCGCGGCCTCGACATTCCGGATGTGAGCCACGTCTTCAACTTCGACGTCCCGATCCATGCCGAGGACTATGTCCACCGCATCGGCCGCACCGGCCGTGCCGGCCGCTCGGGCGCCGCCTTCACCCTGGTATCCAAGCGCGACGGGAAGTTCCTCGACGCCATCGAGAAGCTGATCGATCAGAAGATCGAATGGCTGAGCGGCGGCATCGAAGACCTGCCGCCGCAGGCCGAGAGCGAGGAGCGCGAGCGTCCCCGTGGCGGCCGCGATCGGGGCGGTCGTGACCGCGACCGCGATCGTTCCCGTGGCCGCAAGGGCGAACCCCGCGCAACCGAAACGCGCATCGAGACCAGCGAGAGCGAAGAGAAGGTGGAAGCCGTGAAAGCTGAACGCAAGGCGGAAGGGCGGCCGCAGAATCCCGCTCGCAATCCGCGTGCCGCAAACCATGCCGCACCGCGTCCGGCCAATGACGACAGCCGCGATCGCCGCAGCCGTTACCGCCGCGACGACGATGACGGCCCGACGCCGCTCGGTTTCGGCGACGAGGTTCCGGCCTTCATGCTGATCGCCGGCAAGGCCTGATCTCCCGGAATGTCCATTCCAGGCATCGATGTGCCAGGCCTCGGTTGCGGCCTGGCGATTTTGCGTGAGGGCAAGCTCCTGCTCTACCGGCGCCTGCGCGCGCCGGAGGCCGGCGCATGGAACATCGTCGGCGGCAAGATCGACCACATGGAGCGCGCCGTGGATTCCGCCCGCCGGGAGGCGGAGGAAGAATCGGGGCTGACCATCGGCGCCGTCGATTTCCTGTGCATTTCCGAGCAGATCATCGCGGACGAACGCCAGCACTGGCTGTCGCTCATCTATGTGACGGAAGATTTCTCCGGCGAGCCGCGCGTCATGGAGCCGGAGAAGCTGCCGGAATTCGGCTGGTTCTCCCTCGACGCCCTGCCCGCGCCGCTCTCGCGCTTTGCCGCCGATGCGGTGAAAGCCTTGCGGAAATGATCAGAACCGGGCCGTCGCGCCGATGATGAAGGTGCGGCCGCGGCCGTTCTTGACGCCGCCGTAATTGTCCATCAGGCCTGAATTTGCCTTCATGTAGGTCGTGTCGAAGACGTTCTCGACATTGAAGAAGATCTTGGCGTTCTCGTTGACCTGCCAGGAGGCATGCGCGTCGAACAGCGTATAGGCGTCGACGTCGAAGGCCATGCTCTGGTTGATATAGGCCTGCTTGCTCTTGCCGACATAACGCATCCGGCCACCGACGGTGAGCGTTTCCTCCAGGAAGCGCATGCCGGCGTCGATGGTCAGGAAATCGTCCGGCAGCCGTCCCGTGTCGCTGCCGACGCCGGCGGCGGAACCTTCCGGCTGCTTGGTGTCGGCGAGCGTCAGCGAGAAGCCGGCATAATAGCGGCCGGCATCGTAGCCGCCCTCCACTTCAAGCCCCTTCATCACCGTCGTGCCATCCACGTTGACCCAGCGCGCCGCGCCGTCCGTGTCGATGTCATAGGTGATGTAGTCGCGGATGCGGTTGTGGAAATAGCCGACCTTCAACCAGGCGGAATCGCCCGGCGTCAGGAGGTCGTCCGTCGTCATGTTGACGCCGAACTCCCAGCCGCGGCTCTTTTCGGGCACGAGGTTGGGATTGTTGTTGACCGGGTCGGAGGAGCCGTCGAAGCTGTGGCCGCCGGGATAGAACATCTCGGCCGCCGTCGGCGGGCGGGCGGTATGGGCATAGGTCACATAGGGCTGGAGCCATTCGAGCGGGCGCGCCGAGAGGGTGACCTTCGGGTTGAGGTCGCCGCCGTCGCGCGACAGCGTCTCCATCGGGCACGGATCGCCTCCGGCAGCGCAGCCGTTCGTGCCCGGCGCGTCGTAGCCGCTGACGCCTTCGAGCGACCAGTAGTCGTAACGCAGGCCCCCGGTCAGGTCGAAGATGCCGTGCGAGATCGTCGCCTCGCTGAAGACGCCCGCCTTCACCAGCGTCCCGTCCGGATTGGCGCCGCGCTTGGCGTTGCCCTCGTAGCGGTCGCGGCTGTAGGCGCCGCCATAGGTGAGCTTCAGCTCCGTTTCCTCGCCGAGATCGAAGCGCATGCGGTTGGAAATGTCGAAGCCGGTCGTCGTGTTGGTCCCCTTGCGGCCGTCGAACGTGCTGACATTGCCGTTGGTGCCGTCGAATTCGAGATCGGTGATGTTGAGATAGGCGTTGATCGAGAGGTCGATCAGGTCGCTGCCGGGCTGGTAGCTGTATTTCGCCGTATAGGTCTGGTTCTCGACGATCCAGTTGTAGCCGGAGCTGCCCGGCAGGAACTCGTTGCCGTACCAGATGCCGCCGAGCGACAGCTTGTGATCGGCGTTCGGCGACAGGTTGACCTTGAAGAGGCCCGATTTCGGGTGCTGGTCGCCGGCATTCGGGTAGAGAATGCCCGAGCCGTTCTCGTAGGGGCTCTTCTTCGTGTCGCTGAGCGCGCCGACGATGCCGATCTCGCCCTCGCCCATCTCGGTGCGCACGGCGCCGCTGAGAAGACGCGAATAGTCGAAGCCGTTGCTGCCGGCGCGCACCGAGGTCATCACGCCGTAGTCCCTGCCGGGCAGCAGCACGTCGTCGACGTCGAGCGTGCGGAAATTGGCCGCGCCCGCCAGCGTGCCCATGCCCTCGGCACCCGAGACGGCGCCCCGCGTCACGTCGACGCCGACCAGCATGTTCTGTTCCACATAAAGCAGGCTGTCGAAGGTGCCGCCATGGCCGGACAGGTTGCTGAAGGTCTGCGGCACGCCGTCGATCATGCTGTTGACGCGGCCCATGCCCTGCATGCCGCGGATGTTGACGGTGATGCCCGGCTGGTCCGCCGGCTCGCGCGTGAAGGTGCCCGGTGCGGAGCGCAGGACCTGCATCACGTCGCCGGCATAGCGGTCCTGGATCTTCTCGCGGTCGGCGGTCGAGACGCCGGCCGGAACGTCGACGATGCCGTCGCCATTGCCATCGCCTTCCACGTTGATCTGCTGGAGATCGGTCGCCGTCGCGTCCTGCGCGGTGGCGGGTCCGGCGGCTGCCAGCAGCGCAAGCGCCATGGCCGTGCCCGCAAGAAGCGTTGACGCGTGAAAACGAACCTGTTTCATGGAGACCTCACCGCACTCTGCCAGCGCAATTTTGACGCGCGGACCGATCGGTAATGGACAACATGACAATATAAGTCAAGTTTGAATGCCGCGTTTTCCGGGCTGCGGTTATTTCGCCCGCAGCGCCGCCGCGTAGGCCCGGCGCACCCAGAGCGCCATGAGGTCGGGATCGTCGAAGGCCTCGTCCGGAATGGACCAGTAGGGCATCTTCACCGGCTTGCCGCTCTTGCCGTCATAGAACCATTGCCGGCAGCCGGCGGCCGCGAAATCCGGGGCGCTGACCGCGTCGGCCTTGAGCAGGATCTCGTCATAGACTTCCAGCGCCAGGATGCGGCCCTGGTGGTAGATGCCCTTGCCGCCGAACATGCGCTTGATCGTCACCGGTCCCAGCGCCTGGAACATCTCCTCGATCGCGTCCCGATCCATGCCCTACCCTTTCAGGACCCCGCCCGCGGCCAGCACCGCCTCCGGCGTGTCGACGTCGATATGCGCCGCCGCGCCGATCTCCACGTCGACGATGTCGAGCCCGGCACTCTCGACGATATGGCGCGCGCCGACATCGCCTTCAAGCTGCAGGATCGCGGCGAAGGTGGTGCGCGGCAGCACGACGGGATTGCCGCGCTTTCCGCCGGAGACCGCCCGCACGATGGCATGGCCGCCGGCCGCGGCAAAGGCATCGAGCAGCCGGCGCACGTCCTCGCCGGTGACATGCGGCATGTCGGCCAGCATGACGGCGACGCCGTCGCAGCCCGGGCCGAGCGCGGCGACGCCCACCCGCAGCGAGGTCGACATGCCCTGCGCATGATCGGGATTGCGCACGAGATCGACCTTGAGGCCGGAAAGCTCCGCCTCCACCTCCTGCGCCCGGTGTCCCGTCACCACCAGCACGCGCGCCGGCCGGGCTGCCAGCGCCGCCTCCGTCGAACGGCGGACGAGCGCCTTGCCGTCGAAGGCGGCGAGCAGCTTGTGGCGACCGTGCATGCGGCTGGCGCGGCCGGCGGCGAGCACCAGTGCCGCGACGGAGAGCGGCCGTTCCTCTGCCCGGACATCGCGCGGCTGTGGCCGGCTCGGGATCTCGGCGAGAAGGCCGCCGACGCCCATGCCGGTGATCTCGGTGGGGCCGGGCGTTTCCCCGGCGAGGATGCGGGCGAGGATCCAGTCGAAACCGTTTTCCTTCGGGCTGCGCGCGCAGCCGGGCGCGCCGATGACCGGCACCGCGCCCACGCGGCCGAGGACCAGCAGGTTGCCGGGATCGACCGGCATGCCGACATGCTCGACCACACCGCCGGCGGCCCGGATGGCTGCGGGGATGACATCGTTGCCGTCGGTGACGGCGGAAGCTCCGAAGACGAGCACGAGGTCGTTGTCTGCCACCGCCGCACGGATCGCCTCGGCGACGCCGGATGCCTGGTGCGGCACCCGCACCTCGCCGGTCAGGCGGCTGCCGGAGGGATGCAGGCGCTGTTCGAGCAGCCGGCGCGTCTTGTCCATCACGGAGGGTTTCAGCGTCGGCAGTTCCGTCGCGACGAGCCCGACGCGGCGGGGCACGAACGGCTTGACCTCCAGCGCCCGGCTGGAGGCCAGCACCGCCGCCGCCTTGCGTGCGAGATCGCCGGCCACCGCCAGCGGAATGATCTTGATCGTCGCCACCATGTCGCCGGCCGTCACGCTGGCATGGTCCGGCAGGGTGGCGATGGTGATGGCCGGATCGACCCGGTTGAACCGGTCGATGGCCGCCCGGTCGGCGACGAAGAGCCCGTTGGCGGCGGCATGGAGATTGATGCGGCCGGTCGCGGGCGGGGTGAAGGTCAGGTGGTCCGGCGGGATCGCTCCGGCGATCAGCGCTGCCGCCGCGTCCTCGTCGAGATCGCCGGCTTCGAGGCGCACGGCGATGAGGGTCGCGACACCGGCGGCCAGCAGCCCGTCGCAATCCGCCTGCGTCACCACATGCCCCTTGTGCAGCGACAGGCCCGCCACGCGCACGCCATGCGCCAGCCGCGCGCCCAGCGCCCCGGACACCGGAACCTCCCCGAAGATCATGGTCCGGCCCCGAGGAGGGGGCGCCGGCGCAGATGCGCCACGATGTCGGCCAGGATGGCGACGGCGATCTCCGCCGGGCTCGCGGCGCCGATATCGAGGCCGATGGGCGCAGAGATGCGGGCGATCTCCGCCGCGCCGTGCCCCAGCGCCGTCAGACGCTCGACGCGCTTGGCATGGGTCTTCCGGCTGCCGAGCGCGCCGACATAGAAACAGCCGGTGGTGAGCGCCTGCGACAGCGGAAAATCGTCGATCTTCGGATCGTGCGTGACGGCGACGAGGGCGGTATAGGCATCGAGCGGCCGCGCCTTCAGCACATCCTCCGGCCAGTCGGCGGCAAGGTCGAGGCCGGCAAAGCGCTCTTCCGTGGCAAAGGCGGTGCGCGGGTCGATGATGGTGATGTCGAAACCGGCGACGCCGGCCATCCGCGCCAGCGCCTGGCTGATATGGACCGCGCCGATGGCGACGATGCGGGCGGGCGGCAGGTGGACATTGAGGAAGAATTTTCGATCCTCGACCTCCACAAGGCCGGACCGGCCGGAGCGGAAGGCGCGCGCGATCGCCTCGCCGAGCGGGCCGGCGACCGGATCGCCCTCGCGGATCACCCGGTCGCGGCCGTCGCCGAGATCGGTCAGGTGGATGACGGCGCGGCGGGCGGCGCGCTCCGCGTTCAATTTGCGCAGGAGATAGGGATCCATCAGCCGACTCGCTCCACATAGACCCGGATGCGCCCGCCGCAGGACAGGCCGACGCGCCAGGCGGTCTCGTCGGCGACGCCGAATTCCAGGAGCCGCGGCTCGCCGTCCGCAATCACCTCCATCGCCTCGCCGATGACGGCGCCCTCGACGCAGCCGCCGGAAACCGAGCCGTGGAAATTGCCCTCGCCGTCGATCACCAGATGGCTGCCGACCGGGCGCGGCGCCGACCCCCAGGTCTCGATGACCGTGGCGAGCGCCACCATGCGCCCGTCGTCCATCCAGCGTTCAGCGATGGCCAGCGGATCGAACACGTCGTTGGTCTCCATTCTCCCCTCCTCATGCCGCCGGCAGGAAACGCCGCGGATCGCCGGTGCCGCGCGGCGCCTCGCCGGAAAGCGCCGCCACCAGGTCGGCCATGGCCTCCAGATTGTGCACCGGCCGCAATTCGTCGACATGCGGCAGCATCGCCCGCACCCCGCGCGCCCGCGCCTCGAACCCTTCGAAGCGCAGGAGCGGATTGAGCCAGACGAGCCGCCGGCAGGAGCGGTGCAGCCGGTCCATCTCCCTTTCCAGGAGGTCGATGCCCTCGCGCTCCAGCCCGTCGGTGATGAGCAGCACGACGGCGCCCTGCCCCAGCACGCGGCGCGACCAGAGCCGGTTGAATTCCTTCAGCGTCTCGCCGATGCGCGTGCCGCCGGACCAGTCGCTGACCGACTGGCTGCACGCCTCCACCGCGATATCGGGATCGCGGTGGCGCATCTGGCGCGTGACATTGCTGAGCCGCGTACCGAACAGGAAGGCGTGCAGGCGGCGGCGGTGCTCGCCGAGCGCATGCAGGAAATGCAGGAAGATGCGCGTGTACTGGCTCATCGAGCCGGAAATGTCGGCCAGCACCACGAGCGGCGGATGCACCGTCTTCGGCTCCCGGTGGCGCGGCAGGATCAGCGCGCCGCCGGTGCGCATGGCATGGCGCATGGTGGCGCGCGCGTCGATCGCCACCGGCCGGGTGGAGCGGCGGAAGCGGCGCGTGCGCACCTCGTCGAGAGGCAGCACGAGGCCGGCGATGGCGCGCTTGGCGGCGGCAAGCTCGGCCGCGGACATCTGCGCGAAATCGGTCTTGCGCAGCACCTCGCTGCCGGAGGCGGTGAACCGGGCATCGACCTCGATGTCCGGCTCGTCGCGCAGGCGCCGCTCGTCCTGCCGGCCGCCGAACAGCGCATCGGAGACGCGCGTCTCGCCCGCCTTGCGCTTTTCCCGCTCCGCCTCGCGCCGCACCACCGGCGACATCAGCGCGATCATCTTGCCGACGAGGTCGCGCGAGCGCCAGAACAGCCGGAACGCCTCGTCGAAGACCGCGTCGTCCTCGTGCCGCTTGACCAGCGTCGCATGCAGCGCCGTATAGAATTCCTCGCGCTCGCCGATGCCGATCGCCCGCACCGCCTCGATGGCATCCGTCACCGCCGCCGGCCCGATGCGCAGGCCCGCCTTGCGCAACACGCGGGCGAAGAACACGATATTGTCGGCAAGCCGTCCCTCGAAGGCCGCGCCCGACAGGCCGTTGTCCGCCGCCGCTGTCATCGCTCAGCCCGCCGCCGCCAGATCGGCCTTCACGCCATCCAGCAGCCTACGCCCCTCCGCGCCCTCGATGCGGGCGATGTCGTCCTGGTACTTGAGCAGCGTCCCGAGCGTGTCGGACACGGTTTCCGGGTCGAGCGCGACGCGGTCGAGCTCGGTGAGCGCGCTCGCCCAGTCGATGGTTTCGGCGACGCCCGGATTCTTGAAGAGATCGAGCCCGCGCAGCTTCTGCACATAGGCGACGACCTCCCGCGAGAGCGCCGCGTTGCAGCCCGGCACCTTGCGGCGGATGATCTCCAGCTCCTGCGCGGCGGCGGGATAATCGACCCAGTGGTAGAGACAGCGGCGCTTCAGTGCATCGTGCACCTCGCGGGTGCGGTTCGTCGTGATGATGACGATGGGCGGCTCGGCGGCGCGGATGGTGCCGAGCTCCGGCACCGTCACCTGGAAATCGGACAGCACTTCGAGGAGGAAGGCTTCGAAGGCCTCGTCGGTGCGGTCCAGTTCGTCGATCAGGAAGACCGGCGCCCGGCCATCCGGCGAGGAGAGTGCCTGCAGCACGGGGCGGCGAATGAGATAGCGCTCGGAGAAGATATCGGCTTCGATGCGGCCGCGATCCGTGGTTCCGGCAGCCTCGGCAAGGCGGATCTCCAGCATCTGCGCCGGATAATTCCACTCATAGACCGCCGAGGAGATGTCGAGGCCCTCGTAGCATTGCAGGCGGATCAGCGGGCGGTCGAGTGCGGCGGCGAGCACCTTGGCGATTTCCGTCTTGCCGACGCCGGCCTCGCCCTCCAGGAAGAGCGGCCGCTTCATGCGCAGTGCGAGGAACAAGACGGTCGCCAGCGACCGTCCAGCGAGATAGTTGCCCGCCGCCAGCATCTCCACGGTTTCGTCGATGGATTGCGGGATGTTTCCGCGTTGATAGGCCACGCCGTTCCTCCGTCTGGAAGAACGAACTTATAGCGTGCGGTAGCCCCGGTCCATATAGAGAAGGGCCTCTCCGGGCTCGCCGAAGGAGACGCCCATCACCTCGCCGATCATCACCATGTGCGTCGCCATGACCTTGAGCTCGACAAGCCGGCAATCGAAGGCGGCCAGCGCATCCTTCAGCACGGGCGCGCCGGTCACCAGCTCCTGCCAGTTGCCCATGGAGAAGCGCTGCTCCGCCGTCAGCGCCGGGTCGCGGCCGGAAAAGGCGTTGGCAAGGTCGATCTGGCTGGCGGAAAGCGTGTTGAGCGCGAAATTGCCGCTTCTGGAGAAGATCGCGTTCTTCGGATTGGAGGCGTTGACGCAGGCGAGCACCATGGCCGGATTGTCCGACACCGAGCAGGCGGCGGTGATCGTCACGCCGCGCTTTTCGCCCGCATGCGCCGTCGTCACGATCTGCACATGGCCGGCATAGCGGCTCATCGCATCACGGTAGAGCGACGGGTCCAGCATCAATCTGTCCAACACGGCATTCTCCTTCACCACAGGAGATACATGGCGAAAATGAAGCAAAATGTAACCCCCGTTCCCGAATTTTCCTGTCCTGCCGGAGACGAGGCGGCCATATTTCTCTTTGACGCTGCCGGCCCGATCCTTACAAAGAGCGTCATCGCGATCGATGGATTGAGAATGAGAACCGCCTTCCTTGCCAGCCTGCTCGGCGCCTTGGTGCTTGCCGCCTCTCCCGCGGCCGCGGCCGGCCTCACCTTCGCCGTGGTCGCGCCGGCGGAAGGGCCGCTCGCCATCCTCGGCCAGCAGGTGCGCGACGGCGCCCGCTTCGCCGCGCAGGCGAACGGCGACACGGTGGTGGAAATTCCCGAGGCCTGCGATGAGAGCGACGGCGCGGCGATCGGCAAGGCGATCCTGGCGGCGGATGCCGTTGCCGCGGTCGGCTTCCTCTGCACGGAGGGGCTTGCCGCCGCCCTGCCCGCCCTTGCCGAGGCGAAGGTGCCGGCGATCACGCTTTCCGTGCGCTCGGGCATCCTCATGGAGGATGCGCTGAAGAAGAATTGGCCGCTCTTCCGCCTCGCCCCCGGCCCGAAGGCGGAGGCCGACAAGGCGGTCGAGATCATCGTCCGGGACTGGAAGGCCGAGCCCTTCGCGCTCATCGACGACGGCACGATCCATGCCCGCGAGCTGGTCGAGACGATCCGGCTGCGACTGGAGGAGGTCGGCATGAAGGCCGCCTTCGTCGACACCTATCGCCCGGCGCAGGAGCAGCAGCTCACCCTCGTGCGCCGCCTCGCCCAGACAGGCGTCACACGCGTCTTCGTCGGCGGCGACCGGACGGATATGGCGGTGATCGCGCGCGATGCCGGGACGGAGAAGGTGGCGCTGGCGCTTATCGGCGGCGAGGCCCTGATGGGCGCCGATCCGCTCGTGCCGATGACCGACGGCGTCGGGGCGATCGCGCTGCCGGACTACCAGGCCTTGCCGGAGGGCGAGGCCGTCGCGGCGGCGATGAAGGAAAAGGACATTTTCGCGGAAGGCTATGTGCTGCCCGCCCATGCCGCCGTCACCGTCCTTGCGACGGCGGCAAGCCGCGGCAGCGATCTTGCGGCGGCGCTTTCCGGCACGCCCTTCGCGACGGCGATCGGCACCGTCGCCTTCGGGGCCGACCACGAACTCGCGGAAAATCCCTATCGCCTGCTCGTCTGGCGCGCCGGCGCCTTCGTGCCGGCCGACACGGCAACGGGGAGCGAATGATGCGGCCCGGCCCGAAGAACCGCCTGACGGATGTCGCCGGGCTCACGGTCGGCAACGCCACGGATCATGTGCTTCGCTCCGGCGTCACCGTCGTCCTCTGCGAGGAACCGGCGACGGCCGCCGTGCAGGTGCTGGGCGGCGCGCCGGGCACGCGCGAGACCGATCTCCTGGAACCGCACAACACGGTCGAGGCCGTCGATGCGCTGGTGCTGTCCGGCGGCTCGGCCTTCGGGCTCGATGCGGCATCGGGGGTACAGGCGGGCCTTCGCGAAAGGGGACGCGGCTTTGCCGTCGGCCCGCACCGCGTGCCGATCGTGCCGGCCGCCATCCTCTTCGACCTGATGAACGGCGGCGCCAAGGACTGGGGCCGCTATCCGCCCTATCGCGAGCTCGGCCATGCGGCGCTTGCCGAGGCGACGGCGGATTTTGCCACCGGCAGCGTCGGCGCCGGCACCGGCGCGCTGACGGCGACCTGCAAGGGCGGGCTCGGCACCGCCTCCAGCGTCGTCGAGGGCGGCTTCACCATCGGCGCGCTTGTCGCGGTCAATGCGCTCGGCTCCGCCACCATCGGCGATACGCGGCATTTCTGGGCGGCGCCCTTCGAGGAGGCGGACGAATTCGGCGGCCTCGGCCTGCCCTTCCCCTTCCCAGCGGATGCCCGCACGCCGCGCACGAAACTGTCCCGGCGGCCGACCGGCACGGAGAACACGACGATCGCCGTCATCGCCACCGATGCGGTCCTCACCAAGGCCGAGGCCAAGCGGCTGGCGATCGCCGCCCATGACGGCTTCGCCCGTGCCCTCTGGCCGGCCCATACGCCGCTCGACGGCGACCTCGTCTTCGCGCTTTCGACCGGCAGGAGCGGCCGCCGGCCGGCGCCGGAGGACTTCATCACGCTCTGCGCCACTGCGGCCGCCACCATGGCCCGCGCCATCGCCCGCGGCGTGCACGATGCGACGCCGATGCCCGGCGACATGTTGCCGAGCTGGGCGCTGCGGTAATTCGACCGTTGTTCCCCCCTGCCGGGAATGGTATGGCGACGCCAAATTCCTTCTTGACGGAGCCTGACATGACCCATCCCATCCGGATCGCGCCCTCCATCCTCGCCGCCGACTATGCCAAGCTGGGTCAGGAAGTGCGCGACGTCGTTTCGGCCGGGGCGGACTGGATCCATCTCGACATCATGGACGGCCATTTCGTGCCGAACATCTCCTTCGGTCCCGATGTCATCAAGGCGCTGCGCCCGCACACCGACGCCTTCTTCGATTGCCACCTGATGATCGCGCCCGCCGATCCCTATCTCGAAGCCTTCGCGAAGGCCGGCTGCGACGGCATCACCGTGCATGCCGAGGCCGGCCCGCATCTCGACCGCTCGCTGCAGGCGATCCGCGCACTCGGCAAGCGCGCCGGCGTGTCGATCAACCCCGCCACCTCGGAAAGCGTGCTGGACTACCTGCTCGACAAGATCGACCTCATCCTCGTCATGACGGTCAATCCCGGCTTCGGCGGCCAGAAGTTCATCCCGGCCATGCAGGAAAAACTGCGCCGCGTTCGGAAAATGGTCGGCGACCGGCCGATCGACATTGAGGTCGACGGCGGCATCGCCGTCGATACGATCGCCCTGCCCGCCGCGGCCGGCGCCAATGTCTTCGTCGCGGGCTCGGCGATCTTCAGCGGCGGTCATGTTGACGCCTATCGCAAAACCATCGACACTCTGCGCAGCAATGCGGAGGGGGCGCGGGCGTGACGATGTTGCGGAAGGCGGCAAGCGCCCTTGCGGCATGCCTGCTGGCGGCGAGCGCGGCCACGGCCGGCGATTTCTCCACCTTCCAGTCGCTCGGCTTCTCGCCGGACGGCAAGGTCTACGCCTTCGAGGAATTCGGCGTCCAGGACGGCTCGGGCTTTCCCTATTCCAACGTCTATTTCATCGACACGGAAAAGGACGCCTATCTCTCGGGCACGCCGATCCGCGTGCGGATCGACGACGAAGCGGCGGATATCGCCCAGGCGCGCGCGCAAAGCCGCGACAAGGCCGGGGCGCTGATCGAGACGCACAAGGTGCTCTCCCATCCCGGCGTGATGGCCGCCTTCAACCCGATGGGCGAAGTCGGCGCCGACAGGAGCCGCATAGAATATCTGCAGCACGCCATCGAACCGACGCCGGGCGGCAGCTTCGCCCTCGCGCTGGAGGAAATCCCGCTGGCGCGCTCCGAAAAGTGCCGTGACATCACGCCGGAGGGCGGCAAGGGATTCCGCCTGACGCTCGTCAGGCGCGACGGCGAAGCGGCCGACACGGTGTTGCATGAGGATGCGCACGTGCCCGACAGCCGCGCCTGCCCGCTTTCCTATCAGGTTTCCGGCGCGTTCACCTTCAATCCGATCGACGGCGACCCGGTCCATGTCGCGCTCGTCCTGTTGCGCAGCTTCGGCTTCGAGGGCAGCGACGGCCGCTGGATCGCCGTGCCCTTCCGGCCCTGACCATGGAGCTGGCCGCGACGGGACGGGACGGGCCTGATGCCGCAAGGCGGCAGCCGTCCGCGCCGATCTTCCCGTCGCTGCCGGTCTGTCTCGGCGGCGCCCTCGGCTGGGGCGCGCTGATGGCGGCCGGCGCCCTTCTGTCGCTGACGCTGCAGGGGCGCGCCGAAAACTTCCAGCTCGTGCGGATCCTCGTAATCTATTTTGCCGGCGGCCTTGTCGCCTGGCCCCTCGCCCTGCCGCTGGCGCGGTTCCTCACCCGCCACCGGCCGTTCGAAACCCGCTTTGCCGCCCATTTCGCGCTGCTCAGCCTCGGCACCATCGCCGTGACGGCCTTCCTCTTCGCCCTGGACTACCGGCTGTTCTACGCGCAATGGCACCATGCGCCCGGCACGCGCATCTGGATCTACCAGTTCGTCTTCACCATTGCCGGGGCCGTCTACCAGTTCCTCGTCATGGGCCTCAGCCTGTACCTGCCGGTCGGATTGCCCGTCGTTGCAGGCGCCAGCCTGTGGCTCTCCCGATCCATCCCCCGATCCATCCGTTGAGCTTGCCGGCCATCTTTGCTAAAGCGGCGGCAATTCCCACCCTGCCAAGGAAAGCCAAGAGCCGATGATCCCTCGCTATTCCCGACCGGACATGGTCGCCATCTGGTCGCCCGAAACGAAGTTCCGCATCTGGTTCGAAATCGAAGCCCATGCCTGCGATGCGCTCGCCGAGCTCGGCGTCATCCCGAAATCGGCCGCCGAGACGATCTGGGAGAAGGGCGGCAAGGCCGAATTCGACGTCGCCCGCATCGACGAGATCGAGGCCGTCACCAAGCATGACGTCATCGCCTTCCTGACGCACCTCGCCGAATTCGTCGGCCCGGACAGCCGCTTCGTGCACCAGGGCATGACCTCCTCCGACGTGCTCGACACGACCTTCAACATCCAGCTCGTGCGCGCCGCCGACATCCTGCTTGCCGGCATGGACCGCGTGCTCGCCGCGCTGAAGGCCCGCGCCTTCGAGCACAAGGACACGATCCGCATCGGCCGCAGCCACGGCATCCATGCCGAGCCGACGACGATGGGCCTGACGCTCGCCCGCTTCTACGCCGAGATGGACCGGGGCCGCGCCCGCCTCGTCGCCGCCCGCGCGGAAATCGCCACGGGCGCGATCTCCGGCGCCGTCGGCACCTTCGCCAATATCGACCCGCGCGTCGAGGAACATGTCTGCGCCAAGCTCGGCCTCGTGCCCGAGCCGGTCTCCACGCAGGTCATCCCCCGCGACCGCCACGCCATGTTCTTCGCCACGCTCGGCGTCATCGCATCGTCCATCGAGAACGTCGCGATCGAGATCCGCCACATGCAGCGCACGGAAGTGCTGGAAGCGGAGGAATTCTTCTCGCCCGGCCAGAAGGGCTCGTCCGCCATGCCGCACAAGCGCAACCCGGTGCTGACGGAAAACCTGACGGGCCTCGCCCGCCTCGTGCGCATGGCCGTCACCCCGGCCATGGAGAACGTGGCGCTCTGGCACGAGCGCGACATCTCCCATTCCAGCGTCGAGCGCGGCATCGGCCCGGATACGACGATCACGCTCGACTTCGCGCTGAACCGGCTTGCCGGCATCATCGAGAAGCTGGTGATCTATCCGGACAACATGATGAAGAATCTCAACAAGTTCCGCGGCCTCGTTCACTCGCAGCGCGTCCTGCTTGCCCTTACGCAAGCCGGCGTTTCGCGCGAGGATTCCTACCGCCTCGTGCAGCGCAACGCCATGAAGGTCTGGGAACAGGGCAAGGACTTCCTGGAAGAACTGCTGGCCGACGCCGAGGTGCGCGCCGCCCTTTCCGAGGAGCAGATCCGCGAAAAATTCGATCTCGGCTACCACACCAAGCACGTCGACACGATCTTCCGCCGCGTCTTCGGCACCGTGTAACCCACGCTTTCGCGATCGGCCGGCGAAGCCTCTTCGCCGGCCGGCCCTTCTGTATTAGACTTCCCTTGCGTGCAATGGCGCACGCCTTCCTGGGGGGCTGAACATGAGGTTTCCTGCCGCCACGCTTCTTGCCGTGGCTTTCTTCGCCGGAACGGCGCAGGCACAGACACCGCAATCCGTCGTCGAACTCCTGGCCGCCGGCTACGACATCATCAATGTGTCGCCGATCGCCGAAAGCTATGCGGTCTTCCTGGAGAAGGACGACACGGTCGTCATCTGCCAGATCGGCTTCAAGGACGGCGCCTTTTCCACCGACAGGTGTTATCCGCTGGACAGATGAGGGCCGGAAACGGCGATGGCGCCATTGGCGCCATCGCTCCCCTCTGACGGGCGGCCTTGCACTCTCCTCCTGGCGCGTGCCGCCCGCAAAACGGCGTCATCGCTGCTCGTCGACGACAATCTTGCGATAGAGATGCCAGGTGGCATGGCCGAGGATCGGCATGATCACGGCGAGCCCCACGAAGACCGAGACGGAGCCGACGACCAGCAGCGCGGCGACGATCAGCCCCCAGCAGGCGACCGGCACCGGGTTCACCAGAGTGGCGCGCAGCGAGGTCTCGATGGCCGCCACGGCGCCGACATCCCGGTCGAGCAGCAGCGGAAAGGTGACCACCGTCGTTGCCAGGACGACGAGCGCGAAGCAGAAGCCGATGGCATTGCCGGCTAGCATCAGCAGCAACCCGTTCTCCGAACCGAAGACGGAGGCGAGGAACAGGGCGAGCGACTGCGGCGGTTCCGGCCCGAACAGGCTGGTATAGAGCAGTTGCGCGAAGACCAGCCAGGCGATGAACAGCGCCATCAGCATGGCGCCGACGGCAAGGATGGACGGCAGGGCCGGCGAGTTGCGCACCTCCAGCGCATGGCGCCAGGAGGCATCCATGCCGCGCTCGCGCCGCCGGCTGATCTCGTAGAGGCCGATGGCGAAGAACGGTCCGAGCAGCGCAAAACCGGCCACCAGCGGAAAGATCAGCGGCAGCATGTTGACGCCGGAACTCCAGGTGACGAGCACCACGCCCGCGATCGGATAGATGAGGCTGAGGAAGACATAGTGGGACGGCTTGGCGCGAAAATCGTCGAAGCCGCGACGAAGCGCATCCATCACGTCGGAAATGCCGATCCGCCGGATCGCCGGGCGCGCCGCCATCTGATCGTGGCCTGCCATCACATGAAAGGTCGCCATGACAATTCCTCCTTGCCGGTTCGAGACCGTCTTGGCGCGCGCGCATGGAAGGCAATCGTCCGCCACCAGGGCGTGCCGTGATTGGCATTGAAGGGGTCGGATCATACACCCGGCCGGTTGATTTGTCCCTCCCCCTTGACTTCAGCACTTCGTGAACGCACATGCCGGCGCATGAAAGCCTCAGAAGCAGAAATCCTCATCATCCCCGGCTACACCAATTCCGGGCCCGAGCATTGGCAGAGCCGCTGGCAGTCCAAGCTCGGTTCGGCGCGGCGCGTCGAGCAGGCCGAATGGTCCAAGCCCGTGCGCGAGGACTGGGTGCAACGCGTGATCGAAGAGGTCGCGGCCGCCAGCAACCCCGTCGTGCTCGTCGCCCATTCGCTGGGCGTGGCAGCGGCGATCCATGCCGCCCCGCATCTCGGCAACAAGGTGGCCGGCGCCTTTCTCGTCGCGCCGCCCGATGTCGCCAACGAGGGCATCCGGCCGAAGCACCTGATGACCTTCGGCCCCTATCCGCGCGAGCCGCTCCGCTTCCCCTCGCTCGTCGTCGCAAGCCGCAACGATCCCTTCGGCACCTACGAGCATGCCGACGACATCGCCGCCGCCTGGGGGGCACTGCTGCTCGATGCGGGAGAGGCCGGGCATATCAACACGGAGTCCGGCCATGGTCCCTGGCCGGAGGGCACGATGGTCTTCGCCCAGTTCCTGAGCCGGCTCAAGGCGCCCGAATGACGGGCACCTTCCGGCCTCATTAAGAGGAATTTCATAGAAATCCTGCACGCTGGCCCCGTTGAGTTCCAAGCAGGCGCCGCGTTTCATGGCCAAACCATCCGGTTCGACCTCCATTGCCGTGCATGAAACGGAGCGCGAGCCGTTTTATCGCCGGCTTTTTGCGCGGTCCGGATTCGGCTTCGCCGCGCTTGATGCCGAGGGGCGCATCCTCGAGGCGAACGGGGCGTTCCTGCGGCCCTTCGGCGTCTCCTGCCCCTCCACCCTTCCTCCGTTCCCCGATTGCGTCTCGCCCAAGGACCGCGCCGTCATCGCCTTTGCGATGCGTCCGGGCCCTGCCGAACAGGCGCCGTGGGAAATCCGCCTGCAGCGGCCCGATGGCACCGAATTCTGGGTGCTGGCATCCTTCGTCGAGGCGCCGGTCCTGCCCGGCGAGCCGCCAGCGCCCGCCCTCCTCATCCAGACCACCGACATCGACGAGCGCAAGCGCAACGCGCTCGAACTGGCGGAGCGCGAAAGCCGCTGGAACCATGCGCTCGAATCCGCCGGCCAAGGCGTCTGGGACCATGATTTCGCCCGCGGCGACCTCTTCTATTCCCGCCAGTGGCGGGCGATCCGCGGCCTGCAGCCGGACGACCCCATCGAATCCTCCCTGGAGGACTGGCTTCAATGCGTGCATCCCGACGACCGGGCGCATGTCCTGGAGGAGATCCACAAGCAGGAAACCGGCCAGACGCCGTTCAACGTGTTCTCCTATCGCGAGCGTCACAAGGACGGTCACTTCGTCTGGATCGAGAGCCGCGGCGCCGTCGTCGACTACGGGCCGGACGGCAAGCCGAGCCGCATCGCCGGCACCGACACGGACATAACCGAGCGCAAGGAGGCGGAAGAGCGCCTCGCCCAGCTCTCCCGCCGGCTGGAACTGGCCCTCGGCGTCTCGCGCATCGGCGTCTTCGATGTCAACCTGCAAACCGGCGACGTGCGCTGGGACAATCGCATGATCGAGATGTACGGCGTGACGGAAAAGCCGGACGCAGGCACCTGGGAACGGGCGCTTCATCCGCAGGACCAGTCGAAGGCAAAGGCAAAGGTCAGCGACAGCCTCTTCCGCAGCCAGGATTTCGCCAACGAGTTCCGCATCATCCGCGGCGATGGCGAAATCCGCCATATCCGCAGCCGCGCGGCCCCCTATGTCGACATGGCAGGCGCGCCGCGCCTCATCGGCGTGAACTGGGACATCACCGACGACATGCGGCTCCAGGAGGAGCTGCAGCATGCCAAGGAGCTGGCGGAAGCGCGCAATGCCGAACTGGAGGCCGCCCGGGCACGCATCGAATACACGGCCCTGCACGATCACCTGACCGGCCTGCCGAACCGCCGTTATCTCGACGCCGCCATCGAGGCGGCCGCACGGGAGGCAAAGCAGAGCGGCAGCCGCCTTGCCGTGCTGCATATCGATCTCGATCGCTTCAAGGAGATCAACGACACGCTCGGGCATCTTGCCGGCGACCAGATGCTCGTCCACGCCGCCGGCGTGCTCAATGAGCTGAAAGGCCCCGGTGATTTCGTCGCCCGCATCGGCGGCGACGAGTTCGTCTTCCTGTCGACCGGCTCGGCCGGACGCAACCTCGCCATGCTCGCCGAGGCGATCGTGGCGGCGATGCGCAAGCCCGTCACCTTCAACGGCCATATCTGCCGCTTCGGCGCGAGCGTCGGCATCGCCAGCCAGTCGGGCGACGCCATCGATGCCAAGCAGCTCCTCGTCAATGCCGATCTCGCGCTCTATCGCGCCAAGAACCGCGGGCGCAGCCGGCATGAATTCTTCACCAGCGATTTCCAGGCACAGATCATCGTCAACAAGAAGACGGCCGACGAAATCCTCACGGGCATCGAGCAGCAGCGCTTCCTGCCCTACTATCAGCCGCAGTTCTGTGCCCGCACGCTCGACGTCGTCGGCGTCGAGACGCTGGCGCGCTGGGACCACCCGACCCGCGGCATCCTCGCGCCCGACACCTTCCTGAAGATCGCCGAGGATCTCGACTGCGTGGCGATGATAGACCGCATCGTGCTCGAAAAATCGCTTGCCGACTATGCCTGCTGGCAGGCGCTCGACCTCGGCATCGAGAAGATCTCGGTCAACGTCTCCTCCAAGCGCCTGCACGATCCGGAGCTGGCCCGCTCGCTGCAAACGCTGGCCATCCGCCCGAAATCCCTGTCCTTCGAACTCCTGGAATCGATCTTCCTCGACGATTGCGACCGCACCGTGCTGGAAAACCTCGCCGAGATGCGCAAGCTCGGCATCGATATCGAGATAGACGATTTCGGCACCGGCCATGCCTCGATCATCAGCCTGATGAAGCTCTCGCCGCGCCGGCTGAAGATCGACCGGCAGCTCGTCAAGCCGGTCAGCCGCTCGCCCGGCCAGCGCAAGCTCGTCGGCACCATCGTCGAGATCGGCCGCTCGCTGAACATCGAGGTGGTGGCCGAAGGCGTCGAGACGTCGGCCCATGTCGCCATCATGCGCGATCTCGGCTGCGACATCCTGCAGGGCTATGCGCTCGCCCGGCCCATGCCGGCAGGCGCCATTCCGGAATTCGTCCAGCGCCAGGAATGGCGCCACCAGGGCGGCAATGCACGCGACCTCCAGAACGAGGTCCGCCGCGCCGTCACCCGCTAGAACGAGAAAAGCCGCCCGGCGGACCGGACGGCTTTGAATGGCACGGCCTGCTGGCGCAAACGCCGGTCAGCCCACTTCGAGCTGCGCGATGGCGACGGCCAGGAGCTCGATCATCTGGACGCGAATCTCGTCTTCGCTGCGGGCAACGCCGGCCGCGTCGAAATCGGCCTTGATCTTGCGCACGACGTCCTCATGGCCGACTTCCTCGAAATCGGCGGCAATGACTTCCTTGGCATAGGCGTCCGCATCGCTGTCCGTCTTACCGAGCAGGCCGGCAGCCCACAGGCCGACCAGCTTGTTGCGGCGTGCTTCGGCCTTGAAGCGCAGCTCCTCGTCCAGCGCGAACTTGGCCTCGAAGGCCTTTTCCCGATCCTGCATGCTGGTCATCTATGGCTCCCGTAGATTCTCTGACCCGTTAGGCTTTCCGCCCATAAATCAAAACAACGGCAAAAGTGCAATGCGAACTTTCGTGAGGTCCGTACTTCCCGGAAAACGGGGGATCGGCCGTGACAGCGATTGTTAAACTGCGGCATTTCGTTTATGGGAGCGCAAACGAACGACACCTGCGCGGCCCAAGCGCGCCAACAACAGAGATAAAATCCATGAACCGTCGCCGCCGTATCTACGAGGGCAAGGCCAAGATCCTGTACGAGGGTCCCGAGCCGGGCACGCTGATCCAGTTCTTCAAGGATGACGCCACCGCCTTCAACAAGAAGAAACACGATGTCATCGACGGAAAGGGTGTGCTGAACAACCGGATCTCCGAGTACATCTTCACCCAGCTCAACAAGATGGGCATCCCGACCCACTTCATCCGCCGGCTCAACATGCGCGAGCAGTTGATCAAGGAAGTCGAGATCATCCCGCTGGAAGTGGTCGTGCGCAACGTCGCCGCCGGCTCGCTCTCCAAGCGTCTCGGCATCGAGGAAGGCACCGTGCTGCCGCGCTCGATCATCGAATTCTATTTCAAGGCCGATGCGCTGGAAGACCCCATGGTCTCCGAAGAGCACATCACCGCCTTCGGCTGGGCGAGCCCGCAGGAACTCGACGACATCATGGCGCTCGCCATCCGCGTCAACGACTTCCTCTCCGGCCTCTTCCTCGGCGTCGGCATCCAGCTCGTCGATTTCAAGATCGAGTGCGGCCGGCTCTACGAAGGCGACATGATGCGCATCATCATCGCCGACGAGATCTCGCCGGACAGCTGCCGCCTCTGGGACATCGCCACCCAGGAGAAGATGGACAAGGACCGCTTCCGCCGCGACATGGGCGGCCTGGTCGAAGCCTACCAGGAAGTGGCCCGCCGCCTCGGCATCATCAACGAGAACGAGCCCGTGCGCGGCACCGGCCCGGTTCTGGTGAAGTAACACGCCTTCCAAGGATGGACAGACAGACATGATCAAGGCACGCGTAACGGTTACGCTCAAGAACGGTGTTTTGGACCCGCAGGGCAAGGCGATCGAGGGCGCCCTCGGCAGCCTCGGCTTCGACGGCGTCGGCCAGGTCCGCCAGGGCAAGGTCTTCGACCTGGAGCTCGCCACCGCCGACCGCGTCAAGGCCGAAGCCGACCTCAAGGCCATGTGCGACAAGCTGCTGGCCAACACGGTAATCGAGAACTATACTATCGCCCTCGCCTGACGGTTGAAGGAGATGGCAAATGGCGGATGCGACAAACGACCTGCTCCATGAATTGCTGAAAAGCTTTCATGTCCGCATGGACAAGTTGGACAGGGGTTTGGCCGACCTCCGCAGCGAGATGATCACGATGCGCGGTAACATCGTGACCATCCAGCAGGATGTGCATCACATCTACTCGCGCCTGGACCGCGTGGACCAGCGCCTCGACCGTATCGAAAACCGCCTCGAACTGCGTGAACTCGCCGAGGCCCAGGCAAGGTTTGAACCACACCCATGAAGTCCGCCGTCGTCCAACTTCCCGGCCTCAACCGTGACCGCGACATGATCGCGGCGCTGACCAAGATCTCCGGCCAGGCGCCGGTCACCGTCTGGCAGACGGAAACGGAGCTGCCGGATGTCGACCTGATCGTCATCCCGGGCGGTTTCTCCTACGGCGACTACCTGCGTTGCGGCGCGATTGCCGCCCGCATGCCCGTCATGCAGGCGATCAAGGCGAAGGCCGAGGCCGGCGTGAAGGTGCTGGGCGTGTGCAACGGCTTCCAGATCCTGCTCGAATCCGGCCTCCTGCCCGGCGCGCTGATGCGCAATGCCTCGCTGAAATTCGTCTGCCGCGAGGTGAAGCTCGAAGTGGCCAATGCAGAGACCGACTTCACCCGCGCCTATGAGAAGGGCCAGATCATCCGCTGCCCGGTCGCCCATCACGACGGCAACTATTTCGCCGACGCCGAGACGCTGGCCGCCATCGAAGGCAATGGCCAGGTCGTGTTCCGCTATGCGCAAGGCACCAACCCAAACGGCTCGATCAACGACATTGCCGGCGTGATGAACGCAAGGGGCAACGTGCTCGGCCTGATGCCGCACCCGGAAAACCTCATCGAGGCCGCCCATGGCGGTTCCGACGGTCGCGGCCTCTTCGCCTCGGTGCTCGACGTCATCGCGGCCTGACAACCGCAGGAAATCTTTCGGGCCGAGATGATCGCGGATCGTCACCGGCCCGCAGATGTATGTCGATGCCGAGAGCATCGGCTCGGATGACGGAAACGGATGCCGCCGGCCCGCGCGCCGTTTCGTCAGGCTCTCTTAACGCCCTGTTGCTATCAAGGGCGCATGTCCACCCCCGAAAGGCCCTCCATGCGCTCTCTTCCTGCCGCCAAGCTCTTCCTGCCGCTCCTCGCCGTTGCGGCTCTGGCGGCTTGCCAGGCGAAGACCCCGGCACCGCAGGTCAACGGCGCCGCCCTGCCGACCATGGAGCGCGTCGCGCTCGCGGCGAACAGCTGCTGGTTCAAGTCGGGCGACCCGGCCTTCAAGGCCTATCGCCTCGCGCCGGAGCTGAACTCCTTCTCCGGTCGCCCGCGCATCCTCGTCGTCCACCGCAATTCACCGGAATCGCGCCCGCTGCTCGTCGTGCAGGCGGAGGGCAACCCGGCCAGGCTCGATGCCTTCGGCCCGATGATGGGCGAGGCCGTCGGCCCGCGCATCGCGACCGACGTCAAGCGCTGGGCCGCCGGCGGCAAGGGCTGCTGACGGCAGCCGTCAATCCCAATAGATCGACTTGCGGATCTCCCGCGCTGCTTCGGCACGGCTGACGCCGATGTCGCGGAGCTCATCGTCCGTCATTTCCACCAGCGCGTGGCGCGTGCGCCGCGTGACGCTCCAGGCACGGCCTGTGTGCCAGGCGCGACGCAGCATCGCGCGCAGGCCACCGGGCCTGCCGGGCTCTGCCGCGGTGAATATTGTATCGATTGCCATAGTCGTCTCTCCTGAAGCGTCACAAGCTCTCGTGACAAACGGTGCATTCAGGAAATAATTGACTCTCAGTGCGGTGCAATCTAAGAATTGGCACCATGACAAATTGGCTTCCCGATCTCCAGGCCTCCGATGGCCCGCTGTATGTGCGCATCGCCGACCAGATCGAGCAGGCAATCAGCACCGGGGCGCTCGCCGCCGGCAGCAAGCTGCCGCCGCAGCGCAACCTCGCCTATGACATCGGCGTGACCATCGGCACCGTCAGCCGCGCCTATACGATGGTGCGCGAGCGCGGCCTCGTCAGCGGCGAGGTCGGCCGCGGCACCTATGTGCTCGGCTCGACGCAGGACAATGATCCGGCGGCCATGGATCCGGTCAGCGCCCGGCTGGTCGGCACCCGCGCGGCCAATGCACCGCCCGGCAAATTGCGCTTCGACACGACGGCCGCCACCGATGTCGGCCAGTCGACCGCGATCACCGACATCCTCACGGACATCTGCCGGGAGCAGCCGAACGAGATCGCCAGCTACACCCGGAACTTCCCGGTCCAATGGCTGGAGGCCGGGCGGCGCTGGTTGAGGCGGGACGACTGGCAGCCGGCGATCGAGAGCATCGTGCCGACGCTCGGCGCCCATGCCGCCGTCATCGCCGCCGTCTCGGTCATCACCGCGCCCGGCGACCGCATCGTCTTCGAACACGTCACCTATTCGCAG
Source organism: Shinella granuli (assembly GCF_004341885.1). Taxonomy (GTDB): domain Bacteria; phylum Pseudomonadota; class Alphaproteobacteria; order Rhizobiales; family Rhizobiaceae; genus Shinella; species Shinella granuli. Next base: position 3,910 of record NZ_SLVX01000015.1, on the reverse strand, counting down.
GTGAGCCGCGGCACCGCCCTCATCGGCCGCCAGACGGTGCTGGTCGAATCGGATGCCCACGGCGTGATCCCGGAGGATTTCGAGCGCGTCTGCGTGCAGCAGCATCCCAAGCTCGCCTTCCTGATGTCGTCGGGCCAGAACCCGACGCTCGCCGTCATGCCCGAAGATCGGCGCCGCGCCATCGCCGCCATCGCCCGGCGGCACAATGTCTTCCTCATCGAGGACAATCTCTATGGCAGCACGATCGACGCCGGCATTCCGCTCCTGGCGGAAATCGCGCCGGACCGGACCTTCCTCGTCGGCGGCCTGTCGAAGAGCGTGGCGGCGGGCGTGCGCGGCGGCTGGATCGCCTGTCCGCCGCACCTTGCCCAGCGCGTGCGCATCGCCCACAAGATGGTGAGCGGCGGCCTGCCCTACCTGCTCGCCGAACTCGGCGCCCGGCTGGTGCTGTCCGGCATGGCGGACGCCATCCGCGCGAAGGTCTCCGCGGAGGTCGAGGCGCGCGAGGCGCATGCCCGCGACATCTTCGCGGGGCTCGATTTCAACTCGCACCCGCGCGTGCCCTTCCTCTGGCTGAAGCTGCCGGACCCGTGGCTGTCCGGCACGTTCCGCCAGGCGGCCTTCGCCGAGGACATCCTCATCGACGACGAGGACGAGTTCAAGGCCGGCCGTTCGGAGAAGACGTTCTACCGCGTGCGCATCGGCTTGTCCTCGCCGGAAAGCCGCGCGGATGTCGTCACCGGCCTCTCGCGGCTGCGCCGTCTCATCGCCCATGGCCCGACGGGCTATGACAGCCCGGCCTGAAAACGCGCCGTTTCGCCTGTGATCGGGGACATTTTCCTGTCGCGCTGCCGGGCGGCATAGGTTAAAGAGACCGCAATCCTGCCCTCCACGACAAGACGAGCGACGATGACCATTTCGAACACCCGCCCGATCACCCCGGAGCTGATTGCCGCCCATGGGCTGAAGCCGGATGAATACGACCGCATCCTCTCGCTGATCGGCCGCGAGCCGACCTTCACCGAACTCGGCATCTTCTCGGCCATGTGGAACGAGCACTGCTCGTACAAGTCCTCCAAGCGCTGGCTGCGCACGCTGCCGACCAAGGGTCCGCGCGTCATCCAGGGCCCCGGGGAAAATGCCGGCGTGGTGGATATCGATGACGGCGACTGCGTCGTCTTCAAGATGGAGAGCCACAACCACCCGTCCTATATCGAGCCCTACCAGGGCGCGGCGACGGGCGTCGGCGGCATCCTGCGCGACGTCTTCACCATGGGCGCGCGCCCGGTCGCGGCGATGAACGCGCTGCGTTTCGGCGCGCCCGACCATCCGAAGACCCGTCACCTGGTTTCCGGCGTCGTCGCCGGCGTCGGCGGCTACGGCAATTCCTTCGGCGTGCCGACCGTCGGCGGCGAAGTGGAATTCGACCCGCGCTACAACGGCAACATCCTCGTCAACGCCTTTGCCGCGGGCCTTGCCAAGTCGAACGCGATCTTCCTCTCGGAAGCCAAGGGCGTCGGCCTTCCGGTCGTCTATCTCGGCGCGAAAACCGGCCGCGACGGCGTCGGCGGCGCCACCATGGCATCGGCCGAATTCGACGAGTCGATCGAGGAAAAGCGCCCGACCGTGCAGGTCGGCGATCCCTTCACCGAAAAGTGCCTGCTGGAAGCCTGCCTCGAGCTGATGCAGACCGGCGCCGTCATCGCCATCCAGGACATGGGCGCGGCCGGCCTCACCTGCTCGGCCGTCGAAATGGGCGCCAAGGGCGACCTCGGCATCGAACTCAATCTCGATCTCGTGCCGGTGCGCGAAGAGAGAATGACAGCTTACGAGATGATGCTGTCGGAAAGCCAGGAGCGCATGCTCATGGTTCTCGAACCCGCCAAGGAAGAGGTCGCCAAGGCGATCTTCGTCAAGTGGGGCCTCGACTTCGCCATCGTCGGCAAGACGACGGACGACCTGCGCTTCCGCATCCTGCACCAGGGCGAGGAAGTCGCCAACCTGCCGATCAAGGACCTCGGCGACCAGGCACCGGAATACGACCGCCCCTGGCGCGAACCGGGCAAGCCCGCGCCGCTGCCGGCAAACCTCGTCACCGAACCGGGCGATTACGGCCAGGCCGTGCTGAAGCTGGTCGGCTCGCCGAACCAGTCGAGCCGGCGCTGGGTCTACGAGCAGTATGACACGCTGATCCAGGGCAATTCGCTGCAGATCCCCGGCGGTGACGCCGGCGTCGTGCGCGTCGAGGGCCATCCCACCAAGGCGCTCGCCTTCTCCTCGGACGTCACCCCGCGCTATGTCGAGGCCGATCCGTTCGAGGGTGGCAAGCAGGCCGTCGCCGAATGCTGGCGCAACATCACGGCAACCGGCGCGGAGCCGCTCGCCTCCACCGACAACCTCAACTTCGGCAATCCGGAAAAGCCGGAAATCATGGGCCAGTTCGTGAAAGCCATCCAGGGCATCGGCGAAGCCTGCCGCGCCCTCGATTTCCCGATCGTCTCCGGCAATGTCTCGCTCTACAACGAGACGAACGGCATCGCCATCCTGCCGACCCCGACCATTGCCGGCGTCGGCCTGCTGCCGGACTGGTCCGCCATGGCGAGGATCGGCGGCGCGAAGGACGGCGACCAGCTCGTGCTGATCGGCGTCGACGGCAGCCATCTCGGCCAGTCCGTCTATCTGCGCGACGTGCTCGGCCTTGTCGACGGCCCGGCGCCGGAGGTGGACCTCCACGCCGAACGCCGCAACGGCGATTTCGTGCGCTCGGCCATCCGCAACGGCCAGGTCACCGCCTGCCACGACATCTCCTCCGGCGGTCTCGCCGTCGCGCTCGCGGAAATGGCGATGGCCTCCGGCAAGGGCGCCAAGGTCGACCTTTCCGGAAGCAACGGCCCGGCCCATGCGCTGCTCTTCGGCGAAGACCAGGCCCGCTACGTGATCGCCGTCCCGGCCGATCTCGCCAACTTCCTGTGCGCCAATGCGGAAGGCGCGGGCGTGCCGTTCCGCCGCCTCGGCACGGTCGGTGGCGATGCGCTCGTCGTGGACGGCCTGCTGTCGCTGCCGATTGAACAATTGCGCGACACCCATGAATCGTGGTTCCCTGACTTCATGGATGGCAACGGCACCGCCGCTGCCGCCGCGGAATAACGATAAGGGAGCAGTTCACATGCCTATGTCACCCGGCGATATCGAAGACATGATCAAATCCGGCATTCCCGGAGCGAAGGTGGTCATCCGCGATCTTGCCGGCGACGGCGATCACTACGCCGCCGAAGTCGTCGCGGAAGCCTTTCGCGGCAAGACCCGCGTGCAGCAGCACCAGATGGTCTACGATGCGCTGAAGGGCAATATGGGCGGCATCCTGCATGCCCTTGCCCTGCAGACCTCGATCCCGGACTGATCCAGCCATGGCCGATCTCATCAAGGAACTCGTCAACGGCGTGGTCGATGCAGCCCTCAAGGAGGTGCTGAAGAAGACCGGCGTGCGCAAGGCCTCGACGAAGCGCACGCGCCGCAAGACGACGACGGGCAAGAAAGCGTCCGGCGGGCTCCTCGGTGACATCATAGAAGCCGTGCTGAAGCCGGAGAAGACGCCGGCCAAGCGCCCGCGCAAGCAGGTGAGCCGCCGTCGCACGGCGGCAAGCCGCAGCCGCCAGCGTGCCGGATAGGCCGCAAACCGGGCGCGGCGAACGCGCAACACCGCTGAAATGGTAAGGAAGCCCCGCACTTTTTTGTGGCGGGGCTTCTGGCATTTGTCACACGAGGTTGTTATCTAGGGCGAATGGTTCATCGCATCGGCCCTTGAAGCCGATTTGCTATGGTCAGGACTCATTGATTTAGCCAGAATATAACTGTTGCTGCGATGCAGATGGCGGAAAAGAATGTGTGAGCGCAGCGGTCATACCTTGTA
>NZ_SLVX01000014.1 GCF_004341885.1 Shinella granuli | reverse complement strand
GTTGCAGAAAGGAAATAGGTGGCCGGATTTTACTCCGCCCGCAGCAGCATTATGCCGCCGCTACCGTGGCCGACTTTTGCACCGCCGCTCTCAGATGGTGTCGCAAAGCCGTAAGCATTTTAGAGATGCTCTTGGCTTCGATAAAAGCCGGATCGAGGCTATTGGCTATTGGATTGAAGGTCAGTCTCGCGGATGAGGCGAGAACTCTTAACGCCTTATCCGCTGCCGCGTCCAGTCGAGCGGTTGGCCTGGACCGCCCTTTTTGGCGGGATGGTATTGCTTATGATTGCGTCGGCAATCAGCCTTCTTGTTGGCACCAGGTTGATTTCGCCGGAGGGGGTGCTCCAAATCCTTCTGGTCGCTGATCCGTGGTCGTTCGACCGCATCGTGCTTGTTGATTATCGCCTGCCGCGCACTCTACTCGGTCTGCTGTGCGGTGCTGCCTTTGGCGTGTCGGGTGCACTGATCCAGGCAGCGACGAGGAACCCGTTGGCCGATCCGGGAATACTGGGGGTGAACGCGGGTGCTGCGTTCTTTGTGACGCTGGCGGTCGGTTTGCTCGGCTTTCATTCGATCGAAGCCTATCTGTGGTTCGCGCTGGTCGGGGCGGTAATCGTCACCCTTGCTGTTTACGCGCTCGGGGCAACAGGACGTGATGGTGCAACGCCGGTGCGGCTTGTACTGGCAGGCGTGGCCCTGTCGGCAGTCCTCGGTGGCATCGGATCTGCCATCACGCTGCTCGATCCGCAGGCCTTTGACTCCATGCGCTTCTGGTCGATCGGTTCGATTGCCGGACGCGATATGGAGGTCGTGGAAACGGTCGCTCCCTTCATCGGGATCGGGCTGCTGATCGCGTTGATCGCTGCGCGGCCGTTGAATGCGCTGGCGCTCGGCGACGATATGGCCCGTTCGCTCGGCGCTAACATTTTTCGCGCCCGCATACTGACGCTCGTTGCAGTCACCCTTCTGGCAGGAGCGGGAACCGCTGCCGCTGGTCCGATCGGTTTTGTGGGTCTGATGGTTCCGCATGTGGTGCGTTGGTTCACCGGCCCGGATCAGCGCCGGATCATACCCATGACCATGATCTATGCGCCGGTGCTGCTGCTGTCAGCCGACATTGCCGGACGCCTGATCCTGTTTCCGGGTGAACTGGAAGCGGGCATCGTTACCGCCTTCATTGGTGCTCCGGTCCTCATCCTGCTGGCACGGCGGAAGAAAGCGAGCGGCCTATGAGAGCCGCCGTATCGTCCCATCTCAATTTCGGCCGTTCCGTGCATGTCGTGCGGGTTCTCCGCGGTCGTCTGTCAGCCCTGTTCGATCGGCTTTCCATATTCATCGGCCTTGCGCTTGCTGTTCTCGCACTCGGCATTGCCGGTCTCTCGCTGGCAAGCGGCAAGTATCCAATCGCCTTGGCTGACGTGCTTGGCGCTCTCGCCGGTCAGGGTGACGACATGGTACGAATGATCGTGGTGGAATGGCGTTTGCCGCGTGTTGCACTGGCCTTCCTGCTTGGCGGCGCGCTCGCCATGAGCGGGGCGATCTTCCAGAGCCTTACGCGCAATCCTCTTGGATCACCCGACATTATCGGCTTCTCGGCCGGTTCCTATACCGGCGCGCTGATGGTCATCCTGCTTCTATCCGGTGGCTATTACGAGACGGCGGCCGGCGCACTGATCGGCGGCATCGTCACGGCGATAGCCGTTTATCTTCTCGCCTACCGGCGCGGCGTGCAGGGTTTTCGCCTGATCGTGGTCGGGATCGGTGTTGCGGCGATGCTGTCGGCCTTCAACGCATGGATGATCCGCGAAGCTGACCTTCAGGTCGCGATGAGCGCTGCCATATGGGGTGCAGGTTCGCTCAACGGTCTCGGTTTCGAGCAGCTTGCGCCAGTCGCCATCGTGCTTTGTGTGGTCGTTCCTCTGACTTTGTTTCTCGCTCGCCCGATGCGCCAGCTCGAAATTGGCGACGACGCGGCAAGGGCGTCCGGTGTCGACGCTAACCGCACACGGCTTTTGCTTATGGTGCTCGGCGTGGCGCTGACGGCGACGGTGACGGCGGTGGCCGGGCCGATCTCCTTCATCGCGTTGGCAGCCCCCCAGATCGCAAAACGGCTGACCCGTGCCTCTGGTGTGACGCTGATCCCCTCAGCGCTGACGGGCGGGCTTCTGTTGCTTGCCGCCGATTGGACCACGCAGCACGCCTTCGGTGTTCAGCTTCCCGTCGGCGTCATGACGGTCAGTATCGGCGGTCTCTATTTTATCTGGTTATTGATACGGGAGGGCCACAAATGACCGGTTCTCAATTCGGGCTTGGTCGCCTTCACGCCGACAATGTGACCCTGCGCTATGACGAGCGGACAATCTCGCGGAATCTTTCGGTCGCCGTGCCCGATGGCTCCTTCACCGTGATCGTCGGCCCGAACGCCTGCGGCAAGTCCACGCTGTTGCGTGCGCTGTCGCGCCTGCTTGTTCCCGCTTCTGGACAGGTCATCCTTGACAGTAGGAGCATTTCCGATCTTTCCGCCAAGGACGTCGCCCGCCGTCTCGGTCTTCTGCCTCAATCGTCCATCGCGCCGGAAGGTATCGCCGTTGCCGATCTGGTGGCACGCGGCCGCTATCCGCACCAGTCCTTCTTCCGGCAATGGTCGAAGGCCGACGAGGAATCCGTCATCGCCGCGATGGAGGCAACCCGCGTCACGGACCTGTCAGGCCGTCTCGTGGATGAGCTTTCCGGCGGGCAGCGCCAGCGTGTCTGGATTGCGATGGTTCTGGCGCAGGAAACACCGATCCTGCTTCTGGACGAACCGACGACCTTCCTCGACATTGCCCACCAGATCGAGCTTATGGACTTGCTGGCAGAGCTGAACCGTCAAGGCCGGACTATCGTTGCCGTGCTGCATGACCTCAACCATGCCTGCCGTTATGCCTCACATCTCATTGCCATGAAGGACGGCGCCATCGTCGCCGAAGGCAACCCTTCGGCCATTGTCACAGAACGACTGGTGAAAGACGTGTTCGGCCTGCCGTCCGTCATCATCCCCGATCCGGTGTCCAACACGCCGCTGATCGTCCCGAAAGGTCGGCAGGTAGCTCCCGTCGTGCATCTGGACACGTCCGCTCGCGCGGGAAAGGAGCGGCATCGTGACTGACCTGCTGAAACGCTTCGCCGCCTATTACCGCCCGCATCGCGGCCTGTTCGCACTGGACTTTTCCAGCGCCGTCGCTGCGGGCCTGCTGGAACTGGCCTTTCCCGTCGCCGTGACGCTGTTCATCGACCGCCTGCTTCCAACCAACCAGATCGGCATGATCGCGCTGGCGTCCGCCGGCCTGTTTCTCATCTATCTGGTCAATGCGGGCCTTCAGGTCATCGTCACCTATTGGGGCCATATGCTCGGCCTGAAGATCGAGACCGAGATGCGAAGGAAAGCCTTTGACCATCTGCAGAAGCTCTCCTTCGGCTATTTCGACAACCAGAAGACCGGCCACCTGGTCGCAAGGCTGACCAAGGATCTCGAAGAGATCGGCGAAGTCGCCCATCATGGCCCGGAAGACCTGTTCATCGCGCTGATGACCCTGATCGGCGCGTTCGTGCTGATGCTCTGGGTGCATGTCCCTCTGGCGCTGATCACCGCGACTATCGTTCCGGTCACGGCCGTCGTCACCACGCTTTACGGCAAGCGCATGACGGCCAATTCGCATGCGCTGTATGGCCGGATCGGCGAGTTCAACGCCCGCATCGAGGAGAATGTCGGCGGCATCCGGGTGGTGCAGGCCTTCACCAACGAGGATCACGAGCGGGCGCTGTTCGCGGAGAACAACCGCAACTATCTCGCGACCAAGCTGGAAGCCTACAAGGTCATGGCGGCATCCATGTCGCTATCCTATCTCTCCATGCGCTTCGTGCAGGTGGTGGTTATGCTGGCCGGAGCATGGTTTGTGGTGCGGGGCGAACTGACCGATGGAGGTTTCGTCGGCTTCCTGCTTCTGGTCGGCGTGTTCTTCCGGCCGATCGACAAGATCAACTCGATCATCGAAAGCTATCCGAAGGGCATCGCTGGCTTCCAGCGTTACACACGGTTTCTCGATACGAGGCCGGATATTGCCGACCGACCGGGCGCGCATTCCGCCGAACGGCTGAACGGTGACATCGGCTATTGCGATGTTCGGTTCGGCTATAGCCCGGACAAATCTATCTTCTATGGTCTCAATCTCTCGATAAAGGCAGGAGAAACGATTGCCTTTGTCGGCCCGTCCGGCGCGGGCAAGACGACGATATGCTCGCTGCTGCCGCGCTTCTACGAGGTGACGGGCGGTGCGATCAGCATCGACGGCATCGACATCAAAGATATGACGCTCAAGTCGCTGCGCTCGAATATCGGCATCGTGCAACAGGATGTGTTCCTCTTCGCCGGCACCATTCGCGAGAACATCGCCTATGGCCGTCTCGACGCCACGGAAGCGGAGATCGCGGAAGCTGCCCGCCGCGCCAGACTGGATGGTGTGATCGCCTCGCTGCCCGCCGGTCTCGACACGATCATCGGTGAGCGCGGTGTCAAACTGTCCGGCGGGCAAAAGCAGCGCCTCGCCATCGCCCGCATCTTCCTGAAGAACCCGCCGATCCTGATCCTTGATGAAGCGACCTCGGCGCTCGACACCGAGACGGAGCGCGCTATCCAGCAATCGCTCGCCGATCTGTCGGAAGGCCGGACCACGCTGGTTATCGCCCATCGGCTTGCGACCATCGCCAACGCGGATCGCATTGTCGTGGTCGAAGACGGCCGGATTGCCGAAGAGGGCAGCCATGCGGAGCTGCTGGCGCGCGAGGGCGGACGCTATCGCGCGCTCCATGCCGCGCAGGGCAGCGATCGTTTCACCGTCGCCAACGACCGAAAACCGTTTGTCTCGCCGCTCGCAGGCGAATAGCAAGTGAGGAATACCGATGCGTCTCAATCGCCAGTCTGAAATCGCCATCGGTATTCTTGTCGCCTGCGCCCGCTCGCCGATGAGGAAGATCACGACCTTGCAGGCGGCGGAAGCATCGGCCACGATCAAAGGATCATGCCGCCCAGGTGGTCAATCTGCTGGTGCATGAAGGTTTCCTGCGCGCCGAGCGAGGCCGGGGTGGCGGTATCGCCCTTGCTGTCCCGGCAACGGAAATTCTTCTAGGTGACGTGCTGCGGCGTATTCAGCCCGATCTCGTGCGCCATGCAGGTAGGGACGATCTTTCCGGGCATAACGCCACCATTCCGGCCTTTGCCGCAATCGTCGGCGCGGCCGAAGCCACCTTCCTGACCTTCATGGACCGATACAGCATCGCCGATCTCGTGTCCGGTCCGCTGCATCGCGCTACGTCCGGCAAGCAGGTGTCCCACCTTCCATGCTTCGATTGCGGGCTGGTAAGTCAGTTCGTGAGACGGAAGCCGGTCGCTGGCCCTTTGTCATAGAGCAGGCGCGCAGATCGTCATCACCAGTTCAGCGATGAGCGCTGGGAATGGCCGAAATCACCGTGCATAATAGCTGGCGCAGATGCAAAGGGGAAACTGTCGTCACAAGCTAGCCTAAGCCTGAGACTTTACAAGTCTCTGTGTCCTCAGGCCCCCGCAACCAGAATACCAAAAAAAGCCCCGCAGACACAAATGTCGCGGGGCTTTTTGGTGTCGGCGCCAAGGCTCGCCTGCCCGGCACCCCCCGTTTTCCCCGCCTAATCCTGCGGCCCTATAATGCTCCAGGAACAAAAGCTGGAAACGCACCCCATGGACACATCCGAAAATCTCGGTCTCCCCTATATTACTCCCGCTCAGGCCCAGAAACACGTCACCCACAACGAAGCCATCAGGGCCGTCGATGCGCTGCTCCACCTCGCCGTCAAAAGTCGCAGCGCGACAAGTCCGCCGGTAATCCCCGAGCCGGGCGAGCGTCATATCGTGCCGGCGGCGGCCACGGGGGCCTGGACGGGGCAGGCAAAGGCCGTGGCGGCGTGGCAGGACGGGATCTGGACCTTCTACACGCCGCGCCCCGGCTGGCTCGCCTATGCCCTCGATGAAAACCGCCTGCTCGCCTTCGACGAGGGCGAGTGGGTCCTTGCCGCCGTCAATGTCGCCATTCCGAGCCAGGTCGGCGTCAATACCACGGCGGATGCGACGAACCGCCTGGCCGTCGCCGCCCCGGCCACGCTTCTCACCCACGAGGGAGCCGGCCATCAGCTCAAGATCAACAAGGCAACCACCGGGGATAGCGCAACGCTGCTCTTCCAGTCCGGATGGTCGGGGCGCGCCGAAATGGGGCTTGCCGGCAGCGATGCCTTCCGCGTCAAGGTGAGCCCGGACGGCGCTGCCTTCCATGACGCCATGGTCGTCGATCCGGCGACGGGGCAGGTGACCTTTCCCGCCGGCGTCGTTGGCCTCCGGCCCCAGCTGAAGGATCACCGGACCTACCATGTCGCAACGACCGGAAGCGACGGCAACAACGGGCTGACGCCGGGCGCGCCCTTTGCGACCATCCAGAAGGCGATTGACGAGGCGCACAACCTTGATTGCGCCTACTATGACGTGACCATCGAGATCGCCAACGGCACCTATGCCGGTGCGAGCGTCCTGCGGCCGCTGATCGGCGGCGGCACGCTCGTCATCAAGGGCAACGAGGCGACGCCGGCCTCGGTCGTGCTGACATCCGGACTCAGCTTCCGCAACGGCGCCCAGGTGCGGGTCACCGGCGTGCGGATCGCCATCGCCACCGACCTGATCCATGCACTGTCGGTCGGCAACGGCGTCCACCTGCGCCTCGGCAAGGTCGAGTTCGGCGCGGTCGGCGCGAATGCCGACCATATCTTCTGCGACAATCCCTGCCAGATCGTGCTTGAGGACAACTACACGATCACCGGCGGCGCCCGGCGGCACATGAACATCGGCAGGGGCCATCTTTCGGGTGCGAACCGCACCTTCACGCTGACGGGAAACCCGGCCTTCACGCAGTTCATCGCCGCCAGCTGCTGCGGCACGGTGGCGCTTTCCAATCCGACGATATCAGGCACGGCGACCGGCGGGCGCTACATCGCCGAAACGAACGGCGTCATCAACACCTTCGGCAAGGCGGCGACCTTCCTGCCGGGCTCCGTCGCGGGCACCAATCCGACCGGCGGCATCTATGCCTGAGCCGGAAGCATAGCATGCATTGCTTTGCCGGCGGCTCTTGCGCAGGAGCCGCCGGACTGGTTATGAAAAGGCATGTCGCTCGAATCCGTCCGTACCTTCTTCTCCGAAAACGCCCCCGAAATCGCGGTGCTTGTCACCGAGCAAAGCTCTGCGACCGTGCCGCTTGCCGCCGCAGCGCATGGGGTTGCGCCGGAACAGATCGCCAAGACGATCTGCCTGCGTGTCGGCGAGGAGATCGTGCTTCTGGTCGCGGCCGGCACGGCGCGGCTCAGCAACCGCAAGTTCAAGGACCGCTTCGCCGCAAAGCCGCGCATGCTCGATGCCGAACAGGTGCTGGCCATCACCTCCCACCCGGTCGGCGGCGTCTGCCCGTTCGGTCTGCCCGCCCCGGTGCCTGTCTATTGCGACGTCTCGCTGAAACCCTTCGAGGAGGTCGTTCCGGCGGCGGGCGCGACGAATGCGGCGGTGCGCATTGCGCCCGAACGCATGGCGACGCTGGTCAAGGGCGAATGGGTCGACGTCTGCGAGTGACGGAATCCCCTTGCTTTCCCGGAAAAGCGGGCCGCCCGTCAGGAAAATCGTGAAAGAGTTTCGCGAAAATCCGGGGAAATGCCCCGCTGGCGTAATTCCGCTTGAACAAGCAATATGACGAAACTGTGATCAACCGCGGCCGGCTTCCGGCGGACAGCGGCGCGCGGGCGCGGAGACATCCGCGAGGCAGGCGGTTCGCATGGCGGAGCGTCGGCCAGGTCCCGGGTCGCTGGAGGAGTAACTTGACCCGGAAGTTTTGCACGGCGGCGCCGACGAGCGCACGCCAGGGGGAGAAAACATGTTCGAACGGCTTTTCAAGCTGCGTGAGCACGGCACCACCGTGCGCACCGAGGTGATCGCGGGTCTGACGACCTTCCTCACCATGTCCTATATCATCTTCGTCAATCCGGACATCCTGTCGACCACGGGCATGGACAGGGACGCCGTCTTCGTCGCGACCTGTCTTGCCGCCGCGCTCGGCTCCATGGTCATGGCGACCGTCGCCAACTGGCCGATCGGCATGGCGCCCGGCATGGGCCTCAACGCCTTCTTCGCCTTCACGGTCGTGGCGGCGCTCGGCTTCACCTGGCAGCAGGCGCTGGGCGCGGTGTTCATTTCCGGCATCATCTTCGTCATCCTGACGGTGACCGGCGTGCGCAGCTGGCTGATCGCCGGCATCCCGCATTCGCTGAGGAGCGCCATCGCCGCCGGTATCGGCCTCTTCCTCGGCATCATCGCCCTGAAGAGCTCCGGCATCGTCGTCGACAATCCGGCGACGCTCGTCGGCCTCGGCGACCTCAAGCAGACCGGCCCGCTGCTCGCCATCCTCGGCTTCTTCATCATCGCCGTGCTCGATGCGCTGCGCGTCAAGGGCGCGATCCTGATCGGCATCCTCGCCGTCACGGTCCTCTCCTGGATCTTCGGCGTCAGCGAGTTCCGCGGCCTCGTCTCCGCCCCGCCGTCGATCATGCCGACCTTCCTGCAGCTCGACATCATGGGCGCGCTGCATGGCGGCCTGCTGCATGTCATCCTCGTCTTCGTGCTCGTCGAAGTGTTCGATGCGACCGGCACGCTGATCGGCGTCGCCAAGCGCGCCAACCTCATCCAGGAAGGCAAAAAGAGCCGTCTCGGCCGCGCGCTCCTGGCCGACAGCACGGCGATCGTCGCCGGCTCGCTGATCGGCACCAGCAGCACCACGGCCTATGTCGAAAGCGCCTCGGGCGTGCAGGCGGGCGGGCGCACCGGCCTTACCGCCTTCACCGTCGCCATCCTCTTCCTCGCCGCCCTCTTCATCTCGCCGCTCGCCGGCTCCGTGCCGAGCTATGCGACGGCACCGGCCCTGCTCTATGTCGCCGGCCTGATGATGCGCGAACTGACGGAAATCGAGTGGGAGGACCTGACGGAAGCGGCCCCGGCGGCGCTGACCGCGCTCGCCATGCCCTTCACCTATTCGATCGCCAACGGCCTTGCCTTCGGCTTCGTCAGCTATGTCGTGCTGAAGTTCTTCACCGGCAGGTGGAAACAGATCCACCCGGCAACGGCGATCGTCGCCGCCCTCTTCATCATCCGCTTCGCCTTTTTCGCGGAATAAGGGGATCGACCTTCGACAGGAAACGGGCCGCGCGATGAGCGCGGCCCGTTTTCGTTTTCAGGATCGGGCGATGGCGTCGAGCCAGACCTGCCATTCTGGTTCGCTTGCCGCGGGGGAGATCGCGCATGCGGCGGGATTCAATTGACAGGAAAACGTATCAAGGCATGCAAAAAGCCGGCCCGTGGAGGCGGGCCGGCGGATCCGTGATCCCGGTGGATGGATCAGCGGATCAGGAAGGGTTCGGCGTAGAAATGCTCCTCGAGGTTCACGCCCTCGCCGCCGCGGTCCACCACGGCGAAATCCGAGACGGTGTCGAGCGGCGTCAGGATGCCGTGCCAGACATTGCGGCCGATATTGACGCCCTGGCCGGGCGCGGTGCGGAAGGCGATCGGCTCGGCGGGGCCGTTCTCCGTCTCCTCGGCGACGACGACGAGGAAGGAGGCGTCGCCGAGCGGAATGAAGGCCTGGCTGCCGAGCGGGTGGCGCTCCACCATCGCCAGCTCCAGCGGCAGCGGATAGGGCTCGCCGCGCAGGAGGCTGATCATCGGCCGGGCCTTCTCGCCCGTCGTCTCGATATTCGCAAGGTCATGGTAGCGGGTGCATTTTCCCGCATTGATCGGAAAACTGTGCGCGCCCTCCTGCTCGATCACCTGGCCGAAGGGCGCGAAGGCCTCGCGGGTGAGCGGCTTGATCTCGATGGTCTTCATGTCTTTCCTCCCTCGGCCGGATGGCCAAAACACGCAGGCGGCCGACGCCGCCGTCCGGATGGATGTTCAGGCGGACATGCGCCACGGCACCCGCCCGTTGTTTCACGAGATCGCCGTCGAACCCGTGGATGCGGTCGGCGGCGAGTTTCTGCTCGGGCAGGATCTCCTGCCAGAACATCGACGGGGCGGTGACAAGGGTGGGGAGGTCCCCCCGTCGTGCCCGTCAGGTCGGCGGCCTGCAGGGAGCAGGCATCCGGGTCGTTGCCCTTGAAATGGGCGGTATCGACGACGATGCTTTCGATCGTCGTCCATATTGATGCCACGGCCGGACACGAGCAAGCGCTGGGGGGCCCGTACTGTTCGTTCGAAAATCCCGCTCTCAGGCCGGCAGCATGGCTTTGAGCCGCAGCAGCGCGATGCGCTCCACCTGCCGGCAGGCGGTGGCGAGCTCGGTGTCGCGGTCGTTGCCGATGCGGGCCTTGAAGGCGGCGAGGATGCTGGCCTTCGTGTTGTCGCGCACGGCGATGATGAACGGGAAGCCGAATTTCCTCACATAGGCCTCGTTCAGTTCGGTGAAGCGGGCGCGCTCCGCGTCGGTCAGCGCGTCGAGGCCGGCGGAGGCCTGTTCCTCGGTGGAGCTCGCGGTAAGGCGTTTCGCCTGGGCCAGCTTGCCGGCAAGGTCCGGGTGGGCGACGAGCACGCGAAGCCGTTCGGCATCGCTGGCCGCGCGGAACTGGAAGGTGAGAGCGGCGGCAAGGCCGGTCGCCGTGTCGTTTGCCGGCGAAAGTTCGTCGGCGAAGGCACGGCGGGCGACCCAGTCGGAATGTTCGAACACGCCGCCGAAACGCGCGACGAAGGCCTCTTCGGTCATCTGCGAGGGGCGCTCGGCCGGCGGCTGCGGCGGGTGGGTCTTCGCCCAGTGCTCGGCGATGTCGACGCGCCGCGCGATCCAGACCTTCTCGTGGCTCTGCACATAGTCGATGAAGCGGGCGAGCGCCATGACGCGGCCGGGCCGGCCGATCAGGCGGCAATGCAGGCCGATGCTCATCATCTTCGGGCTACCCTTGGCGCCTTCCGCATAAAGCGCATCGAAGCTGTCCTTCAGGTAGCTGAAGAACTGGTCGCCGCTGTTGAAGCCCTGGGGCGTCGCGAAACGCATGTCGTTGGCGTCGAGCGTATAGGGGATGATGAGCTGCTGCCGGCCGCCGTGCTCGTACCAGTAGGGCAGGTCGTCGGAATAGGTGTCGGAAATATAGGCGAAGCCGCCCGCCTCGGCGACGAGATCGACGGTGTTCACCGAACAGCGGCCGGTATACCAGCCACGCGGCCGCTCGCCGGTGACGAGCGTGTGCAGGCGGATCGCCTCGGCGATGGCGGCGCGTTCGTCCTCCGCCGTCATGTCCTTGTGCTCGACCCATTTGAGGCCATGCGAGGCGATTTCCCAGCCGGCCTCCAGCATCGCGGCCACCTGGGCGGGCGAGCGGCGGAGCGCCGTGGCGACGCCGTAGACCGTGACGGGCACGTTCTTTTCCGTCAAAAGCCGGTGCAGGCGCCAGAAGCCGGCGCGCGCGCCGTATTCGTAGATCGATTCCATGTTCCAGTGGCGCTGGCCCGGCCATTGGGCGGCGCCGACGATCTCGGAGAGAAAGGCCTCGGATGCCGCATCGCCATGCAGCACGCAGTTCTCGCCGCCCTCTTCGTAGTTCAGCACGAACTGCACGGCGACACGCGCCTCGCCCGGCCACCGGGCCGCTGGCGGTGTCTGTCCATATCCGTGCATGTCACGGCAATATCGCATGGGAACGCTCCTCCAAACGTTTTCGGTGCGGAATTTCTAACCGCAAATCGCCGGCGCCATTCCCTACGGAAATTTTGAAAGTCTCGAACGATCCTGCTGCTTTTCAGTGGCGAGCGGCTGGAGGATAGTGATTGTAGGAGCGCTGTGTTCAGGAGGAAAAACATGCAAACGCATTCGCAAGGGGCCGGCCGCCTCACGACCCATGTGCTGGACACGGCGCGCGGCAAGCCGGCGGAAGGCCTGCGCATCGATCTCTACAGGGTGGAGGGCGACACGCTGCACCTTCTCAAGACCACCGAGACGAACGACGACGGCCGCTGCGATGCGCCCCTTTTGGCCGGCGAGACGATGAAGGCCGGCACCTACGAGCTGCGCTTCCACGCCGGCGATTATCTCGGCCGCACGGGGGATGGCCCGATGTTCCTCGACATCATCCCGATCCGCTTCGGCCTTGCCGACGAGGGCGCGCACTACCATGTACCGTTGCTCGTCTCGCCCTTCAGCTATTCCACCTACCGCGGGAGCTAAGCCATGGCGGCCGCCACGATCCGCTCGGAACTGCACTTCATCCTCAATGGCCGCGACGTCGCGCTCAGCGACGTCGCGCCGGACCAGACGCTGCTCGACTGGCTGCGCCTTTCGCGCCTGCTCAAGGGCACCAAGGAAGGGTGCGCCGAGGGCGACTGCGGCGCCTGCACGGTGCTGGTGGGCCGGCTGACGCCTGAGGGCGGCCTTGTCTACGAGGGCGTCAATGCCTGCATCCGCTTCCTCGGCTCGCTGGACGGCTGTCATGTCGTCACCGTCGAGCATCTCGCCGCCAGCGACGGCCGCCTGCACCCCGTGCAGCAGGCCATGGTGGATTATCACGGTTCGCAATGCGGCTTCTGCACGCCGGGCTTCGTCATGTCGCTCTATGCGCTGTGGATGCAGTCGCCGAACCCGACCGACCAGGAGATCGAGACGGCGCTGCAGGGCAACCTCTGTCGCTGCACCGGCTACGAGCCGATCCTGCGCGCCGCCCGCGCCATTTCCAGCTATGGCGGCACGGAGAAGGATCCGCTCCTTGCCGAACGCCAGGCGATGATCACGCGCCTCAAGGCGCTTGCCGACGGCGCGCGCGTCGAGATCGGTGAGGGCAAGAAGCGGTTCGTCGTGCCGGCGAACCTCGATGATTTCGCCGCCGTGCTGGAGGCCGAACCCGCCGCCACGGTGGTGGCCGGCTCCACCGATGTCGGCCTCTGGGTCACCAAGCACATGCGCGACATCACGCCGGTCGTCTTCATCGCCGGCCTTCAGGAGATGAAGGCGATCACGGTGAAAGACGACGTGATCGCCCTCGGCGCGGGCGTTACCTATACCGAGGCCATCGCGACGCTTTCGCGGCACATTCCGGCGCTCGGCCCACTCATCACCCGCATCGGCGGCCAGCAGGTGCGCAACATGGGCACGATCGGCGGCAATGTCGCCAACGGCTCGCCGATCGGCGACACGCCGCCGGCGCTGATCGCGCTCGGCGCGTCGGTGACCTTGCGCAAGGGCGCGGAACGGCGCACCATCCCGCTTGAGGATTTCTTCATCGCCTATGGCAAGCAGGACCGCCAGCCCGGCGAATTCGTGGAATCCCTTAAGGTGCCCGTTCCTCCCGCGGCGGAAAAGTTTGCCGTCTACAAGGTGACCAAGCGCCGCGACGAGGACATCACCGCAACGCTCGGGGCCTTCCGCCTGGCGCTTGCCGCCGACGGCACGGTCGCCGCCATCACCATCGCCTATGGCGGCATGGCGGCGACGCCGAAGCGCGCCTTTGCCGTCGAGAAGGCGCTGCTCGGCCAGAGCTGGACCGAGGCGACGGTGGAAGCGGCCATGGCGAAATATGCCGAGGACTATACGCCGCTGACCGACATGCGCGCGACCGCGGAATACCGCGCGCTGGTGGCCAGGAACCTGCTCTTGCGGTTCTATGTGGAAACGACGACCAGCGCACAGCCTGCGCAGGTGTCCAGATACGAGGCTGCGTAAGCCATGAACAAGCACACTCCAGACCTCAAGGCGGAAAAGATCACCGGCGGCGTGCATGACAGCCCGCGCCATGATTCGGCGCACAAGCACGTCGCCGGCACGGCCGTCTATATCGACGACATCACCGAGCCCGCCGGCACGCTGCATGCCGGCCTCGGCCTGTCCACCGTCGCCCATGGCATCGTGAAATCCCTCGACCTTTCGGCCGTGCGCGCCGCCCCCGGCGTCGTCGACGTGCTCACCCATGAGGACGTGCCCGGCGACAACGACATCTCGCCCTCCGGCATGCACGACGATCCGGTGCTCGCCGCCGGCAAGGTGGAGTTCCACGGCCAGCCGATCTTCTGCGTGATCGCGGAGACGCGCGAGGAGGCCCGCCGCGCCGCGCGCCTCGCCAAGGTCGAATACGAGGAGCTGCCCGCCAATATCGACATCTGGGACCTCGACCAGAAGACGCACCGGCAGGTCTTTCCGCCGCTGACGCTCAAGCGCGGCGATGCGGCCGCCGCCCTCGACAGTGCCCCGCGCCGGGTGAAGGGCCGCATGCGGCTCGGTGGACAGGACCATTTCTATCTCGAAGGTCAGGTCTCGCTCGCCGTGCCCGGCGAGGACGACGAGGTCACCGTCTACTGCTCCACGCAGGGGCCGAGCGAGACGCAGCACCTCGTCGCCCACGCGCTCGGCGTGCCGAGCCATGCCGTGACCGTTGAGGTGCGCCGCATGGGCGGCGGCTTCGGCGGCAAGGAGACCCAGGCCAACCAGTGCGCCGCGCTCGCCGCCATCGCCGCCAAGAAGCTGGGCCGCGCCGTCAAGCTCCGGCTCGACCGCGACGAGGACATGGTGGCGACCGGCAAGCGGCACGATTTCGCCATCGACTACGATGTCGGCTTCGACGACGAGGGCCGCATCCTCGGCATCGACTACACCTTCGCGCTCAGGGCCGGTTTTTCGGCGGACCTTTCCGGCCCGGTGGGCGACCGTGCGCTGTTCCACTGCGACAACGCCTATTTCTTCCCGCATGTGCACGCCAGGACGGCGCTCCTGCACACCAACACCGTGTCGAACACCGCCTTCCGGGGTTTCGGCGGCCCGCAGGGCATGGTCGGGGCCGAGCGCGTCATCGACGAGGTGGCCTTCGCCGTCGGCAAGGACCCGCTCGAGATCCGCAAGCTGAACTTCTACGACGCGATGGGCGTCGAGGGGACCCGCAACCTCACGCCCTACCACCAGAAGGTGGAGGACTGCATCATCCAGCGCATCGTCGCGGAGCTTGAGGAAAGCGCCGACTATGCCGGCCGGCGCAAGGCGATCCGGGAATTCAACGCGAAGAGCCGCATCGTCAAGCGGGGCCTCGCGCTGACGCCGGTCAAGTTCGGCATCTCCTTCACCAAGACGGAACCCAACCAGGCCGGCGCGCTGGTGCATGTCTACACGGACGGTTCCGTGCACATGAACCATGGCGGCACGGAAATGGGTCAGGGCCTGCACCTGAAGGTGGCGCAGGTGGTGGCGGAAGAGTTCCAGATCGACCTCGACCGGGTGAAGATCACGGCGACGACGACCGCCAAGGTGCCGAACACCTCGCCGACGGCGGCCTCGTCCGGCGCCGACCTCAACGGCATGGCGGCGCAGAACGCCGCCCGCCAGATCAAGGACCGGCTGATCGATTTCGCCGCGGAAAGCCATCAGGTGCCGCGCGACCAGGTCGTCTTCCTGCCGAACCGGGTGCGCATCGGCAATGCCGAGATTTCCTTCAACGATCTCGTCAAGCAGGCCTACATGGCGCGCGTCCAGCTCTCGGCGGCCGGCTTCTACAAGACGCCGAAGATCCACTGGGACCGCTCGAAGGGCCGGGGCCACGCCTTCTATTACTACGCCTATGGCGCGGCCTGCTCGGAGGTCTCGGTCGACACGCTGACCGGCGAATATGTCGTCGAGCGCACCGACATCCTGCACGATACAGGCCGGTCGCTGAACAGGATCATCGACATCGGCCAGGTCGAGGGCGGCTTCATCCAGGGCATGGGCTGGCTGACCACGGAGGAATTGTGGTGGGACGGCAAGGGGCGCCTTCGCACCCACGCACCCTCCACCTACAAGATCCCGCTCGCCTCGGATCGCCCGAAGATCTTCAACGTGGCGCTGACCGACTGGTCGGAAGCCTACGAGCCGACGATCCACCGTTCCAAGGCGGTGGGCGAGCCGCCGCTGCCGCTCGGCCTTGCCGTGCTGCATGCGCTGTCGGACGCGGTGGCGAGCGTGGCGGACCACAGGATCTGCCCGCGGCTCGACGCCCCGGCGACGCCCGAGCGCGTGCTGATGGCGATCGAGCGCCTCAAGACGGCCCGAGCAATTCCAGGAAAAGTGTGATGCGGTTTTCCGTCCGGAATTGCGGCAAAGAAAGCAAGAGGTGAGGCCATGCCCGCCGTGCGCGAAGACATCCGGGATTTCCTGCGCCGGGCGCCGGGGTCGATCCTGGTCGAGGTGACGGGCGCGGCGGGGTCCACGCCGCGCGACACGGATGCCTTCATGCTGGTCTCGGAACGGGAGATCTTCGCGACGATCGGCGGCGGGCAGCTCGAATATATGGCGATCGACCAGGCCCGCCGCGCGCTGCGCTCGGGCGCGGCCGCCGAGCCGATGAGCGTGCCGCTCGGCCCGGAGATCGGCCAGTGCTGCGGCGGGCGTGTCGGGCTGTCCTTCACCGCCATGAACCCGGCGCTTGCGCACGACCTTGTCGCCCGCAGCGACCGCGAGATGGCCCTGAGGCCGCATGTCTACGTCTTCGGCGCCGGCCATGTCGGCGATGCGCTCGCCATGGCGCTGTCGCTCGCGCCGCTGCGCGTCGTGCTGGTGGATACCCGCGAGGACGAGCTCGTCGCCTCAAGGGTGCCGGGCATCGAGACCTGCCTCACCGCCATGCCCGAGGCCGTGGTGCGCGATGCGCCGGCCGGCAGCAGCTTCGTCGTGCTGACCCACGATCACGCGCTGGATTTCCTGATCACCGCCGAGGCGCTGAAGCGCAACGATGCCGCCTATGTCGGCATGATCGGCTCGAAGACCAAGCGCACGACCTTCCGCAACTGGCTGTCGCGCGAGATCGGCCAGCCGGACCTTTTCGACCGCCTCGTCTGTCCGATCGGCGGCACGGTCATGAAGGACAAGCGCCCGGCGGTGATTGCGGCGCTCGCCACCGCCGAGATCATGACGGCGGCGCTGACCTGGGCAAGCGCGCGTCAGAACGCGGTTCCCGTCAAGGACTAAAGCGGTCTATCCTCCGGGAGCCTTTTCCCAGGGATTGAGGCACGGGACGCCGAGTGGCTGAAAGTCCGAAAGATTGCGTGTGACGAGGACCAGATTGTTGGCGAGCGCGGTTGCCGCGATCATGCCGTCGGCCGTCGGCTTCCTGCCGGGTGTCGGCAATCGGCCTGCGATCAAGGCCGCCCGCGTATCGAACGGCAGGAGCCTTGCGGAAAATTCCGGCAGCACGACGGCCGTCAGCCATAAGGAAAGGTCATCGGCAAAATCGGGATTGCGAAGACGCTCGCTTTGTATGCCGAACTCGATCTCCATGATCGTAATCGTCGAAAGATAGGCGGTCTCGACATCGAACGCGTGGAGGAATTCCTGAAATTCAACGGCCTGACGCTCGGCCCTGCGGGATGCGGAAACAACGTTCGTATCGAGCAGGAATGCCATCAGAATTCGACGTCCCGCCCCCTGAAGCTGACGCGTTCGGGCGCAAAATCGTCATCGAACCTGGAGTCCTTGTGATTGAGGGCGTCATACAGGCTTTTCGACTTTCGCCAGTGGTCCTTGAAATCGCTATAGCGGACAAGCACATAGCTCGCCTCGCCATGTTCGGTGATGACGAGGGGGCCTTCGTTTGCCGCCTTCTTCGCCTTGCTCGGATTCTGGTTGAAGTCGGCGCTGGTCATGGAGGCGAAGGGCATGGACTTCTCCATCTAGTATATTCTTAGAAGAAATATACTATTTTCCGTCGTTCGCTTCAACCAGCTCGGCTTTGCCGTCGTCGATGTCCTCTCCGAGCAGCCGGCCGATCAGCCGCTGACATCGCTCGGCCATGAAATCGATCATCAGCCGCACCTTGGGGTCCTGGAAGCGCTTGTGCGGATAGATCGCGGCGAGCTGCACGGAGGCGGGCGGGCTGTCCTTCAGGATCTCCACCAGGCGGCCCTCGGCAAGATGGGCCTTCACCTCGAAGAGCGGCTTGTTGATGATGCCGCGGCCTTCCAGCGCCCATTGCGTGAGCACGTCGCCGTCGTCGCTGTCATAGGGGCCGGCGACCTCGAACTTGCGCACGCCCTCGGCCGTCACCAGCGTCCAGTAATATTCCTTCGAGCCGGGATAGCGCAGCAGCAGACAGTCGTGCTTGTCGGCGATCAGCGCATCGGCCGTCTTCGGCGTGCCGCGGCGGGCAAGATAGGCGGGCGAGGCGCAGAGCACGCGCTCGCAATTGAGGATGCCGCGCATGCGCAGGTTCGAATCCTCGAGCACGCCGAGCTTGAAGGCGACGTCGACGCCCTCGGCGAGGATATCGACATTGTGGTCCGACAGGCGCACCCGCACCTCGATGTCGGGATACTTGTCGTGGAATTCCGGAATGCCCGACGCGATCAGCCGCCGGCCGATGCCGAGCGGCGCGGTGATGCGGAGCGAGCCCTTGGGGTTGCGCGACAGGTCCGCGATCGCCGCCTCCGCCTCGTTCACCGCCTCGATGATCTTCACCGCGCCCTCGTAGAACACGCGGCCATGCTCGGTCGGCGAGAGCTTGCGCGTCGTGCGGTTGAACAGCCGCACGCCGAGATGGCGCTCCAGTTCCTTGATGCGATTGCTGGCGACCGCGGGGGTGACGCGCTGGTCGCGCCCCGCCGCCGAAAGGGTACCGAGTTCGACCACGCGAACGAAGACGCGCACATTATCGAGATAGGACATGGCTCTTTCTACCACATTGGCGTGCCGAGCAAAGAGGCGGCCATCTTTTAGATTTTTTTGAAAGTGTTCGGGATTCACCGGGATTTCCGTGAAAATCACTTGATGGCAAACAAGCCCATGGAAAATGGGAGGAGGTCCCTATGTACGAATATGCCATAGCCTGGGATTGGTTGATGTTCGCCGTCCGCTGGCTGCACGTCATCACGGCGATCGCCTGGATCGGCTCGTCGTTCTATTTCGTCGCGCTCGACCTGGGCCTGAAGAAGCACCCCGCGCTGCCGCCGGGCGCCCATGGCGAGGAATGGCAGGTGCATGGCGGCGGCTTCTACCACATCCAGAAATACCTGGTGGCGCCGGCCAACATGCCGGAGCATCTCGTCTGGTTCAAATGGGAGAGCTACGTCACCTGGCTGTCCGGCTTCGGCATGCTCTGTCTCCTGTATTACGCGGGCGCCGACCTCTACCTGATCGATCCGAATGTGCTTGATGTCTCCAAGCCGGTGGCGATCGGCATTTCGCTGGCCTCGCTCGCCTTCGGCTGGATCATGTACGACCTGATCTGCAAGTCGCCCTTCGGCAACGACAACACGCGGCTGATGATCGCGCTCTACTTCATTCTCGTCGTCGTCGCCTGGGGCTACACGCAGCTCTTCACCGGCCGCGCCGCCTTCCTCCATCTCGGCGCCTTCACGGCGACGATCATGTCGGCCAACGTGTTCTTCATCATCATTCCGAACCAGAAGATCGTCGTCGCCGACCTCATCGCCGGCCGCACGCCCGATCCGAAATACGGCAAGATCGCCAAGCAGCGTTCCACGCACAACAACTACCTGACGCTGCCGGTGCTGTTCCTGATGCTGTCGAACCACTATCCGCTGGCCTTCGGCACCGAGTTCAACTGGATCATCGCCTCGCTGGTCTTCCTGATGGGCGTCACGATCCGCCACTACTTCAACACCACCCACGCCAATGCCGGCAACCCGACCTGGACCTGGCTTGCCACCGCGCTGCTCTTCGTCATCATCATGTGGCTCTCCACCGTGCCGAAGGTGCTGACGGGCGAGACGGCCGACGCGAAGGTCTCGGCCAGCCAGCAGCCCTTCGTCACGGCTGAAGCCTTCCCCAAGGTGCGCGACACCGTTCTCGGCCGCTGCGCCATGTGCCATGCCAGGGAGCCGGGCTGGGAGGGCATCATCACCGCGCCGAAGGGCGTCGTCCTGGAAACGGACGGCGAGATCGCCAACCACGCCCGCGAGATCTACCTGCAGGCCGGCCGCTCGCACGCCATGCCGCCGGCCAACGTGACCCAAATCTCCGACGAGGAGCGCCGCCTGCTCGTCGCCTGGTACGAAAGCGCCATCAGCGGGGAGAAGACCCAATGAGCGAACTCCTGATCCGCGGCCGCGTGCTGACCTTCCTCGCCGAGCCGCAGGGCATCGACGACACGGCCGCCTGGCGCTACATCGAGGACGGCGCGGTCTTCGTCCGGGGCGGCAAGGTCGTCGAGATCGGCGAGCATGCCGAGGTCAGCAGGCGCGCCGGCCCCGGCATTGCAGTCGCCGACCACCGTCCGCACCTCGTTCTGCCGGGCCTCATCGACACGCACCTGCATTTCCCGCAGACCCAGGCGATCGCCTCCTATGGCGCGCAGCTCCTGGAATGGCTGAACACCTATATCTTCGTCGAGGAGCAGAAGTTCGCCGAGGCCGCCCATGCCGCCGCCGTGGCGGACCGCTTCATGGACGAGCTGCTCTCGAACGGCACGACGACCGCCGTCGCCTACTGCTCGGTGCATCCCGAAAGCGTCGAGGCCTATTTCTCGGCGGCCGAGGCGCGCGGCATGCGCATGGTCGGCGGCAAGGTGATGATGGACCGCAACGCGCCCGACGCCCTGCGCGACACGCCGCAGCAGGGCTATGACGAGACGAAGCGGCTCATCGGGAAATGGCACGGCCGCGGCCGCGCGCACTACGCGATCAGCCCGCGCTTCGCCATCACCTCCACGCCCGAGCAGATGGAGATGAGCCAGGCGCTCGTCGCCGAGCACCCGACCTGCTTCGTGCAGACGCATCTTTCGGAGAACCGCGACGAGATCGCGTTCGCCACCTCGCTCTACCCGCAGGCGAAGGACTATACGGACATCTACGCCCGCTACGGCCTGCTCAATGACCGCATGCTGCTCGGCCATTGCATCCATCTCAGCGACCGCGAGGTTTCCGTGCTCGCCGAGACGGGCGCCGTCGGCGTCTTCTGCCCGACGTCCAACCTCTTCCTCGGCTCGGGCCTCTTCGACCGCGACAGGTTCGACCGGCTCGGCGCGCGCTGGTCGGTGGCGACGGATGTCGGCGCCGGCACCAGCTTCTCCATGCTGGAAACGATGGACGAGGCCTACAAGGTGCTGCACCTCAACGGCCAGAAGCTGACGCCGTTCAATTCCTTCTACCGCCTGACGCTGGGCAATGCCCGCGCGCTCGGGCTTGAGAAGCACATCGGCTCGCTGCATGCCGGGGCGGATGCGGATATCGTCGTGCTTGATTCCTCCGGCAAATCGGCGATGGAATACCGCATGCGCACCGCCACCTCACTGGCGGAGGAGCTCTTCATCCTGCAGACCATGGGCGACGACCGCTGCGTCGCCGAGGTCTATGTCGCCGGAAAGGCGATGAAGGGGAAGGGCAAGACAGGCGCCGCAAACCAGCGCCTGCTCGAGACGGCCTGATCACTTGACGGTGCAGATGCCGTTCGCGCCGCCGTGTCCGGTATAGGAGACGGCGGCAGAGCCGTCAGGGTTGATGCTGAGCGAGATCGTCACGCCTTCGCCCGTCGCTTCGTAATAATTGTCGTTGACGACCTTCAGCTTGCTTTCCTTGCCATTGATGTAGATCGGCCCGCCCTCGTCGGCATGCACCTCGATGTCATGGGGGCAGGTGGCGTTGACGAGCGGGATCTTTGCGAAGGCGGAGCTCGCGGCGATCAGGAGAGAAGCGGCCACGGCGGCAATCCGGGTCAAGCTCATTGGACAATCCTTTCTGTCTATCCTGGGCTTTACGCCCCGACGGGGTACCCAGATTTGCGTAAGGTCGAAAGATAAACGTTTTCTGCGCGTCGATGAGAACCGGGCCGGTTCGGGATGCCGATCCGGTGGTTGGAAAAGTCAAGCGCGTCGCGAGCGCCCGCCCATCGCCTTGGTCAGCCCCTCCGCCGCCGCGCGCACCACCGGGCCGAAGGCGTCGACCTTGCTGTCGGGCAGGCGCACCGCCGGACCGGACACGGAAATGCCGGCCACCGCCTCGCCATATTCGTCGAAGATCGGCGCGGCCACGCAGCGCATGCCGAGCGTATGCTCCTCGTCGTCGATCGACCAGCCGCGGGCGCGGATTTTCCCGATATCCTCGAGCAGCGTCGGGATCGTGTCGCGGGTCCTGTCGGTGAAATGCTGTAGCGTGCGGCCGGAAAGCAGCGCCTCGATGCGGGCATCCGGCCAGGTGGAGAGGATCGCCTTGCCGATGCCGGAGGCGTGGATCGGCCCGCGCCGGCCGGGGCGGAAGAAGGCGCGCATCGGCGCATGGCTTTCCACCTGCGAGATGAAGACCACGTCGCCGTCGTCCTCGATGGCGATGTTGGCGGTCTCGCCGCAGCCTTCCATCAGTTGCTTGAGGAACGGCCGGCTGATCGTGCCGAGCTTGCGGAAGCGGAGGTACGCGGTGCCGATCTCGAAGGCCTTCACGCCGATCGTCCAGGCGCCAGTCTCCGCGTCATGGGCGACCATGCCGTGCTGGGCGAGCGAGGTCAGCAGGCGGTGCACGGTGGAGGGCGCCATGGCCGACTGGTCGGCAAGGTCGGTGAGCGCCGCACCGTCCGCCTGCGCCACGAGATCGAGAAGTTTCAGGCTGCGGTCCAGCACCTGCACCGAGGACGGTGCCGCATTCTCGCCGGCCTTGCGGCCGGGCCGCCCCCGCGTCTTCTCCTGCTGCTCCGCCATGCGCCCCTCTCTTCCGTCGCTCCGCACTCATGACATAGCCGTCTCGTGGCGATTGTTCCAGTTTCGTTGAAAATGTTTATTTCCATCTGATGGGATTGATTTCCATTTTATGATTGCGCGCAGGAACAGATGCGATACCTTCCTTCTCGAGAGACGGAGGAAATCCCATGGCTAAAATGCGTGCTGTCGATGCAGCGGTCCTGGTTCTGGAGAAGGAAGGCATCGATTGTGCCTTCGGCGTTCCGGGCGCTGCGATCAATCCCTTCTATTCGGCGCTGAAGGCGCGCGGCACGGTCCGCCATGTGCTTGCCCGCCACGTCGAGGGCGCAAGCCACATGGCCGAGGGCTATACAAGGGCCCGCGCCGGCAATATCGGCCTGTGCATCGGTACGTCGGGCCCGGCCGGCACCGACATGATCACCGGCCTCTATTCGGCCTCCGCCGATTCGATCCCGATCCTGTGCATCACCGGCCAGGCGCCGCGCGCCCGCCTCGACAAGGAGGACTTCCAGGCCGTCGATATCGCCAAGATCGCCGCGCCCGTCACCAAGTGGGCCGTCACCGTCATGGAGCCGGGCCTCGTCCCCTATGTCTTCCAGAAGGCGTTCCACACGATGCGCTCCGGCCGTCCCGGCCCGGTGCTGATCGACCTGCCGATCGACGTCCAGCTCGCCGAGATCGAGTTCGACATCGACGCCTACGAGCCGCTCGAACCCTACAAGCCGGCTGCCACCCGCGCCCAGGCCGAAAAGGCCCTCGCCATGCTGAACGCGGCCGAGCGCCCGCTGATCGTCGCCGGCGGCGGCATCATCAACGCGGATGCCTCGGACCTCCTGGTCGAGTTCGCCGAGATCACCGGCGTTCCCGTCATCCCGACGCTGATGGGCTGGGGCACGATCCCGGACGATCACCGGCTGATGGCCGGCATGTGCGGCCTGCAGACCTCGCACCGCTACGGCAACGCGACGCTGCTCGCCTCCGACTTCGTCCTCGGCGTCGGCAACCGCTGGGCCAACCGCCATACCGGCAATGTCTCGACCTATACGGAAGGCCGCACCTTCGTCCATGTCGATATCGAGCCGACCCAGATCGGCCGCGTCTTCACGCCGGACTTCGGCATCGTCTCGGATGCCGGCGCCGCGCTGAAGGTGTTCCTCGACGTCGCGACCGAATGGAAGGTCGCCGGCAAGCTGCGCGACTGGTCGGCCTGGGCCGAGGAGTGCCAGGAGCGCAAGCGCACCATGCTGCGCAAGACCCATTTCGACCAGACGCCGCTGAAGCCGCAGCGTGTCTACGAGGAGATGAACAAGGCCTTCGACCGCGACACCTGCTACGTCTCGACCATCGGTCTTTCCCAGATCGCCGGCGCGCAGTTCCTGCATGTCTACAAGCCGCGCAACTGGATCAACTGTGGCCAGGCCGGCCCGCTCGGCTGGACGCTGCCCGCCGCGCTCGGCGTGCGCGCCGCCGATCCCGATCGCCCGATCGTCGCCCTGTCCGGCGACTACGACTTCCAGTTCCTCATCGAGGAGCTGGCGGTCGGCGCCCAGCACAAGCTGCCCTACCTGCATGTGGTCGTGAACAATTCCTATCTCGGTCTCATCCGCCAGGCCCAGCGCGGCTTCAACATGGACTTCGAGGTCTCGCTCGCCTTCGATAACATCAATGCGTCGGGCGATTCGGAAGCCGGCTATGGTGTCGACCACGTCGCCGTCGCCGAAGGCCTCGGCTGCAAGGCGATCCGCGTGCGCAGCCCGAACGAGTTCCAGGAAGCCTTCAACACCGCGCAGGCGCTGATGAAGGAGCACCAGGTCCCCGTCGTCATCGAGTTCATCCTCGAGCGCGTCACCAACATCGCCATGGGCGCCGACATCAATGCCGTCGTCGAATTCGAGGACCTGGCCGAACGCGGCGAAGACGCCCCGACCGCGACGCTGGCCCTCCTGGACTGAGACGAAGAGAGGAAAACACGATGCCGAAATTCGCGGCCAACCTGACCATGCTCTTCAACGAGGCGCCGTTCCTCGAACGCTTCGCGCTGGCCGCCAAGGCCGGCTTCGAAGGGGTGGAATATCTCTTCCCCTACGATTTCGACAAGGAGGCGCTGCGCGCCGCGCTCGATCTCCATGGCCTGACGCAGGTGCTGCACAACCTGCCGGCCGGCAACTGGGCCGGCGGCGAGCGCGGCATCGCGGTCCTGCCGGACCGGGTCGACGAGTTCCGCCGCGGCGTCGCCTCGGCGATCGACTATGCGACGGCGCTCGGCTGCAGGCAGGTCAACTGCCTCTCGGGCATCGCCCCGGTCGGCGTTTCGGACGAGGTGCTGCGCACCACCTTCGTCGCCAACCTGAAGCTGGCGGCGGGCGAGCTCGGCAAGCACGGAATCCGGCTTCTGATCGAGCCGATCAACCGCTTCGACATTCCGGGCTTCTACCTCAATACCCCGGACCAGGCGGCCTCCATCATCGCCGAGGTGGGCAGCGACAACCTGTTCATCCAGTACGACCTCTACCACCAGCAGCGCACCGAGGGCGAGCTGATCGGCACGTTCAGGAAGCACCAGGCGCAGATCGCCCATGTGCAGCTCGCCGACAATCCGGGCCGGGGCGAACCGGGCACCGGCGAGATCGCCTGGCCCTTCGTGTTCAAGACGCTGGACGCGCTCGGCTACGACGGCTGGATCGGCTGCGAATACAAGCCGCGCACCACCACGCAGGAAGGCCTCGGCTGGCTGGCCGAAGTCGGCCGCTGAGCCAGACAGATTTTCAGATTGGGAGTTAGCATCATGGCAAATATCGGTTTCATCGGCCTCGGCATCATGGGCACGCCCATGGCGCGCCATCTCCAGGACGCCGGCCACACCGTCATCACCTCGAAATTCTCCGTTTCGCCGCGCCAGGAACTCATCGACAACGGCCTCAAGATCGTCGACAGCCCGAAGGTGCTGGCCGAGACCGTCGACACGATCATCCTCATGCTGCCCGATACGCCCGAGGTCGAAGACGTGCTCTTCAGCGAGAACGGCGTCTCCTACGGCCTTGCGGCCGGCAAGCTCGTCATCGATATGAGCTCGATCTCGCCGATCGCCACCAAGGAATTTGCCAGGAAGATCCGCGCGACCGGTGCCGAATATGTCGATGGTCCGGTCTCGGGCGGCGAGGTCGGCGCCAAGAACGCCTCGCTCTCCATCATGGCCGGCGGCTCGCAGGAAAGCTTCGACCGGGCGCTGCCGCTCTTCCAGCTGATGGGCAAGAACATCACCCTCGTCGGCGATTGCGGAGACGGCCAGGTGACGAAGGTTGCCAACCAGATCATTGTCGCGCTGACCATCGAGGCGGTGTCCGAAGCCCTCGTCTTCGCCTCGAAGGCCGGTGCCGATCCCGCGCGCGTGCGCGCCGCACTGATGGGCGGCTTTGCCTCCTCGCGCATTCTCGAAGTGCACGGCGAGCGCATGGTCAAGCGCACCTTCGATCCGGGCTTCCGCATCTCGCTGCACCAGAAGGACCTGAACCTGGCGCTGCAGGGCGCCAAGGCGCTCGGCGTCGCCCTGCCCAACACCGCGTCCACGCAGGAGCTCTTCAACCAGTGCGCCGCCCATGGCGAGGCCGGTCTCGATCACTCAGGTCTCGTCAAGGCGCTGGAGCGCATGGCGAACCACGCCGTCGCATGACGGCCTGGCCGGGCGGGGAGGGGAGCCCCGCCCGGCCACCCCTTCTGGAGGAGGCGGCGCAGCCCCTCATCCCCCGCCGCGGCTCTTTTTCATCGGGAGGTGCTGGCGGGCGGGTGAGGGGCTGTGCTTAATTGCCCCGCCCGAAGCGCCGCGCGCCCCGCGCACGGCGACGGCCGCTGTAGAATTTTGAATCTGCTGCCGGAATCCCTCGTCCCGAGGCCCGGCGCAGCGTGACCCGGAGGAACCCATGCCGCCCATCGCCGATCCGCGCGCCTTTCTCGAGCATCTCTTTTCCGTCGCGGTCTCCGCCGCCGATCCGGACAAGGTGCTGGCCGCCAACCTGCCGGAAAAGCCGAAGGGCCGCACGGTGGTAATCGGTGCCGGCAAAGGTGCGGCGCAGATGGCGCGCGCCTTCGAGCGGCTCTGGGACGGCCCGCTCACCGGCGTCGTCGTCACGCGCTACGGCTATGCCGTCGCCTGCGAGCGCATCGAGATCCTGGAGGCCGCCCATCCGGTGCCCGATGACAGCGGGCTCCTCGCCTCCGGCCGGCTGATGGCCGCCGTGCGGGGCCTTACCGAGGACGACCTCGTCGTCGCCCTCGTCTGCGGCGGCGGCTCGGCCCTGCTGCCGGCGCCGGCCGGCGACCTGACGCTTGCCGACGAGATCGCCGTCAACAAGGCGCTGCTGGCCTCCGGCGCGCCGATCAGCGCCATGAACGCCGTGCGCAAGCAGGTCTCGCGCATCAAGGGCGGCCGGCTCGCCGCGCTTGCCCATCCGGCCCGCGTCGTCTCGCTCGTCGTCTCCGACATTCCCGGCGACAATCCCGCCCTCGTCGCCTCCGGCCCGACCATCGCGGACGAGACCACCCGCGCGGATGCCCTGCGCCTCATCGAGCGCTACCGCCTCGACCTGCCCGAAGCCGTGATGCGCCACATCCGCGAGGGCAAGGACGAGCCGCCGCTGCCGTCCGATGCCGCCTTCGCCCGCAACGCGGTGAAGCTCGTCGCCTCCGCCGCCGTCTCGCTGGAGGCCGCCGCCGAAGCGGCGCGCAAGGCGGGTGTCGAGGCCGTCATCCTTTCCGACGCCATCGAGGGCGAGGCGGCCGAGGTCGGCCGCGTGCATGCGGCGATCGCCGCCGAGGTGGTGCGCCGCGACCGGCCGTTCCGCAAGCCCGTCGTCGTGCTGTCGGGCGGCGAGACGACCGTGACGATCAGGGGCAAGGGCAAGGGCGGCCGCAACGGCGAGTTCCTCCTGTCCCTCGCCTGCGGCATCGATGGCCTGCCGGGTCTCTTTGCGCTTGCCGCCGACACGGACGGGATCGACGGTTCGGAGGACAACGCCGGCGCCTTCGCCGACGGGACCACCGTCGCGCGCCTCGCCGACAAGGGCAAGGATGCCGCCGAATTCCTCGGCCGCAACGACAGCTGGACCGCCTTCGACGCGCTCGGCGATCTCTTCGTGCCCGGCCCGACCGGCACCAATGTCAACGATTTCCGGGCCATCCTCATCCAGTAGGATTGGGAGAATCCGGCTAAATATGAAGAAGGTCGCGGAACTGTCCGCGGCCTTTCTGTTTGGTGGCAAACATCGCCCCAAGCACTCCGTCATCCTCGGGCCTGACCCGAGGTCCAGTCTTTCAGCAGCTTGTGGATGGCCGGGTCGAGCCCGACCATGACGGAGGAGAGGCAGGGTGGCCTTTCCTTACCGGTTGGCCATCGAGGCCATGCGCTGCGAGTAGCGTCCGCCGGCCACCTTCGCCGGCGACAGGAGGTCGCCGAGGCGGGCGGCTTCCTCGGGCGTCAGGACGATCTCGGCGGCGGCGGCGTTCTGCTCCAGATGGGGCACCTTGCTGGCGCCGGGGATCGGCACGATGAAATCGCCCTGCGCCAGCACCCAGGCAAGCGCAAGCTGCGCCGGGGCGACGCCCTTTTCCGCCGCCATCTCCTCCAGGAGGGCGACCAGCGCGAGGTTGGCGTCGAAATTCTCCGCGGCAAAGCGCGGCAGCGAGCGGCGGAAATCGTCGTCGGCAAGGCCGTCCAGCTTCTTCAGCGCGCCGGTGAGCACGCCGCGGCCGAGCGGGCTGAAGGGCACGAAGCCGATGCCGAGCGTGCGGCAGGTCTCCAGCACGCCGTTTTCCTCGACGTCACGGGTCCACAGCGAATATTCGCTCTGCACGGCGGCGATCGGGTGCACGGCATGGGCCCTGCGGATTGTCTCGCTGCCGGCTTCCGAAAGGCCGAGCGCCTTCACCTTGCCCGCGCGCACCAGCTCCGCCATGGCGCCCACCGTCTCCTCGATCGGTACGTCCGGGTCGACGCGGTGCTGGTAGTAGAGGTCGATGACCTCGATGCCGAGCCGCTTCAGCGAGGCCTCGGCGACGGCCCTGACGTTTTCCGGCCGGCTGTCCGTACCCGTGATCATCTCGGCCGAGGGTTTGGCGGGATCGATGCGGAAGCCGAACTTGGTGGCGATCACCACCTTGTCGCGCACCGGCTTCAGCGCCTTGCCGAGGAGGATCTCGTTCCTGTAGGGGCCGTAGACCTCGGCCGTGTCGAACAGGGTGATGCCGAGATCGACGGCGCGGTGCAGCGTGTCGATGGCCGCCGTCTCGTCGCTGGAGGGGCCGTAGGCGTGGCTCATGCCCATGCAGCCGAGGCCGAGGGCGGAAACGTCGAGGGTACCGAGCTGTCTGTGTTTCATGGCGAAATCCTTCTTCTGTGGACCCCGGGAGGCAGGTCCGCGCGGCCGGGCGGCGAACGATCCGCCGTCATCCGGGCAAGGCCAATCTAGGACGCGGCGCCTCATCGGAAAATTGCTGCAAAAGCCAACGGCTTGTTCTATCTGTTGGAACAATGAACCGGACCCAGCTTTCCCAGCTCGCCGTGCTCGCCATCGTCGCGGAGACGCGCAGCTTTCGCAAGGCCGCAGGCGAACTCGGCATCGCGCCCTCCGCCGTCAGCCATGCGGTCTCGGCGCTGGAGGCGAGCCTCGGCGTGCGCCTCATCGCGCGCACCGCCCGCTCCGTGGCGCCGACCGAGGAGGGGCGCCTGCTGCTCGACACGCTGGCGCCGGCGCTTTCCGACATTGGTTCGGCCATGGAGGCGCTTGCGGACCGGCAGGGCCGCCCCGCCGGTCCGCTGCGCGTCACCATGCCGCTGATCGCCGCCGAGGAGATCGTCATGCCGCGGCTCGGCGCCTTCCTCGCCGCCTATCCGGAGATCGAGCTGGACCTTCGGACCGACGACCGCTTCGAGGACATCGTCGAGAAGGGGTTCGATGCCGGGCTGCGGCTTGGCGAACATCTGGAGGCGGACATGATCGCGGTCCGGGCGAGCGGCCCCTGGCGCGGCCTCATCGTCGGCGCGCCGGCCTATTTCGAGAGCCATCCGAAACCCGTCCAGCCGCGCGACCTCATGCAGCACCGCTGCATCCGGCGGCGCTTTTCCAGTGGGCGGATCTATCGCTGGGAGCTGGAAAAGGACGGGCGGCTGGTGACGGTCGACGTCGCCGGCCCGCTGATCGTCTCCGACCAGCGGCTGATGCGCGCGGCCGCGATGGACGGCGCGGGCCTTGCCTATGTCTTCGACCAGCGCGTCGCCGAGGATATCGAGGCCGGCCGGCTCGTCGCGGTGCTGGAAGACTGGTGCCCGGCCTTCGACGGCTTTTCGATCTACTATCCCTCGCGCCGGCAGATGCGCCCGGCGCTGCGCGCCTTCGTCGATTTCTTCCGCTTCCGCGGCTGACCCGGGCTCAACGGAATTGCGCTAGATTGCATTATCCGATGCCGAAACGACGTCACTTCGGCTGGAAATGCTCTAGGTTTTCAGCCGGTAGCGGATATGCCCGTCGGCCTCGACATAGCTGTCGTAGAGCTTGCGGGCGCGCGCATTGTCCTGGCGGGTGTGCCAGTAGATGCCGCGCCAGCCGTTGCGCCTGGAAATGGTGACGAGATCGTCGATCAGCGCCCGGCCGATGCCCCTGCCGCGCGTGCCCTCGTCGACGAACATGTCCTCGAGATAGCCTTCCGGCGCGATGCCCCAGGTGGAATCGTGGTAGTGGTGAATGGCAAAGCCCAGCACCGTCCCGTCCTCCTCGGCAAGCCGCATCGAGACGCGCGAGCCGGGATCCAGGATGCGTGCCCAGGTGAAGGCGGTCACCTCCTCCGGCACGTCGGTCTCGTAGAAGGCGAGGTAGCCGGCCCAGAGCTTTCTCCAGGCGGCCTCGTCACCCTCCAGCGCATCGCGGATGGTGATGGCCATGGGTCACGCCCCCGCCGTGTCGAGCGCGGCCATCTGCTCCGCGCTCAGCGTGAGGGCTGCCGCCTTCATCAGGCTTGCGAGCTGGCCGAGGCTGGTCGCGCTGGCGATCGGCGCGGTGACGGCAGGCTTGGCCATCAGCCAGGCGAGCGCGATTTCGGCCGGCGTCGCGCCGGTCTCGGCGGCCACCTTGTCGAGGGCGGCGAGGATGCGCAGGCCCTTGTCGTCGAGATAGTGCACGACGCCCTCGCCGCGGGCCTTGCCCTCGGTGTCCGCCTTCGTGCGGTACTTGCCGGTCAGGAAGCCGGAGGCGAGGCTGTAATAGGTGATGACGCCGAGATCCTCCTTCCGGCACAGATCGGCCAGCGCGCCCTCGAAACCGGCGCGGTCATAGAGATTGTATTCCGGCTGCAGCGCGCCGTAGCGCGGCAGGCCGGCCTTGTCGGCGGCCTCGAACGAGGCCTGCAACTGGCCTGCATCGAGGTTCGAGGCGCCGAAGGCGCGCACCTTGCCGGCCTTGACGAGGCTTGCATGGGCCTCCAGCGTCTCCTCGTAGGGCGTCTGCGGATCCGGCCAGTGCGAGAGATAGAGGTCGATATGATCGGTCTGGAGCCGCTTCAGCGAATTCTCGACCGCCTCGACGATCCAGCGCCTGCGCAGGTCCCGGCGCCCCTGGCCCATGTCGGAGCCGACCTTGGTGATGACCACCACCCTGTCGCGGGCGATACCGGAGCGCTTCAGCCATTTGCCGATGATTGTCTCGGATTCGCCGCCCTGGTTGCCCGGCGCCCAGCGGGAATAGACGTCGGCCGTGTCGATGGCGTTGAAGCCGGCGCCGGTGAAGGCGTCGAGCAGGTCGAAGGAGGTCTTCTCGTCGGCCGTCCAGCCGAAGACATTGCCGCCGAAGACGAGGGGGGCGATCGAAAGGCCGGTCTTGCCGAGGGCGCGAAACTGCATGGGGTTCCTCCAAAGGGTTCGTGCTGAAAAAGGCTTCCTGCAACATAGGGCGCCGCCGGCGCCTTTGCACGCCATGGATCCGACTTTTTGCCGGCCGCCGCGCTTGCGAGGAACGTACCTCGCGACTAGTCTCCTGTCGCAATCAGGGAGAGATCACCATGCTGCGTTTCGGAATCCTGTCGACGGCCAAGATCGGCCGCGAACTCGTCGTGCCGGCCATCCAGGACGCGGAAAACTGCGTCATCACCGCCATTGCCAGCCGTGACCTCGCCAAGGCCCGCGCCATGGCCGACCGCTTCTCGGTGCCGCATGCCTTCGGCTCCTACGAGGAGATGCTGGCCTCGGACGCGATCGACGCCGTCTATATCCCGCTGCCGACGTCCCAGCATGTGGAATGGTCGATCAAGGCGGCGGATGCGGGAAAGCATGTGCTGTGCGAAAAGCCGATCGCGCTCAAGGCCGGGGAGATCGACGCGCTGATCGCCGCGCGCGACCGCAACAAGGTGCTGATCTCGGAGGCCTTCATGGTCACCTACAGCCCCGTCTGGCGCAAGGTCCGCGCGCTGCTTGCCGAAGGCGCGATCGGCCGGCTGCGCCATGTGCAGGGCGCCTTCACCTATTTCAACCGCGACCCCGGCAACATGCGCAACGTGCCGGCGCTCGGCGGCGGCGGCTTGCCCGACATCGGCGTCTACCCGACCATCACCACGCGCTTTTCCACCGGCAAGGAGCCGGTCCGCGTGCAGGCGAGCACGGAGCGCGACCCGGAATTCGGCACGGACATCTATTCGAGCGTGCGTGCCGATTTCGGCGACTTCGAGCTTTCCTTCTACGTCTCCACCCAGCTCGCCCAGCGCCAGGTCATGGTCTTCCACGGCGACAAGGGCTTCATCGAGGTGAAGTCGCCCTTCAATGCCGATCGCTACGGGGCGGAGGAGATCGAGCTCACCAACCAGAGCCACAGCGAAAGCCAGCTCTTCCGCTTCCAGGATGCCCGCCAGTACAGGCGCGAGGCCGAGGCCTTCACCCGGGCGGCGCTCGGGGGGGGCGAGGAGGTCGTGTCGCTGGAAAACTCGCGCCTCAACCAGAGGCTCATCGACGCCATCTACCGCGCCAGCGAGAAGGATGGCTGGGAGCCGGTCTGAGGCGAAGGCATCCTCCTCCGCCCCCGAGAGTGGTGGCATGCGGCACGGCGCAGCCGCTTTTGCCTTCTCCCGCCGGGGAGAAGGCAAGAGGCAACACCTCATTTCACATGCGCCTCCGTTGCCTGAAGGGCGGAGGCGAAATGCCGGATCAGGCGGCCGGCTGCTTCGTCTTGCGCAGGTAGGGCAGGACGGTGTCGAAGGCGCCGAAGCGGGTGATGGCGTCCTCGTTGGAAACGGCGGCGGTGATGATCACGTCTTCGCCCTGCTGCCAGTTGGCGGGCGTCGCCACCTGGTGCTTGCTGGTGAGCTGGATCGAATCGATCGCGCGCAGGATCTCCGCGAAGTTGCGGCCCGTCGTCATCGGGTAGGTGAGGATCAGCTTGATCTTCTTGTCCGGGCCGATGACGAAGACGGAGCGCACGGTGGCGTTGTCGGCGGGCGTGCGGCCTTCCGACGTGTCGCCGGCGGCGGCCGGCAGCATGTCATAGAGCTTTGCCACCTTCAGGTCCTTGTCGCCGATCAGCGGGTATTCGACGTCGAAGCCCGTGGCGGTGCGGATATCGGCCTTCCACTTGGCGTGGCTGTCGACCGGATCGACCGAGATGCCGATGATCTTCACGCCGCGCTTGCGGAACTCGCCCTCGACGCCGGCCATGGCGCCGAGCTCGGTGGTGCAGACCGGGGTGAAGTTCTTCGGGTGCGAGAAGAGCACCGCCCAGCCGTCGCCGATCCAGTCGTGGAAGCTGACCGGGCCGATGGTGGTCTCGGCGGTGAAGTCCGGAGCGATGTCGTTGATGCGCAGGCTCATGGGATGGTCCTCTCTTTCATGCGGGGATCGCAGGATAGCCCCCGCGAAAAATATGTCCGAGGGGTAGATAGAACGAAAAAAACGCCTTGCCTATAGCGGCCCGCCGTCGCCTGCCGCCCGCGCGGGAGCGCATCTTTGCGCCCTTTGCGCCGGCGGGATGAAGGCTTTCGGCGGCTTGCGGATGACGCGCCAAACCGTTCCGCGAAGCCGGCGGGAAATGGAAGGGGATTTCTTTTGGCCGGAAGGGCAAATTTCCAGGCCCGGCGCCATTCCGGCAAGGGAGCGCCGCGGTTTGCGCCCGAACCTTCTACTTGCCGATCCCGGCGCGCCCGCTCGTCAGGTCCGCGATCATCCGGCCGATCTCCTCCGCCTTTTCCGCCGGCACGCGGAAGGCAAGGCGCGCGCCACGCGCGTGAAAGGTCTCCTCGTCCATCACGAGGCCGGCAAGGGCGGAAAGCCGCGCCTTGACCAGCGCGAGATCGGAAAAGCCGAGCGAGACGGACAGTGCGACGCGCTCGACATATTCGGTCTTGGCAGCGGCGCGCAGGCAGGCGGCCGCCGTGCCGCCATAGGCGCGGATGAGCCCGCCGCTGCCGAGCAGGATGCCGCCGAACCAGCGGGTGACGACGACGAGCGTGCGGTCGAGCGCCTGGCCGTCGATCGCTTGCAGGATCGGCTTTCCGGCCGTGCCGCTCGGCTCGCCGTCGTCGCTGAAGCGGTAGGTCTGGCCGATGCGCCAGGCCCAGCAATTGTGGTTGGCCGCGGGGTCCGAGACCTCGGCCAGCCGGGCTTTCGCCTCGGCCTGGCTCTCGACGGGACAGGCGATCGCGCGGAACCGGCTCTTGCGGATCTCCTCTTCGAACAGCTCTGTCTGGTCCAGCGTGTACAAGGCGTCTTCCCGGTGGTGTCAGGCTGCCTCGTACTCCCTCGGCTTGGTGCGTATCAAGGGCGGAATAGAGCACTAATTTTATAGACTATTGACAGCCGCCACGATTCCGCCATGATGTTGACCGGGACGTTAAACGGAACGGGAGCCTACCGCATGATCTATCTCGGCGGCGTGACGCTTGGTTACTTCAACCTCTACCCCGTCGGCTTCCAGCCGAAGGACGAGCAATCCGCAAGCGACGACACGCCCGGCCGCGCGACGGAAGACAGGCTGCCGCTCGAGGGCAGCCGGCTCTCCTCCTCCCGCCGCCCGGTCCAGTGGCCGCTGCACGTCTTCTTCTAAGGCAGCACAGTCTCCCTTCCCACAGGAAATCATCGATGATTTCCTGTAGTCGGGCAAATGCAGAGGGAAATGACCGCTCCGACATCGCGCCGGAGCCCGCGCCTCAGGGAAGCGCCGCACAGGTGCCGGCCCTGGCCGGCAGCCCGCCGCCGGCGATGAGCGCGGCAAGCTGGGGCCGGGCGCCGTCGGCGGTCGGCTGGATGTTGAGCGGCTCCGTCGCCGGCCACCAGTCGCCGCCCGCCCAATAGGCCCAGCCGGTCCAGACCGCGCTTTCCTTGCCGACCAGCGCGGTCATGCGGGCGAGCCCGTCGAGGCAGGCCTCGTCCGCCGCGCCGCCGAACTCGCCGAGGAAGCCGCGCCTGTTATTGCGCTTCAGCCAGTCGGTGAAGCGCTCCAGCGCGGCCACGGCGTCGTCCGTCCGCGTGCAGGTGTCCGCCTTGCCGGAAAAATCGGCGTCGAGATACTGGTGCACCTCGTAGGCGTGGTTGTCGGCGGGGTCCTCGATACCGAGCATGACGGTGCCGTTTGCGCCGCCCTCCCGCTCCTCTTCCCAGCTGTGCGCCCCTGTCCAGATCGTGCCGGGCACGAGCACGAGGTTCTTCGCGCCCGCCTCGCGGATCGCGGCGATCGCCGCATTGGCGGAGGCGAGCCACTGAGGGGCGGATACGTCGTGCGGCTCGTTCATCAGGCCGAATTGCACGCCGCCGTCGTCCTTGTAGTCCTCGGCAAGCCGGCGCCAGAAATCGGCGAAGGCGCTGTCGGGCACCTCGGCCGAGCCGACCTGCTTGTCGCCGTAATAGGCGTAGTTGTGCGGGTCGAGGATGACGGTCATGCCGGCGCCGCGCAGCGCCTTGACGGTCTCGGTGAGCCGCTTGCGCTCCGCCTTGTCGAAGCCGCGGTTCAGCCGCGGCTGCAGCCGTTCCCATTTGAAGGGAAGGCGCACGGCATTGAAGCCCTTGCCGGCGAAATAGGCGATCGTTTCGGCGGACGGATAGGTATAGTCCTTGCCGAAGGTGCCGCGCCCCTCGCCGAATTCGGCGCCGGCGAGGTTCACGCCGCTGAGGCATGCCGCGCTTGCCTGAACGGGAAGAATCAAAGCCGCAATGGCCGCCACCAGTCGAAAGCGCGCCGCCGCGCCGCATAGGGATTGCACGCCTGCCTCCGTTCCGGCCGGGCGCCGGTTGGTTCCGTGGGGTATCGCACCCCGTCCATGGGAGCCGATCAAGACGCACACGATCTTAAGGCGGTGTTAAGGCGGCCCGCCTTTTCGCGAAATGGATTAAGAGAATGCGACCGTCCCGCTGCCCGTCATCTGCCGAATGCGGGCGCCCGGTGATTCCACTTGGCCGCAAAATGCTCTAGAGGCGAGGATGCCGTCGATCGACCGGCCGGCTCCGACAACAGGTTCCTTCCATGCCCGCTCCCGAGACGTCCGCTCCCCTTTCCTCCGGCAAGCGCCATCCGCTGCGTGTTCTCCTGTCGCTCGTCAGCGACGAGAAGGGTCGCGTGATGCGGGCGGTCGCCTCGTCGGTCATCAACAAGATCTTCGACGTCATGCCGGAGATCCTGATCGGCATCGCGCTCGACGTGGTGGTGCGCGGCAAGGATTCCTTCGTGGCGCAGGTCGGCATCACCGATCCCGTGCAGCAGCTCACCCTGCTCGGCATCGCCACCTTCCTCATCTGGTTCGGCGAATCGCTGTTCGAATATTTCTACCAGATCCTCTGGCGGGGCCTGGCGCAGGACGTGCAGCACCGGCTGCGCATCCTCTGTTATGACCACGCCCAGCACCTGCCGTCGAGCTTCTACGAGGAGAACCGCTCCGGCGATCTCGTCGCCGTGCTGAACGACGACATCAACCAGCTCGAACGCTTCCTCGATCGCGGCGCGAACGAGCTGATCCAGACCTTTTCCGCCGTCATCCTCGTCGGCGCGGTGTTCTTCATCGTCAGCCCGCTGATCGCCGTCATCGCCTTCACGCCGGTGCCGGCGATCATCGCCGGCGCCTTCTGGTTCCAGCGCCGGGCGCAGGCGCGCTACGATGCGGTGCGGGCGCGGGCCGGCGGGCTCGGCGCGCGGCTCACCACCAACCTGCAGGGCCTGCAGACCATCCGCGCCTTCGGCGCCGAAGCGCGCGAGACGGCGGCGCTGACGGCGGAAAGCCGCGGCTATGTCGAGGCGAACCGGGCGGCGATCCGCGTCTCCTCCGCTTTCATCCCGATCATCCGCATGGCGATCCTGTCCGGCTTCCTCGCCACCTTCCTGATCGGCGGTTGGCTGACGCTGACCGGGCAGATGCAGGTCGGCGCCTATGGCCTGCTCGTCTTCCTCACCCAGCGCCTGCTCTGGCCGATGACCGGCCTTGCCGAGATCGCCGACCTCTACGAGCGCGCCATGGCCTCGACGCGCCGCATCCTGCGCCTGCTCGACGAGCCGCGCGGCGAACCGCACGGCACGCACGAAGCGAAAGTCTCCGGCCGCTTCGAGATCGACGGCGTTACCTTCCGCTATGCGACGAGCCCCGGCGGCGTCACCGACATCAACCTCGCCATCAAGGCGGGCGAGACGGTCGCCCTCGTCGGCCCCACGGGCAGCGGCAAGTCGACGCTGATCAAGCTGCTCGGCCTCTTCATCCGCTCGCAGAAGG
Organism: Shinella granuli; assembly: GCF_004341885.1. Lineage (GTDB taxonomy): Bacteria > Pseudomonadota > Alphaproteobacteria > Rhizobiales > Rhizobiaceae > Shinella > Shinella granuli. Next base: position 112,661 of record NZ_SLVX01000014.1, on the reverse strand, counting down.
GCCGCATCCTCCTCGACGGCGTGCCGCTCGCCGACTGGTCCGGCGAATGTCTGCGCAAGAGCATGGCCTGGGTGCCGCAGGAGGTGACGCTGTTTTCCGGCTCGATCGCCGACAACATCGCCTATGGCCGGCCGGGCGCGAGCCGCCGGGAGGTCGAGGCCGCCGCGCGCATGGCGGAGGCCGACGGCTTCATCCGAGACCTGCCGGACGGGTACGAAAGCCAGATCGGCGAATACGGCCAGAAGCTCTCGGGCGGCCAGCGCCAGCGCATCGCGCTCGCCCGCGCGCTGCTGATCGATCCGGCGATCCTCATCCTCGACGAGGCGACGAGCGCCGTCGACAACGAGACGGAGGCGGCGATCCAGCGCTCGCTCGCCAAGATGAAGGGCAAGCGCACGGTCATCCTCGTCGCGCACCGGCTGAGCACGGTGGTGCACGCCGACGCCATCCATGTGATGGAGGCGGGCCGGGTGATCCAGTCGGGCTCGCACGACGCGCTTGTGGAGCGGCCGGGGCTTTATCGCAATCTCTGGAACATCCAGACGGGACATGCGGAGATCGCGGAGGCGTAGCGGCCCTGCTGAGGGGGGCGTGTTGCGGCACCCCCTCTTGCGGTAGCTATGCAGGATGAGGGGACGCTCAGTGCGCCTCGTCCCAATTGTGCGCGGCGCGCGCATCCACCTTCAACGGCACCTTCATCGAAAGCGCCGGCAGGGAGGCGTTTTCCATCACGCCGATGATGACGGGGACCGCCTTTTCCACCTCGCCGTCCTCGACCTCGAAGATCAGTTCGTCATGCACCTGCAGCAGCATGCGGGCAGAAAGGCCGGCGGCGGCGAGCGCCGGCTCCATCTTGACCATGGCGCGGCGGATGATGTCGGCGGCCGAGCCCTGGATCGGGGCGTTGATCGCGGCGCGTTCGTTGAAGGCGCGCACCGAGGGATTGGACGACTTGATCTCCGGGTAGTGTGCGCGGCGGCCGAAGATGGTTTCGACATAGCCATTCTCGCGGGCGAAGGCCTTGGTCTGGTCCATGTAGTCCTTGATGCCCGGGAAGCGCTCGAAATATTTCTTGATGTAGTCGCCGGCCTCGGAGCGCTCGATGGAGAGCTGGTTGGCAAGGCCGAAGGCCGAGATGCCGTAGATGATGCCGAAATTGATCGCCTTGGCGCGGCGGCGGACCTCCGGGGGCATGCCGTCCACCGGGACGCCGAACATTTCGGACGCCGTCATCGCGTGGATGTCGATGCCGTCGGCAAAGGCCTGTTTCAGTTGCGGGATATCGGCGACATGGGCGAGCACGCGCAGTTCGATCTGGCTGTAGTCGGCCGAGACCAGCTTGTGGCCGGGCGTCGAGATGAAGGCCGTGCGAATCTTGCGGCCTTCCGCCGTGCGCACCGGGATGTTCTGCAGGTTCGGATCGGAGGAGGAGAGGCGGCCGGTCGTCGTGGCGGCGAGCGCGTAGGACGTGTGCACGCGTTTCGTGTCGGGATGCACGAAGCCCGGCAGGGCGTCCGTATAGGTGGATTTCAGCTTGGTGAGCTGGCGCCAGTCGACGATCTTGCGCGGCAGCGGAATGCCCTGGGCGGCAAGATCCTCCAGCACCTGTGCGGAGGTCGACCACTGGCCGGTCTTCGTCTTGGAGGCGCCGGGCAGGCCCATCTTGCCGAACAGGATGTCGCCGAGCTGTTTCGGCGAGCCGATGTTGAAGCGTTCGCCGGCAAGGTCGTAGATCTCCTCCTCAAGGCCGGCGGCGCCCTGTGCGAGTTCCCCGGAAAGGCGGGACAGCACCTGGCGGTCGATGGTGATGCCGCGCTCCTCCATGCGGGCGAGCACCGGCACCAGCGGGCGCTCCAGCCGCTCGTAGACGGTGGTCATGCGCTCGCTTGCAAGGCGCGGCTTCAAGACGTGCCAGAGGCGCAGCGTCACGTCGGCGTCTTCCGCCGCATAGGCCGTGGCGCGGGAAATATCCACCATGTCGAAGGTCTGCGCGCCCTTGCCGGAACCGGCGACGTCCTTGTAGGAAATCGGCTTGTGGCCGAGCCAGCGTTCGGAGAGCGTGTCCATGCCGTGCGTGCCCGCGCCCGCGTCGAGCGCATAGGACATCAGCATCGTATCGTCGAAACCCTTCACGGTGATGCCGTGGCGGCGCATGACGAGGTAATCGTATTTGAGGTTCTGCGCGACCTTCAGGACGGAAGGATCCTCCAGCAGGCTTTTCAGCCGTTCCAGCGCCGGCCGGATCGGGATCTGCCCCTCGGCGAGCCCGCCGCCGAGCAAATCGCCGACGCCGGTCTTGTGGTTGAGCGGCACGTAGCAGGCGCGGATGACGGTGCCCGTCGGGTCCTTGGCATTGTCGGCGATCGCAAGGGAGAAGCCGCAAAGCTCCGCCTGCATGGCGTCGAGCGAGGTCGTCTCGGTGTCGAAGCCGACGAGGCCGGTCTCGCGCGCGGCGGAGATCCAGCGGTCCAGCGTTTCGATGTCCCGCACGGTTTCGTAGCTGGCATGGTCGATGGGGGCGGCCGAAAAGCGTTCGGCGCGGGCCCTGGCGAGCGCCGAGGGCGTGTCGCCATCCGCGCCGGCGGTGGGCAGCAGCGTGGCAGCGGCCTCGGCCGCCGTTTCCTTGCCGTCGAGCACGAGGGCGGGGCCGGCGACGTCGCCCTTGTCGAGGTCCGGGCCATGCGCCTCGGCGCCCCATTCGACCGGCACGTCCGCCGGCGCGATGGCGCCCGCGTCGCACTCGCAGGCTTCGGCGACGCGGCGCGTCAGCGTGGTGAATTCCATCGCCTTCAGGAAGGCGATCAGCCGCGGCCCGTCCTGCGGATGCAGGATCAGGTCGTCGAGCGGCGTGTCGAGCGGCGTGTCCGTCTTCAGCGTGACGAGCTGGCGGGAGAGCAGTACGAGCGCGCGGTTGGCGATGATGTTCTCGCGGCGCTTGACCTGCTTGATCTCCTCGGCGCGGGCAAGCAGCGTGTCGAGGTCGCCATATTCTTCGAGGAGCTGCGCCGCGGTCTTCGGGCCGATGCCGGGAACGCCCGGGATATTGTCGGTCGAATCGCCGGTCAGCGACTGGAGGTCGATCATCTTTGCCGGCGGCACGCCCCATTTCTCGACGACTTCGGGAATGGAGATCTGCTTGTCCTTCATGCCGTCATACATCGAGACGTTCTGGGTCACGAGCTGCATGAGGTCCTTGTCGGAGGAGACGATGGTGACATCCGCGCCGTCCGCCTCCGCAAGGCGGGCATAGGTGGCGATCAGGTCGTCGGCCTCAAAGCCTTCCTTCTCGATGCAGGGCAGGTTGAAGGCGCGCGTCGCGTGGCGGATCAGGCCGAACTGCGGGATCAGGTCCTCGGGCGGTGCCGTGCGGTTCGCCTTGTACTGGTCGTAGAGGTCGTTGCGGAAAGTCTTCGAGGAATAGTCGAAGATGACCGCGAAATGGGTCGGCGTCACGCCCACATCGGTGTTGCGCGCATCCTTCAGGAGCTTCCACAGCATGTTGCAGAAACCCGAGACGGCATTGACCGGCAGCCCGTCCGACTTGCGGTTGAGCGGCGGGATGGCGTGGAAGGCGCGGAAGATGAAGCCCGAGCCGTCGACGAGGAAGAGATGATCACCTTTTTTCATGGGGTGAATGGATAGCGCGGGCGGCTTTCCGCGTCCATCTTTCATTGCGGGCAAACAGGCCTTTCCAGGGGCCGGAAAGCCTCACACGAACGTTACCGATTTGTAATTTTCCCGGGCGCCTGAAACCCTTGAAAAGCCACATTCGAACCCACAGATATTGATCATCGGCACCTGATCAAAGCCGTTGTCTGGCACCCGGCCTGTCCCCCGCCGCGCCAGACAAAGGACAAAGGCCTCATCCCCCTCTCCGGGCCTTTGTCCATCATTCGAAGAAGCCGCCGCGACAAGCCTCCTGTCGTCGGCGGCTTCTCGTTTCTGGGGCCGCGCTGATGAATGGGGGAGCGCAGGAAGACATGGCCTCTCCCGGTCGCCAAAGCATCGCCTGCGATCCATTGTCTTCCGCCGAAAACCGGCTTAGCTTTCGCTCCATGGAATTTGACCGGAAGGAGTCGGCAGCGTACCTCGCCAATCTCCTGGCGAAGGCGGCGTCCCGCGCCCTTCAGGCACGGGCGGACGGGGCCGGTTTCGCGCCCGGCCAGTTCCCGGTCCTCCTGGAACTGTGGAGCGGCGACGGCCTCACCCAGCGCGAGCTTCTCGACCGGCTCGACATCGAGCAGGCAACCATGGCCAACACGCTTGCCCGCATGCAGCGCGACGGGCTCATCTCCCGCCGGCGCCACCCGAAGGACAAGCGGGCCCAGCTCGTCTTCCTGACGAGCCGCGGCAAGGCGCTGCGCGAGACCGCGATGGCGGCCGCCTCGGCCACCGAGGACACGCTCTTCCGGGGCTTCCGGCGCTTCGAGCGGGAGCTGCTTCTGGAATATATGCGCATGGTGCTTGCCAATCTCGGCCGCGATCCACGCCTCTGATCGTCATACGATTTGCCCTGACCGAGCCGATCGGTCTAATGTCGCGCCGAAATTCATTTGATTTGCTGCATGTTGCACCGCAAGAGCGCGCCCGCACCATGTCCTGGGGGTTCATCCATGACCAACATCCTGCCCGTCCTCGATCGCGCCAGCGCCGGCATTCCGGCCAGCCTCGAACGCCTGTTCGAGCTCGTGCGCATCAAGTCCATCTCCACCGATCCGGCCTTCAAGGCCGAGTGCCGCCGGGCGGCCGAGTGGCTGGTCACGGAACTGCGCTCGCTCGGCTTCGACGCGACGGTGCGCGATACGCCCGGCCATCCGATGGTGGTCGCCCATCACGACGGCGCCAGGCCCGATGCGCCGCATGTGCTCTTCTACGGCCATTACGACGTCCAGCCGGTCGACCCCCTGAATCTCTGGGACCACGATCCCTTCGAGCCGGCGGTGCGCGATGCCGGCGAGGGCCGGCGCATCATCACGGGCCGCGGCACGTCAGACGACAAGGGCCAGCTCCTGACCTTCGTGGAAGCCTGCCGCGCCTACAAGGAAACGGCGGGCAGCCTGCCCTGCCGCGTCACCATCCTCTTCGAGGGCGAGGAGGAATCCGGTTCGCCTTCGCTCAAGCCGTTCCTGGAGGCCAATGCCGCGGAATTGACGGCCGACTTCGCCCTCGTCTGCGATACCAGCATGTGGGATGCCGACACGCCGGCCATCTCCGCAGGCCTGCGCGGCCTCGTCGGCGAGGAGATCGTCATCAAGGCGGCCGACCGGGATCTGCATTCAGGCTATTTCGGCGGGGCTGCGGCAAACCCGATCCATATTCTGTCGGACATCCTCGCCGGCCTGCACGACGAGACCGGCCGCGTGACGCTCGACGGCTTCTATGACGGCGTCGAGGAAACCCCGACCCAGATCAAGGCGGCCTGGGACAAGCTCGGCAGTTCGGCCGAGAGTTTTCTGGGCGAGATCGGCCTGTCGATCCCCTCGGGCGAAAAGGGCCGGTCCGTGCTGGAGCTCACCTGGGCGCGCCCGACCGCCGAGGTCAACGGCATCACCGGCGGCTATACGGGCGAGGGCTTCAAGACGGTGATCGCCGCCGAAGCCTCGGCAAAGGTCTCCTTCCGCCTCGTCGGCAAGCAGGACCCGGCGAAGATCCGCGATGCGTTCCGTACCTATGTGCGTGGAAAAATCCCGGCGGACTGCTCGGTGACGTTCCATGCCCATGGCGGCTCGCCGGCCATCCAGCTTCCCTACGATTCCGCCCTGCTCGGCAAGGCGAAGAACGCGCTGTCCGACGAATGGCCGAAGCCCGCCGTCGTCATCGGCATGGGCGGCTCCATCCCGATCGTTGGCGATTTCCAGAAGATGCTGGGCATGGAATCCTTGCTCGTCGGCTTTGCGCTGTCGGACGACCGCATCCATTCGCCGAACGAGAAATACGAGCTGCGCTCCTTCGAAAAGGGCATCCGCTCGTGGGTTCGCATTCTTTCGGCGCTCGCGGCGCGCTGACGCAGATGTGATGAGATGGGAGGCCAGCATTAACCGGACGGAACGGAAATGCTGGTTTCCTCAAAAACAAGGACCGCGCGCGGACAGGCGACGACGGTCCGGACACGGGGAAAGGGTGAGAATGGCATCAGGAAAGATTGCGAGAACACCTCGCTGCTCGGGCTATGGGGCGCCGGGAGCAGGGGGGAAGGCAGGATGAAGCGGCTGAAAAAGTTCTTCTGGCCGCTCGTCAGCACCGCCGCGATCATCCTGTCGGTCTATATCCTCTACAAGGACCTTCGCGGCCTGTCGCTCGACGAGTTCATGGCGAGCCTGCATGCCATTCCGGTCTCCGGCTGGCTGCTGGCATGCGGCGCCACGCTCGTCGCCTATGCGGCGCTCGCCGCCTACGACCACCTGGCGCTCGAACATCTCGGCCATCGCATCTCGCTGTGGTTCATCACCATCACCTCCTTCACCACCTATGCGCTGTCGCACAATATCGGCGCCTCGGTGTTCTCCGGCGCGCTGGTGCGCTACCGCGCCTATACGTCGAAGGGACTGACCGGATCGGAGGTGGGCGTCCTCGTCGCCTTCTGCTCCTTCACCTTCGCGCTCGGCACGGTCGTGCTGTTCGGCCTGGTGCTGGTGCTGGAGCCGGAGATCGTCGGGCGGTTCGCCGAGTTCCTGCCGATCGAGGCGGCGTTCTCGACCGGTGTCTTCATCCTGGCGCTGGTCGCGCTCTACGTGGTCGGCAGCCTCGTCGGCTTCCGGCCGATCAACACGCGCTGGCTGAGGCTGGAATATCCCAAACCCTCGCTCGTCTTCCGCCAGCTCATCATCGCGCCCATCGAGCTGATCGGCGCGGCGGCGATCATCTATTTCGTGCTGCCGGTGGAGGGCAATCCGGGCTTCTTCGTCGTGCTCGGCATCTTCCTCGCCTCCTTCTCGGTGGCGCTGCTCTCCCACGCGCCGGGCGGCATCGGCGTCCTGGAACTCGTCTTCATCGCCGGCCTGCCGGACATGGATCCGGCGGCGGTGCTGGCCGCGCTCGCCGTCTTCCGGCTGTTCTACCTGATCATCCCGTTCATCATGGCGCTGGTGGTCATTCTCGTCTTCGAACGGCAGCGTTTCCTCAGCCGGCTGGGCAATGGCGAGGATTGAGACGTGGAGAAGTTCGGTTCATCTTGCATTCAGTCGAATTGTTTCATGCTGTCATCCGTCTTGATCACTGTAAAACAGTGACTATCCAAGGGAGATCGACATGAAGACAACGATCAAGGGCGGTATTGCCGCCGCCATGGCCGTCGCCATGTTCGCCACGACATTCGTATCCGCACCGGCCTTCGCCATGCCGATGCCGAAGGTCGGCGCTTCTCAGGCGAGCGATGTGCAGGAGGTGCAGTGGCGTCGCGAGCGTCGTGGCTGGCACAATGGCCATCGCGGCTATCGCTACGAGCGTCGCGGCTATCGCCGGCACTCGGACGGCTGGTGGTATCCGCTGGCCGCCTTCGGTGCGGGCGCGATCATCGGCGGCGCGATCGCCAATGACGGCTACGCCCAGCCGCGCTACGAAGGCATCAATCCGCGCCACACCGAATGGTGCTATGCGCGCTATCGCTCGTACCGGGCCTATGACAACACGTTCCAGCCCAACTATGGCGCCCGCCGCCAGTGCCTCTCGCCTTACTATTGAGGTGATTTTACGGGCGGCCCGCAAGGCCGCCCGATCTTTCTCTCAAATCCCCCTCAAACTGTCGCCCGCCCGTTCACCGGTTCTTAACGACCCCTTAAATCGCCGCATTTAAGGTCCACCGGACGGTGATCTTTTCGAGGGTGTATCCGACCGCTTATGGCAGCCAATCGCAAATCCCAGCGCATCGAACCGTCCTTCCGGGGATCGGGAGGGCACGACGACGAGGATGATTTCCACGTCGGCGCGGGAGATCGCGTGGCAGGCGGCGGCCGCAAGGGGCGCGGCAAGCCGCAGAGGGCCGAGCGGCCGAGGCGCGGTTCCGGCGGGCGCCGGCAGGCGGGCGGCGGCGGTTTCTTCGGCCTCTTCCGCCGGCTCTTCTACTGGTGCGTCGTGCTCGGCATCTGGGGCGCCATCGGCGTCGGCGGCCTCGTCCTCTACTACGGCGCGCGCATGCCGAGCGCCACGAGCTGGTCGATCCCCGATCGGCCGCCGAACATCAAGATCCTCGCGGTCAGCGGCGAGGCCATCGCCAATCGTGGCGCGACCGGCGGCGAGGCGCTGTCGCTGGAGAACATGTCGCCCTATATCCCCCAGGCCGTCATCGCCATCGAGGACCGGCGCTTCTATTCGCATTTCGGCATCGATCCGCTCGGCCTTGCCCGCGCCATGCTCACCAACATCACCACCGGCCGCATGGTGCAGGGCGGCTCGACGCTGACCCAGCAGCTCGCCAAGAACATGTTCCTCTCGCCGGAACGCACGCTGGAGCGCAAGGTTCAGGAAGTCTTGCTCGCCTTCTGGCTGGAGCACAAATATTCCAAGGACCAGATCCTTGCGATGTATCTGAACCGCGTCTTCTTCGGCTCCAATTCCTACGGCGTCGAGGCCGCCGCGCGGCGCTACTTCAACAAGTCGGCGCGTGACGTGAACCTCGGCGAAGCCGCCCTCCTCGCGGGTCTCCTGAAAGCGCCCTCGCGCCTCTCGCCGGCGCGCGATCCGGAAGCGGCGGAGGCGCGTGCGCAAATCGTGCTCGGCGCGATGCGCGAAGAAGGGTTCGTCACCGACACCGAGATCAAGACCGCGATGTCGCAGACGCCGGCGCGGGCGAAGAGCTACTGGTCCGGCGCCCAGCATTATGCCGCCGACATGGTCATGGCCCAGCTGCCGGGCATGATCGGCGACATCACCGAGGACCTCGTCATCGACACGACGATCGACCTCGACCTCGAGAAGAAGGCCGACGCGGCGATCACCGCGCTCCTAGACAAGGAGGGCGAAAAGTCGAACGCCTCGCAGGCCGCCCTCGTCTCGATCGACGGCACCGGCGCCATCCGGGCCCTCGTCGGCGGGCGGGACTATGCGGAAAGCCAGTTCGACCGCGCCTCCAAGGCCAAGCGCCAGCCGGGCTCGGCCTTCAAGCCCTTCGTCTATGCGGCGGCGCTGGAAGCCGGCCGCTCGCCGCTTTCCGTGCGCAACGACGCGCCGGTCAGGATCGGCAAGTGGACACCGGAGAACTACGACCAGAAGTATCGCGGCGAGGTGACGCTCTCCTCCGCGCTCGCCCAGTCGCTGAACACGATTGCCGCGCAGCTCGTCATGGAGGTCGGCCCGGACGACGTCATAAAACTCGCCCGCCGGCTCGGCATCGAATCGGAGCTTCAGTCGAACGCCTCGATCGCGCTCGGCACGTCGGAGGTGACGCTGGTCGAGCTGACCGCCGCCTACGCCCCCTTCATGAACGGCGGCTACAAGGCGACGCCGCACATCATCCGCCGCATTTCGACGGCCGACGGCCGGGTGCTCTACGAGAACACCTACGACAACCCGCCGCGCGTGCTGGAGCCTGGCATCGTCTCCCAGATGAACGGCATGATGATGCGCGTCATCACCGAGGGCACCGGTAAGAACGCCCGCATTCCCGGCTGGCCGGCGGCCGGCAAGTCGGGCACGACGCAGTCCTTCCGCGACGCGCTCTTCGTCGGCTACACCAGCAACCTGACGACCGGCGTCTGGTTCGGCAACGACGACGGCAAGTCGATGAAGAAGGTGACGGGCGGCGGGCTTCCGGCAAAGGCCTGGAGCCAGTTCATGACCGCCGCCCATGAGGGCCTAGCGCCTTCGCCGCTCTTCGGCACGGCCGGCGGCGAGCCTGTCGTGGACGGGACGGAACCGGCCCCGGAAGGCGACCAGCTCTTCGACATCATCTCCCGCACGCTGGGCAACGAGCCCGCCCGCGACGGGCAGGCGGTGGCGAACGGCGAGACGGGCGCCGTTCCGCTCGACGACGGCCTTACGCCGCCCGCAGACGTCGGCCAGCAGGGACAGACCGGCACGCGCCGGACGACGCTTCTCGATGTGCTGCTGGGGGGCTGACGGCCGCGTTTATCCGAAGGCGATGACGACATTTTCCGGCTCCCTCGGATGATCGATCCAGATCCGAATGCGCGTTTTGACGGTGGGCACCGATACGCTGGCAAACTCCGGCTCGTTGGCATCGAAGAAGACAAGCATCTTGTCGGGCGTGTCGAGAAACCCGTCGAATGTCGGGGGCGTCGACATGGTTATTTCCGAAGCTTCTCCAACGGAAAAGCTGGTGTCGCCATCATTCCAATATGTGCATGGAATACTGATGCAATCGGGAGTAGATGGAATGAATTTTTCCCTGAGATTGTAAGGAATGTTGCGTATATCCCGGTTTGCCAGATAAATTCTGCTGTATTAAGGCAGTGATGCTGAAGCGAAAAGTAGCTATCCTAGGGTTTTCCACCTCCTTTGAGCAGCATCTTCTCGCCAAGCGTACCTTTCTGTCTCCAGGAGATAATAAACATGTTATGGTTCGAAACAGTCATAACGTCGTGCCATTTATAAAAGTATTCTATATATTAAATGTAATTTGCAATAATAATGCCGTAGGACATTACTGTATTTCTTATCCCCAAGCAATAACGACATTTGAAGGCTCAATTGGATGATCGAGCCAAATGCGGATTCGCGTTTTTGTTGATGGAACTGTTGTGCTGACGTACTCAGATACTGTTGCGCCAAAAACAATAAGCCGCCTGTGTGAAGTTTTGAGAAATCCATCAAATGCCGGTTCGGCTGTTTCATTCAGGTCATCGAACGGGCCGAAAGTGACATTCGTGTCTCCATGGTTCCAGTCATAGGCAGGAACGTTTATACACTGAGGCGATGCAAAGATTCCCTGTCGATCCATGTGCATTGGAATATCGACACCGGTGCGGCCGGCGATATAGATGCTAAGATATTCTGGAGCGATTGTAAGCGTTTCAACAGACATGACCTCAATAACTTCCCTTTGATATCAAGCCGCCTTGTGATTTGCTGCACCACCAGCAGTGTGGATAAATCCTGCTAGGTTTGCCAACGATTTTGGCACCTGATGGTCGCCGGCAAAATGGCCCTGTGGCGTTCCCGACGTCTTTGTACCACACCAATGACATCCGTACGCCCGGCCTATGCGATCAATATCCGCCTGCTCCGCTCTGGTAAGCCGCTTATTGGTTGCTGGTGCGGCAATCCACTCCTTTGCAAACGGCCCGATACCGGTCCGAGGTAATTTTAACTGGAGCGCTCGGAGCATCGCCTCCTGTGCCGTTGCGTCGTTGGCCCGTATCAGTCCCTCAACCGTTTCGTATACGTGCGGCGTCGGTTTCCAGTTCGGTTCGCGCCTGTGAACGGCCCGCAGTGCCTCCTGCATTCGGCCGACGCTGACCGCCAAGCGCGCCTCCTGCGAGGGCGTCACGGCCTGCCATCTCCCGAGGATACGGATCTGTCCTCCGCCGCGAGGTCCTCGACGGCTGACGAGGATTGGCCGGACGCCGGAACCTTCGTCGACCCATTGCCCGCCGTCGGGATTGCCTGCGGGGACACGCGGTTGGTCGGCGCGGAAGCCGACCTTTAGTCGAAGAGAGAAGGCCAGCGCGCGGATTTCGACTGTTGTCGCCGCATATCGGTAGCTTGATTGTAAAAAGCTTGGTTCGGTAGGCTCCGTCGAGATCATTGCCACACAATCCGCTCGCAATTCAGTCGGAAAAGTGTGCGCGCGTTGGCGGCGACGGGGATAAATTTACCTCAAGAAAAATTTTACACTGCGTACAAGTAAAGGAAAATATTATATGTTTCCTTCCGTCGCTCTCTATCCGACACCTCCGTCCATGCCGGATGCTCTACATTTCCGGGCCTTAAGATCCCATCTCTCTGGGAGCCGCCAAGACCTCGATCCGTTGCTTGAAACACCGGAGAGGATTGTGGTTGATTGCGGGTTGCGAGGGGGGTACACCAAATCCATCGGACGCGCTGATTTTGCGAGCTTTGCGGCCCGGCAATGTCTTGCAGTCGTCTGGAGGGCTCCTTATATACGCCGCAAGGCAGGGCTGCGGCCCATGCTTTCGTGAAGACCATACCATTAGGGGCTGCCAATCGAATGCCTGAATGGGTTCCGGCAGTTCGCTTCAAGGAGAGAATGACATGGCTAAAGTAATCGGTATCGACCTCGGGACGACCAATTCCTGCGTCGCCGTCATGGATGGCAAGGACGCGAAAGTTATCGAAAATGCCGAAGGCGCGCGCACGACGCCTTCCATGGTCGCCTTCACCGAAGACGGTGAGCGGCTGACCGGCCAGCCGGCCAAGCGCCAGGCGGTCACCAACCCGGAAAACACCCTCTTCGCCGTCAAGCGCCTCATCGGCCGCCGCTACGACGACAAGCTCGTCGAGAAGGACAAGGGCCTCGTTCCCTACAAGATCGTCAAGGGCGACAATGGCGATGCCTGGGTCGATGCCCGCGGCAAGGGTTATTCCCCCTCGCAGATCTCCGCGATGATCCTTCAGAAGATGAAGGAAACCGCCGAATCCTACCTCGGCGAGACCGTCACCCAGGCCGTCATCACGGTTCCGGCCTACTTCAACGACGCGCAGCGCCAGGCGACCAAGGACGCCGGCAAGATCGCGGGTCTTGAAGTGCTGCGCATCATCAACGAGCCGACGGCCGCCGCGCTCGCCTACGGCCTCGACAAGAAGGACGGCAAGACCATCGCCGTCTACGACCTTGGCGGCGGCACGTTCGACATCTCGGTGCTGGAGATCGGCGACGGCGTCTTCGAAGTGAAGTCGACCAACGGCGACACCTTCCTCGGCGGTGAAGACTTCGACATGCGTCTGGTCAACTACCTCGCCGACGAGTTCAAGAAGGACCAGGGCGTCGACCTGAAGAACGACAAGCTCGCCCTTCAGCGCCTCAAGGAAGCCGCCGAGAAGGCCAAGATCGAGCTCTCGTCCTCGCAGCAGACCGAGATCAACCTGCCGTTCATCACGGCGGATGCGACCGGTCCGAAGCACCTGACGATGAAGCTGACCCGCGCCAAGTTCGAAGCGCTCGTCGACGATCTCATCCAGCGCACCGTCGCGCCCTGCAAGGCAGCCCTCAAGGATGCCGGCGTTTCGGCAGCCGAGATCGACGAAGTCGTTCTCGTCGGCGGCATGAGCCGCATGCCGAAGGTGCAGGAGACCGTCAAGCAGCTCTTCGGCAAGGAGCCGCACAAGGGCGTCAACCCGGATGAAGTGGTCGCCATGGGCGCCGCCATCCAGGCCGGCGTTCTGCAGGGCGACGTCAAGGACGTCCTGCTCCTCGACGTGACCCCGCTGTCTCTCGGCATCGAAACGCTGGGCGGCGTCTTCACCCGTCTGATCGAGCGCAACACGACGATCCCGACGAAGAAGAGCCAGACCTTCTCGACCGCCGAGGACAACCAGTCGGCCGTGACCATCCGCGTCTCGCAGGGCGAGCGCGAAATGGCGGCGGACAACAAGCTGCTCGGCCAGTTCGACCTCGTCGGCATTCCGCCGGCCCCGCGCGGCATGCCGCAGATCGAAGTCACCTTCGACATCGACGCCAACGGCATCGTGCAGGTCTCGGCCAAGGACAAGGGCACCGGCAAGGAGCACCAGATCCGCATCCAGGCCTCCGGCGGTCTTTCCGACGCGGACATCGAGAAGATGGTCAAGGATGCCGAGGCCAATGCCGAGGCCGACAAGAAGCGCCGCGAGGGCGTCGAGGCGAAGAACCAGGCCGAAAGCCTGATCCACTCCTCGGAAAAGTCGCTGAAGGAATATGGCGACAAGGTTTCCGAGGCCGACCGCAAGGCCATCGAGGACGCCATCGCCGCGCTGAAGACCGCCGTCGAGGCCTCCGAGCCCGATGCGGACGACATCAAGGCGAAGACCAACACGCTCATGGAAGTCTCCATGAAGCTCGGTCAGGCGATCTACGAGGCCCAGCAGGCCGAGGAGAACGCTTCTTCTGCCTCGGGCGAGGCCGGCGACAATGTCGTCGACGCCGACTACGAGGAAGTCAAGGACGAGGACGACCGCAAGAAGTCGGCCTGAGCCTCCTGAACTGCCGGCCGCGCTCTCTCGCGGCCGGTGCAACGGATAGCGAGAAGGCGGAAGTCAGCGCGAAGGGAAAAAGACAAGATGATCACTCCCGTTTACCGCGGCGACGATGTCTTGGCTTTTCCTTCGCTCCGGCTTCCGCCTTTTGCATGCGCGCTTTTCAGGCATGCAGGCTAAGGCAAGCTTCCAGGTCCATAACAAGAAGACCGTTCCCGAGAAACGGACGTGAACCCGAATGGCAAAAGCTGATTTTTACGAGACGCTGGGTGTTTCCAAGAGCGCCGACGAGAAGGAGCTGAAGAGCGCCTTCCGCAAGATGGCGATGAAGTACCACCCGGACAAGAATCCGGGCGATGCCTCCGCCGAGCAGAAGTTCAAGGATGTCAACGAGGCGTATGACACGCTCAAGGACCCGCAGAAGCGCGCGGCCTACGACCGTTACGGCCATGCGGCCTTCGAGCAGGGCGGCATGGGCGGCGGCTTCGGCGGCGGTGGTTTCCAGGGCGGCGGCTTCTCCGACATCTTCGAGGACATTTTCGGCGAGATGATGGGCGGCGGGCGCCAGCGGCGCTCGTCCGGCGGCCGCGAGCGCGGCGGCGACCTGCGCTACAACATGGAGATCTCGCTGGAAGAGGCCTATGCCGGCAAGACCGCGCAGATCCGCGTGCCGACGTCGATCACCTGCGACGTCTGCACCGGTTCGGGCGCCAAGCCCGGCACCAGCCCGAAGACCTGCGCCACCTGCCAGGGCTCCGGCCGCGTGCGCGCCGCACAGGGCTTCTTCTCGATCGAGCGCACCTGCCCGACCTGCCATGGCCGCGGCCAGACGATCAGCGATCCCTGCACCAAGTGCCACGGCCATGGCCGCGTCACGGAAGAGCGCTCGCTGTCGGTCAACATCCCCTCGGGCATCGAGGACGGCACGCGCATCCGGCTCTCGGGCGAGGGCGAGGCGGGCGTGCGCGGAGGCCCTGCGGGCGATCTCTACATCTTCCTGTCGGTGAAGCCGCACGAGTTCTACCAGCGCGACGGGGCGGATCTCTACTGCACCGTGCCGATCTCGATGACGACGGCAGCGCTCGGCGGAACCTTCGACGTGGCGACGCTCGACGGCACCAAGTCGCGCGTCTCGGTACCGGAGGGCACCCAGGCCGGCCGCCAGTTCCGCCTCAAGGGCAAGGGCATGCCGGTACTGCGCTCCACGCAGGTCGGCGATCTCTATATCCAGATCCAGATCGAGACGCCGCAGAAGCTGACGAAGCGCCAGCGCGAGCTGCTCAAGGAATTCGAGGAGATCTCCTCGAAGGACAACAACCCGGAATCGTCAGGCTTCTTCGCGCGGATGAAGGAGTTCTTCGAGGGCTGACCGCTCTCGTGAACAAACGTCACCCCAAGCACTCCGTCATCCTCGGGCTTGTCCCGAGGATCCATTTTTCAATGGGTTGTGGACGACCATGACAGAGGAGCGTTTGGCGGATTTTGTCAGCAGCCGGAAGCCGGGATGGAGACATCCCGGCTTTCCTGTTTCGTGAAACGGGAGCCCACGCGTCAGCCCGCCGCCCGCAGCAGCGTCAACCGGCCGTCCGCATCGGCTTGCGTGGTGACGCCCTCGTAGCTCTGCAGCGTCGGATGGCCGGTCTCGATGGGGTGATGGTGCGTCGCCGTCATCACCACGACATGGGCGCCGGCGCCCTCGCCGGCAAGAATGCCCGCCGGCACGTCCTCGAAGACGAGGCAATCGGCCGGGTCGAAGCCGAGCCGCTCGGCACCCAGCCGGTAGCCGTCCGGTGCTGGCTTGCCGCGCGTCACGTCGTCGGCCGTCACGATGACCGCGGGCAGCGGAATGCCGGCGGCGGCGAGGCGGCGATGGGCGAGCGCCACCGGCGCCGAGGTGACGATGCCCCAGCGGCCGGCCGGCAGGGCGGACAGGAAGGCGATCGCGCCCGGGATCGGCAGCACGCCCTCGACATCCTCCATTTCCTCGCGCTCGACCTCCTTGGCCTCGGCGACGGGATCGACGCCCGGCAGGCCGAGCCGCGTGATCGTGTCGATGCCGCGCACGCCATGCATGGTCGGCAGGAAGGTCGCCACGTCCAGCCCGTGCTTCAGCGCCCAGCGCGTCCAGACGCGCTCGGTGGCCGGAATGGAGTTGATGATCGTGCCGTCCATGTCGAAGAGGAAGGCGGAGAACGAACGGTCGAAGACGGGAAGGAAAGAGGACAAGGCAAGGACCTGCGGGCTGGGAGGGGGGAGGATGCAAGGCACGGCGGGATGTCCTGGCTTACCTGCTCGCGGCCGGGCAGGCAACCGGCTCAATGCCGCCGGATTTTCAGTCCCGACACAACGCAGGGCAATCGGTTGCGAAGACCCCTCTGCCTACCGGCATCTCCCCACAAGGAGGAGGGGTTTGCACCAAACGCGATTGCCCTGCGGTGTGACGACAGGGCTGCCGGCTGCGGGCCGGGACGACTTGCATGGCGCCCGGCGCCTGCCCATCTTTCTGTTGTTGCCCGATTTATGCGCCGCGGGGTGATTCCCCTTGGCGGCAAAATGCTCTAGCTCTCACCCCATGCCGCACAAGGTTTCCCTCTCCCGCCTCAAGCTCACGGATTTCCGCAACTATGCGGGCCTGTCGCTGCCGCTCGACGGCCGGCATGTCGTGTTGACGGGGCAGAACGGTGCGGGCAAGACCAACCTGATGGAGGCCGTCTCCCTGCTTTCGCCGGGCCGGGGCCTGCGCCGCGCGCCCTATGGCGATGTCGTGCGCGCCGGCGCGAGCGGCGGCTTTTCCATCTTCGCCACGCTCGACGGCATGATGGGCGAGGTCGACATCGGCACGGGCACGGAGGGCGGCGACGAGGGCCAGGCGCGGAAACTCCGGCTGAACGGCACGCCCGCCCGCACCGTCGACGAACTGCTCGACCATCTGCGCGTCGTCTGGCTGACGCCGTCCATGGACGGCCTCTTCACCGGCCCCTCCGCCGATCGCCGCCGTTTCCTCGACCGGCTGGTGCTGTCGCTCGATCCCGAGCACGGCCGCCGGGCGGCGGATTTCGAGAAGGCGATGCGCGGCCGCAACCGGCTGCTGTCCGAGCCGCGGCCCGATCCCGCCTGGCTGACGGCGCTGGAGCGGCAGATGGCGGAACTCGGCATCGCCATGGCGCATGCCCGCCACGAGCTCGTCGGCCTCCTCTCCGGCCTCGTGGAGGCGGCGCGCGACGACGGCCCGTTCCCTTCGGCCACCATGCGCCTTTCCGGCTTCCTCGACGGGGAATGGCAGCGCCCGGCCTACGAGATCGAGGATATCTATCTCGGCATGCTGCAGGACGGCCGCTACCGGGACGCCGCCGCCGGCCGCACGCTGGACGGCCCGCACCGCGCCGACCTCTTGATCCGCCACCGCGAGAAGGACATGGAGGCCGAGCGCTGCTCGACGGGCGAGCAGAAGGCGCTGCTCGTCGGCCTCATCCTCGCCCATGCCGGCCTCGTCGGGGGCATGACCGGCCATGCGCCGGTGCTGCTGCTCGACGAGATCGCCGCCCATCTCGACGCAGGCCGCCGGGCCGCGCTGTTCGACCGGGTCGATGCGCTCGGCGGCCAGGCCTTCATGACCGGCACCGACCGGTCGATGTTCGATGCGCTCGGCGATCGCGCGCAGTTCCTCACCGTCTCGCATGGAGGCATCGTGCCATGACCGATCCGCTCAGCCCCGAAGAGATCGACCGCTACCGCCGGCATATCGTGCTCGCCGAGATCGGCGGCGCGGGCCAGCAGAAGCTGAAGCAGGCGCATGTGCTGGTCGTCGGCGCCGGCGGCCTCGGCGCGCCGGTCATCCAGTATCTCGCCGCCGCCGGCATCGGCCATATCGGCGTCCTCGACGATGACACGGTTTCCCTCTCCAATCTCCAGCGCCAGGTGATCCACGATACGGCCGGCCTCGGCACGCCGAAGATCGCGAGCGCCGAGGCCGCCGTCGCCCGCCTCAACCCGCATGTCGCCTTCACCGGCATCGCCGAACGGCTGACGGCCGGCACCGCCGCGCGCCTCCTTGCCGGCTACGATCTCCTCGTCGACGGTTCGGACAATTTCGATACGCGCTATGCCTCCGCCGATGCGGCGGAGGCCGCGCGCATTCCGCTCGTCACCGGCGCCGTCGGCCGCTTCGACGGTTCGCTGACCGTGCTGAAACCCTATGAGGCCGGGCCGGACGGCACGCTTCATCCCGGCTACCGCGACCTCTTCCCCACGGCACCGCCCCCCGGCGTCGTGCCGGCTTGCGCCGAAGCCGGCATCGTCGGCGCGCTGACGGGCGTCGTCGGCACGCTGATGGCGATGGAGGTGATCAAGCTCGTCACGGGCGCCGGCGACCCGCTGGTCGGGCGGCTGCTGCTTTACGACGGGTTGGCGGCGCGGTTCGAGACGCTGAAGTACAAGCGGCGGAAGGCGTAAACCCTCCGTGTAGGAGAAATAGCCCTCCACTTGCCCCTTCTCCCCGCGGGGGAGAAGGGGGCAGCAGCGACGAAGCGGTCTTGCGTCCGGAATGCGAAACGCGGAAATGCTCTATCTGTTTGTTTTTACGCAATTCCGGACGCAAAACCGCTACGCACTTTTGCTGGAATTGCTCTAGACCCGGCTCGGCAGCACGCGGTCCGGCGGGCGGTGGCCGTCGAAGAAGGTGCGGATGTTGATGACGACCTTCTCGCCCATGTCGACACGGCTTTCGAGCGTCGCCGAGCTCATATGCGGCAGGAGCACGACCTTGCCCTCGCTAGCCAGCTTCAGGAGCTTGGGATTGACCGAAGGCTCGTTCTCGAAGACGTCGAGGCCGGCGCCGGCGATCTTGCCTTCGCGCAGGCACTTGATCAGCGCCGTCTCGTCGATGATGCCGCCGCGCGCCGTGTTGACGATATAGCTCGTCGGCTGCATCAGCTCGAGCCGGCGGGCCGACAGTAGGTGATAGGTCGCCGGTGTCGAGGGGCAGTTGACCGAGACGATGTCGACGCGCGCCAGCATCTGGTCGAGGCTGTCCCAATAGGTCGCCTCCAGCGCGTCCTCCGTGTCCGGGCGCACGCGGTGGCGGTTGTGGTAGTGGATGGAGAGGCCGAAGGCCTTGGCGCGGCGAGCGACGGCGGTGCCGATGCGGCCCATGCCGACGATGCCGAGGCGCTTGCCCCAGATGCGCCGGCCGAGCATCCAGGTCGGCGACCAACCGGCCCATTCGCCCTTGCGGTCCGTCAGGATGCGCGCCCCTTCCGCCAGCCGGCGGGGGGCGGCGAGGATCAGCGCCATCGTCATGTCGGCCGTGTCTTCGGTGAGAACGTTCGGCGTGTTGGTGACGGTGATGCCGCGCCGTGCCGCCGCCTCCACGTCGACATTGTCGACGCCGTTGGAGAAGCAGGCGATCAACTTGAGTTGCGGGCCGGCCTGCTCGATGAGCGCGGCGTCGATCCGGTCCGTCAGCGTCGGCACGAGCACGTCGGCCGATTTGACGGCGGCGACGAGTTCGGGCTGGCTGCGCGGCGTGTCGTCGATGTTGAGTTCCGCGTCGAACAGCTCGCGCATCCGGGTCTCCACGACCTCGGGCAGGCGGCGGGTGATGTAGACCTTCGGTTTTTTCTTCTGGGTCATGGGCTGTTCCGGCGTCCTGTTGACGGGTCCTTAACCAAGTTGGGCAAGGATTGCTTCATCAGGGGCATTTTCTACCAGACCCGGTCGCGAAGACAATCCGCCCTCTTCGGCGTTCCTGCGATTTGCCACTTTGCGCCGGTTCGGCAGCGTAATGCCTCCTCCAGTTTGTGCGGATCGTCCATGCGTCACCTTGTCCTGCGTCTCAGCCTTGCCGCCCTTGTGGGCCTCCTCGTCTCCGTTGCCGGCGTCCAGTTCGCCCATGCCCAGGCGGCCAAGGGGCCGAGCGGCCTGCCGCTGCCCCGCTTCGTCAGCCTCAAGGCGAAAAGCGTCAACCTGCGCGTCGGCCCCAGCGTCGATTATGCCGTCGCCTGGCGCTATCTCAAATCCGGCGTGCCGGTGGAAATCATCCAGGAATACGATAACTGGCGCCGCATCCGCGATGCGGATGGCACGGAGGGCTGGGTCAACCAGGCGCTGCTCTCCGGCGAGCGCACCGCCGTCACCGCGCCGTGGATGCGCGGCAAGGGCGAGGGCATCTTCGTCAACATGCGCCGCGAGGCGATGCCGAACTCGACGGTCATCGCGAAGATCCAGCCCGGCGTCGTCATCAAGGTCGGCGAATGCAACGGCGACTGGTGCCGCGCCGAAGCGGACGGCACGGCCGGATGGGTCTCGCAGAACGAGATCTGGGGCGCCTATCCGGGCGAGGCCTTCAAGTAAGGCCGGCCTTCCTGGCCTCTTCCGCCAGCGAGAGCAGCGGACGGGGGCCGACGTGCTGGATGACGAGGCCGGCGGCAAGGCTGCCGAGCCGGCCGCAATCGGCCAGCGACCGCCCGGTCGTATAACCGTAGAGGAAGCCGGCGGCATAGAGATCGCCCGCGCCCGTCGTGTCGACGACGCTCGGAATGCTGATCGCCTCCACCCTGGTGCGTTCGCCGCCGGTCAGGATGACCGAGCCTTCCTCGCTCATCGTCACCACCGCCAGCCGGCAATCCTTAGCGATGCGCGTCAGCGCCTCCTCGAAATCCTCTGTCTCGTAGAGCGCCAGGGCTTCCGCCTTGTTGGCGAAGACGATGTCGATCGTGCCGGAGCGCATGAGGTCGAGGAACTCGTCGCGGTAGCGGTGCACGCAGAAGCTGTCCGACAGCGTCATCGACATTTCCCGGCCGTTCGCATGGGCGATGCGGGCGCAGTCGCGGATCGCGTCCTTGGCGCGCGGCGGATCCCAGAGATAGCCTTCGAAATAGGTGACCTTGGCCTCGGCGACGACGCTTTCCTCCACGTCTTCCGGCCCGAGCTCCACGCAGGCGCCGAGATAGGTGTTCATCGAGCGCTCGCCATCGGGCGTGACGAAGATCATCGAGCGGGCGGTCGGCGGCGGGCCGGCCAGCGGCATCGTCTCGAAATGCACGCCCTGGGCGCGGATGTCGTGGATGAAGATCTCGCCGAGCTGGTCGTTCGCCACCTTGCCGAAATAGGCGGCCCTGCCGCCGAAGCTGGCGACGCCCGAGGCGGTGTTGCCGGCGCTGCCGCCGGAGGCTTCGAGCGCGGGGCCCATGCGGGAATAGAGCAGTTCCGCCCGCTCGGCATCGATGAGGTTCATCGCGCCCTTGATGATGCCGTTGTCCGTGATGAAGTTCTCGTCGCAGCGCGCGATGATGTCGACGATGGCGTTGCCGACCGTCAGCACGTCGAATTTGGTCATGCGGGGTTCCCGTCTCGGTTGGGTAAGAGCCGGAGGTTGGTCTTAACGGATTTTCCGCAAGTTGGAAGAAAAAAAGCCGCCCGGCCGTTTCCGGCGGGCGGCTTCCTATGATGCGGCGCATAACCCTTTCGATCGGCATGATCGAGAGAAAGGAATTATGCGCCAATCAAAAGGCTCAGTCCTTGGCGCGTTCCACGTAGGAACCGTCTTCCGTCGCGATCACGACGCGCGTGCCGGCGGTGATGTGCGGCGGCACCAGCGTGCGCACGCCGTTCGACAGGATCGCCGGCTTGTAGGAGGACGAGGCCGTCTGGCCCTTGACGACCGGTTCGGTCTCGACGATCTCCAGCGTGACGTGGCGCGGCAGGTCGATGGCGATGGCGACGCCTTCATGCACCGACAGGATGACCGTCATGCCTTCCTGGAGGTAGGCCTTCAGGTCGCCGATGTCCTCGTGGGACATGGTCAGCTGGTCGTAGGTCTCCGGGTTCATGAAGTGGTAGCCGTCACCATCCTCGTAGAGGAAGTTGTGCTCGCGGTCCTCGACGAAGGCGCGCTCGACCTGTTCGGTCGTGCGGTAGCGTTCGGAAACCTTCACGCCGTCGGAGATGCGGCGCATGTCGATCTGGGTGACCGGCGTGCCCTTGCCCGGGTGGAAGTTCTGCGCCGTCAGCACGACATAGAGCTTGCCTTCGACCTCGAGGACATTGCCCTTGCGGACGGAAGAGGCGATGATCTTTACCATAAGTCTTCCTTGTAACTGGATGGATCACGGCGTAGAGGACCGCCTTGAGACGCCTTCCCCGGGTGCCGAAAATGTGTTTTCGGGGCCGCAACTACCCTATATTCCGGCAAAAGACCAGTCTGTCCGCCGGCAAGCGCGAAGAAACCTGTCACAGGAACGCCATGAGCCTGAAGCCCTCGCCCTGGTGGACGCCCGATGTCCATGCCGATCGCCGGCCGTTCCTTCTTGCGCGAAACCGTATCCAGGCGGCGCTGCGCGGCTGGTTCGCGGCGCGCGATTTCATCGAGGTCGACACGGCGACGCTGCAGGTCTCGCCCGGCAACGAGGCGCATCTGCACGCCTTCGAGACCGCCGCGATCGGCCATTCCGGCGCAAGGACGCCGCTCTACCTGCACACCTCGCCGGAATTCGCCTGCAAGAAGCTGCTGACGGCGGGGGAAAGGCGCATCGCCTGCTTCGCCCATGTCTACCGCAACCGCGAGCGCGGGCCGCTGCACCATCCCGAGTTCACCATGCTGGAATGGTATCGCGCGGGCGAGGCCTATGACGTGCTGATGGAGGATTGCGCCGAAATCCTCGCGCTGGCCGCCAGGGTGGCGGGGGCCGCGATGCTTACCTATCGCGGCGCGACCTGCGATCCGGCCTTGCCGCCCGAGCGGCTGACGGTGGCGGAAGCCTTCCGGCGCCATGCCGGCATCGACCTCCTCGCCTCGATCGATCCCGACGGCGCGACGGACCGCGCGCGCCTGGCCGCTTTCCTGCAGGCAGCCGGCCTGCGCGTGGCGGAAGACGACACCTGGACCGACCTCTTCAGCCGCGTGCTGGTGGAAAAGGTGGAGCCGCAGCTCGGTTTCGGCCGCGCCACCATCCTTTGCGAATACCCCACGGCGGAGGCAGCGCTCGCGCGGCCCGCCGCGCATGACGGGCGCGTCGCCGAGCGCTTCGAGCTCTATGCCTGCGGGGTGGAGCTGGCCAATGCCTTCGGCGAATTGACCGATGCGGGCGAGCAGCGCCGGCGCTTCGAGCTGGAAATGGCGGAAAAGGCCCGCGTCTACGACGAGACCTATCCGCTCGACGAGGATTTCCTCGCCGCGCTCGCCCATATGCCCGAGGCCAGCGGCATCGCGCTCGGCTTCGACCGGCTGGTCATGCTGGCGACGGGCGCCGCGCGCATCGACCAGGTGATCTGGGCGCCGGTGGCGGAGACCGCGCCATGACGGCGGCGCGCAGCCTGACGACGGTGGCGGAGCTGGTCGAGGCCGGCCTCGTTCCCGAGGCGCGGCGGGCGGGCGCGGCGGCGGTCGCCGCGCGCTATGCCGTCGCCGTCACGCCGTCGCTCGTCGCGCTGATCGATCCGGCCGATCCGAACGATCCGGTCGCCCGCCAGTTCGTGCCCGATGCCGCAGAACTCGTGACCCTGCCGGAGGAGCGCGCCGACCCGATCGGCGACCTCGCGCACAGCCCCGTCGAGGGCATCGTGCACCGGTATCCCGATCGCGTCCTCCTGAAGGCCGTGCATGTCTGCCCGGTCTATTGCCGCTTCTGCTTCCGCCGCGAGATGGTCGGGCCGGAAGGGCTCGGCACCCTGTCCGCCCAGGCGCTCGATGCGGCGATCGCCTATATCGCGGCCCGGCCGGCGATCTGGGAGGTGATCCTGACGGGCGGCGATCCGCTCGTGCTCTCGCCGCGCCGGCTGCAGGCCATTCTGGAACGGCTTGCTGCCATTCCTCACGTGAAGATCGTGCGGTTCCACAGCCGGGTGCCCGTCGTCGATCCGGCGCGGGTGGATGCCGCGCTGATCGCGGCGCTGAAGGCCTCCGGCAAGACGACCTATGTGGCGCTGCATGCCAACCATCCGCGCGAATTCACGGCCGAGGCCCGCGCCGCCATCGCCCGCATCGTCGATGCCGGCCTGGTGATGATCAGCCAGACGGTGCTCCTGAAGGGCGTCAACGACGATGCGGCGGTGCTGGCCGACCTGATGCGCACCTTCGTCGAGAACCGGGTCAAGCCCTATTACCTGCACCATCCCGACCTGGCGCCCGGCACCGCGCATTTCCGCCTGACGCTCGCCGAGGGCAGGGCGCTGGTCGAAAGCCTGCGCGGCCGCGTCTCCGGCCTGTGCCAGCCGGCCTATATCCTCGACATCCCCGGCGGGCACGGCAAGGTGCGGGCGGATTCGGCGGCGGTCGAAGAGGCGGACGACGGCTGTTTCCGCCTTCTCGATTTCCGCGGGGAAACGCATCTCTATCCGCCGCGGCAGGACGAGGCGTAGCGCCGGCGCGAACGACCAGCGCGGAACGGAACCGCCCTTCAGGACAAAAGAGGGGCCTGCCGGCGCCACGGCGTCTCGCCGGGCGGGGCTTTCATACGCGTTTTTTCATCTTTGTGCGCGGCAGGTGCCGGATTTCCCGAAATCCCGGCCCCCGGAGACTTGACGACAGTTTCGTCAAAATGCCCACTTTAAACGATTGATAGCGCTGCCGGACAATTGTATTTCTTTTGTCGACAAGAGGATTTTCGATGACCGATACCGATTCCAGTTCCCTGCCCGAACGCAAGCGTGGCTCCGGCGTGAAGATGGTCTATGACCTGCTGCGCGACGAGATCCTCGACCTGAAGCTCGCCCCCGGCAGCCCGATCGACGAGGTGCAGCTTGCCGAGCGGTTCAAGATGTCGCGCACGCCGATCCGCGAGGCCCTTGTGCGGCTGGCCGGCGAGGGGCTGATCGAGACCCTGCCGAACCGCTCGACCATGGTCTCGAACATCGACTTCCTCAACCTGCACACCTTCTTCGACGCGCTGGTGCTGATGTACCGCGTGACGACGCGGCTTGCGGCGCAGGCGCACCGCCCGGAGGACCTCGCCGTCATCAGAGGCTTCCACGAGGACTATGCGGCGGCACTTGCGGCGCGCGACCCCCTGAAGATGATCGC
Source organism: Shinella granuli (assembly GCF_004341885.1). Taxonomy (GTDB): domain Bacteria; phylum Pseudomonadota; class Alphaproteobacteria; order Rhizobiales; family Rhizobiaceae; genus Shinella; species Shinella granuli. Next base: position 87,556 of record NZ_SLVX01000014.1, on the reverse strand, counting down.
CACCAATGCCGCCTTCCATGCCGCCATCGCCGAGGCCGGGCGCAATCCCTATTTCACCAGCCTGTTCCGCCGGCTGCTCGACGAGGGACGGCGCATCCTGCAGCTCTACTACCAGTCCTACGACGAACAGTTCCCCCAGCGCTTCGTGGACGAGCATGCCGCGATCATCGCCGCCATCGCAGCGCGCGACATCGAGGAGGCGGACCGGCTCGGCAAGGCCCATGCCGAGGCGATCGTCGCCCAGGTACAGAAGCTGTTCAGCCGCAACGACAGGCTCGACATCACGCTCTGACGGAGTTTGTATTTTTCTTGTCGACAAATAAAATACAAGGTGCTATACCCATCATCAGAGAGGGGGAGGCCTCGTGCATCGTGCCGGCCGCCCATCCGCCGAACCGCCAAAGGAGACCGACATGAAGGCCAAGATTTTTTCCGGTGTCATTCCCGCCCTGATGACCCCCTGCAAGGACGACCGCACGCCGGATTTCGACCAGCTGGTGCGCAAGGGCAGGGAACTCATCGAAAAGGGCATGTCGGCCGTCGTCTATTGCGGCTCGATGGGTGACTGGCCGCTCTTGACCGACGAACAGCGCATGGAAGGCGTCGAGCGCCTCGTCAAGGCGGGCATCCCGGTCATCGTCGGCACCGGCGCCGTCAACACCGCCTCGGCCGTCGCCCATGCCGCGCATGCCCAGAAGGTCGGCGCGCAGGGCCTCATGGTCATCCCGCGCGTGCTCTCCCGCGGCTCCGTCGTCGCCGCCCAGAAGAACCATTTCAAGGCGATCCTCTCGGCCGCTCCGGACCTGCCGGCCGTCATCTACAACAGCCCCTATTACGGCTTCGCCACCCGGGCCGACCTGTTCTTCGCGCTGCGCGAGGACCACAAGAACCTCGTCGGCTTCAAGGAGTTCGGCGGCGCGGCCGACATGCGCTATGCGGCCGAGAACATCACCAGCCGCGACGATGACGTCTCGCTGATGATCGGCGTCGATACCTGCGTCTTCACCGGCTTCGTCGATTGCGGCGCCGTCGGCGCGATCACCGGCATCGGCTGCGTGCTGCCCAAGGAAGTCCTCCACATGTGCAACCTCGCCCAGGCCGCTGCCAAGGGCGACCCGGACGCCCGCGCCCGCGCGCTGGAGCTGGAATCGGCGCTCGCCGTGCTCTCCTCCTTCGACGAAGGCCCGGATCTCGTCCTCTACTTCAAGCACATGATGGTGCTGAAGGGCGACAAGGAATACACGCTGCACTTCAACGAGACCGACGCGCTCTCCGACAGCCAGCGCGGCTATGTCGAGACCCAGCTGAAGCTGTTCGACACCTGGTATGCCGAATGGAGCAAGCTGCCGGGCGCCGTGCAGACCTACAAGGCATAGGGTTTGACGCCTTCTGGCAACAGGAAAGGCCCTCCGCAAGGAGGGCCTTTTGTTTTGGCGGCGATCGTGTGTGTCTGGCTGCGGCGAGCGATACGCCCCTGCGGCATTTCATGCCAAGGGCCCTCCCTCCTCCGTCATGCTCGGGCTTGACCCGAGCATCCATGCGACAAGCGAGGCGTACCGAGGGTTGGATCCTCGGGTCAAGCCCGAGGATGACGCTCGTGGGGATGCTCGCGACTCATTCGCCGGCTAATGAAAAGAGCGACGCGATCAGCCGATCGCATCCAGCCCCTTTTCCAGCAGGCGGTCGAGCTGCTCGATCTCGGCGGCGGTGAGCGTGACACCGTCCGCCTCGGATTTCCTGCGTGCCACGAAGCGGCGCTGCGAGGGCAGGCGGGCGCCCTGGCCGACGATGGCCTCGAACAGCACTTCGGCGCGGGCGAAGGGATCGCCGGGCCGACCGGCGGAGAAGGCCTCCGGCGACATGGCGATGATCAGCTCGCCATGGAAGGGCGCAAGCGTCGTGGTGCCGAGATAGTCCAGCACTTCCGGGCTCGTCAGGTCGCCGATCATGATGCCGGCGAGCAGTTCGATCATCGTGCCGATGGCCGAGCCCTTGTGGCCGCCGAAGGGCAGCATGGCGCCGGCGAGCGCGGCTTCCGGATCGGTGGTCGGGTTGCCCTCGGCGTCGATCGCCCAGCCCTCGGGCAGTTGTTTGCCGGCGCGGCGGTGCAGTTCGATCTCGCCGCGGGCGGCGACCGAGGTGGCGAAGTCGAAGACATAGGGCGCATCGCCCTTGCGCGGCCAGCCGAAGGCGAAGGGATTGGTGCCGAGCAGCGGCCTGTTGCCGCCGGTGGGCGCGACGGTGGCGTAGCTCGGGCACATGACGAGGCCGGCAAGGCCTTCATTTGTCACGGCCTCCACCTCCGGCCAGAGGGCGGAGAAATGCGTGCAGTCGTTGATGACGAGCGCGGCAAGGCCGAGCGAGCGGGCGCGCGCGGCAAGAACCGGCACGCCGAGTTCGAAGGCCGGGTTGGCAAAGCCGCCGCCGGCATTGACCTTGACGATGGCCGAGCCCTCGTTGGCATCCAGCACCGGCACGGCGTCCGGCTTGACCTTTCCGGCCTTTACTGTGCGCAGCGCACCCTCGATCCGGTAGATGCCGTGCGACTTGCAGGCGTCGCGCTCCCCGGCGACGATGACGCGGGCAAGCGCGCTGGCCTGCACGGCATTGAGCCCGGCCTTGCGGAAGATCGCTTCCACCCGTTCATGAAGGGCGGCAATCGTCAGGGTGGAGGTCTGCGTCATCTTGGTCTCTTCCGCTTTTGCCGACCGGGGCAGGTTGGCGATTGAACATTTGCATACATAGAGTATACAAGATTTCGACAAGTGCAATTCGCCCTGCAAGAGTCTATGTCAGGGGCGAATCCCTCTTCCCGTGAGAAAGGTACGTCTAATGGCTTTCACTCCCAACGGTAAACATCTCGTCGCAGGCGAATGGCTTGACGGAAACGGCACCTTCACCTCCTCGCCCGCCCATGGCCCGGCGCACGGCTTTGCCGTCGGCACGGTGGAGCTGGTGAACAAGGCCGCGCAAGCCGCCGAAGACGCCTTCCTCAGCTACGGCTATTCCTCCCGCGCGACACGCGCCGCGTTCCTGCGCGCCATCGCCGACGAGATCGAGGCCCGGGCAGAAGCGATCACCGAGATCGGCACGCAGGAGACCGGCCTGCCGGTCGCGCGCCTTCAGGGCGAGCGCGGCCGCACCACCGGCCAGCTCCGCCTCTTCGCCGATCATATCGAGAAGGGCGACTATCTCGACCGCCGCTTCGACGCCGCCCTGCCGGAGCGCCAGCCGCTGCCGCGCCCGGAAATCCGCCTGATCCAGCGGCCGCTCGGCCCGGTCGCCGTCTTCGGCGCCTCCAACTTCCCGCTCGCCTTCTCCACGGCCGGCGGCGACACGGCGGCCGCGCTTGCCGCCGGTTGCCCCGTCGTCGTCAAGGGGCACTCGGCCCATCCGGGCACGGGCGAGATCATCGCCGAGGCCATCGAGGCCGCCATCAGGAAGGCCGGCGTCCATCCGGGCGTCTTCTCGCTCATCCAGGGCGGCAACCGCCAGGTCGGCGAGGCGCTGGTGCAGCATCCGCTGATCAAGGCCGTCGGCTTCACCGGCTCGCTCGCCGGCGGCCGCGCCCTCTTCAACCTGTGCGCCGCCCGTCCGGAGCCGATCCCGTTCTTCGGCGAGCTCGGCTCGGTCAACCCGATGTTCCTGCTGCCGCAGGCCATGAAGGCCCGCGCGGAAGGCCTCGGCCAGGGCTGGGCGGGCTCGCTCACCATGGGCGCCGGCCAGTTCTGCACCAATCCGGGCATCGCCATCGTTGAGGACGGCGCGGATGCCGACCGTTTCACCGCCGCCGCCGTGGAAGCGCTCGGCAAGGTCGGCCCGCAGACCATGCTGACCGACGGCATTGCCAAGGCCTACCAGGACGGCCAGGCGCGCTTTGAAAGCCGCAACACCGTCAAGCCGCTGCTGACGACGGAGTCCACCGGCCGCAACGCTCTGCCGAACCTCTTCGAGATCTCCGGCGAACAGTTCCTCGCCGACCACGCGCTTTCGGAAGAGGTCTTCGGCCCGCTCGGCCTTGTCGTGCGTGTCTCTTCGGTCGACGAGATGGAGAGGCTCGCCCGCAATTTCGAAGGCCAGTTGACGGCGACCATCCACATGGATGAAGGCGACCTTGCCGATGCCAGGCGCCTGCGCCCGGTCCTCGAGCGCAAGGCCGGCCGCGTGCTCGTCAATGGCTTCCCGACGGGCGTCGAGGTGGTGGATTCCATGGTGCATGGCGGCCCCTATCCGGCCTCCACGAACTTCGGCGCCACCAGTGTCGGCACCATGTCGATCCGCCGCTTCCTGCGCCCGGTCTCCTACCAGAACATGCCGGAAGGTCTGCTGCCCGAAGATTTCCTGAACTGATTCAATGTTCTAGCGCTCCTGTCGGCCGGGCTTCCCGTAAGGAGGCCCGGCCTACACATTTTCTCCTTCTGGGTATATACTTTTTGTATATTAGTTGTATTTTAGAGGCGGTTTACAGTTTCGGCGCAGGACGGACCTCCGCCGCGTGAATCGACAGACCAATCCAGGGAGAGAGTTTATGAAGAAGACCTCGGTCCTCGCCTTCGGCCTCGTGGCCGCCACCGCTCTGACCAGCCCGGCCAAGGCCGACAAGCTGGACGACATCATCTCGTCCGGCACGCTGCGCTGCGCCGTCGTTCTCGACTTCCCCCCGATGGGTGCGCGCGACGAGAACAACAACCCGATCGGTTTCGACGTCGACTACTGCAACGATCTAGCCAAGGCCCTCGGCGTCACCGCCGAGATCGTCGAAACGCCTTTCCCGGAGCGCATCCCGGCGCTGATGTCCGGCCGCGTCGATGTCGGCGTCGCCTCGACCTCCGACACGCTGGAGCGTGCCAAGACCGTCGGCATGTCGATCCCCTACTTCGCCTTCGAGATGGCTGTCACGGCCAACGACAAGTCGGGCATCAAGTCCTTCGAGGACATGAAGGGCAAGACGGTCGGCGCCACCGCCGGCACGTTCGAGGCCATCGCGCTCGAAAACTCGGTCAAGGAATGGGGCACTGGCGAGTTCCGTCCGTACCAGACCCAGGCCGACGTCTTCCTCGCGCTGAGCCAGGGCCAGATCGACGCGACGGTCTCCACCTCGACGGTTGCCCAGTCCAACGTCAAGAGCGGCAAGTTCGCCGGCATCTCCGTCGTCGGCAAGGCGCCCTATGACATCGACTATGTCGCGCTTTTCACCAACCGCGAAGAATACGGCCTGATCAACTACCTGAACCTCTTCGTCAACCAGCAGGTTCGCACCGGCCGCTACAAGGAACTCTACGAGAAGTGGGTCGGCGGCGACGTGCCGGACCTCTCGGTCGGCGGCGTCTACCGCTAAGAGCCGTTTCCAAGGCGGCGCGGGATGTCCCGCGCCGTCCATCGTTTCCGAAGGGTGAGACGGCAATGTTCAGTTACACTTTCCATTGGAACCAGGCGCTGAAGGCGTTGCCCCAGATGCTGGACGGCGCGCTGGTCACGCTGCAAATCGCGCTGCTCTCCATGGCCATCGGCCTTGCCGTCGCCCTGGCGCTGACGCTCTTCCGGCTGTCCGGCAACCGCATCCTCGGCGGCTTCGCCACCGCCTGGGTCGAGATCGCGCGCAACACGCCGGCCCTCTTCCAGATCTACATGGCCCATTTCGGCCTCGGCAGTTTCGGCATCCATCTCAGCCCCTATGCGGCGCTGCTCGTCGGCATCGCCTTCAACAATGCCGGCTATCTCGCGGAGAACTTCCGCGGCGCGCTGAAGGCGATCCCCGAGACGCAGACCCGCGCCGGCCGCTCCCTCGGCATGACCTCGCTGCAGGCCTTCCGTTACATCGTCATGCCGCAGATGCTGCGCGTCGCCTTCCTGCCCGCCACCAACCAGATGGTCTGGGCGATCCTGATGACGTCGCTCGGCGTCACCGTCGGCATGAACACCGACCTTGCCGGCATCACCCAGGAGCTGAACGCCCGCTCGTTCCGCACCTTCGAATTCTTCGCGATCGCGGCGGTCATCTACTACCTGATCGCCAAGGCCGTGACGCTGGCGGCGCGCCTCGCCGCCGCGCGCATGTTCCGCTACTGAGGGGGTAAGCCATGTTCGATACCGCTCTCACCCTTGCCGATCTCGGCTTCCTCGCCAAGGGCGCGGCCATGACGCTCGCCGTCACCGCCGTCTCCGTCCTCGCGGGCACCGTGCTCGGCGTCCTCTTCGGCGTCATCCGCAACCAGGTCGGCCCCTACTGGTCGATGCCGCTCACCTTCCTGCTCGACATCTTCCGCTCCGTGCCGCTGCTCATCCAGCTCGTGCTCGGCAATGCGATGCAGTCGATCATGAAGCTCGGCTGGGCGCCGTTCACCACCTCCTGCGTGGTGCTGTCGCTCTATACGGCGGCCTATTGCACCGAGATCGTGCGCGGCGGCATCTCCTCCGTGCCGGCCACCACGCGCCGCGCGGCCCGCTCGCTGGGCATGACCTGGTGGCAGGACATGCGCTACATCGTGGCCCCGCTCGCCACCCGTGTCTCGCTGCCCGCCTGGATCGGCCTGACGCTCGGCGTCATGAAGGATTCGGCCCTCGTGCTCTGGCTCGGCCTCATCGAGCTCTTGCGCGCCTCGCAGATCCTCGTGACGCGCCTGCAGGAGCCGCTGTTCATCCTGCTCATCTGCGGCGCCATCTACTTCATCATCAGCTTCCCCATCGCCCGGCTCGGCGGTTATCTCGAAAGACGGTGGTCCAATGATTGAGATCGAAAACGTCCGCAAATCCTTCGGCCAGCTCGAAGTCCTGAAGGGAATCAACCTCACCGTGGAGAAGGGCGAGGTGCTGACCATCATCGGCGGCTCGGGCTCGGGCAAGTCGACGCTGCTCACCTGCATCAACGGGCTGGAGACCATCGACAGCGGCCGCATCGTCGTCGACGGCACCGACGTGCATGCCAAGGGCACGGACCTCAACAAGCTGCGCCGCAAGCTCGGCATCGTCTTCCAGCAGTTCAACGCCTTCCCGCACCTGACCGTGCTCGAAAACGTCATGCTGGCGCCCGTCAAGGTTCTGGGCCAGTCGAAGGCCGAGGCCGAGGCGATGGCCGTCAAGCAGCTCACCCATGTCGGCCTCGGCGACAAGCTGAAGGTCTATCCGAGCCGCATGTCCGGCGGCCAGCAGCAGCGCATGGCGATCGCCCGGGCGCTTGCCATGTCGCCGGCCTACATGCTGTTCGACGAGGTGACCTCGGCGCTCGATCCGCAGCTCGTCGGCGAAGTGCTCGACACGCTACGCATGCTCGCCTCCGAGGGCATGACGATGATCTGCGTCACGCACGAAATGAAGTTCGCCCGCGAGGTCTCCGACCGCGTCGCCTTCTTCCACAAGGGCGTTATGGCCGAGATCGCCCCGCCGGAAGCGCTGTTCGGCGCGCCGAAGGATGCCGACCTGAAAACCTTCCTCGCTGCGACGCACTGAGGCGATGATGAAGACTGGAATCGAACCCGGCGTCGTCGTCATCGGCGCCGGCGTGGTCGGCCTTTCCGCGGCCATTGCCGCCCAGGCCCGCGGCCTCGCCGTCACGGTGCTCGAACGCGAAGCCCCCGCCGCCGGCGCTTCCGCCGGCAATGCCGGCGCCTTCGCCTTCACCGACATCCTGCCGCTCGCCTCGCCCGGCATCCTCAGGAAGGCGCCGAAATGGCTGCTCGACCCGCTCGGGCCGCTTTCCGTGCCGCCGTCCTACGCGCTGCAGATCGCGCCCTGGATGTTCCGCTTCTGGCGCGCCTGCTCGGCACGCCGCGTCGCCCATTCCACCGCCGCGCAGACCGCGCTGATGGACCTTTCCAGGGCCGAGCTGGAGCCCTTCCTCGGCGCGACCGGCACGCTTGCCATGCTGCGCAAGGAGGGCAATCTCCAGGTCTATGAAAGCCAGGCCGAGCTGAACGCCGCGCTGCCGGGCTGGAAGGCCCGCGAAGCGCACGGCATCGAATTCCGCCACATGGACGCCGCCGAAATGGCCGCGATCCAGCCCGGCCTCGCCCCGCGCTTCACGCACGGCACCTTCACGCCCGGCTGGTATTCCATCGCGGACCCGAAACTCTACACGCTGGCGCTCGCCGATCATTTTCGCGCGAAGGGCGGCAGGATCGAGCGTGCCGAGGTCTTGGGCCTCAGGCCCGTCGAAGGCGGCGTCGAGATCACGACGGCGGATGGCGGGACGCGGCGCGTGGAAAAGGTCGTGCTCGCGGCCGGCGCCTTCTCGCACCAGGTCGCCCGCACGCTCGGCGAGAGTATCCCGCTCGAGACCGAGCGCGGCTACAACACGACCTTGCCGTCGGACGCCTTCGACCTGAGGACGCAGGTCACCTTCGGCGGCCACGGCTTCGTCGTGACCCGGCTGTCGACCGGCATCCGCGTCGGCGGCGCGGTGGAACTCGGCGGACTGAAGCTGCCGCCGAATTTCCGCAGATCCGAGGCCATGCTGGAAAAGGCGAAAGCCTTCCTGCCCGGCCTGAAGCCGGCGGGCGGCGTGCAGTGGATGGGGTTCCGCCCCTCGCTGCCCGACAGCCTGCCCGCCATCGGCCGCGCCCGCGCGACGCCCGATGTCGTCTACGCCTTCGGCCACGGCCATCTCGGCCTCACCCAGTCCGCCGGCACGGCGCGGCTCGTCGCCGACCTCGTGACCGGCCGGCCGACGGCGATCGACATCGCGCCCTTCTCGCCGCAGCGTTTCTAGGCGACTGCGCCGGAGCGGTATCGCTTCGGCGCGGGAAAACACTATCCTGGAACAGTCCGGCGCGCCGGATGGCACCGGCCCTGCGCCAGGCCGTGCCAGCGTCCCTCGGGATCGCGGATATGCCGATACCCTGGTTTTCGCGCGTTTCCGGCAAGCGCGCGCCGCCTATCCTTGATGGAACCACCCCAGCAGCACAGGACCCGTCCCATGGCCGACCTCTCCGCCCGCAGCATCCTTTCCGGCACCGCCGCCGGCCCGGTCATCGCGACGGGCGAGGCGCTGAGCTTCTGGGGCGGCGTCGATCCCGCCACCGGCCGGGTCATCGACGTGCACCACCCGCTGCATGGCGTCACGATCACCGGCGGCATCCTGATGATGCCGTCGAGCCGCGGCTCCTGCACCGGCTCCGGCGTCCTGCTCGACCTTGCCCTCACTGGCCGCGCCCCCGCCGCCCTCGTCTTCAGCGAGGCGGAGGACGTCCTGACCCTCGGCGCCCTGATCGCCGCCGAGATGTTCGGAAAATCCCTGCCGGTCCTGCGCCTGTCGCAGGCGGCCTTCGATGCCCTCTGTCGCGCCCGGAGCGCCCGGATCGGCGAAACCGCCATCGAGGCTGACGGCCTCACGATCCCCGTCGCCCCGCCCGCCATCGCCGCGCTCGATCTGACGGAAGACGACCGCGCCATGCTGGACGGCCGCGACGGCATCGCCGTTGCGCTCGCCATGCGCATCACCACGGCCATGGCGGCCCAGCAGGGTGCCCACGAACTCGTCGATGTCGTGCAGGGCCATATCGACGGCTGCATCTATGCCAGCCCCGCCAACCTCACCTTCGCGGAAACGATGGCGGAGATGGGCGCGAAGGTCTGCGTGCCGACCACGATGAACGCCATCTCCGTCGACCGTGCCAACTGGCAGGCGCAGGGCGTGCCGCCGTCCTTCGGCGATCCCGCCGCCCGCCTCGCCGATGCCTATGTCCGCATGGGCTGCCGTCCGACCTTCACCTGTTCGCCCTATCTGCTGGACAGCGCGCCGAAGACCGGCGAGGCCATCGCCTGGGCCGAATCCAATGCCGTGATCTTCGCCAACACCGTGCTCGGCGCCCGCACGGCGAAGCATCCCGATTTCCTCGACCTCTGCATCGCGCTCACCGGCCGCGCGCCGCTGTCCGGTGTCTATCTCGACGAGCACCGCAAGGCGCGCCGCATCATCGACGTCGATCTGCCTGACGGGATCGACGATGCCTTCTGGCCGCTCATCGGCTATCTCGCCGGCCGTGCCGCGCCCGACCGCATCCCGCTCCTGCGCGGCCTTGCCGCGGCAAGGCCGACGCGGGACGACCTCAAGGCCCTCTGCGCCGCCTTCGGCACCACCTCCGCCGCGCCCATGCTGCACATCGAGGGCGTGACGCCGGAGGCGGACGGCGCGGCCTTGCCCGCGGCCGACCGCGTGACGATCACCCGCGCCGACATGGTCGAGGTCTGGACGATGTTCAACGAAGGCCCGGCCGAGGTCGAGCTCGTCGCCATCGGCAGCCCGCATGCCTCGCTCTCGGAATGCGAGGCCCTCGCCGATGCCCTCGCCGGCCGCAGGTGCCACGCCGACGTCGCCGTGATCGTCACCGCCGGCCGCGACGTGATGGCGGAAGCCGGGAATACCGTTGCCCGGCTGAGGGAGGGCGGCGTCCAGGTCCTGCCCGACCTCTGCTGGTGCTCGATCTCCGAACCGGTCTTCCCGCCGAAGACCCGCACGCTCCTCACCAATTCCGGCAAATACGCCCATTACGGCCCGGGCCTCTCCGGCCGCACCGTCCGCTTCGGCAATCTCTCCGACTGCATCGAAGCCGCCCTGACCGGCCGCGTCCCCCCACGCCTGCCCGCCTGGCTTTCCTGACCGCGGGACGGCAATGCCCGCCGGGGCTTGCCGGGCGGGCGTTCAGGGAACGCAAAGGCATGCGCCTCGGCGCGGATTTCCTCGGGGGAAGATCGGGGAGAACCTTGAAGGGAATATGGCGGACAGAGAGGGATTCGAACCCTCGATAGAGTTTCCCCTATACACGCGTTCCAGGCGTGCGCCTTCAACCACTCGGCCACCTGTCCGTCCGCTCGCTGCCGGCGGTCAATCCGGCGCGGACCGCTTTCCTGTTTCCATTTCGGCGGGACGGCGCGATATATACCGAGGTTTGCGGCGGGATCAACCGCTTTCTGACAGATTTTTGAAGGATGTTCGGGTTCGGGCGAAGGATTGCGGAAAGCCGGCAGTCTCCCTATCTATAGGCAGGAATGAAGCGGAGCGGATTTGGGCTTGCGCGGGCGGTATCTGGAAGGTGCGCGATGATACGGTTCATCCTGAAGGCCATCAGCCTCGTCGCGCTGGTCGTCGCCGTCATGGCGGGCACGATCGATGCGATCCAGTCGGTTTCAGCCTCCGAGCCGGTGCTGACGCCGCTCGCGGTCGCCTGGAGCACGGCAAGCCCGGACACGATCGCGCTCGTCGCCGACGGCATCATGCGCAACCTCCATCCCTATGCCTGGGATCCGGCGGCCATGTGGGTGCTCTCGCAGCCGGCCTTTGTCGTCCTGCTCGCCGTCTCGCTGTTCTTCTGGGTGATCGCCTACCGTCGCCCGCCCGTCGCGGGCCGCTTCACCGCCTGAAACACGCCTTTTCGCGCAGGTGCCGCCAAGCCAGGCGCTTTGCACCTTCGCTGGAATTGCCCAACCGGCCAGGAGGCCAGAAATGTTCCTGATCGACATGTTCAACAAGAAGACCGTCATGCCCGCGCCCGGCGCAGCCCTGCCCGGCCGCGCCGAACCCATCCCCACATCCAAGACCCACTTCGTCAACGGCCGGCCGCTGGAAGGCCCCTATCCGGACGGTTTCAAGACCGTGCTGCTCGGCATGGGCTGCTTCTGGGGCGCCGAGCGGCTGCTCTGGAAGATCCCGGGCGTCCATGTGACGGCGGCCGGCTATTCCGGCGGCTTCACGCCCAACCCCACCTATCACGAGACGACGACGGGCCTGACCGGCCATGCCGAGGTCGTGCGCGTCGTCTACGATCCCGCCGAGGTGAGCCTGGAGGCGCTGCTGAAGGCGTTCTTCGAGGCGCATGACCCGACCCAGGGCATGCGCCAGGGCAACGATATCGGCACGACCTATCGCTCGGCGATCTATCTCGACGACGCGGCGGACCTTGCGACCGCGCGCCGCGTGCGCGACGCCTACCAGGCCGCGCTGACGGCGGCGGGACGCACCGACAGGATCACCACCGAGATCGCCGAGGCCGGGCCGTTCTACTTCGCCGAGGATGTGCACCAGCAATATCTCGCCAAGAACCCGGGCGGCTATTGCGGCCTGCGGGGCACGGGCGTTTCCTGCGCCATCGGCTGATTTCGCAGGATTTTCAGAAGGATGCACGCCGCCGCGAAAAGGCTTTCGCGGCGGCTTCTATTTTTTACCAGTTGAAAAATTTCTGGTGAATTTTTCCTTGAGCCATGCAAGGATGCCGCCAGCCTGACCCAAGGGAACGGGTCGGTGGCTCCGTTGCGCGCCTTTCGGCGCCCACGCGGAAGGTCCCTATAAGATCAATAGCGAACAGGGCTGCACAATGAAAAAAACCCTTCTCACCCTTCTTGCCACGGCCGCCATGTCGGCAAGCGCGTTTGCCGCGGACATCAAGCCGGCGATCATCTATGACCTCGGCGGCAAGTTCGACAAGTCGTTCAACGAGGCAGCCTATAACGGCGCGGAGAAGTTCAAGGCCGAGACCGGCATCGACTATCGCGACTTCGAAATCGCCAATGACGCCCAGCGTGAACAGGCGCTCCGGCGCTTCGCCAGCGACGGCAACAACCCGATCGTGATGGCCGGCTTCTCCTGGGCGGCCCAGCTCGAGAAGGTCGCGGCCGAATATCCGGACACCAAGTTCGCCATCATCGACATGGTCGTCGACAAGCCGAACGTCCGTTCGGTCGTCTTCAAGGAAGAGGAGGGCGGCTGGCTCGCCGGCATCCTCGCCGGCATGGCATCCAAGACGAAGACCGTCTCGTTCGTCGGCGGCATGGATATCCCGCTGATCCACAAGTTCGCCTGCGGTTATATCGGCGGCGTCAAGTCGCTCGGGTCCGACATGAACGTGCTTGAAGCCTATACGGGCACGACGCCGGATGCCTGGAACGACCCGGTCAAGGGCGGCGAGATCGCCAAGTCGCAGTTCGACCAGGGCTCCGACGTGGTCTATCACGCGGCCGGCGGCACGGGCGTGGGCGTCCTCCAGGCGGCGGTCGATGCGGGCAAGCTCGGCATCGGCGTCGATTCCAACCAGAACGGCCTGCATCCGGGCAAGGTGCTGACCTCGATGGTCAAGCGCGTCGACGTCGCCGTCTACGACGCCTTCATCACCGCCAAGGACGACACGTTCCAGCCCGGCGTCAACGTGCTCGGCCTCAAGGAGAACGGCGTCGACGTCGCCATGGACGAGAACAACGCGCCGCTCATCACCCCGGAAATGAAGGCCGCGGTCGACAAGGCCCGCGCCGACATCATCGCCGGCACGGTGAAGGTGCACGACTACATGTCGGACGAGACCTGCCCCTACTAAGCGGCAGCGACGGCCCGTTTGCATCGCGCAGACGGGCCGATTCCGTCTTCCGGGATTGCTTTGCGCACGCAAACCGATGCGCGCCTGCTGGACGTGCTTCAGTAGTGCGGTGGGCGGGTGATGGCCGGGGCGTCGAGGGAGCCCTCTTCCAGCGCGAGGAACCGTTCCGTCAGCCGGTCGAGCTTCGACCGTAGCTGCTCGACCACGCGCCATTGCTCGGCGAGCTGGTCGGAGAGTTCCTCGATCGTGTTGGCCTGGTGGGCGACGTGTTCCTCCAGCCGGGCGAGACGGTCGGCCTCGGTCTCGTCGGGGCGGTCGGGCATGGTCATGGCTTTCCTCCTCGGTCGAATGCCGGGCGGCAGGAGCTATAGCGGCTGGGGCCGGCGTCCGCAATCGGACTGGACAAGGGCGGCGGAAGCAACAAGACTAAGACCGGTCGGCCGAAAGGCCCGTCGGCCTCAAATCCCCGTAAGAGTGGATCGTCATGAGCGAATTGGCAATCGAACTGCAGGGCATCGACAAGAGCTTCGGCCTCGTCCACGCCAACCGGAACATCAACCTGAAGGTCCGCAAGGGCACCATTCACGGTATCATCGGCGAAAACGGTGCCGGCAAATCCACCCTCATGTCGATCCTCTACGGCTTCTACCAGGCCGACCATGGCGACATCCTCGTCGACGGCCGGAAGGCCAATATCCGCGATCCGAACGCGGCGATCGCCGCCGGCATCGGCATGGTGCACCAGCACTTCATGCTGGTGGAGAATTTCACCGTGCTGGAAAACATCATGCTCGGCGCGGAAGAGAGCCAGATCCTCAACGCCGGCATCACCAAGGCGCGCGCCGAGCTGAAACGGCTGGAAAAGGAATATGCGCTGGAGGTCGATCCGGACGCCGTCATCGAGGAGCTGCCGGTCGGCATTCAGCAGCGCGTGGAGATCCTGAAGGCGCTCTACCGCAGGGCCGATATCCTCATCCTCGACGAGCCGACGGGCGTCCTCACCCCGGCGGAAGCCGATCACCTCTTCCGCATCCTCGAGCAGCTGAAGGCCGAGGGCAAGACGGTGCTGCTCATCACCCACAAGCTGCGCGAGATCATGGCGATCACCGACGAGGTCTCCGTCATGCGCCGCGGCGAGATGGTGGCCACGCGCACGACGAAGGAAACCTCGGTGGAGGAGCTGGCCGAGCTGATGGTCGGCCGCCGCGTTCTGCTGCGCGTCGAAAAAGGTGAGGCGAAGCCTGCCGACGTCAAGCTCTCGGTGAAGAACCTCACCGTGCGCGACAGCCGCGGCGTGACCATGGTCGACGACGTCTCCTTCGACATCCGCGCCGGCGAGATCGTCGGCATTGCCGGCGTTGCCGGCAACGGCCAGTCGGAGCTGCTGGAGGCGATCTCCGGCATCCGCCGCGCGAAATCCGGCACGGTGCTGCTGAACGGCAGCCCCATCGACGTCACCGGCCATGCGGATCCTGCCGAGCTGCGCAAGCGCGGCCTCGCCCATGTGCCGGAGGACCGGCACCATGTCGGCCTCGTGCTGAAATTCGAGGAAAGCGAGAACGCCATCCTCGGCTACCACGACGATCCGAAATACCGCAAGGGCATGCTGCTCGACATCGACGCCATTCGCGCCGATGCGGAGGAGAAGATCGCCGCCTACGACATCCGCCCGCCGAACCCGCGGCTGAAGACCGCCAATTTCTCCGGCGGCAACCAGCAGAAGATCGTGCTCGCGCGCGAGATGGAGCGCGATCCGGACGTGCTGGTCATCGGCCAGCCGACGCGCGGCGTCGATGTCGGCGCCATCGAGTTCATTCACAGGCGCATCATCGAGATGCGCGACCAGGGCAAGGCGGTGCTGCTCGTCTCGGTCGAGCTCGACGAGATCCGCGCGCTGTCCGACCGCATCCTGGTCATGTTCGCCGGCCGCGTCGTCGGCGAACGCACGCCCGATGCCACCGAAGGAGAACTCGGCCTGTTGATGGCCGGGGTGGAAGGCCGGAAGGAGGCCGCGGAATGAGTGTCCCGCACGCGAAACTGCCCGGCTGGGCCGAATACGGCCTGATCCCGCTCGTCAACCTCGCCGTCGCCTTCCTGATTTCCGGCCTCGTCGTGCTCATCGTCGGCGAAAGCCCGCTGGAAGCCGCCTACCACATGATCAACGGGGCCTTCGGCCGCGGCGAATATATCGGCTTCACGCTCTACTATACGACGACCTTCATCTTCACCGGCCTTGCCGTGGCCGTCGCCTTCCATTGCGGCCTGTTCAACATCGGCGGCGAGGGGCAGGCCTATATCGGCGGCATCGGCGTGGCGCTCGCCTGCCTGTCCTTCGATCATACGCTGCCCTGGTATCTCGTCTTCCCGATTGCCATCCTCGGCGCCGCCTTCTTCGGCGCGCTCTGGGCGCTGATTCCCGGCTGGCTGCTGGCCAGGCGCGGCAGCCACATCGTCATCACGACGATCATGTTCAACTTCATCGCCGCCAGCCTGATGAACTACCTGCTCAACAAGGTGTTCAAGCCGCTCGGCTCCATGTCGCTGGAAACCCGTACCTTCGATGCCGGCGGCCAGCTGCCCAAGCTCGACTGGCTGATGTCGATCTTCGGCCTTTCCGTCGGCACGGCGCCGTTCAACATCTCCTTCCTGCTGGCGCTTCTTGCCGCCTTCGGCGTCTGGGTGCTGATCTGGCGCACGCGGCTCGGCTACGAGATGCGCACCATGGGCCACAGCTCCGCCGCCGCGCGCTATGCCGGCATCAAGGAGGCGAAGATCATCGTCATCACCATGATGATCTCGGGCGGGCTGGCCGGCATGATGGCGCTGAACCCGATCATGGGCGAGCAGTTCCGCATGCAGCTCGACTTCGTGCAGGGCGCGGGCTTCGTCGGCATCGCCGTGGCGCTGATGGGCCGCTCGCATCCGGCGGGCATCATTCCCGCGGCGCTGCTCTTCGGCATGCTCTACCAGGGCGGGGCGGAAATCTCCTTCGAGATGCCCTCCATCTCGCGTGACATGATCGTCATCATCCAGGGCCTCGTCATCCTCTTCGCCGGCGCGCTCGAGCACATGTTCCGCCCGGCCATCACGCGCCTCGTCCTCGGGCTCTCGCCGAAGACCCGCGACGTCGCCGCCACCAAGGGAGCCTGATATCAATGGATTTCTTTCAGGTCTTCATCGAGCTGGCCCAGTCGACCGTCCGCCTCTCGACGCCGCTGATCCTTGCCGCGCTTGCCGGCCTCTTTACCGAACGGGCCGGCGTCTTCGACATCGGCCTCGAAGGCAAGATGCTGGGCGCGGCCTTCGCGGCCGGCTGCGTCGCCTATATCAGCCAATCCGTGATGATGGGGCTTTTCGCCGCCGTGCTCGTCTCGGTGCTGCTCTCGCTGGTGCACGGCTATGCCTCGATCACCCAGCGCGGCAGCCAGATCGTCTCCGGCGTCGCCATCAACTTCGTCGTCGCCGGCTCCACGGTCATCCTCGGCGAGGCCTGGTTCCGCCAGGGCGGGCGCACGCCGGCGCTGACGGAGGACGGCCGCTTCGGACGGATCACGCTGCCGTTTGCCGATGCGGTGCGCGAGGTGCCGATCCTCGGCCCGCTCTATTCGGGGCTGCTGTCCGGCCATTCGCCGCTGACCTACCTCGCCTTTCTGATGGTGCCGGCGAGCTGGTGGATCCTCTACCGCACGCGCTTCGGCCTGCGTCTTCGCGCCGTCGGCGAGAACCCCGGCGCGGTCGATACGGCCGGCATCTCGGTGATCTGGCTGCGCTACCGCGCCGTCATCTGCTGCGGCATCCTGTGCGGCATTGCCGGCGCCTATCTCTCGCTTTCGGCCAATGCCGGCTTCACCAAGGGCATGACGGCGGGCAAGGGCTATATCGCGCTCGCGGCCCTCATCTTCGCCAAGTGGCGGCCGAAGAACATTCTCTTCGCCTGCCTGCTCTTCGGCTTCCTCGATGCCTTCGCCATCCGCTACCAGGGCTACGCCTTCCCGCTGATCGGCAGGGTGCCGGTACAGTTCATGCAGGCGCTGCCCTATATCCTGACGGTGATCCTGCTTGCAGGCTTCATCGGCAAGGCCATTCCGCCGAAGGCCGGCGGCGTGCCCTACGTCAAGGAGCGCTGAAAATGTCCCACGACCTCTTCGAGGCGGCGCGCGCCGCGATGGCCTTCGCGCACGCGCCCTATTCGAAATTCCCCGTCGGCGCGGCGATCCGCGCCGAGGACGGCAAGATCTATGCCGGCGCCAATATCGAGAATCTGTCCTTCCCGCAGGGCTGGTGCGCCGAGCCGACCGCGATCAGCCACATGATCATGGCCGGCAACAGGAAGATCGTCGAAATGGCCGTCATCGCCGAGAAGCTGCCGCTCTGCCCGCCCTGCGGCGGCTGCCGGCAGAAGATCGCGGAATTCGCCACCGCCGGGACGCCGATCTACCTGTGCGACGAGACCGGGGTGAAGAAGACCATGACCATGGAAGAATTGCTGCCGCACGGCTTTGCGACGGATGTGATCGGATGAGCGCGGAAACGACAGAGCTCCTTCGCGCCCGCCTCGGCGGCGTGCTGCCGCGCTACGGCATCGTGCTCGGCTCCGGCCTCGGCGCGCTTGTCGAGGCCGTCGAGAACCCGCTGCGCATACCCTATTCGGACCTGCCGAGCTTTCCCGTCAGTTCCGTCTCCGGCCATGCCGGCGAAATGGTCATCGGCACGCTCGGCACCGTGCCGGTCATCATGCTGTCCGGCCGCGTGCACTATTACGAGCGCGGCGACGCCAATGCCATGCGCCCGCCCATCGAGGTGCTGAAGGGGCTCGGCGTCACGTCGCTGATCCTCACCAATTCGGCAGGCTCGCTGCGCGAGGACATGCCGCCCGGCTCGGTGATGCGCATTTCCGACCATATCAATTTTTCCGGCGCCAATCCGCTGATCGGCATCGACAGCGACGACCGCTTCGTCGGCATGACCAATGCCTATGACGCGGGCCTTGCCGCGCGCATGGACAGGGCGGCCGGGAAACTGGACATCCCGCTGTCGTCGGGCGTCTATATGTGGTTCTCGGGCCCGAATTTCGAAACGCCGGCGGAGATCCGCATGGCGCGCGTCCTCGGCGCCGATGCCGTCGGCATGTCGACCGTGCCGGAAGTGCTGATCGCCCGCCATCTCGGCCTGAAGGTCGCCGCCGCCTCGGTCATCACCAATTTCGGTGCCGGCATGACGGGCGGCGAACTCAGCCATCACGAAACCAAGGACATGGCCCCGATCGGCGGGAAGCGGCTTGCCGCGATCCTCGGCGAAATGATCGCGGGCGGAGACGAAGACCATGCATGAGGACAGCATCAAGGCCACCGCGCAAAAGGCGCTCTCGCTGCTCGACCTGACGGACCTCACCGACACCTGCGATGCCGCCGCCATCGACACGCTCTGCGCCCAGGCGCAGACGCGTTTCGGAAACACGGCCGCCATCTGCATCTGGCCGCGCTTCGTGGCTGAGGCGCGGGATATCCTCGGCGCGGGCCACGCGGTGAAGATCGCGACCGTCGTCAACTTCCCTTCAGGCGACCTTGCGGTCGAGGAGGTGCTGGCGGAGACGCAGCAGGCGATCGCCGATGGCGCCGATGAAATCGACCTCGTCATCCCCTACCGCGCCTTCCTCGCCGGCAACGCGGCGGCGGTGAGCGAGATGGTGGCGGCGGTCAAGGCCGCCTGCACGCCGCCGGTGCGTCTCAAGACCATCCTGGAAACCGGCGAGATCAAGGATGCGGCGCTCATCCGCAAGGCGTCGGACCTCGCCATTGCCGCCGGCAGCGACTTCATCAAGACCTCGACCGGAAAAGTGTCCGTCAATGCGACCCTGCCGGCCGCCGAGATCATGCTGACGGCGATCAGGGACAGCGGCAAGCCGGTCGGCTTCAAGCCGGCCGGCGGCGTGCGCACGGTCGCCGATGCCGGCGAGTATCTGGCGCTCGCCGCCTCGATCCTCGGTGAAGACTGGGCGACGCCGCAAACCTTCCGCTTCGGCGCCTCCGGCCTTCTCGGCGACATCCTCTCCGTGCTCGGCGGCCAGTCCGCGCCGCCACCGCCCGCGAGCTACTAGCATGCTCCCGCAGGAGACGATCCGCCGCAAGCGGAACGGCGAGCTCCTCACCCGCGAGGAGATCGCCCGCTTCATCGCCGGCCTCACGGATGGCAGCGTCTCGGAAGGGCAGGTGGCGGCCTTCGCCATGGCGGTTTGGTTCAACGGCATGGCGCGCGAGGAGACCGTGGCGCTGACGCTCGCCATGCGCGATTCGGGCGATGTACTCGACTGGTCGGACATCGACCGGCCGATTGCCGACAAGCATTCGACCGGCGGGGTGGGCGACAATGTCTCCCTCATGCTGGCGCCGATCGCGGCGGCCTGCGGGCTTGCCGTGCCGATGATCTCCGGCCGCGGGCTCGGCCATACCGGCGGCACGCTCGACAAGCTGGAATCGATCCCCGGCTACACGATCATGCCCTCCGCCGAGCGCTTCCGCCGCACGGTCCGGGAGGTCGGCTGCGCCATCATCGGCCAGACGGCGGACCTCGCGCCGGCCGACAAGCGCCTCTATGCCATCCGCGACGTCACGGCGACGGTCGATTCGGTGCCGCTGATCACCGCCTCCATCCTCTCCAAGAAGCTTGCCGCCGGCCTCCGGTCGCTGGTGCTCGACGTGAAGGTCGGCAACGGCGCCTTCATGGCGGAGACGAGCGAGGCGGAGACGCTGGCCCGCTCGCTGGTCGCGGTCGCGAACGGGGCCGGGGTCACGACCGCCGCCCTCATCACCGACATGAACCAGCCGCTCGCCGATGCCGCCGGCAATGCCGTCGAGATCGCCAACTGCATCGCCTTCCTGAAGGGCGGGAAGACCGGGACGCGCCTGGAGCGGATCGTGCTCGCCTTCGCGGCGGAAATGCTGGTTCTGTCGGGACTGGACAAGGATATCGCCGCCGCCGAAGGCCGTGCCGCCACGGCCCTTTCCAGCGGCGCGGCGGCCGAGACGTTCGGGCGCATGGTGCAGGCGCTCGGCGGCCCGGCCGACCTCATGGAGCGGCCGGACGCCTATCTTGCGCCGGCCCCCGTCATCCGGCCGGTCATCGCGCCGCATTCCGGCTATCTTGCCGCCTGCGACACGCGTGGGCTCGGCCTTGCCGTCATCGCGCTCGGCGGCGGGCGTAGCCGCCCGGACGACGGGATCGACCATCGCGTCGGTTTCGACCGGCTGCTGCCGCTCGGCACGACGGTGGAGAAGGGCGAGGAGATCGGCCGCGTGCATGCGGCGGATGCGGAGAGCGCGGCGCATGGCGCGGCGCGGCTTGCCGGGCTCTACCGGATCGCGCCGGAGGCCCCCTTGCCCTCGCCGGACATCCTGTCGCGCATCAGCGGGTGAGGTGCAGCTTGCCGCCCTCGACGCGGTAGGACGACAGCCCCTTCAGGAAGCTCATGCCGATCAGCGTGCCCGACAGCGCCTTGTCGTCGAGCACCATGGCACCGACATTCTCCATGCGCACCGGGCCGATCTCGACGCGGTTAAGGCGGATATAGGCGGCGCGCGCCTTGCCGTTCGCCGTGTCGACGGCATAGCGGAAATCGAGGTCCGTCTTGGCGATGCCGAGGCGCTGCGCCGTCGAGATGTTGATGGCGACCATGCTGGCGCCGGTATCGACCAGGCCTTCCTCCTTGCGGCCGTTGATGGCGAAGAGGCCGGTGAAATGGCCGTTCGGATCGGCGCTGATGACGGCGCTGCGGTTGCCGGTATAGCGTGCCGCGGCCTTGCCGGTCTCCACGGCCGCCTTCTCCACTTTCGTCTCGGGTGCTTTGGCGGTCGCGTCGAGATAACGGGTCGCAACGCCGGGCACGAAGGCCGCGGCCGCGACAACGGAACCGACGAGAAAGACAAGGCTGCGAACGAACATGGGACAGTCTCCGGGAGGATCTGTCCCGAAATAGCACGCATCCGGCTAACGGACGGCAAAAGGGGCGCTCGACGGCGCCCCTCTCCACGATCTTTGATCGGCTTGGTAAATGGCGCGTTAAATGCTTTTGCGAGCACCCTCGCCCCCCCCCCCCTCAAGTCATCCTCGGGCTTGACCCGAGGATCCATGCGGCGGGTGTGGCGTGGATGGTCGGGTCAAGCCCGACCATGACGGAGGAGAGGGCAGAGGCCCTGTCCGGTCAGCCGCTCACTTCGTGCCGTACATGCGGTCGCCGGCATCGCCGAGACCGGGCACGATATAGCCCTTCTCGTTGAGCTGGCGGTCGATGGAGGCGGTGTAGACCGGCACGTCCGGATGGTGCGCGCGGAAACTCCGGATGCCCTCCGGCGCGGCGAGCAGGCAGAGGAAGCGGATGTTCGTCGCCCCGCGGCTCTTCAGCGTGTCGATGGCGGCAATCGCCGAATTACCCGTCGCCAGCATCGGGTCGACGACGATGACGAGGCGCTCGTCGATGCTGTCGGGCGCCTTGAAGAAATATTCGACCGCCTCCAGCGTCTCGTGGTCGCGGTAGACGCCGATATGGGAGACGCGGGCGGATGGAACCAGTTCCAGCATGCCTTCGAGCAGGCCGTTGCCGGCGCGCAGGATCGAGGCGAAGACCAGCTTCTTGCCTTCGAGGACGGGCGCGTCGATCTCTTCCAGCGGCGTCTCGATGCGCGCGGTGGTCAGCTCCAGGTCGCGCGTGACCTCGTAGCAGAGCAGGGTGGAGATCTCGCGAAGGAGGCGGCGGAAACTCCCCGTCGAGGTCTCCTTCTTGCGCATGATGGTCAGCTTGTGCTGCACGAGCGGGTGATCGATGACTGTGACGCCGTCCATGGCCAACCTTCCGAAAATGAGTAAACGCCTCTTTTTCCACGGAACGGCGCAAGGCCGCAAGAGTGGAGCGCGCCCGGCCGGCAACATCCCCAGCCGGCTTGCCCGTCAAAGCCGGGAAAGCAACCCCTGGCGCGTCGGTTCGTCGACGAAGGCGGCCTCGATCGCTGTCCGCGTCATGCCGAGCAGCGCCGCGTCGCTGAAGCCCATGACGGAGGAGGCGATTTCGTATTCCCGGGCGAGCGAGGTGTGGAAGAACGGCGGGTCGTCGGAATTGAGCGTCACGCGCACGCCGGCCTCGTGAAGGGCGCGCAGCGGGTGATGCTCGAAGTCCGGGAAGACCTTCAGCGCGATATTCGAGCCGGGGCAGACCTCCAGCACCACGCCCTCGTCCGCCAGCCGCTTCACAAGGTCGCCGTCCTCGATGGCGCGCACGCCGTGGCTGATGCGCGAGGGGCGGACATGGTCGAGCGCATCGCGCACGCTGAAGGCGCCCGAAAGCTCGCCGGCATGGATGGTGATGCCGAGGCCGGCATCGCGGGCGATGTCGAAGGCGCGGGTGAAATCGGCGACGCGGTGCATGCGCTCCTCGCCGGCAAGGTTGAAGCCCGAAATCAGCGGATGCGGCCGGCGGGCGGCATATTCCGCCGCCTTCACCACCCGTTCCGGGCCGAAATGGCGGATGCCGACGATGAGGAAGCGCGTCTCGATGCCGGTCCTCGCCCGGGCCCGCCCGGCGCCCTCGGCAAGGCCGCTTATATAGGCATCGGCGCCGATGCCGACGGCGTCCCCCTGGTCGGGCGAGACGATCAGCTCGCTGTAGACGGCACCGGCTTCGGCGATCCCGGTGAGGTAGGTCTCGGCGAGCAGGGCATAGTCCTCCTCCGTGCGGAAGAGGTTCGCCGTCGCATCGTAGCTTGCGACGAAGCTGGTGAAATCCTGCCAGGCATAGGCGCCGTCGCGGATGAAGGCGGAGGTGTCGATGCCGTAGCGCTTCGCCTGGGAAAGGGCGAGGGCCGGCGGGGTCGCGCCTTCGATATGGCAGTGCAGCTCCGCCTTGGGCATGGGTTTCGTCACAGAAAGCTCCTTCCATGCGGGCCCGGCGCAATGCCGAGATGGCGTGCGACGCTTTCGCCGATGTCGGCGAAGGTGGTACGGGTTTGAAGCAGGCGCGAGCGCAGGCCCGGGCCGAAGCTCATGATCGGCACGCGCTCGCGCGTGTGGTCCGTGCCGCGCCAGGTCGGGTCGCAGCCATGGTCGGCGGTGAGGATGACGATGTCGCCTTGCTTCAGCTTGCGGTCCACCTCCGGCAGGCGCCGGTCGAAGGCTTCCAGCGCGGCGGCGTAGCCCGCGACATCGCGGCGGTGGCCGTAGAGCATGTCGAAATCGACGAAGTTGGTGAAGACGAGATCGCCGTCCGCTGCTTCGTCCATGACGCGGAGCGTCGCGTCGAACAGTGCCATGTTGCCGTTCGCCTTGGTGAGCCGGCCGATGCCCTGGTGGGCGAAGATGTCGCCGATCTTGCCGACGGCATGCACGGTTCGTCCGGCCTCCGTCAGCCGGTCGAGCAGGGTCGGTTCCGGCGGCAGCACGGAATAGTCGCGGCGGTTGCCGGTGCGCTCGAAGGTCTCCGGCGTCTCGCCGACGAAGGGCCGGGCGATGACCCGGCCGATGCGCCCGCCCGGCCGCTCGTCGAGGATCTGTCGCACCGTTTCGCAGAAGGCGAGCAGCCGGTCGAGGCCGAAGGCGCGCTCGTGCGCGGCGACCTGGAAGACGGAATCGGAGGAGGTGTAGCAGATCGGCTTGCCGCTGCGCATATGGTCGAGGCCGTGGCGGGCGATGATGTCGGTGCCGGAGGCATGGCAGTTGCCGAGGATGCCCGGCACCTTGCCGGCCATCGTGATGGCCTCCACCAGCTCCGGCTCGAAGGCGTCGCCTTCCGCCGGAAAGTAGCCCCAGTCGAAGCTGACGGGCGTGCCGGCGATCTCCCAGTGGCCGGAGGGCGTGTCCTTGCCGTTGGAGACCTCGCTGGCGGCGCCGTGATAGCCGAAGACGCGCTGCGGCACGTCCATGCCCTGCGGGAAGCGGCCGGTCGCGGCGCGGGCGGCATGCAGCAGGCCGAGCGCCGACATGTTGGGAAGCTTCAGCGGTCCCTGGCGAAGACCCGGCCGGTCGGCGACGCCCGCCGCGCAGAACTCGGCGATGTGGCCGAGCGTGTCGGCGCCGAGATCGCCGAAGGCGGCGGCATCCGGACCGCCGCCGATGCCGAAGGAATCGAGAACGAAGAGAAAGGCTCGCGCCATGGATCACCTGCCGTCTGTCCGCATCCGGCCTGCCGGACGGACGGATGAACTGCCAGACATGACACGGGGCTCGTGCGCGGTTCAAGCGAAATCGGCAGGCCTTGCGGTGCGCTCAGCAGTCGGAGCAGTCGATCTTCTTGCCGACGCGCAGGCGGAAATAGCTCGTCCTTCCGAGCTTGATCTTGTTGAGATTCGAATCAAGGTTCGGGGCGAGCAGCAGGATCGAATAGGGCACGGACAGTTCCGTGCGCACGATGAAGGTCTCCATGTTGCCCATGTCGCTCGGCAGCGTGACCACGCTGTTCTTGGCATAGGGGGCGTTCCCGGCCTGGTCGCGCGACCAGGCGACCGTCGCCTTGCCGTCGGCGGCAACGGCGACACCGGTGATCTTCAGCGTATAGGCGCTGTTGACGGGGAACGGCGCCACGATCTTGGCGACGACGTTCTTCATCGTGTCGAGCGTCGCCTTGTTGGTCGTATTGCTCTGCGTCAGGAGGTCGGAAATGGTGGCCGAAGCGCGGCTGACCTTGCGCGAGGCGGTGATGGCGACGGTGACCTCGAAGGCACTCACATAGGCCATCATCAGCAGCGGCGCGACGATGGCGAATTCGATGGCGCCGACGCCGCGGCGATCCTCGACGAAACGGCGCAGCCGCAGCAGCATGCCGCGCCCGGTGGTCTGCCAGCCCTTGAGGACGTCGGGAGGGGAAAGGACCTTGCGCATCACGGATAGTCCTCGTTCTGGACGACGGCCGTCGCGATCATCAGGTAGTTCTGCCGGGAACCGTCGGCCGCGCGGATGTTGGAGACATAGGGGCGGACGAGGTCCGTCACGATGTCCCAGCGATAGTAGGCCCGCACGATGTTGATGGTCCGCTTGCCGCCGGGGGCGATCTTGAAGGAAGACGGGTCGAGATCGCTGCCGGTAAGCGGGGTGGTCTTCGGGATGTCGGAGAACTTCGCGAAGCTCCTGACGTCGAGGAACAGCTTGTCCGCCTTTTTGATCTCCTTGGGCGAGCAGGGCATCAGGATGGCGATCTCGTCGCAGAAAGCCTTGCGGAACGTCTCCTCGTCTTGGGTAGAGTTGCCCGAGGAGCGGATTTCGCCCGTCCTGATCTTGCGCGCCATGGTTTCGGTGGCGTTGGCGAGAAGCTGCTCGGCGGAAAAGGCGATGAAGGTCTCAAGGGAAGCGAAGACGATCATGAAGAAGGGCAGGCTGAGAAGCGCGATCTCGATGGCCGTCGCGCCGTCACGCCGGGCAAGAAAGCGGCCGAACAGGCCCTTCTTCGGCCTTCGGCGGACAGGTGCATCATGATCGAGCGACATCGCGATCCGTTCCCAAATGCTGGACACGGGCGAGAATAGGCCGCAGACCGTTTATATTTCGTATGCGTAATGCGGAGGAGTTGAACGGTTTCCCGCATTCGGACGCCCGAAGCGGGACGAGGCGTCAGCCTCCGTTCCTGTTGCGGGCGGCGTGCTCTTCGCAATTGGGCGTGCAGGAGAGGACCGAGCGGTCCGTCTGCCGGAAGACGCGCACCGTGTTGCCCTCGTCGATCGAAACGAGGATGCGTTCGTCGACGATGGCGTTGCCGTCCGCATCGAGCAGGACCAGGTTGGTGGTTCCGAAGTTGCGGCCGGTCAGCACGATCGTCTGGGCATCGGCCACGGTCGCATCGGCGACATCGGCATTGCCGATGATCACCTTGCTGACGGGGCGATCGAGCTTGAGCACGCGGGCGTGGTCCATGTAGACGCGCATCAGCGGCTCGTCGGCAAGGGCGGAAGACGCCGTCGCCGCCACGACAAAAGCGGCTATTGCAAGCTTTGCGGCTTCCGCAGCGAAGATCCAGTCGCGTCCCATAAACAGTCATCCCTGCGATAAAACACCGATAGCATCGCTGCGAATGGTGAACGAAGCCTTAAGCCACTCGCTAGCCTTGTAGATTTATCCGCCGCCGATTTGGCGTGCATCACCCTTCAAGCGGGCCAAACAAAGGGAAAATACGCGCGCGTAGGGGGATTAACCGAATGCTCACCATAAATCCGGCAGGCGATTGGCAAGGTTCCGTTAACCGATTTCCTTAAGTCGATGGAAATGGCTTGCCTGTAGGTTGCAACCATCCGAACAACGGAAACAGTTGGCGGACGTGCTGAACCAACAATCGTGGAGCTAGGAGAATACCATGACCAAGATTTTCGCTCGCCTTATGAAGGACGAATCGGGCGCCACCGCCATCGAATACGGCCTGATCGCCGCCCTGATTTCCGTTGCCCTCATCACCGGCGCAACCGCCCTCGGCAACTCGCTGAACGAGACGTTTACCACGCTGGGCACCAAGCTGACCACCGAAGTGAACAAGTAATCGCCGGCGGAAAACCAATCTCCGTATTTGGAAAGCCGCCTCTTAGGCGGCTTTCTGTTTTCCGGCATTATCCTTTTCCAAACGGATCGCGGGCATTCTTCGCCGAAATGGAGAGTATCATGACCCAGGCCATCATCTTCGTGGTTTTCCCACTCTGCCTTGCGGTCGCGGCCTGCTCCGATTTCCTGACGATGCTCATCCCCAACCGGGTCTCGGCGATCCTTCTTGCCGCCTTCGTCGTCGTGGCGCCGCTGGCGGGCCTCGGCCTGACGGAGATCGCCATGCATCTTGCCGCCGGCCTTCTCGTCTTCTCCATCTGTTTCGCGCTCTTCGCCCTCAATGTCATGGGTGGAGGCGACGCCAAGCTCCTGACCGCCAGCGCGGTCTGGTTCGGCATGAGCTTCTCCCTCATCGAATACCTGGTCTACGTGTCCTTCTTCGGCGGACTGCTGACCATCGCGATCCTCGCCCTGCGCGCCAACACGAACCTGATCCTCGCCTCGGGCCTGCCCGTTCCCGATCACCTGCTCAAGGCCAGGAAGGTACCCTATGGCATCGCGATCGGCATCGGCGCCTTCCTCGCCTATCCGTCCTCGCCGCTGATGCTCGCGGCGCTCGGTTGAGCGGCTGCTGCCAAACTCGTTTTCATGGTCGTCCTGCCAGCCCCGGTTGAAGCGCCGGGGTTGATGCCTGTTCGCGATCCTCGCACCGTTAGCCTCGCATTAACCATGCGCGTAAGGCGCTTATTAACCATAATTACACCATTGCCGGTCAATGTGGGCGGATAGGAAAGTCCGCAGCCCAGGGAAACCACATGAGACCGGCGCGAATCATCATTCTGGCAGTGGCCGTCGTTTCGGCCGGCGTCGCAGGGCTTCTGGCCCTGAAGGTCGCCGGCGGGCGCGCGCCCGTTCAGACCGAAGCCGTCGTCGAGCGCGAGCCGACCGTCAGGGTGCTGGTCGCCAGGGAAAGCCTGCCGGTCGGCGCGCGCCTCAATCCGGAAACGATCGCCTGGGCGGCCTGGCCGGAAGGCTCGGTCGTCGAGGGGTTCATCACCGAGCAGAGCCGGCCGGATGCGATGGAGAGCCTCAACGGCGCCATCGCCCGCATGCCGATCTTCAACGGCGAACCGATCCGCCAGGAGAAGATCGCCGACGCGAGCAACCGCATCATGTCGTCGCTGCTGCCATCGGGCAAACGGGCGGTCGCGACGGAAATCTCGGTCGCCACGGGCGCCGGCGGCTTCATCCTGCCGAACGACCGCGTCGATGTCATCATGGTGCGCAAGAGCCCGGAAGGCTCCTACATAACCGAGACCGTGCTGTCGAACGTGCGCGTGCTCGCCATCGACCAGCAGATCCAGGAAAACGAGGACGGCTCGAAATCCGCCGTCGGCACCACCGCGACGCTGGAACTCACGCCCGACCAGACGAAGGTGATCGCCGTCGCCCAGCAGATGGCCGAGCGCCTGTCGCTGGCGCTGCGCAGCATCGCGGACGCCCAGGAAGCCGATACCGGCGCGGCCGACTACCTTCTCAGCGGCGGCGACGGCATGCCGATCATCCAGGTGATCAAGACCGGCGAAATCGTAAACGGCGGCGCGCCCGCAGCCCAGAAGTGACCAGGAGCTGACCCGTGTTTGGAATCACAAGGACTTTTCGGGCTTCTGTTGCCGGCGGGCTCAGCGTCTGCCTGGCGCTGTCCGGCCTGCCGGAGGTCGTGTTCAACGGCACGCCGGCGCTTGTCGCCGAAGCGGCGACCGCTTCCGTCATCCGCATCAACGACAGCGGCCCCGGCGCCCGCAAGGCGGTCAAGCTCGGCCTCAACAAGGCGATCGTGGTGGACCTGCCGACCGATGCGCACGATATCCTCGTCGCCGATCCGGGCAAGGCGGACGCGGTCACCCGCACCTCGCGCCGCATCTACCTCTTCGGCAAGGAAGTGGGCCAGACCAACATCTTCATCTTCGGGCCGGGCGGCGAGGAGATCGTCAGCATCGACCTCACGGTCGAGCGCGACATCGACGGGCTCCAGGCGAACCTGCGCCGCTTCATTCCCGACTCCGACATCCAGGTCGAGATCATGTCGGACAACATCGTGCTGAACGGCACCGTGCGCACCCCGCAGGACGCCAAGCGAGCCGAGGAGATCGCGGGAATCTTCCTGCGAGGCGGTGAGGCGACGACCCGCAACATCACGGCCCAGGGCAACAACGGCGATGCGGCGATCTTCGGCGAAGTGCGCCAGCGCTCCCAGGTCGTCAACATGCTCAAGATCGACGGCGAGGACCAGGTGACGCTGAAGATCACCGTGGCGGAAGTCAGCCGCCAGGTGCTCAAGCAGCTCGGCTTCAACGGCGCCGCGCAGGGGTCGAATGCAGGCATCTCCTTCCGCAACCCGACCAATCTCGGCGGGGCTGCGGACTGGGTCTCCAACGGCGTCGCCTCCGGCACGATCGGCGGCCTCGCCCTTGCCAGCAGCATGAGCGCCATGGAACAGGCCGGCGTGATGCGGACCCTTGCCGAACCGAGCCTGACGGCGATTTCCGGCGAAGAGGCCCGCTTCTATGTCGGCGGCGATTTCCGCCTTCCGACCGAGCAGACGATCGATGGCGGCGACGACGGGGAAACGCCGACGGTCACCCGCAGCATTTCCCAGGTCGAATACGGCATCCGGCTGAATTTCCGCCCGGTCGTGCTGTCACCCGGCCGCATCAGCCTGCGCGTCGAGACGGAGGTCTCCGAACCGACCTTCGAAGGATCGGCGACCTATGGCGGCCTCAATACCATCCCCGGCATGACGGTGCTCGGCATCCGGCGCCGCGAGGCCACGACGAGCGTCGAGCTGCCGTCGGGCGGTTCGATTGTCATCGCCGGCCTCGTCAAGGACGATATCCGCCAGGCCGTCTCCGGCCTGCCGGGCCTGTCGAAGATTCCGATCTTCGGCACGCTGTTCCGCTCCAAGGACTTCGTGCGCAACGAGACGGAAATGGTCATCATCGCCACGCCCTATCTCGTACGGCCCGTCGCGCGCACCGCGCTCCAGCGTCCGGACGACAATTTCAATGCGACCAACGATGCGGCGAGCTTCTTCCTCGGCAAGGTGAACAAGATCTACGGCCGCAAGGAACAAGCCGTGCCGGCGGGTAACTACCACGGCTCCATCGGCTTCATCTACAAGTGACGGGACGGGACATGCGCGACACGACCAGCAAGACTTGGCTCCCCGCAAGGAACCGCACCATGCACCAGACCCTGCCGATGCGCGCCGTGCTCGCGGCGACCCTCGTCCTGTCCGCCACCCTGCTTGCCGGTTGCGGCGCGCGGCCGGACAGGTCCGCCACGGCCTCGATCCCGGACGACTACCGCACGCGCCACCCGATCGTGCTGTCCGAGACCGCGCAGACGATGGACATTCCCGTGGCCATCGGCGACCGGGCGCTGACGATGGCGATGCGCGACAACATCCGCGGCTTTGCCGCCGACCATGCCGCAAAATCGCGCAGCGCCGTGCAGATCATGCTGCCGCGCGGCTCGGCCAATGCCGCGACGGCGAACAACCTGCGCAAGGATATCCGCACGACGCTGACGGTGGCGGGCGTGAAGCGCGACCAGTTGATCGAGACGAGCTATGATGCGAGCGGCTACGGCGCCAATGCGCCGATCCGGCTTGCCTTCTTCGCCATCACCGCGCAGACCGGCCCGTGCGGCCAATGGCCGGAGGATCTCGTCGTCAACACGATGGAGAACAGGAACTACCACAATTTCGGCTGCGCATCGCAGGCGAACCTTGCCGCCCAGATCGCCAATCCGATGGATCTCGTGCAGCCGCGTGGCATGACCGAGATCGATGCGGCACGGCGCTCCAATGTTATTGACGATTATCGCGATATCGGCCAACCGCCGCTCTGATCGACGGCCAGGGCAGGCACATATCCATCCGGTCCGCCGGACACCAGGAACGGGCATGACGATGAGCACAGTAGACTACACCATCGAGCGCGGGGGCGCAGCCGAGGCGGAGGAGACGGTCCGGTCCGCCGAACTGGAGGGCGTGCGCCCGCTGCCGCGCATCTCGGTCCATGCCTTCTGCGAAAGCGAGGCCATGCTGCGCACCATGGAACGTTGCGGCCAGGACCGCCGCATGGCCAAGGTGAGCCTCAGGGTCTCCAGCGCCAGCATCGCGGCGGCGGCCAACATGTTCGCCTCGGCCCCGACGCCGAACCTTTTGATCCTGGAGACCTCGACGGAACCGCGCGGCATCATGGACGAGCTCGCCCCGCTCGCCGAGGTCTGCGATCCCAGCACCAAGGTCATCATCGTCGGCAGCTACAACGACATTCCGCTCTACCGCGACCTCATCCGCAATGGCATTTCCGAATACATGGTCGGCCCCGTCGGCATGGCCGAGATCCTCAACGCCATGTCGACGATCTTCGTCGATCCCGATGCCGAACCGCTCGGCCGCACCATCGCCTTCATCGGCGCCAAGGGCGGCGTGGGGTCCTCGACGATCGCGCACAATTGCGCCTTCGACATTTCGAGCCTCTTCCAGACGGAGGTGATCCTCGCCGACCTCGATCTGCCCTACGGCACGGCCAATATCGACTTCGACCAGGATCCGCCGCAGGGCATTTCCGAGGCGATCTACGCGCCGGAGCGACTCGACGAGATGTTCCTCGACCGCCTGCTGACGAAGTGCTCCGAGCGCCTGTCGCTGCTTGCGGCGCCCTCCATGCTCGACCGCGCCTACGATCTCGAGCGCGGCTCCTTCCAGCCGATCGTCGAGGTGCTGCAGCGCAGCGCGCCGGTGACCGTGCTCGACGTGCCGCATGCCTGGTCGGAATGGACGCGCACGCTGCTGTCGGAGGTCGACGAGCTGGTGATCACCGCGGTGCCGGACCTTGCGAACCTGCGCAACACCAAGAACATGCTCGACGCCTTGAAGAAGCTTCGGCCGAACGACAAGCCGCCGCACCTGATCCTCAACCAGGTCGGCCTGCCGAAGCGGCCGGAGATCGCGACGGACGATTTCTGCGAACCGCTCGGCATACAGCCGATCGCGGTCATTCCCTTCGACGCGCAGCTCTTCGGCACGGCCGCCAACAGCGGCCGCATGATTGCCGAGATGGACCGCAAGTCGCCGACGGCGGAGACCTTCTCGCAGATCGCCCATCTCGTGACGGGGCGCGCGACGATCAAGAAACCCAGAAAGACCGGCCTCGGCAATCTGCTCGGCCTCATCGGCAAGAAATAGGCCCGACGGGCGGCGCAACAGACTGGATGAAGTGGCATGTTCGGCAAACGCGGCAATGAAGGTTTCGGCAAGGGCGGCACGGCGGGCCAGGCGTTCCAGGCCACGCCGGCTCCCGTCACGACCGTGACGGCGGAGCGCCCGGTCGTGGCCGCGCCGCCGCCGCCCGCCCTCGAACCGGCCCCCGCCCCGGTGCCTGCGCCGGCTGCCGCCGTGCGCCGCCGTGCGCCGCGCACCGAAGACTATTACGACACGAAGAGCCAGGTCTTCTCCGCGCTCATCGACACGATCGACCTGTCGCAGCTCGCCAAGCTCGATACCGAGAGCGCGCGCGAGGAAATCCGCGACATCGTCAACGACATCATCACGATCAAGAATTTCGCGATGTCGATCTCCGAGCAGGAGGAACTGCTCGACGACATCTGCAACGACGTTCTCGGCTACGGCCCGCTGGAGCCGCTGCTGGCACGCGACGACATCGCCGACATCATGGTGAACGGCGCGGGCAAGACCTATATCGAAGTGGGCGGCAAGGTGCAGGAATCGGAGATCCGCTTCCGCGACAATGCCCAGCTCCTGTCGATCTGCCAGCGCATCGTCAGCCAGGTCGGCCGCCGCGTCGACGAATCGAGCCCGATCTGCGACGCCCGCCTGCCGGACGGCTCGCGCGTCAACGTCATCGCCCCGCCGCTCGCCATCGACGGCACGGCGCTCACCATCCGCAAGTTCAAGAAGGACAAGCTGACGCTCGACCAGCTCGTCCGCTTCGGCTCGATCACGCCGGAGGGCGCGACGCTGCTCCAGATCATCGGCCGCGTGCGCTGCAACCTCGTCATCTCGGGCGGCACCGGCTCGGGCAAGACGACGCTGCTCAACTGCCTGACGAACTATATCGACCGCGACGAGCGCGTCATCACCTGCGAGGATTCGGCCGAACTCCAGCTCCAGCAGCCCCATGTGGTGCGCCTCGAAACCCGCCCGCCGAACATCGAGGGCGAGGGCGAGATCACCATGCGCGACCTCATCAAGAACTGCCTGCGCATGCGGCCCGAACGCATCATCGTCGGCGAAGTGCGCGGACCGGAGGTGTTCGACCTCCTCCAGGCGATGAACACCGGCCACGACGGCTCGATGGGCACGATCCACGCCAACACGCCGCGCGAATGCCTTTCCCGCATGGAATCGATGATCGCCATGGGCGGCTACACGCTGCCGGCCAAGACGGTGCGCGAGATCATCGCCGGCTCCATCGACATCATCATCCAGGCCTCGCGCCTGCGCGACGGTTCGCGCCGCATCACCCACATCACCGAGGTGGTCGGCATGGAAGGCGACGTCATCGTCACGCAGGACCTGATGCGCTTCGACATCCAGGGCGAGGACGCCAACGGGCGCCTCATCGGCAAGCACACGGGCACCGGCATCGGCAAGCCGCATTTCTGGGAGCGCGCCCGCTATTTCAACGAGGACAAGCGCCTGGCGGCAACGCTCGACGCGATGGAAAAGCCGTAAGGGGCCGGGATGTTCGGACTGGATATCACCATCGTCGCGATCTTCGCTTTGGCGGCCTTTTCCACCGCGGGCCTTGCCTATGGCCTGCTCTTCTCGCGCATCGAGGCGGCGAAGAAGACGGAAAGCCGCATGCGCCGCGTCCAGGCCGCCGAGACCGACCAGGGCAAGGCCAAGGCGGCGCGCGACCGCATGCAGGAACTGTCCAAGCGCCGCAAGTCCGTGCAGGATTCGCTGAAGGACTTGGAAAAGAAGCAGCAGGAACAGACCAAGCGCGTCGCCACCACGCTCAAGGCGAAGCTGGTCCAGGCCGGGCTTTCGATCAGCATCACGCAGTTCTACCTTCTCAGCGCCGCCGCCGGCATCTTCGTCTTCCTGCTGGCCCTTCTTGCCGGCTCCGGTCTTCTCGTCAGCGTCGGTGCCGCCTTCATCGCCGGCGTAGGCCTGCCGCGCTGGGTCGTCGGTTATCTCGTCAAGCGGCGGCTGAACAAGTTCCTCGAAGAGTTCCCCAACTCGCTCGACGTGATGACGCGCTCGATCAAGTCCGGCCTGCCGCTGACCGACGCGCTGCGCCTGATCGCCGCCGAAGGCCAGGAGCCGGTGCGCACCGAATTCCGCCGCCTGGTCGAGGCGCAGCAGGTCGGCCTCAGCGTGCCGGAAGCCTGCGCGCGCATGTTCACCAATATTCCCCTGCAGGAAGTCAACTTCTTCGCCATCGTCATCGCGATCCAGAGCCAGGCCGGCGGCAACCTGTCCGAAGCGCTCGGCAATCTCTCCCGCGTGCTGCGCGAACGGCGCAAGATGAGGGCCAAGGTGAATGCGCTGTCGATGGAGGCAAAGGCCTCGGCCGCCATCATCGGCGCCCTGCCGTTCATCGTCGCCTTCCTCGTCTACCTGACCTCGCCCAATTACATCATGATCCTGTTCCAGGATCCGCGCGGTCATCTCATTCTCGGCATTTCCGCCGTCTGGATGACCATCGGCATCGTCGTGATGCGCAACATGATCAACTTCGACATCTGAGGGGCAGGGCATGTCGGGACTCGTCACCACCCTTACCGATCCGGCGGTGTTGCTGCCGGCCTTCGTGATGATCGCGGTGCTCGCGACGGTCTACACGCTTGCCATTCCCTATCTCGACCGCGGCGACCTCGACAAGCGCATGAAGTCCGTGGCGCTGGAGCGCGAGCAGATGCGGGCACGCGAACGCGCCCGCATGAGCGCCGAGGCCTCCCAGAGCAAGGCCTCGCTGCGCGCCCAGCACAATACGTCCGTGCGCCAGGTCGTCGAACGGCTCAACCTGCGCGAGGCGCTGGTCGACGCCAACACGATGAACCGCCTGCGCCAGGCCGGCTACCGTTCGCAGAACGCGCTCAACATCTTCCTCTTCGCGCGCTTCGTCCTGCCCTTCGTCGTCGCCGCCGCCGCCGCCTTCTACATCTTCTTCCTCGGCTTCCTCGGCGACAAGCCGCTGCCGATGCGCGTCCTGGCGACGGTCGTCGCCGCCTATATCGGCTTCTACCTGCCGAACCTCTACATCTCCAACCGGGTGTCGAAGCGCCAGCTTTCGATCAAGCGCGCCTGGCCGGATGCGCTCGACCTCATGCTGATCTGCGTCGAATCCGGTATTTCCATCGAGGTCGCCTTCAAGCGCGTGGCCGACGAGATCGCCATGGCCTCGCCGGAACTGGCCGAGGAGCTGGTGCTGACCAATGCGGAGCTCTCCTTCCTGCAGGAGCGCCGTGCGGCCTATGAAAACCTCGGCACGCGCGTCGGCCTCGATACGGTGAAATCCGTGACGCAGGCCCTCATCCAGGCCGAGCGCTACGGCACGCCGCTCGCCCAGGCGCTGCGCGTGCTCGCCCAGGAATGCCGCGACCAGCGCATGAACGAGGCGGAGAAGAAGGCCGCCGCCCTGCCGCCGAAGCTGACCGTGCCGATGATCCTGTTCTTCCTGCCCGTGCTCGTCGCCGTCATCCTCGGCCCCGCCGGCATCCAGGTCGCCGACCGTTTCTGAAGAGACCCGCAGACCGATCAAAAAGCGCCCCGGTCGAGATATCGGCCGGGGCGAGGTCGTGCTTGGGAGCCAAGTGTCGATAGTTTCAGCAAAACTGTGCGGCGGTTTTGCGTCCGCGCGCATCAGGCAGAAAAGATCAGTTGGTGTTGCCGCTATCGTCCGCGGCGAGCTTCTTCCAGGCGTTCTGCTGGGTCAGCATCGAGCGCAGATAGGCGACGTTCGCTTCGGCCTGCTCGGAGGTCAGCTCGCGGCGGGCGATGGTCTCTGCCTCCTGGAAGCGGCCCTGGAGGCCGACGGCGAGCGCCAGGTTCTGCCGTACGCCGCTGTCGGCGCCGGGCTGCGCGGCGGCGGAGCGCAGGTAGGTCTCGGCGGTCTTCAGGTCCTTCGCCAGGAGATAGGACATGCCGAGATTGGACAGGACCGAAGGCTCGTTCGGATTGATGTCGAGCGCCTCGCGGTAGCGCCCGCGCGCCTCGCCGGCGCGGCCGAGCTGGTCGAGGATGGCGCCTTCGGCCGATTTCAGCCGCCAGTCCGGCCGGTCCGGCGTCTGCGCGCGCAGGATCGTGCTCAGCGCCTGTTCGAGCTGGCCGGCAGCGGCCTGCGCCTTGCCATAGGCGGCGAGCACCTCGCGGTCGCTCGGATTGCTGATGGCGACCTGCTGCATGACGGCAAGCGCCTGATCGTTGCGTCCGGTCATGCGCAGCACATTGGCATAGTTCATGCCGATGGTGCGGTCCTTCGGGTTCTTCTCGTAGGCCCGGCCGATCGTTTCGGCGGCCCCCCGCAGTTCCGTCGCATTCATCTCGGACACCGGCTTGGTCATTTTCGGAATGGAGCCGGTCGTGATGTTGCTCTTGCCCGCACAGCCCGCCACCGCCACCGCGATGGCAAGACATGCTGCGCCTTTCAAAAACCCAGCGCGAAGTGACGTACGCGTGACGGAAGCGGCCATGATCTGTCCCCGAAGCGATTCCCGCATGTCGCGGCGGTCAAGGAATCACGCCGCAATCTCCGCTCCAGCAATAATCTGTTAACCCTAACAGAGTGTTAATCGCCTGATTCTCAAGCCCTGCCCAAAGGTTCCGCAATGGCCCCCTTCCAGTTCATCGACCGGCCCTCTCCCTTCAACACGAAGAACGGCAAGACGCTGCCGATCTTCGCGATCACGCCGGCCCATATCGAGACCGGCACGATCGACCCGATCGCGCTCGACTGGGCGAGGAAGGCTGGCTTCAAGGCGGAATCCGGGGCGCTGCTGATGGTGCCGACGGCGGACGGCCATCTGGGCGGCGCGCTCTTCGGCCTCGGCAGGAACCCGTCCGATGCGCCCTTCCTGACGGGCAAGCTCGCCCGCACGCTGCCGGCCGGCGACTGGCATATCGAGACCGCCCCGCTGACGGCCAACCGCCTGGCGCTCGGCTACGGCCTCGGTAGCTACCGCTTCGAGCGCTACAAGGCCTCCGCCTCGGAAGCCCCGACCCTGCTCATCCCTGGTGATGCCGACGCGACAGACATCAAGCGCCAGCTTGCCGGCGTCTTCCTCGCCCGCGACCTCATCAACACGCCGACCAACGACATGGGCCCCGAAGCGCTGGAGGACGTTTTCCGCGCGCTCGGCGAACACTACAAGGCGAAGGTCTCCGTCATCACCGGCGATGATCTGCTGAAGGAGAACTTCCCGCTCATCCACACGGTCGGCCGCGCCGCCGCGCAGGCGCCGCGCCTGCTCGAACTCACCTGGGGCAAGAAGGGCCACAAGCGCGTGACGCTCGTCGGCAAGGGCGTGTGCTTCGATACCGGCGGCCTCGACATCAAGCCGGCCTCGTCCATGCTTTTGATGAAGAAGGACATGGGCGGCGCGGCGAACGTCATGGGCCTCGCGCTGATGATCATGGACGCCAAGCTGAAGGTGGAGCTGCGCGTGCTCCTGCCGGTCGTCGAAAACGCGATCTCGGCGAACGCCTTCCGCCCCGGCGATATCTACAGGAGCCGCAAGGGCCTCACCGTCCAGATCGACAACACCGACGCCGAGGGTCGCCTGATCCTTGCCGATGCGCTCGCCTATGCGGACGAGGACGAGGCCGACCTCATCATCGACATGGCGACGCTGACGGGCGCCGCCCGCGTTGCGCTCGGCCCGGACCTGCCGCCCTTCTTCACCGACGACGAAGACCTCGCGCACGACCTTGCCGAGGCAAGCCTGACGGTGGACGACCCGATGTGGCGCATGCCGCTCTACATGGGCTACGACAAGGACGTTTCCGCCCGTATCGCCGACCTCACCAACGCCCCCTCGGGCGGCATGGCCGGCTCGATCACCGCGGCGCTGTTCCTCAAGCGCTTCGTCACCCGCAACAAGCGCTGGGCGCATTTCGACATCTACGGCTGGGCGCAGGCCGAGCGGCCGCATTCGCCCGTCGGCGGCGAGGCGCAGGCCATCCGCGCGCTCTACCATCACCTGCGCAAGGCGACGGCCTGAGCGGCGGCTTTTCTTCCGGGAAACGATACGGTATCGTAACGAAAATGCCGTCCTGCCCGGAGACGCCGTGCCGCTAGATCTGACCCCATCGCAGGCGCTCGGCCTCTGGCACGCGGTGACGCTGCAGCAGGTCCACGAGGATGGGCGCGACCTGACCTTGCGCCAACTGGCGATCCTGCTGGAGATCTACCTCGTGCCCCCGCCGCATACGGTGCGGGGGCTGGCGGCCAAGCTGGGCGTGACCAAGCCGGTGATCACCCGGGCGCTCGACACGATGGGCGAGCAGGGCCTCGTCACCCGCATGCGCGACGACCGCGATCGCCGCAACGTCATCATCAAGCGCACCGTGGACGGCGCGCTCTATCTCGAACGTCTCGGCGATCTCATCATCGCCCGGGGCCGCGCGCAAAACCCCTGAACCGGCCCCCCTGAACCGGCCCCGTGAGACCAGATCCATGAACGCCCTTCCCGACCGCCGCCTCAACGCCTTCCGACCGGACCTCGCCGAGGAGGCCCTGCGCGGCACCGTTGCGGCCGCGCACTATGTCACGGGCACGCCGGCCGTCGTGGCGCCGCCCGTCGCCGCGCTGCGCCCTCGGCCGGATGCCGCCGCCGGCATCGATACCGAGCTCCTGTTCGGCGAGGGCGTGCGCGTGCTCGACCGGGCGGAGGGCTGGGCCTGGGTGAAATCCGATTTCGACGGGTATGTTGGCTACCTGCCGGAGGCGGCGCTCGATGCGGACGGCCCTGCGGCGACCCCTGCAGCGACCCATGTCGTCGCCGTGCCGCGCACCTTCGCCTATTCCGGCCCGGACCTGCGCACGCCCGCCGCCTTCGCCCTGTCGATCGGTAGCCGGGTAACGGTTGTCGGCGAGAGCGAGACGCGCGGCACCCGCTACCTGACGCTCGCCGGCGGCCAGTCGGTCGTTGCCGGTCATTGCCTTGCGATCGGGGAGCGGGCAGGGGACGACTATGTCGCCATCGCCGCCCGGTTCCTGGAGACGCCCTATCTGTGGGGCGGCCGCTCGGGCTTCGGCCTCGACTGCTCGGCCCTGGTGCAGCTTTCGATGATGATGACGGGCCGCGCCGTGCCGCGCGACAGCGACATGCAGGCCGCCGGCCTCGGCACGCCGATCGAGCGCGCCGCGCTTCGCCGCGGCGACCTCGTCTTCTGGAAGGGCCATGTGGCGATCATGGAAGACGAGGCGACCATCCTCCACGCCAACGGCCATACGATGAGCGTGGCGCGCGAGGGGCTGGATGCGGCCATCGAGCGCATCGGCTGGCTCTACGCGCAGCCGACCGGCTATCGCCGGCCCTGACGCGCGCCGGGCCGTGCCGGCCGGCGCAAGCGGGCTCTCAATATCCTGCGCTGCGGTCGACCAGATGCTCCAGCGGCCTGCCGCTTTCGAGCCGCTCGATCTGCGCCGCGACGTGGCGGAAGAGCGCGGCGACATCCGATGCCGCCGAGGCATGCGGCGTCATGAACACCTTGTCCATTCCCCAGAACGGGCTTTCGAGCGGCAGCGGCTCCTGCTCGAAGACGTCGAGCGAGGCGCCGTGCAGCGTGCCGTCGTTGAGGGAGGCGACGATATCGGCTTCCACCTGGCTGCCGCCGCGACCGGCATTGATGAAGACCGGGGCGCCGAACGGGCCCCTGCGGCTGAGGCGGGTGAAGAGGCCCGTATTGTAGATGCCCTTCGTCTCCGGCGTCAGCGGCAGGAGGCCGACGAGGATGTCGGTCCTGCCGAGGAAGGCGTCGAGGCCTGCCTCGTCGAACGTCTCGAAGCCCTCCACCTTGCGGCCGCTCTTCGACCAGCCGATGACGTTGAAGCCGAGCGTCTTCAGCTTCCTGGCGGAATCCTGCCCGAGCACGCCGAACCCCATGATGCCGACGGTCAGGTCCTTCGCTTCCGGCTGGGCGAGCTCGCGCCAGATGCGCTTTTCCCGCTGCGCCTCATAGGCCTGGTGCTGGCGCAGGTGCAGGAGGCACTGCATCACCACCCACTCGCTCATGCGCGTCGTCAGTGTCTCGTCGACGAAGCGCACGAGCGGCACGTCGGGCAGGCCCGGTAGCGTCAGCACATGGTCGACGCCCGCGCCGCCGGAAAACACCACCTTCAGGTCCTTCGCCCGCGAGAAGAGATCGGCGCCCGGCTTCCAGACCACGGCATAGTCGATGCCGGAGAGGTCGCGGTTGCGGTTTGCCGGATGCACGAGATTGATCACCTCGCGGTCCGCAAAGGCGCCCTTCAGCGCGGCGGCGACCTGTTCCTGGTCGAATTTCAGGTCGATGATGACGGGGCTTTTCGTCTGCATGCTGGTTCCTGCTACTGACGGATGCTCTCGCTGCGGACCGCTTCGAGATTGAAGGCAGCGGCCATCAGCGCCTTGGTATAGGCTTCGTGCGGCCGTTCGATGATGTCCCTGGCCGGCCCCTTCTCCACCACCTGCCCGCCGCGCATGACGATGATGTCGTTGGCGAGCGCGCGCACGACCTTGAGGTCATGGCTGATGAAGAGATAGGCGAGGTTGTGCTTGACCTGCAGGTCGCGCAGAAGCTCCACCACCTGCGCCTGCACGCTCATGTCGAGCGCCGAGGTCGGTTCGTCGAGCATGACGAATTCCGGCTTCAGCACCATGGCGCGGGCGATCGCGATGCGCTGGCGCTGGCCGCCGGA
Organism: Shinella granuli; assembly: GCF_004341885.1. Taxonomy (GTDB): domain Bacteria; phylum Pseudomonadota; class Alphaproteobacteria; order Rhizobiales; family Rhizobiaceae; genus Shinella; species Shinella granuli. The sequence goes on along the minus strand of NZ_SLVX01000014.1, from coordinate 46,818 downwards.
GAATTCGTGCGGGTAGCGCCAGCGGGTCGTGGGATCGAGGCCGGTCTCCTCCAGCGCGGCGGCGACGCGGCGGTCGCGCTCCGCCTCGGAGAGCGACGGCTCATGGACCTTCAGGCCCTCCGCGACGATATCAGCGACCGACATGCGCGGCGAGAGCGAACCGAAGGGATCCTGGAAGACGATCTGCATGCGCCGGCGCAAGGGCCGCATCTCGCTGAAGGAATGGCCGGCAATATCCTGCCCGACGAAGGCGATGCGGCCCTTCGAGGCGATGAGCCGCGTCAGCGCGAGGCCGAGCGTCGTCTTGCCGGAGCCGGATTCGCCCACCACGCCGAGCGTGTGGCCGGCGCGCAGCGTGACGTCGATGCCGTCGACCGCCTTCACATGATCGACGACGCGGCGCAGGAAGCCCGCCTTGATCGGGAACCAGACCTTGACGTCCTGCGCCTCGATGACGATGGGCTGGCTGTCGTCGCCCGGGCGCGGCTCGCCCTTGGGCTCGGCGGCGAGCAGGTGGCGGGTATAGGCGTGCTGCGGGTTGGAGAAGATCTCCTCCACCGGACCGGTCTCGACGATCTTGCCCTTGGTCATCACGCAGACCCGGTCGGCGAACTTGCGGACGATGCCGAGGTCGTGGGTGATGAAGAGCATGGACATGCCGTGCTCCTCCTTCAGCGACTTCAGGAGCTCCAGGATCTGCGCCTGCACGGTGACGTCGAGCGCGGTGGTCGGCTCATCGGCGATCAGCAGCTCCGGGCGGTTGGCGAGCGCCATGGCGATCATCACGCGCTGGCGCTGGCCGCCGGAAAGCTCGTGCGGATAGGCGGCGAGGCGCTTTTCCGGCTCGCGGATGCCGACCTGGTTGAGCAGTTCGAGGATTTTGGCGCGCGCGGCCGGGCCCTCGATGTCCTGGTGCAGCTTCAGGATCTCGCCGATCTGCCGCTCGATGGAGTGCAGCGGATTGAGCGAGGTCATCGGCTCCTGGAAGATCATCGTGATGTCGTTGCCGCGCACGTTCCGCAGCGTCGTATCGGAGGCCTTCAAGAGGTCCTTGCCGTTGAAATGGACCTCGCCGGAGGGGTGGCTGGCGGCCGGGTAGGGCAGCAGCTTCAGGATCGAGTTCGCCGTCACGGACTTGCCCGAGCCGGATTCGCCGACAAGCGCCACGACCTCGCCGCGGCGGATGTCGAAGGAGACGCGGTCGACGGCGAGCGTGGTGTTGCCGCCCTGGTGGAAGGCGACGGAGAGGTCACGGACGGACAGGATGGTTTCGGGAGCGCTCACCGGAAGGTCTTCCTCGGATCGAAGGCGTCGCGCGTCGCTTCGCCGACGAAGATCAGCAGCGACAGCATGACGGACATGACGACGAAGGCGGTGAGGCCGAGCCACGGCGCCTGGAGATTGTTCTTGCCCTGCGCGACCAGCTCCCCGAGCGAGGGCGAGCCCGGCGGCATGCCGAAGCCGAGGAAATCGAGCGAGGTGAGCGTGGTGATCGAGCCCGACAGGATGAAGGGCAGGAAGGTCAGCGTCGCCACCATGGCGTTCGGCAGGAGGTGCCGGTACATGATCGTCGCATTGCCGACGCCGAGCGCACGGGCCGCCCGCACATACTCGAAATTCCGCGCGCGCAAGAATTCGGCGCGCACCACGCCGACGAAGCCGACCCAGGAGAAGAGCAGCATGATGCCGAGCAGGATCCAGAAGCCGGGCGGCAGGATGGCGGCGATGATCAGCAGGATGTAGAGCACCGGCATCGAGGACCAGATCTCGATGAAGCGCTGCATCAGGAGGTCGGTCCAGCCGCCGAAATAGCCCTGCACGGCGCCGGCCGTCACGCCGACGATCGCCGAGGCGATGGTGAGCACGAGGCCGAACAGCACGGAGATGCGGAAGCCGTAGATGACGCGGGCGAGCACGTCGCGCGCCTGGTCGTCGGTGCCGAGCCAGTTGAGGTTGGCGAGCATGCAGTTCGGGTCATCGGCGCCGCCCGGATAGCCGGCGCACCGCTCTTCCCCGGCCATCAGCCAGAAGGGTTTCGTCGGCGCGGAATGCGGGATGTTGGAATTCGTCGTGTTGTAGGAATAGCGGATCGGCGGCCAGATCATCCAGCCATTGGCCTCGATCTCTTCCGTGATGAAGTCCGAGCGATAGTCCGTCTCGGCAAGGAAGCCGCCGAACTTCTCCTCCGGATAGTCGACAAGGACGGGAACGAGGATCTCGCCCTTGTAGGAGGCAAGGACCGGCCGGTCGTTGGCGATGAACTCGGCGAACAGGCTGAGGATAAAGATGACGAGGAAGATCCACAGCGACCAGTAGCCGCGGCGGTTCGCCTTGAAGTTCTCCCAGCGGCGCAGGTTCGTCGGGTTGAGCAGGCCTTTCCTCGGCGGGGCGATCGGCGTTGTCTCCGTGACGGCGCTCATCACACGTCCCTCCGCTCGAAATCGATGCGCGGGTCGACCCAGGTGTAGATGAGGTCGGAGATGAGGCTGACGACGAGGCCCATCAGCGAGAAGATGAACAGCGTCGCGAAGACGATCGGATAGTCGCGCCGCACGATGGAATCATAGCCGAGGCGGCCGAGGCCATCGAGCGAGAAGATATATTCGATGAGCAGCGAGCCGGTGAAGAAGGCCGAGATGAAGGCGCCGGGGAAGCCGGCGATGATGATCAGCATGGCATTGCGGAAGACGTGGCCGTAGAGCACCTGCCGCTCGGTCAGGCCCTTGGCGCGGGCGGTGGTGACATACTGCTTCTTGATCTCGTCGATGAACGAGTTCTTCGTCAGGAGCGTCGTCGTGGCGAAGGCGGACAGCAGCAGCGTGATCAGCGGCAGCGTCATGTGCCACATGTAGTCGAGCGGTTTCTGCCACCAGGCGAGGCTGTCGAAATTGTCCGAGACGATGCCGCGCAGCGGGAACCAGTCGAGGAAGGAGCCGCCGGCGAAGAGCACGATCAGGAGGATGCCGAAGAGGAAGCTCGGCACGGCGTAGCCGATGATGATGATGCCCGAGGTCCACACGTCGAAGGCCGAGCCGTCCTTCACCGCCTTGCGGATGCCGAGCGGGATGGAGATGGCGTAGGAGAAGACGAGGATCCACACGCCGAGCGAGATGGAGACCGGCATCTTCTGGGCGATCAGGTCGACCACGGAGGTGTTGCGGAAGAAGCTCTCGCCGAAATCGAAGCGCAGATAGTCCCACATCATGGTGAAGAAGCGTTCGAGCGGTGGCTTGTCGAAGCCGAACTGCTTTTCCAGCTTGGCGATGAATTCCGGATCGAGGCCGCGCGCGCCGCGATAGGCGCTGTCCTGCCCGACATCCTGCAGAACGTCGCCGCCACCGCCGGAGAGGCGGTCGCCGGAACTCTGGCTGGTGAGGTCGGAAATCACCTGCTCGACCGGGCCGCCCGGGGCGAACTGCACGATCGCGAAGGAAATCGCCATGATGCCGAAGATCGTCGGGATCATCAGCAGGATGCGTCGCAGGATATAGGCGCCCATCAGCGATTACCCGCTGCAGCCGGTTGCCGGTCTTCTCGTCTTGGCGCAGTCCCGTCGGTCAAGCCCAAACCTTCCTTCTGCCGCCGCTTCGCGCGGCGGTGATTCGTCATCGCTATATGGAGCCGAGGACGCCGCACGGCGCAAGCCCCGGCTCATTTCGCGGCATTCTTCGACCACCAGACATCGGGAAAACCGAGGCTGTAATAGGGCAGCTCCGCCGGGCGGGCGAGGTGGTTCCAATAGGCGACCTGCTGGGATTTGGAATAGAACATCGGCACCAGAAAGTGATGGGCGAGCAGGACGCGGTCGAGCGCATGGGTCGTCGCCACGAGTTCGGCGCGGTTCGGCGCGAAGACGATGCGGCGGATCAGTTCGTCGATCGCGGGATCGGCGATGCCGGCATAGTTTTTCGAGCCCTGCTGGTCGACGGAGGCCGAGCCCCAGTAATCGCTCTGCTCGTTGCCCGGCACCAGCGTCTGCGCCCAGATGCCGTAGATCATGTCATAATCGAAGGCGCGCACGCGGTTGGTGTATTGCGAGGCGTCCACCGTGCGGATGCGGGCGTCGATGCCGATGTCGGTGAGGCTCTTGACGTAGGGCAGGACGGTGCGCTCCTGCGAAGGATTGGAGAGCAGGATCTCGATGCCGAAGGGCTCGCCCGTCTTGACGTTCGTCATCTTCCGGTTCTTGAGCTCGTAGCCCGCCTCCTTGAAGAGCATCATGGCCTTGCGCAGGTTCTCGCGCGTCTTCTGCGGGTCGCCGGCGACGGGATTGGTGTAGGGCGTGGTGAAGACGGCGGGCGGGACCTTGTCCTTCAGCTCTTCGAGGATTTCCTTTTCGCGCCCTTCCGGCAGGCCGGAGGAGGCCAGCTCGGTGCCCCAGAAATAGCTGTCGATGCGGTTGAGCCTGCCATAGGCGAGGTTCTTGTTGAGGCTTTCGAAGTCGTAGGCGTAGTTCAATGCCTCGCGCACCCGCTGGTCCTTGAACCGCTCGCGGCGCAGGTTCGGCACGAAGGCCTGCATGATGCCGACGGCGCGCAGCGGGTTTTCGATCTCCTCGCGCACGATGCGGCCGTCCTTCACCGCCGGAAAATCATAGGCCGTCATCCAGTGGCTGGAGCTGTTGTCGCGGTAGAAGTCGACATTGCCGGCGCGGAAGGCCTCGAACTCCACGTTCCGGTCGCCGAAGAACGTATAGCTGATCACGCCGAAATTGTTCTGGCCGACATTCACGTTGAGGTCCTTGGCCCAATAGTCGTCGCGCCGCTCGAAGCGGATCGAGCCGCCCGCCTGGAAGGAGGCGATCCTGTAAGGCCCGGAGCCCATGACGGGCTCCAGCGTCGTGCGGCCGATGTCGCGCTTGTTGCCCTTGGCGTCCGTTCCTTCCCACCAGTGCTTCGGCACGATCGGGAACTGGCCGAGAATGTTGGGGAGCTCCTGGTTGTTCTTCTCGTCGAAGCGGAAGGTGACGTCGCGTTCGCCAGTCTTCTCCGCGGAAATCACATGGCGGTAGTAGTTGGCAAGAAGCGGATTGTGCTCCTTCGACTTGTCGAAGGAGAAGATCACGTCCTCGGGCGTCACCGGCTGGCCGTCGGCCCACGTCGCTTCCGGGCGCAGGCGGAAGGTGGCGTAGGCGATGTCGTCGGGATAGGAGACGGCCTCGGCGAGCAGGCCGTAGGAGGCGGTGATCTCGTCGTCGGCGGATTTCAGCAGCGTGTCGAAGACAAGGGACGTGACGCCGGTCGCGGCCTCGCCCTTCGAGAGAATGGGATTGAAGGTGTCGAATGTGCCGGTCTCGGACAGTTTCAGTTCGCCGCCCTTCGGCGCGTCCGGATTGACATAGTCGAAGCGATCGAAGTCGCCCGGGCGCTTCAATTCGCCGATGGTCGAGATGCCGGTGCGCCAGACGGGCTCCTTCGCCTCCTGGGCCCTTGCACCGCTCGCGGCCGCCAGCGACAGGGCGATGGTGAACACGATTTTCCCGGAGGCTGCCTGCATGCCGAAATCCCTTTCGTTTCGTTTGCCGAAGCGTGAACCAGAGAATAGGCAAAATCCGGGCAAATGACAGGCCTGCCATGAAAGGGGCGGTTTTTGGCGTGCCTATTCCGGGCGACGATTCACTTCCGCGAAAGGATGATCCCTTAACCTTTCGTCAGCGATTGCGATTTTCAGACCGGACGACGCCCGTGCATTCCATGCTTTCCCGATTGACCACCTGCCTTCTTGCCGCCGGACTTGCGCTGACCGCGCTTGCCGGGCCGCTTGCCGCCGAGGAGCGGCCGGCCAAGGAACTGTTCGGCGCCAAGCGCCTGCCGGCCAAGATGGCGGCGAGCCCCTATGGCTCCTATGCCAAGGGCTGCATTGCCGGCGCGGTGGCGATCCCGACGGACGGCCCGGCCTGGCAGGCCATGCGCCTGTCGCGCAACCGGCGCTGGGGGCATCCCGACATGATCGCGCTCATCGAACAGTTTTCGCAGGATGCGCAGAAGCTCGGCTGGCCGGGGCTGCTGCTCGGCGATATTTCCCAGCCGCGCGGCGGGCCGATGCTGTCGGGCCATGCCTCGCACCAGGTCGGGCTCGATGCCGACATCTGGTTCACGCCCATGCCCGACCGCCGGCTTTCGGCCGAGGAGCGCGAAAAGCTGCCCTTCACCTCCATGCTCGACAAGAGCAAGTTTCTGACCGTCGATTCGCGCCGCTGGACGTCTACACACGCCCGGCTGGTCATGAAGGCGGCGAGCTACCCGCAGGTCGAGCGCGTCTTCGTCAACCCGGCCATCAAGAAGAAGCTGTGCGAGACCTGGCAGGGCGACCGCGCGTTGCTCGGCAAGGTGCGGCCGATCTACGGCCATGACGAGCACTTCCATATCCGCATCAAGTGCCCGGAAGGCGCGGTCGGCTGCAAGCCGCAGGCCCGCGTGCCGGCCGGCGACGGCTGCGATCAGTCGCTCGCCTGGTGGTTCACCAAGGAGCCGTGGGCAAAGCCCACGCCGAAGAAGGACGCCAAGCCGGTCAAGCCCTGGTACGTCAAGATGTCGGACCTGCCCAAGGCCTGCGGCACGGTGCTCGCCAGCGCCTCGCCCGCCTCCGAGCAGGAGGTGACCTACCGGGGCAATGGCGGTGTTTCCTCCACCGCGCTCGCCTTCTCCGGCGGCGGGGAGAGCCCGGCAGCCTCCATCGAATCGGTGATCGCCGCCGACACGACGCTGCCGGCCATCGTGCCGATCCCGATCCCGCGGCCGTTCCAGTAGCGCTGCATAGCCCGTGCCTGCCAAGCCGGGGCTTTTCAAGCCCCCACCGCTTTTGTATAAGGCGTTCAAATCGATTTAAAATCGCAGGGAACGCCCATGTCGCGCCAGAAATGCATCGCGCTCATCGCGCATGACGAGAAGAAGGACGACATGGCCGCCTTCGCGCGGCAGAACGAGAAGGTGCTGGCGCAGGCGAAGATCGTCGCGACCGGCACGACGGGCGGCCGGGTGCTGGAGGCCTGCCCGGGCCTCGACGTCACCCGCCTCAAGAGCGGCCCGCTCGGCGGCGACCAGCAGATCGGCGCGCTGATCGCGACGGGCGAGGTCGATCTCCTCATCTTCTTCGTCGACCCGCTGACCCCCATGCCGCACGATGTCGACGTCAAGGCGCTGATGCGGCTCGCCATCGTCTACGACATTCCGATGGCGCTGAACCGCGCGACGGCCGAACATCTGCTCGACTTTGCCGCCGTTTGACGGCACGTTCACCGGAAACCACCTCCACGCGAAATGAACGGGACAGCCTGATGGTACGGCCGAACGACAGCGAAACGAACTTCCCCTTTCCCATCCTGATCGGCGATATCGGCGGCACCAATGCGCGCTTTGCGCTGCTGGTCGATGCCTTCGCCGAGCCGAAGCAGTTCCCGATCGTCCAGACGGCCGATTTCAAGAATATCGATGACGCGCTCCAGCAATGCATCCTCGACACGACCTCGGTGCAGCCGCGTTCGGCCATCCTCGCGCTCGCCGGCCCCATCGAGGGCGACGAGGTGCCGCTGACCAATTGCCCCTGGGTGGTGCGCCCGCGCGACATGATCGCCAATCTCGGCTTCGACGAGGTGCTGCTCGTCAACGATTTCGAGGCGCAGGCGCTCGCAGTCGCCTCGCTCGGTGAGGGCGACCGCGAGAAGATCGGCCCCGGCACAGAGCGGCAGGCCGCCTCGCGCACCGTGCTCGGCCCCGGCACGGGGCTCGGCGTCGCAGGTCTCGTCTATGCACGGCATAGCTGGATCCCGGTCCCGGGGGAGGGCGGCCATGTGGATGTCGGCCCGCGCAGCGAGCGCGACCACCAGATCTGGCCCTTCCTGGAGCCGATCGAGGGCCGCATTTCCGCCGAGCAACTGCTGTGCGGCCGCGGCATCATGAACATCTACCATGCCGTTTCGGCCGCCGACGGCGTCGATGCCCCGCTCGAAACCCCGGCGGACGTCACCTCCAAGGCCTTGGCCCAGGAGGACCGCGCGGCGATCGAGACCGTCTCGCTGTTCTCCACCTATCTCGGCCGCGTCGCCGGCGACATGGCGATGATCTTCATGGCCAAGGGCGGCGTGTTCCTGGCCGGCGGCATCTCGCAGAAGATCCTCCCCGCCCTGCGCGGGCCGGAATTCCGTGCCGCCTTCGAGGACAAGGCGCCGCACAGCGCGCTTTTGAAGACGATCCCGACCTATGTGGTCACCCATCCGGTCGCAGCCCTTGCCGGTCTTGCCGCCTTCGCCCGCATGCCGGACCGCTTTGGTGTTGCAACCGAGGGACGCCACTGGAAAAGGTGAAGCTTCCGCCGGCGCTTCGCCGCGCCCCGGACTCGCCAAAGAGGGGCCGAGCCCCTATAGAGCGGGTCCAGCGCGGCACATCCTCCCGGTGCCGCAGGACCGTGCAGGAAAGTCAGTTTATTGGCCGATAAGAGTCGAACCGAGCGCCCACACGTCAGCTCCGACACCGTCGCCACCGTGCTCAAGCGCATCATCGCCGAAAACGGCCGCGAGCACGTCCGTGGCTATATTCTGGCCATCCTCTGCCTCGCCGTCGTCGCCGGCACGACGGGTTTTACCGCCTGGATCATGGAATCGGTGGTCAACGAGGCCTTCGCCAACAAGCGCGCCGACCTCGTCGCCCTCATCTGCGGCTCGATCTTCATCGCCTTCGTGCTGCGCGGCTTCGCCACCTATTACCAGGCCGTCATCCTGTCGAAGATCGGCAACAACATCGTCGCGCGCTATCAGCGCCGGCTCTATTCGCACCTGATGGCGCTCAGCGTCGGCTATTTCAACGAATCGCGCTCGGCCTATCTCGCCGCCCAGATCAGCCAGAACGTCACCGGCATCCGCGATGTCCTGAACATGACGGTGACGTCGGTCGCGCGCGATTTCCTGACTCTCGTCGCCCTCATCGGCGTGATGATCTCCAAGGACTGGCTGCTGACGCTGATCGTCTTCGTCGTCGCCCCGCCGCTCCTGATCGGCCTGCGCTACGTCTCCAGGCGCCTGCGCAGCGCCACGCGCGAATCCGTCGAGCTCAACAGCCATGTGCTCGGCGCCATGCAGGAGACGATCCAGGGCATCGCCATCGTCAAGGCCTTCACCATGGAGGCGCAGCTTAAGACCAAGGTCGAGGGCATCATCGACCGGGCCGAAAGCCGCTCCAACCGCATCGCGCGGCTGACCGAACGCACCGCGCCGATGACCGAGACCTTCGCCGGTGCGGCGATTGCCGGCGTGCTCGCCTATGCCGCCTATCGCTCGATCTATGGCGGCGTGCTGCCGGGCGCCTTCTTCTCCTTCGTCACGGCGCTGCTGATGGCCTACGACCCGGCAAAGCGCCTCGCCCGCCTGCAGGTCTCGCTGGAGCGCGCGGTCGTCAATGCCCGCATGATCTACGAGGTCCTCGACCTGAAGCCGCGCCAGGCCGACCGGCCGGATGCAAAGCCGCTCGTCGTTTCCGACGCCACGATCACCTTCCGGGGCGTGCGCTTCGGCTATTCGGAAAACGAGGCGATCCTCAAGGGCGTGAGCTTCACCGCCGAGGGCGGACGCACGACGGCGCTCGTCGGGCCGTCCGGCGCCGGCAAGTCGACGGTCATCAACCTCATCCCGCGCTTCTACGATCCGGAAGAGGGCGAGATCCTCATCGACGGGCAGGACATCGCCCATGTGACGAAACAGTCGCTGCGCAACGCCATCGCCTATGTCTCCCAGCAGCCCTATCTCTTCGAGGGCACGATCCGCGACAATATCCGCTACGGCCGCCCCGATGCGACGGATGCGGAGATCGAGGAGGCGGCGCGCCATGCCTATGCGCATGATTTCATCCTCGCCCAGCCGCTCGGCTACGACACGCCCGTCGGCGAGAACGGCGTGACGCTTTCCGGCGGCCAGCGCCAGCGGCTGTCGATCGCCCGTGCGCTGGTGCGGGGTGCGCCGATCCTCCTGCTCGACGAGGCGACCTCGGCGCTCGACACGGAATCCGAGCAGGCGGTGCAGAAGGCGCTCGACGAGGCGATGAGCGGGCGCACCGTGGTCGTCATCGCGCACCGGCTCTCCACCATCGTGCGGGCCGACAAGATCATCGTCATGCAGGGCGGAACGGTCGCCGAAGAGGGCACGCACGAGGCGCTTGCGAGCCGGGAGAACGGTCTCTACGCTCGCCTCAACAGCCTCCAGGCACCCGCCGCCGGCAGCACGGGCAAATAGGTCGCTCCAAAAGGGTGACCTTGCGGAAAGACAGGAACGGGAGCGCGCCGGCGCTCCGCAGAAGGGATGGAACGGGACATGAGCGGCAACGCAATGAAGCTGGTCGTCGTGGGGGCGGCGGGCCGCATGGGCCAGACGCTGATCCGCACGATCCACGCGATCGAGGGCGCGGCGGTCTTCGCGGCGGTCGAGCGCGAAGGCTCGCCCTTCATCGGCCGCGATGCGGGGGAGCTTGCCGGCCTGGGGCCGATCGGCGTTCCCGTCACCGACAAGCCGCTCGAAGCCTTTGTCGCGGCGGAGGGCGTCCTGGATTTCACGGCGCCCGCCGCAACGATCGAATGTGCTGGCCTCGCCGCGCAGGCGCGCATCGTGCATGTCATCGGCACCACCGGCTGCTCGCCGGCCGATGACGAGAAGATCAAGGCCGCCGCCCGCCACGCCCGCATCGTCAAGTCCGGGAATATGAGCCTCGGCGTCAACCTGCTCGGCGTCCTCACCGAGACCGCCGCCCGCGCGCTCGGCCCCGGCGATTGGGATATCGAGGTGCTGGAAATGCACCACAAGCACAAGGTCGATGCGCCCTCGGGCACCGCGCTGCTGCTCGGCAATGCGGCCGCGAAGGGTCGCGGCATTTCGCTTGCCGACCATTCGGTGCGCGTGCGCGACGGCCATACCGGGCCGCGCCCCGCGGGCTCGATCGGCTTTGCCACGCTGCGCGGCGGCTCGGTCATCGGCGAGCATTCGGTGATGCTGGCCGGCGAGGGCGAGATCGTGACCCTGTCGCACAGCGCGACGGACCGCTCGATCTTCGCCCGCGGTGCCGTGCAGGCGGCGCTCTGGGCGCGCGACAGGAAGCCCGGCCTCTATTCCATGCTCGACGTGCTCGGGCTCAACTGATCTTTTCTTTCTTTTTCGCATCGTTTTGTCCGAAAACCGGTATCCACGTTTCGGAACGATGCTAACCCTCAGGAGACAGACCATATGAGCGGAACTCTCGTCCTCGTTCGCCACGGCCAGAGCGAATGGAACCTGAAAAACCTCTTCACCGGCTGGCGCGATCCGGACCTGACGGCGCTCGGCGTCGAGGAGGCCAAGACCGGCGGCAAGGCGATCGCCGAGACCGGCATCAAGTTCGATGTCGCGTTTACCTCCGATCTTTCCCGCGCGCAGAAGACGCTGTCGCTCATCCTCGACGAGATCGGCCAGCCCGGCCTGGAGACGATCCGCGACCAGGCGCTGAACGAGCGCGATTACGGCGACCTCTCGGGCCTCAACAAGGACGATGCCCGTGCCAAGTGGGGCGAGGAGCAGGTGCATATCTGGCGCCGCTCCTACGACGTGCCGCCGCCGGGCGGCGAGAGCCTGCGCGACACCGGCGCCCGCGTCTGGCCCTACTATCTCACGGAAATCCTGCCCCGCGTGCTGCGCGGCGAGAAGGTGCTCGTCGCCGCCCACGGCAATTCGCTGCGTTCGCTGGTGATGGTGCTCGACAAGCTTTCCAAGGAAGAGATCCTGAAGCTCAACCTCGCCACCGGCGTGCCGATGGTCTACGTGCTGAACGCGGACTCGACGGTGAAGTCGAAGGACGTGCTCGGGGACATGTCGGGCGCGCACTGAGCGCTGTCCTTTGACGCCTTCCGGCCGGCAGGGCCCCTCATCCGCCTGCCGGCACCTTCTCCCCGCAAGCGGAGAGAAGGGGATATGCCGCACCGGCTTGCTAAAACAACAGCGTGGCGTGGGGCACGTCCCCTCTCCCCGCTTGCGGGGAGAGGGTTAGGGTGAGGGGCAGCCCGCTCATCAGGCCTTGCCCGATTCCCATCCGAGCATCGCGCGCTTGCGCGTCAGGCCCCAGTGGTAGCCCGTCAGCGCCCCGCTCTTGCCGAGCGCCCGGTGGCAGGGCACGACGAAGGAGATGGGGTTGCGGCCGACGGCGGCGCCGACGGCGCGCGAGGCGGTCGGCTGGCCGAGCTTTTCGGCGATCGACGAATAGGTGACCGCGCAGCCCATCGGAATGCGCAAGAGCGCTTCCCAGACGCGGACCTGGAAATCCGAGCCGATCAGCACGACGCGCAGCGGCGCCTTGGGATCCCAGCGCTTCGGATCGAAGATGCGTTCCGCATAGGCGGCGGTCGCCTCGCGGTCTTCCACATAATGCGCGTTCGGCCAGCGCGAGGACATGTCCTCGAAAGCGTCCATGCCGTCGGCCTCGTCGGTGAAGGCAAGGCCGGCAAGGCCGCGGTCGGTGATCATGACGAGCGCCCCGCCGAAGGGCGAGGGGTGCAGGCCGTAGCGGATCGTCAGGCCCGCGCCGCGCGCCTTCCATTCGCCGGGCGACATCGCCTCGTGCGTGACGAAGAGGTCGTGCAGGCGGCCGGGGCCGGAAAGGCCGACCTCGAAGCTCGTCTCGAGCAGCGGCAGTTCCTCCTGGCGCAGCAGCCGCTTGGCATGGTCGAGCGGCACCGCCTGCAGGAAGGCCTTCGGCGAGAGGCCGGCCCAGCGGGTGAAGGTCTTCTGCAACTGCGTCGGCGACTGGTCGAGCCGGCCGGCGATTTCATCGAGGCCCGGCTGGTCGCGATAATCCTCGGTGATGAGCTCGATGACCCGGCGGACGGTCGTGTAGTCGTCGCCCTCGGGCGTGATGTCGGTCTTCAGGGTTGCGGCAATGTTCATCGTTCTTCTCCTGTGCCGCCAGAAAAGCACGCCCCCGCCGCGCCCGCCACCCGATTCCTGCGAGAACCGCCCTAGTAACCGCGCTTCACGCGGGCGAGCGCGCCGGAAAAGGCCGAGGCGAAACGCTCGCGGTCGTCGAGCGGCAGGAAGGTGCCGACATCCGTCTCACGGCCGTTGCCGCGCACATGCATGGCGGTGATGCCGATCTTCGCCTTGCGCGAGACGAGGAAGCGCGCCCAGAACGGGTTGAAGACGTGCTCGGTCTCGCGGCCCGACGGGCTGATCTTGCGGATCGAGATGTTGGTGCGCGAGAGAAAGACCACCTCGCGGGCCTTCGCCGCCCGGTTGTTCAGCCAGAAGGCGCCGAAGAGCACGAGGAAATCGAGACCGAAGAACAGGACGACCGGCCAGGCGCCGGAGATCATGAAAACGGCCATGTGGGCAAAGCTGAGCGCGCCCGTAATGAGGAAGAAGATGCGGTGGCCGCTCCGCCCGAGCGACCGGTAGGGGTGCAGTTCGGCGGAAAAGACCGGCAGGTCGTTCATCGCGATGTCGGCGTTGCCTTGCGTCATGGGGCATGACTATAAGCAAGTCGCGCAAAACTGTGTAGCGGTTTTGCGGCGATGACATGCGTCCTGCGGAAGCACCATGGAAAACGGAACGATCAAGAAGAAAGCGGCGCCCCGGCGCAAGGCGCCGGCGCGGCCGAAGAGCCTCTATTCGCAGGACGAGCTGAAGGAGATCTTCCGGCGCTTCTCCATCCAGCGGCCGGAGCCGAAGGGCGAACTGGAGCATGTCAATCCGTTCACGCTCGTCGTCGCCGTGGCGCTGTCCGCCCAGGCGACGGATGCCGGCGTCAACAAGGCGACCCGCGCGCTCTTCAAGGTCGCCGACACGCCGGAAAAGATGCTGGCGCTCGGCGAGGAAAAGGTCCGCGACTACATCAAGACGATCGGCCTTTACCGCAACAAGGCGAAGAACGTCATCGCGCTCGGCCAGATGCTCGTCGACCGCTTCGGCGGCGAGGTGCCGCGCACCCGCGAGGAGCTGGTCATGCTGCCCGGCGTCGGGCGCAAGACGGCGAATGTGGTGCTGTCCATGGCCTTCGGCGAGGCGACGCTGGCGGTCGACACGCATATCTTCCGCATCGCCAATCGCCTCCGCCTCGCGCCCGGCAAGACGCCGGACGAGGTGGAGGACCGGCTGATCCGCATCATCCCGGACGAATATCTCTATCACGCGCACCACTGGCTGATCCTGCACGGGCGGTACTGTTGCAAGGCGCGCAGGCCGGAATGCGAGCACTGTATCATCGCCGATCTGTGCAAGTCGCCGGAGAAGACCTGCGACGTGCCGGCGCCGCTCGTGGAGCTGCCGCCGCAGCTTTTCGGCCCTACGCCCTGACGAGCCCGTCCAGCAGGCTGGCGACCGCGTCCTCATAGGCCTTGCGGTCCGCGCCCGTCTCGATGGCGATCGCCGCGCGGTCGAAGGCGGCGGAGATGAGGTCCGTCAGGGCCTGCAGCCTTGCTGCGTCCACGCCCTTGCCGATGAGGTCGGAAAGCCCTGCCTTCAGCGTGCCCTCGGCATTGTCCCGGTCGATCGCGCCGGCGCCCTCGAAACCGAGCACGGCGGGGGCCTCGAGCAGCAGCAGGCGCGTGCGGCCGGGCACAGCCATGGCATCGAAATAGGCGGCGGCGCCTGATAGCAGCGCCTCGCGCGGCGAGCCGGCGGGCAGCGAGACCGTGTCGATATGGGCGGCGACGGCCGCCGCTTCGCGCTCCAGCGTGGCGCGGAACAGCGCCTTCTTGTCCTCGAAATGGTGATAGAGCGCGCCGCGCGTCACCCCGGCCTCTGCCACGATGTCGGGCGTCGCCGTGTCCGCATATCCCCTGTCCACGAAAAGCCGCCGGGCCGCCTCGATCAGCGCGAGGCGGGTCGCTTCCGTGCGCTCCTTGTTGCTGCGTGCCATTTTTCCCCTTTGCATACAATCAGAATGTATGTTAATTGATAGAAACATGCAGATTGTATGTTTATTGCGCCGGCAAATCCAGCAAAACCCTGCATGGTTTGCCGTCCGACATGTGGAAAACGCAAAAAGGAGCAACCCGATGAAGACGACCAGCTATTATCCGGTGATCATGACCGACGACGTGGCGGGCACCGCTGCCTTCTACGAAAAGCACTTCCGCTTCGAGGCCCTCTTCACCAGCGACTGGTACATCCATCTCCAGTCCAGCGAGGACGAGAAGGTGACGCTCGCCGTGCTCGACGGCAGCCACGAGACGATCCCGGCCGTCGGCCGCGGCAAGGTTTCCGGCCTGCTGCTGAACTTCGAGGTGGAGGACGTCGATGCGGTCTATGAGGCGGTGCGCGCCGCCGGCCTGCCGATCCTGCGCGACATCCGCGACGAGGACTTCGGCCAGCGCCACTTCATCACCGCCGATCCGAACGGCGTGATGATCGACGTGATCACGCCGATCCCGCCGAATGCCGACTATGCGGCCCTGTACGATGCGTCAGTTCTGCCGCAGTGAAAAGCCGGGGTCCTTGCCGCTCAGCGCCTTGTGGAGATGCACCATGAGGCCGGCGGCAAAGAGCGGCGTCAGCAGGTTGACGATCGGGATCGCCAGGAAGGCGGCAATGAGCAGGCCGGCGATCAGCACCGTCGCGGCGTGCTTGGCCCGGAACAGGCGCGCCTCCGCCGGCGGGCGGTGGCGCATCGCCGCGAATTCGAAGAATTCCCGGCCGAGCAGGTAGCCGTTGACCAGGAAGAAGGCGACGAGGTTGACGCCGGGAATGAACAGCAGGAAGAGGGCGAGAAGGTTGCCGAGGATGACGATGCCGAGGAACTTGACCGAGCCGGCGATCGCCTGGCCGAGCGGCAGCGCCTGCCCGGCAGCCTGTCCGGGATAGTCGCGCTTCTCGATGACCTCGGCGACGTCGTCGAGGAAGAAGCCGGCGATGATCGCCGTCACCGGCGCGAGCAGGAGGGCGAGCCCGAGCGCGAGGCCGATGCTGGCGAGGATGCCGAAGACGAAGGTGAGCCAGCCCGCCCATTCCGGCAGGTCGGGCATCACCATGCCCTGCAGGAAGGGCCAGGCGAAGGCGGTGAAGGTTTCCCGAAGGCCGAACCACAGGACGATGAGCGCGAGAAGGGTAAGCCCGATGACCTTCCAGAACACGCCCCGCGTCTCGGGGGCGAAGAGATTGGCGAGCGAAAGGCGGGCGGCGTTGAGGATCATCGAAAACTCCTGTTCGTTCCCGCATGTAGGATGTGGAAAAGCGGCCGGCAAGGCAGGAGGTCGGAGCCGCGCATTAAGCCTGCGTTAAACGACCGCTCCTACACTTCTGCGCACCCGCACGAAGCCGGGTCGTCGAAGACTATCAGGGAACTGTCATGCGTAATGTCCGGATCAGCAGGCTCCTGCCCGCGCTCTTCGTCCTCATGGTCGTGCTGGGCGCCCTGCAAGGCGCCGTCGCCTTCCGCTCCCTCTCGGCGATGACCGGCCATATCGAGCGCATCGGCGCCGAGCGCATGCCCGAGATGAGCCGCATCCTGCAGCTCAGCCACGCCTTCGCCGAGCTCAACGCGACCTATTCGGAGCACCTGCTCTCGATGGATCCCGACGAGATCGGCCGCATCGAGGCGCGCATCAAGGAGCGCGCCGACGCCTTTGCCGGCATGGTCGACAGCTATGGCGCGGCCAACAGCGGCAATGCGGCAGCCGCTGCGGAAATCGACGGCATCAAGGCGACACTGAAGACCTATCTCGACGATTCCGCAAAACTCATCCAGTTCTCCGCCATCGCCGCCAAGGGGCCGGCGCTGGAAGTCTACAAGGGGCCGATGCAGGCGAGCGCCGATGCGATCAGCGCTTCGCTGAACGACCTCGTGGCCAGCACCCGGAAGGTGACGGACGAGACGATCCTCTCGGCCCGCGGCGAGGAAGGCTCTGCCTTCGCGCTCACCTGGGCATCGCTTGCCATCTCCATGGGCCTGGCGATCGCCGCGATCTTCCTCGTCAACCGCCGCGTCGTCAGGCCGCTCACCGGCCTTGCCGGCGCGATGAAGAAGCTGGCCGACGGCGATGCCGCCGTCACCATCCCGCATGCCGATCGCAAGGACGAGATCGGCGAGATGGCCGGCACCGTCGCCGTCTTCCGCGACAATGCCGCCGAGCGCCAGCGCCTGGAGCGCCAGGGCGACGACGACCGCCGCCGGGCCGAGGGCGAGCGCCAGGCGCGCGAGGCCGAGCGCACCCGCGACAGCGGCCGCGTGCAGGAGGCCGTCGCCAGCCTTGCCGATGCGCTCGGCAGGCTTGCCAGCGGCGACATGACCTGCCGCATCGAAAAACCCTTCGACGGCGACCTCGACCGGCTGCGCGAGGATTTCAACGCCTCCGTCTCGCGCCTCAGCGATGCGCTGCGCGAGGTCGGTGAGAATGCCCGTGCGATCGACGCCGGCGCCAGCCAGATCCGCGCCGCGGCCGACGATCTCTCGCGCCGCACCGAGCAGCAGGCGGCTTCCGTCGAGGAGACCGCCGCCGCGCTCGAAGAGATCACCACCACCGTGAAGGATTCCACCCGGCGGGCGGAGGAGGCGGGCCAGCTCGTCGCGCGCACCCGCTCGGGCGCGGAAAAATCCGGCGAGATCGTGCGCCGCGCCGTCTCGGCCATGCAGGAGATCGAGAAGTCCTCCAGCGAGATCACCAGCATCATCGGCGTCATCGACGAGATCGCCTTCCAGACCAACCTCCTTGCCCTTAATGCGGGTGTGGAAGCGGCCCGGGCGGGCGAGGCGGGCAAGGGCTTTGCGGTCGTGGCGCAGGAGGTGCGCGAGCTCGCCCAGCGCTCGGCCAAGGCCGCCAAGGAGATCAAGGCGCTGATCACCACCTCGGGCGAGCAGGTGCGCTCCGGCGTCTCCCTCGTCGACGATACGGGCCGCGCACTGCAGGCGATCGTCACCGAGGTGCAGGAGATCAACGGCCACGTCCAGGCGATCGTCGAGGCGGCGCGCGAACAGTCGACCGGTCTCCAGGAGATCAACACCGCCGTCAATGCGATGGACCAGGGCACGCAGAAGAACGCCGCCATGGTGGAGGAGACGACCGCCGCGAGCCACGGCCTTGCTTCCGAGGTGCAGGCGCTCAACGCGCTGATCGGCCGCTTCAATGTCGGCGGCAGCGCGGCCGCCGGCCGCACGGTGCACGCGCCGCACCTGCATGTCGTGTCGTCCGCCACGCCCCCGGCTCCCTCGCCCGCAGCGCCCGCCCCGGCGCCGGCACTGGCCCGCAAGTCGCCCGGCCAGTGGAACGTCAAGCCCGCCACCGGCGGTTCGCGCCCCGTCGCCTCGCCGGCCCTGGCGCTCAGCGAAAAGCTGGCCGGCGCCCTCGGCGTGCGGCAGGACAAGGGGAACGACGGGGACTGGGAAGAGTTTTGACGAGAGGCGGTGCCGGCGGTTCCCGCTCGCGCCGCGCCGGTTTTCCAGCCGATGGGATAGTCAAGGGCAGGCGCCGCGCACGGACGAATGGCCGGCCGGGGAGCCTTCCGCTCAGCCCCGCTGCTCCCGCAGGAACGTCATCAGCGATCGGCCGGCATCAAGGATGTGGTCGCGCGTCAGCCGCGAGGCGAGGTCCGCGTCGCCCTGTTCGCAGGCGGCAAGGATCGCCTCGTGCTCTCGTCCGGCGCGCGGCACGCCGTTGGTGAAGGATAGCTGGGCGCGCAGGTAGCGGTCGATGCGGTCGAGCGAGGAGCGCACGTTCTGCAGGTAATACGGCCGGCGCGAGGCCTCGTAGAGGCTGTAATGGAAGTTGCGGTTGATCTCGCCCCAGCGGTGCGGGTCGGTCTCCCGGTCGAAGGCGTCGCAATGGCGCCGCGCCTTTTCCAGCGCCTCCCGGTCGAGATTGGGCACGGCGAGGCGGATGACCTCCGCCTCGATCAGCGCGCGGAACTCGAAGATCTCCTCGATCTCTTCGATCGACAGGCCGGCCACCACGGCGCCCTTGTAGCGCTGGGTGGTGATGAGGCCGTGCTGCTCCAGCCGTGACAGGGCCTCGCGCACGGGGATGCGGCTGATGTTGAACATCTGCGCGATCTGGTCCTGCCGAAGGTTCTCGCCTTCGGCAAGGTCGCCTTCGATGATCGCCTTGCGCAGGGCCTCATAGACGATGTCCGCCGCCGAAGCGGCCTGCCTGACATCGACGGCAGCAAATTTCATCACGTCGCACCCCGGTGGAATGAAGCGATCGGTCATAGGTCGAAACCGGGAGCGGGGCAACAGAGCCCCGCCGCGGCGATGTCATGCAAAACACGATTGTATATTGGATCCAATTTTTCTATGAAACGATATCGCGGTCGGCAAGGCAAGCCCGCTCGCGCCGAAACAGCCTGAAATCGGAGCAAGAACCATGCGCAGCAGCAAGGTCATCCACATCGTTTCCTGCCACGCCGAGGGCGAGGTGGGCGACGTCATCGTCGGGGGCGTGGCCCCGCCGCCCGGCAAGACGCTGTGGGAGCAGCGCAAATTCATCGCCGAGGACAAGACCCTGCGCAATTTCGTGCTGAACGAGCCGCGCGGCGGCGTGTTCCGCCACATCAACCTGCTCGTGCCGCCGAAGGATCCGCGCGCCACCATGGGCTTCATCATCATGGAGCCGGAGGACACGCCGCCGATGTCCGGCTCCAACTCGATCTGCGTCTCCACCGTGCTGCTCGACAGCGGCATCGTGCCCATGGTCGAGCCGGAGACCCGCATGGTGCTGGAGGCGCCGGGCGGGCTGGTTAATGTCGTCGCCACCTGCCGCAACGGCAAGG
Organism: Shinella granuli; assembly: GCF_004341885.1. Taxonomy (GTDB): domain Bacteria; phylum Pseudomonadota; class Alphaproteobacteria; order Rhizobiales; family Rhizobiaceae; genus Shinella; species Shinella granuli. Next base: position 27,116 of record NZ_SLVX01000014.1, on the reverse strand, counting down.
CCGAGCGCATCACCGTCACCAACGTGCCCTCCTTTGCCGATAAGCTGGATGCGAAGCTGGAGGTGGAGGGCCTCGGCACGCTCACCGTCGACACCGCCTATGGCGGCGACAGCTTCGTCTTCGCCGATGCCCGCGCGCTCGGCTTTGCCGTGACGCCGGACGAGGCGCGGGAACTGGCCGAGACCGGCATCCGCATCACCAAGGCGGCCAACGAGCAGCTTGGCTTCACCCATCCGGAAAACCCGGAATGGAACCACATCTCCTTCTGCCAGTTGACGCTGCCGGTGGAGGAGCGCGACGGCGCGCTTCACGGCCGCAACACGGTCGTCATCCAGCCGGCCAAGCTCGACCGTTCTCCGACCGGCACCGGCTGCTCGGCCCGCATGGCCCTGCTGCATGCGCGCGGCCAGATCAGGCTCGGCCAGAGCTTCTCCGGCTATTCGATCCTCGATTCGCGCTTCGATTGCCGCATCGTCGGCGAAACCACGGTCGGCGGCCGCCCGGCCATCGTGCCGGAAATCTCCGGCCGCGCCTGGATCACCGGCACCAGCCAGGTCATGCTCGATCCCGATGATCCGTGGCCGGCGGGGTACCGCCTCGCCGACACCTGGCCGCGCAAGCAGTAAGGCGGTCAGTCCTCCTTGATGATCCGGGTCGTGCCGACCCAGAGTTCACGCGCCGGGCCCTTGCCGATGTTGCGGGCCCGGTGCGGCAGTTTCGAGGGGAAGTGCAGCGTGTCGCCGGCCTTCAGGTGATAGTCCTTGCCGTCGACCTCGTAGAGGATCTCGCCCTCGATCAGGTAGATGAAGTCCTCGCCCTCATGGCTCGTCAGCTCGGAGACGTAGCCTTCCGGGATCTGGGTGATGCAGCCGTTCAGCATGGCGCCGGGAAAGCCGCGTTCGAGCAGTTCATAGACCCGGTCCTTCGTCGCCACGTTGTAGCCGGGCCGCTCGCCGGCATGGGAGACCATGGAATGCTCGTGCCGCGGCGGCTGCGACAGGAAGGTGTCGACGCTGGTGCCGAGCGCGTTGGCGACGTTGTAGAGCGAGATCAGCGAGGGCGTCGAAATCCCGCGTTCGATCTGGCTGATGAAGCCCTCGGTCAGGCCCGCCTCCAGCGCCACCTGCTTCATCGTCTTGCCGATCGCCTTGCGGCGCTGGCGCAGCATCTGGCCGAGCGCGGCGGGCGCGGGCATGTCGCTGCCGCTTCCTTCGGCATCGCTGGCGGGCATCTTGTCGTCGTCGAGGGTCATCGTGGCTTTCCGCTTGACTTGCATCGCATGATGGACTTTAGTTTGGCTAAAGTCGGTTGCGCAAGCCCGTGAGCCTATCGCGCCTGCGGCCGGTTTTTAAGGGGGATCAACACGAACGTCTGCGTTTTCATGCCGGAGAGGGGCGCACTCTGTCCGAAAGAATTGGATCCAATATCCAAAAATGCAGGCACCCGGCCTCGCCGGGACTATCGAGGAGGAATGACATGACGCCTTTGCTGCCACTTTTCCTGGGCGCGGCCCTCGGCCTTGCCGCCGCAACCTCGGCGCTCGCCATCGAGCGCGGCGGCTCGATGAGCTTTGCCCGCTATGACGATTCGGCGATCATCGACCCTGTTTATGCCGACCGGAATCCCGACCTGTGGATGATCAACGCCTTCTACGAAACGCTGCTGCGCAACGGCCCGGATGGTTCCATCGTGCCCGGCCTTGCCGAAAGCCACGCGGTTTCCGCCGACGGCAAGACGATCACGCTGACCTTGCGGGACGGCCTCAGGTTCTCCGATGGCTCGCCGATCACCGGGGAGGATGTCGTCTTCTCGCTCGACCGGGCGCGCAATCCCGATCTCGGCCCCTGGGCCGGCCTGCTCGGCTCGGTCGAAAGCGTGGCGGCCGAGGGCGATACAGTCACCCTCGCGCTGAAGCAGCCCGATCCGACCATCCTCTCCATCCTTGCGACCTTCAACACCGGCATCATGCCGAAGGCGGCCTTCGAGAAGGCGGCGGGCGCGACGGACCAGGAGAAGGCGCAGGCCTTCTTCGCGGGCGGCCCGGTCACCTCGGGCCCCTTCATGCTGAAGAGCCGCGTGCAGGGCGCCAGCATGAGCTTTGCCCGCAACCCGAACTACTGGCGCCCCGGCGAGGACGGCAAGCCGCTGCCCTATCTCGACGCGGTCGACTTCACCGTCATCCCCGATGATGCGACGCGCATCCTGAAGCTGCAGGCCGGAGAGGTCGACGCGGCCGAATTCATCCCCTTCGCCCGCGTCGGGGAGCTCGGGGCCGATCCGGATCTCAAGATGGAGCTCTTTCCCTCGACGCGCATCGTCTATGCGCCGATCAACACGCGCGAGGCGCGCGCCGACGGGGCAAAGAACCCGCTGGCCGACGTGAAGGTGCGCCAGGCGCTGAACTATGCGACGAACAAGGACGTGCTGATCAAGCTGGTCACCTTCGGCACCGGCAAGCCGATGACCTCGCTGATGTCGGCCGCGACGCAGCTTCATTACGGCCCCGAGCCGCTCTATCCCTACGATCCGGAAAAGGCCAGGGCCCTGCTCGGCGAGGCCGGTCTTTCCGGCGGCTTCGAGGTGAAGCTGACGACGCTTGCCGGCAGCGCCGACGACGCCACGCTCTTCACCGCGCTCCAGCAGATGTGGGCGCCGCTCGGCATCGATCTCACGGTCGAGCAGGTCGACAACCCGACGCGTGGCGAGAAGAACCGCTCCGGCGCCTTCGACATCCACACCTACGGCTGGGCGAATGACGTGAACGACCCGGCGCAGGTCACCGGCTGGCTCGGTTACTACAAGCAGCGGCAGGCCGTCGGCACCGGCTGGAACAATGCGGAGTTCAACGACCTCTTCGAAAAGTCGAATTCCGAGGTCGATCCGGAAAAGCGCAGGGGCGAGTACAAGCGCATGCAGGAGATCTATGCGCAGGAGGCGCCGCTGCTCTTCCTCTTCGAGACGCCCTTTGCCGTCGCCGTCTCGCGCTCCATCGAGGGCTACGTGCAGACCCCGCTCGGCGCGAACGATTTTTCGGAAGCCTGGCGCGCCAGAAAGTGACAACCGCTTGAACGTCGCCTGCCCCATGCCCTCGGGCGTTCGGCAGGCGGCCTGAGGTTCCTCCCATGCCTTCGCTTTCCTATCTTCTGGCGCGGCTGGTGCAGATCATCCCCACCTTCCTCCTGGTGATGGTCTTCATCTTCCTCATCGTGCGCCTCCTGCCGGGCGATCCGGCCATCGCCATGGCCGAGGCCAAGGCGACCGATGCGCAGATCGAGCAGATCCGCCGCAATCTCGGCCTCGACCAGCCGCTGCCGGTGCAGTTCGTCGTCTTCGTCAAGAACACGCTGACGGGCGATCTCGGCCGCTCGATCATGCTGAAGGCGCCGGTCACCGAGGTCATCCTCGCCCGCCTGCCGACGACGATCTTCCTGGCGCTCTATTCCGTCGTGCTCGCGATCTGTCTTGCCGGGCCGCTCGCCTTCCTCGCTGCGGCCCGGGCCAATGGCGCGGCCGACATCGCGATCCGCAGCGTCTTCCAGGTGGGCCTGTCGATGCCGGTCTTCTATATCGGCCTTCTGCTCCTGACGGTGCTCGCCGCAAAGCTCCGTCTCTTTCCCGTCGGCGGCTACGGCACGAGTTTCCTCGACAATCTCTACCACCTCATCCTGCCGGCGCTTTCCGTCGCGCTCTACACGTCGGCGATCATCCTTCGAAACCTGCGCGCCTCGCTGATCGAGGTGCTGGATGCCGACTATGTCCAGTTCGCGAGAGCCAAGGGTCTTTCCCCGCGCATCGTCATGACGCGCCATGTGCTGCGCAACGCCATGGTCTCCACCGTCACCCTCTTGGGCCTGTCCATCGGCAATCTGATGAGCGGCACGCTGGTGACCGAGACGGTCTTTGCCGTGCCGGGCGTCGGCCGGCTGATGCTGGAGGCGATCTTTGCGCGCGACTATCCGCTGATCCAGGGCCTGACGCTCACCTTCGCCGTGCTCGTTTCCGTCGTCTTCCTCCTGACGGATGTCGTGCAGTCCTGGCTCGATCCGAGGCTTCGCCAGTCATGAGCGCCGTCACCCTTCCCGCCGCAAGGCCGTCCCGGCTCAAGGCCTTCCTCGCCCGCGCCTTCGCCAAGCCCGCCTTCGTCACCGGCTTTGCCATCCTCGTCCTGTCGCTGGCGCTCGCCCTCTTCCCCGGGGTCCTCGCGCCCTACGACCCGCTGGCCTTCGATCTCGACGCGATCCAGCAGGGCCCGAGCCTCGCCCATCTCTTCGGCACCGACAATTTCGGCCGCGACATGCTCTCGCGCGTCATCTGGGCCTATTCGGTCGACATGCAGATGGCCTTCTTCGCCACCGTCTTCGCGCTCCTCATCGGCGTCACCACCGGCGCCATCGTCGGCTATTACGGCGGCATCGCGGACATGATCTTCGGCCGCTGCGTCGATGCCATCATCACCTTTCCCTTCCTGGTTCTGGTCATCGCCATCGTCGCCGTGCTCGGGCCCGGCCTCGTCAACATGTATGTGGCGATCACCGCCGTGAACTGGGTCTATTATGCCCGGCTGACGCGGGCGGAGATCATGGCGCAGAAGGCGAACGACTATGCCGCCGCCGGCCGCGTGCTCGGCTATTCCGACACCCGCATCATCTTCCGCCACCTGCTGCCCAACGCCATTTCCCCCGTCATCGTCTACTGGATGACCGACATGGCGCTCGCCATCCTGCTCGGCTCCTCGCTCGGCTATCTCGGCCTCGGCGCCCAGCCGCCGGCCGCCGAATGGGGCGTGCTGATCGCCGAAGGCCGCAACTTCCTGATGACCGCCTGGTGGATGAGCCTTACGCCCGGCATCGCCATCGTCGTCACCGGCCTCGGCTTCAGCCTGCTCGGCGATGCGCTGGCGGACCTGCTTCGCCCGAAAGGACGCTGACATGGAAAAACCGGTCGTTCTTGCGGTGCGCGACCTGCGCACCGAATTCGGTCCTGCCGCGCACCCGCTCGTCGCCGTCGATGGCGTCTCCTTCGAGGTCCGCGAAGGCGAGATCCTCGGCCTCGTCGGGGAATCCGGCTCGGGCAAGAGCATCACGCTGCGCTCGATCCTCGGCATCGTGCAGCCGCGCGGCCGGGTCTTCGGGCAAATCCTCTGGAAGGGCCGCGACCTTGCCGCGCTCGACGAGACGCGCCTGCGGGCCGTGCGCGGGCGGGAGATCGCCATGATCTTCCAGGAGCCGATGTCCTCGCTCAACCCGCTGCTGACGGTCGGCCTGCAGATCGAGGAAAACCTCCTCGCCCATACGGATCTCGATGCCCGCGCCCGCAAGGCGCGCGCCGTCGAGCTGCTCGACATGGTCGGCATTCCCGCCGCGCGCAGCCGGCTCGGCGATTATCCGCACGAATTTTCCGGCGGCATGCGCCAGCGGGTGATGATCGCCATCGCGCTCGCCTCCAATCCGCGCCTGCTTCTCGCCGACGAGCCGACGACGGCGCTCGACGTGACGATCCAGGACCAGATCCTGCGCCTCATCCAGTCGCTCGCCGAAGAGCTCGGCATGGCGATGATCCTCGTCACCCATGACATGGCCGTCGTGGCGGAGACCTGCGACCGCGTCGCGGTCATGTATGGCGGGCGGCTCTGCGAGACCGGGGAGACGGCGGCGGTGATCGGGGATGCCCGCCACCCCTATACGCTCGGCCTCCTGCGTTCCATTCCGCGCGACGTGCCGCCGCGCACGCCGCTCTATTCCATTCCCGGCGCGCCGCCTGCGCTCTCCGCCATGCCGGCGGGATGCGCCTTCACGGCGCGCTGCCCGGTCGCCGGATCCGATTGCCGGGATGCCCGGCCCCCTCTTGCCGCGCTTTCGGGTGGCAGGCATGTCGCCTGCCACCGGCTCCCCGAGGCCGCGGCCTTTTTCTCCGCACGGGAGGCGGCCCGATGAGCCTTGCCCCACTTCTCTCCATCCGCGATCTCTCGATGAGGTTCACCAAACCCCGCTCGCTCGCCGATGCCGTCGCACGACGGCCGCGGAAGGTCGTCTCGGCGCTGAACGGCGTCGAGCTCGACGTCATGCCCGGCGAGACGCTCGGCATCGTCGGGGAATCGGGCTGCGGCAAGTCCACGCTCGCCCGCTGCATCGCCGGCCTCAACCGGCCGACGGCGGGGGATATCCTCTTCGAGGGCGAAAGCGTCGTCGGCCTTAAGGGCGCAAGGCGGCGGGCCTACAATCGCCGCGTCCAGATGATGTTCCAGGACCCCTATACCTCGCTCAATCCGCGCATGACGGTGCGTGATGCGCTGGAGGAGGCGATCACCGTGCACGGCATGCGCAGCGGCGCGGCGGTCGGCCGGCGCGTCGAGGAACTGCTCGATCTCGTGCGCCTGCCCGAGGGGGCGGCGGACAAGTATCCGCACGAATTTTCCGGCGGCCAGCGCCAGCGCATCGGCATTGCCCGTGCGCTGGCGCTGGAACCCACCTGCCTCGTCGCCGACGAGCTGGTCTCCGCGCTCGATGTCTCCGTACAGGCGCAGGTCGTCAACCTCCTGATGGAGCTGCAGGACACGCTCGGCCTGACGGTGCTCTTCGTCGCGCACGACCTCCGGCTCGTCCGCCACGTCTCGCACCGCGTCGCCGTCATCTATCTCGGCGCCATCGTCGAGATCGGTCCGTCCGGTCCGCTTTTCGCCAATCCCGTGCATCCCTATTCCCGCGCGTTGCTCGCCGCCGCGCCTTCGCTCGATCCCGCAAAGCGACGGCGCAAGCCTGCCATCGCCGGCGAATTGCCCTCGCCGCTCGACGTGCCGCCGGGCTGTCCCTTCCACCTGCGCTGCCCGCATGCCGGCGAGATCTGCCGTCGCGAGAAGCCGGCGCTCCGGCCGGCCGGCGCCGGCCTGGCGGCCTGTCATTTCGCCGAAGCGCTGCCGGGCGCCTGAAATCCCTTCCCATCGCAATCCAAGGACAATGCCATGATCCCGAAATCCCGGCCGCCGGCCGTAGGCCCCGTCGCCGCCCTTCGCGCAAGACTCTCCGAAGAGGGGCTCGACGGTTATGTCGTGCCGCGTTTCGACGAGCACCAGGGCGAATATTGCGCCGCCCATGACAACCGTCTTGCCCATGTCACCGGCTTCACCGGCTCGGCGGGCGTCGCCATCGTCATGCGCGACCGCGCGGCGATCTTCGTCGACGGCCGCTACCAGGTGCAGGTGCGCGAGGAGATCGACCCGGACCTGTTCTCCATCGAGCATTTCTACGATGCGCCGCTGAAGGACTGGCTGGCGAGGAACCTGCGCCCCGGCGAGCGCGTCGGCTTCAACGCCATGCTGCTGCCTTCTACCTGGGATGCCGAGTGCCAGGCCTCCGCCGAGGCCGCGGGCGCCCACTGGGTGCCGGTCGCGGGCGATCTCGTCGATGCGGTCTGGGCCGACCAGCCGGAACGCTCGCTCGGCAAGATCACGGCCTTTCCGCTTTCCCACGCGGGCGAGACGGTGGCCGGGAAAAAAGGGCGAATCGCTGCCATGCTGGCGAAGGAGGGCGCGGATTTCCTCGTCGAGACCCAGCCGGACAACATCGCCTGGTTCCTCAACGTGCGCGGCAGCGATGTCGCCTTCAATCCCATGCCGCAGTCCTTCCTGATCTTCGACCGCGCCGGCACCGTCGAATGGCTGGTCGACCACCGCAAGCTGCCGAACGACCTTGCCGATTTCGAGCTCGATGGCGTGACCATGGCCGCGCCGGAAATGCTGCTGGAGCGTGCCCGCGCCGCCGCCTCCGGCCGCACCCTGCTGCTCGATCCGGCCTTCGCGCCGTCGGCCGTCGCCCATGCGGTGCGGGCGGCGGGCGGCACGGTGCGGCTCGCCCGCAGCCCCGTCACGCTCGCCAAGATGATCAAGAACCCGGTCGAGCTCGCCGGCTTTCGCGATTGCCACCGGCTCGACGGCGCGGCCTGGATCCGCTTCCTCGCCTGGCTGGAACGGCATGCCGCCCCGCGCGCGGCCGGCGGCCGGCCGATAACGGAACTGGAGGCGGAGGAACGCATCCTCGCCTTCCGGCAGATGTCCGGGACCTTCGTCGAGCCGAGCTTCCGCTCCATCTCGGCTGCCGCCGGCCACGCCGCCATGTGCCACTATGCGGCAAGCGCCGCGAGCAATGCGCCGATCACCGCCAAGAGTGTCTATCTCCTCGATTCCGGCGGCCAGTATCTTTCGGGCACGACGGACGCCACGCGCACCACCGCGATCGCGCCTGTGAGCGACGAGGTGCGGCGTAGCTACACCGCCGTGCTGAAGGGCTTCATCTCGATGATGTCGCTGAAATTTCCCGCCGGCACCTGCGGCCACCATGTCGATGCCTTCGCCCGCCGCCCGCTCTGGGACCTCGGCCTCGACTACGATCACGGCACCGGCCACGGCGTCGGTCATTTCCTCTCGGTGCACGAGCAGCCGCAGCGCTTCGACCGCCGCATCAACGAGATCGTGCTCGTCCCCGGCATGGTGACGACCATCGAGCCTGGCTACTACAAGGCCGGCGAATACGGCATCCGCATCGAGAACCAGGTGGAAGTGGTGGCCGATACGGACGGCTTCCTGCGCTTCCGCACGCTGACGCTGGTGCCGATCGACCTGCGCCTTGCCGATCGCGCTTGCCTGACGGAGGCTGAGCGCCGCTGGCTGGACGCCTACCACGCCGAGGTCGCCGCGGCGATGGACGGCCTGCTGGAGCCCGAGGCCGCCGAATGGCTTGCGGCCCGCACGGCACCCATCGTAGCCGGCTAAGGTTTCCGTCTTTCGTATTCCGTCAGCCGGTTTATGAAAGGCGTAGGGGCAGAAGAGGACCCTTTCTGCCTGCCGGCATCTCCCCACGAGGGGCGGGAGGCTGGCAGCCTGCTTTTCTCGACAAGAGTGCCGCAGGTTAAGCCCCTCCTCCTATGGGGAGGGGTTTCAGGCAGACGCGTTTGCCGATTTCCTTTGACTACCACATGGAAGAGAGCTAGTCATAAAGTCATCCGATGACTTTATGACTGATATCATGCACCCCCTCAACAAGACCAATCTCGCCGATACCGCCGTCGAGGCGATCCGCACCGAAATCCTGGAGCGCCGCTGGGCGGTGGGCCAGAAGCTGCCGAACGAGGCGACGCTCTCGGCCATGCTCTCCGTCAGCCGCGGCACGGTGCGCGAGGCGGTGCGCGTCCTCGCTGCGCAGGGCTATCTCGAGACGCGGCAGGGCTCCGGCACCTATGTGCTCTCGACGGCCGATACGGCGCGTCCGCTCGGCATGGCCCGGCGCGCCGGCCTGCGCGACCAGTTCGAGGCGCGCCTGGCGCTGGATGCGGAGGCCGCGCGGCTTGCGGCGCTGCGCCACACGCCGACCGTCATCGCCGGTCTTCGGGCCTTGCTTGCCGCCCGCGGCCCATACGCGGAAAACGACAGGGCTGATTTCATCGCCCGCGATTTCGCCTTCCACCAGGCCGTGATCGCCGCCTCGCAGAATGCGGTGCTGATCGGCATGTACGATTTCTTCTCCACGCTCATTGCCGAAACCATCGAGGCGACCCTCGGCCAGGACCTGCCGGAACCCGACATGGCCGCCCATGTCGCCATCGTCGATGCCATCGAGAGCGGTGATCCGGATGCCGCCGATGCCGCCGTCCGCCGCTTCATGGCGCCGGTCCTGTCCGCCCTCGACCGGTTGCTGATGTCATGACCCATCTTGCCGAGAACGATCCCGGCGCGATCGACCTGATCGACGCCGAAGCCGACAGCGTGCCGGCGCCCGCGCCGTACCGGCCGAAGGCCGCCGCCGCGCGCTTCCTGCTCGGCGTCAGCCTCGTGCTCATCGCCTTCAACCTGCGGCCGGTCTTTTCCAGTGCCTCGGCGCTGCTGCCGGAAATCCGCGACACGCTCGGCCTTTCGGCCACCGGCGCCAGCCTCCTGACGACGCTGCCCGTCGTCTGCCTTGGCCTGTTCTCGCCGCTGGCGCCGCGCCTTGCCCAGCGCATCGGCACGGAGCGCACGCTGCTCCTCGTCGTCTTCCTCCTGGCGCTCGGCACGGCGCTGCGCGGCCTTTCCTCCGTTCCGCTGCTCTTCCTCGGCACGGCGCTTGCCGGCGCCTGCATCGCGGTCGGCAACGTGCTGCTGCCCGGCCTCGTCAAGCGCGATTTCCCCGACAAGGCGGCGCTGATGACCGGCTGGTACACGATGGCGCTCTGCGCGGGCGCGGCGAGTGCCGCCGGCCTGACGCTGCCGATCGAGCACATGCTCGGCGGCTCGCTTGACGGGGCGCTTGCGGTCTGGGCGCTGCCGGCGCTCGTCGTCGGCTTTCTGTGGCTGCCGCAGGTGCTGGCGACGCGCAAGCAGGCCGCGCGCACCGGCTTCCGGGTCGAGGGGCTGTGGCGCGACAGGCTGGCCTGGCAGGTCACGCTCTTCATGGGCCTGCAATCGGCGCTCGCCTATTGCGTCTTCGGCTGGCTGGTGCCGATCCTGCGCGAACGCGGTCTCGATGGCGTCACCGCCGGGGCCATCGTGTCGGTCTCCGTCATGGTGCAGGCCGCGTCCTGCCTCGTCGCGCCGCATATCGCCGTGCGCGGCAGGGACCAGCGGCTGATCAATGTCGTGCTCTGCGGCCTGGCCGTCGTCGCCCTTCTCGGCCTGCTCTTCGCGCCGCTTTCCACGGTCTGGATCTGGGCGGTGCTGCAGGGCATCGGGCAGGGCGGGCTGATCGCGGTGGCGCTCACCGTCATCGTGCTGCGCACGCGCGATCCGCATGTGGCGGCGCATCTCTCGGGCATGGCGCAATGCGTCGGCTATCTGCTCGCCGCCATCGGCCCGCTGATCGTCGGGCTCATCCGCGGCTGGACCGGCAGTTTCGCCTGGAGCGCCGTGCTCTTCGTGCTGCTTGGCCTCGGCGCGGCGGTCAACGGCTGGTTCGCCGGCCGGGCGCTCTATGTCAAGGCGCGCACGGTGGAAACCTCCGCCTGAGGCGCGGGGCGCACGGTGCCGGTTTCCGTCACGATCAGGTCCATCGGAATGTCGTGCAGTTGCGGATAGATCGTCTGAAGACGCGCGGCGCTGTAGCCGAGGCCGATGACGCGCGGCCGGGCCGGCATGGCCGCCAGCGTCCGGTCGAAGAAACCGCCGCCATAGCCGAGCCGGTAGCAGGCGGCATCGTAGCCGACGACCGGCGAAAGCACGATATCCGGCAGGACGCGGTTGCGCTCGGCCGGTATCGGGATGTTCCAGACACCGCGGGAAAGCGGATCGCCCGCCTGCCAGAGATGGAATTCCAGCGGCCGACCCTTCTCGACGACGACCGGCAGCGCCGTGCGCCCGCCCCGCTTGGCGATTTCGGCAAGCAGCGGCCGCAGGTCAGGCTCGCCGCGGAAGGGCCAGTAGGCGCTGACGATGCGTCCCCTAACGTCGCCGATCTCGGCCACGATGCCGGCGGCGATCGCCTCGCTTTGGCGTGCCCGCATCTCGGCCGGCACGGCGAGGCGCGCGGCGATCAGGCGTTCGCGTTCGCTTCTGCGCCAGCGGTCGACATCCGTCCAGGCCTGCCGGTCGAGCGGGCCGGGCAGGCCCGTGTAGCGGGGGTCGACCTCGTGCATGAAGCAGGCCGGCGAGGCGAAGGTGGCGGGAATGTTGTCATCGGCCTCCATCATGTCCTCCCTTTCGACAGTGCAGGGCGATTGCGAATGAAAACACTTCAACAGCCCGAAAGGCCGGCTTCGAGCCCGGCGAGCAGGTCGTCGGCATGTTCGAGCCCGACGGAAAGCCGCAGCAGTCCGTCGCCGATGCCGGCCTTGCCGCGCGCTTCCGCCCCCATGTCGGCATGGGTCATGGTGGCGGGATGGGCGACGAGGCTTTCGACGCCGCCGAGCGATTCGGCGAAGGTGAAGCAGCGCACCCCCTTCACGAAGGCCCGCACCGCCGGAACGCCGCCGGCAAGCTCGAAGCTCATCATCGCGCCGAATCCCTGCTGCTGGCGCGCGGCGAGCGCGTGGTCCGGATGGTCGGCAAGGCCCGGATAGTGCACGCGGGAAACGGCGGGATGCGCGCAAAGCCGCTCGGCGATCGCCATGGCATTGCGCTCCTGCCCCGCCATGCGGGCAAAGAGGGTCCTCAGCCCGCGCAGCGTCAGCCAGGAATCGAAGGGCGCGGCCGTCGCGCCGGTCACGTTGGCCCAGTGCTTCAGGCCGCGCGCCTCCTCCGCATCGGCGGCGATCACCGCGCCGGCAATCACGTCCGAATGGCCGTTGAGGAACTTCGTCGTCGAATGCAGCACATAGTCGGCGCCGAGCGACAGCGGTTTCTGCAAGGCGGGCGATAGGAAGGTGTTGTCGACGGCGACGCGCGCGCCCGCGGCCTTCGCCAGCGCGGCAAGGGTGGCTATGTCCACCACGCGCATCAGCGGGTTGCTCGGGGTCTCGATCAGCACCAGCGCCGGGTGATCCCAGAGTGTCGCCTTGAAGGCATTGAGGTCCGACTGGTCCACCAGCCGCAGCGAGAGCTGGCCGAGCGCGGCGCGCGCCTTGAGCAGGCGCATCGTGCCGCCGTAGCAGTCGTGCGGCGCCAGCACCAGGCTGCCGGCCGCAAGCCGCCCGACAAGAAGATCGACGGCCGCCATGCCGCTCGGCGTCATTACCGCGCCGGCCCCGCCCTCCAGCCTGCTGATGGCATCCGCCAGGAGATCGCGCGTCGGATTGCCGACGCGGCCATAGTCATAGGCGCGCGGCGTGTCGAAATCCGCAAATTCGTAGGTGGTGGAAAGGTAGAGGGGCGGGGCCACCGCGCCGAAGGCGGCGTCGCTCGCAACGCCATGCGCCGCGGCAACGGTTTCCGGTTGAACCTCGATCGCCGTTCGCTCGGACATCGATGCCTGCTCCTCATGTTACGAGGAGAAAATGGCCGGCTTGCCGGTCCGTGACAAATGAATTCTCTTGCAGCCTGCCAGCAAGAATCTTGCAGTCATCGCCGGAAGGGGCGGAGGCCCTAGATCCCGTTCCTCAGCACATCGGCCAGCACGGCCGCATGGTTGAAATCCCGGTTGCGCGAGCCATAGAGCAGCGTGACCGTACCGGCGGCGATGCGTTCTCTGAGGTCCTCCAGCGCCGGATTGCCCAGCAGCTCCTCCCGGTAGCGCGCCTGGAATTCCGGCCAGCGCTCCGGCTTGTGGTCGAACCATTTGCGCAGGGCGGAAGAGGGCGCCACATCCTTCATCCAGAGGTCGAAGCCGGCCTTCTCCTTGGAAAGGCCGCGCGGCCAGAGCCGGTCGACGAGGATGCGTGTCCCGTCCGCCGGATCGGGTTCGTCATAGATGCGCTTGATCTCCACCGGCATGGGCTTGCCCTCCCTGGCCACCTTTCACCGTACATTTGAGATCAGAAAGCAGCCCGTCCTTCAAGCCGTAGACCCAGCCGTGGATGGAAATGTCGCGGCCGGCCTGCCAGGCTGCCTGGAGGGTGGGCGTGCGGGCAAGCCGCTCCACCTGCGCGGCGATCGAGGCCTCGCAGAGCCGGTCGAAGTCGGCATCGCTCCAGGGCGTGCATTCCCGGCATGCGAAGCGCCGGTCCGCCACGTCGCGGACCGGCTGCAGCCAATGGTCGATGAGGCCGAAGCGCTCGCCGCTGACGGCGGCGCGGATGCCGCCGCAGCCATAGTGCCCGCAGATGATGATGTGCCTCACCCCGAGCTGGTGCACGGCATATTCGACCACGGACAGCATGTTGAGGTCCGCTGGATGGATGAGGTTGGCGACGTTGCGGTGCACGAAGACCTCGCCCGGCTCCAGCCCGGCGATCACATTGGCCGGCACGCGGCTGTCGGAACAGCCGATCCACAGATAGTCCGGCTGCTGCAGATTGGCGAGGCGGTCGAAATAGTCGGCCTTCTCGGCCTTGCGCTCGGCGGACCAGGTTTTGTTCCGGGCGAAAAGGTCCTCGATCATGATATGGCTCCTGCGTGTGGGGATGAGGCGTTCTCCGCCCCAACCTGGCGTCTGTCAAATCGCCAGACCGTCGCAGGGGCGACGTTCGGCCGCGCCGCAGCGGTCCGGCTTGACTTTGCCCGCGCCCTCAAGCCATCATGGCAGCATGACCACGACGCAATCCATCGCCCGGTTCTTGAAACGGTTGTTTCCTCTCGCAGGACACTAGCCCCTCGGCTTGGTCGCGTCGCGCCCCGGCCGTGGGGCAATAGCGGTTTCGTTTCTGCACGAAAACCGCGCCGGAAAAGCGCGACATTCCCCCTGAACTTCGATTTTCCGCGTGCCCGCCGGGCCGCGAAGACCCTGCGCCGTGAGGTTTCCATGACCAAGACCAAGGCCATCCGTCCGCCTGCCATCACCATTGCCCGCTCCGAACACGCGCGCCTGTCGAACCTTGCCGACATGCTGGCCGAGCGCGACCCGCACGCCGCCGAACAGCTCGCCGTCGAGCTCGACCGAGCCAAGGTCGTCGACGACGCCCGCATGGCGCCCGGCATCATGCGCATGGGCTCGGTCGCCGAGTTCCGCATCGACGACGAGCCGCCGCAGACCGCCGAGCTCGTCTTCCCGAAGGATGCCGACATTTCCCGCCAGCGCATCTCCGTGCTGACGCCGGTCGGCGCGGCCCTGCTCGGCCTTTCGGCCGGCCAGTCGATCGAATGGGCCGCGCGCGACGGCAAGGTGCGGCGCCTCAGCGTCATCGCCGTGCATGCGGCGGTACCGGACGCGGCCGAGGCCTCCTGAGGGTATCTGCCGTGAAGTTCCTGTCCTTCTTCCAGTCCGGGCGCATCGGAGGCTGCCTCGTCGCAGGATCGTGACCCCCTGTGCCGCAGGTGCGGCCAGGGGGCGTCTCCACCATGGGTTTTCAGGCCGCGCTTGCGCGCGGGCAGGATGGAGAATGGCTATGGGACGGGATCCCGCTATGCTCACGGCAAGAGATGGATATGTTCTGGAAAAGATGCTGCGCGACTGGCCGCCGCTGACGCAGGAATGGCTGGCGCTGCTGAAGCGCAAGCTGTCGGGTGGCCGCCTGCCGGCCGGGGCGCGCATCCCCGCCGATCTCGCGATGATCGATGCGCGCGTGACGTTCCGCTGCGAAAGCGGGCTCAGCGATACCCGCACGCTGTGCCTGCCAGGCACCTATGCGCCGGGCAGCGCCTTCCTGCCGGTCACGACCTTCTACGGCCTTGCCTTGCTCGGCCTGCGCGAAGGCCAGGCGATGACCTTCGACCGGCCGGAAGGCCGGCGCGACTGGATCGTCCTGGAAAAGGTGCTGTTCCAGCCGGCAGCCGGCGGCCCCGTGCCGGAAGCGCCGGCAGAAGCGGCCCGCGCACCCTTCCGGGTCATCGCCGGCGGCCTCACCGAGCGCGCCTTCACGGCGGCCAATGAAAACGGCCCCGGACAGGGTCCGGGGCCGTCGGCTGCCTGAGGCGCGGCGAGGGCGATCAGATGACGCCCTGCGCGCGCATGGCTTCGGCGACGCGCGTGAAGCCGGCAATGTTGGCGCCGAGCACGTAGTTGCCCTTGGCGCCATATTCCTCCGCCGTCTCGGCGCAGCGGTCGTGGATGCCCTGCATGATCTGGCCGAGCCGTTCGCGCGCCGTCTCGAAGCTCCAGCTGTCGCGGCTGGCATTCTGCTGCATTTCCAGCGCCGAGGTGGCGACGCCCCCGGCATTCGCCGCCTTGCCGGGGCCGAAGAGCACGCCCGATTCCTGGAAGGTCCGCACGGCTTCCGGCGTCGAGGGCATGTTGGCGCCCTCGGCGACGGCGATGACGCCGTTCTTGACCAGCGTCTTGGCGTCCTTGCCGGACAGCTCGTTCTGCGTGGCGCAGGGCAGCGCCACGTCGCAGGGCACGTCCCAGATCGAGCCCTTGCCGGCCGGGATGAAATGCACGCCGGCCGTCTTGGCGCGGGCATATTCCGACAGGCGCTCGCGGCGCACTTCCTTGATCTCCTTGACGAGCGAAAGGTCGATGCCCTCTTCATCATGGATGTAGCCGCTGCTGTCCGAGCAGGCGACGACCCTCGCGCCATACTTGATGGCCTGCTCCATGGCGTAGATCGCCACATTGCCCGAGCCCGAGACGGTGACCCGCTTGCCCTCGAAATCGGTGCCCCTGGTGGAGAGCATGGCCCGGGTGAAATAGACCGCGCCGTAGCCGGTCGCTTCCTTGCGCACCAGCGAGCCGCCGTAGCTCAGCCCCTTGCCGGTGAAGACGCCGGCCTCGAAGCGGTTGGTCAGGCGCTTGTACTGGCCGAACATCCAGCCGATCTCGCGGCCGCTGACGCCGATGTCGCCGGCCGGCACGTCGGTGTGCTCGCCGAGATGGCGGTGGAGCTCCGTCATGAAGGACTGGCAGAAGCGCATGATCTCGCCGTCCGAGCGGCCCTTCGGGTCGAAATCCGAGCCGCCCTTGCCGCCGCCGATCGGCAGGCCCGTCAGCGCGTTCTTGAAGATCTGCTCGAAGCCGAGGAACTTGATGATGCCGAGATTGACGGACGGGTGGAAGCGCAGGCCTCCCTTGTAGGGTCCCAGCGCCGAGTTGAACTGCACGCGGAAGCCGCGGTTGATCTGCACCTGGCCCCTGTCGTCGACCCACGGCACGCGGAAGATGATCTGGCGCTCCGGCTCGCAGATGCGCTCGATCAGCGCATCCGTCAGGTAGTCGGGATGTTTGGAGACGACGAGTCCGAGGCTTTCCAGGACCTCGCGCACGGCCTGGTGGAATTCCGGTTCGGCAGGATTGCGCTGCAGCACCTGGGCAAGGATCGGTTCAAGCTTCTCGTCGACGGTCGCCATGGCGACACTCCTTTCGTCTCGGTCTCACATCTCTTGGAAAGGCCGCCGGTCTGGCGCCGGCAGGCTCGGGTGACATCGTCCGGGCATGGTCAGATGCCCTGCCCGTGGCCGCCCATCAGGCCCGTCGGGCCGGTCTGGGAGAGGCTTTTCGCGAGCGTGGCCAGAAGATCGGTCTGGGAAATGATGCCCACCACACGGCGCTCCTCGTCCACGACGACGACGGCATGGATGGAACCGTCCGTCAGCCGCGGCAGGAGGCCGATAGCCGGGTCCGAGGGGCGGGCGGTCGCCGCCTCGGAGACGGGCAGATGGGCGTTCGGCGCCATGGCGGCCAGTTCCCGCAGCCCCACGGTGCCGAGAAGGCGCCGGTCGGCGTCGAGCACGGGCAGCGTGCGGATGTCGTGATCGAGCAGGAGGCTGCGGGCCTCGTCGGCCGTCGCATCGCGCGCCACCGTCACCACGTCGCGCGACATGATGTCGGCCGAGGTCAGGTCGCCGCGCTGGCGCAGCAGGGCCTGCTGTTCGACCTGGCGCAGCAGCGTGTCGAGGTCGGCGCGGCTGATGTCCAGCGTCTCGTTGAGGCTGGCGATGGCGGCGTCGATGTCCTCGGTGTTGAAACCGACGCGGAAGGCGGCCGGCGGATCGGCGGTCTTGTGCGTGTTGACGGGCGTAATCGTCTGGCGGTGCGGATATTGCCGCCCGGCCAGCCGGTGGAAGATCATGCCGAGCGCCACGAGGATCAGCGAGTTGATCGCGATCGGCACGAGCGGAAACCAGAAACCCGCCCGGCTGACCGCCGCCCCGCCGATGACGGCGGTGAGCGCGGCCGCCCCGCCGGGGGGATGCAGCGACCGGGTCAGCGACATGACGAGGATCGCCAGCGCCACGGCAAGGCCGATGGCGATGGCCGGATCCCTCACCAGCGTGGTGACGGTGACGCCGACAAAGGCGGAGATCGTGTTGCCGCCGACGATCGACCAGGGCTGGGCGAGGGGGCTGGCGGGCACGGCGAAGAGCAGGACCGCGGAGGCGCCGATGGGCGCGACGATCAGCGGCAGATGCGGATCCTGCCCCATGACGAAGCCGCAGACGAGGCCGGTGAGGCAGATGCCGATCAAGGCCCCGAGGCAGCCGATCAGCCGCTCCTTGAGCGTGGCGCCGGCAAGAATCGGTGCGAACAGTCGAAATTTGGACAGTTTGCCCGTTCTGTGGGCATCGTGTTGAGGCGGGGCCACGATGATCCTGACCGTAAAAAGGCAGATGATTATTTTGCAGGCTTATGTGCCTATCGCGCGCATGACGCAAGGGCGCAACCGGAAGATTCTGTTTTGCCGGAAGGGAAGCGAAACGGCCCCGGTCGCGCGCCGATGGCAAACTTGTTCCGACGTCATGTCGGACTCCCCCTGCTTCGTTCGTCTTAACTGCATCGGGCGGCGATTGGCTGCCCGCGAATCGAACAAACCGATGAAACCGAACCACAGGAGAACACCATGCCCAGCACGATCCGCCTGCACCGCGTCATCGCCGTCAAGCCCGACAAGCTCTATCGCGCGTTCCTCGAACCGGACGCGGTGGCAAGCTGGCTTCCGCCCTACGGGTTCCTCTGCTCCGTCCATGAGCTCGATGCGCAGGTCGGCGGCCGTCACCGGATGTCGTTCCGGAACTTCACGACAGGCGAGAGCCACTTTTTCGGCGGCACCTATCTGGAACTCGTCCCGGGCGAGCGCCTCGTCTACACCGACAGCTTCGACGACCCCAACCTGCCGGGCGAGATGAAGGTCACGCTGGAGCTGAAGGCCGTCTCGGTCGGCACGGAAGTGAACATCGAGCAGCAGGGCGTGCCGGACATCATCCCCGCCGAGGCCTGCTATCTCGGCTGGCAGGACTCGCTGGACAAGCTCACGAAGCTCGTCGTGCCCGAGATCAACCAGTAGCCACGGCGCTTGGACCGGAAGGAAAAGGAAAGGAAAAGCAGATGACGATCGCCAAGAACACCATATGCCTCTGGTACGAGAAGGATGCCGAGGCCGCGGCCAACTTCTACGCCGAGACGTTTCCCGACAGCTTCGTGGGCGCGGTCCACCGCGCGCCCAGCGACTTCCCGTCCGGCAAGGCCGGCGACGTGCTGACGGTCGATTTCACCGTCGCCGGCATTCCCTGCATCGGCCTCAATGGCGGACCTGTTTTCAAGCACAGCGAAGCCTTCTCGTTCCAGATCGCCACGGACGATCAGGAGGAGACGGACCGCTACTGGAACGCCATCGTCGGCAATGGCGGCGAGGAGAGCGTGTGCGGCTGGTGCAAGGACAAATGGGGCATCTCCTGGCAGATCACCCCACGCACGCTGACCGAGGCGATGACCGCCGGCGGCGATGAAGCCAAACGCGCCTTCGAGGCGATGATGGAGATGAAGAAGATCGACGTCGCCGTGATCGAGGCGGCCCGGCGCGGCTGACGCGCCGGATCAGGACACCTTTCCATGGTCCGTGAGGAAGTCGAGCAGCGCCCGGACGCGTGAGGGGAGCGGGCCGCCCTGGCCGACATGGACGGCATGGAAAGCCTCCTTCCCGCCGGCATCGAGATGGCGGAGGACCGCCACCAGCCGCCCGGCGGCGATGTCTTCCCGCACGGTGAAGGTGGCAAGGCGGGCGAGGCCGGCGCCGGCCAGCGCCAGATGGCGCAGGCCCTCACCGTCGCTCGCCTGCACGCGGCCCGTCGCCGGCACGACGATGGTCTCGCCGTCTTCCCGAAGCGGCCAGCCATCGACCGCGCGGGCATAACCGAAGCCGAGGCGATTGTGCCGTTCGAGATCGGCGATGGAGCGCGGCTCGCCGCAGCGTTCCAGATAGGACGGCGCGGCAACGATGATCAGCGCCGTCTCGCCGAGCTTGCGCGCGACGAGGCTGGAACTTTTCAGCGGCCCGGCCCGGATCGCGACATCGGTGCGCTCCGCCAGGAGGTCGACCACCGCGTCCGTTTGAACGATATCGAGCGTGACATCCGGATGGAGCCCCAGAAACGCCGGCAGCGCGGGCGCGAGGATGTGGTTGAAATAGGAGGCGCTGGTATTGACGCGGACGCGCCCCACCGCCTGTTCGCCGGCGCCGGCCACCCGTTCCGCATCCTCCAGATCGGCAAGAATGCGCGTCGCCCGCTCATAGAAGGCGCAGCCTTCCGGCGTGAGCTGGAGCTGGCGTGTCGAACGGTTGAGCAGCCGCGCGCCAAGCCGGGATTCCAGCCGCGCGATCAGCTTGCTGACCGCCGAAGGCGTCATGCGTTCGGCACGCGCAGCAGGCGAGAAGCCGCCGAGCTCGACCACGCGCACGAACACTTCCATCTCCCCGGACCGGTTGTGATGCGGGCTTCCCATGTCCGACCAGATCCTTTCCAGCACTTCGCCCGGCGGGTCGCCGAATTTTTCGAGTACGAGGTCCATGGGCATTCATTGAATTCAATTCATGAATGCTGTTCCCAAGCGCAGGCTACTTCATCCAATAAGCAGCGTCTATCTTCCAGGCAAGGAAACATCATCGAGGCGGGCAAGCACGCCGCTGACGCCCGCCTGCAATCCCCTTCCCTAAGGAGCTTCTTCATGGACTATCGCCCCCTCGGCAAATCCGGCCTCAAGGTGCCGGTCCTCAGTTTCGGCGCGGGCACCTTCGGTGGCGCCGGCCCGCTGTTCGGCAATTGGGGCAATTCGGATGCCGCCGAAGCCCGGCGCCTCGTGGACATCTGCCTGGAAGCCGGCGTCAACCTGTTCGACACGGCCGACGTCTATTCCAACGGCGCTTCGGAAGCCGTGCTTGGCGAAGCGATCAAGGGCCGGCGCGATGCGGTGCTGATCTCGACCAAGACCGGCCTGCCGATGGGCGACGGCCCGAACGACGCGGGCTCCTCCCGCTTCCGGCTGATCCGGACCGTCGAGGATGCGCTGCGCCGCCTCCAGACCGACTATATCGACCTTTTGCAACTGCACGCCTTCGACGCCGGCACGCCGGTCGAGGAAGTGCTTTCGACGCTCGATACGCTGGTGCGCGCCGGCAAGGTCCGCTATGTCGGCGTCTCCAATTTCTCCGGCTGGCAGATCATGAAATCGCTGGCCGTCGCCGACCGCCATGGCTGGCCGCGTTATGTCGCCAATCAGGTCTACTACTCGCTGGTCGGGCGCGACTATGAATGGGATCTGATGCCGCTGGGCGCGGATCAGGGCCTTGGCGCGATGGTCTGGAGTCCACTCGGCTGGGGACGCCTGACCGGGAAGATCCGGCGCGGAACGCCGTTGCCCGAGGGCAGCCGCCTGCACGAGACCGCCGGTTTCGGCCCGCCGGTGGAGGACGAGCATCTCTATCGCGTTATCGATGCGCTCGACGCCATAGCCGAGGAAACCGGCAGGACAGTGCCGCAAGTCGCGCTCAACTGGCTGCTGCAGCGCCCGACCGTCTCCTCGGTCATCGTCGGCGCGCGCAACGAGGAACAGCTTCGCCAGAACCTCGGCGCGGTCGGCTGGAGCCTGACGCCAGACCAGATGGCAAGGCTGGACGAAGCCAGCGCCGTCACCGCGCCCTATCCCCATTTCCCCTATCGCCGGCAGGAGGGCTTTGCGCGGCTCGATCCGCCGATAGCCGGCTAACGGTTATCCACGGCTCCTGGCGACCATCGCCACGATGACCTCATACAGTTCGGCCTGTGCCTGCTCGACCGTGATCTCGCCCGTTGCGGCGGCATGGGACAAGGCATCGGCCGCACCGAGCATCGCCCAGAAGCCGGATTGCAGGATGCCCTTTTGCCCCGTGAACGGGGCCAGGGCCTTCCGGCATTTTTCGATGAACACCAGTTGATAATCGCGTTTCACCGCCTCCAGCTCGGGGGAGCCGGCAAGCCCGGCCAGCACGCCGGGAATCTCGCGGCCCTGGACAAGCACACATTCGACATAGGACGAGGCGATGACCCGCGCCGTTCCTTCCAGGGTCGGTTCGCGGGCCTCGAGCGCGGCGTCGATCACCGCCGTCTGCTGCGCGTCGAAATCCTGATAGAGCGCGGTCAGCAAGCCGTTGCGCGTGCCGAAATGGTCGTAGATCACCGGCTTGGTGACACCGGCCTCCTCCGCCATGCGCGGCAGCGTCAGCGCGTCGGTGCCTTCCTCGCGCGCGAGCCGCCACGCCACATCGAGGAGCTGGCGCTGCCGCTGCTCGCGGCTGAGGCGAACGCGCTTCGCGGCGATCTGACCGTCATCGGGCATGCTTGACATTTCTATATACCAAAAGTACCTTACCAAAAGTATATAGAAGAGACCCTTCCAACGCAACCACTCGCCGGCCTTGCCCGGCGAACGAAGCGGCATGCCTGCGCGCCGCTCGCAGAGGATCCGTGCCCGATGACCGATATGACACTTCCCCGCTCCGTGGATCGAAACGCATGGCTCGGCCTCATGGCCGTGCTGCCGCTCGTCCTGCTCGTCGCCATGGACGGCTCTATTCTCTACCTCGCCATGCCGCACGTCACCTCCGCGCTGCGGCCGTCCGCCGACCAGGCGCTCTGGATTCTCGACATCTACGGCTTCGTGGTCGGTTCGCTGCTGATCGCCTTCGGCAATATCGGCGATCGCTACGGGCGGCTCAAGCTCATCATGGCCGGCGCGGTGATCTTCGGCGTAGGATCGCTCGGCGCAGCCTGGTCGCAATCGCCGTCGATGCTGATCGCCGCGCGGGCCCTGATGGGGTTGGGCGGCGCGACCTTGCTGCCGTCCGGCCTTGCCATCGTCAGCGCCCTGTTTCCCGATCCGCGTCTGCGCGCGCGGGCCATCGGCATCTTCGCGGCGACGTTCGCGGCCGGCTTTGCCGTCGGTCCCCTTATCGGCGGCATGCTGCTCCGCCAGTTCGCGTGGGGCGTCGTCTTCCTCATCAACGTCCCGGTCGTGCTCGCCTTCCTGATCGTCGCGCCGATCCTGCTGCGCGAGGTGCGCTCGACAACATACGGCCGGATCGACCTGCCGAGCCTCCTGCTGTCGTTCATCGGCATCCTGCTGTTCACATGGTCGCTCAAGACCGCCGCGGCCGAAGGCCTTACGGCGATGCAGTCGGCAGGCGGGATCATCGGTATCCTCGCCCTCGCGCTGTTCCTGCGCCGGCAGACCCGCATCGACTACCCGCTGCTCGATCTTAGCCTGTTCCGGGATCGCATCTTCTCCATAGCGATCCTGACCGGCCTTCTGTCCCTCGTGGTCTGGTCCGCAGCCAGCTACCTGTCCGGCATCTACCTGCAAACGGTGCTCGGCTTCGACGTGTTCACGACCGCGCTGCTCACGCTGCCGGGAGCCATCGTGCTGACCGTGACCTGCGTGGGCACCGCGCGTATCGTGGAGTGGATCGGCCGCAAGGCGGCGCTCGTGGCGACGCATCTGCTCATCAGCGCCGGCGTCTTCATGCTGCTGCTCACCAGCGCCGAGGCCGGCGTCGCGGCCTTCATCGCCTCGACGGTCATCGCCGGCATCGGCTACGGGCTGTCGTTCAGCCTCGTCGCCGAGGTCGCGGTGTCGGCGGTTCCGGCCGAGCGGGCCGGCGCGGCCGGATCGATCGCGGAAACCAGCAACGAGTTGGGCAATGCACTCGGCATCACCCTGCTCGGATCGCTGGCGGCCCTCAGCTTCCGCTTATTCGGTCCCGGCGTGGCGGGCACGCTCAATGAAACGCTCGATCATGCGGGCATCGCCCCGGAAGCCGCCGCGCAAGCTAGGGAAGCCTTCCTCGCCGGCCTGCATATCGCGGTCGGCGCCGGCGGTCTGCTGACGCTGATCGCCGGTATCGTCGCGTGGCTCTGGCTGCCGAGAAAGCTGCCGGAATGAAGCCCGGCATCTTCCAAACTCGCGCGATAATGACCATGTGGCAGTCCACATCATGGCTTCGTCAGCAACGATCTCGTCGAGGCATTCGCCGAGTGCGAAGCGATTGCACAGGGTATCGGTCGGTGGGATCCGAAGACCCAGAAGCACATGAGCGCGCTTCCTGCAAAACAAGCATCCCCGCTGCCAAGGAGCGTCACTGGCATTTACCGCCTATGCTCGCTCCAGATAAATCTGGCAGTTCTGACGGCTTGCTTTGCCGGTGATTGTGTTCCCGTCGATTTGGACGATGTAGTCGTAGGTATCGGCCCGCGCGGTGACTATGGCGTAGGAGTTTAGCGTGTCCTGGGTGGGCAGCGGGCTTATTTGTGCCTCGTCCGTCCCGCGTGCCGCGCCGCTATAGCTCCATTTCCCTTTCCCGATACGGCCGTATTGCTCCTCGACGGAAAAGGTGATGGTAAACTGGCGTCGTCCGCATGCGACGGTGCCCATCCACGTGCCGATCAGATCGGTATTTCGGTCTGAAACCTCTTCCTTGGCCCTGGCGCCGCGCAGCCTTGCAAGCTCAGCCTCCAGTTCCCGTATGATAGCGCGCAGCCGGTTGATTTCCTGTTGTGGGTCATCCTGGCTTGTCCTGGGGCCGCCCGGACCGCTTGCATCGAAATCCTGCGTGAAACCTTGTGCCGTTCCGACTGCGGCGACAAGGCCGATGATTTGGCAGATGGCGCAAGAGCGTTTGAATATCAATGGGAGACGGGAGTTAATCGTCCTGGAACCGTTCATGCAATGATGAACCAATCCGAACTGACGTCGGCCATGTCGATGCCCTTTAGGGTGACCGAGCCACCTTCGGAGAGATCGAGCACTGCGGAGCCAGCCTTGTTCTCGCTGACCGTATATGTTTGCCCGCGAAGGTCGATGAGGTCTGTACCGGCCTTGAAGTCGCGGATTGTATCGTTACCCTCCCTCTTGCCAAATATGAAGGTATCCGCGCCTGCGCCACCTGAAAGTGTGTCGTCATTACCCCCACCCCTCAGAGAGTCATTTCCGGTCCCGCCGGACAGGATGTCCCGTCCCTTGTCGCCGAAGAGTTTGTCATCCCCGGCATCCCCCTTGATGACGTCGTTGCCAGCCCCACCTTCCAGCTTGTCGTTCTCTGCTCCGCCGGAAAGCGTGTCGTTGCCGGCATCTCCCTTGATTACGTCGCGGCCGCTCCCGCCTTTGATGTTGTCGTTGCCGGCATTACCGTGAAGCTTATCGTCACCGCTGCCCCCGTCGATGTTGTCGTTGCCCTTTCCGCCTTTAACAACGTCGTCGCCGCCTCGGGCTCGGATGATGTCGTTGCCACCGCCGCCCTCGAGCCGATCGTCATCTTCCGTGCCTTGAATATTTTTGCCTTTTGCTCTGACAAGCTCCAGGACTTCATTCCACAACGTTGACATTACCGCCTCCCCGCGATCGAAAAATCGACCTGGGAAGGTAGAGCAGACGTTATGAAACAGTCAGTTGGGCAAGGGACGTATCCCGGCATCCATTCGACGTAGCAGCCGATGGTATCGAGGTGAACCGCAAGACAACGAGCAAATTCTTCGCTGAAGTATCGAGCCCGCGCTTCCCACCTAACCAATTTTCTTCTTCAGCCCATTCGGTCGAGCGCGCCAGAGGCGCCTCGCATCGTGGAACAATGCCGGCAGCGGGCGGTTGGTGTGGCAGAAAGGAGACTGCCATGGCCAGTGACCCGAAGGACCCGAAGAAGCCCCTGGAAGTTCCCCCAGAAGAGACACCAGACTCTTTGCCCGATATTCCGGAGCGCCCGATTGAAGAGCCCGTGCCGGATGTCGTGCCCGAAGAGGCCCCGGACATTACGCCCGTGCCGGGTGAGGAAGTGCCATCGAAAATGTGATGCCGCCTGGATCTCCGGCATGCTCGGCGTTCTAAGTTCCCCACCCGGAGGGTACCTCTCTCCGGCCGCCCATGGGGGGCGCTCGCGCATGCCGGCGGAAATCCTCTCATTTCTCAACCGTGCGGTATTGCCGTCGTGTGGTTTGAGACCGGCTTCTATAGGCGTCCGCCGCACTCTTGCCTTTGGCGATGGCCTGCGGCAAATCTCTCGTGCCGGCATTTTCAGGACTGGCATTGGATACCCATGAGCGACAAAATCTTCGATACACTGACCGGCATGTACTTCACGGTCGATGACCTCGATGGAAGCTATGGCACCGGGCAGGTTATCCGCCTTGCTGCCGAGAGCATCTATTTCGTGCGCTTCGACGGCAATGAAGTGGCGCTTCCTTTGGAACTCGTGTCCCTTGGCGAGATGCTGGAGACCACGGAGGAAGGCTACAAACTCTGGCGGTTCTTCGACACGATCGAGGAAAGGGACAAGTGGATCGAATGGCTTGATGCCCCATCGAAGCCGCGCGTCATCTCGCTCGTGAAGCCGACCAAGGAATAATCTCGACTCCCGCGGTCACACGTTCCATTCTTCCCTGGTCGAACAGGGGGAGGTGTTGCGTCATGGCTCGGCAGATTGCGCTTTGCTTCGTCATCGGCGTCGTTGCCTACGCCTGCTTCTGGATGGCGTGGCATTGGTTTTAAGGGAAGCCGCCATCTCGCCCTACGGCAAAGGGCGGATGCCTCGCCTCCTTCTTCAGGCGCTCCGCTGGGTGTATGCTCGGTCGATGGAAAGCCTCTCTCGATTTCACCTGGGTCAGGACGAGAATGGCGCTTGGCACGTTGTAGACGCCAAGCGCGGTGGGCCTGCTGAAATCCAGGTCGACGGGAAGTTCTATCTTCTCTGGGGCATATCCAAGGTTGAAGCTGAGAATTGGTCCCTACTGCTCAACCAGATCATCCAGCTTCATGGCGAGAGGCAGGACGGGCAAACTCGTTGACTAGCCAGCAGGAGCGCACCGGTAAGCCGGACCCGTGTGCTCGACTTTGAAGAGCATCTTCTCGACCTCTGCGGCGTGGAGCCTGGGTTGCAGCCTTCGTTTCGCTTCGTCTACGAAAACCTGATCCGGCACGTCGGATACGGTCGTATAGATCGGGACAAGAGCCAACAGCTCACGCCCCGGATGATCTCGATAAGCCCTTACGACTGATAGGTTCGTCATTTCGTTCCCCTACGTCTAGAACGGCAGTGCACCACCTGTCTGCATCGTAAACGCGTGGCGGTAAGAGCTTATTCGAGCGCAGGGGAGCTTCGCCTTTCCAGTGTTGCCCTATAGTCACATAATGGAGTCTTGCGACCA
Source organism: Shinella granuli (assembly GCF_004341885.1). Taxonomy (GTDB): domain Bacteria; phylum Pseudomonadota; class Alphaproteobacteria; order Rhizobiales; family Rhizobiaceae; genus Shinella; species Shinella granuli. Next base: position 250 of record NZ_SLVX01000014.1, on the reverse strand, counting down.
GTGCGCGTGCGCGAGGGGGAAGCCCTCGGTGCGAAGGCAAGAATTTTCGGAGGCCGTAAAAGGGCGGGAACCGGTTCGTCCGGTATCAATATGCGAGGGCGGGCGGCATATGCCGCATCAATGGGCGAAACAAATTACGGGTTGCGCAAGGACGATTGTCAACGGCGGAGTAAAAACCGGCCACGGGGCGGAGCAAAAGTCGGCCACTGCGGCGCCGGCCTGAGACCGCCGGGAGGGCTTAAGCCCGAGC
>NZ_SLVX01000013.1 GCF_004341885.1 Shinella granuli | reverse complement strand
TCGCGCTCCTCATCGGTCCCGACCAGCCGTGGCTCTCCACCACCGGCTTCCTCGACAAGATCGACGAGAACCTCAGGAAGGCCATGGCGGCCTGATCCAGAAAGACCAGGGAAAGCCCGGCCGAGCGCCGGGCTTTTTCGTTGCGGCCTCTTGCGGCGGGATCCGTCTGCCCTATCCTCCCGACCGCGCTTGCAAGAGGAGGACGGCATGGCCGAGGAACTGGTTTTCTATAGCAACCCGATGTCGCGCGGACGCATCGCCCGCTGGATGCTGGAGGAGGTCAGCGCGCCCTACCGCATCGAATGGCTGACCTTCGACGGCTCGATGAAGTCGCCGGAATTCCTGGCGATCAACCCGATGGGCAAGGTACCGACCATCCGCCACGGCGAGACCGTGGTGACGGAAGCGGCGGCGATCTGCGCCTATCTCGCCGATGCCTTCCCCGAAGCCGGCCTCGCCCCGCCGGTCGAGAAGCGCGGCGACTATTACCGCTGGCTCTTCTTCGCCGCCGGCCCGCTGGAAATGGCGGTCTCGCTGAAGGCCTTCGGCATCGAGGTTCCCAGGGAGCGCGAGCGCAGCATCGGCTGCGGCAGCTATGGCGCGGTGATGGACAGCCTGTCGCTGGCCGTCACGCGCCAGCCCTACATCACCGGCGAGAGCTTTACCGCCGCCGATGTCTATGTCGGCGCCCATATCAGCTGGGGCCTGCAATTCGGCTCGCTGGAGCCCCGGCCGGAATTCAAGGCCTATTGGGACCGCCTGAAGGAGCGGCCGGCCAGCAAGCGCGCGACCGCCCTCGACGACGAGGAGATGCACCGCCAGCTCCAGGCGGCCAAGGGTTAGGGCGGGCTTACCGCCCGCCCCCTGCCGTTCAGGCCGCGGCTTCGGCCGCCGGCTGGAGCGGCAGGCAGATTTCCGTCAGAAGCTCGTTCGGCGGCACCTCGCGCGGATTGTTGAGATAGGCCTCGAACATCACCTCGTCGCGGATCGAGCGGCCGGACGCCGGCAGCCATGTGCCGTAGAGCCAGCGATAGGCCACGCCCATATCGGCATAGGGGCCCTGGTGGCGCAGCACCGCATGGTCGCCGCCTGCCAGCGTTCGGCGCACGAGCGGCGCCTCGGCGGGAACGTCCTCGCCCGCCGTCACGCAGGCGAAGGAACGAAGCTCCTCCTCCGCCACGAGATCGGGATCGTCGAGGAAGACGCCGATCATGCGCATGTCCGGGCGGAAGAGGTTGCGCGAGAAGAGCGTGCCATGGAGCGTCTCGAAGGCCTTGCCGATGCCCATATAGGACCCGGTATGGGCAATGGCGAGCAGGCTCTGCCCGGGGATGGTGCGGATGGTCACGTCGAACATGCGGGAAGACTCCTTGGCGTTTTCGGGTTCGTAGGCGCGGTGGGAGCCCTCCCTGCGGTAGCGTGCCGGCGGCAGGCCGTAGGCGGCCGCAAAGACACGCGTGAAGGACTGGAGGTTGGGATAGCCCCAGCGCGCGGCGATGTCCCGGACGGTGCGGTCGCTGCGCACCAGGTCGCCCGCCGCACGGTGCAGACGCAGCCGGCGGACGGTCGCCGCCAGCGTCTCGTTGTGCACGGCGCGGTAGACGCGGTGCCAGTGATGGGCCGAAAGGCAGGCGATCTCCGGCAGCCGGTCGAGGTCGAGATCCTCTTCCAGATGCTCGTGGATATAGGCGGAAACCCTGAGCAGGCGTTTCTCATAGGCCGCCCAGATCTCGCTCTCGCTCATGCCGTTTCCCTCTCGCCGGAACGCATTCAACCAAGCACGAAGCGATTTCACAAATCCTGCGCTTCTGCCGTGCCCTGCAATTTATGCATGGCCTTGCCTTGTGCCATTGCAAAAACGGGCGACTCGGCGTGAGATGCCGTCGCCGGCCCCTTTCCTTCTTCCTCCGGCCTTCCGAGGCACCCATGACCGATACCTTGACGCCGAAGCTCGCCACCGTTTTCGCGGAGGGCTATGGCCCCGCGCGTTTCAAGGCCGATGCGCTGGCCGGCCTCACGGTGGCGATCGTCGCGCTGCCGCTGTCCATGGCGATCGCCATTGCCTCGGGCGTGACGCCCGATCGCGGCCTCTACACCGCCATCATCGGCGGCTTCCTGGTTTCCGCGCTCGGCGGCAGCCGCTTCCAGGTGGGCGGGCCGGCCGGCGCCTTCATCGTGCTCGTCTCGGCCACGGTCGCCCGCCACGGCGTCGAGGGCCTGCTGCTCGCCACGCTGCTCTCCGGCCTCTTTCTCGCGCTGGCCGGCTATCTCAGGCTCGGCAAATACATCAAGTTCATCCCCTATCCCGTCACGGTCGGCTTCACGGCCGGCATCGCGCTCATCATCTTCGCCAGCCAGATCGGCGAACTGTTCGGCCTGAAGCTGGACGGGCGCGAGCCGGGACCGATCGTCGAGAAGCTCGAAGCGCTCTGGGCCGCCCGCCCCACCTTCAACCCGGCCGCCTTCGGCGTCGCCGGGCTCACCATCGCCGTCATCCTGCTTTTGCGCCGCTTCCGCCCGAGCTGGCCGAACCTGCTCATCGCCGTCACCATCGCCTCCTTCGCCACCGCGCTTCTCTCCCTGCCGGCGGACACGATCGGCACCCGTTTCAACGGCATTCCGCGCGGCCTGACGCTGCCGGCGCTGCCCTCCTTCTCGCCCGACCTCGTGCTCGCCGTGCTGCCGGACGCCGTCGCCTTCGCGCTGCTCGGCGCCATCGAATCGCTGCTCTCGGCCGTCGTCGCCGATGGCATGACGGGGCGCAGGCACCGCTCCAGCATGGAACTGGTCGCCCAGGGGGTCGCCAATGTCGGCTCGGCGCTGTTCGGCGGCATCTGCGTGACGGGCACCATCGCGCGCACCGCCACGAACGTGCGCTCCGGCGCCACCAGCCCGGTCTCCGGCATGCTGCACGCGCTCTTCCTCCTGCTCTTCATGCTCGTCGCCGCACCGCTCGCCAGCTATATCCCGCTCGCCGCGCTTGCCGGTGTGCTGGCGGTCGTCGCGTTCAACATGGTGGAGCGCCCGGCCATCGCCGCCCTCTTCCGCTCCTCGCGCGGCGATGCGGCGGTGCTCGTCGTCACCTTCCTGCTCGTCGTCTTCCGCGACCTGACGGAGGGCATCGTCGTCGGCTTCCTGCTCGGCGCGGTGCTGTTCATCGACCGCATGGGCAAGTCCGTCGATATCCGCGAGGAGACGGTGCCGCGCGTCGTGCGGGCGATCGAGAATGCCGGCGAGGACAGTGGCCTGCCCGAGCGGCCGGTCGCCGGCGACGATCCGGACACGGTGATCTACCGCATCAGCGGCGTCTTCTTCTTCGGCGCGGCGGCCAGCGTCGGCACGGTGCTCGACCGCATCGCCGACCAGCGGCGCAACTTCGTGCTCGACTGCTCCGACGTGCCGCTGCTCGATTCCACCGCCGCCAGCGTCATCGAGGGCCTGGTGCGCAAGGCCGAGCGGGCCGGCGTGCGCGTCTTCATCACCGGGCTTAAGCCCGACATGCGCCGCCTGCTGGAAGCCCACGAGCTGCACGCCCCGCGCGTCACCTTCGCGGCGACGGTGGAGAGCGCGACGAACGAGATCGCGGCGGCGGCGCACTGAAGCGCGCCCGCGCAAAGGCGTGCGGCGGTTTGCGAGAACGACAGGCGGAAGATCAGGGCGCGACGCTGAAAGAGCGCGACGCGCCCTCGCCGGCGCGGGCGATGTCCGCGGCGGTGGAGGCTCTCATGCGCCCGGCGACATCGGCAAGCCCCAGCGAAGGCGCCGCGCGCTTCACCCGGTTGCGGCCGGCCTCCTTGGCCGCATAGAGCGCGCCGTCGGCAGCCGAATGCAGACGGTCGAAATCCGGCCCGAAGGTCGCGACATCGGCAAGGCCGATGCTGACCGAGACCGCGATCTCCTGGTCTCCGGCAGGCACCGGCAGGGCCTCCACCGCGCGCCGCAGCCCTTCGGCAAACGGCTCGGCGGCGGCCACATCGCGCCCTGGCGCGAAGAGCGCGAATTCCTCGCCGCCGAAGCGGCAGAACAGCATGCTCGCCTCCAGCCGGGCGGCGACCTGCGCGGCGAACCGTTTCAGCACGAGATCGCCGGCGACATGGCCGTAGGTGTCGTTGATCGCCTTGAACCGGTCGAGATCGAAGATCATCAGCGTGCCCTGCGGCCGGTCGGCCAGCAGCTTCTGTATGTCGTCCAGGAACGAGCCGCGATTGGCGATGCCGGTCAGCGCATCGGTGCGCGAGGCCTGGCGGTAGAGCGCCTCGCCCCGCTCCTTGATCAGCACCAGCATGGCGACGGCGGCCAGGATCGTGTGGGCGAAGAGCTCCAGCGAGAAGAGCGCGAACCAGGCGGAATAGGCCGTGCCGTGGCCGAACGCCGTGGGCAGGACGATCGCCATGGGAATGCGCAGGCCATAGATGATACCGTGGCTGACGAAGAAGGCCGCGGCAAGCATGCGGGTCGGCAGCGGCTCGGTGCGGCGCCCGCGCCAGATGTCGACACCGATCCACAGGCAATAGGCGGTGATGATGATCGAGCTGACGATGATGCGGTTGTTCACATCCTCCGACACCTGCGGGACGAGAAGATAGACGCAGCTCCAGAGGACGGGACCGGCCAGAACGACGGAAAGATAAACGCGGCGGCGATCGAAGACGCGGAAGCCGGCCCACATGAACGCATAGCCGAAGGCAGCGAGCGCATTGCCGAGGCCGACGGTCAGGAGGGGCAGGCCCATGGGACGCAGCGCGAACAGCAGCGTGCAGAGCGAGCCGACCCACATGGACAGGCACCAATAGCCGGCCGCCCTGTGCCGCCGGTCGGTCAGCCAAACCTGCAGCATGAAGATCCCGACGGCGGTCGTCGCCAGGAAGGTACAGACCATCAAGGTTGAAATACTGATGAAGTCTTCAATCAAAACAAGCACTCCGCTCGCGCAGAATGCTAGGGGCAAACCCTGAAGACTTCGCAAACAAAAGCGGCGGACCGAAGCCCGCCGCCGTGATCCTTTCGCGTTCCGGCCGGACCGATCAGCCGGCGATGGCGCCGGCGACCGCCTCGATCGCATCGCCCGCTTTGGCGCCATCGGGGCCGCCGGCCTGCGCCATGTCGGGACGCCCGCCGCCGCCCTTGCCGCCGAGCGCTTCGGAGGCGCGGCGCACGAGATCGACGGCGCTGAAGCGGCCGGTCAGATCTTCCGTTACGGCGACCACGGCGCTCGCCTTGCCATCGGCCGAAACGCCGACGAAGGTGACGATGCCGGAGCCGAGGCTCTTCTTGCCGTCGTCGGCAAGGCTCTTCAGGTCCTTCGGCTCGACACCGGTGACGACCTTGCCGAGATATTTCACGCCCGCCACCTCGCGGACGCCGTCATCGCCGCCGGCAGTGCCGCCCGACAGCGCCAGCTTCTTCTTCGCCTCGGTCAGCTCGCGTTCCAGCTTGCGGCGTTCCTCGACCAGCGCCTCGACGCGGGCGAGCACGTCGCCCGGCTGCGCCTTCAGCGTCGTGGCGAGCGCCTTCACGCGCTCGTCCTGTTCGGCAAGGTAGGCCCGGGCCGCTTCGCCCGTCAGTGCTTCGAGGCGGCGCACGCCGGAGCCGACCGCGCTTTCGGAGAGGATGCGCACGAGGCCGATCTCGCCGGTCGCCGACACATGCGTGCCGCCGCACAGCTCGACCGAATAGGGCCGGTTCGCCTTGGCGCCGCGCAGGCCGGTGCCCATGGAGACCACGCGCACCTCGTCGCCGTATTTCTCGCCGAAGAGCGCCATGGCGCCTTCCGCGATCGCATCGTCCACCGTCATCAGGCGGGTGGTGACCGGGGCGTTCTGCACGATGATCTCGTTCGCCATGTCCTCGATGACGCGCAGTTCCTCCGCCGACATGGGCTTGGGATGCGAGACGTCGAAGCGCAGGCGCTCGGGCGCGACCAGCGAACCCTTCTGGGCGACGTGGGTGCCGAGCACCTCGCGCAGCGCCTCGTGCAGGAGGTGGGTGGCGGAGTGGTTGGCGCGAAGGCGCGCGCGGCGGGCGTGATCGACGGCGAGCGCGACCGCATCGCCGACCTTGATCGTGCCTTCCTCGACGACCGCGCTGTGCACGAAGACGCCATCGCCCTTCTTCTGCGTGTCGGTGACCCGCAGGCGCGCCGCATCGGTGGTGATCGTGCCGGTATCGCCCATCTGGCCGCCCGATTCGCCGTAGAACGGCGTCTGGTTCAGCACCAGTTGCACCGTGTCGCCGGCCGCGGCCTGATCGATGGTCTTGCCCTCGCGCACGATCGCCTGGACGACGCCCTCGGCCGTCTCGGTGTCGTAGCCGAGGAATTCGGTCGCGCCGAGCTTCTCGCGCAGCTCGAACCAGACGGTTTCCGTCGCCGCCTCGCCGGAGCCGGCCCAATGGGCACGCGCTTCCGCCTTCTGGCGTTCCATCGCGTCGGTGAAGCCGGTGAGGTCGACGCCGATGCCGCGGCCGCGCAGCGCGTCCTGCGTCAGGTCGAGCGGGAAGCCGTAGGTGTCGTAGAGCTTGAAGGCGGTCTCGCCGTCGAGCGTGTCGCCCTTGTGCAGCGTCGTCGTCGCGTCGGACAGCAGCGTCAGGCCGCGCTCCAGCGTGGTGCGGAAGCGGGTTTCCTCGAGCTTCAGCGTTTCGGAGATCAGCGCTTCGGCGCGCTGCAGCTCCGGATAGGCGCGGCCCATCTCGCCGACCAGCGTCGGCAGCAGCTTCCACATCAGCGGCTCCCTGGCGCCGAGCAGTTGCGCATGGCGCATGGCGCGGCGCATGATGCGGCGCAGCACGTAGCCGCGGCCATCCTTGGCCGGCAGAACGCCGTCGGCGATCAGGAAGGCGGCGGAGCGCAGGTGGTCGGCGATGACCCGGTGGCTGGCGCGGGCCTCGCCCTCGGCCGGAACGCCGGTCGCCTCGACGGAGGCCTCGATCAGCGCGCGGAAGAGGTCGATGTCGTAGTTGTCATGCTTGCCCTGCAGCAGAGCCGCGATGCGCTCCAGGCCCATGCCGGTGTCGATCGACGGGCGCGGCAGGTCGACGCGCTCTTCCTTCGTGATCTGCTCGAACTGCATGAAGACGAGGTTCCAGATCTCGATGAAGCGGTCGCCGTCCTCCTCGGGCGAACCGGGCGGGCCGCCCCAGATATGGTCGCCGTGGTCGTAGAAGATCTCCGAACAGGGACCGCACGGGCCGGTATCGCCCATCGCCCAGAAATTGTCGCTGGTCGGGATGCGGATGATGCGGTCGTCGGCGAGGCCGGCGATCTTCTTCCAGAGGTCGAAGGCCTGGTCGTCCGTATGGTAGACGGTAACGAGCAGGCGGTTCCTGTCGATGCCGAATTCCCTGGTGATCAGGTTCCAGGCGAGTTCGATCGCGCGCTCCTTGAAATAATCGCCGAACGAGAAGTTGCCGAGCATCTCGAAGAAGGTGTGGTGGCGCGCGGTGTAGCCGACATTGTCGAGGTCGTTGTGCTTGCCGCCGGCGCGCACGCATTTCTGTGCGGTGACCGCAGTGGAATAGGGACGCGATTCCAGGCCCGTGAAGACGTTCTTGAACTGCACCATGCCGGCATTGGTGAACATCAGCGTCGGGTCGTTGCGCGGCACGAGCGGACTGGACGGCACGACCTCGTGGCCGTTCTTTCGGAAATAGTCGAGGAAAGTCGACCGGATCTCATTCACGCCGCTCATATCGCGTCCTTCATCTGTGCCCTTTTGCGCCGGAAGACCGGCGCATCACCCACCCAATATCACTGCAACGATGGCGAAACCGCCTCGCCGGCCGGAGTGCCCGCCCGGAAGACCCCTCAAGGTCGCCCTTCCGCGAATTCCGTCGAAACTGCCCGCGCCTGCCGCCTGGATGCGGAAAGGTCGAAAACCTTGGCGCGCGCGAGAACTGAAGGCTTTTATCGCCCGCCTCGGCCCCTGTCCAGACATCAAAAAACCGGCCTTCCGCGAAGAAGAGGCCGGTCTTTCATGTTTTTGCGAAAACGTTGCGCGGCGATTACAGGCCGGCCGCGTCGTCGGCGTCGTTCGGATCCGGCCCGCCGTTCTCCAGGAAGCGGTCGGCGATCAGGCCGGCATTCTGGCGCAGCGCCATCTCGATCTCGCGGGCGAGATCCGGATTGTCGCGCAGGAACGTCTTGGCGTTCTCGCGGCCCTGGCCGAGGCGCTGGCTGTTGTAGGAGAACCAGGCGCCGGACTTCTCCACGATGCCGGCCTTGACGCCGAGGTCGATGAGCTCGCCGGTCTTGGAGACGCCCTCGCCGTACATGATGTCGAACTCGACCTGCTTGAAGGGCGGGGCCATCTTGTTCTTGACGACCTTGACGCGCGTCTGGTTGCCGATCACCTCGTCACGTTCCTTGACGGCGCCGATGCGGCGGATGTCGAGGCGGACGGAAGCATAGAACTTCAGCGCGTTGCCGCCCGTCGTCACTTCCGGCGAACCGTAGACGACGCCGATCTTCATGCGGATCTGGTTGATGAAGATCACCATCGTGTTGGACTTGGAGATCGAGGCGGTGAGCTTGCGCAACGCCTGGCTCATCAGGCGCGCCTGGAGGCCCGGCAGGCTCTCGCCCATCTCGCCCTCGATTTCGGCGCGCGGCGTCAGCGCGGCGACCGAATCGACGACCAGCACGTCGATCGCGCCGGAGCGCACCAGCGTGTCGGTGATTTCGAGCGCCTGCTCGCCGGTGTCGGGCTGCGAGATCAGCAGGTTCTGGAGATCGACGCCGAGCTTGCGGGCATAGACCGGGTCGAGCGCGTGCTCGGCATCGACGAAGGCGCAGATGCCGCCCGTCTTCTGGGCCTCGGCGATGGTCTGCAGCGCCAGCGTTGTCTTGCCCGAGCTTTCCGGACCGTAGATCTCGATGATGCGGCCCTTGGGCAGGCCGCCGATGCCGAGCGCGACGTCGAGGCTGAGCGAGCCCGTCGACACCGTCTCGATCTCGACGACGCTGTCCTTCGAGCCGAGCTTCATGATGGAGCCCTTGCCGAAGGAGCGCTCGATCTGGGAGAGTGCCGCTTCGAGTGCCTTGCTTTTATCCACTGCTTTATCCTCTACGAGCCGCAAAGTGTTCTGTGCCATTTGGTCCACCTTTAGGTTATTGAAGCAAGACAGGCAACGAAGCCGTCGATGAAAGCTATGTACACATTTTGTTCTCTTCTTGCAAGGTCCATTCATCCATTTGAATGATTTCGTGAATCGAGCGTGTGTTCTCTTTTCGTTTGCGACTGCTGAAAGCCATGGCGGAACAAGGATGTACCCGCGCGGGCGCTTCGCTCTTGCCGGCGAATCGCGCCCACGGGAATGAAGGAAGACGATGACGGGAAAGACGATACTGGTGATGGGCGGCGCCCATGTGGACAGGCGCGGGCGCATCGCCGGCGAGACGGCGCCGGGGGCGAGCAATCCCGGCGCCTGGTTCGTGGAAGCGGGCGGCGGCGCCTTCAATGCGGCGCGCAACCTGGCCCGGCTCGGCCGGACGGTGCGGCTCGTCTCGCCGCGCGGGGGCGATGCGGACGGCGCCATCGTCGCGGCGGCGGCGGAGGCGGCAGGCGTCGAGGACACGCCCTTTACCTTCCTCGACCGGGCGACGCCGAGCTATACGGCAATCATCGAGCGGGACGGCAACCTCGTCATCGCGCTGGCGGACATGGAGCTCTACCGCCTGTTCTCGCCGCGCCGCCTGCAGCAGCGGGCGATGCGCGAGGCGGTCGCGGCGGCGGGGCTGATCCTCACCGATGCCAACCTGCCGGCCGAGACGCTGGCGGCCATGGCGGCGGCGGCGCGGGCGGCCGGCGTGCCGATCGCCGGCATCGCCATTTCGCCGGCCAAGGTGCCGCGCTTTGCGGCAAGCTTCTCCGCCCTCGCCTTCCTGTTCATGAACGAGGCGGAGGCGCGCACGCTGGCGGGCGTCGCGCCGGAAGACCCGGCCGACTGGCCGAAGGCGCTCCGCGCGGCCGGCCTTTGCGCCGGCGTCGTGACGCGCGGCGGCCGGGGCGTCGTCGCCTTCGATGCGGAAAAGGCCGTGCTCGTCACGCCGCCGGAGGCGCCCGCGCTCGCCGATGTCACCGGGGCGGGCGATTCGCTCGCCTCCGGCTTCCTCGATGCCTGGATGGCCGGCCACGATATCGGCGAGGCGCTGCGCCACGGGGTCGCCGCCGCGGCGATCACCGTGCGTTCGCCGCTTGCCGTCGCCGAAGAAATGTCGCAGGCGGCGCTTCAGGCCGCACTTTCCCTTGTGCCGGAGGCCGAAGGGATGGCATGAGACTTTTTTGCCGAAATTCCTGCAAGGACACCGCATGACCAGACCCGTTTCCGCCCTCCTGCCGATGCAGTATTCGGACGAAGTCGCCGCCGCCAAGGCCCGCGGCGCGCCGATCGTCGCGCTCGAATCGACGATCATCACCCACGGCATGCCCTATCCGGGCAACCTGAACATGGCCCGCAGCGTCGAGCGCATCATCCGCGAGGAAGGCGCCGTGCCGGCGACGATCGCCGTCATCGACGGCATCCTGCATATCGGCCTCGACGATGCGCTGCTGGAAGCTTTGGCGCAGACCGAGGGCGCGATGAAGCTCTCGCGCGCCGACCTTGCCTTCGCGATCGCCGAGCGCCGCACCGGCGCGACGACCGTGGCGGCGACGATGATCGGCGCGGCACGCGCCGGTATCAAGGTCTTCGCGACCGGCGGCATCGGCGGCGTGCACCGCAAGGCGGAGGAGACCTTCGACATCTCCGCCGACCTCGACGAATTGTCGCGCACCGGCGTGATCGTGGTCTGCGCAGGCGCCAAGGCGATCCTCGACATCCCCAAGACCCTGGAAGTGCTGGAGACGCGCGGCGTGCCCGTCGTCACCTATGACAGCCCGAACTTCCCGGCCTTCTGGTCGCGCGATTCGGGCCTGAAGAGCCCGCTGACGCTGAACAGCCCGGCGGCCATCGCCAATTTCCAGAAGGTGCGCGACCAGCTCGGCGTCGACGGCGGCATGCTGATCGCCAATCCGGTGCCGGAGGCCGACGAGATCGAACGCGAGGAGATGGAGATCTACATCGCCCGCGCGCTCGACAATGCCGAACGCGACGAGATCGCCGGCAAGGCCGTGACGCCCTACCTGCTCGACAGCCTGTTCCGCCTGACGGACGGCCGCAGCCTCAAGACCAACATCGCGCTCGTCGAGAACAATGCGCGGCTGGCGGCGGAAATCGCCGTGGCCCTGGCGGACTGAGCCGTCCCGGCCCCGGGGGTGACCTGCCCTTTGCTTGGGGTGGATTGCACAAGGATGGACAGGCTGCGGCTGTGGCACCCCCCTCTGGCCTGCCGGCCATCTCCCCCTCAAGGGGGGAGATCGGATGGAGCAGCGCTTCGCCTCTCTCCAATGGTGCCGATCAAGCTAGGTTTGCACGCCTTGCCAATCTCCCCCCTTGAGGGGGAGATGGCCGGCAGGCCGTAGGGGGTGCTTTGCAACATGCCGCAGCCCTGCCCTTCACAAAAAGAAACCGGCGGCAGCGCTGGTTCACGCTGCCGCCGGAAGATGCCGTGGGACCGATCAGCCGCGCAGGATGCCGCGGCCGGCGTATTTCGCCTGGGCGCCGAGCTGCTCCTCGATGCGGATGAGCTGGTTGTACTTGGCGGTACGGTCTGAGCGGGCGAGCGAGCCGGTCTTGATCTGGCCGCAGTTGGTGGCGACGGCGAGGTCGGCGATCGTCGAATCCTCGGTCTCGCCCGAGCGGTGCGACATGACGGCGGTGTAGCTCGCCTTGTGCGCGGTCTCGACGGCGTCGAGCGTTTCGGAGAGCGAGCCGATCTGGTTGACCTTGACGAGGATCGAGTTGCCGACGCCCATCTTGATGCCGTCGCGAAGCCGCGCGGAATTCGTCACGAACAGGTCGTCGCCGACGAGCTGCACCGTCTTGCCGATCTTGTCGGTCAGCGCCTTCCAGCCGTCCCAGTCGTCTTCCGCCATGCCGTCCTCGATCGAGAAGATCGGGTATTTTCCGGCAAGCTCGGCGAGATAGTCCGCCATGGCGCCCGGCTCCAGCGTGCGGCCTTCGCCTTCCAGCACGTACTTGCCGTCCTTGAAGAATTCGGTCGAGGCGCAGTCGAGCGCGATGAACATGTCCTCGCCCGGGCGGTAGCCGGCCTTCTCGATCGACTTCATGATGAAGTCGAGGGCGGCGGGGGCGGAGGCGAGGCCCGGCGCGAAGCCGCCCTCGTCGCCGACATTGGTGTTGTGGCCGTCGGCCGCAAGCTGCTTCTTCAGCGTGTGGAACACTTCCGAGCCCATGCGCACGGCATCGCGCACGGTGTCGGCGCCGACCGGAACGATCATGAACTCCTGGAAGTCGATCGGGTTGTCGGCATGGGCGCCGCCATTGATGATGTTCATCATCGGCACCGGCAGGACGCGGGCGTTCGGGCCGCCGACATAGCGGTAGAGCGGCAGGTTGGCGGCTTCCGCGGCGGCCTTGGCGACGGCGAGCGAGACGCCGAGGATGGCGTTGGCGCCGAGGCGCGCCTTGTTCGGCGTGCCGTCGAGCTCGATCATCGTCTGGTCGACGGCGATCTGGTCCTCGGCATCGAGCCCGCCGATCGCCTCGAAGATCTCGCCGTTGACGGCGGCGACGGCGTTCTCGACGCCCTTGCCGAGGTAGCGCTGGCCGCCGTCGCGCAGTTCGACGGCTTCATGCGCGCCCGTGGAGGCGCCCGACGGAACGGCCGCACGGCCGAAGCTGCCATCTTCGAGATGCACGTCCACTTCGACGGTGGGATTACCGCGGCTGTCGAGAATCTCGCGGCCGATGATGTCGATGATTGCAGTCATGGAGATCGTCCTGTTCCGTGGTTTATAAATCGATTAAAATCCACTTTTAATCGAGGATGCAGAAATTACAATGGCGTCCGTCGCCATGGGAAAGACGGATGGCATGTCTCCATGTCATCCGTTTGAAACGTCAGGCCTTGGCGATGTCGTCGAAGGCGACGAGCTTTTCCAGAAGCCGCGGCATGTCCTTCAGGTGCACCATGTTCGGGCCGTCGGAGGGGGCGTTGTCCGGGTCCTCATGGGTCTCGACGAAGAGGCCGGCAATGCCGACGGCGATCGCGGCGCGCGACAGCGTCTCGACGAATTCGCGCTGGCCGCCGGAGGAACCGCCCTGCCCGCCCGGCTGCTGCACCGAATGCGTCGCGTCGAAGACGACGGGCGCGCCGAGCGAGGCCATGATCGGCAGCGAGCGCATGTCGGAAACGAGCGTGTTGTAGCCGAAGGAGGCGCCGCGCTCGCACAGCATGACGTTCGGGTTGCCGCTCTCGGTGAACTTCGTCAGCACGTTCTTCATGTCCCAGGGCGCCAGGAACTGGCCCTTCTTGACGTTGATCGCCCGGCCGGTCCTGGCGGCGGCGACGAGCAGGTCCGTCTGGCGCGACAGGAAGGCGGGGATCTGCAGGATGTCGACCGTCTCGGCGACGACGGCGCACTGCTCTTCCGTGTGGATGTCGGTAAGGACCGGGAAGCCGAAATCCTTCTTGAGGTCGGCGAAGATCTCCAGCGCCTTTTCAAGGCCGATGCCGCGCTTGCCGGAGAGCGAGGTGCGGTTCGCCTTGTCGAAGGAGGACTTGTAGACGAGGCCGAGGCCGAGCTTTTCGGTCATCTCGACCAGCGCCTCGGCCATCATGTAGGCATGGTCGCGGCTCTCCATCTGGCAGGGGCCGGCGATCAGCGAGAAGCGCTTGTCCTGGGCGAAGGTAACCTTCTTGGCGCCTTCGCCGACGACGACTGTGGAATTGGTGTTCATCTCATTCTCCGAAGACAAGGAGGACGCCCTGCCCCGGTGCCGGCGGCACGAGGAGGCGGTTGTCCCGTTTCTGGAAGGCGACGCCGCGCTCCGTCAGGAGACGCTCGCATTCCGCTGTATTTTCAACCCTGAAGACGACCGCGCGTCCTTTCAGGCCGCGATCCGCGCCGGCGACCGGCGCGATCCCGTAAAACCCCTCCAGGCCTGCATCGTTGAGCACGGTGATGCGCCCGCGCGGCGTATCGACGGACATGCCGAAGGACAGGGCCTCGACCTCGCGTTCGTCGGCCGCCTCCTGCACGAGATACTGGAAATCCGTCGGGTTCTGTTCCGACAGGACGACCTCCGACAGCGCGATCACGCCGTTCTCGTGCGTTTCCAGCGACGCGCGGTCGGCCGGCAGCGGCAGGATGCGCTGCGAGGCGAAGAAGAAGAAATCGGGGCTGCGCAGGTCGGCGGCGAAGGCAAGGCGGAAGCTGCCGGTCGCGCTGGTCCCGTCGGGCAGCAGCATGTCGCGGGAAAATTCCAGCACCTCGCCGCCGGAAAGGCCGGCATTGGTGTAGCGCTGGTCGTCCTCCCAGGCATCGCCGCTCGCCATGGCGATGGCGGAAAAGCCTTCGAGGCCGCGGCGGAAGCGGAAGGCCTGGTCGCGCGCGACGAAGACATTGCCGCCACGCGCCGCCGCCTCGCATTCCTCGCGATTGGCGATGCCGAGCGGTTCGAGATAGGAACCGTCGGCGAGGAAGACGCAACAGTTCTCCGTGCCGAAGGGATGGCGGGCGTCCCCGGCGACGGTGAAGCCGAGCGCGGTCAGGCGCGCGCGGGCCACCCCGAGGTCGGACACCGGCAGCACCAGATGGTCGATCGGGCGGGGCGTTCTCGAACTCACGGTCATGGCGAAAAATCCGGCATGTTTCAGGCGCCCCGTGCTTTGCCCGCTTTCGGCGCGCAATGCAAGCGCCAGCACGGTCCGCCGCGCCCTGCGGGAACTTTTCCGCCCGTCGGCCATTCCCGCAGCGTCCCTCGACCGGAGCCCGCCCATTCCCAGATCCCGCGACATCACCCGCCAGCGCGACCTCCACGAATCCCGCCCCCTCTGGGCCGGTTCACCGCGCCTTGCTCTTCGCGCGCGGCCAAGGCCGTCGCGCGCCGACTACGACGTCATCATCGTCGGCGCCGGCATTTCCGGGGCGCTGATGGCCCATGCGCTGGCGGACGGCACGCGCTCGGTGCTCGTCGTCGACCGGCGTGTGCCCGTGCATGGCAGCACGCTTGCCAGCACCGCGATGATCCAGCACGAGATCGACATTCCCCTTTCCCGGCTTTCCGGCATGATCGGTGCGCCGAAGGCCCGCCGCGCCTGGCAGCGCTCCGCCCGCGCCGTCGAGCGCCTGTCGGGCATCGTCGCCGATCTCGGCCTGTCCTGCAGCTTCGAGCGCAAGCAGACCCTGTTCCTCGCCGGCGAGGCCTATGGCCGCCAGGCCCTGCACGCGGAGGCCGAGGCGCGCCGCGCCGCCGGCATCGCGGCCGAATATCTTGACGCCGCCACCCTTGCCGAACGCTTTGCGATCACGCGCACCGGCGCCATCCTCAGCGACATCTCCGCCGCGGCGAACCCGGCGCAGATGGCCGCCGGCATCCTGCGCGCGGCGATGACGCGCGGCGTGGAGCTCGTCAGCCCGCTGGAGATCACCGACCTGCGCGCGACCGCGGACCGGGCGTTCCTCGCGACGGCGGAGGGACGGATCCTCTCCGCCGGCCACGCCGTCTTCTGCTCCGGCTACGAGTTCCTGGAGGCCGTCGCCGACAAGGAGCATGCCATCGTCTCCACCTGGGCGCTCGCCACGCCGCCCGGCACGGCGCTGCCGGACTGGCTGAAGACATGCATCGTCTGGGAGGGCGCCGATCCCTATCTCTATCTCCGCCGCACGCGCGACGGGCGGCTGATCGTCGGCGGCGAGGACGAGGACAGCGCCGAGGCCTATGCGTCCGAGAAGACGCTGCGGAAGAAGGCGGCGACCATCCGCCGCAAGGCCGAAACCCTGCTCGGCCTCGCCCTGCCCGAGCCCGACCATGTCTGGGCGGCTCCCTTCGGCACCACGCGCACGGGCCTGCCGCTGATCGGCCGCGTGCCGGGCCTCGAAAATGTCTTCGCCGTCATGGGCTTCGGCGGCAACGGCATCACCTTCAGCCAGATCGCCGCCGAGATCGTCACCGCCGACATCGCCGGCCATGCCGATGCGGATGCCGACCTCTTCGCCTTCCCCAGCCGCCAGACTTGACGAAACGAAAGCCCGGCCGGCCGATATTCCCCTTCCGTTGAATGGCTGCGGGCGCAAAGCCGGGTTATGCTCGCCCGACATCGATGAAGCCGGACTGCCATGCTGCTTGCCATCCTCTCCGATATCCACGCCAACCGCGAAGCCTTCGAGGCCGTGCTCGCCGCCGTCGAAGGCGCCGGAGCCGACCGCCTCGTGCTGCTCGGCGACATCGTCGGCTACGGGGCGGATCCGGAATGGTGCGCGGAACGGGCGATGGCGCTTGCCGCCAGCGGCGGCGTCGTGCTGCGCGGCAACCATGACGAGGCGGTCGGCAATCCCGCCGTCTCGATGAACCCGACCGCGACCTTCGCCCTCGAATGGACGCGCCGCCAGCTCGGCAGCGAGACCCGCGCCTTCCTCGCCGCCCTCCCCTTCGAGGCGCGCGAGGGCGACTGTCTCTTCGTGCATGCCGATGCCAGCGCGCCGCCCGCCTGGAACTATGTGCTCGACGCCAGCGATGCCGGACGGCATCTTGCGGCCTGCGATGCCCGCGTCAGCTTCTGCGGCCATGTGCACAAGCCGGCGCTCTATTCGACGGCGCCGGGCGGCAGGGTCACGCATTTCCGCCCCGTCGCCGCCACCCCCGTGCCGCTCCTGCCGCAGCGCCGCTGGCTCGCCGTCATGGGCTCCGTCGGCCAGCCGCGCGACGGCGATCCCGCGGCCGCCTACGCGCTCTACGACACGCAGAGCGCCGAACTCCGCTTCCAGCGCGCCGCCTATGACGTGGAGCGCGCGGCCGGGAAGATCCGGGCGGCCGGGCTGCCGGCCTCGCTCGCCGACCGGCTTTTCAGGGGGCGCTGATGGTCAAGGCACGGCTGAAACCCGGCGACGTCATCGACGGCTTCCTCATCGAGGCCATCGCGCACAATGGCGGCATGGCGCGCATCTGGACCGTGTCGCGCCCCGACATCGATTTCCCGATCCTGATGAAGGTGCCGGTCATCGGCGAGGGCGACGATCCGGCCGCCATCGTCGGCTTCGAGATGGAGCAGATGATCCTGCCGCGGCTTTCCGGCCCGCATGTGCCGCGCTTCGTCGCCAACGGCGATTTCGCGACGCTCCCCTATATCGTCATGGAGCGCCTGCCCGGCACCTCGCTCTATCCGCTGCTGGAGCGCCTGCCGCTGCCGCCGGAGGAGGTCGCCGCCCTCGGCGGGAAAATCGCCGTGGCGCTCGATTCGCTGCACCGCCAGCATGTCGTGCATCTCGACCTGAAACCGTCGAACGTCATGTTCCGCGAGAGCGGCGAGGCCGTGCTGATCGACTACGGCCTTGCCCGCCACATCCACCTGCCGGACCTGATGGACGAGCAGTTCCGCCTGCCCTACGGCACCGCGCCCTATATGGCGCCGGAACAGGTGCTCGGCACGCGCAGCGATTTCCGCAGCGACCTTTTCGCCCTCGGCGTGATGCTCTATTTCTTCGCGACCGGCGAGCGCCCCTTCGGCGATCCGCAGCGCCTGAAGGGCCTGAAGCGCCGCCTGTGGCGCGATCCGCTGCCGCCGCGCGCCCGCAACCCCGCCATTCCGCCGGCCTTGCAGGAGGTCATCCTGCGCTGCCTGGAGGTCAACCCCGCCTGGCGCTATCCGAGCGCCGCCCAGCTCGCGCTCGACCTGCAGGACCTTTCCGCCGTCAAGCTGACGGCGCGGGCGGAGAAGATGAAGCGGGACCCGCTCGGCATGGTGCTGCGCCGCCGCTTCAACCCGGTGCCTATCGAGACCGTCAAGCCGCAGACCGCCGAGGCCCAGCTCGCCAATGCGCCGATCGTCGCCGTGGCGATCGACCTTGCCGCCAGCACGCCGGACCTTGCCGACGCCATGCACAGGACCGTCGCGCGCATCATCGAGAACACGCCGGACGCCCGCATCGCCTGCATCAACGTCTTGAAGATCAACCGCATCGCCATCGACACCTCGCTGGACGAGGAAGGCCGCAACAAGCATGTGCTGCGCCTCGTCGAGTTGCGCACCTGGTCGACGGGCCTTGCCGTCCCCGGCGGCGGCATCACCTTCCATGTGCTGGAGGCCGTCTCGCCGGCCGACGCCATCCTCGATTATGCCCGGGAAAACCATGTCGACCACATCGTGATGGGCGCGCGCGCCGAATCGGCCATGCGCTCCATGCTCGGCAGCGTCTCCGGCGAGGTCGCCGCCCACGCCCCCTGCACCGTCACCGTGGTGCGCAACCGCCCGCGCCCCGAATAGGTCAGGAACGGAACCGCTTGCGATACTCGCCCGGCGTCAGCCCGACGATGCGGGCGAAGACTTTCCGGAAGGCGCCGGGATCGTTGTAGCCGACATCGAGCGCCACGCGGTCGACGGAGCGCGTGGTGAACTGCAGGTGCTCCTGGGCCTTCGCCACCCGGAGGCGCTGACAATAGTCCGTCGTCGTCAGCCCCGTCGCCTTGCGGAAGCGTCTGAGGAAGGTGCGTTCCTCCAGCCCGGCCTGCGCGGCGAGCACGTCGAGGCCGATCTCTCGCGCCTCGCTCGCCTGCAGGAAATGCTGCACCTTCAGGATCGCCGCATCGCCATGCAGGAGGCGCGGCGAGAAGGTGCTGTAATAGCGCTGCTCGCGGCCGGGTGGATCGATGACGAATTGCCGGGCGATCTCCAGCATGATCGTCGGCCCGAGGAAACGGTCGATGAGCTTCAGCCCGAGATCGACCCAGGCCATCACGCCGCCGGCCGTCACGATGTCGCCGTCGTCGGCGAGCAGCCGGTCGGTATCGACGGTGACGTCGGGAAACCGCCGTTCGAACATCTCGGCGATCACCCAGTTGGTGATGATGGTGCGGCCGGCGAGCAGCCCCGTCTCGCCCAGGAGGAAGGCGCCGGCGCAGATCGAGGCGAGCTGGATGCCGCCCGCGTGGCATTCGCGCAGCCAGGCGGCAAAGGGCGCCGCCTCCTCGCGCCGGATCGGATCGCCGAGCGCCGGCGGCAGGACGAGCACGCAGGGGCGCGAGGCCGCGCCGCTCTCTGCCTGCGCGTCCACCCGCACCGGCACGCCGTCCTCCAGCCGCCAGTGGCTGACGGTGAGGAGAGGGCCTGCCCGACCCTTCTTCCGGCCGAGCTCCATTGCCGACTGGAAGAGATCGGTCATGCCGAGCACGGCGGCCATCTGCACGCCGGGATAGAGAACCAGTCCGATCTCGGCTGCACGCGCCATGTCACTTTCACCCCGGATTATGTCGGCCCCGCCAATGGCGAGAGATGGCAGGCCGGGGGCAGAATGTCCACATCGTCCATCGCCTGCAAGAAGGAACCGCCATGAGCAAGCGCGCCATCATCATCGTCGACCTCCAGAAGGACTATCTCGCCACCGGCAGCTTCGCGCTGGCCGGCATCGACGCCGCCGCCGCCAATGCCGCGCGCATCATCGAGGCCGGGCGCGGCAGGGGCGACCGGATCATCCATGTCCACCACATCGCCAGGGAGGCCGCCTCGCCGCTCTTCGCCCCGGGCACGGAAGGCATCGAGCCGATCCCGGCCGTCACGCCGCGGGAAGACGACACGGTCATCGTCAAGAACCACCCGAATTCCTTCCGCGGGACGGCGCTCGACGAGACGCTGCGGAACGATGGCATCGAGGATGTGGTGGTCGTCGGCGCGATGAGCGACGTCTGCATCGACGCGACGGCGCGCGCCGCCGCCGATCTCGGCTACAACCTCACCGTCGTGCACGATGCCTGCGCCACGCGCGACAAGGCCTTCGGTGATTCGCTCGTCCCGGCCGCCCAGGTCCACGCCACCATCATGTCGGCGCTGGAATTCGGCTACGGCAAGGTCACCACGACCGCCGATTTCCTGTCGTAGTCCCCGACGGCAGGGCGATCTTATCTGGAGCTCGACATTGCCGTTCTTCCCTTCTCCCCCGCGGGGAGAAGGGTGGTCCCCACGGGTCTCGCCAGGGGCGAGCCCGAGGACAGGCTCCGGGTCGGATGAGGGGGTGGCTCTGACGGATCGTCTGCGCCTTCGCCATCCCCTTCATCCGCCTGCCGGCACCTTCTCCCCGCGGGGGAGAAGGGAATGGGGCGACGGTTTCCTTCCCTATACGACAGCCCCCACCAGAGCCCGTCGCGCCGCCCGTCATTCCCCTGTCATGGGACGATGGTGTCTCTTCGCGCGTGAATGCACCCCGGCGGCCGCATCGTGATCCGGCGCCCAGCGGAGTACGCGTGAATGGATACGGCTCAGGCCCTGGCCCTCGCCTCGGGCGCCCTCGTCGCCACCAATCTCCTCAGCATCCTCATCGCCGGAAGGCGGCTGAAGCCGACGGGCGCGGCGCCGCCCGAGATCGAGGAAAGACCGTCCGTCTCCATCGTCATCCCCGTGCGCGGCATCGAGAATTTCTCCACGGAGACGCTGGACCGCGCCTTCCGCCTCACCTGGCCGGACTACGAGCTTCTCTTCTGCGTCGCCCATGCGGGCGATCCCATCGTCCCGCTGATCGAGGCGGCCGCCGCCGCCCATCCCCATGTCGCCGCGCGCATCCTCGTCGGCGATGATCGCATCAGCGCCAATCCGAAGCTCAACAATTGCGTCAAGGGCTGGCAGGCGGCGCGGCACGACTGGGTGGTGCTCGCCGATTCGAACGTCCTGATGCCGCCCGACTATATCCAGCACCTGATGGGCGGCTGGCGCAGCGATTCGGGCCTCGTCTGCTCGACGCCGCTCGGCTCGCGGCCGGACGGCTTCTGGGCCGAGGTGGAATGCATGTTCCTCAACACCCAGCAGGCCCGCTGGCAATATGCCGGCGAGGCACTCGGCCTCGGTTTCGCGCAGGGCAAGAGCATGCTCTGGTACAAGCCGATGCTCGATGCCAATGGCGGCATCCAGGCGCTGAACGCCGAGATCGCCGAGGACGCCGCCTCCACCAAGCTGGTCAGCCGTCTCGGACTCAAGGTGCACCTCGTCTCCGCGCCCTTCGAGCAGCCGCTGGGGCGGCGCTCCGGGCAGGAGGTCTGGTCGCGCCAGTGCCGCTGGTCGCGCCTGCGCCGCGTCACCTTCCCCGCCTTCTTCAGTCCGGAAATCCTGCTCGGCGCCGTCCCGCCGCTGCTTCTCATGCTCGCCGCGGTGCTTCTCGGCGATGTGCCGCTCCTGCCCGCCGTGCTGCTGGTGCTCGCCGGCCTCTACCTGCCGGAAGCCGCCCTTGCGCTTGCGAAGGGCTGGCGGCTTTCCCTGTGGTCCGTGCCGGCGATGATGATGCGGGACGCCATGATGCCGGCCATCTGGCTGCGCGCCTGGATCGGCGGCGCCATCGACTGGCGCGGCAACACGATGACGATAGGCACGACGGCCTGCGAATTGAAGGAAGCCCCGGCGGGGCCGTAGGCGGCCCCTCAGCCCTTGACGCGCAGCCCCTCCAGCAGCGTTCGGAATCCCCTGACCGCACGCCTGGAGGTCTCCTCCGGATCGTCCGACTTGGCGATCCACAGCGCCGCATGGCTGCTCGCGCCGTTGATCAGCCGGGCCGCCGCCTCCGTGTCGATGTCCCCCATCACGCCGTCAGCCTTCAGTTGCTCGATGCTGCGGCTGAGGGCGGCGATGCAGCCGTTGCTGGTCGGCCATTGCGAGACGTCGCCGAGCACCGCCGGGCCGTCGCGGAACATGATGCGCTGGATTTCCGGCTCCAGCGCCATCTCGATATAGGCGACGCATTCCGCAACAAAACCCTGCCAGCGGTTGGGCGCTGCGGCCGAGATCCGGTTGAGCCGCAAGGTCATTTCCGCGTCGATCTGCTGGATCACCGCCTGGAGCAGCCCCTTCTTGTCGCCGAAATGGTGGTAGAGCGCGCCGCGCGTCAGCCCGGCCCCGGCGGTGAAATCGTCCATCGAGGCGGCGGCATAGCCCACCGTGCCAAAGGCCTGCCGCCCGGCGGCGATCAGCTTGGCCCGTGTCTCGGCGATCATTTCCTCACGCGGCTTGCGCATGGCGTCTCCTCATTCACATACGCCGCGTATTTTATTTGACATACGCTACGTATGCAACTATCTCTTCAACATACGCCGCGTATGTAATTATCGAACCCGTCCCTTTCCAGGAGCAGGCCATGTCCAACCCCTACAAGGAAATTTTCAGCGTGCCGGGAACGAAGGCGTTCTCCGCCGCCGGCTTCCTCGCCCGCCTTCCCATCGCCATGGCGCCGATCGGCATCGTCGCCATGCTCTCGCAGACCCATGGCGAATACTGGCTCGCCGGCGCGGTCTCCGCCACGTTCGCGCTCACCAATGCGCTCATCGCCCCGCAGGTCTCCCGCCTCGTCGACCGCTTCGGCCAAGCCGCGGTGCTGACGCCCGCCACGATCGTCTCCGTCCTCGCCTTCCTGGCGCTGATCGCGGCCACCCACCAGGGCTGGCCGGTCTGGACGCTCTTTGCCTCCGCCTTCCTCGCCGCCGCCATGCCCTCGATGCCCGCCATGCTGCGCGCCCGCTGGACGGAGCTCTTCCGCGACCGGCCCGAGCTCAACACGGCCTTCGCCTTCGAATCGGCCGCCGACGAGCTGGTCTACATCGCCGGCGCCTCGCTCTCGGTCGGCCTTGCCGTCGCGCTCTTCCCGCAGGCCGGCATGCTGATCAGCACCGCCTTCCTCGCCGTCGGCACCCTCGCCTTCGTGTTGCAGCGCGCGACGGAACCGGCGGTGCGCCATGTCGCCGGCAGCGCGCCGCAGAAATCGGCGATCCGCCTGCGCCCCGTCCAGATCATCACGCTCGCCCTCGTCTTCGTCGGCGCCACCTTCGCCACCGCCGAGGTCTCGGCCGTGGCGATCACCAAGGATCTCGGCCAGCCGAATGCCGCCAGCCTCGTCATCGGCGTCTATGCCATCGGTTCCTTCGTCGTCGGCCTCGTCCTCGGCGCGCTGAACCCGAGGATGGCGCTGCAGAAGCAGTTGATGATCGCCGTCGCCGTGCTGGCGCTCACCGCCCTGCCGCTGCCCTTCGCCGGCACGGTGCCGCTGCTGGCCTTCGCCGTCTTCGTCAGCGGCATCGCCATCTCGCCCACCTTCATCACGGCCTTCGGCCTCGTCGAACGCCGCGTGCCGGCCGCCATGCTGACGGAGGGCGTCACCTGGGTGACGACCGGCATCGGCATCGGCATGGCGCTGGGCGCCTTCGTCGCCGGCTGGGCGGTGGACAATTTCGGCGCCCAGAACGGCTTCTGGGTCTCCGTCGCCGCCGGCCTCGGCGCTGCGCTCACCATCGGCATCGGCCAGCGGGTCCTCGCCGGCCAGGATCCCGACGACGGGATCGGCGCCCTCGCCCAGGCGGCCGAATGACAAAAGCGGGAAGCCCGGCAAAAATGCCGGGCTCCTTCTAGCGCCAAGGCAATCAACCTCTCCGAACCACGGGTGCGTGTGGATCCTCGGGTCAAGCCCGAGGATGACGGAAAGGTGGTCCTTCCAAAAGCAAGAGCCCGGTGTCGCCACCGGGCTCGGTTCTTTGACAAGCCTCTCCCCGCCCTCTGCCGTCATCCTCGGGCTTGACCCGAGGATCCACCGCCGCACCCGCGGCGAGGCCGGTCGGGTCTGGCCCGACAGACGCAGAGGAGGCTTTCCTCAGACGAGGCGGCTCTGTTCCAGCGCCGCTTCCACGAAGCTCGCGAAGAGCGGGTGCGGATCGAGCGGACGGCTCTTCAGTTCCGGGTGGTACTGCACGCCGATGAACCACGGATGGTCGGGATATTCCACCGTCTCCGGCAGCACGCCGTCCGGCGACATGCCGGAAAAGACGAGGCCGCAGCTTTCCAGCCGGTCCTTGTAGTCGACATTCACCTCGTAGCGGTGGCGGTGGCGTTCGGAAATATCCGTCGAGCCGTAGATGTCGGCGATCTTCGTGCCGCCCTTCAGCGCCGCGCGATAGGCGCCGAGGCGCATCGTGCCGCCGAGATCGCCGGAAGCCGAACGCTTCTCCAGTTCGTTGCCCTTCACCCATTCCGTCATCAGGCCGACGACGGGTTCCGCCGTCTTGCCGAATTCGGTCGAGGAGGCCTTCTCGATGCCGGCGAGGTTGCGCGCCGCTTCCACCACCGCCATCTGCATGCCGAAGCAGATGCCGAAATAGGGCACCTTGCGCTCGCGGGCGAACCGCGCCGCATTGATCTTGCCCTCCGACCCGCGCTCGCCAAAACCGCCGGGAACGAGGATGCCGTGCACCTTTTCAAGGTAGGGCGCCGGATCCTCCTTCTCGAAGACTTCCGACTCGATCCATTCGAGCTTGACCTTGACGTGGTTGGCGATGCCGCCGTGGTAGAGCGCCTCGATCAGTGATTTATAGGCGTCCTTGAGGCCGGTATATTTTCCGACGATGGCGATCGTCACTTCGCCCTCGGGCGTCTTGATGCGATCGGAAACGTTCTGCCAGGCTTCCAGGCGCGGCTTGGGCGCCGGCTCGATGCCGAAGGCGGCCAGCACCTCGTCGTCGAGACCTTCCTTGTGATAGGCGAGCGGCACGTCGTAGATCGACGCGACGTCGAGCGCCTGGATGACGGCGGTCGGGCGCACGTTGCAGAACAGCGAGAGCTTCCTGCGCTCGGCTTCCGGGATTTCCCGGTCGGCGCGCACCAGGAGGATATCCGGGTGGATGCCCATCGCCTGCAGCTCCTTGACGGAGTGCTGCGTCGGCTTGGTCTTCAGTTCGCCCGCCGCCGGAATATAGGGCATCAGCGTCAGGTGCACATAAACCGCGGTCCCGCGCGGCAGATCGTTGCCGAGCTGGCGGATCGCCTCCATGAAGGGCATGGCCTCGATGTCGCCAACGGTGCCGCCGATCTCGCACAGCACGAAGTCGTAGTCGTCATTGCCTTCGGTGACGAAGTTCTTGATCTCGTTGGTGACGTGCGGAATGACCTGCACGGTCGCGCCGAGATAGTCGCCGCGGCGTTCCTTGTCGATGATGTTCTTGTAGATGCGACCGGTGGTGATGTTGTCGGTCTTGGTGGCCGAGCGGCCGGTAAAGCGCTCGTAGTGGCCGAGGTCGAGGTCGGTTTCCGCGCCGTCGTCTGTGACGAACACCTCGCCGTGCTGGGTCGGGCTCATCGTGCCCGGGTCGACGTTGAGATAGGGGTCGAGCTTGCGCAGGCGGACGCGGTAACCGCGGGCCTGCAGGAGAGCTCCGAGTGCAGCGGCGGCAATGCCTTTTCCGAGGGAGGAAACCACGCCGCCTGTGATGAATACATATCGCGCCATGGGAGTCACCGGATACCTTTTCAAAATCGATTCCGCCACCGAAAAATCACCTTGGGAGTGATTTCGGAAGTCGCAATCGGCGTTTTACACAAGAAGAAGGCCGGTTGGATTTCGCCAACCGGCCGGTTCGTTTTCGGTCCTTGCGGCTTACTGGCCGCTCGGGACGCCGGAATTCTGCTCCGTACCCGTCGCAGCGCCCGTGCCGGTGCCCGTCGCGGGCGTGTCGCCGGTGCCGGTCGCCGTGCCGCCATCGGTCGGAACGGCGTCGGTGCCGGTCGTCGCGGGCGTCTGGTTGGTCGTGTTGTTGTTCTGGGTGCCTTCGCCCTGCGATGCGCCGCCGAGCGCGTCGAGCACGCCGCCGGTGCCGGTCGTGCCGGGGATGCGGTCGAGGATGTCGGTCGGCTGCGTCTCGTAGCGGGCGAGGATGCCCATGCCGAGCGCCAGCACGAAGAACAGCGTGGCGAGGATCGCCGTGGTGCGCGTCAGGGCATTGGCCGTGCCGCGCGCCGACATGAAGCCGGAGCCGCCACCGATGCCGAGGCCGCCGCCTTCAGACCGCTGGATCAGCACGACGCCGATCAGCGCGACGACGACCATGAGATAGATGACGAGCAAGATGGTCTGCATGTTTTCGGTATCCCGGCCAGATGGCCCAAATGTCAGGTTTGCGGCTCAATATACCAAGCCGCGCACCATTCCAAGCCCTTACCGGCCAATCCGCCGGCCCTTTTGCGGGACCGGCGCAAAACCGTCAGGCGGTCAGTGCTTCGTATGCCCGGTAGATGGCAAGGAAGTCGTCCGATTTCAAGCTCGCCCCGCCGATCAGCGCGCCGTCGACATTGGCGACGCCCATCAGTTCCTGCGCATTGCCCGGCTTCACCGAGCCGCCGTAGAGGATGCGCATCCTGGCGCCCTCGCCGGCAAAGCGGCCGGTCAGCTCCGCGCGCATGAAGGCATGCGCCTCCTCGACATCGGCCGCCATCGGCGTAAGCCCCGTGCCGATCGCCCAGACGGGCTCGTAGGCGATGACGGTGTTTTCCGCCGTCGCACCGTCCGGCACGGAGGCCGCAAGCTGCGCCTTCAGCACGTCGAGCGTCTTGCCCGCCTTGCGCTCGTCGCCGGTCTCGCCGATGCAGATGATCGCGACGAGGTCGTTCTCATGGGCGATCTCCGCCTTGGCGCGCACCAGCGCGTCGCTTTCCTTGTGGTCCGTGCGGCGCTCCGAATGGCCGACGATGACATGGGTGCCGAAGCAGTCGGCGATCATTTCCGCCGAGACATCGCCGGTATGGGCGCCGGAGGCCTTCTCGTGGCAGTCCTGCGCGCCGATCATCAGCGGGCTGTCGTCGCAGAGCGCGGTGGCGACATAGAGCAGCGTCGCCGGCGGGCAGATCAGCGTCTCGACCTTGTCGGAAAGCGGCCCCTTCACGCCTTCGGCCATCGCCTTGATCTGGTCGAGCGATGCGCGCGTGCCGTTCATCTTCCAGTTCCCGGCAACGAGCGGGGTTACATCCGGTGTCATGAGACCTCCCTGTCCTTGAAATTCGCGTGGCTTGCGGCGTAGCAAATCGGCGCCTATTGCGCAAACAGCCAGTTCAGCGTCTCGCGCCAGTCGGTCATGCGCACGGGCGTGCCGTGCCCCCCCGTCTGGAACAGCACGAAACGCGCCGGCACGCCGGCCTTGCGCAGCCGGCGGAACACCGCGATCTGGTCGTTCGCCTGGTAGACGCTGTCGCTGTCGCCATGGGTGAAGAAGACCGGCAGCTTCGCCTTGAAGGCCGGCGTCCCGCCGTAGTCGCCGTCGGCCGCCCCGCCCATCAGCACCATGCCGGCAAGGCTCTTCACCGCCGCCGGATCGCGCGCCACGCGGGCACAGATGAAGCTGCCCATCGAGGCGCAGGCGAGGATGACCGGCGCCTCCGGCGACAGCGCCTTGGCCGTCAGGATGAGGCCGGAAATGCGCGCCGCGCCCTTGTCGTCGAAGGAGGGCACGCTCGGCGCGTAGTAGACGCCGCCGTTCTGCACGGCGAGGTTCTTCAGCCGGTTGAAGTTGCCGCCGAAATTCCAGTCGTTGTTGCCGAGCCGCCGGTCGCCGCCGCGGCCGTGGATGAAGATGACGGTGAACGCCGCCCCCTCCGCCTTGCCGGTCATCGCCACGTCGATCGGCCCGGCGGGCGTGGCGACCGTCGTGTTCTTCTGCGCCTTCTTCACCGCCGTCGAGACATAGGCCGCCTTCACCCGGCGCTCCGGCACCTGGTCGCGGCCGTTGATGTCGCGCAGTTCCTGGTAGTCGACGACCCTGAGCGCGCCGTCGTCCGCCGTCTCGATGACGGTGCCATAACCGAAAAGCTCGTCCTTCCACGGCTTCAGCGTCAGCGCGGCGGCGTTTCCGGCGGCAAGACCGGTGAAGATCGCGGCCAAAACCAGCCGGGAAAGGCAATGAACTGTGGACTGACGCATGAACTGTGGCTCCCTGGAGGCTGCGATACTTGCCATCCGCCCGCCCGCAACGCAATCCTCCGCCAGCGGTTGGCGCGGCTTGGCGCATCCTGCATCGCACGAAAGCGGCCGTGGACGGACGGGGCGGCACGCCGCCGCGGCATCGCGAAAGCCCGCGGAATCTGGCAGGATCGCAAGTGATTCGCGTAACGACATCTTCTGCGCCAGACCCCGGTCCGCCATGGACCGGCGGGGAAACCGGCAAACGGAACAAAATCTGAACGGCCCATGCAAGACGACAGCAACGACCTCTTCGCCAACATGCCCTCCCAGCCCGCAACGCCGCCGGTCGAAAAGCCCGTAGCAGCGGCCGCCCCTGCCCGCGAGGCGCGCCCCGCGCCGCCGAGCGAAGGCACCGGCGGCTACGACGCCTCGGCGATCCGCGTGCTGGAAGGCCTCGAACCGGTCCGCATGCGCCCCGGCATGTATATCGGCGGCACGGACGAGAAGGCGCTGCACCACCTCTTCGCCGAAGTCATCGACAACTCGATGGACGAGGCCGTCGCCGGCCACGCCAATTTCATCGAGGTCAATCTCGACGCCGAGGGTTTTCTGACCGTCACCGACAACGGCCGCGGCATTCCGGTGGAAAACCATCCGCAGATGCCGGGAAAATCCACGCTGGAGGTCATCCTCACCGTGCTGCATGCCGGCGGCAAGTTCGACGGCAAGGCCTATGAGACCTCGGGCGGCCTGCACGGCGTCGGCGTCTCGGTCGTCAACGCCCTCTCCGACCTTCTCGAAGTGGAGGTCGCGCGCAACAAGAAGCTCTACCGCCAGCGCTTCTCCCGCGGCAAGCCGCTCGGCCCGCTCGAAGAGCTCGGCGACGTGCACAACCGCCGCGGCACGAAGGTGCGCTTCCACCCGGACCCGGAGATCTTTGGCCCGCACGCGCATTTCGATCCGGGACGCGTCTTCCGCATGGCCCGCTCGAAAGCCTATCTCTTCGGCGGCGTCGAGATTCGCTGGAGCTGCGATCCCGCGCTGCTGCCGGAAGGCTCAGAAACGCCGGAAAAGGCCGTCTTCCACTTCCCCGGCGGCCTCAAGGACTACCTTCAGGCGACGCTCGGCAAGGAGCACACCGTCACCCGCGAGATCTTCTCCGGCAAGAGCGAGAAATCCGGCGGGCACGGCTCGCTCGAATGGGCCGTCACCTGGTATGGCGGCGATTCGCTGATCCACTCCTACTGCAACACCATCCCGACGGCTGACGGCGGCACGCATGAGGCGGGCCTGCGCATCGCGCTCACCAAGGGCCTGAAGAACTATGCCGAGCTGACGCAGAACAAGCGCGCTGCCGCCATCACCACCGACGACGTGATGATCTCGGCCGTCGGCATGCTCTCCGTCTTCATCCGCGAGCCGGAATTCGTCGGCCAGACCAAGGACAAGCTTGCCACCGTCGAGGCCCAGCGCATCGTCGAGAACGCGCTGCGCGACCCGTTCGACCACTATCTCGCCGACAATCCGGGCGAAGCCGCCAAGCTGCTCGACTGGGTGATCGAGCGCGCGGAAGAGCGCCTGCGCCGCCGCAAGGAAAAGGAAGTCAGCCGCAAGACCGCCGTGCGCAAGCTGCGCCTGCCGGGAAAGCTCGCCGACTGCGCGCAGAATTCCGCCGAGGGCGCCGAGCTCTTCATCGTCGAGGGCGATTCGGCCGGCGGCTCAGCCAAGCAGGCGCGCAACCGCGCCAACCAGGCCATCCTGCCGCTCCGCGGAAAGATCCTCAACGTCGCCAGCGCCGGCCGGGAAAAGCTCGGCGCCAACCAGCAGATCTCCGATCTCGTGCAGGCGCTCGGCTGCGGCACGCGCTCGAAATACCGCGAGGACGACCTGCGCTACGAGCGCGTCATCGTCATGACCGATGCCGACGTCGACGGCGCGCACATCGCCTCGCTCCTCATCACCTTCTTCTACCAGGAGATGCCCGACCTCATCCGCGGCGGCCATCTCTACCTCGCCGTGCCGCCGCTCTACCGCCTCAGCCAGGGCGGCAAGACGCTCTATGCGCGCGACGACCCGCACCGCGAGGAGCTGATGCGCACCGAGTTCAACGGCCGCGGCAAGGTGGAGATCGGCCGCTTCAAGGGCCTTGGCGAGATGCTGCCGGCGCAGCTCAAGGAAACCACGATGGACCCGGCAAAGCGCACGCTGCTGAAGGTGGCGATCGACGACGTCGATTTCGAGGGCACGCGCACCGCCGTGGACGACCTGATGGGCACCAAGCCGGAAGCCCGCTTCCGCTTCATCCAGGAGCGCGCCGTCTTCGCCGACAACCTCGATATCTGAGGGTGCCGCGCCTTATTTTCGCGGCAATGCACGCCTCTAACCGGCAGGAACAAACCGGGAAAGGACGGCCATGAAAGCTGCGCTCATCGTCATGACGATCATGGGCTGCGACGACAGCGCGACCCAGTGCCACTATATCGATACGGTCGGCAGGAGCTGGCAGACCGTGGCGCTGTGCGATGCCCAGGCCGAGACCTACATCAACCGTCACCAGGACAAGAACTATCCCGTCATCGTGGCCGTCTGCGAAAGCGCCGGCGACCGCATCACCGCCGGCATCGCCAAGCCCTCGCCCGATGAAACGCCGGCCAAAACCACGGCCGAAGTCCCGGTGCCGGCCGAGACCGCCGAGACCAGGCAGGGCCTTGCGGCCCGCACGCTGGATTTCGTGAAGAAGGCCATTCCCGACAAGGCTGCCCTCAAGGCCGCCGTCACCACGCCGGTGCGCTATGCCGAGGACGGTTATTCCTGGGTGGTCAAACGCTTCGCCGACTAAGGATTGTTCACCGACAGCGTGGGCTTACGCCGCGTCGCGCGCGGCGATGAGGGCGTAGCTGCGCGCCGTCTGGCGCTGCTCGGCGATGGCGAGCCGCTCGACGAGTTCCAGCATGGACTGGCAGGAGGCATCACCCGCCGCGCGGGCCCGGGAAAGCAGGCGCTCGGAGACCGACAGCCCGTCGTCCCCGCCCTTGGCCTCGCGCCGCCAGAGCATCGTCGCCTCGGCGAAAAGCGCACTGATGTCCCGGCCGAGGCCGGCGGATTCATAGAGCGCGCGCACCGCCGCCTCGCGCCCATCGGAAAGGATCGAGCGGACGCGCCGCTCCGCCTGGCCCGAGAGATCGGTGATGGCGGCCGCAAAGAACTCGACCCGGCCGGTGCAGAGCGCATGCATCAGGAAGACCGGCGTCAGCCGGCCGGTCAGCCGCAGGTGCTCGACGAGCGCCGGCATTTCGGCAGCCGAAACCTCGCCCACCATGCCGATCGTCGCGACGTCGCAGGCCTCGCGCGTGATGCGCGCGACGCGGCTCGTGCCGACAGCCGCCTGGATCAGCCCGAAGCCGGCCAGCGCCGTGCCGATCTTCTCCACGAGCGCATGGCGCGCATCGCTCGGCAGGTCGTCGCGGTCGAGCAGCAGGGCGCGGATTTCCGCATCGTCGCCGAACCGGTCGGCAATGCGCGCCAGGCTGCGCCGCGAAAGGACGGCGCCTTCGTTCTCCAGCAGCGCCAGCACGTCGGGCGCATCGCCGATTTCCGCCAGCGCCGCCGAAACGGGGCGCGAAACGAAGGCGCGATGGGCAATCAGCATGCGCGTCGTCGCACTGCCCTTGGCGGCGAGATCGACCAGGTCGGCATCCGTCAGCAGCGGCGAACGCAGGATGATGTGGGCGGCGATTTCCGGCTGGTCTTCCGCCAGCGGCAGGATGACGGCACGCGGCGCATCCTCGCTGCCGGCGAGCGTTTCGGCGAGCGCCAGCCGCACCTGCGGCGCGGGATCGTCGAGCAGGAAGATCATCGCCATTTCCGCGGCGCGGCGGTCGTCCGGCGAAATGCGCGCCCGTGCGTAAGCCCGCGCCAACACACTGGCCGCCTTCGCCCGGTCGGCTGCCCGTGCGGTCTCGACCCAACGGAGAAAAGCATGAACGATCAATGGACGCCCCAAACGCCTGCAAAACGCTACTGGAAACACGTTAGCGCCAAAGTGTTTAAGATTGGTTCACCATATCCGTTAACCGGATCGTCATTGCCATTCCCGCGGGCCTGCGCCTATGAAGGGCCATGAACCCGTTGCCCCGCGCCCTTTTCGAAGCGACCGACACCCCTCCCGCCCTTCCTGAAGGTTGCGGCGTGCTGGTGCGCGCCCGCACCGCCGGTGACTCACGGATGAAAGGCAGCGTCGTCATCGTTGACGGGACGGTCGAGGCTGAAACCCTCCGCCGCGCCATCGCCGGCGGCGCGGCCGGCATTGCCCTTTCCGGCTGGCGGACCGGCGCGGACCTCCAGCGCCTCGCCACCCTCCTGTCCGTCGCCGAGGCCGAGGAAGGCGGGGAAGACGGCCGCACCGGGATCCTCGCGATCACCGACGGCATCCTGCCGGCCCCCGTCTCGCCGCAGGGCCTTGCCGGCAAATCCGAACGACTCGCCGCCCTCATCTGGGACCAGGGGCTCTTGAAGCAGACCCTCGACGCAAGCCGCGCGCTCACCGAAACCGGCGAATGGACCGCGGCCTTCGCCGCAGCCCGCAGCGCAACCCTCCTGGCCGCCACGGCAGCCGGCATACCGGCCTATGATTCGTTGCCGGACCTGGCAGGCGGGGCGTTGGTGACGGCGTGCGAACGGTCGCGGGGCGACGGCTTCTTCGGCGGGCTTGCGGCGGAAGCGGCGCAGGTAGCGACGATCCGAACCGTCTGGGAAGCTGATTGACCGGAGAGGATCGGCCCGGGCGATGACCGCCCGCGCCCCTCACCCCGCCTTCGGCCGCATCATGGCGAAAACCTCCGCCCCGCCGTCGCAGTAATCCATGTAGCCCATGCGCCCCAGCGGGCGCGCGACGCCCATGTCGATCATGCCGTCGCGCAGGATCTCCGGGCTGATATGGATGCCGAGCACCTGGCCGAAGACCACCCAGTTGTCCGATTCCCGCCCGTCGATGTCGACCGGGCGGAAGGCCTGCGTCATCCGGCATTCCAGCACCGCATGGGCTTCGCCGACATAGGGCGCATCGACGAGGCGGCCGGCGACCGGCGTGAGGCCGGCGAGCGCGAACTCGTCGACGCCGCGCGGCACGGCGGCGGAGCTGGCATTCATCGCCTCGGCGAGATGCCGGCCGGCCAGCGAGCAGGTGAAGACGCCGGTTTCCTCGATATTCGCCACGCTGTCCTTGTGGCCGTTCGAGGAGAACATCACCAGCTTCGGCCTGTCGCTCACCGCGTTGAAGAACGAATAGGGCGCAAGGTTGCGCCGCCCGTCCGCCGCCTTCGTGCCGATCCAGCCGATCGGCCGCGGCGCGACGAGCGCCTTGAAGGGATCGTGCTTCAGGCCGTGGGCGTTCTCCGCGGTCTCGTAGAACAACGCGTCAGGCCTCATCGCCGACCCATGTGACGATCTCGGAAAGCTCCGGCCGGGGCCGCTCGGTCGGCGGCACGGTGGGCGTGCCGATATGGATGAAGCCGGCGATCCGCTCGCCCGGCTTCACGCCGAGGATCGGATAGGCGCGTTCGTCGAAGGCGTACCATTCGGTCAGCCAGTTCGAGGCGAAGCCGTGCGCATTGGCGGCCATCGCCAGGTTGAGGCAGACAGCGCCCGCCGACATGACCTGCTCCCATTCCGGGATCTTGAAATGCGGTGCCGCGCGGCTGACGACGGCGATCACCACGGGCGCGCGGGTGAGCCGGGTGTTCTCCACCTTGACCATCTCGTCCGAAAGGTCCGGCTTGTCGCCCATCGCGATGGCGGCCAGCGCCTCGCTGATCCGCCGGCGCTCCTCGCCGCGATAGACGATGAAGCGCCAGGGCGCGAGCTTGCCGTGGTCGGGCACGCGCGAGGCGAGCGTCAGCATCTCCTCCACCTCGCCTTTCGAGGGGCCGGGTTCGCTCATCTGGAAGGCGGGGATCGACCGGCGGGTCGAAAGATAATCGATCAGCTTGATTTCGGTTTTCATCGGGTGGGAGTTCCAATACCTTGGCGCGCGGACGCGGCCTTGAAAATGCCATTAGCCGGGTCTTCAAGTGGAGCCTTACAGTCAGGAAGTCAACCGTCCCCATGCGCATGCCCCTCCCTCCCGCCATCGCCGTGAGCCTTGCCGTGGCCAGCCTCGTCACGTCGCTCGTTCCGGCCCGCGCGCAGGAGGCGCTGGACAGCTTTTCGCAGGTCACCACGCCCATGAAGGGCGGCAAGCTCACCTCGTTCAACCCGATCGTGACGGGCGAGGCGACGCCGGCGAACCTCAGGGACGTGACCTGCGAGGCGCTGTTGACGAAGGACGGCAGCCCCATGCAGCACGGGCTGACCTGGCGCGTCTTCTCGCCGATCCCCGGCGCCGACGGCAAGCTGCCGCTGCTCGCCACCTCCGAGGGCGGCTCGGCCGCCTTCCAGCTGGTGCCCGGCGAATATTTCGTCAATGTCGCCTTCGGCCGCGCCGGCGCCACCAAGAAGCTCGTCGTTCCCGATACGGGCGATGTCGACAAGCAGGTCATGGTGCTCGATGCCGGCGGCATCATGCTGAACGCCGTCTCCGGCTCGGACGTGCGCATTCCGCCGAAGGAGCTCAGCTTCTCGATCTTCGCCGCCGACGTGCGCGAGGACGGCGAGCGTAACCTCGTCGTCGCCGAGGTGAAGCCGAATTCCGTCGTGCGCCTCAATGCCGGCACCTACCACGTCGTCTCCGATTACGGCACGGTCAACGCCGTCATCCGCGCCGACATCCAGGTCGAGGCCGGCAAGCTGACGCGCGCGACGATCCAGCACCGCGCCGCCAAGCTCACGCTGAAGCTCGTCTCCGAGCCCGGCGGCGAGGCGATCGCCGATACGGCCTGGTCGATCCTCACCTCCTCGGGCGACACGGTCAGCGAAAGCGTCGGCGCCTTCCCGACGCTGGTGCTGGCCGAGGGCAGCTACATCGCCGTCGCCCGCAACAAGAACAAGATCTACCAGCGCGACTTCACCGTGAAGGCCGGCGTCAACACCGATGTCGAGGTGCTGCTCGACGAGAACGCCAACGGAGAGAAGGCCGCCGCCCAGGACGTGGTGGACTAAAGCTGCACGCAGGCGAAATCGCCCGAGTGCAGGAAAGAGGCTCCGGATTCAAAATAGAGCGCGCCCTCGCCGCCCGGCCCTCAGCCGGCGCGTCGCAGGAACGACCGCGGCCGGGGCGCCATCGCGAAGACGGCCTCGTGGAGCCGCGCCGTGATGTTCCTGCGGTCGCCCGCATCCAGCTCCGCCCAGGCAATGACGCCGCCGATGCGCGCGGCGATCGTCGAGCCCGAGAGCTTGCGGAACTCGCGAATCAGCAGCGACAGGCGCAGCGTCAGCGAGACCTTGCTGGCGAGATGGAAGAGCCGGCCGTTCTGCCCCTCGAAATAGACGGGGATGACATTGGCCCTGGCCGACTGGATGAGCTTTGCCGGGAACATCTTCCACGGCAGGTCCTCCGCCCGGCCGAACACCTTCCTCGCCGTCGCGACGCCCCCCGCCGGAAACACGATCACCGTCGTGCCCTCTTTCAGAAGCCGCACCGCCTCCGCCCGCGTCTTCATGTTGAGCGCCTGCGCCTCCTTCGTCTCCTCGAAGGAGACCGGCAGCGCATAGGGCTGCATTTCCGGCACTTTCAGGAGGTCGTTGTGGATCATCACCTTGAACGGCCGGCCGAGCTGCTCGGCGAGCGCCAGCACCGCGATGCCGTCGCCGATGCCGAAGGGATGGTTGGCGACGATGACGACCGGCCCCTCGGGCAAATCCGGCGGCGGCCAGGCGCCCTCGACACGCAGCCCGACATCGATGAGGTCGAGCATGTCGCCGAAGACCCGCGCGCTCTGCCCGACGACGGAGCTGCGCCAGACATGGTAGAGCCGGGCGTAACGGTTACGGCCGGCAAGGCCTTCCATGGAGCGGATGAACCATCGTTTGAGGCGCGGATCGTTTTCGTTGGCGTAGGACAGTTCCTTGAACCGCACGGCGTTCCCCAAAAAAGAAATCCCGTGCCGGGTGCACGAGACCTTCGACCCTCGACCTGCGGCGCCCTCTCCTCCGTCATCCTCGGGCTTGACCCGAGGATCCACCTTCGTTCAAGGGTTTGGATCCTCGGGTCAAGCCCGAGGATGACGGAGGCGGAGCACGGCCTGTCGCCAGCCTGATCCCGCACTGGCTAGCACGGGATTATTGCAGTTTTCCGACAGTTGCCGGGAAGGCTCACGCCTTGCCGAGCTTGCGCTTCAGGTCCGGCGCCATGGCCTCTAGCGACAGCGTCTCGATCGCCTCGTCGAGCGACATCGCCGTCTGGTTCTGCGATCCGAGCCGGCGGATGTTGACGGAGCGCTCCTCCGCCTCGCGCCTGCCGCAGACGATGATGACCGGAACCTTGGTCACCGAATGCTCGCGGACCTTGTAGTTGATCTTCTCGTTGCGAAGATCGGTCTCGACGGTCATGCCGGCCTCGCGCAGCTTCTCCGCCACCTCGCGGGCATAGTCGTCCGCCTCGGAGGTGATGGTCGCGACGACGACCTGCATCGGCGCGATCCACAGCGGCATGTGCCCGGCGAAATTCTCGATGAGAATGCCGAGGAAGCGTTCCATCGAGCCGCAGATGGCGCGGTGGATCATGACAGGCTGGCGCTTTTCCGACGCCTGGTCGATATAGAAGGCGCCGAAGCGTTCCGGCAGGTTGAAGTCGACCTGCGTGGTGCCGCACTGCCATTCGCGGCCGATGGCGTCCTTCAGCGTATATTCGAACTTCGGCCCGTAGAACGCGCCCTCGCCCGGCAGGATGCCGGTCTTGATGCGCCCGCCGGACTGCGCCTCGATCTGCTTGAGAACGTCCATCATGACGCTCTCCGCCCGGTCCCACAGCGCATCGGAGCCGACGCGCTTTTCCGGCCGGGTCGAAAGCTTCACCACAACCTCGTCGAAGCCGAAATCCTTGTAGACAGAGAGGATGAGGTCGTTGATGCGCAGGCATTCCGCCGCCATCTGCTCGTCGGTGCAGAAGACATGCGCATCGTCCTGCGTGAAGCCGCGCACGCGCATCAGCCCGTGCAGCGCGCCCGAGGGTTCGTAGCGATGCACATTGCCGAATTCCGCAAGGCGAACAGGCAGTTCGCGATAGGACTTCAAGCCATGTTTGAAGATCTGCACATGGCCCGGGCAGTTCATCGGCTTCAGCGCGAAGACGCGCTCGTCGTCGGTCTCGTCGCCGGCGACGGTCACCTTGAACATGTTGTCGCGATACCAGCCCCAGTGGCCGGAGGTTTCCCACAGCGACTTGTCGAGCACCTGCGGCGCGTTCACCTCCTCATAGGTGCCGGCGAGGCGACGGCGCATATAGGCGACGAGCGTCTGGAACATGCGCCAGCCCTTGCCGTGCCAGAAGACGACGCCCGGCCCTTCCTCCTGGAAATGGAACAGGTCCATTTCGCGCCCGAGCCGGCGATGGTCGCGCTTTTCGGCCTCGGCGAGGATGTTGAGATAGGTGTCGAGCTCTTCCTGCGTGCGCCAGGCGGTGCCGTAGATGCGCGTCAGCATCGGATTGTTCGAATCGCCGCGCCAATAGGCGCCCGCGACCTTCATCAGCTTGAAGGCCGTGCCGATCTGGCCGGTCGCGGCCATGTGCGGCCCGCGACACAGGTCGAACCAGTCGCCCTGGTAATAGATCTTGAGGTCCTGCCCCTCGGGGATCGCATCGACCAGCTCGACCTTGTACTTCTCGCCCTTCCCGGAGAAGACCTCCTTCGCCTTGTCGCGCGACCACACCTCCTTGGTGAAGGGCTTGTTGCGCTGGATGATCTCCTTCATGCGCTTTTCGATCTTCGGCAGATCGTCCGGCGTGAAAGGCTCGTCCTTGGCAAAATCGTAGTAGAAACCGTTGTCGATGACCGGCCCGATGGTCACCTGCGTGCCCGGCCAGAGCTCCTGCACCGCCTCGGCCATCACATGCGCGGCGTCGTGCCGGATCAGCTCCAGCGCCCGGTCGTCCTCGCGCGTGACGATCTCGATCCGCCCGTTCGAAACCGGATCGGAGAGATCGCGCAGCTCGCCATCGAGCGCAATCGCGATCGCCTTCTTGGCCAGCGACTTGGAAATCGCCTCGGCCACGTCACGCCCCGTCGAGCCCGCGGGATAATCGCGGACGGAGCCATCGGGAAAAGTCAGGGAAACAGGTGCAGACATCAAAATCTCCTATCCAGTCCCGCCAACGAATGCGGGTGGTATGCGGGGGAATGGCCGGATGCGCCGGCGCGTTGCGGAGGGCGGTATACGGGGAAAATCGGGGGATTGGAAGGGGGAACGCGACAACCTGGTTCAGCCCATTGCGGACATTCAAGTCCTGGGGCAGCCAAAAAGCGCCTCTCGGCTTATCTGGGACGCCGCGCCTCGAAACTGATGATCTCGTCGTCCTTGTGCGGCGCTCTTCCATGCTGGTAGTTGCCTGACACCACGACATCCACGAAGCCCGTGCGCTGTAGCGCCATCAAGAATTCTTCGACGCCCCACCACCGCAACTTGAACAAATCGAGTTCGGATTTCACAAGATTTCCATCCCGCCAGTGTTCATAGCGGAGATGGGCCAGTGTGGTCTGCGCGACATAGTCGGTTTCAACGCGATGATCTGTGAGCGTGAGCAGATCGCCGTCCTCTGTCGTCCAACGCCGAACCGAGCCGGTCGGCCCAAGGAAACTGCCGATGGGATCGAGGTCTATGATCAATTTCGCGCCGGGAACCAGGTGATCGTAAAACCGCCTCAGCACAGCGGTCGCCGATGTCGTATCCGTGACCAACTGAAACGACCCCGCCGGGATGATGATGGCCGCAAAGCCTTTGCCGTAGGAGAACTCTTCGAACGTCTGTCGTGTCACGTTCGCGGAAAGATTGCGCTTGCTGCATTCCTCCTGGCAGTAACCAAGCATCTCGTCAGACGCATCGAACCCCTCTATCGAGAACCCGGATTCGAGCAGCGGCACAAGAATACGACCGTTGCCGACAGCAGGCTCCAGGATCGGGCCTTCGGATTCCCCAAGACGTTGCTGATAATATTCCACATCTCCGAATGAACGCCCGACCGGTTTATCCAGATTATAGACCCAGGACGCGAGTGTTCCGTAACGATTGTTCATTCCAGCCTCGTAGAATCGATTTGGCCGCGACGCTTTCGCCAGGCGCGGAATCAACTGCCGTATAATTAAAGGAAACGATCCTCGCCAGTTTCAAGTGATCCATAAACGGGGCGGCAACCAACCTTCGCGCAAGCGGCCGCTCTTGGCGCAAATGCCAGCGCGCGCGGCGCTGCATCGGCTGGCGCCCGGGCGAGGCATGCCGCCCCGACGCCCTCGACCCGGCGCTGCCGCCCTGCATCGCCGACGACGCCGACGCGCTGGGGCTGCTTGCGGCGCTCCGCGACCTCGCCCGGCCCACACCGGCGGACCGTAACGCACGGGACGGGGATGCGAAGGTCCA
The DNA here is from genome assembly GCF_004341885.1 of Shinella granuli. Lineage (GTDB taxonomy): Bacteria > Pseudomonadota > Alphaproteobacteria > Rhizobiales > Rhizobiaceae > Shinella > Shinella granuli. Next base: position 130,996 of record NZ_SLVX01000013.1, on the reverse strand, counting down.
GGAGAGGCGTGGCGATCAGGCCACGCCGAGCGCTTCGGCAGAAATCCAGAACACCGCGTCCTGCGATTCGGCCGTCTCCAGCCAGACGAAATCCAGATGTGGGAATTCCTCCTCCAGGATCTCGCGGCCCGAGCCGATCTCGCAGATCATGCCGCCGCCCGGATTGAGGTGATCGGCCGCCTCAGCGAGGATTTTTCGAACGAGGTCGAGCCCGTCTTCCCCGCCGTCATGGGCCATGACGGGCTCGGCGCGGAATTCCGGCGGGTAGCCGGCGAGCGCCGCATGGTCGACGTAGGGCGGATTGGTGATGATGAGGTCGTAGGTGCGGCCGGCAAGCGGGGCGAAGAGATCGCCCTCGATGAGCGTCACCTGGTCCCCCACGTCGTGTTCGGCAAGGTTGAGCCTGGCGACCTCCAGCGCATCGGCCGACAGGTCCACCGCGTCCACGCTCGCCTGCGGGAAGAACTTTGCCGCCAGCACCGCAAGGCAGCCGGAGCCCGTGCAGATGTCGACGGCGCTTTCCACCAGCATCGGATCGGGCAGGAAGGACGAACCGTGCTCGCCGAGATATTCGGAGAACAGGATCTCGCCGATATGCGAGCGCGGCACGATCACCCGCTCGTCGACATGGAAGCGCACGCCCTGGATATAGGACCGGCCGGTAAGGTAGGCCGAGGGTTTTCGCGTCGTGACGCGGGCCTCGATGCGTGCCGCGAGCAGTTGCCGCTCGGCCGGCAGCAGGCGGGCGTCGAGGAAGGGATCGAGCGTGTCGATCGGCAGGTCGAGCGTGTCGAGCAGGAGGAAGGCCGCGTCGTCGCCGGCCGTCGTCGTGCCGTGGCCGTAGCTGAGATCGGCCGCGTTGAAGCGGGAGATCGCATAGCGCCAGTAGTCGCGCAGCGTGACGAGTTCGGTTGTGATGTCGTCCTTGGTCAACGGCGGCCTCGCTTCGGCTATAGTGGATCGGAGCCGGCCGGCAAAAGGCGCGGCGGCCTGCCGGACGGGCGGAGCCTTTTCGCGAACCGCGGGCCGGCGGAAAGGCTCTGGACGGACCCGGCTTTAGAATGGCATGGGCTGGCCGGTCAACAGCGGCGATCAGGGGTTTTACGGGCAGCATGGCGAAAGACACACGCAAACGGCCTAAACCGGCCCCCCCGCGCAGGGCGGACACCGCCCCGAAGGCCCGTGCGGCCGCAAGTCCCAAGGCACCCTCCGCCGGCAAGCGCGTCACCCTGCCCCGCGCCCTCTCCAAGCTCGGCTTCTGCTCGCGCACGGAGGCGGAAGGGCTGATTGCGGCCGGTCGCGTCGCCGTCGCCGGCCGCGTCGTCACCGATCCCGAGACCTGGATCGACCTTGCCGACGCGCGCATCACGGTGGACGGCGCGGCGGTCGTCGCGGAAAAACCCGTCTACCTCATGCTGAACAAGCCGCGCGGCCTCGTCACCACCCGGCACGACCCGGAGGGCCGGCCGACGGTGTTCGATTGCCTGAAGCATCTCGATCCCGCGCATCTCTCCCCCGTCGGCCGGCTCGACAAGGCGAGCGAGGGCCTGCTGCTCTTTTCCAACGACACGGAATTCGCCAACGCCCTGCTCGATCCGAAGACCCATGTCGCCAAGACCTACCATGTCCAGATCGACCGCATCGCCGACCGGCCGGTCCTCGACGCGCTGGAGAAGGGTGTCCACCACGACGGCGAATTCCTGCGTGCAAGGTCCGTGCGCAGGCTCAGGGACGGCGAACGGAACTCCTGGCTCGAAATCGTGCTCGACGAGGGCCGCAACCGCCAGATCCGCCGCATGCTGGAAGCACTCGATATCGCATGCCTTCGCCTCGTGCGCGTCGCCATCGGCGATCTCGTGCTCGGGGATCTCGCAAAGGGCGCCGTCCGCCCGCTGACGGAGGCGGAAGTCAAGAGGCTTCGCCGGCTCGTCCGGCGCTGAGCACCGCGACTGCGTTTTCCCCGCGCCGCCGGCCGGCCGCATACTGGATCGCACGGCGCGGGCCTTGACCCTCCAGTCACTGGAGCCGCGACCAAGACCGGAGGCCCGATACATGCCGTTGCCCGTTCTTTCCGCGGCCCTCATGGCGGCCTATCGCGCCTACCGGCAGCGGGTGCCCCGGTGGCTGTGACGTCAGCCGAGCATGGCCGCAAGGCCGTTGACGGTGTTGGCGTTGCGCAGGGTGCCGATGCCGAGCTTCTTCGTCGTCAGGTGCGACAGGAGCTTCGTCTCGCTCGGCTTTTGCGAGAAGTCCACCCAGAGATCGCCGTCGACGACGGCAAGGCGGATGCCGGGCGTGGCGATCCTTTCGAGCCCCGGCAGAACCTCCGGCCCCAGCGGCGTCCGCATGACGCGGATGCCCACATCCGCGCCGTTGCCACCCGGAAAAGGATTGCCGGCCGCCAGCCGCCGCCAGGCCTCCGCCGTGCGCAGGATGATGTCGACATGTTTTCCGAAGCGCGCGCGAAACGCCGCTTCCAGCCGGTCCTCGATGGCGCGAAGCGGTTCGTCCTCTGCCTCGAAGATCAGGTTGCCGGTGGCAACCAGGGTGCGCGTGCCGCGCAAGCCGAGGCCTTCGGCCATGGCCCTGAGGTCGGCCATCACGAGCCGCCGTCCGGGGCCGAGCACGATGGAATGCAGAAGAGCGACATAGACCGTCATGCGCGCCAGAACTCCCGTGCGGCAGGCGGCAGCCGGTCGAGGACGCGCGCGAAGGCCGCCGGATCGACATGCCGGCCGAGGGCGGCGGCAACATCGGCGATGGCCGTCTCGGGCGAGACATTGTGGTCGCCGCGAAACGCCTGCACCTCGCGGGTCAGCACGTCCCGTTCCGCAAAGGGCCGGACCGGCTCGGCAATATCCCAGCCGGACACGAAAATCGCGCGCAGCACCGGCGGCAGGACGGCGGCGAAGGCAAGCGCGTCCGCCACCGAAAGCCGGCGGCGGAACACCGTCAGCACGGCCTCGATCATCGTGTAGGCCTGGTTGGTGGTCTGCAGCATGGCCGTGTCGCGCGCATCGACGAGGAAGGCGTCGAAATCGCGCGAGGCCTGGCGGTATTCCATCGGCACGGTCATGGCGTCACCGCCTCTTTTCCGCAACGCGCCACAGCCGCCAGGGCGCCCACCAGCGAAAGCGCGGCGCCAGCGCCTCCGGCACGGGATCGAAGCCATGGGTGCCGCCGGGGCCGCAGCGGGCGACGCGGAACAGCGCCAGGAAGCCGCCCCGCCACAGGCCGTGCCGGGCGACGGCCTCGTAGCCATATTCCGAGCAGGTCGGCAGGTGGCGGCAGCCATTGCCGATGAAGCCGGAAAGCGTCAACTGGTAGAACCGGATGAGGCCCATGCCGAGGAGGCGGCCCGGAGTCCGACGGAACGGCCCCTGCCAGTTGCGCCCCCTATGGGCAGGCCGCGCGCCGGCATGCCGGCAGTCGGGCGCATCGCACATCGCCCCTCACCCGGCCTTTTCCAGCCGCTTCGCCTCGATCTGGCCGATGGCGTCCACCACGGCGTCGAAGGTCAGCATGGTGGAGGCGTGGCGGGCCTTGTAGTCCTTGACGGGCCGCAGGAACCGCATGTCCTCGAAGCGGCCGTCCGGCCCCTCGCCGTCGGCCTTCAGCATGGCGAGCATCTTGTCGCGCGCGTCGCGGATTTCCGCCGTCGTCGCGCCGATGACGTGGCGCGCCATGATCGAGGACGAGGCCTGGCCGAGCGCGCAGGCCTTCACCTCATGGGCGAAATCCGTGACCCGGTCGCCGTCGAGCTTCAGGTAGACCTTGACGCGCGAGCCGCACAGCTTGGAATGGGCGCCGGCCTCGCCGTCCGCATCGGCAAGCGTGCCGATGCGCGGGATGTTGCCGGCAAATTCGAGGATACGGCTGTTGTAGATATCGTCCATCATGGTCCCGTTTTCCGCATTTTTTGCGGAATCTTCAATGATCCGAGGAGATTATTCCGGCCTCGTCGGTAAAAAAGCACGGCGTGTCGTCTCAAGCCTCTTTCGCAGGCCTCGCCCGATACTATATGATAACTCGTATTGGGGTGAGCGTTTTGCAAGATGCGGGCAATTCCAGGAAACGTGCGAAGCGGTTTCTGTCGGGAATTGTGAAGGCAAAGGGCAAGTCGTTCACCTGTTGTTTGGGAAACCGTGCCGGACGGTCATGCGCACTGAGAAGCGAAGACCCGAAAGCCCCGGAGCCCGCCAACGGAACCCAAGCCTGCAGGGTTAGGCGAATGGCCAGTGGCGAGTCCGATAAACACGTCAGGTAACCTGCAGAAAGGTCAATGGGTCCATGGACGCCATAGTCACCAATTTTCCGCGCGTCGACGATCAGTCGGGCCGTCCCTCGCAAAAAGAGGCGGAGGATGCCGTTCGCGTCCTGCTGCGCTGGGCGGGCGACGATCCGGAGCGCGAGGGGCTGCTCGACACCCCTGCCCGCGTCGCAAAATCCTATCGCGAACTCTTCTCCGGCTATGACCTCGCCGCCGAGGACGTGCTCGGCCGCACCTTCGAGGAAGTCGCCGGCTACGACGACATGGTGCTGGTGAAGGACATCCCGTTCTTCTCGCATTGCGAGCATCACATGGTGCCGATCATCGGCAAGGCGCATGTCGCCTATCTGCCGAACGGCCGGGTGCTGGGCCTGTCCAAGATCGCCCGCGTGGTGGAGATCTACGGCCGCCGCCTGCAGACGCAGGAGACGATGACGGCGCAGATCGCCAAATCGATCGACGAGACGCTGAACCCGCGCGGCGTCGCCGTGATGATCGAGGCCGAGCATATGTGCATGGCGATGCGCGGCATCCAGAAGCAGGGCTCGACAACGCTCACCACCACCTTTACCGGTGCCTTCAAGACCGAACCGGCCGAACAGGTCCGGTTCATGACGATGATCCGGAGCTAGGCGACAGCCGGCTTCCTTCCGAGCAATTCCAGCAAAAGTGCGCAGCGGTTTTGCGTCCGGGATTGCGCCAAACAGAAAGATGAAGCATTTCGCGTTTCGAAGAAAACGAAATGCTCCAGAGTCGACCGCGATGCCGATGACCTTCAAGACCCCGCCCAAGGACAAGGCCGAGCTCGAAACGGGCCCGGCCTTCACGCCGCGCTTCGACGAGCACGGCCTGGTGACGGCCGTGGTGACGGATGCGAAGGACGGCGAACTGCTCATGGTCGCCCACATGAATGCCGAATCGCTGGCGCTGACCATCGAGACCGGCATCGCGCATTACTGGAGCCGCTCGCGCAAGGCGCTGTGGAAGAAGGGCGAAACGTCGGGCAACCTGCAGACCGTCGTGGAACTGCGGACGGATTGCGACCAGGATGCCGTCTGGCTGAAGGTCTCGGTCGCCGGCCATGACGCGACCTGCCACACCGGCCGCAGATCCTGCTTCTACCGCACGGTCTCGAACGGTCCCGACGGCGCCGTGCTGACCATCACGGGCGGCGCGCCGCAGTTCGACCCGGCGGCGATCTACGGCAAAAATTAAGCATCCCGGCGAATTCCGTCCGGTTTCGGCACGGATTCACCAATTGGCAACCGGTCCCGACGCCTAATGTCCTGCATGGCGGCCTCTGTCCCCGCCATGCGGATCAGGACATGGAACCCCATCGCTCTCGTGCGTCACGACCGGTTTCCAAGGCCACCCCCACCGGGGCGACGATCCTGCGGGCCCGGGCCCTCCTCCAGCCGCGACCGGACGCACACGGGACCGCCCGCCGGCAGATTTCCTCCGGCAAAGTTCCCCGGGTCACAGAGTGCGTCTATCCTGTCATCTATTGTGTTGCCGAGGGTGGCGTGGCGCCGGAACCGATTGCCTCGCCGCGAATTCCTCTTGGTAATGGAGGTCCGGAATGTTGAACTGGAGTTTCAATCGTAGTCTTGTAACGGCGGATGCATCCGACCCCGGCGGCCCTTCCATGAACGACATGTCCCATATTCCTGCGCCGGCCCCGCCGCGCAAATCGAAAATCGCGCTGGCCCTGGGCGGCGGCGCCGCCCGCGGCTGGGCGCATATCGGCGTGCTGCGGGCGCTGGACGAGGAAGGCATCGAGGTCTCGATGATCGCCGGCACCTCCATCGGCGCCCTGGTCGGCGGCTGTTATCTCGCCGGCAAGCTCGACGAGCTGGAGGCCTTCGCCCGCTCGCTCACCATGCGGCGTATCGCCAGCCTCCTCGATTTCACCATTCGCGGCTCGGGCCTCTTCGGCGGCATGCGGCTGACCAAGCGCATGCAGGAGCATCTGGAGAACCTCTCGATCGAGAGCCTCGACCGTCCCTTCGTCGCCGTCGCGACCGAGGTCAACAGCGGCCACGAGGTCTGGATCAACAGCGGTTCGCTGATCACCGCCATCCGCGCCTCCTACGCGCTGCCCGGCATCTTCGAGCCGATCAAGTGCAACAACCGCACGCTGGTCGACGGGGCGCTGGTCAATCCGGTGCCGGTGTCGGTCTGCCGCGCCCATGAGGAGCCGCTGGTCGTCGCCGTCAACCTCAACTACGACCTCTATGGCCGCTCGGCGGTGATCAAGCACAGCGCCAGCGAGCAGAAGATCGACGAACCGAGGCAGGAGGACAGCGCCGCCCGGCTCGGCCTGACGGGCGTCATGGTGCAATCCTTCAACATCATCCAAGACCGCATTTCCCGCGCACGCCTTGCCGGCGACCCGCCGGATCTTGCGCTGCACCCCAAGCTTTCGGATATCGGCCTGTCGGAATTCCACCGCGCCGGCGAAGCGATCGATCGCGGTTACCTGGAAGCCAAGGCCCGCATCACCGAGATCAAGCGCATGCAGGAAGTGGTGCTGATGCGCTGAAGAGGGGATTTCATCGTCAATAGTCGAGCGGGCGGGGCGAGAAATCGCTCCGCCCGAAACCGTCGGGAGATCGGCGGTCAGCCGGCGATATAGGCCTTGATGGCATCCGCCTCGTGCTGGATCGCCCGGATATGGGATTTCACCACGTCGCCGATCGAGATGATACCGACGAGCCGGCCGTCCTTCTCCACCGGGATATGGCGGGCGCGCAGCGTGCTCATCATTTCCATGAGTTCGTCGACGGTCTGGTTCTCGCCGCAACGATGGACATTGCCCCACATGATGGAGGAAATGGGTTTGTCCAGGCATTCGGCCCCGTTGCGGGCGACGGCGGCGACGATGTCGCGCTCGGTGGCAATGCCGGCGATGCGGTCGTTGCGGTCGAGGATGACGATGGCGCCGATATGGTTTTCATGCAGGTAGACGGCGGCTTGCCTGACGGTGAGCTGCGGGCCGCCGGTAACGACGTTGCGGCCTTTTTCGTCCAGTATCGTCTTTACATACATGCGTACCTCCCGTGTGCATCATGACGCAGAGAGGCGGGACACCCGCACGGGGGTTGCCCTGCCACAGTACCGGCGACACCCGCTTCCTCCTGCAAGATGCCGCCCCGTTCCGGTGTGCATGTGCGAACCGGAACACTTCCATGGTGCGCCACGAAAGAGGCGATTGCAAGACCGCTAATGAACTAACGTTAATCCCGGCGGCTTTCCGCCACCCCGACGTCGAACAGCGGGAAGAAGAGGAAGCCGAACAGGAACCCGCCGATATGAGCCTCCCAGGCGATCGCCCCGCCGGCATCCGAGCCGAAGATCTGGCCGAAGCCGATCAGGAAGTTCGTCAGGAACCAGATGCCGGAAAAGACCAGAACGGAGCGGTTGGACAGCGCCTCCGCTATCGTCAGGCGGCGGTTGAGATGGGCGAACTGCCGGCTGATGCGCCCGCTCGGCGAGAAGACGAAGCGGGCCGCCGCGCCCATCAGGCCGGACACGACCCCGGAGGCGCCGACGACGAGGATCATCGCCCCCCAGTGCAGCGCGCTGTGGAAGGCGACGGCGGCGATGGCCGAAAGGCACCAGAACAGGAAGAAACGCGCGAGGCCGATGCGGCGCACCACCGGCGCCCCGAAGGCGACCATCCAGAACGCGTTGAAGATCAGGTGCTCCCAGCTACCGTGCAGCAGCGAATAGGTGACCGGCCCCCAGAGCCAGCCGAGATCCTGCTCGGCGAGGGGAATGACATAGCGGCCGGGAATGAAGGCGAAGTGCAGGAGCACGAACTCGTCCGCCGAGGCGGAGAGAAGATAGGTGCGGATCACATGGATGGCGGTCAGGAATGCCAGGACCGCGACGAGACTGCCCGGCAGGTTGAAGGCCGGCTCCCGCTTGCGGATATCCGCACTGCCACCCTGCACGTCGACGCCGTCGTTACTCATGACCGAACCACCAAACTCATAAAATACGAATCGCGCTTATACAGAGAAAAGAAAGGCCGTGCAGCTTTCGCTGACGGCCGGCGCCCCCAATCCCCGGGGCTGAAATCGATGTGCAGTAAACCATTCCCTCATGGAGGGATACCCGGATGTTCCCCCAAACCGGCGACCGGCGCAATCGAAACCAATCGTTAACCTTAACATTGCGCTGGCACGAAACTCGCTCCTTCCCCCGCATGAGCTCCGTATGCCCGGCCTTTCGTGCCGGAACGGAACAGAATCGATTGGAAATGAGCATGCAGACGAAGGCCATCACGGCCCTTTACGATTACTGGACGCGCCGGCGCGGCGAGCGCGGCGTGCCGTTGCGAAGCGCTATCGAGCCCGCCGACATCGCGCCGATCCTGCCCGACGTCTTCATCCTGGAACACGGCCGGCTGCACGATCCGCGCTTTCGCCTGGCGGGCACGCGCCTGTGTGCCCAGTTCGGCCGGGAACTGAAGGCGACGGCCTTCGATGCGCTCTTCGCCCCCGACCAGCGCACCCGCATCGCGCGGATCACGGAAAACGTGATGGCGCATGCGGCGCCCGCCGTCATGCAGGTCGCGCTCGTCGACGGGCGGCTGGAGACCACCGAGGCCGAGATCGTGCTGCTGCCGCTTGCCAGCAAGGGCAAGGTGGCGGACCGCATCATCGGCGCCTTCGCACCCCTGCCCGGCCAGCGCCAGCCGCTGAGCGCCTTTCGCTATGCGACGCTCGGCGCGCTTTCGGTCATCGATCCGAACCGTGCGCGCAGCCTCAGGGGCAACCGGCCGGCCGTTCCCATGCCCACCTCCGTCATGGCCGTGCGACCGATCGGCCTCGGGCAGACGGTGAACCGCGTGCTGCATCTCCGCATCTTCGAGGGCGGCCGTCCGGCTGACGATGCGTGAGGCTGGCGGCGCCAATACAACCGAAAACGCCTCAGAGTTGTTGAAGAACGCGCTCGTTATGACTTTTCCATGGGGCAACAAACCTTCTGTTAACCCAGAAAGATTAAGAGTTGGAAAGAGATAGGATCACCAGGCCAGCGCGCACATGTACTCATTCCAGCAAGCATCGCCCGCCGCCCGCAAGCCGCAGCCCGAGCAGCGCAGCTTCCAGCGCGTCTCGGTGAACCTGCCGGGCCGGCTGATGCTGCCCAACCATGACGAATACGAGTGCACCGTGCTCGACATGTCGCCCGGCGATGCCAGCTTCGTCTGCGCCGCCCGCCCGCGCATGGGCGAGCGCATCATCGCCTATGTCGATCACCTCGGCCGCATCGAGGGCAGCGTGGCCGTCCTCAACGACAACGGCTTCGCCATCCTCCTCACCGCCACGGACCGCAAGCGCGAGAAACTCGCCGCGCAGCTCACCTGGATCGCCAACAAGCATGAACTGGGCCTGCCGGAAGACCGCCGCCACAACCGCCTGACGCCGCGCAACACCCGCACGGAACTGACTCTCGACGACGGCCGGCGCTATCCCTGCCGCATCATCGACCTGTCGCTCTCCGGCGCCGCCGTCGATATCGACGTGCGGCCGGCGCTCGGCACGCCCATACAGCTCGGCAACATGAAGGGCCGCGTCGTGCGCCACTTCCAGGAGGGCGTCGCCATCGAGTTCTCCTCCGTGCAGTCGAAGGAAGCCCTGACCGCCTTCCTGTAACATTCCGGGACGGATACGACACCGATCTGTTCCAGGAGGGCCCTGCGGGGCCCTTTGCTGTTTCAGGACGGCACAGGCCATCGTCGCGAAAATAGATTCAAAAAAATTTTCGGCCCGCCGAAGCGTTCTGCCGTCCGTTCTGGCGATTCCATCGGTTTTCCGTCGGCCCGATCAGTGCCGCGGCTGGCGCCTTGCGTCCCCCGCCAGCGCCTCCTGACCGCAAACAGGCTCCCGAAGAGCGCGGCGTAAAACGAAATATTCCTTTTATAATCAGCAAATTAGACCGCCGGTAGCGGCTTCGGCACAGGCGGAATTTCGTTCAAATTTTAGTCAAATACGCCTCAAATACAGATCAAAACAACATCAAATTCTATTCTTATTTTATTCTTATACCGTCTTGATTTGAACTAAGTTATACTTCGGCTTTTCGCGCAAGATCAAAACATAGCTGTCATTGTGACCTCATCAAACGGGGACGGACACAATGACAAAAACGATCAAGACAGGGACGTTTGCATTCCTCTTCTCTCTTGCCGCCGCAGGCGCCGCGATGGCCCTGCCCGCCAACATTCCGCTGGCCGGCGCGACCAACCAGCCCATCGGGCACTATGAATTCTGCAAGAAGTACAGCGACGAATGCGGCCCGACCGGCAAGGACACCGGCCCGCTCAAGCTGACGCAGGAAAACTGGAAGACGATCCTCAACGTCAACTACACCGCCAACACCGAATTCATGCCGCTGACGGACATGGAAATCTACGGCGTGGAAGAACAGTGGACCTATCCCGACGGCGCGGCGGACTGCGAGGACTACGTGCTCATCAAGCGCAAGCGCCTGATGGAAGCCGGCATCTCGCCGTCGAACCTGCTCATCACCGTCGTGCTGCAGCCGAACGGCGAAGGCCATGCCGTGCTGACCGTGCGCACCGACCGCGGCGACTTCGTGCTCGACAACATGCGCAACAAGGTCCTGCTCTGGTCGCAGACCGAATACCGCTACCTGAAGCGCCAGTCCTCGGTGAATGCCGGCAAGTGGGTCAAGCTTCAGGACGGTCGTGCCGACGCCGTCGGTAGCGTCAAGTAACATCCGGCCGCCGCAAGGCGCCGCATGACGAGACTGCCCGGCGATCCCGCCGGGCGCGAGAAAGGGCCCGGTCAGTCCCCCAATCCCCGTCCCCGACCATGGCCCTGCGGCCGGTTCTGCTGTCCCGGAACCGGCCGCGCTCTATTTGGCCCGCTGCTCGGCCCGAAGTTTGAGCGGGCTTGCACCGAAGTGATTGCGAAAGGCGCGCGAAAAGGCGGAAAGGCTGTCAAAGCCGCTGCGCAACGCCACGTCCTGGATCGAAAGCGACGTATCGCGCACCAGCCGCTGGGCGGCCGTCAGCCGCAGGCGCAGGTAATATTTCCCCGGCCCGGTGCCGAGACCCGCGGTAAACAGCGTCTCCAGCTTGCGCGTGGAAAAGCCGAGCCGCCGGGCGAGCGCGGCAATGGTCAGCGGCCGGTCGATCGTGCGCTCCATCAGGCGGATCGCGGCGGCAAGCTCCGGCTGGTGCTCGCCCAGCCGGCCGAGCGAGACGAGCGGCTGCGCATCCGTCGCCGCATGGGTCTCGTCATAGACGAAGACGCTCGCCACATCGAGCGCCACCGCCGAGCCGAACCGTTCGCGCACCAGATGCAGCATCATGTCGAAGGTCGGCGAGGCGCCGCCCGAGGTCCAGAGCGGCCCGTCGGTGACGAACCGGTCGGCCCGCACATTGAGCGCCGGAAAGGCCGCCGCGAAATCCTCCAGTTCCTCCCAATGCGCCGTCGCATCGCGCCCGTCGAGCAGACCGGAGCGCGCCAGCAGCCAGCAGCCCGATTCGATGCCGGCCACCACGTCGAACCGCCGCGCCACCTTCTTCAGCCGCGACACGAAGGACCGGTCGGCATGGCGCTCCTGGTTGAAGCCGGCGATGACGAGCAGCGCGTCGCCGCTCGTCACGTCGGCAAAGGCGCCGTCCACGCGGATCTCCACGCCGCAGGTCAGCAGCACCGGCTTGCCGAGCGGCGACAGGATCGTCCAGCGGAACACCGGCTCCGGCACGACGCGGTTTGCCGCGCGCATCGGGTCGAGCGCCGAGGCGAGCGACATGATCGAGGACTCCGGCAGAAGGACAATCGTGATGTCGAGCGGCCCCTGCCGCGGCGCTTTTTTGCTCATGTGGAAATCGTCAAAAAATATGCGCATTATGTCAATCGAGAAAATTGCGTTCGGGCATGATCGGCCGCACAGGATATCTGGAGATGCAGCCGGATTGTGGTGAGAACCCCTGTACCCCGAACACCCTGATCCGCATTTTACCGGAACGGGTTGGCGAGCCGACAAGGCGGACCAACCCGTTTTTTTTCTTTTGCCTTCGGGATCATGGCTTTCCCCACATGCGGCTGGAACCACCCCGTCCTTCCCGCGTTCTGTCTTCGGAAAAGCAGGAAAGGTTTTTGCCATGTTGAACTTCAAGACTGGTCTTGCCGCAGGGGCGCTGTCCCTCGCGCTGGCCCTGACCTCCGTCATCCCGGCCCAGGCGGTGACCTTCGCACGGGTGCCCGTGCCGGAAGCCTCCGCCGTCGAGAAGGTGCAGTATCGTTCCGATCGCCGCGACCGTCGTGATCGTTATGAGCGGCGCACCGAGCGCCGCTGGCACGGTCATCGCGGCTCCCGCGATTATCGCCCGGGCTATCGCCGCCATTCGGACGGCTGGTGGTATCCGCTCGCCGCCTTCGGCCTCGGCGCGGCAATCGGCGGCGCGATCGCCAACCAGCCGCAGGCCGGCAGCGGATCGCACCAGAGCTGGTGTGCCAACCGCTATCGCTCGTACCGGGCCTATGACAACACGTTCCAGCCTTACAACGGCCCGCGCCAGCAGTGCGTCTCGCCCTATTCGTAAGCAAGACGCAAGAGGACAAACAGAAAGGGCAGCCATCCGGCTGCCCTTTTTTTGCGAAGGCGATTTGGCGACCCCTGCAGGGCTCGAACCTGCGACATTCTGCTTAGAAGGCAGATGCTCTATCCAGCTGAGCTAAGGGGCCGGGGCTGGCGGGGCCAGCGAAACCTCAATGGGTCCAGGGCTGCATGCGGTTGAAGCGGAAGTTGTCCGGGTAGGCGACACGCTTGCGGGTTGCTTCCTTCGGCTCGATCACGCGGAAGTCGATGCCCTTGCGCGTGGCATAGGCGATCGCCTCTTCGCTCGTTTCGAATGTCAGCTTGACCTGCTGGTACATGTCGCCGGAACTCGTATAGCCCATGATCGGGTCGATCGTCCGCGGCTTCTCGGCATCGAACTCCAGGACCCAGAGATGAGTCTTGGCCTTGCCGGACTGCATGGCGGTCTTGGCGGGACGATAGATCTTCGCGGTCATCGAAGCGGCTCCAGAATTCTCGCATAGCGGCGCACCGTTCCGCCGGCGCGCGTTCGAGAATGCATAACCCGGATTCCGTAAAGGGGGAATGACCGAAAGCGCATTTGGCATCGAAACGCCCGCCGGACTGGAGAGATTCAAACTCCCGGCCTGTGGTCCCAAACGACCGACACGGCCTATGCGAGGTATCAGATTCTCAGTTTCGGCCCACACCGGGCGAGCGTTGATGCCCGTTGCGCTCCGTTGTTTCGGCGGCAAACCGTGCCGGGCACGCTTTGCTTCCTTGTCCGTGGAAATGCCCGCTCGATCCGCGGGAGTCAAGCAGGCATTTCAGTTACGCAGCCCTGCGCTCTTCCTTCCCTCCGCGCCAGGCCGCGGCCCAGTGAACAGGCGTTCGGAGCGAAGGTTCGCATGGGACGGGAGCGATCTGGCGACGCCTCCTCGCCTTTTCTCAGAAATCCCAGTCCTCGTCCTCGGTCGCCACCGCCTTGCCGATGACATAGGACGAGCCGGAGCCGGAGAAGAAGTCGTGGTTCTCGTCGGCGTTCGGCGACAGGGCCGAGAGGATGGCGGGATTGACCTTGCAGGCCTCGGGCGGGAAAAGCGCCTCGTAGCCGAGGTTCATCAGCGCCTTGTTGGCATTGTAGTGCAGGAACTTCTTCACATCCTCGGTGAGGCCGACGCCGTCATAGAGCTCCTCGGTGTATTTCGCCTCGTTGTCGTAGAGCTCCAGCAGGAGGTCGAAGGCGAAGTCCTTGATCTCCTGCCGCTTTTCGGCGCTCAGGCGCTCCATGCCGCGCTGGAACTTGTAGCCGATGTAATAGCCGTGCACGGCCTCGTCGCGGATGATGAGGCGGATCATGTCGGCGGTATTGGTGAGCCTGGCGCGGCTCGACCAGTACATGGGCAGGTAGAAGCCGGAATAGAACAGGAAGCTTTCGAGGAAGACGGAAGCGACCTTCTTCCTGAGCGGGTCGCCGGAGGCGTATTGCTCCAGGATCAGCGCGGACTTGCGTTGCAGGAACTCGTTCTCCTCCGACCAGCGATAGGCGTCGTCGACATCCGGCGTCAGGCACAGCGTCGAGAAGATGGAGGAATAGGAGCGCGCATGCACCGCCTCCATGAAGGCGATGTTGGAGAGCACCGCCTCCTCGTGCGGCGTGGCGGAATCCGCCATCAGCCTCACCGCGCCAACGCCGTTCTGGATCGTGTCGAGCAGGGTCAGGCCGGTGAAGACGCGGATGGTGAGCTTCTGCTCCTCGGCTTTGAGCGTCGCCCAGGAGGGGATGTCGTTGGAGAGCGGCACCTTTTCCGGCAGCCAGAAATTGCCGGTGAGCCGGTTCCAGACTTCGAGGTCCTTGTCGTCCTCGATGCGGTTCCAGTTGATGGCGCGCACGGCGCTGGCGGCCTTCGGGGCCTTGGTCTTTACTTGGATGTTCATGGTCGTCACCGATATCAGAGGGCGCAGGAGACACAGCCCTGCACTTCCGTGCCGGACAGCGCCATCTGGCGAAGGCGGATGTAGTAGATGGTCTTGATGCCCTTCTTCCAGGCGTAGATCTGCGCCCGGTTGATGTCGCGCGTCGTCGCCGTGTCGCGGAAGAACAGCGTCAGCGACAGGCCCTGGTCGACATGCTGCGTCGCCGCCGCATAGGTGTCGATGATCTTCTCCGGGCCGATCTCGTAGGCGTCCTGGTAATAATCGAGATTGTCGTTGGTCAGGTAGGCGGCCGGGTAGTAGACGCGGCCGATCTTGCCCTCCTTGCGGATCTCGATCTTCGAGACGATCGGATGGATCGAGGACGTGGAGTGGTTGATATAGGAGATCGACCCTGTCGGCGGCACCGCCTGGAGGTTCTGGTTGTAGAGCCCGCCCTGCATGACCGCGGCCTTCAGCTCCAGCCAGTCCTCCCGGGTCGGGACATGGATGCCGGCCGTTTCGAAGAGCGCCTTCACCTTTTCCGTCGCCGGCAGCCATTCGGCCTCGGTATATTTGTCGAAATAGTCGCCGGAGGCGTATTTCGAGTTCTCGAAGCCCTTGAAGCTGACGCCCTTCTCCACCGCCAGCCGGTTCGAGGCGCGGATGGCGTGGTAGGTCACCGTGTAGAAATAGATGTTGGTGAAGTCGATGCCTTCCTGCGAGCCGTAGAAGATGCGCTCGCGGGCGAGGTAGCCGTGCAGGTTCATCTGGCCGAGGCCGATGGCGTGGCTGTCGTCATTGCCCTTCTCGATAGAGGGAACCGAGGAGATGTGGCTCATCTCCGAGACGGCCGTCAGCGCGCGGATGGACGTCTCGATGGTCTGGCCGAAATCCGGCGAGTCCATCGCGGCGGCGATGTTGAGCGAGCCGAGATTGCAGGAGATGTCCTTGCCCATCCTGGCGTAGGACAGGTCGTCGTCGAATTCGCTCGCCTCGCTGACCTGCAGGATTTCCGAGCAGAGATTGCTCATGGTGATGCGGCCGGCGATGGGGTTTTCCCGGTTCACCGTGTCCTCGAACATGATGTAGGGATAGCCCGACTCGAACTGGATCTCGGCGATGATCTGGAAGAAGTCGCGCGCCTTGATCTTCTTCTTGCGGATGCGGCCGTCCTCGACCATCTCGCGGTACTTTTCCGTCACCGAGATCTCGGTGAAGGGCACGCCATAGACTCGCTCCACGTCATGCGGCGAGAAGAGGTACATGTCCTCGTTGTTGCGGGCGAGCTCGAAGGTGATGTCGGGAATGACGACGCCGAGCGACAGCGTCTTGATGCGGATCTTCTCGTCCGCATTCTCGCGCTTGGTGTCGAGGAAGCGCATGATGTCAGGATGATGGGCGTGGAGATAGACCGCGCCAGCCCCCTGCCGTGCGCCGAGCTGGTTGGCGTAGGAGAACGAATCCTCCAGGAGCTTCATGACGGGGATGACGCCGGAGGACTGGTTCTCGATCTGCTTGATCGGCGCGCCCATCTCGCGAAGATTGGTCAACGACAGCGCCACGCCCCCGCCCCGCTTGGAAAGCTGGAGCGCCGAATTGATCGAGCGGCCGATGCTCTCCATATTGTCCTCCACGCGCAGCAGGAAGCAGGAGACGAGCTCGCCGCGCTGCTTCTTGCCGGCATTGAGGAAGGTCGGCGTCGCCGGCTGGAAGCGGCCGGACATGATCTCGTCGACGAGGTCGCGGGCGAGCGCCTCGCTGCCGCGCGCCAGCGTCAGCGCCACCATGCAGACGCGGTCCTCGTAGCGCTCCAGGTAACGCTTCCCGTCGAAGGTCTTCAGCGTATAGGACGTGTAGTACTTGAACGCCCCGAGGAAGGTCGGGAAGCGGAACTTCTTGTCGTAGGCGCGGTCGAAGAGATCGCGCACGAAATTGAAGGCATACTGGTCGAGCACCTCCTGCTCGTAATAGCCCTCCGTCACCAGATAATCGAGCTTCTCCCGGAGGTTATGGAAGAACACGGTGTTCTGGTTGACGTGCTGGAGGAAATACTGCTTGGCTGCCTGCCTGTCCTTGTCGAGCTGGATCTTCCCCTCCTCGTCGTAGAGGTTCAGCATCGCGTTCAGCGCGTGGTAGTCCAGCGCCGTGATTTCCGGGACCTTCGCCGGCTTCTCGCCCGTGCGCGGCACCAAAGAGTTCATCGTGTCCAAAATCGTTCCAGTCCCTGTCTGACGTTGTCGACGTCCTCATCCGTGCCGAGCAGTTCGAACCGGTAGAGGAACGGCACGGCGCATTTCGCGGCGATGATGTTGCCCGCGACGGCGTATCCCGTGCCGAAATTGGTGTTGCCCGCCGCGATCACGCCGCGGATGAGGCTTCGGTTGCGCGGATTGTTGAGGAAGCGGATGACCGGTTTCGGCACCGCCCCCTTCTCCCCGCCCCCGCCATAGGTCGGCGAGACCAGCACGAAGGGCTCCTCGACCTCCGGCGGCTCCTCCGCCGCATCGACCGGCAGGCGCAGGGCGTCGATGCCGAGCCTTGCCACGAAGCGGCTGGTATTTTCCGACCGGCTGGAGAAATAGACGAGCCCGGCCATGGCCCCGGCTCAGGCGAGCGCGCTGATCATGTCCGGGCGAAAGCCGGCCCAATGCCGCTCGCCGGCAATGACCACCGGAACCTGGCGGTAGCCGAGGCCCTGCACGAGGGCGAAGGCCTCGGCATTCTCGGAGATATCGACGATGCTGTAGTCGATGCCCTGGCGGTCGAGCGCGCGGGTGGTCGCGGTGCACTGGACGCAGGCGGGCTTGGAATAGACGGTGATCGACATGGCTTTCCTCGTTTTTTCAATCAGGCATGGGAAATCGTTCGGCCATCCGCCGATGGCCGTGCGATGAATTGCAAAGGGTACGGGCGGCCGTCTGCCGACGGCCGGGCGCGGGGCGCCGCCTACTCGCGCGGAGGAACTGGAAACAGGATCGACATGACCTCACCCCGAGACATTGCAGCAGGGTATCGGGGAGACGGCGGGGCGGCATCCTTCCGCAGCCCGACGCTCGCCATCCGGACACCCCGCCCGTGGACGTTCATGGACGAGGCAGGTCTCCTGGCTTGCGGGTCGCCGCATCCGTTCGCCTTCCCAAGGCATTGGCGCCTCAGTGGCTTATTCGAACGAATGCTCGCCGCTTACAGTTGCGGGGGCAGCTCCGGATAATCGCGGCCATCATGGCCGCCCCGGATTCCCGTCTTAGCCTTCGATCCTCTCGAATCGAAGGAACCTCGAACACAAGATATAGTAGACGAGGTAAAAAATGCATCAATCACTATGATGGCTTATCAACGGTTTCGTCACGGCGGACGGGAACGGGCCGGTCCCGGCCGTCCACCGCGACCATGACGAAGCGGCCCTTCGCCGTGCAGGCGCGCGCGCCGCTCATCAGGTCTTCCGACCACAGTTCGACCGCGACGGTCATCGACGTCCGCCCGACGCGAACGACGGTCGCGACGGTGTCCACGATCGCCCCCACCGCAACCGGCGCGCGGAAATCGACCCGTTCGGAAGCGGCGAGCACCGTGATGCGCCGGCCGTGGCGCGTCGCCGCGACGAAGGCCGCCCTGGTCATGGCGGCGAGCGCCTCGCCGCCGAACATGCGGCCGAAACTGTTCGCCTGGTCGGCGAAAACGATGTCGCTGGCGCATGGGCCGGGGCCGGCCTCCTCCCGCACCGCCGCCAGGGGCGGAAGGCACCAGCCCGGCGCTGCATGCGGCGGCGGAACGGCGACCATGCTGAAGCTGCCCCGCGTGCACAGCCGCCGCTCGCCGCTGACGAGGCCCTCGGCCACCATCTCCACCTCCACCGTCATGGATTTGCAGCCGACGCGCGTGACGCGTGCCACGAGTTCGACCAGTTCCCCGACACGCGCCGGGGCCTGGAAATCGACGCGATCGACGGACGCCGTCACGAAAGGCACGCGCCCGTGACGGGTGGCGGCGATGAAGGCGATACGGTCCATCAGCGCGAGCCCCGCGCCGCCGAAGAGCGTTCCGTGATGGTTCGTATCGCCGGGAAAGACCAGGGCGATGAGACGGCTGGGCGGTGCCGGGATCGCTCCCGGCACCGCCGTGTCTTCGAGCGCGCGGCTCATTGCGCCGTCACCGCGGCGTCCTGCGGGCCGTCGGCATCGCGCAGGCGCCGCGCGGCCTCGACCATGTTGACGAGCGCCGGCCTCACCTCCTCCCACTTGCGGGTCTTGAGGCCGCAATCCGGATTGACCCAGAGCTGGCGATCCTGAAGGCGCTGGCGGGCGAGCGACAGGAGACCGGTCATCTCCTCGGTCCCGGGCACGCGCGGCGAGTGGATGTCGTAGACGCCGGGGCCGATCTCGTTCGGATACCGGAAGTTCCGGAACGCATCGAGAAGCTCCATCTTCGAGCGCGAGGTCTCGATGGAGATCACGTCGGCATCCATCGCCGCGATGGCCGGGATGATGTCGTTGAACTCCGAGTAGCACATGTGGGTGTGGATCTGGGTTCCGTCCGCCACGCCGCTGGAGCACAGGCGGAAGGCTTCGACCGCCCAGTCCAGATAGTGCCGCCAGTCCTTGTGGCGGAGCGGCAGGCCTTCGCGAAGGGCGGCCTCGTCGATCTGGATCATCTTCGCGCCGGCCTTTTCGAGGTCCGACACCTCGTCGCGGATGGCAAGCGCGATCTGCCGGCACGTTTCGCTGCGCGGTATGTCGTCCCGCACGAAGGACCAGTTGAGGATGGTCACCGGCCCGGTCAGCATGCCCTTCACCGGCTTGCGGGTGAGCGACTGCGCATATTGCCACCAGCGCACGGTCATCGGGTTCGGGCGCGAGACGTCGCCGAAGATGATCGGCGGGCGGACATAGCGCGAGCCGTAGCTCTGCACCCAGGCATGCCGGGTGAAGGCGAAGCCGGAAAGCTGCTCGCCGAAATACTGCACCATGTCGTTGCGCTCGAACTCGCCGTGCACCAGCACGTCGAGGCCGATCTCCTCCTGCCAGCGGATGGCGGCCGCCGTTTCCCTGCGCAGGAAGGCCTCGTAGTCCTTGTAGCTCAGCGCGCCCCCGGCATGGGCCGAGCGCGCCTTGCGGACATCGCTGGTCTGCGGGAACGAACCGATGGTCGTCGTGGGGAAGAGCGGCAAGGCGATGGCATCCGCCTGCGCCGCGCGGCGGTCCTCGAAAGCGCTTGCACGCGTCTTCATGCCCGCGTCGATACCGGCGACGCGCCCCCGGACGAGCGGATCCGTCACCTTCGGGGAGGAGGCGCGGGCGGCAATCGCCTGCGCGGCATCGTTCACCGTTTGCCGCACGGCATCCTTGCCTTGCGCCAGTCCCCTGCCGAGCGTTGCAAGCTCGCCGAGCTTCTGCGTGGCGAAGGCGAGCCAGGTCCTGAGGTCCGCATCCAGCGCGGTTTCGAGTTCCAGGTCGATCGGCACATGCAGCAGCGAGCAGGAAGCCGCGACCGCGACGGCATCGGCCCCGCGTGCGGCGACGACCGGCGTCAGCCGATCGAGAATGGCGGCAAGATCGGCACGCCAGATGTTGCGCCCGTCGATGACGCCGAGCGACAGGACCTGATCGGCCCGCACCGCCCTTGCGACCGCGTCGAGCTGTTCTGGGGCGCGCGCGAGATCGATGTGAAGGCCGGCCACCGGAAGCGCGGCGGCCGCTTCGAGATTGTCGGCCAGCGCGCCGAAATAGGTCGTCAGCATCACCTTCAGGCCGGGCGCAGCCTTGGCAAGGCTGTCATAGGAAAGCTTGAAGGCGTGGCGTTCGCCTTCGGTAAGGTCGAGCGCGAGGATCGGCTCGTCGACCTGCACCCAGTCCGCACCGGCCGCGGCGAGCCTGCGGAACAGGTCCTCGTAGACGGGGAGCAGTCCTGCGAGAAGGTCGAGCGGCTTGAACGTCGCCGGCCGGGCCTTGGCGAGCTTGAGGAAGGTGACCGGACCGAGCACGACCGGACGCGTATGGATGCCGAGCGCCTTCGCTTCCAGGAAATGGTCGACGGGTTTCTGCGAGGTGAGCGTGAAGACCTGGTCCTCGGCAATGTCAGGAACCATGTAGTGATAGTTCGTGTCGAACCACTTGGTCATTTCGAGCGCCGGAACGCCATGGCCGCGATGGACATGGCCGCAACCGGCGGCACCGTCGCCCTCGCTGCCGCGGGCCATCGCGAAATAGAGGGAGAGCGGCACCTCGCCGCCCGTCCAGCCATAGGCGGCGGGGATCGCGCCGACCATGACGGCGGTATCCAGCACATGGTCGTAGAAGGAGAAGTCGTTCGACGGGATCTGCGTGATCCCGTTGTCGCGCTGGACCGCCCAGTTCTCGGCGCGCAGCGTCTTTGCCGTTTCGAGGAGGTCGCCTTCGGCGATCCTGCCGGACCAGTAACCTTCGAGCGCGAATTTCAATTCGCGATGGCGACCGATGCGCGGAAAGCCGAGGGAGGCGACCGGGAGAGTTCTGTTGGACATTGTCATACCCCATTGGTTTCTGGGGGCATGGGTAAGCGGACGCATGCAGGCACCCGCGCGAGGCGGGCCGCAGCAACCACCGGGACACCCCGCCCGTGGACGTTGTTTCGTCTTGGCAGGTCTCCTGGCTCACGGGTCGTCGCCGCTGTCCGTCTTCCCAAGGCTTTCGCCTCAGTGACATGGGTGGACAGCGGCTCGCCGCTCACAGTTGCGGGGGCAGCCCCGGCCTTGCCGAATGATCGGCGCACCGGATTCCCTCTTAGCCCTGAAGCAGCCAAAACCGCCCCAGGGAACCACGACGAGGACAGTTCTCGTCATCGCGACGGGAATGTCAATAGACATAAAGAAATGTTTATATCTTTATTTTTCTGATCTCTGCGCTCGGCATTCGAGAAACCGCGCTTGCGCCACGCCCGGTCAGCGCCGAGCGAGATCCAGTCCTGGTGTCGAGGAAGGGCGAAGCGCTTTCGCAATCGCCATGGGACGAATTCGCGTTCGCCGCAGTTCAAGGGGGAGTTGTCGCTGGCGGCGATCGGCCGGCGCCCGTTCGCAACAGAAAATTGGGCAGAACCTGCCGGAACCCGGGCTTTTCAGCCCGTCGGACGTGGTCGGAGTGGAGAGATTCGAACTCCCGACCCTCTGGTCCCAAACCAGATGCGCTACCAGACTGCGCTACACTCCGTCCGTCCCGGCGATGGGGAGATACACGCATCCGCCCTCTGCCGCAACAGGAAATGGGCGTCTTCAAGCGCTTGTCGCGGGAAATGGCGGGCTACTGCGCCTTGCGCAGGGAATCCATCAGCGCGTTCTCGACGCGGTTGCCCGCGCGGATGCCGAGACGCCGGACGGTGCCGCCGTTCAGTTCCAGCACGTAGTCGATCGGCCCTTGCGAATCGATGATCGATTCGGAATGCGGCTCGGCGTTCTCCTTGATCGCGCGCACCTTGCCGTCCCTGGCGATGAACAGCATGTCGAGCGGCAGATAGGTGTTCTTCATCCACATGAAAACCTGCCGCGTCTCGCCGAAGGCGAAGAGCATGCCGTGGTCCGGCGCCATCTCGCGGCGGTGCATCAGCCCCTGCTCGCGCTGGCGCGGCGTGATGGCGAGCTCCACCGTGAAGGCGTGGCGCTTGCCGTCCTTCGTGACGATCGTCAGCGGCTGCGTGTCGAACGTCTCCGCCGCAAGGACCGAAAGGGAAAAACAGAAGAAAAGCGCCAGGGCGGCGCTTGCGAGGCGCGCGAAACCGGCCGCCCGCGCGAAAAGGCCCATTAGTGGGCCCTGTTGCCGGGAACCGGCATGTCCGGATGGATCTCCGCCGCCATCAGGCCCTTCTCGCCGTCGCCGAAGCGCACGAGAACGACCTGGCCGGGGCGCAGCTCCGTCAGGCCGAAGCGGCGCAGCGTCTCCATATGGATGAAGATGTCCTCCGTGCCCTCGCCGCGCGTCAGGAAGCCGAAGCCCTTGGTGCGGTTGAACCACTTGACCAGCACGCGCTCCAGCCCGCTCGACGGGGTGACCTGCACATGGGTCTTGACCGGCGGCATCTGCGAGGGATGCACGGCCGTCGTCTGGTCCATGGAAAGGATGCGGAAGGCCTGGTAGCCGCGGTCGCGCTTCTGGATCAGCGCGACGACGCGCGTGCCCTCCAGGACCGTCTGGTAGCCGTCGCGGCGCAGGCACGTGACGTGCAGCAGCACGTCCTGCATGCCATTGTCGGGCACGATGAAGCCGAACCCCTTGGCAACGTCGAACCACTTGATGACCCCGGTGATCTCGATCAGATCGACGGCGTCATTGCTCTGGTCATCACGGCCCGTGATTTCCTTTGAAGACACCCTATCCGCCATGACCTGCCAGCCCCTCGTTTACGCGTCACATGAGTTACGGTTAACTGATTCTTGATAACCAGAATAACATTGTCCCGATGCGAATGCGCAAGCCCCTTTGAAAGTTTTGCCGGTCCCATTGGTAGGCTGCAAGGCTTGCCTGAGGCTGACAAAACCCTACTCTTTCGGACGATTCCACATTCAGAGGATATTCCAATGCGTTATCTCCACACGATGGTCCGCGTCAAAGACGTCGACACGTCCCTGCACTTCTATTCGACGCTGTTCGGCCTCAAGGAAGTGCGCCGCTACGAGAACGAAAAGGGCCGCTTCACGCTGATCTTCCTCGCCGCGCCCGAGGATATCGAGGCCGCGCGGGCGAACGCCGCGCCCTGCCTCGAGCTCACCTACAACTGGGACAGCGAGGATTATACCGGCGGGCGCAATTTCGGCCACCTCGCCTACGAGGTCGACGACATCTATGCGACCTGCCAGAAGCTGATGGACAACGGCGTCACCATCAACCGCCCGCCGCGCGACGGCCACATGGCCTTCGTGCGCTCGCCGGACGGTATTTCCATCGAGATCCTGCAGAAGGGCGAAAGCCTGCCGCCGGCCGAGCCCTGGGCCTCCATGGGCAATACCGGCGCCTGGTAGGCGAGAGCCGGACGCAAGCTCCGGGCAAAGCTTGCGCCCTATCATCCGTGCAACGATCATCGTTCCGCCGTATTTGACCGGAAATCTCTTGCCCATCCGGTCGATCGCCAGCGAGAGGGGTGCTTTGGCCGATTCGGGCCGGACAGCTTCCCGTTCTGCGTTTCACGGCTTTACGCGCTTTCGGCCTTTACACCACCGGCCGAAACGTTAACATCGCAGCAACCGCAACCTGGCCTATGGCTTTTCTCGATTGCGGTTGCGACTGTTTGAAGAAACGGCCCCATCGGCGGCAAGACCGAGGGCACGAACGTCGAAAGCGGGGGAAAGCCTTTGCAGGACATGCAGGGAAAGTGGCCAGGCCTGAAGGCGCTGCGGTATGGATTGCTGCTGGCCGTTTCGGTCGCCACGCTCTCGGGCTGCGTTTCCGCAGTCTCCACGGATATGCGCGCGGACAGCATGGGCGCGCAGGAAAGCGAAGATACGGTTGCCGAAGGCAGCACGGACGAGACCACCACGCCCGTGGTGAGCGCGGGCGCTGCCGGCCGGACGACCGGGGACATCCCTGTCGATGTCGCCGCGGCGGTTGCGGCGGACCAGCAGGTCGCGGGCGATGCCGCCGCCGAGCGGGCGGGCCTCGTCCTGCAGCCGACGACGCTGAATGCCGGCAGGGCCAGCATCTACGGCAACGGCAGCGAGGCGGTCGCGACCGGCAATGCCTATGCGACGCAGACCGCGGGCGCCAATGCCGCCGTCAACAGCCTCTATGCCACGACCGGCGCCGCACAGGCGGCCGACCAGTCCGGCCGCCTGCCGGTCGAGGACATGCCGCCGGTCGGATCGACCGGCCAGCAGCCGCTCGCCACGCTCGGCGACGAGCAGGCGGAGATCACGCTGCCGGAAAACGGGCCGATCCCCAAGACCGCGCGAACGGCCCTCACCGCGGAAGCCGCCGCGGGCAACGCGGCCGACCTCGCGCTTGCGCCGGCGGACGACGGCGCCGCCGGCCAGGCGACCGCGACCGACATCAAGAAGGACGAGCCGCGAAAGACCGTGACGCTCGCCTCGCTCTTCGCCAACAAGCGCGAGGCCAAGCCGCAGTTCGACGGCGATCGTTTTGCCGAACAGCCGCGCCGCGTGCTCAACCGGGAAAGCGCGAACGCCACCCGCAAGGCCTCGCTCGGCACGCTGCCCGGCGTTTCGGTGGCCAGTTCCATGTTCTCGACGGATCATTCGGAGGCCGAGGAGGTCGAGGACGACGGTCCGCAGTTCAAGGAAGTCGCCTCGCTCGCCGGCCTCGCCCGGCTTGCGCCGAACGGCCTGTGGCTGCAGACGGAGAAGGTGCGCACCGGCTGTTTCAAGCCGGAACTGCTGCAGGTGCTGAAGACGATCGAGAAGCATTACGACAAGCCGATCATCGTGACATCGGGCCTGCGCGACCTGAAGGTCAACCGCGCCAAGCAGTCGCTGCACACGCGCTGCGAGGCGGCCGATATCCAGATTTCCGGCGTCAGCAAATGGGAGCTTGCGGAATATCTACGCAGCATGCCGGGCCGCGGCGGCGTCGGCACCTATTGCCACACCGAATCCGTGCATATCGACGTCGGCCCGGAGCGGGACTGGAACTGGCGCTGCCGGCGGCGCAAGTAGGCGGCGCCCTAACCCTCTGTGATCGATGCCTTTTCGCATGAAGAGCCGCCCCCGGGCGGCTTTTCATTTTTTTGTCACAACGGCTTTTTTCCGGCTTGCAGAAGGCCAAACGCCCTTCTATAAGACGCCCACCGCACGCGCCCTTCGTCTATCGGTTAGGACGTCAGATTTTCATTCTGAAAAGAGGGGTTCGACTCCCCTAGGGCGTGCCACCCCCTCCCCCTGAAATGAATTGCCGCCGATTGTTCGACGCTCAAGGCACCGTGGTGCCCGCAGGGCGTGCGGAACGAAGCATGGCCAGGAACGTTTACGATCCACGGCTGCGATCTTACGCGGCCGGGCGAGAGGCCCCGTCGAGCTTGGCCCAGCGCTCCGGGGTCTCGAACCGCGCGGGGTCGCGCCGCCCGCCCGGCCCAGCTGCCGGACGAGCGGCTGCGTGTTGCCCACGGGGCAACGGGGCTGAGCCAGCGGGCGCCACCGGGAGGGTCGAACGGCGGCAGCCTCAGGTCCTCAGCACACAGATATATGGGAAGGCGCCCGCCGGATTGCCAGTCGTCAAATCGGGATGCCGGCAAGCCGCGCCGGCAGGCCGGCCCCTGCCCCTCGGGCGGGCTGGCCCGCATGGAAACGACGGCCCCCGTCTGCGTCTTTCCTGCCCTGTGAAAAAGTTGCCGCCGACGCGATTTTCCGTCTTGCGAATCCGGTCGGGCCCGACTAGATAACGCCCACCGCACGCGCCCTTCGTCTATCGGTTAGGACGTCAGATTTTCATTCTGAAAAGAGGGGTTCGACTCCCCTAGGGCGTGCCACCCTCCTTTGAGACATATCGATCAAAGTCCCGAAGTGCTTGCGGGGGGCAGCGCGACGACCGGCGGCCATGTTTCTTCAAGCCGCGGGAAAAATTGAAAATTCCTGCATTTGGGGCTTGCGCAAATCAGCGGCCCCGACTAGATAACGCCCACCGCACGCGCCCTTCGTCTATCGGTTAGGACGTCAGATTTTCATTCTGAAAAGAGGGGTTCGACTCCCCTAGGGCGTGCCACCCCTCCTCGTTATTCGACAATCGAGACCGTCCCGTCAGAACGCCTTTGCGGCGTCCAGAACGCGGAACTGTATGCGCCGGCTGCCCTGCCAGCTATCGGCGGAAAGCGTGCCGGCGATGTGCACCGCCTGCCCGCGCTGCTGCATCAGGAAAAGGCCGAGATCGGTTTCCGCCGCGCGGAAGGCCATGGCGCCGAGGCGCCCGCCATCGGGCCCTTCGAGCTCCAGGCGCAGGTGATTGACGCCGACGGGCCTGACGTCGCGCACCCGGTGCGCCGGCAGCGCGAAGATCGGCTGGGGATGGCCGGAGCCATAGGGGCCGGCCTGCTCCAGTTGGTCGGCGAGCGCCAGCGTCGCGCCGCCGGCGCTCAGCGCCCCGTCGATCTTCAGCGTTTCCACGGCCACCAGGTCGCGCACGGTCCGCTCGGCGCGTTCTTCGAAGAAGGCGCGCAGACGGCCGAGCTTTTCCCGCTCCACCGTCAGCCCCGCCGCCATGGCATGGCCGCCGCCCTTGACGAGGATGCCCTCCTCCACGGCGGCGCGCACCATGCGGCCGAGATCGAAGCCGCTGATCGAGCGGCCGGAGCCGGTGCCCTTGCCGGAGGGATCGAAGGCGATGGCGAAGGCGGGGCGGCGGAATCGGTCCTTGAGGCGCGAGGCGAGCAGGCCGACCACGCCCGGATGCCAGCCCTCGCGGGCCGTCAGGATGACGGAGGCGCTTTCGCCGGTGCCGTATTCCGCCTGCGCCTCGGCCTCCGCCTCGGCCAGCATGGCGGCCTCCATGGCCTGGCGCTCGCGGTTGAGGTCGTCGAGCTGCTTTGCGATTCGCTCGGCCTCGCCCGGCTCGTCGATGGTGAGAAGCCGGCTGCCGAGCGCCGCATCGCCGATGCGCCCGCCGGCATTGATGCGCGGGCCGACGAGGAAGCCGAGATGATACGGCGTCACCGGCCCGCCGATGCCCGCCTGCTTCAGGAGCGCCGTCAGCCCGGCATTGCCGAGATGGCGCGCGGCGACGAGGCCCTTGACCACATAGGCGCGGTTGAGCCCCTTCAGGGGAACGACGTCGCAGACGGTGGAGAGCGCCACGAGGTCGAGCATGGCGAGGAGATCGAAGGTCTTCGCCCGCGCATCGCCCCTTTCCCGCATGACGCGCTGCAGCGCCACCAGGACGAGGAAGACGACGCCGGCGGCCGACAGGTGCCCCTGCCCCGACAGGTCGTCCTCGCGGTTCGGATTGACCAGTGCATGGGCCGGCGGCAGCGCCTCGCCCACCTGGTGGTGGTCGATGACGACCACGTCGACGCCGCGCGCCTTCGCTACGGCAAGCGATTCGTGGCTGGTCGAGCCGCAGTCGACCGTGACGATCAGCTCGGCGCCGCGCTCGATGAGCTGGGCGATGGCATTGGGGTTCGGGCCGTAGCCCTCGAAGATGCGGTCGGGGATGTAGATTTCCGCCTGCACGCCGAAATGCGCGAGGAAACGATAGAGGAGCGCCGAGGAGGATGCGCCGTCGACGTCATAGTCGCCGAAGATCGCGACGCGCTGGCGCCTTTCGATGGCCAGCGCCAGCCGCTCCGTGGCCGCCTCGCAGTCCATCAGG
This sequence comes from Shinella granuli, assembly GCF_004341885.1. Lineage (GTDB taxonomy): Bacteria > Pseudomonadota > Alphaproteobacteria > Rhizobiales > Rhizobiaceae > Shinella > Shinella granuli. Next base: position 102,976 of record NZ_SLVX01000013.1, on the reverse strand, counting down.
CTGTAGGGTTCGGGCATCAGGCGGCGCAGCGTCGGGTCGAGGAACTCGACGGCGCCTTCGAAGGGCACGCCCCGCCCCGCCAGCACGCGCGCGATGAGATCCGGCAGGCCATGGCTCTGGCTCATCGCCAGCGCCCGGTTCTCCCCCGCCTGGTCGAGCCGCGCCACCCAGCGCTGGCCGGTCACCGAGCGCTCGACATTCAGGAAGGCCCGGCTGACGGGGTCGGCGTTTTCCAGCATGCTCATGGCGGCTCCGGCAACGAGAGCTTTTCCGCTTTTCTCCGGTTCGCGAAAACGCTCTATCTCCTTGTTTTGCCGCATTTCCGGACGCAAAACCGCTTCGCACTTTTGCTGGAAATGCTCTGGACTGCAGACAAGTCGCGAAGACCTTTCCCTCGAAAACCTCTCCTCCGTCATCCTCGGGTCAAGCCCGAGGATGACGGAGCGTGTGGCACAGGTTACCGAAAACCATTGCCGAGGTCTTCGATAATCTTGTGCCGCGTCAAGAGGATCCCAAATCAGGCCGTCTTCGGCCGCTCGATGCGGATCACCTGCGGCTCGCCGACAAGATAGCCCTCGCCCTTGACGGACCCCACAGCCTTGCGGACGGAATCCTCCATCGTCGCGTGGGTGACGAGGATGATGGTCTTCGGATCGGTCGATTCGGTCGTCGACTGCGCGCGCTGCACGATGGATTCCAGCGATATGCCGTTTTCCGCCATATGCTTGGCGATGCTGGCGAAGACGCCGGTGCGGTCTTCCACCGAAAGGCGGATGAAGTAGCCGCCGTGGTGCTTGCGGATCTGCGCGCGCTTGTAGGGGGCAAGCGAGGCGGCCGGGCGACCGAGCGCCGGCACGGTCTGCGCGCCCGGGCGGCTCTTGGCGATGTCGGCAATGTCGCCGAGCACGGCCGAGGCCGTCGCATTGCCCCCGGCGCCGGGACCGACCATCAGCAGCTCGCCGAGAATGTCCGATTCGATCGCCACGGCATTCGTCACGCCGTCCACCTGCGCGATGACGCTGTCGAGCGGCACCATGGTCGGGTGCACGCGCTGTTCGACGCCCGTATCCGTCTTCTGCGCAACGCCGAGCAGCTTGATGCGGTAGCCGAGATCGGCGGCGGCGCGGATGTCGTCGATGGAGATGTTGGTGATGCCTTCGAGATAGATGTCGTCGGCCGAAATCTTCGTGCCGAAGGCGAGCGTCGTCAGGATCGACAGCTTGTGCGCCGTGTCGTTGCCTTCGATGTCGAAGGCGGGATCGGCCTCGGCATAACCGAGGCGCTGGGCTTCCTTGAGGCACGCCTCGAAGCTGAGGCCCTCCTTCTCCATCTTGGTCAGGATGTAGTTGCAGGTGCCGTTCATGATGCCGTAGACGCGGGAAATCGTGTTGCCCGTCAGCGACTCGCGCAGCGCCTTGATGACCGGAATGCCGCCGGCGACGGCCGCCTCGTAGTTGAGGATGCAGCCGTTCTCCTCGGCGATGCCGGCAAGCTCCACGCCATGGGCGGCGAGCAGCGCCTTGTTGGCCGTCACGACATGCACGCCGCGCGAAAGCGCCGCCTTGACCGCGGCATGGGCCGGATCGCCGGCCCCGCCCATCAGTTCCACGAAGACGTCGATCCTTGCCTCGCGGGCGAGCGCGACCGGATCGTCGAACCATTCGGCGGCCGAAAGATCGACGCCGCGGTCGCGGCCCTTGCTGCGGGCCGTCACGGCGGCGATCTCGATCGGCCGGCCGCACGTCGTCTGAAGCATGTCCCTGCGTTCGACGAGAATCTTCGCGAGCGAGGCACCAACGGTTCCCAAGCCCGCAATGCCGATCTTCAGGGCATCAGCCATGGTCATGTCCTATAACGTTTTGGAAGAAAGCCCTCCGCAGAGACGCGGAGGGCGGATTTTTCAGCGATGGGCGTTCAGCGAGATGACGTTGTGCATCGTCTCGTCCGCCGTGGAGAGGAACTTCTTGATGTTGCGCGCCGCCTGGCGGATGCGGTGCTCGTTCTCGACCAGCGCGAGGCGGACGTAATCGTCGCCCTGCTCGCCGAAACCGACGCCCGGCGCCACGGCGACATCCGCCTTCTCGACGAGCAGCTTGGAGAATTCCAGCGAGCCGAGATGGCGGAACTTTTCCGGGATCTTCGCCCAGGCGAACATGGTGGCGGCCGGCGGCGGCACCTCGAATCCGGCCTTGCCGAAGGTGTCGACCATCACGTCGCGGCGGCGCTTGTAGACGTTGCGCACTTCCGCGATATCCGAGCCGTCGCCGTTCAGCGCATGGGTCGCGGCCACCTGGATCGGCGTGAAGGCGCCGTAGTCGAGGTAGGACTTGACGCGGGTCAGCGCGGCGATCAGCCGCTCGTTGCCGACGGCAAAGCCCATGCGCCAGCCGGGCATGGAGAAGGTCTTCGACATGGAGGTGAACTCCACCGCGATATCGATGGCGCCGGGCACTTCCAGAACGGAGGGCGGCGGCGCGTTGTCGTCGAAGTAGATTTCCGAATAGGCAAGGTCGGAAAGCACGATGATGTCGTGCTTCTTCGCAAACGCGATGACGTCCTTGTAGAAATCGAGCGAGGCGACATGCGCCGTCGGGTTCGAGGGATAGTTGATGATCAGCGCCAGCGGCTTGGGGATCGAGTGGCGCACGGCCCTTTCGAGCGGCGGGAAGAAGCTCTCGTCCGGCTCGACCGACATGGAGCGGATCACGCCGCCGGCCATCAGGAAGCCGAAGGCGTGGATCGGATAGGTCGGGTTCGGGCAGAGGATGACGTCACCCGGCGCGGTGATCGCCTGCGCCATGTTGGCAAAGCCCTCCTTGGAGCCGAGGGTCGCGACGACCTGCGTCTCCGGGTTCAGCTTCACGCCGAAGCGACGGGCGTAATAGGCGGCCTGGGCGCGGCGCAGGCCCGGAATGCCCTTGGACGAGGAATAGCGGTGCGTGCGCGGGTCCTGGACCACCTCGCAGAGCTTGTCGACGATGGCCTTGGGGGTCGGCAGGTCGGGGTTGCCCATGCCAAGGTCGATGATATCGGCGCCACCCGCTCGCGCGCTTGCCTTCAAACGGTTGACCTGTTCGAAAACATACGGCGGCAGACGCCGGACCTTGTGAAACTCTTCCATCTTCAACCCCGTTAGGCACGAAGCCCCTCCGGCGGCCTTGCCGGACGGCGCAAAACTCCGTGCGAATCAAGAAATCGGATACGGACGAAAGCGTTCGAAATGAAGGCGCTCCGCCCGGCCGACGGCCAATTGGCCGTCATCCGCTTTGCTGCCAAACGGCAAGAAACGCAAGCGCTAATTCGTCTTCTCGATTTGCGAAAGCGCCGCCTTGCCATGGCCGTCGCGCAGCGCCTGCAATTCGGCGAGCTGACGGCGGTATTCGGCTTCCGAGATCGCGCCCGAGCGGCGGCTGCCCGAGAGCGCCGTCAGGCGCGCGCTGTAGCTGGCCGCCTCCTCGTCGCTCATCTGCTGCGTCTCGGCGCTGACGATCGCCGTGATGTCGGGATAGACGTCGGCCCGGTTCGCGCCGGCATTCACCGTCGCGGTCGACGTCGTCTCGCTCGAGGCGCAGGAGGCGAGCGCCGCCGCGGCGGCGGCCATGAGAAGAGCGGCGCGCAAGCGCCTGATTTCGAACGCCATGTGGCTGTATGCTCCTGTCGAAACGACCGGTTCCCGATATTGCCTTGTGCGGCTGTCAGGCCCTTGTAATCTGTTTCGTAGAGAATGTAAAAATACAAAAGTAACAATAAAATCGGGAGGGAACCATGGCCGACGAACGCAAGGCGAATGAACGCGATGCGGCCGGAAACAAACCCGGTTTCCAGCCCTTCGACCCCGCGACGATCGAGCCCTACATCGTCAAGGATCCCGAGGCGCTGACGGTCAACTTCGCGCGCACCATCGAACAGCTCGGCAAGGCCGCCTCCGCCTGGCTTGCCCCGCGCGAAAGCGGCGAGAAGGTCGACACGGTTTCCGAGCCGATGGTCGACATGGTGAAAACCCTCTCCAAAGTCTCCGAATACTGGCTGACGGACCCGCGCCGCACGCTGGAGGCGCAGACGCTGCTGCTCGGCAGCTATTTCAACATCTGGTCGCGCACGCTGGGGCGCCTTTCCGGCGAGGCGCAGGACGCCGCGCCCGATCCGCACGGCAAGGACAAGCGCTTTGCCGACGAGGACTGGGTGAAGAACCCCTTCTTCGATTTCCTGCGCCAGGCCTATTTCGTCACCTCCGACTGGGCGGAGAAGCTGGTCACGGATGCCGAAGGGCTCGACGAGCACACGCGCCACAAGGCGGGCTTCTATGTGAAGCAGATCGCCAGCGCGATCTCGCCGAGCAATTTCGTCACCACCAATCCGCAGCTCTACCGCGAGACGGTGGCTTCCAACGGCGCCAACCTGGTGCGGGGCATGAAGATGCTGGCCGAGGACATCGCCGCCGGCCGCGGCGACCTGAAGCTGCGCCAGACCGACACGAGCAAGTTCGCGATCGGCGAGAACATGGCGCTGACGCCGGGCAAGGTGCTGGCGCAGAGCGATGTCTGCCAGGTCATCCAGTACGACGCGACGACGGAAAAGGTGCTGAAGCGCCCGCTGCTCATCTGCCCGCCCTGGATCAACAAGTTCTACATCCTCGACCTCAACCCGGCGAAGTCCTTCATCAAGTGGGCGGTCGACCAGGGCCACACGGTCTTCGTCATCTCCTGGGTGAACCCGGACGAGCGGCATGCGACCAAGGACTGGGAATCCTATGCCCGCGAGGGCATCGGCTTCGCGCTCGACACGATCAGCCAGGCAACCGGCGAGGACGAGGTGAACGCCATCGGCTATTGCGTCGGCGGCACGCTGCTTGCGGCCACCCTCGCCTTGCACGGCCAGGAGGGCGACAAGCGCATCCGCACGGCAACGCTCTTCACCACGCAGGTCGACTTCACCCATGCCGGCGACCTGAAGGTCTTCGCCGACGAGGAGCAGATCGACCTCATCGAGCGCGGCATGAAGACGACCGGCTATCTCGACGGCTCGAAGATGGCGACCGCCTTCAACATGCTGCGCGCCTCCGAGCTGATCTGGCCCTATTTCGTCAACAACTACCTGAAGGGCCAGGATCCCATGCCCTTCGACCTGCTCTACTGGAATTCGGATTCCACGCGAATGCCCGCCGCCAACCACTCGTTTTACCTGAGGAATTGTTATCTCAACAACACCCTTGCCAAGGGCGAGATGACGCTTGCCGGCAAGACGCTGTCGCTGAAGGACGTCAAGATCCCGATCTACAACCTCGCCACCAGGGAGGACCATATCGCGCCGGCGAAATCGGTCTTCGTCGGCAGCAAGTTCTTCGGCGGCAAGGTGACCTATGTGATGGCCGGCTCCGGCCACATCGCCGGCGTCGTCAATCCGCCGGACAAGATGAAATACCAGTACTGGACCGGCGGGCCGGTGAAGGGCGAATTCGAGGACTGGGTGGAAAAGGCGAAGGAAACGCCCGGCTCCTGGTGGCCGCACTGGCACGACTGGATCAAGGCGCAGGACGACCGCATGGTGCCGGCACGCAAGACCGGCGGCACGATGAACTCGATCGAGGAGGCGCCCGGCTCCTACGTGCGCGTGCGCGCCTGATCGTCGACGCCCCATGAAGTTCGATCCGCCGCTCGTTTCCGGCACCCTTGTGCAGCGCTACAAGCGCTTCCTGTTCGACGCCATCCTCGACGACGGCTCGGCGATCACCGGCTCCTGCCCCAATACCGGCTCGATGCGCGGCCTGACGGCGCCGGGCTCGCGCATCTGGATGTCGCAGAGCGACAGCCCGACGCGCAAGCACCGCCATCGCCTCGAACTGGTGGAGGCGGATAACACCGTCGTCGGCATCAATACGGGCCTGCCGAACCGGCTGGCGGAGGAGGCGATCCGCGCCGGCCTGGTCGCCGATCTCGGCACCTATCCCGTCCTCGAGCGGGAGAGGAAATACGGCCGCAATTCGCGCATCGACATCCTCCTGTCCGGGCCGGACCGGCCCCTTGCCTATGTCGAGGTGAAGAACGTGCATTTCCGCCGCGCCGCCGGCCTTGCGGAATTTCCCGACACGGTGACGGCGCGCGGCGCAAAGCACCTCGAAGAACTCGGCGACATGGCCGAGGCCGGTTTCCGTGCGGTCATGCTCTATCTCGTCCAGCGGGAGGATTGTTCGCGGTTCCGCATCTGCGCCGATCTCGACCCCGTCTATGCGGCCGGCTTCCGCCGGGCGCTTTCGCGCGGCGTCGAGGCCTATGCGGTCAAATGCGCCGTTACATCCCAGCAAATCCGGCCCGTGGCGTCGATCGCCATGGACGAACCCGGTCTGGCTGATCTATGAACATGCGGACAGACTAGCGAAAGTTCGACCATGGTGACCTATATCGACGCGACCTCCGCGCCGCTGAAGAATACGGGCGTGATCCGCCTTTACGACGCCGAGGCCTTTGCCGGCATGCGCAAGGCCTGCCAGCTCACGGCGCGCTGCCTCGACGAGCTCTACCCGCTGGTCAAGCCGGGCGTTCCCACCGATGTCATCGATCGCTTCGTCTTCGAATTCGGCATGGACCACGGCGCCCTGCCCGCGACGCTGAACTACCGCGGCTACACCAGGTCGAGCTGCACCTCGATCAACCACGTCGTCTGTCACGGCATCCCCAACGAGAAGCCGCTGCGCGAGGGCGATGTCGTCAATATCGACGTCACCTTCATCCTCGACGGCTGGCACGGCGATTCGAGCCGCATGTATCCCGTCGGCGAGATCAAGCGCGCCGCCGAGCGCCTGCTCGAAGTCACGCACGAATGCCTGATGCGCGGCATCGCCGCCGTCAGGCCCGGCGCGCGCACCGGCGCCATCGGCGAGGCGATCCAGGCCTATGCCGAGGCCGAGCGCTGCTCGGTGGTGCGCGATTTCTGCGGCCACGGCGTCGGCCGCCTCTTCCACGACGCGCCGAACATCCTGCATTACGGCCGCGCCAACGAAGGGCCGGAAATGAAGGAGGGCATGATCTTCACCATCGAGCCGATGATCAATCTCGGCCGCCCGCATGTGAAGGTGCTCTCCGACGGCTGGACGGCGGTGACGCGCGACCGCTCGCTCTCCGCCCAGTACGAGCACACGGTGGGCGTGACGGCGGATGGCTGCGAGATCTTCACGCTTTCGCCCGGCGGCCTCGACCGCCCCGGCCTTTCCGCTTAAGGCCGCCCATGACGGGATCGCGCGGACGCACGGACTCGACACACCCCGATGGGACGGGGAACGCCCCGACGACCGCCGACGACCTTTTCGATGCGCTCGACGAGCGGGGCCACTTCTTCGAACGCCCCACCCATGCGACGCCCGCCAAGGCCCTTCCGGCAGCGGAAGACAAGCACTATCACGGCCACCGCGAGCGGCTGCGCCTGCGCTTCCGCGACAGCGGCGACGGGGCGCTCGCCGATTACGAGATCCTCGAACTCCTCCTCTTCCGCCTCATCCCCCGCCGCGACACGAAGCCGGTGGCAAAGGCCCTGCTCGACCGCTTCGGCACGCTGGCCGGCGTCTTTGGCGCGACGCCCGCCCTGCTGCAGGAGGTGAAGGGCATCGGCGAGGCGGTGGCGCTGGACCTGAAGCTCGTCTCGGCCGTCGCCCAGCGCACGCTGAAGAGCGAGATCCGCAACAAGACCGTGCTCGCCTCCTGGTCCTCGGTCATTCAATATTGCCACGCCGCCATGGCGCACGAGCCGCGCGAGCAGTTCCGCATCCTCTTCCTCGACAAGCGCAACACGCTGATCGCCGACGAAGTGCAGGGCCACGGCACGGTGGACCACACGCCGGTCTATCCGCGCGAGGTGGTGCGCCGCGCGCTGGAACTGTCGTCGACGGCGATCATCCTCGTCCACAACCACCCGTCCGGCGACCCGACGCCGTCGCGCGCGGACATCGATATGACGAAGACGATCGTGGAGACCGCCCGGCCGCTTGGTATCACGGTGCATGACCACATCATCATCGGCAAGGACGGGCATGCCAGCCTCAAAGGGCTGAGACTGATCTGAAAGGAAAGGCGGCGCCCTGTGGGGAACCGCCGAATCGCGTTACAAAACAACGAAATCGGGTGAGCGTTCCTTCATCCGATTGAAACGGTTTGCTGCCACATTCGGTTGACGAAAATTTGCACGGCGAAGACAATTGCTGCATCGCAATATGATTCTTCCCGCAAAAGGCTGGGGCCATCTTACATGCAGGAATATGATCTCGTCGTCGTGGGCAGCGGCCCCGCAGGCCGCCGTGGCGCCATCCAGGCGGCAAAGCTCGGGCGCAAAGTCCTCGTCATCGAACAGGGAAAACGCGTCGGCGGCGTTTCGGTGCACACCGGCACGATCCCCTCGAAGACGCTGCGCGAGACCGCGCTGAACCTGTCCGGCTGGCGCGAGCGCGGCTTCTACGGCCGCGCCTACCGCGTCAAGCAGGAGATCAGCGCCGACGACCTGCGCCGCCGCCTGCTCATCACGCTCGACCACGAGGTGGAGGTGCTGGAGCACCAGTTCGCCCGCAACCGCGTGCAGCACATGCGCGGCAAGGCGAAGTTCGTCACGCCGGAGACGATGGAGATCACCAGGGACGACGGCGAGACCGTTCACGTCCAGGCCAAGAGCATCATGCTGGCCGTCGGCACCAAGCCGTACCGCCCGGAAAGCATCCCCTTCGACGGCGTCAGCGTTCTCGACAGCGACGAGCTCCTTGATATCAAGGACCTGCCGCGCTCCATGGCCGTCATCGGCGCCGGCGTCATCGGCATCGAATATGCCACGATCTTCTCCGCGCTCGACACGCAGGTCACCGTCATCGATCCCAAGCCGACGATCCTCGATTTCATCGACAGGGAGATCGTCGAGGAATTCATCCACGATCTGCGCGACCGCAACATGAAGCTCATCCTCGGCCAGAAGGCCGACAAGGTGGAGAAGCTGGAAAACGGCAAATGCGAGATCACGCTGGACAACGGCCGCCACGTCACCTGCGACATGGTGCTTTATGCCGCCGGCCGCGTCGGCGCGACGGACAGCCTGAACCTCGCCGCAGCGGGCCTGACGGCCGATTCGCGCGGCCGCCTCAGCGTGAACCCGGAAACCTTCCAGACCGACGTGCCGCATATCTACGCCGCCGGCGACGTCGTCGGCTTCCCGAGCCTTGCCTCCACCTCCATGGAACAGGGCCGCATCGCCGCCCGTGTCGCCGTCGGCGCCATCGCCAAGGAGCCGCCGAAATATTTCCCCTACGGCATCTACGCCGTGCCGGAAATCTCGACCTGCGGCCTGACGGAGGAAGAGGTGAAGGAACGCGGCATCCCCTATGAATGCGGCATGGCGCGTTTCCGCGAGACCTCGCGCGGCCACATCATGGGCCTCAATTCCGGCCTGTTGAAGATGATCTTCTCGCTGAAGACGCGGCGCCTGCTCGGCGTGCACATCGTCGGCGAAGGCGCGACGGAGCTCGTCCATATCGGCCAGGCCGTCTTGAACCTGAAGGGCACCGTCGAATATTTCGTCGAGAACACCTTCAACTATCCGACGCTCGCCGAAGCCTACAAGATCGCCGGCCTCGACGCCTGGAACCGCATGGGCGACCTGTCGCAGGCGAAGTGATCCTTCGCCGGCCAAGACGATCGGTTCACATGCCGATGCGGACCCGCATCATGCGTCCGGGTTCGCAGGAAACGCGCGGGAGGAGCGGCACGCATGAGGATCCTGTCGCTGAACGTCTGGGGCGGCATGCTGCACGCGTCGCTCATCGACTATCTCAGGGCCGTCGATGCCGATGTCTATTGCCTGCAGGAGGTCCCGCGGGCCATCGCCGCGCGGTCGGCATGGCTGACCTATCGCGATGGCGCGGTGGAACTCCAGCAGCGCGCCAATCTCTACCGGGATATCGCCGCCGCCCTGCCCGGCCATGACGGCTTCTTCGCGCCGGCCATGCGGGGCGAGCTGACGGATGACGACCGTCCTTGCTGGCAGGAATTCGGCCTCGCCACCTTCATCCGCCAGGATATCGCCGTGATCGGCCAGGCGCTCGATTTCGTGCACGGCGCGTTCTCCCCGCACGGTTTCGGCCCCCACCCCCGTCCCCGCAATGCCCACGCCTTCCGCCTCTACGACTATGCCGCGGACCGCGCGCTCACCGTCGCGCAGCTCCACGGCCTTCGAACCGTCGACGGCAAGGGCGACACGCCGGAGCGCGCGGCGCAGGCCGAAGCCCTCGCCGCCCTCATCGCGCGCCTGCAGCACCAGGACGAAGGCCTCGTCCTCTGCGGTGATTTCAACCTGCTGCCGCAGAGCCATACCTTCAAGACACTCGCACAGATCGGCCTCACCGACCTCGTCACCACCCGCGGCTTCACCGACACGCGGACCTCGCTCTACACGAAGCCCGGCCGCTATGCGGACTACATGCTGGTGAACGCGATGGTCCGCGTTGCCGATTTCACGGTGGTGGAATCGCCGGAGGTATCGGATCATCGGGCGCTGCTTCTCAGCACCGGCTGAAACCATGTCCCGGTTTCCTCCTGGAGGCGCCGGTACCGTGGCAACTGTGTTCAGGCGAAGTCTGTCTTGTCGCGCTGCTCTCATCGAACACACATCGAGAAACACTTTCGCAAAAACCGATGATCCGCTACACCTCCTGCCAACGATTGCAGGAGGTTACAGCATGGCAAAGGTTGCATTCATCGGTCTCGGCGTCATGGGCTATCCCATGGCGGGGCACCTCAAGGTCAAGGGCGGCCATGAGGTCGCGGTCTACAACCGCACCTTCGCCAAGGCGGAGACATGGGCCGCCCAATTCGGCGGCAAGGCCTTCCGCACCCCGGCGCAAGCCGCGGAGGGTGCCGATTTCGTCTTCACCTGCGTCGGCAATGACGACGACCTGCGCTCCGTCACCACCGCCGAGGGCGGCGTCTTCGACGGCATGAAGCCCGGCGCCGTCCTCATCGACAACACCACCGCCTCCGCGGAGGTCGCGCGCGAACTCGACGCCGCGGCCCGCGAAAAGGGTTTCGCCTTCCTCGACGCGCCCGTCTCCGGCGGCCAGGCCGGCGCGGAAAACGGCGTCCTGACGGTCATGTGCGGCGGCGATAAGGACACGTTCGACAAGGCGCGGCCGGTCATCGACGCCTATGCCCGCATGGTCGGCCTGATGGGCCCGGCAGGCGCCGGCCAGCTTGCCAAGATGGTCAACCAGATCTGCGTCGCCGGCGTCGTGCAGGGGCTCGCCGAGGGCATCCATTTCGGCATGAAGGCCGGGCTCGACATGGAGGCGGTCATCGAGGTCATCTCCAAGGGCGCGGCCGGCTCCTGGCAGATGGACAATCGCCACAAGACGATGATCGCCGGCAAGTACGACTTCGGCTTCGCCATCGACTGGATGCGCAAGGACCTCGGCATCGTGCTTTCGGAAGCCCGCCTCAACGGCGCGAAACTGCCCGTCACCGCGCTGATCGACCAGTTCTACGGCGACGTGCAGGACATGGGCGGCAATCGCTGGGACACGTCCTCGCTGCTCGCGCGCCTTCAGAGGAAATGACGTGGCGCTCCGCCGCGCCCTCGTCTCCCTGATCGCCGGGGCCGCGCTTGCCGCCCCGGCGCTGGCGGACGATGCGGGCCGGCAGGCGCTCGCCGCCGCCCTGCATGGCAAGATCGCCGCGTGCTGGGTGCTGCCCGCGGACCTGCCGGACCATGTGCAGGCGATCCGGGTGAAGTTCTCGCTGACGGAAGCGGGCGCGCTCGACGGCTCGCCGGAAATCGACGGCCCGGTCGGCGGCGATGCGGCGACAAAAACCTTCGCCGCCAGCGCGGTGCGCGCGGTCGTGCGCTGCGCGCCCTTTGCCGGGCTGGCGGAGCTTGCGCCCTATGACTCGTGGAAGACGGTGGTCGTGACCTTCAGGCGGCCGGATTCCTGAAAGCCCGGCCGCAGCGGCGCAAAGCGCCTATTCCTCGCCGCTCTTCTGGTTGTCCACGACCATGTAGTCGAGCGGCAGCTCGGTCGTGTACTTGATCTGCTCCATCGCGAAGGCCGAGGAGACGTCGCGGATCTCGATGCGGGCGATCATGCGCTTGTAGAAGGCGTCATAGGCGGCGATGTCGGGCACGACGACGCGCAGCAGGTAATCCACCTCGCCGCTCATGCGGTAGAATTCCACCACTTCGGGGAATTCGACGATCACCTCGGAAAAGCGCTTCAGCCATTCCGTCGAATGGGCGTTGGTGCGGATCGACACGAAGACCGTGACCTTGGTGTTGATCTTGACCGGATCGAGCAGCGCGACGCGCTTGCGGATCACGCCGTCCTCTTCCATCTTCTGGATGCGCCGCCAGCAGGGCGTGGTCGAGAGCCCCACCTTCTTGGCGAGATCGGCCACGGCGAGCGTGGAATCTTCCTGCAAGAGGCGCAGGATTTTGCGGTCCAGACGGTCCATTGACTTCCCCTAAGAAATTTAATTCCCTCATATACCGCGATGGCGACAAATTGAAAGAATTGCATTTCATTCCGTAAGGGTTTTCACCCGCTTTCGCAACTCGGGCAGAACCTCCGCCTCGAACCACGGATTGCGCTTCAGCCAGCCGGTGTTGCGCCAGCTCGGATGGGGCAGCGGCAGCACGGCAGGCCCCGCATTGCGGTGGAGGTGCCGGCGCCAGTCGCGCACCGTCTCCGTCATGCTGGCGGCCTTCGCCGCCCCCAGATGCCAGGCCTGGGCATACTGGCCGATCGCCAGCACCAGTTCGATCTGCGGCATGGCGGCGATCGCCCGGGCGCGCCAGAGCGGCGCGCATTCGCGCCGCGGCGGCAGGTCGCTGCCATGGGCGTCGTAGCCCGGGAAACAGAGGCCCATCGGCACGATGGCGAATTTCCGCGGATCGTAGAACGCTTCGCGCGTCACACCGAGCCAGTCGCGCAGCCGGTCGCCGGAGGCATCGTTGAACGGCAGGCCGCTTTCATGCACCCGCAGCCCCGGCGCCTGGCCGGCGATCAGGATGCGCGCGGCCTCGGAGAGGACGGCGACGGGCCGCGGCTCGTGCGGCAGCCGGTCCTCGGGCCCCTTCGCCGGCGCGTCGCGACAGAGCCGACAGGCCGCCATCGCTGCGCGCAGGGCGGCAATCGCGCCGTCGGGTTCCGCATCGTCCATCATGCCTCCGTTCTAAAGCAAATCCTGCAAAGGTGCGAAGCGGTTTAAAGCCCGAACACGCGCAGGATCCCGTCGAGGATGCCCGGCTCCGCGTCATGGGCGTCCTCCTGCGGCCGGCCGTTCGTCCTGCGCCATTGCTGCGGCATGTCGAATTCCGCCCCCCACAGGCCCTTGCGCTCCGCCCGCGCGAACTGCTCCTCGTCCTCGTAGCCGCCATAGGCGACCGCGAGCCCTTCCCGCACCATGCGCGCGCCAAGATCGCCCGCAGCATTCTCGCAGCGCGCCAGCCAGCGGTCGTATTTGTCCGTGCCCTGCGTCCGGCAGGTGATCGGTCCGGCGCGCAGCAGCTCGGCAAGGCGCGAGCGCGCGGCGACGCCGCAGCGCCAGTCCGCGCCGTCGCGCCGGCAGACCTGCGTCAGCTCCGGCGAGTCCATGCCGACGAGCCGGATGCGGTGGCCGTCGAGCGTCAGCGTGTCGCCGTCCGCCGCCCGCGCCGCACCGGTGAAGGTCTCGCCGCCCTCTCCGCCGACGCGCGCCACGACCAGCGCCGTCAGCGCCAGGATCGCCACCGCCACGCCGACATCGCGCGCCCGCCTGGTAAGCCCCATGGAATTCCGTTCCTTGCGAAGAACAGTTCCAGCGGAAGCGCGCGGGCAGCCTGCCTCCGGAACTGCGAAAGATGAAAGAGATAGGGTGTTTTCGCGATTCGGAGAAAGGCGCAAATACCCCGGCGTCATGCCGTTACGGCACGATGGTGGCGCGCTGCCGGCGGACTGTTCCGGAAAATGCCGGAATGGTTCGCAAATGGTTTATGCGCGGCAGCATCTTCTTAAGGATTCCCCCCTAGACTTCAATGCCGTCCGCAACAGTTGCAATCGTGATGAGTACCGGCGTCAGTACATCGACCGACAAGATCATCGTCGACAAGTCGCGCAGCCATAGAAACAAGGCTGTTTCGCGCACCGTCCGCGCGACCCGGGAACGCCTGCAGACCGCCACGGGCATCGCGCCCGGCTTCGAGCGCGAGATGCTGCAACTGCATGTCGCCTCCGCCGCCCAGAGCGCGCTCGCCATTCCCGTCGTGGTCATGCTGATTGCCGCCGTCGGCGTCTACCTCACGCAGGAGATCGGCCTTCTCGCCTGGGCGATCCTGGCGCTCAGCGTGCATGCGCTCGGCATGATCGTCGCCCGCCGCGCGCACAAGCAGGAGATCACCGCCGACAACACCCGCCGCTGGCAGCGCGTCTTCCTGGCCGCGCAGGTTGCCATGGGCCTCACCTGGGCCGCCTTCTCCCTGCAGACCTGCGGCCCCTGCGGCGAGGTCACCTTCGATTTCTACAAGGGGTCCGCCCTGCTCGTGGCGCTGGCCGTCACCGCCATCAGCACGCTGATGCTGCGCCATGCGGTGCTCTATGCCTTCCTGCCGACGGTCGTCGCGCTCTCCGTCTCGGTCCTGCTGCGCCCCGACCCCGCGACCTTCGGCATGGCGGCCATCATCTCCGCCGCGCTGATCTTCCTCATCTTCATGACGAACCGCCTGCACCGCACCAGCGCGCAACTGCTCTCCTCGCAATCGGAGAAGGACGACCTGATCGCCGAGCTGGAAGTGGCCAAGTCCATGTCGGACGAGGCCCGCCGGCGCGCCGAAGAGGCGAACCTTGCCAAATCCCGCTTCCTCGCCTCCATGTCGCATGAGCTGCGCACGCCGCTGAACGCCATCCTCGGCTTCTCCGAGGTCATGTCGACGGAAGTGCTCGGGCCGCTCAACAACCCGGTCTACAAGGAATACACCTCCGACATCCACCGCTCCGGCCAGCACCTGCTCAACCTCATCAACGAGATCCTCGACCTCTCGCGCATCGAGGCGGGCAAATACGACCTGTCGGAGGACAGCGTGCATCTCGTCGACATCGCCGAGGACTGCATCGGCATGGTGCAGTTGCGCGCCCGGGCGAAGAACATCGCCATTTCCGAGCAGGTCGAAGGCGACATGCCGGCCGTCTGGGCGGACGAGAAGGCGCTGCGCCAGGTCATCCTGAACCTCCTGTCGAATGCCGTGAAATTCACGCCCCAGGGCGGCGAGATCTTCGTCAAGGCCGGCTGGACCGCCGGCGGCGGCCAGTACATCTCGATCAAGGACAACGGCCCCGGCATCCCCGAGGAAGAGATCCCCGTCGTGCTCTCGGCCTTCGGCCAGGGCTCCATCGCCATCAAGAGCGCCGAACAAGGCACCGGCCTCGGCCTGCCGATCGTCCAGGCGATCCTCGCCAAGCACAATGGCGAGTTCATCCTGAAATCCAAGCTGCGCGAGGGCACCGAGGCCATCGCCATCCTGCCGGCCAAGCGCGTGCTGCAGAGCCTGCCCGCCGTCACCGAGACCCAGGCCGTCGCCCCGCGCCGGAAGAGTTTTGCCTGAGACGATCGCTGCGATCCTCGGGGATCCGGGCCTCCATCGCGCCCTCTTCTCATCCCCGTTCCCGCCGAACATTTTCCCCGCCCCCGCCACCCATGCCTATAATCCTCCATCCCGCCGCGGATACACCGCGAGGCGTCGTGGCGAGGCGGGGTCGGCGCGGGGCGTGGGGGGAAGACGCAGAACCCCACGCACCGGGCTTGCGGAAAATGGTCTCCCTCCGGCGACACGGGGGAAGCGGCGGGCGTCGGACCGAGCCTTCCGTTTCACGCCCCGAACGGCGCGCCGGGCGTGCCTGTGCGGCACACAAGGGGGCTGGTCTGGCGGATGCGTCGGCATCGTCCGCCGGGATGAAGACCGTCCGGAAAGGCTTGCCTTTCCGTCCCCCGTCGCCAAGGCGCGCGATGGCGGATGCAAAAACGGAAAACGGCCTTCTCCCGGAAACCGACGGGAAACGTCCGCCCGGCCCGGCCTTTGCAGAGGGACCCAAGTCGCGGGCAAAAACCGCCGAACGGGGCGCTGAAAGGCGCCATACATATATATTCAGACACGGCCCCTTCCAGCGCGCCGTCCGATGCTCTTTGAAAACCCACGGGCGGAAACCGCTGCGTGGACGGTGGTGCGAGAACAGCAGGGACGCGGCCTTAACCGCGCCAAACAAAAAGGCCGCCCCGAAGGACGGCCTCTTCGCATGATATCCGGTCGGACCGATTATTCGGCGTCGCCTTCGGCGGCCTTCTTCTTGGCCGGGGCCTTCTTCTTCGGGGCGGCGTCTTCACCGTCCTGGGCTTCGGCCTTGGCGGCAGCCTTCTTCTTCGGCGCGGCCTTCTTGGTTTCCTTCTCGGAACCTTCGGCCTCGTCGTCCGCCATCAGCTCGTCCTTGGAGACGGTCTTGTCCGTCACCTTGATCTCGCCGAGCAGGTGGTCGACGACCTTCTCTTCGAAGATCGGCGCGCGCAGCGATGCGGCAGCGCCCGGGGTCTTCTGGAAGTATTCGAGGATCTGCTTTTCCTGGCCCGGGAACTGGCGGAGCTGCTGGTAGAGCGACTGCTGCATTTCCTCGTCGCTCACCTGGACGCCGGCCTTCTCGCCGATTTCCGAGAGAACGAGGCCGAGGCGGACGCGGCGTTCGGCAAGCTTGCGATATTCTTCGCGCGCAGCCTCTTCCGTCGTGTCCTCGTCAGCGAAGGTCTTGCCGGACTGCTGGAGGTCCGTGTTGATCTGGCGCCAGATGTTCTCGAACTCGGCTTCGACCAGGCGCTCCGGCGTGTCGAACTTGTACATCTCGTCGAGCTGGTCGAGAATCTGGCGCTTGACCTTCTGGCGGGTGACAGAGCCGTACTGGCTCTCGATCTGGCCGCGGACGATCTCGCGCAGCTTGTCGGCCGATTCGAGGCCGAGCTTCTTGGCAAGCTCGTCGTTGATCTCGACGTCTGCCGGGGCGGCGACATCCTTGACGTTGATGTCGAAGGTGGCTTCCTTGCCGGCGAGGTTGGCGGCCGGGTAGTCAGCGGGGAAAGTGACCGTGATGACCTTCTCGTCGCCGGCCTTCAGGCCGACGAGCTGCTCCTCGAAGCCGGGGATGAAACGGTTGGAGCCGAGAACGAGTTCCGCGTCCTCGTCCTTGCCGCCGTCGAACGGCACGCCGTCGACCTTGCCGAGATAGTCGATGGTGACGCGGTCGCCGTCGGCGGCCTTGCCCTTCTTCGTCTCGTAGGAACGGGCGCTTTCGGCGATCTTGAGGATCTGCTCGTCGACTTCGGCGGCGTCGACTTCGACCACTTCGCGCGTGACGGCAATGCCGGAATTGTCCTTGAGGTCGATGGCCGGGATCACTTCATAGGAGAGCGTGAATTCGAAATCGGCCTGGCCGGCGAGGATCTTCTCAGCCTCGGCCTGGTCCTCGGTCATCGCGATTTCCGGCTGCGTCGCGGACTTTTCGCCGCGCTCGGAAAGGATGGCCGACGGACGGTCGCGGACGATCTCGTTGACGAGTTCGGCCATGATGGACTTGCCGTACATCTTCTTGAGATGGGCGAAGGGCACCTTGCCCGGACGGAAGCCGTTGATGCGGACACGGCCCTTGGCGTCTTCAAGACGCTCGTTCATCTGAGCTTCCATGTCCTTGGCCGGGATGACGACCTTGATTTCGCGCTTCAGCCCTTCAGCGAGCGTTTCGATAACCTGCATGTTCAAACCTTCATTTCGAGTTGGCGGTGCTCAAACCGGCCTGCCGGTTATGGCGAACACCCCGCCGGTCCATTTGCCGGCAGTGGCTTTACTGAATTCGGTGGCCTTTTGGCAAGCAAAATGGCGCTCTCGACAGCGCCGCGCGCCATTCACTGCGTGCAAAGAACGCTGTCATACTCTAGAATCTGCTGCATTATCCCTTAAATCCCAGGCGATTTAAGGGATAATGCAGCGGTCACCAACAGCCGCGGAAACCTCCATTTCCACGTCTGGTGGCTCTGGTGCGGGTAGAGAGACTTGAACTCCCACGCCTTGCGGCACCAGAACCTAAATCTGGCGTGTCTACCAATTTCACCATACCCGCGTCTCAGAAACCGCTATGCCACGGGCAGCGTAACCGCGCACCGTGGCGCCTTCCGAGCGCGGCGTCTCTATATCACCCGTTTCCGGCGGATCAAAGGAAAAATGCGGGGTTTTTCGGGCGCCGCGCTCAATAGAGCGGTTCATCGTAGACGGGCTCGCCCCGAAGAACCAGCCTGGCGATCTGCGGCGTGCCGTCCTTCGCGACGCGCGCCTCCACCTCCAGTTCCTCCTGGTTGCGGGCGTCCTCCAGCACCCTGCCCTCGCCCTCCGGCACATAGTAGCGCTCCAGGCCATAGCTGACGAAGAGGGTTTCCGGCAGGCCGCCGTCGCCGGCGGAATAGTAGTCGAAGGGCAGCGTGCGCAGGATGACGCTGCCCGCCTCCGGCGCAAGGTCGCCGAAGCCCGCCTCGCTCGCCGTCCACAGGCCGTCCGCGCCGGGCTTCAGCCGCACGGCGAGGCGCTGGCGGCCGCTTGCCTTCGGCACCTCGCCGGTGACGATGGCCTTCGGGATGGTCGAGATCGGGTAGGACAGGATGACGTAGTCACCGCGCAGGAGATCGCGCGGATCGACCGGCAGTGTCTTCAGCCTGATGTCGGCGCCGCTGCGCAGGATCGAGGCGCGGCTTTCGACCATGTAGCCGAGCACGGCGGTCTGCAGCGCGGCGGCGAGGATGCCGGCGACGAGCGGAGGGACGCGGAAAAAGCGGGATGTCGTCATGGTCAGGCCTCCGCCTTGGTTTCAGCCCTGGAAAAGCGCCGCTCCAGCGCGATCACGGCCCAGGCGACCAGCGCCACCACCAGGCCGGACACCAGGAAGAAGCCGGACGTGCCGATGATCGAGCCGATCGTCTCGGAGGCGAGATAGAGCGTCTCGGCGGCGAAGGTCGCATAGCCGAGGTAACGCACGGCGCCGTTCTCCTTGCCGGACAGCGCGATGCCGGCAATGGCGGCGGCGAGCGTGACGATGCCGAGGAACAGCCGGTTCGCCATGTCGTCGAATTCGGCATGCAGCACGAGAAGGCCGACCACCAGCACCAGGTAGGAATAGAAGGCCGGCGCGGCGCCGGCGCTGCGGGCGAGCGCATGGAGCGGCGATTGCGGCACGGCGGCAAGGAGATAGGCGACCGCGCCAAACCCCGCGATCGCGATGGCGGTCTCGGGCGTCTGGTATTCGCCATAGATAAAGGCAAGCCAGGTGACGAGCAGCAGATAGGCGAGATGCCGCACCCGCGCCGCGCCGGTATGACGCACCAGAAGGATGATGATCACCGCCATCAGCGGCATCAGCCAGAGCAGCACCGTCTCGTCGACATTATAAGACGACGTCCAGTCCGCGCCGGACACGACGAAGGCGAGGAACCCGGCAACGGCCGTGACGGCGCCGGAGCGGAAGAGCGCGGCGGCGGCGACCGCGCCGGCGAACCAGACGAGCATCGCCTGGAACGTGTCGCCGGAGAGATGGTACATCTGCCCGACGAGCGCGATCGCGCCGCCGAAGGCGAGCGTGCCGAAGACGAGGAAGGCGGCCGCCAGCCGCTCCGCGCCGCGAGCGATCAGAACCGCGCCGCCGAGATAGGCGCCCCAGATCAGGCCGACGATGCCGACGAGCCGCACGATCCGCGGGATGGCCTCCCAGTTGGCCGCGACGAGCAGCAGCACCGCAGCGGCGACGAGCAGCGCCGCGATGATCATCAGCACGCGGCCGAGGCTGAAGGAACTGGGGCGAGAATCATACTCCTGCAGCAGGCGCCCGGCCGTCGGGGCGTCGAGCAGGCCCTGTGCCGTCCAGTGTTTGAGGTCGCGCTCCAGCCTGCCTCTGTACATCCGTTCCCGCTCCGTTCGGAAAATGCCCGTGGTTCACGCCGATTCGGGCTTTGTCAACAGGAACGATACAGATCAGCCGGAAATTCGCAATCGGAGCAAAAATTCGCAAAAAGGGCATTTATTCGCTCTTCTCGCCCTTGAAGACGGGCCTGCGGCCACCAAGATTAACGGAAAACAAGGAAAGGCCTGATAAAAATGGCCTCGAAAGGCCGTTCGGCCCGGTGATTTCGGACATGCAGATGGCGCATATCATCCATGCTCATATTGCACTGCACAAAATCGACGGCCGGGTCTATAGTTCAGACATCGGATCAGAAGCGATCCGGCCCGCACATCAAGGCGCCGCGTAACGTAAGGCGACAGAGAAACGGGAAAGGCGGACTGGTCGAACGCCCGGCATGATGCCGAATGACCCGAGCCCCGGAAACGGGATCGACAGGAATTCGGAACGACGCACTCCTCCTCCCAGTGTCGTTTCGATACGATTGGCAACACTCCTCCTCCCAGTTGCCAATCAATCTTAGTGACGCCCGCTGGACCTCCTCCCCCAGCGGGCGTTATTATTTGCGCAAGACGCATGGCAGGCCGCGCCAAAGCGGCCAAACACCCCAGATGATCCGCCATTCTGCCCAAAGCCTGGGCAAAGAACCCTGTTGCGCCGCATGACGCATGCACTATACGCATGGGTGCCATTCCCATCCTGCGCTTCCGCGCACGGCTCTCACGGTCTATATAGATCCCATCGGTCGGGCGACGATCTCCTCCTCCCAACGTCCCCGACAGGATTGGCGGCCCTCCCTCCTCCCAGGCTGCCAATCGATATCAGCAACGCCCGCCGGATCTCCTCCCCCTGCGGGCGTTGTTTCTTTTGCACCGCACCCAACCAGTGATGCATAGCGGCCTTAACCTTTGTGGCCGAACGCCCGGAATTTGGCCTGAATTTTGTCAAAATTTCTGCTTGACATGCTCAAAACGCATAGGTGCCGTGCTGTAACAGCGCTGTTCTTTTCGGCAGCGCAGCGTATATTTCAAATCATCAGATCGGGGCGGCGCCAAGGACGAGCGGCCGCCCAGCAGGAAGCCCAAGAAAGGGGTAAGAACATGAACCTGGCACGCTCTTTCAACAACTGGCGCAAGTACCGTCAGACCGTCAACGAACTCGGCCGCATGAGCGACCGTGAACTGCGCGACCTCGGCATCGGCCGCAGCGATATCCCGTACATCGCCCGCAAGGCCACCAACTAAGCCGAACGACCTTTAACGGTCCCGTTTCGAACGCCCTCCGGTTCCCATCGGAGGGCGTTTTCGTTTGCGCGTCTTTTTGCGCCGCACAATGTCGCGATTTTCCTTCCGCGACATGAAGGGCCGCCCCTCCGCCGACAAGTGTTTTTTCTATCTGCCTGGAATGGCGGCATTTTCTGCCCATTTTGCCTGCAGGCGATCCATCTGCCCGATTGGTGATCGTCTTATTGCACAAATGCATAGCAGCTGCATTTTCTTTGCACTGCACATTAACAAGGGCATCGCCTATATAGAGCTCACACACCGGTGAGACAGACCTCCCGGCCAACCCTTCGAGGAGATGACCATGAACCCGATCCGCATTGCAAAGAACTGGATTTCCTACCGCCGCACGATGAACGAACTGGGCAACCTGTCGAACCACACGCTGTCCGACATCGGCCTGACCCGTTACG
The DNA here is from genome assembly GCF_004341885.1 of Shinella granuli. Lineage (GTDB taxonomy): Bacteria > Pseudomonadota > Alphaproteobacteria > Rhizobiales > Rhizobiaceae > Shinella > Shinella granuli. Next base: position 81,314 of record NZ_SLVX01000013.1, on the reverse strand, counting down.
ACATCCGCGACATCGCAGCCCGTTCCTTCCGCTAAGACATAGCCGGTTTCCGCCGCTGCGGCCGGAAACGGCGACGCGCGAGGGACGCTTCAAACGGCACCATCCGGTGCCGTTTTTGATTCGGGCTTTTGCATCTCCGTGATGGAAAGCAGCCCGCGGGCATGGTAACGAACCGCCCATGACACAGACCTCCTCCCTCGCTCCCATCCACGTCATCGGCGGCGGCCTTGCCGGCTCGGAAGCCGCCTGGCAGATCGCCGAAAACGGCGTCCCCGTCATCCTGCATGAAATGCGCGGCGTGCGCGGCACGGATGCCCACAAGACGGACGGCCTTGCCGAGCTCGTCTGTTCCAACTCCTTCCGCTCGGACGACGCGACCAGCAATGCCGTCGGCGTGCTGCACGCCGAAATGCGGCTCGCCGGTTCGCTGATCATGCGCGCGGCCGATGCCAGCCAGGTGCCGGCCGGCGGCGCGCTCGCCGTCGACCGCGACGGTTTTTCCGCCGCCGTCACCGCCGCGCTCGAAAGCCACCCGCTGATCACCATCACGCGCGAGGAAGTCACCGGCCTGCCGCCCGATGCTTGGGACCAGGCGATCATCGCCACCGGGCCGCTCACCGCCCCCTCGCTCGCCGCGGCGATCCAGGAACGCACCGGCGCCGATTCGCTCGCCTTCTTCGATGCCATCGCGCCGATCGTGCACACGGCCAGCGTCGACATGGACATCTGCTGGTTCCAGTCGCGCTACGACAAGGTCGGCCCCGGCGGCACGGGCAAGGACTACATCAACTGCCCGATGGACGAGGCGCAGTACAATGCCTTCATCGACGCCCTGATTGCCGGCGACACGACGGGCTTCAAGGAATGGGAAGGCACGCCCTATTTCGACGGCTGCCTGCCGATCGAGGTGATGGCGGAGCGCGGCCGCGAGACGCTGCGCCACGGGCCGATGAAGCCGATGGGCCTCACCAATGCGCACAATCCGACGGTCAAGCCCTATGCCGTCGTGCAGTTGCGGCAGGACAATGCGCTCGGCACGCTCTACAACATGGTCGGCTTCCAGACGAAGCTGAAATACGGCGCGCAGGCAGAGATCTTCCGCCTGATCCCCGGCCTCCAGAATGCGGAATTCGCCCGCCTCGGCGGCCTGCACCGCAACACCTACATCAACTCGCCGACGCTGCTTGACCGCTCGCTGACGCTGAAGGGCCGCCCGGGCCTGCGTTTCGCCGGTCAGATCACCGGTTGCGAGGGCTATGTGGAGAGCGCCAGCATCGGCCTGCTCGCCGGCCGCTTCGCGGTTGCCGAACGGCGCGGCGAAACGCCGTCGCTGCCGCCGGAAACCACGGCCTTCGGCTCGCTGCTCGGCCACATCACCGGCGGCCACATCGTTTCGGACGACGAGCCGGGCAAACGCTCCTTCCAGCCGATGAACATCAATTTCGGCCTGTTCCCGCCGCTGGAGCCGGGCACGGTGACGAAGCCGGAAGGCATGAAGCGGTTCCGCGGCAAGGACAAGGCCCTCGCCAAGAAGCAGGCGACGGCCGCCCGCGCGCTCGAAGACTGCGCCCGCTGGCTCGGCCGCTGATTCCCGGCCGGGCGTGGCTGCCGCCTCACCTTCGAGATCAGGATATGCATATAAGGCCCGGAGCGCGCCTCCTGCCCCTCCCGCGCGGGCAGAACATCGCGGCAGTGGCGAAAGATGGCACGCGCTCCCTCATCCGGCCCTTCGGGCCGCCTTCTCCCCGCGGGGAGAAGGCAAAACCGCAACGACGTGCCATATGCGATTGCCCTGCCTTCAAACCGGTCGGCCTGCGGCCTCCGGTCCAAGCCCGGCCACCGCCGGCATGAAGCTGCCGAGCAGCCAGAGGGAAACCTCCGCGGCCTCCCGCTCGTCGCGGAACTCGAAGACGCCGCCCTCGAAGGCGGCATTGGCGAATTTCACGGTGAGGCGCTTCGGGCCGGCGCTTTCGACGCGCACGGTGCCGGGTTCGATCCGGTGGCAGGAATAGTGGTGGCCATGAGCATGCATGCAGCCGGCCTTGCCGTCGTGCAGGCGCAGGAACACCGTGCGGCCGTCCGCCGTGGTGATGACCTCGCGGATCGCCTCGTCGGGGAAGGCCCGGCCGAATTCGAGGATCGCAAGCCCGGCATCCTCGCCGGCCATCTCCTGCTCCTCCTCCCGGCGAAACACCTGGCGGAAGACGAGGCCGGCCAAAAGCAGGCAGACGATGGTGATGGTCCAGAGCATCGGCGCGACTCCTCCCGAAAAACGTCCTGTCGCTGTAGCGGACAAGGCTTGCGCCAGTTTTGCGTCCTGCCAGGTGCCTGAGCGGGCAACAAGTCCGAAGGATCGCGACGCGCCTTAGAACGGGCCGCGGCGCAGCGCCCGCCACATCCACCACTGCCGCCGCCACTGGGCGGGCTGGAGGGAACGCTCCAGTGCCGCCGCGCCGGCCTTCTCCACTGCATCCAGTATAGGCGAAACGAGGGCGACCGGCAAAAAGGCCGGTCGATTGGCCGGTGAAATGCCGCCTGCGGCCCGCGCCTTGGCGAGATGCTCCCGGCCGAGGCCGACGAAGGCATCCACCGCGCGCGCGGCCGCGGCCGCGTCGTTGCCGGCGAGCAGGGCTTCCGGCGTCAGGCCCGTGGCGGCGAGAAGATCGGCCGGCAGGTAGACCTGGCCGCGCCGCCGGTGGATCGGCAGCATCAGGAGGGTGCCCGCAACGGTCTGCGCCACGCCGGCATGGCCGGCGGCCTCGGCCGATGCAGGCGCCCCTGCCGGATCGAGGATGAGGCTTGCGAGCTGGATCAGCGCCGAGGCGGTTTCGCCGGCATAACCTTCGAATGCCGCCCGGCTTTCCATCGGATCGTTGTAGACGTCGAAGATGCGCGCCTCGGTCATGTCCGTCAGCACGGCGACGGGCAACCGATGCTCCTCGACGCAGGCCATCAGGCCCGCGGCGAGCGGGTTGGCCATGGCGTCGCCCTCGGCGGTGCCGTCCAGCACGTCGCGCCACCATTGCAGGCGGATCTCGCCGGGCAGCGCCTCGCGCACCACGTCGCGCACGCGGGCGATCTCGGCATTGAAGGCGTAGAGCGCGGCGAGCGCGCCACGCTTTTCCGCCGGGGCCAGCAGGCAGGCGAGATAGCGGTCGCGATCGGTCTCGCGAAGCATCGTCAGACAGTGCGCGTAATGGGCTTGCCGCGTATCGGTCACGTCGAGAATACCGTTTTCCGTATCATACCGCGATGAGCGCGGCGGCGACGGCCCGGCTCTCGGCGAGCATGACATTGAACGTGCGCACGGCGGCGCCCGTGCTCATCGGGTCGGAGCGGACCTTGCGCTCCGTGAGGGCCGCCTTGATCTCGGCCGAGAGCGGACGGATCTCCCTGCCGGTGCCGACGAGCAGCACCTCGATCTCGCCGGCCTCGTCCAGCACGCGCTGGAGGTCGGCCACCGTCAGCGGCGTGCCCTCCTCCTTGTCCCAGCCGTGGATGCCCGAGGGCAGGCAGAGGATGGAACCGCGATGCGACATGTCGGCGAAGCGGAAACCGCCATTGCCATATGCGTCGATCGGCGCACGCCCGGGGAAATGCGCCTCCCGGATTTCGATGCCTTTAGCCATTGGCTCCCGTCGCCTCCGTGACCGGCCCCTTGCCGCCCTTGCCCGGGCGGTAGCGCTCCGGCTGCAGGCGGAACAGGATGAGGATCGGTCCGGCAATGTAGATAGAGGATATGGTGCCGATCGCCACCCCAAAGAGCAGCGTCAGCGCGAAGGTGCCGATCGCCTCGCCGCCGAAGAGCGCGAGCGCGGCCAGCGCGATCAGCGTGGTCGCCGATGTCAGCACGGTGCGCGACAGCGTGCGGTTGATCGCGTCGTCGATCAGGATCGGCAGCGGCATCTGCTTGAAATGCCGGAGATTCTCGCGGATGCGATCGTAGACGACCATCGTGTCGTTCAGCGAATAGCCGGCGACCGTCAGCAGCGCGGCGACGGCGGTCACGTTGAACTCGATCTTGGCCAGCGCCAGGAAGCCGAGCGTGAAGAACACGTCATGCGCCAGCGCGATGATCGCGCCGATGGCGAAATGCCATTCGAAGCGGATCCAGATATAGGCGACCAGCGCAAGCAGGCCGACGACGAAGCCGAGCGTCGCCGTGTCGATCAGTTCGCCGGAAATCGCCGGGCCGACCACCTCGACGCGGCGGAAGTCGTAATCGTCCTCCAGCTCGCCGCGGGCGACCAGCACGGAGGTCTGCTCGGCGTTCTCGCCCTCGCCCGCCGATGTCAGCCGCACCAGCGCATGGCGCGCGTCGCGTCGTTTCGTGACGGTCAGCACGTCCACGCCGGCATCGTTCAGGCGGGCGGTGATGTCGTCGAGATCGGCATTGCCGGCCTTCGCCTGCACTTCCAGCGCCGCGCCGCCGGTAAAATCGATGCCGAGCTTGAGCTTGCCGGCGACGAGCAGGCCGGCAATGGCGAGCGAAAGCACCGCCGTCAGCAGGAAGACGCCGTTGCGCACCGCCATGAAGCGCAGGTTGAGGCGGTCGAAGAGGCCGGTGCGCACGCCCTTCGGCAGGTGCGTCGCGTGGCTGCGGTTGAGCCAGACGGTGACAAGGCGGCGCGTCAGCGTGAAGGTGGTGATGAGCGTCGCGAAAAGGCCGATGCCGACGGCAAGCGCGAAGGCGCGCACGGGAGCTGCCGAAAGCAGGAAGAGCACCGCGATGGCGATGAACATGGTGACGGAGGCATCGAGCACCGTGGCACGGGCACGGCGGAAGCCGATCAAGACCGACCGGGAGAGCTCCCGTCCGCCCTTAACCTCCTCGCGGATGCGCTCGAAGATCAGTACGCTGGCATCGACCGTGATGCCGACGGTCAGCACCATGCCTGCGATCATCGACAGCGAGACCGGCGCGCCGACAAGCGCCAGCACCGCGAAGGAGAGGACCATGGCGAAGGCCAGCGACAAGGAGGCGATGACGCCGAGCACGCCGTAGAAGAAGGTCATGAAGGCAACGACGGCGACGATGGCGACGGTGAGCGCGATGATGACCGTCGTGCCGGAGGTCGTGCCGAGCGCCGGCTCGATCGAGCGCTCCTCGATGATGGTGAGCGGGGCGGGCAGCGGGCCGCTGGCGATGATGCGCGCGAGGTTCGCCGCCCCTTGCGCGTCGAAATCGCCGGAAAGGCGGCCGACGCCGTCGGTGATGGCGCCCTGGATGCGCGAGGTCGAGATCACCTGGCCGTCGAGCAGGATGGCGATGGTGCGCCCGCTGTTCTCCCGCGTGAAGGCGGCAAGCCGTTCGGCGGCATCCGCCTTCAGCACGAATTCGATGAAGGGCTCGTCATTGGCCGCAGGCTCGGCCGAGGCGACATCCACGGCGGTGAAGAGATCGTCCTGCCGCACGACATAGCCGACCGGCGGCTCGCCGGTGGAGTAGAGCACTTCGGAGCCTGCCGGCACGCCGTCCTCGATGGCCGTGTCGACCGGCACGCCGTCGTCGACGAGGCGGGCGGAAAGCTTGCCGACCGTCGCCAGCATGTCCTTGACGCGCTGCGGGTCGGTGAGGCCCGGCATGGCGACGACGATGCGGTCATGCTCGCCGCGCCCGACGAGGAGTTCGGGAATGTCGAGGCTCTCGACGCGGCGACGCACCGCATCGACGGCGCCGAGCGAAGCCGCGCTTGCGGCGCTGTCCACGGCATCGGCGGCAAGCACGATGCGGAACTTGCCGCTTTCCGGCTCGCTGAGCGCGCCGAGGCCGAGGCCGGTGAGCGCGGTGCGGGCCGCGTCGAGACGGTCGGGCGCCGTCACGGTGACGTCGATCGTGTCTTCCGCGCCGTTGAGGTCGCTGTGGGGAATGCGCGCGGCGCGCAGGGTGTTGCCGATGGTCTCGACGGCGGCGCGCAGGTGCTCGGCGGCGATGTCGCTGCGCGAGATCTCCAGCACGAGGCGGGAGCCGCCGGTGAGGTCGAGGCCGGGAACGAGGCGGTGGTCCGTCATCCAGCCGGGAAGGCCTGCGGTGAGGCGGGCAGGCAGAAGGCTCGGCAGAAGGACAAGAAGGCTCGCCGCAAGGACGAGCCAGAGGGAAAAGGTCTTCCAGCGGGCGGATGGCTGCATCGCGATCTCGACTAATCCGGCGCGCCGCCGGCTGAAAACCAGTCGGGCCGTCCGGCCGGGGATCAGCCCGGCCAGGCGGCAGGCCAAGTCATTCCTTGACGGGCTCGCCCTTGACGCGGACTTCGCTGACGCCGCTGCGCACGACGCGGATCTTGATGCCTTCGGCGATCTCGACTTCGAGTTCGTTGTCGTCGACGACCTTGGTGACCTTGCCGACGATGCCGCCGCCGGTGACGACCTGGTCGCCGCGGCGGATGTTCTTCAGAAGCTCATCGCGACGCTTCATGGCAGCGCGCTGCGGGCGGATGATGAGGAAATACATCACCACGAAGATCAACAGGAACGGCAGGACCGACATGAGAATGTCTGCGCCGCCTGCCCCGCCGGGTGCCGTCTGCGCGAAGGCCTCGGTAATGAACATCAACTACTCCTTGAAATCGTGAATTCGTGCGGCCTGCGGGGCCGTTTCGGTTGCCGGAATATAGGCAAGCGGGCCTTGAATGCAACACACGACCTTGCGAAGCGGCCTGTTTTCAAGCGCTTTCCCCCTTTTCGCGACCCGGCGCCGCATGCTACCCGGCAGGGACGCATGAGGAGAAAGAAATTGCAGGAAGATCACGTCAAGCTCTTGCTCGCCGAAATCGGCCGCATCAACGCCGCGCTGGAACGCCTCGCCGGCCCCGCCCCCGCCGTCAACGACTGGAATGCCGCGGAGGTGTTCGTCTGGTCGCCGGCCCGCCAGCACCTCCAGCCGGTCAGGCGGCCGAACCGCATCGAGATCGACCTGATCCGCGGCGTCGACCATGTCCGCGACATCCTCGTCGACAACACGCTGCGCTTTGCCCGCGGCCTGCCCGCCAACAACGTGCTGCTGTGGGGCGCGCGCGGCATGGGCAAGTCGTCGCTGGTCAAATCCGTCCACGCGCTGGCCGCCAAGGAGGCGGGAAGCGGGCTGAAGCTGGTGGAGGTGCACCGCGAGGACATTGCCACGCTGCCGGCCTTGATGGACATCCTCAAGGAAGCACCCTGCCCGGTCATCATCTTCTGCGACGACCTGTCCTTCGACCATGATGACACGTCCTACAAGTCGCTGAAGGCGGCGCTCGACGGGGGCGTGGAAGGCCGTCCGGACAATGTGCTGCTCTACGCCACCTCCAACCGCCGGCATCTCCTGCCGCGCGACATGATGGAGAACGAGCAGTCGACGGCGATCAACCCGTCGGAGGCGGTGGAGGAGAAGGTCTCGCTCTCCGACCGCTTCGGCCTCTGGCTCGGCTTCTACAAGTGCAGCCAGGCCGACTATCTCGAAATGATCGACGGCTATGCGCGGCATTTCGACCTCGACATCCCGGCAGAGCAGTTGCACGCCGAGGCGCTGGAATGGTCGACGACCCGCGGCTCCCGCTCCGGCCGCGTCGCCTGGCAATATGTGCAGGACCTTGCAGGCAGGCTGGGCAAGCCGCTCGTCAAATGAGAAAGGCAGCGAGCCGGGCCTCCGTCTGCCGCTCATCCTCGACCGTCACCCTCGGCCTTCGCCAAGGATCAACCGACGTGCCTGCGGCATGGATGGTCGGGTCAAGCCCGACCATGACGAAGGAGCGGTTCCGTGCCTTTGTCGGCAACCCGAGGCGCCCCACCCCCAACGTCATCCTCGGCCTTGAGCCGAGGGTCCACATCCGCGACTTACCCTTGGGCGGATGGTCGGCAGGCCCGAACGTGACGGAGGAGAGGTCGGACGGCATTGTCGGAAACAGAAAGGCCCGGTCGAGCCGGGCCTTTCTGTTTTTCTCGCGGACGATCGTCCCTATTCCAGGAAGGTCATCGGGTTGACCGGGGTGGCGTTCTTGCGCACTTCGAAGTGAACCTTCGGACGGGTGGCGTTGCCGCTCATGCCGGAGGTGGCGACGGTCTGGCCGCGCTGGATCTTCTGGCCGCGCTGGACGTTGAGTTCGCCGGCATGGCCGTAGACCGTGACCGTGCCGTCGTCATGGCGCACGAGGACGGCGTTGCCGAGTTCCTTCAGGCTGGAGCCGGCATAGATGACCACGCCGTTCTCTGCGGCCTTGATCGGCGTGCCCTCGGGGACGGAAATGTCGATGCCGTCGTTGCGGTTGCCTTCGACATTCGCGCCGTAGCCGGCGATGACCGCGCCGCGCACCGGCCAGCGATACTTGCCGATGCCGGTCGATTCGGGCGCTTCGTCCGTGACATCGGACTTTTCCGCCACTTCCGTGACCGAGACGGTCTTCACCGGCGCCTTGTAGGCTTCCGGCTTCTTCTCCGCCGTCTCGACGGCCTTTTCCTTCTTGGCCGGAACCGATGCGGTCACCGTCTTGTCGGTCGTCGTCTCAGCCGCGGCCACGCTGCCGCCGGCCGGGATGACGAGGTTCTGGCCGATGCGGATCGATGCGGTCGTCAGCCCGTTCGCCTTCTTCAGCGCATCGACGGAGACGCCGTTGCTGCGGGCGATCTTGGCGAGCGAATCGCCCGGCTGCACTTCATAGCTGCCCTTGCCCTTGCCTTCGCCGGCATCGGCGACGTTCGAACTCGTCTGGCCGCTTTCCGACTTCAGCTTCTCACGGCTGGACGTGGTGGGCAGGATGGCGACATTCTGCTCGCCCTTGCGCTCGGGCGTCGGCAGCTTGTTGTCGACCTTGAGCGTGCTGTCGGTCGAGGCCTTGGCGGCGCTTGCCGTGGTGCTGAAGGTCGGGATGACGATCTTCTGGCCGGGCTCGGCATCCGACGCGCGCTTGAGGTTGTTGGCAGCGAGGATTTCCTTTTCCGGCACGCCATAACGGTTGGCGAGCGTCTTCACGCTTTCGCCCTGGCGCAGCATGACGACCGGCGCATTCGCCGTCGACCAGCCGGCCTTACCCTTGTTGACGGTCGACGTCGTCAGGGTGTCGGCACCCTCCGCGATGGCCTTCGCCTTGCGTTCGGGAAGCTGCTGGCCGAGGGCGACCTCGCGCTCGGCGGCCTGGCGGGCGCCGGCGGTCGGGTCGGCAAGCTCGCCGCGCTGCACGCTCATCGGCGTCGTCGCCAGCCGCGTGCCGGAGCCGCCGGTGGTCGCGGTGTTGATCGGATCGTAGGAAACGGCGCCCTGATCGGGGAACGGCTGGTTGAGCGCTTCCTCGCGCGACCCGAGCTGGTCGGCCGTCGCGAACTGCTGGCCGTTGCCGACATTGCCGCGCGGGACCGGATTGCCGCCGAGCAGCGTGCGGCGCGGGACCGAGCTCGTCGTGATGTTATCCTGACCGGAGGAGGAGAAGAGGCCGCCAAAGCGGGACACGTCCGAGCTGCACCCGGTCGCGACGCTGGCCAGCAAGGCGGCAACCACGAGGCGGGTCGCGGTCCTGGCAAAACTCGGCGATACACTCTTACGCATGTGACTACCCAATCGGTACGCTACTTGATGAGGACCGATTAAAGCGCGTTAGAGTTACTGCCCGGTTAAAGCAGGCCTATCCGCATTGTTTTTTTGATGAATTGATAACCATGGCGCATCCGCACCGTGGCGGAAGAGGCATGGAGGCGGCTCAGAAGCCGGTCGCGTACATGGTGTCGGCGCGCGAGATGCGGCTGGTGACGACGCGGGCGGCGTTCTCGAAATCCGCCTGGCTCGGCTGGAAGATCGCGGAGATGGGCGTCGCACGCCGGGTCGCCCTGTCGTCGGCGGCCGTCACGTTTTCGAGGGCGGCGTCGGGCGCCGTCATGTCGAGGGCGCTCTCATTGTAGGCGATGGCGCGGAGCGCGGCGACGGCAGGCTCGCGCGTGCCGGCATAGCGGGCGCTGCGCTGGTCCTCGGCCGACATGCTGTCGAAATATTCGATATAGGCACGGTAATAGGCCTTGCGGTCGCCCTCCTCCAGGAAGTGGCCGAAGGCCGTATATTCGCGCTTTTCCAGCGCTGCCGTATCAAGGTTCGCGCGCTCGGCCTCGGTAAGCGCCGGCTGACTGTAAGCCGTCTCTTCCTTGGCGACGCTGAGGACGAGCAGGGCATCGACCGAAAGACCGACATGGGCGGAGGGATCGTAGCTGCCGCCGGCCAACTGCGCGGTCGAGCCGGTCTCCGCATTGTCTTCGGCAACCTTGCCCGCAGCCTTGGTCGCGAGATAGGCGAGGCTGTCGCTGGTCGAGCTGCTGGCGATCCTGTTCGAGACGTGCATTTCCCTCTCCATCGGAACGGCCGCACCCTTGGAAAACCGGCGTCCTGCGTGGAAGTTTCTGCTTCGCTACCGGCCTACGCCCCGAAGCTTGCGCGAAGCTTGCGCTGGTTAACAAAAGGTTAACGCGCTGTATTCACATGAGGAATTCGCGCGAAACGAGCAGCCGCGCAGGACGGATGCGCTGGTTTTCCGGCAAAAATGCCGAAAGACTCAGCGGGCGTTCGCCTGGCGGACGAGAAGAAACGGTTTATGGAAGTGGATCAGAGGGCCTGCGCCATCTGGGGAACGATCGGCAGGTAGGGCACCTCGAAAAGGTCCTCACGATCGAAGCGGCTGCCGGTCTTGACCAGCTTCAGCATGCGACATTCGGTTTCGCTGACCATCACGGGGGCGATCAGCATGCCGCCGGACACCAGTTGCTCGGCGAAGAAGCGCGGCAGGGCCGGAAAGGCGGCGGTGACGAGGATGCGGTCGAAGGTGCCCTCGCCCGGCATGCCGTTGCTGCCATCGGCCTGGCGCACGATGACATTGCGGATGCCGGCCTTCTCGATGGATTGCTGCGCATTGGTGGCGAGCGTGCGGTAGCGGTCTACGGTGAGCACGCGCTCCGTCAGGCGTCCCATGACCGCGGCGGTGAAGCCGGAGCCGGTGCCGACCTCGAGGATGCGCTGGCCGGCCTTGAGGTTCAGGAGGTGCAGGAGCCGCACGGAAAGGTCGATCCCCTCCATGAAGGACCCGCAGTCGAGCGGCAGGACCCGGCGCGAATAGGCCTCGCCGGCAAATTGCGGCGGCACGAAAAGCGTGCGCGGCGTCTGCTCCACGGCGGTCAGCAGGTCGAGATTGTTGATGCCCTGGCCGCGCAGGCGCAGGGCCAGCGCGGCAAAACCCTCTTTCTCGATCACCCGTCCCGTGTTCAATCCGCATCCTCGCCGTTGAGCACGCGCTGCACGCGGTCCAGCACCGTATAGTCCGTGAGGTCGAGCTTGAGCGGCGTCACGGAGATCTTGTGGTTCTTCACTGCATGGATATCCGTTCCGGCGCGGAAATCGCCCTTCCGCTCGCCGAAGCGCAGCCAGTAATAGGGGTAGCCGCGGCCGTCCATGCGCTCGTCGATCGTCAGGCCGAAATCGAGCTTGCCCTGGCTGGTGACCTCGACGCCGTTGAGCTCCGCAGGCGCGCAGTTCGGGAAATTGATGTTGAAGAAGGTCCAGTCCGGCAGCTCGACATCCATCAACTGGCGGATCAGCTTCGGCGCGAAGCTTTCGGCGACCTCCCACGGCACGACGCGGCCGCCGGCATGGTTGTAGGCCTGGCTCAGCGCCATGGACTTGATGCCCTGCAGCGTGCCCTCGATCGCGCCGGCGATCGTGCCCGAATAGGTGACGTCGTCGGCCATGTTGGCCCCGACATTGACGCCCGACAGCACGAGGTCCGGCTTCTCGTCGAGCACTTCGCGCACGCCCATGATGACGCAGTCCGTCGGCGTGCCGCGCAGCGCGTAGCGCTTGTCGTCGATCTTCCTGAGGCGCAGCGGCTCGGAGAGCGTCAGCGAATGGGCAAGGCCGCTCTGGTCCGTCTCGGGCGCGACGATCCAGACGTCGTCCGTCAGTTCGCGCGCGATCCGTTCGAGGGCCGCGAGGCCCTCGGCGTGGATACCATCGTCGTTCGTCAGAAGAATGCGCATCTCGTCTCCGCCTTCCGCCTCAGGCGGCCTTCTCGATCTTCTTCAGGCCGCCCATATAGGGCAGCAGCACGTCCGGCACGGTGACCGAGCCGTCCTCGTTGAGGTAGTTCTCCATGACGGCGATCAGCGCGCGGCCGACGGCCGTTCCCGAGCCGTTCAGCGTGTGCACGAACTTCGTCGCCTTGTCGTCCTTGCCGCGGTAGCGCGCGTTCATGCGGCGCGCCTGGAAATCGCCGCAGACCGAGCAGGATGAGATCTCGCGGAACGTGTCCTGTCCCGGCAGCCAGACTTCGAGGTCGTAGGTCTTGCGGGCGCCGAACCCCATGTCGCCGGTGCACAGCGTCATGATGCGATAGTGCAGGCCGAGGCGCTTCAGGATCTCCTCGGCGCAGGCCGTCATGCGCTCGTGCTCGTCGATCGAGCTTTCCGCATCGGTGATCGAGACGAGCTCGCACTTCATGAACTGGTGCTGGCGCAGCATGCCGCGCGTGTCGCGGCCGGCCGAACCGGCTTCCGAGCGGAAGCACGGCGTCAGCGCGGTAAAGCGCAGCGGCAGCTTCTCCTGGTCGAGGATATCCTCGCGCACGAGGTTGGTGAGCGAGACCTCCGCGGTCGGGATCAGCCAGCGGCCGTCCGTGGTGCGGAACAGGTCCTCGGAGAATTTCGGCAACTGGCCGGTGCCGAACATGGCGTCGTCGCGCACCAGCAGCGGCGCATGCACTTCCGTATAGCCATGCTCGCCGGTATGCACGTCGATCATGAACTGGCCGAGGGCGCGTTCGAGGCGCGCGAGCTGGCCCTTCAGCACAGTGAAGCGCGAGCCGGCGATCTTCGCCGCGGCCTCGAAATCCATGTAGCCGAGGGCTTCGCCGATCTCGTAGTGCTCCAGCGCCTTGTGGTTCCAGCCGGGCTTTTCGCCCCATTTCAGCTTTTCCACATTGCCGGTCTCGTCCGTACCGACCGGCACGTCGTCGAGCGGGATGTTCGGGATGCGCGACAGGGCGTCGTTGAGCTCGGCGGTGACCTGGCGCTCTTCCTCTTCCGCCGCGGGAAGCTGGTCCTTGATGGCCGAGACCTCGGCCTTCAGCCTGTCGGCAAGTTCGCTGTTCTTCGCCGCCATCGCCGCGCCGATCTCCTTGGAGGCGGCGTTGCGGCGCGACTGCATGTCCTGCGCCTTCTGGATGACGCTGCGGCGCTTCTCGTCGAGATCGATGAGGGCCTGGGCCAGGGGGCTGGCGCCGCGCTTTGCCAGGGCGGCGTCGAGAGCGGCGGCGTTGTCGCGGATCCATTTGATATCAAGCATTGTCGTTCCAGGCGTTCCGTGGATTGAGGCCCACCCGCGCCCGGCAGCACAGTGCGGCAACGCCGAAGATCAGGCCTTGTCGGCCTCTTCCGGCGTTGCAACGACCTCGTTCTCCGCATCCTGCGCGTTCGAGGCGCTCGCCCGCTGCCGTTCGATGAGTCGGGCCGTATAGATGGAAATCTCGTAGAGAAGGATGGCCGGCAGTGCAAGGCCGATCTGGGAAACCGGATCGGGCGGCGTCAGCACGGCGGCGACCACGAAGGCGATGACGATCGCGTATTTGCGCTTGTCGGCAAGCACCTTCGAATCGATGAAGCCGGCCCGCACCAGGAGCGAGGAAACCACCGGGAGCTGGAAGACGAGGCCGAAGGCGAAGATCAGCGACATGATGAGGCTGAGATATTCGGACACCTTCGGCAGGAGCTGGATCGAGACCTGTCCCTCGCCGCCGCCCTGCTCCATGGCCAGGAAGAACCACATGACCATGGGCGTGAAGAAGAAATAGACCAGCGCGGCGCCGATGAGGAAGAGGATCGGCGAGGCGATCAGGAACGGCAGGAAGGCGGCGCGCTCGTTCTTGTAGAGGCCGGGCGCGACGAACTTGTAGACCTGCTGGGCGATGACCGGAAACGCGATGACCAGCGCGCCGAACATGGCGACCTTGATCTGCGTGAAGAAGAATTCCTGCGGCGCCGTATAGATCAGCTCGACATTGCGGTGCGAGAGCCCCGCCCATTCCACCGACCATTTGAACGGCAGGACGAGCAGGTTGAACAGCTGCTTGGCGAAATAGAAGCAGACGAGGAAGGCGACGAAGAACGCCCCGACGGCCCACAGCAGGCGCTGGCGAAGCTCGATCAGGTGCTCGATGAGCGGCTGGGGCTTGTCTTCGATGTCGCCGCTCATGCGTCGCCCTTCTTGGTCTTTGCAGTCCTGGCCCTGGCGGGCGCGGCCTTCTTCTCGCCGGCGGCCTTGACGCCGCCCTCGGCCTTGGCGGGCGCCTTGCGCGGCTTTGCCGCCTTGTCAGTGCCCTCGGCAGGCTTTTTCGTCGCCGTCTTCCTGGTCGGCCCCGCCTTCAGCGGAACGGCGGCAACGGGCTCGGCCGAGGGAGGCTTCTGCGCTTCGGAAGGTACGGCGACCGGCGTGCTGCCGGTGACGCTTTCGGCCGGCACGGCCGCGGGCGTTGCCGAGGAGACGGAACTCGTCGACTTCTGCAGGTCCGCCTTGATCTCGTCGCCCATCTGGCGCAGCGGATTGACCGCCTCGCGAATGGTGTTCAGCGGATTGAGCTTCTGCGCCTCGCCGATCGTCTTCTTGACGTCCTCGAGGTCCGCTTCGCGCAGCGCCTCGTCGAACTGCTGGCGGAAATCGCTCGCCATGCCGCGCATCTTCGACATCATGCGGCCGAACGTGCGCAGCATCTGCGGCAGGTCCTTCGGACCGACCACGATGATCAGGACGATCGCGATGACGAGTATTTCGGTCCAGCCGACATCAAGCATAGGGTACTGTCCTCATGGGCCGCGAACCACCGTCCGCGGCCGAGCGCCGGTCACTTGACCTCGTCAGCCTTGTGGTCGACGGTCTTGGCCTTGTCGGCGGCGGCGGCTTCCTCGTCGGACATGCCCTTCTTGAAATTCTTGATGCCCTTGGCGACATCGCCCATCAGTTCCGGAATCTTGCCGCGGCCGAACAGCAGCAGCACCACCACCAGAACGATCAGCCAATGCCAGATGCTGAAAGAACCCATAATCTCGACTCCCTTTCGAACTCGTACCCCGATGTAAGACGTTCAGCCGTCTTTTTCAAACACTAGAATGTCGCGGTGGTTAGCCGAAAGCGTGACGTCGCGCAATCCGGAAGCCAATTGATCGGCCCTGACGCGCGCCCGGATCGGCCGGTCGGTGCCGGGCACGGCCAGATCGAGGAGCTCGACCACCCCGAGAAAGCGCCGCGACAATATGCGCGCGGGGATTTCGCCGCCCCGTTCCATCACGCGCAGCCCCGAAAGGCGCACCGCGACATGGACCTTCTGGCCATCGGAAAACCGCGTGCCGTCGACATTGCCGAGCGGCGTTTCGACCACGCCGCCGCGCACACGGCCGGGAAATTCGTTGATTTCGGAGAAAAAGGCGGCGGCGAAGATGTTTTTCGGGTGCAGATAGAGCTCTTCCGCCGTGCCCACCTGCACGAGCCGGCCGTTCTTCAGAAGCGCGATCCGGTCGCCCATGCGCATCGCCTCCTCCGCATCGTGCGTCACCACGATGGCGCTGGCGCGCGACTGGCGCAGGATCGCCAGCGTATCGGCACGGATCGAATCCTTGAGGCGCGAATCGAGCCCGGAGAACGGCTCGTCCATCAAAAGCACCGAAGGGCGCGGAGCGAGCGCCCTGGCGAGCGCCACGCGCTGCTGCTCGCCGCCCGAAAGAACATGTGGAAACTTCTGGGCGTAGTGCAACAGACCGACGCGTTCGAGCGCGACGCGCGCCTCCGCCTCGGCCTCGGCGCGCGGCAGGGCCGTCAGGCCGAAGCGCACATTGTCGAGCACCGTCATGTGGGGGAAGAGCGCGAAATCCTGGAACATCAGGCCGACGCCGCGCCGCTCGGGCGGCAGGAAGACGGCGGGGCCGGCAATCTCGCGGTCGTTCAGGAGCACGCGGCCGGCCGTCTGTGCCTCGATGCCGGCGGCAATGCGCAGCAGCGTCGTCTTGCCGGAACCGGATGGGCCGAGCAGGCAGAGGACCGCGCCGGGCTCCGCCGTCAGCGAAATGCCGCGGATCGTCTCCTTGTTGTGGTAGCTGTGGTGGATATCCTCGAAGGACAGGCGCGCCGCGAAGGTCACCGCCGATGCCCGCCTCGTCTCGATACCGTTGGAGCCTGACGGATCCAAAACCATGGGCCGAAGTCTTTCCCTGTCGCCGGCCGCGGCCGACGATGCAGTCCTGCGGGCGCATCCTGCGCGCCTTCGAAGCGCGAAAATGCTCCAACCGTTTGTTCTGGCACGGCTGCGCGCGCAAAACCGCGACGCGCTTTGCCGGAACCGCTCTATAAGCTTCGTCTATTCGTCTTCTTTTCCGCCCGGTGTCAAGAGACCGAGTTCTTCGAGGTCGAACTGGGTGATCGGGTCCTCGTCCTCCGCCAGTTCGTCCTCGCGCAGCGGCATGGGAACCTGGAAATTGGAGGGGATGCGGCCGGACAGGAGGCCGGCGCCCTTGAGCTCTTCGAGGCCCGGCAGGTCGCGTAGGTCTTCGAGGCCGAAATGATCGAGGAAATCGCGCGTCGTGCCGAAGGTCACCGGGCGGCCCGGCGAGCGGCGGCGGCCGCGGAAACGCACCCAGCCCGCTTCCATCAGCACGTCGAGCGTGCCCTTGGACGTCTGCACGCCGCGGATATCCTCGATCTCGGCGCGCGTGACGGGCTGGTGATAGGCGATGATCGACAGGACCTCCAGCGCGGCGCGCGACAATTTGCGCACCTCCGTCTCGTCGGTACGGATGGCGAAGGAGAGGTCCGGCGCCGTGCGGAAGGCCCAGCTATCGTCGAGCTGGACGAGATTGACGCCGCGGCCGGCATAGAGCGCCTTCAGCTCGCGCATGACATGCAGCACGTCGACGCCGCGCGGCAGGCGCTCGGCGATATAGGCTTGCGACACAGGCCCGGCGGAGGCGAAGACCAGCGCCTCGGCGATGCGCGCCGCCTCGTGCAGCCGGCGCGGATCGACGATCGTGCCGCCGTCCGTCTCGCGCGGTGCGTCGTCCCCCGGTTCAGCCACGCCCGTCGCCCCCGTCATCGTCGCCCTCGGGCTTCGGCCCGCGGCGCAGGTAGATCGGCTGGAAGGCGCCGTCCTGGCGCAGTTCCAGGCGCCCTTCCCGGACCAGCTCCAGCGTCGCCGCGAAGGCACTGGCGATCGCCGTGGTGCGTTCCGCGGGGTCGCTGAGGTAACGCAGGATGAAACTGTCGAGCGCCGCCCAATCGTCCTCGAAGCCGCCGATGAGCAGCGACAGGATCTCGCGCGCATCGGAAAGCGACCAGACCGTGCGCTTCTCGATGGTGACCTGGGTCACCGCGTGGCGCTGGCGCAGCGAAGAATAGGCGCTGAGCAGGTCGTAGAGCGAGGCCTCGAAGGACGAGCGTCGCTCGGTCGGAATGTGCTCCGGCATGCCGCGGGCAAAGACGTCGCGGCCGAGGCGGTTGCGGTTGACGAGGCGCGTCGCCGCATCGCGCATCGCCTCCAGCCGCTTCAGGCGGAAGGCGAGGCTGGCCGCCATCTCCTCGCCGGAGGGGCCGTCGTCCTTCGCCTGCCTGGGAATGAGCAGGCGCGACTTGAGATAGGCAAGCCAGGCCGCCATGACGAGATAGTCGGCGGCAAGCTCGATGCGGATCTTGCGCGCCCGCTCGATGAAGACGAGATATTGTTCGGCGAGCGCCAGCACGGAGATGCGGGTGAGATCCACCTTCTGCGTGCGGGCGAGATGCAGGAGAAGGTCGAGCGGGCCTTCGAAGCCGGCGAGATCGACGACGAGGCTTTCCTCGGAAAGGCCCCGCGCCTCGGCGTCCTGCCACAGGTCGGCCATCGGCGCCCCTGCGCCGCGTCCCTTCTTCGGTGGCTTCGACCCCGTTCCCTGCACGTCGCCCCTTTCTTCGTCCCGCGCGCCTGCGACCGAGGGACCCCGCTTGCGGCGACCGTCAGGCCACCGCGATCATGGCGTTGAATTCCTCGCGCAGCGCCGCCTCGTCCGCCCCGTCCGGCGCCGGGAAGCCCGCGCGCACCGCATTCGCCCGCCGCAGGCTGTCGCCGGTGAGCGGCGGAACGTTCTCGGTCACCGCGATCATTTCCTCCATGATGCCATGGCAATGCAACACCATGTCGAGGCCGGCGGCAATGATTCCCCGGCTTCTTGCGGCAATATCGCCCTTCAGCGCGTTCATCGACACGTCGTCGGACATCAGCAGCCCGTCGAAGCCGATATGACCGCGGATGATCTCGCTCACCACCGTCGCCGAAGTGGTCGCCGGGTTGTCGGCATCGATGGCGGTGAAGACGATGTGGGCGGACATCGCCATCAGCTCGTCCTTCATGCGCCGGAAGGGCACGAAATCGCAGGCCTCCAGCTCGGCGCGGCTCGCATGCACCACCGGCAGGTCATGGTGCGAATCGACCATGGTGCGGCCGTGACCGGGCATGTGCTTCATGATCGGCAGCAGGCCGCCGGCCTTGAGGCCCTCGGCCGCGGCCCCGCCCATGGCCGAGACGATCTCAGGCTCCTGCCCATAGGCACGGTTGCCGATGACGTCGTGCACGCCCGGCACGGCAACGTCGAGCACCGGCAGGCAATCGACATTGATGCCGAGGCGCAGGAGATCGAAGGCGTGCAGGCGCGACATCAGCCAGGCGGCGCGCAGCCCCTTCTCCACGTCGGCGCGGTAGATGGCGCCGAGCGCGGCGGCATTCGGATATTGCTGCACATGCGGCGGCCTGATGCGCTGGACACGGCCGCCCTCCTGGTCGATCAGCACCGGAATGTCCGCCCCGCCGCCGAGGCAGTCGCGCATCTCCGCGGTGAGGTCCGCCACCTGCGCCGGCTCGCCGATGTTGCGGCCGAACAGGATGAAGCCCCAGGGCCGCTCGCTGCGGAAGAAGGCTTTTTCGTCGGCGGTCAGGCTGAGGCCCTTACAGCCGGAAAGGAAGGATTTCGATTCGCTCATGTCCGCAATCTTAAAGGTTCGGTGGGGAAAACGAAGGGTGCGCCCTGCCCGCCCATGCGGCAGCGGCCGGTCGGAATCGAAGAGGCGCGGACCATGCCCGCGCCTCTCCAGGAAATCGGTGTCCCCTCAGCGGGTGACGAGGCAGCTGCCGCCGGCGCTCTTGTAGCGGTTGCAGAGCGCATTGGCCTCCTCGCGCGAGCCGGCCGGGATGCGGACGCGGAAGTAGGTGCCCTTGTTCGGGATCTCCGCCTTCCTGATGTCCACGCCGCGCCCGCCGATGACGGAGGAGAACTTCGAGGAGAGCGAATTGTAGCTCTTCTGCGCTTCCGCCTCCGAGGGCAGCGAGGCGATCTGGATGACGTAGCTTCCCGGCGCGACGGCCGCGACCTGGGTCTGTTCCGCCGTCTGCGTCGGCCTGGCTTCGGCGGTCTGGGTGCCCGAGACATTGCCGTTTTCGGTGACGGTGCCGACCACGGTGACCGGCTGGTCGATCGGGCGGGTGCCCGGAACCGGCGCATTGCCGTCCGTCGAACCGGTCGTGGCGCCGATCGTCGTCGTCTTCACGGTGCGCACCGGCGCGGTGTCTTCGACCTCGGCATCGGCGACTTCCGCCAGCACGGAGCGCGGCTGGCCCTCGCTCGCCGCCTGCTCGGCGCTGAGCGAGGCATTGGTGTCGACCGTCGCATTGGCCGTGGCGGCGGCCTCGCCCGAGGCGCTGCCGGTGGTGGCGGTCGCCTTGGCGTCGAGGCCGGCGACTTCCGTCGCTGCTTCGCCGACCGTCTCTTCGCGGGCGACGAGCGTGCCGTCCGGCTTGACGATCATCGTCTTGACCTTGCGCGGCGAGACGAGCGGCTTGTTGCCGCCTTCGGCCGTCGCCGTTTCCGGCTCGTCGACGCCCGGCAGGACGCGGTTTTCGTTTTCCGCCGCGATGACCGCCTCGACGCCGTCTTCCGGGCCGTCGAACGGCAGGGTTTCCGGCGTCAGCGTGCGCTGCACGACGTCGATGGGCTCTTCCGTCGAGGTGACGAGCTGTTCCTGCTGCGGCGTTGCGGCCGTATCGCCGGCAACGCGGTCATAGACCGCCTTGTCCTGGTTCGGCACGGTCTTGCCGCCCTTCTCCTCGGGCACGATCTTGACCGGGTCCTTGTCGGCAAGGATGACGCGCGGCTCGCCGGAGCCGGCCGTGCCGCCGGTAAAGGCCGTCCAGGCATAGACGCCCCCGCCGCCGACCAGAAGCAGGGCCGCGATGGAGGCGGCGATCAGCAGGCCGCGCCGCGGGCGGGACTGTTCATCATCATAGCCGTCGCCGGCATAGAGCGTGTTGGCCTGGCCCGGATCGACGGGGATCGCCATGCGCTCGGGCTGGTTCAGCGAGCGGCGGAAATCCTCTTCCAGGGCGCGTTCGAAATCGTCGACATCGTTGATCTGCGCCACCGGCTGGCTGGCGGCCGCGGCAACCGCGCCGACGGCAACGCCGGCCGACAGGTCCTCGCCGCGCGTCTTGGCGGCCGGCTCGGTGAAGAGCTGCGCCATTTCCGCGTCGATATCGAAATCGTAGTCGGGCTGGTAGGCCGGCGGCTTTTCCTTCTCGATGACGGGAAGCTGCGGCACGTCGAGTTCGGTGACCGGGGAAACGCCCTCGTCCGTCTCGGCGATCATCGTCGGATCGAACGGCAGCGCGCCATCGGCCGTCTCGGCGATCACGGGCTGCGGCGCGGTGTAGGTCGAGACGGGAACGGCGACGGCCGGCTCGCGGCGCACGGGCGTCGGCATCTCGACGGACCTTGCGGCCTCGATACGAGGCTCCGGACGGGCTTCAAGGCGCGTCTCCGGCACCTTGGCCTCCTGGCGCACCGGCTCCTCGTCGAGCGAAAAATCGGAAAGATCGAGGTCGATATCGGAGAGGTCGAATTCCAGATTGTCGAAATCGGGCTCCGGCTCGGCTGCCGCCGGGGTCGACACGGCAACGGGCTCGCGGCGGGCTTCGACGACCGGCTCGCGATAGGCTTCCACCGCCGGGCTCTGGACGGGCTCGATCGCCGGTTCACGCGCGGTTTCGACCACGGGCGTGCGGGCCGTCTCGACGGACGGCTGGCGGTGCGCGACGGGCGTTGCGCGGCCGAAGATCGAGGAAACGTTGGCCATGCCGCTGCGCGGCGTCGCGCTCACGGCGGCGAGCGAGGCAGCAGCGAGCGTGGCCGTCCCGAGCGGAGAGCGGCTGTCGGGAACGGGATAGCGCTCGACCTCGGCCAAAAGGGAATCCGCATCGTAATTGCGGCCCGGCTCGACCGATTCCAGCCGGTAGTCCGGCGCGGCATCGTGTACCGGCTCGGCGTCCTGCCACTGCGTCTCGGCCTCGGCCACGGCGCGGGCGCGGTCCTCCGGCGTCTCGAACGGCATTTCGGCGACGAAGTGCGGCTCGTCCCGGGCATAGGCCGGCTCGGCATGGAAAGGCTCGGAAACAGCGTGGCTCGCCGCGTCGGACATCCAGTCCTGCAGGGTCGGCTCGTTGCCGGCCTGCGCGGCGTCTGTGCCGTGGACTTCGGAGAGCAGGTCGTCGGCAAAGCCGTCACCGATCGAAAGCTCCAGTTCTCGTTCCAGATCGAGGCCGATCTCGTCGATCGGGTTTTCCTCCGGGGCGAGCGGCTGGAAGCCGAGGACGACGGGCTGGCGCTCGTCGGCGCTGGCGGCAAGCGGGGTCTCGACGATGGGTTCGCTGCGCACGGGCGGCTCGAAGCGCGGCTCCAGCCGGTCGACGAACTGCCGGCCGGCATGCACCGTCGGCTCGGCATCGACGGCAGGCACGTCGTGTACGGCCGCTTCGAGCTCGTCGGCAAGAAGCAGGGCCGGATCGAACTCCAGCTCCGGCTCGGCCTCGACGGGCGCCGCATCGGCGGCGACCTCTTCCACGTAGGACCGTTCGGCGTAGGACTGTTCGGCCACGGGCTCTTCGAACGCCGGCGCACGATCGGCATCGCTCACGGCGACAGCCGGCTGCTCCACCTCGACCGGGCGCTCCTCCTCGAAGGACGGCTCGGCGCCGAAGAACTGCTCCTCGAAGGAGGGTTCGCGATGAGCGGCATCACGCGGCGTCGTATCACGCGTCGGCACCTCGTCGAGAATGGCGTCGCGCTCCTCGGCGACCGGCTCGGGCATATCGAAGACGGGCTCGACATGGCGCGGCGCGGCGCGCTCGGCGACGACCGGCTCGACGCTCTCGCGGCGCGGCGCATCGTATTGCTCGAAGGCCCGCATCAGCTCGTCCTCGAGGGCGAGCACGGGATTGTCCATCCACGGGACCGCGTGAGCGGGCTCGGAGGAAGACTTGCTGACGTCCTGGACCGGACGCGGTTCGTAGCCGACGAGACGGGTAAGCTCGGCCAACGGGTCGTCGTCCGCCAGGAGATCCGTGTCAGCGGTTCCGCTTCGCGCGAAGTTCTTGTCTGCCATACTGCTTCCCACTCACAAGCTACAAAAACGCGTTTGCCAGCTTATTGTGGGCAAATGGTGACGTTACCGCATTTCGTTCGGCGCAGCCGTGCCTGTAATGGACAGGCCCGACTTAAGAACAGAGGCGACAGCGTGCACCAGCCCAAGTCTGGCGATACTCAATTCTCTATTTTTATCGTTAACAAACCGTAATTCCGGCTGCTCTTTGCCTTTGTTCCAGTGCGCATGGAATGCACTGGCAAGATCATAGAGGTAAAAAGCGATGCGATGCGGCTCGTGCGCCAGTGCAGCGCCCTCCACCACACGCGGATATTCTGCGAGCTTCGCAAGAAGCTGCAATTCGGCCGGATCTGCGATATTGCCCTCGATCGCGGCGGCGAGATCGAGCCCGGCGAGATCGAGGTCCGCAAACGCCTCGGCCGCCTGGCGGAACACCGACATGCAGCGCGCATGGGCATATTGCACATAGAAGACCGGGTTGTCCTTGGACTGCTCCGTTACCTTGGCGAAGTCGAAGTCGAGCGGCTCGCTGTTCTTGCGGTAGAGCATCATGAAGCGCACCGGATCGCGGCCGACCTCGTCGACCACGTCCCGGAGCGTGACGAAGTCGCCGGAGCGCTTCGACATCTTCACGGGCTCGCCGTTGCGGAACAGCTTGACCAACTGGCAGAGCAGAACGGTCAGCTTCGACTTCCCTTCGGAGACGGCGCGCGCGACGGCCTCCAGGCGCTTGACGTAGCCGCCATGGTCGGCGCCGAGCACATAGATCATCTCGTCGAAGCCGCGGTCGAACTTGTCCTTGAAGTAGGCGACGTCGGCCGCGAAATAGGTATAGGAGCCGTCCGACTTGATCAGCGGGCGGTCGATGTCGTCGCCGACCTCCGTCGAGCGGAAGAGCGTCTGCTCGCGGTCTTCCCAGTCTTCCGGCAACTGGCCCTTCGGCGGCGGCAGCACGCCCTTGTAGACATGGCCCTTGAAGGTGAGGTCGTTGATCGCGGTGCGGATCGGCGCGCCGTTGCCGGCATGCAGCGAGCGTTCGGAGAAGAAGACGTCGTGCGTGACGTTGAGGGCGGCCAGGTCCTCGCGGATCATCGCCATCATCGCGTCGATCGTCTTTTCCTTGACGATCGGCATCCACTGGTGCTCCGGCATGGCGCGCAGCGTCGTGCCGAACTCCTCGGCCAGCGCCTCGCCGACCGGCACCAGGTAGTCCCCCGGATAAAGACCCGACGGGATGTCGCCGATCGTCTCGCCGAGCGCCTCGCGGTAGCGCAGGAAGGCCGAGCGCGCGAGCACGTCGATCTGCGAGCCCGCATCGTTGATGTAATATTCCTTGGTCACGGCATAGCCGGCAAAGGCGAGCAGGTTAGCCAGCGCATCGCCGACGACGGCGCCGCGGCAATGGCCGACATGCATCGGGCCGGTCGGGTTGGCCGAGACATATTCCACATTGACCTTGCGGCCGGCACCCTGCGCACCCCGGCCGTAATCGGTGCCGGCCCGGACGATCGCGGCCAGCAGCTTCTGCCAATAGGGAACGGAGAGGCGGACATTGATGAAGCCGGGGCCGGCGACGCCGACATCAGCCACTTCCGGATCCTTCTTCAGCTCGGCGACGATGAGGTCGGCCAGCGCCCGCGGGTTGAGGCCGAGCGGCTTTGCCAGCACCATCGCGGCATTGGTCGCGACATCGCCATGGCTCGCATCGCGCGGCGGTTCGACGCTGATACGGCCGAAGTCGAGGTCGGCGCGCTTTTCACGGACGATCTCAAGTCCTTCGAGTACGTTTTTGATTCTGCTGTCGAAGTCTGTAAAAAGGTTCATCTCATCCATCCGCGCGCAGCAAGCCCTTCCGGGCCATTCCTGCGAAGAAGTTCAGGTGGCCGGCTGACTATCGCAAATCGGGGGTATGGTCAAACAGCCGACGGTGCGTGTTGACCGCGTAATTGTCGGTCATGCCGGCGAGATAGTCGCCGACATGGCGGGCGCGGGCCGATTCCGGCATGGTCGCGATGCGGTCCACCCAGTAGTGTCCCTGCATGAGCTGCGGGTCGTCCATATAGGCGTGGTAGAGGTCCGTGAGGATCGAGGCGGCGTTCGCCCGCACCCGCATCACCTCCGGATGCCGGTAGATGCGCGAGAACAGCAGCTTCTTGATCTGCTTGTCGGTGACCGCCATCTCCGCAGAGAAGGTCGCAAGGCAGCGGCGTGCCCTGCGCACGTCCTCGGCGCTTTCCGGCCGCTCCTCGCGGATCGCCTGCTGGGCATAGCCGATCACGTCCTCCACCATGGCGGTGATCTGGCGGCGCATGATCTCGTGGGTGAAGCGCGAGGCTTCGAGGCCTGGGTAGCGCGCGCGCACGTCGTGCATCAGCCTGGCGAGGAACGGCACCTCCTCCAGCATCTCGAAGGTGAGATAGCCCGAACGCAGGCCGTCGTCGATGTCATGGGTGTTGTAGGCGATGTCGTCGGCGATCGCCGCGACCTGCGCCTCCATGCTGGCGAAACTGCCGAGTTCGAGGTCGTGCGTGGCGCAATAGTCGAGGATCGGCCGTGGCACCTCGTCGCCATGGGTGCATTCGCCCGTCGGGCCGATCAGCGGCCCGTTGTGCTTGACGAGGCCTTCGAGGCTTTCCCAGGTGAGGTTCAGCCCGTCGAACTCGGCATAGCGCCGCTCCAGCTTGGTGACGATGCGCAGCGACTGGGCGTTGTGGTCGAAGCCGCCGAAGGGTTTCAGCACCTCGTGCAGCGCGTCCTCGCCGGTATGGCCGAAGGGCGTGTGGCCGAAATCGTGCACCAGCGCCACGCCCTCGGCGAGGTCCTCGTCGAGCTTCAGGGCGCGGGCCAGCGCGCGGGCGATCTGCGCCACCTCGATCGTGTGGGTCAGGCGCGTGCGGTAATGGTCGCCGTCGGCGGCGATGAAGACCTGCGTCTTGTGCTTGAGGCGGCGGAAGGCCGTGGTGTGCACGATGCGGTCGCGGTCGCGCTGGAAATCCGACCGCGTCGGGCTTTCCGCTTCGGGATGGAGCCGTCCACGGGTCGCCCAGGGGTCGGAGGCATAGATGGCGCGTTGCCCCGCGCCGAAACCCAGCGCATGTCTGTCGAACGTCATTCTTCACCTGCATTCACGCCGCCCATTGACGCGGCCGCAATGCCTTCATACCTATAGTGTGCACAGCGGCAAGTCCGGCTGCAAGCCGAGCTTGAAATACAAGCCTTTTCAAGGATTTGTGTGAGACGGTTCGCAGCAGGCCGCGCCGGGGACGGCAAAGTCGCCGTTCGTGCAGGATAGCGATTCTCTCCGGATCTTGACCCCGGCAGGAGGCAGACATGACCGACAAGTCCGTTACCATTTCCGACGCCGCCGCCCGGCGTATCGCGTCGATCCTCACGGCCTCGCCCGAAAAACAGGCGCTGCGCGTCTCCGTCGAGGGTGGCGGCTGTTCCGGTTTTTCCTACAAATTCGACCTCGTCGAGAACCAGCAGGACGACGACCTGGTGCTCGAACGGGACAATGCCAAGGTGCTGATCGACCAGCTCTCCCTCGTCTACATGGACGGATCCGAGATCGATTTCGTCGACAACCTGCTCGGCCAGTCCTTCCAGATCAAGAACCCGAACGCCGTCGCCAGTTGCGGCTGCGGCACCAGCTTCTCGATCTAATCAATCAAAATCACGGGAACCCGCATGCCGATCAAGATTGCCACCTGGAACATCAACGGCGTGCGGGCGCGCATCGACAATCTCGTCGCCTGGCTGAAAGATTCCAATCCCGACATCGTCGGGCTCCAGGAAATCAAGACGATCGACGAAGGGTTTC
This sequence comes from Shinella granuli, assembly GCF_004341885.1. Lineage (GTDB taxonomy): Bacteria > Pseudomonadota > Alphaproteobacteria > Rhizobiales > Rhizobiaceae > Shinella > Shinella granuli. The sequence continues at coordinate 55,056 of NZ_SLVX01000013.1, read as the reverse complement.
CGCGCGGCGAGATCGAGGCGCTCGGCTATCATGTCGAGACGCACGGCCAGAAGGGCTTCAACGGCGTCGCCCTCCTCTCGAAGATCCGGCCGGACGAGGTGAACCGGGGCCTGCCCGGCGGCGACGGCGACGAGCAGTCCCGCTTCATCGAGGGCGTGTTCTCCGTAAAGGGCGGCGCAATCCGCTTCTGCTCCATCTACCTGCCTAACGGCAATCCGGCGGACGACCCGGTCAAGTATCCCTACAAGCTTTCCTGGATGGACCGGCTGATCGCCTTTGCCGAGGACCGGCTGGCGCTCGAGGAGCCGCTGATCCTTGCCGGCGATTACAATGTCATTCCCGAGCCGCACGACTGCTGGGACGTGAAGGTCTGGGAGCGGGACGCGCTCTACCTGCCGCCGACCCGCCAGGCCTTCCGACGCCTGGAAAACCTCGGCCTCACGGACGCCGTGCGCGCCTCCACCGATGCCGTGCCGCATTATACGTTCTGGGACTACCAGGGCGGCTGCTGGCCGAAGAATTTCGGTATCCGCATCGACCATCTCATGCTGTCGGCCGAAGCCTCGGACCGCCTCGTCTCGACGGCGGTCGAAAAGCATGTGCGCAACTGGGAGAAGCCGTCCGACCATGTGCCGGTCGTGGCGGTGCTGGATTACGCGGCGTAAGGGACAGAGCCGCCCCCCTCATCCCGCTGCCGCGACCTTCTCCCCGCAGGCGGGGAGAAGGAAGATGGCGCACGGCCTTGCCACAAGTCCCTTCTCCCCGCCTGCGGGGAGAAGGTGGCCGGCAGGCCGGATGAGGGGCTGTTATCCTGCCGCTATTCTTCCGGGCTGAACCGGATGCTCTGGGCGAGTGCCACGCCCTTGCGGCGGTCGGCCTCGCTGGCGACGGAGAAGGCCTCTTCCTGCGTGGCCTGCAGCCAGCCGCAGTCCTTCGGCGGGCAATGGTCGAGCGCGGCGGTCATGAAGGCCAGGCCGCGGGCCGTCTGGCCTTCCTGGAAGAGGATGTTGCCGAAAAGGCCCATGGCGCCGGCATGACCGTTGTTGCGCGCACGGTTCAGCCATTTCTTGGCCTGGTGCACGCTGACGCCGCCGCCCTCGCCCGAGAGCATCATGCGGCCGAGCTGGAACTGGGCTTCGGGAATGCCGAAGGCGGAGGCAGCCTGGAAATAGAGCTGGCGGGCCTGCGTCATGTCGACCTTGACGGGGCTGTCCGGAATGCCGCGGCGATAGTAGCTGGCAAGCGCGATCAGCGCATTGGCGAAGTAACCCGTATCCTCCGAGCCCGGCTCCACGCCGGCCCGGGCGATCTCGCTGTACATCTTGAAGGCTTCGAGGTCGTTCTCCGGCACGCCGTCGCCATCGGCATACATGTTGGCGAGCGCCCAGCGCGAGCCCGTATGGCCCTTTTCGGCGGCATAGCGATAGGCCTCGACGGCATCGCTCTTGCGCCCCTCCTTGTAGGAGAAGAAGCCGAACTTGAAGAGATCGAAGGGCCCGCTTTCCTTGCTGACGCCGGACTGGGGATCGAATGCGAGAGCCTGGGACGCCGCTCCGAAGGAGAGCGAAAGACAAAGACCCAATACCACTACTTTCATCGGCATCAACTCGGACTTCGGCATCACTTCTACTATTCCGCGCCGAACCTTCGTCCTTGCGCCAAACCGGGAACGCACGATCTTCGTGCGGATTTCCGGCAGTTCCGGCGGCAATGACATCGGCTGGCTCATCGTTTCCTTGGCGCGGTTCCACGCGTCTACATGTCCGTATCGCTGCGCCCCGTTTGTGGCGGGAAATGGACATTTCGTCGCTTCCCCGAATGTGTAGCAAACTCTGGGAAAAAAAGTGTTGCGATTCCGTCACATATTTTCAGGCGTCGCTGTGCTCTTTCCATCAAGCCTGCCGTGAAGCAACGAAGTGTTAACCAAGAAAAAGGGCCCGGTGATGACACCGGGCCCGATTCTGTCCGTTTGCTGGTCGGAAAGATCAGAACTTGATCTTCAGCGACGTGGAGATCGCCGTCACCAGGTCGTTGTCGAAATCATAGGAGACACGGCGGCCAAAGGTGCGGCCGTCCTTGACAATCTGGCCGGACGAGCCGCTCGTCAGGATGCCGAGCGCGCCGCTCAGGCGGAACTCGACATTCTCGTTCGCCGCATAGGAAAGGCCCGTGCCGACGGTCCAGGTGTCGGCATGCGTGCCGATGCCGGTGCTCGTGCCGCGGTCCCAGGTCAGGCTCACGGCGCCGCTGAGCTTGTCGTTGAACTTGTGGCCGATGCCGCCCGAAACGGTCCAGCCGTCGCGATAGAGCAGGTCGAGCGAGGTCACCTCCGTCGGGCCGCTCGTGCGGCAGTCGATGCCGCGCGTGGCGATCGGGCAGAAAGGCAGGCTCTGCAGCTGGCTCCAGTCTGTCCACTTGACCGAGCCGAAGGCCAGCCAGTCCGGAGCGATGCCCGTCTGGAACTTGAACTCCAGCGAATCGGGCATGTCGGCAGAGCCGAAGACCGGCGTGTTGACACCGGCAAAACCCGGCAGGACGGCGCCGGGAACCTGGCGCAGGTCCATGGTGCCGGTGATGTCGTCGAGCTTCACCGCGCTGTTGTAGACGAGGCTGGTGCGCAGCGCATATTCCTCGATCTCGTAGGCGATGCCGGCGCGCCAGCCCCAGCCATCGCCTTCCAGCTTCAGGCGGCCCATGCCGTTCAGCGGCGAGCCCTCGGGCATGGCGAAGACGAGGCGGTCCTTGAAGCCGGAAACCTCCTGGTAGAAACCGCCGCCGATCACGCGGAACTGGCCCGGCCCCATGTCGAAGGAATAGGAGCAGGTCGCCGCGTAGTTATGGCTCTCGATCTTGGTCTCGACATTGTCGTTGGCGCCCGCCCAGTTGCGGCCGGGATTGATGTGCGCGCCCCAGGGCTGGGAATAGTCGGCCATGCAGTCGATCGCATCGGTGATCGCCGCCTTGAAGCCGATGCGCGGCACCCAGTAGCTTTCCGTATCGCGAATGCCGTTGCTGGGCAGGCCGTTCAGGTCGCCGTCGAGGGGAATGTTGTCGCGGACATTGTTCATGTCGCGCTGCGGATTGACGAAGGTCACCGCCGATTCGAAGACGTAGTCCGAGGGATCGAACAAGAGGTCGATATTGTACCCGCCACGCTCCAGGCCGCCGGCCTGCGCGGATGTCGCGGCCAGCAGGGCAATCGCCGTCATCCCAAGGCTGATGTTCTTCCGTTTCATGCAATCCTCCCCTGCAAAACGCCAGCGCAAACGATAGCTGCCTCTGCGTCGCGCCTCTCCCCCCCGACTATCGAAGAGGACCGCGAAATTGGCAAACCCCAGTTCTTGTCCCTCATTTCCGATTGGGTGTTCAAAAAATTACGTAAGATTTTCATGAAGACCCTCAGCAGTTGAACGACCAGAAACGATTTTTCAAGGATTACGAATTTTGTGCTAATTAAGAGTTATCTTTTCCATAACAACGACCGCCTGTCACATTCCGGACACAGCCGCGGTATTGCGCGCAAGCCGGCGAATAAAAAACCGCGCCGGGGGTTCCGGCACGGTTTTCAAAGCTTCCCCACAAATTTTACGGGAATCAGCCTGCCTCGCTCACGCGCGCGAGTGCCACTGCAAGGCTGGCGAGCTGCTGCTCCAGCTCGGCGAAACGCTCGCGCTCGGCCTCGACCACCTCCGGCTTGGCATTGGCGACGAACTTCTCGTTCGACAGCTTGCCTTCGATGCGCGCGGCCTCCGCCTTCGCCTTGTCGATCGCCTTTTCGAGGCGGGCCTTTTCGGCCGCCAGATCGATCAGCGTGCCGAGCGGCAGGCAGGCGGTCGCCTCGCCGACGACGATCTGCGCCGCGCCCTTGGGCGCCGTGTCCTCCAGGCGGATCTGCTCGACGCGGGCAAGGCGGCGGATGGCCGATTCGTGCGTTTCGAGGCGCTTCCTCGTCATCGCATTGGCACCCACCATGACGAGCGGCGCCGTCGCGCTCGGCGGCACGTTCATTTCAGCGCGCACCGAGCGGATGCCAGAGACAAGGTCGATCAGCCAGTTGATCTCATCGGCGGCCGCCTCGTCACCATAGGCCGGCGACGGCCATTCGGCGTGGCAGACCAGGGTTTCGCGCGTCTTGCCTTCGCCGGCCGTGTGCGCCCAGAGCTCTTCCGTCATGAAGGGCATGAACGGATGCAGGAGCTTGTAGATCTCCTCCAGGACATAGGCCGCGCAGGCCTGCGATTCCGCCTTCGCCGCGGCATCCTCGCCGCTGAACACCGGCTTCAGCAGTTCCAGATACCAGTCGCAGAACTGGTTCCAGACGAAGCGGTAGAGCGTGCTCGCCGCGTCGTTGAAGCGGTAGGTCTCGATCGCCTCGGTGACGTCGCGCGCGGTGCGGGCGAGTTCCGTCAGGATCCAGCGGTTGATCGTCAGCGAGGCCGCTTCCGGCACGAATTTCGGATCGGTCGCAACGCCGTTCATCTCGGCAAAACGCGTGGCGTTCCACAGCTTGGTGCCGAAGTTGCGATAGCCGGCGATGCGGGCCGGGTCGAGCTTCACGTCGCGCCCCTGCGCGGCCATGATGGCCAGCGTGAAGCGCAGCGCGTCCGCGCCGTATTCGTCGATCAGTTCGAGCGGGTCGATGACGTTGCCCTTCGACTTCGACATCTTCTGCCCGTTCTTGTCGCGCACCAGGGCGTGAATATAGATCGTATGGAAAGGTTCGATCGGGTTGCCAAGCTCATCCTTCATGAAATGCAGACCCATCTGCATCATGCGCACGACCCAAAACGGGATGATATCGAAGCCCGTTACCAAAACGCTCGTCGGATAATAACGCGCCAGCGCAGGCGTCTTTTCCGGCCAGCCGAGCGTTGAGAAAGGCCACAATGCAGAGGAGAACCATGTGTCGAGTACATCCTCATCGCGCGTCAGGATCTCGCCCGGCGCAAAGTTCTCCAGCTTCTCCTCGACCCAGGCCTTCCAAGGGCCTTCATGAGCGATGTAATGCTGAATTGCGGCGTGCAGTGCCTCCTCCTCAGTCTTCTCGACGAAGACCTGACCGTCCGGGCCATACCAAGCCGGAATCTGGTGACCCCACCAGAGTTGGCGGGAGATACACCAAGGCTCAATGTTTTCAAGCCAATTGAAATAGGTCTTTTCCCAGTTCTTCGGGACGAAGTTTGTGCGACCTTCGCGAACGGACTCCAATGGAGGACCTGCAAGTGCCTTATTGTCAACGAACCACTGATCGGTCAGCATCGGCTCAATGACGACGCCGGAGCGGTCGCCGAAAGGCTGCATGACCTTCTTGTTCTCGACATAGGGGATATCGTTGCCTTCGCCGTCCTTAACGGTGACCGCCAGCCCTTCGGCATTGATCGCCTCGACGATGCGCTTGCGGGCCTCATAGCGATCGAGGCCGCGATATTCGTCGGGAACGAGGTTGATGTCGTCGACCTCCGCCTCGGTCGGCAGGTTGCCGGTCCTTGCGATGTCGAGCGCCTGCGCCGCGTAGAAGGCATAGGGCTCGCCGTCGGCGCGCATGGCGGCGCGCGTGTCCATCAGGCGGTAGAGCGGGATGTTGTTGCGGCGGGCGACCTGGTAGTCGTTGAAATCGTGCGCGCCCGTGATCTTCACCGCGCCGGAGCCGAAGTCGGGTTCCGGATACTCGTCGGTGATGATCGGGATGAGGCGGCGGTGTTCCTTGGGACCGACCGGGATCTCGCAGAGCTTTCCGACGATCGGCGCGTAGCGCTCGTCCGAGGGATGGACGGCGACCGCACCATCGCCCAGCATCGTCTCGGGGCGCGTGGTCGCGATGGAAATGTAGTCGCGCTCCTCCTGGAAGACGACGTTGCCGTCGGCATCCTTCTCGACATAGGTGTAGGTCTCCCCGCCGGCGAGCGGGTACTTGAAATGCCACATGTGGCCGTCGACTTCGTTGTTTTCGACTTCCATATCCGAAATCGCCGTTTCGAATTTCGGATCCCAGTTGACCAGCCGCTTGCCGCGATAGATCAGGCCTTCCTTGTAGAGCGAGACGAAGACTTCGAGGACGGCGTCGGACAGCCCCTCGTCCATGGTGAAGCGCTCGCGCGACCAGTCGCAGGAGGCGCCGAGGCGCTTCAACTGGTTGAAGATCAGGCCGCCCGATTCCGCCTTCCACTCCCAGACCTTCTCGACGAAGGCCTCGCGGCCCATCTCACGCCGGCCCGGCAGCTTCTCGGCCGCGAGCTTGCGCTCGACGACCATCTGCGTCGCGATGCCGGCATGGTCCATGCCCGGCTGCCACAGCACGTCCTTGCCGCGCATGCGCTCGAAGCGGACCATGATGTCCTGCAGCGTGTTGTTGAGCGCGTGGCCCATATGCAGCGATCCCGTCACGTTCGGCGGCGGGATCACGATGGTGAAGGTCTCGGCGCCGGGTTTTGCACCCTCGCCGGCGCGGAACGCGTCCGCCTCTTCCCATGCCTTGGCAATGCGCGGCTCGACCGCTGCGGAATCATAGTTCTTTTCAAGCATTTTCGTGCGTGGCCTGCTGTTTGTCGGTTGCGTTTTCTAAACCGGATGGCCGGGGCGAAGTCAACAATATCAGAAGAAAAGCCGCCCCGGGGGGTCCGGCGCGGCTTAAACCAATCTTTTGAAGAATTGGCGGCGTCGGTCAGCGGCGCGGGCCGCGCGCCACCCGTTCGATCTCTTCGCGCACCAGCCGTTCGACGAGCGTCGGCAGGTTGTCGTCCAGCCATTCCTGCAGCATCGGGCGCAGCATCTCCTCGGCGATCTCGTCGAAGGAGCGGCGCGGGCCGGCGTCGAGCGCCTGCGCCAGCGCGCCGAAGGACTGGGCCACGCGCGCGCCGACATCCGGGGAGACGATCGCGGCGACATCCCGGCTGGCGGCAGCCGGCTCGGCGGCGCGTTCCTCGGCGATCGGCTCGACTATCGGCGCCGCCACCGCTTCGGCGACAGGCTCGGCCTTCGCGACGGTTTCGAATGCCGGCACGACGCGGCCGGCATTGGCTGCCATGCGCGCGGTCACGATCGGATTTTCCTCCCGTGCCGGCGCCTGCACCGGCTCGGCGGAAACGGGCTCCGGCATCTCGCGGCTGGCGACATGGCGCTCGGAAGCGGCGCGAACACGGGCGGCGACATCGGCAAGCGACAGGGCCGGCTGACCGCCCTGCGCCGGTTCGGCACGCGGGACCGGCTGGGCAGCGGCAGAGCGGTGTTCTTCGGCATGGAACTGTTCGACCACGCCCGGATGATCGAGCAGGGTGCGGCCCTCGCTCTCCGTCGTGATGTCAAAGCCGCCGTCGTCTTCGGCATCGGCCGCAAGGTCCGGCATGGCTTCGTTGTTCTCGATGATCTTGCGAATGGACGCCAGGATTTCATCCATGGACGGTTCACGCGCGACATTTGGCTGAGCCATTTCTATCCCCGTTCTCTGCGGCGTCCCTGGCCAGCCTCTACGGGACCTGCCGGACATCACGAAAACCCTAGGCGAGTTCGACGACGAACTAAATCGCCGCGAATCATGTGTTCCCAGTGATGCACAGTTTTGTTTGCCCTGCCAAGGGCAAGGCGATCGCCATCGCCCCGCGATGCCGCAGGAACCCCCATCTCGCCTTGCGGGAAACTGCTTACTTGCCGTCGACGGTTCTCAGGCCGAACCACTTGTCCTTGACGGCCTCGTAGTGCACTTCGGCGCGGTATTCCGCGACCTCCAGCCCCTGGCTGCGCACCGTCAGGCTGCCCGTGGCGGCGAGCAGCGAATAGCTCGCCACGACCGCATTGCGCTGCACGGCGGCAAGGTCTTCCTGCGCATCGAGCACGTTCTGCTGGGCATTGAGCACGTCCAGCGTCGTGCGCTGGCCGACATTTCGCTCCTCGATGACACCGTTCAACGCCTGGTTGGCGGCCTCGATCTGCGCGCGGATGGCCGCGATCGAAGCATTTGCCGCCTCATATTGCGCATGCGCCGAGGCGATCGTGCGCTGGACTTCCATGCGCGCGGAATCGACGAGCAACTGGCTTTCGCCCAGCCGCTCCTTGGCCTGGCGAATCTGACCGTATTCCGCGCCGCCCTGATAGAGCGGAACGGTCAGGCGGGCAGATACCGCCCCACGCAGATTGTCGGCGGGGCCATCTTCCGAATTGACCGATTTATAGACACTTCCCTGCAGGGAGACGCCCGGCAGCATGGCGCCTTCAGCCTCCTTCACATTGTAGCCGGCAGCGTCAACACCGCGCATGGCAGCAAGAATATTCGGATTCTCGCGCATGCCCGTCGCCACGGCGTTATCAAGCGAACCCGGCATGGCCTTCTTGGCAGGCGACGGCTGCTTGATACCTTTCGGCATTTCGCCAACGATCTGCACATATGCCGCCTCACTCTGCTTCAGCGACGAGACGGCTGCTGTCAGCAACGCCTTTGCGGAGGCCAGTTCCGCCTCGGCGAGGCTGACGTCGGTCCGCGTCCCCTCCCCGACATTGAGGCGCGCATTGGCGGCGTTCACCTGTTCGCGCAGGAAGGCGATGTTCTGCTTGCGGATGGACACTATCGTCTGGTCGCGCGCGATATTGGCGTAGGCCTCCACAGCCGCCAGAAGAATGGAGATTTCCTGAGCCCGCAGGGATTCGCGGTTCGCCAGAACATTCGCCTCGGCCGCCCTGACACGGTTGAGCGTCTGGAAGCCATCGAAGACCTGTTGGCTGATCGTGATGCCATAACTGGAGGCGACATAGTCCGTCTGTCGACCGGCCTGTCCTCCAAAAATTCCGCGAGGAGGCCGCACATCAAGGTTCGTCCGGCTGGCTTCCGCCTCCGCCACGCCCGTCACATGCGGCCGCATGCCGGACTTGGCGATCGTCACGTTCTCGTCGATGGCGCGCAGGGCGGCGCGGGCGGCGTTGAGGTCCGGGTTGTTCTCGTAGGCCTTGGCCATGGCGCCGGCCAGCGTTTCGGCAAGCGCCGCCTGCGGCAGGACGTGGACGGCGGTGGCGAGCGCGAGCGCAAGGGCGGTTCGACGAAGAAGGGACACAGTACGAAACTCCGATCCTGGCCAGCCCGTCGCGAGAGCTGCCTACACACATTTCTCACCGGCGCGAAGGCCGGGCACATCTCACCCGGCATCGGTGGCCGGCCGCGGACGGGTCCGCTCCGCCCGCGATAATGCCTCTTCGCTCATTCAGGAACAGTCGTCAGGCCTGTCAGGAAGGATTTGGTAACGACAATAGGGCAGGCCCGTTGCGAAAGTGCAACAAACGGGCCTGCCGGAAGGGTGCGCATCGGCACTGGCTCAGAACACGAATTCCCTGGCCTTGCGGAAGCCCGGCAGCGGCTTGACGGCGGTGTTGAAGACGTTGCGCTCGGAAACGCGCCCGCCTTCCTTGATATAGAGCCGCGCCTGCGAGGCGTTGCCATACCCCTCGACGACGACGAGGCGGCCGCCGTCGCGCAACTGGGCGAAGAGCGCCTGCGGAACGAACTCCACCGCGCCATGCACGAAGATCACCTCATAGGGCGCTTCCGGCGCATAGCCGGCCTCCAGATCGCCGGTGACGACGGCGACATTGTCGTAACCGAGGCGGGCGAGCGTTTCCGTCGCGCTCGCGGCCAGCGCCGCATCGCTCTCCAGCGCCACGACGGAGCTGCCGAGGCGCGAGAGGATGGCCGAGGCATAGCCGGTGCCGCAGCCGACCTCCAGCACGACATCGGTGGCGGCGATCTCGGCGAGCTGGATCAGCTTGGCGAGCGGCGACGGCTCCATCAGGTAGCGGCCGGGGGCAATCTGGATATCGTCGTCGATATAGGCGAGCGGCTTGACGGCCGCGGGCACGAATTCCTCGCGCGCGACGGTCAGGAAGGCGTCGAGCACCTCATGCGCCGTGACGTCCGTCGTACGGATCTGGTTGTCCACCATCTTCGTGCGCGCTGCTTTGTAGTCAATCATCTCTAGCCCTGTGAGTAAGCGGCAGACCGCGGCACGAAGGCCCGGTTGCGATGCCGGATGCGTCGCAATTCTCTTAGAGCGGTTTCGGGCCGGGTGTCCATAGGCGGCGATCGTCTGCGCGCAAAAACCGCGCCCCCGCGGTTTCGCCCCGGCGGGCTGCAGGACTTTCCGGAGCTTATCATGAATAAATTACTCAACATATTATTGCCTGCCCCCGCCATAATGTCGTATTGAGCAGTCAGGTTTTCGCGGCGCCTGGCGTCCGCACCATGCCCGTTTTTCGAACGGGCACCGTTTGAATTGAGACATGCAAGAGGAATACACCGTGCTGAAACGGTCTCGACTTCTATTCGCGATCATCCTGATGGCGCTCGCCACTCCGCCGGCCGTCCTGGCCCAGGCCCAGGAAACCCAGGGCCAGGTGCAGGGAACCTCCGCCCAGACAGATGGCCAGCCGGAAGCCGGACAGTCCAGCGGCGCCTCCACGACGACGACCACGACATCGCGGCCCGTGGCCGGCGACACGGCGACCACGGCCGACGAGGACGTCGACGGCGAGGACGCGACCGAGCTCGATGCCGTCGATGATGCCGGCGCCGGCGAGCGGCAGGCCGGCCTGCCGCACGACCTTTCCCCCTGGGGCATGTTCATGGCGGCCGACATCGTCGTCAAGGGCGTGATGATCGGCCTTGCCTTCGCCTCCGTCGTCACCTGGGCCGTGCTTCTCGCCAAGCTCGTCGAACTGGCGGCAGCCCAGCGCTCCGCCAGCCGCGCCGTTCGGCAGCTCATCGTCGCCCGGGGCCTCGAAGACGGCGAGCAGGCGCTCGGCCGCAACCGCGGCACCGTCGCGCGCATGACGCGCGCTGCCCGCGAGGAAATGGAAGCCTCCGAACCCGTGCTCGACCACGTTTCGGACGGCGGCGTGAAGGAGCGCATCTCCTCGCGCCTCACCCGCATGGAAGTCCATGCCGGCCGTCGCATCGCCAAGGGCACGGGCCTGCTGGCCACCATCGGCTCCACGGCCCCCTTCGTCGGCCTGTTCGGCACCGTCTGGGGCATCATGAACTCGTTCATCGGCATCTCGAAGGCGCAGACCACGAACCTTGCCATCGTCGCGCCCGGCATCGCCGAGGCGCTGCTGGCGACGGCCATCGGCCTCGTCGCCGCCATTCCCGCCGTCGTGATCTACAATTTCCTCGCCCGCGCCATCACCGGCTACCGCCAGAACCTTGCCGATGCCTCGGCCGCCATCGAGCGGCTGGCCAGCCGCGACCTCGACATGCGCCGCTCGCTGCGCCACGGCACGCAGCGCAACGAACGGGCCGCCGGCTCCGTCGTGAAGATCGGGTGAGGCCATGGCGAGCAAGATCAAGGAAGGCGGCGGCGACGACCTGGAGGAGAACAGCGAGATCAACGTGACGCCATTCATCGACGTCATGCTGGTGCTGCTCATCATCTTCATGGTGGCCGCCCCGCTCGCCACCGTCGACATCAATGTCGACCTGCCCTCCTCCGTCGCCCAGCCGACGCCGCGCGAGGACAAGCCGGTCTTCATGACGCTGAAGAAGGACCTGACGGTCTCGATCGGCAATGGCGAGATCGCCCGCGACAATTTCGGCCCGGAGCTCGACGCGGTGACGGAAGGCAACAAGGAGGCCCGCATCCTGCTGCGCGCCGACAAGGCCGTCGACTACGGCAATGTCATGGATGTGATGAACCTGCTGCGTGCGGCCGGATACGGCAAGATCGCCCTCGTCGGCCTCGAAGGCGGCGCCCCGGCGCAGCAGCAATAAGAAGGCGAGGCGCGCCTGCGGGCGCGCCGCCCTGCCCCATGGCCTTCTCGTGCCGCATGCCGGATTGCCGGCGAGGGCAACGAATGCTTCGCGAACATCCGCACGGATGAAAAAAACCGCGTGTTCGGAATAAGCCCCTTGCGCCCTTTCTCAATTCGTTCTAAACGCCCGGCACCACTCGCTTTATAGCAAACGGACGGCCTCGTGGCGGAGTGGTTACGCAGAGGACTGCAAATCCTTGCACCCGAGTTCGATTCTCGGCGAGGCCTCCACTCTCTCCCCTTTATATAATCTACCGGCTTGATTTTACTGCCCAATATCCCACGTATGGTATTGAGCGCATCGTCATGCGCTTTGCCCGGAACCAGGCTGCTCGCATTCGGCCGGGTCGAGCGAGATGAACAGGAGAGAGTCCGATGCCCAGTCTCAAGACCGTCGCGGCCATCGCCATCGCCTTTGCCCTGACGGGCTGCACCGCCGCTTCCGCTCTGGAGCCGATTCCCGGGAGTATCATCTACAAGGGCCAGCCGCGGACGAAGCTGACGAAGGCCCCGATCGGCAGTACCTTCGAACACCGGTTCCGCGACCAGTTCGGCGATGAATATCTGGAGGTTTACCGGATCGCGCCGGATCGTTCCCTGGAACTGCTCTCCCGGCGCAGAATCGACATCGTCGAGTTCGGCCTGGGACGGTAAGCGGTTCAGGGCGCACGAAAACGCCGGGATGGGTGGACGAGGTCGCCACAACCTGTCAGAAGCAGCGCGGGACGCGACTGCCGATAACGTTAGATCGGGGTCGGGCGACCGATTGACGTCACGTCGCTGCCACGAGACCACGCTGGCCGTCCCATACGCCCCCTGAGACGCCGGAACGGCTGCCGTGCACCTCGATGCGGCGCCCTGCCCTCACCGCAGCAACAATGCCGTTCCGTAGAGCCCCAGGGCAAAAACCGTGTGCGAAACCAGATTGAGCACCCGCACCTGATTGGCATTGGGAAGCTTCGACGCCGCCACGCCGATGCCCAGGCCGGGCTGGAGCAGGAACCAGCCGGCGCCGACCGTGACGATGCCGAGGACAAAGGCCGGCAGGAAGGTCGGGACGGCGAACCAGGCCTGCCCGACGATCAGCGCCAGAATCACGCCATAGAGAATGCCGACGGCATAGTGGCCGATCCAGCCGAGCGCGAGCTCCGACGTATGGGGTTCCGCCTTTCCTATATCGTCATGGAAGAGGGTGCCGTTCTTCAGGTGCCAGAACCAGCGGCCGACCGGCGCCCAGTTCGGCCGCGCCTGGCGGAAGACCTTCCAGAGGAAAACCGCCCACAGGTCCATCAGCACGGTGGCGCCGATGCCGATCGCCACGCCCTTCAACAGCAGTTCCATATGCGCCCCTTGCCCAAAGCTTGTCTTGCCCGGTTAGAGCAGGTCCGTCCCGGCGATGCAACAAAGCCCGTCAGCGCGCACTGCGCCGCGCCTTGCGGGTCGCCCACCAGACGGCAAGCCGGCGTCGCTGGCGGCGGACGAAGGGGGAATCGTGCGAAAGCACCAGAAGGCCGAGCGGCACCATCCAGAATCCGAGCACCGGCAGGAAGCCGAGAAGGCCGCCGACGACGAGAAGGACGCCGATCGTGGTACGCAGCCAGCGCGATTCCGGCAGTTTCATCCGCAATGAGCCGATCACGATCTCCCGCGTGCGGGGATCTATCCCGAAATGCATATTTGTTTTTCGCGTCGTCATCCGCCGTCCATTTCACGCAAACGCCTGGTTTTCCAAGGCTCGTCCATCTCCCAGTTGGAGACTTCTCCACAATCAATCAAGTCTCGTGCATTTTTTTGTCAAAAAGCGCTTGGCAAATCGATCAGGCATTTGTATTACGCGCTCACTCCGCGGCGAGCGGATGATCCCTGGTAGCTCAGCGGTAGAGCATTCGACTGTTAATCGACAGGTCGCCGGTTCGAATCCGGCCCGGGGAGCCAGATTCTTGAAGGGCTGCGCTGGATAGCGCGGCCCTTCTGCTTTTCAGCCATCGGCAGATTTCCGCTCTGTAAAGCCGCATCGCCTAGCGTGGGCTGGCCGGCGGGCGCTTCGTGTTCATCTGGAGTTCGTGGCGGCTGGCGAAGCGGCCGAAGAGCAGGAGCAGCTTGCGCTCCTCAGCCTTGCCCAGCCCGTTCCTGCGGCAATGTTCGATGACGTCGAGGACATGGCGGGACTTAGGGGGAGTGAACCGGCGATTGTCGATGTGATGCGTCATCCGGGTGCCTCCTCCGTTCGGTATTCGAACAGGGAAGGAACGCGCCGGGGCAAGGCTTTGTTCCCGGCGCCTTCGTATCAGGCCACCATTCCGGCGCCGGACTGGCCGGCCTTGCGGGAGAGGCCGTAGTCCCGGTCCTTGAGGGTGCGGCGGAAGACCTGGCTGCGGTCGCGCGGCGGGGTCGAAAGGTCGGCGAGCGGCGTTCCGATCGCGCCATCCGCATAGGTGCCGGTTGCAATGTCGTCCTCTGGCGTGGCCGGGTTCGCCTGAAAAAATCCGAAAAACATCATGCTCTCTCCCGTTTTCCCTCCAAACGGCCGAACGGGATTTGCGTTCCCGCCGACGCCGGATAGACGCAAAATTAACCATGTTTGCTAACAGATCGTTAAAACCCGCCGCTTTTGCGATCCGCAACCATCCCCTTCATGATCCGGCCTGTCACGATTCACGTCTTGGCGTTCGCCGCCATTGACGATAGCCTTCACCCAACGTCGGGTTGGCAGAGGGGCAATCGATGACGACTGAAATGATTTCAGAAAAGGCATTTTCAGAGCACGAAACACTGACGGCCGCCAATTTTGCCGAACGCACGAAGCGCCTGCCGTTGCGCGCCAGGATGGTGTTGCGCGGCCTCCTGGGCCTGGAGACCGGCGCGCTGGCCATGACCGTGCCGGACGGACAGACCTTCGTGATCCGCGGCAAGACCCCCGGCCCCCACGCCCTCGTCCGGCTCAACAACTGGAACCTCGTCCACCGCGCCGTCAGCGCCGGCACGATCGGCGTCGCGGAGAGCTATATGGACGGCGACTGGGAAAGCCCAGATGCCGGCGCCTTCCTCGAACTCTTCCTCGTCAATACGAATGTCGGCCGCAACTATACCAACGGGCCGCGCGGCCTCCTCCGCCTCGTGGAGAAATTCCGCCACTGGCTGAACGCCAACACCCGCCGCGGCTCCAAGCGCAACATCTCGGCGCACTACGATCTCGGCAACGAGTTCTATTCGCAGTGGCTCGACCCGACGATGACCTATTCCTCCGCGCTCTATTCGGGCGGGGCGAACGACCTCACCTCGGCCCAGGTCGCCAAATACCGCGCGCTGGCCGAGGCGACCGGTATCGGCCCGAACGACCATGTGCTGGAAATCGGCTGCGGCTGGGGCGGCTTTGCCGAGTTCGCCGCAGGCGAGATCGGCTGCAAGGTGACGGGCCTGACGATCAGCCGCGAGCAGCTCGCCTTCGCGCGCGCGCGCATGGTGAAGGCCGGCCTTGCCGACCGGGTCGAGCTGAAGTTCCAGGACTACCGCGACGAGACCGGCACCTATGACCGCATCGTCTCCATCGAAATGTTCGAGGCGGTCGGCGAACGCTACTGGCCGGCCTATTTCTCAAAACTCAGCGAATGCCTGAAGCCGGGCGGCCGGGCGGGCCTGCAGATCATCACCATCCTGCAGGAGGCCTATGCGGAATACCGGGCCAATCCGGATTTCATCCAGAAATACGTCTTTCCCGGCGGCATGCTGCCGACCCGCGAGCATCTCGCCTCCCTCGGTCGGCAGGTCGGGCTCGCGACGGCCTCCGACATCGGCTTCGGCCACGACTATGCCCGCACGCTCGCCGAATGGCGCCACCGCTTCTGGGCCGCCTGGGAGTGCATCGTGCCGCTCGGCTTCGACGAGCGCTTCCGCAAGCTCTGGGAGTTCTACTTCTATTATTGCGAGGCGGGTTTCCGGGCGCGCAACATCGACGTTCGCCAGGTCGTCTATACCCGGCCCCCTGGCTGACGGGCAGACATGGAAAAAATCCCTCTGGAAGGTCGCTCCACGGGAACACGATTTCTTGCAATGCGCCGCTTGCCGGCCGAAAAGACGCTTTCCAATCTAGGCAGATAACGCGAGGCTCGGGTCCCATGGCAATTCTTCCGTCCGTTCTGGATGCAATCGGCAACACGCCGCTGATCCGGCTCAAGGGGGCCTCGGAGGCGACGGGCTGCGAGATCCTCGGCAAGGCGGAGTTTCTGAACCCCGGCCAGTCGGTCAAGGACCGGGCGGCGCTGTCGATCATCCGGGCGGCGGAGCGGTCCGGCGCCCTGCGGCCGGGCGGCGTCATCGTCGAGGGCACGGCGGGCAATACGGGCATCGGCCTTGCCCTCGTCGCGCAGGCGCTCGGCTACCGCACCGTCATCGTCATCCCGGAAACGCAGAGCCAGGAGAAGAAGGACGCGCTGCGGCTGCTCGGCGCCGAGCTCGTCGAGGTGCCGGCCGTTGCCTACAAGAACCCGAACAACTACGTGAAACTCTCCGGCCGCCTTGCCGAGCAGCTCGCCAAGACCGAGCCGAACGGCGCGATCTGGGCGAACCAGTTCGACAATGTCGCCAACCGCGACGCCCATATCGAGACGACGGCGCCGGAAATCTGGCGCGACACCGACGGCAAGGTCGACGGCTTCGTCTCGGCCGTCGGCTCGGGCGGCACGCTTGCCGGCGTCGCGGCGGGCCTCAGGGCGAAGAACCCCAACATCAAGATCGCCCTTGCCGACCCGGATGGCGCGGCCCTCTACAATTATTATGCGCATGGGGAGCTGAAATCCTCCGGCAGTTCCATCACCGAAGGCATCGGCCAGGGCCGCATCACGGCCAATCTGGAAGGCTTCACGCCCGACTATTCCTACCAGATCCCCGATTCGGAGGCCGTTCCGCTGGTCTTCGACCTGATCGAGAAGGAAGGCATCGCCGTCGGCGGCTCCACCGGCATCAACATTGCCGGCGCGATCCGGCTCGCCCGGGACCTCGGCCCCGGCCACACGATCGTGACGATCCTGTGCGACTATGCTAACCGCTACCAGTCGAAGCTCTTCAACGCGGACTTCCTCGATTCGAAGGGCCTGCCCGTTCCGGCATGGCTGAAGGCGAAATCGGGGATCAAGGTCCCCTACCAGCCGGTCGAATAGGTCCCATGTCCCTCACCACCACTGCCCTCTTCCGCGACGATTTCTATCTTTCGACGAACGAGGCGGTGGTGACGGCGGTGCACCAGGACGGTAGCATCGAACTCGACCAGACCTGTTTCTACGCGACGTCTGGCGGCCAGCCCGGCGACAGCGGCTTCCTGGAGCGCGCCGACGGCAGCCGCATCGCGCTCGGCCCGGCAGTGACCGGCGCGACCAAGGACATCATCCTCCATCGCCCGCTCGAAGGCGAGGCGCTGCCGATCGTCGGCGAGACGATCGTCGCCCATATCGACTGGGCGCGCCGCTACAAGCTGATGCGCATGCACACGGCCTGTCACCTGCTCTCCGTCGTCTGCCCCTACCCGATCACCGGCGCGGCCGTCGGCGAGGAGGACAGTCGCGTCGATTTCGACATGACGGAGACGATCGACAAGGACGAGGTCACGGCCAGATTGATGGCGCTCGTGCGCGAAAACCATCCGGTCTTCGTGCAGTGGATCACCGATGCGGAGCTTGCCGAAAATCCCGGCATCGTGAAATCGAAGAACGTGCGCCCGCCGATGGGCCTCGGTCGGGTCAGCCTCGTGTGCATCGGGGAAAATTTCGCCGTCGACAGCCAGCCCTGCGGCGGCACCCATGTGTCCGAAACCCAGGAAGTGGGCGCCATCCACATCGCCAAGATCGAGAAGAAGGGCAAGGAGAACCGCCGGTTCCGCATCCGCTTCGGAACACCGGAGGCCTGACGCGACAGGCTCCACGGTAAATCGACCAAGGGCAATTCCAGCAGGAATACGCAGCGGTTTTGCGCTGGGAATTGCATTGAAACAAAAGGATAGAGCGTTTTCGCGGTTCGAAACAGCGCAGAAATGCTCTAGGATATTTGCAGCATATTCAATTTCTTGCAGTGCACTTCCCGCGCC
Source organism: Shinella granuli (assembly GCF_004341885.1). Lineage (GTDB taxonomy): Bacteria > Pseudomonadota > Alphaproteobacteria > Rhizobiales > Rhizobiaceae > Shinella > Shinella granuli. The sequence continues at coordinate 37,196 of NZ_SLVX01000013.1, read as the reverse complement.
GCGGCGGATGCGGGACACTGCCGGCCTGAAAGGGAGAAGACCATGTCCAACGACAGGAGCCGGTTCGTCGTCTCGGCGGATTTCGTGGAAAAGCAGCTTGGCGCGCCGGAATTCCGCATCGTCGATGCCGCCTGGTATCTTCCCGCGCAGAACCGCAACGGCGCGGCCGAATATGCCGAAGGCCACATTCCCGGTGCCGTGTTCTTCGACCAGGATGTGATCGCCGATCATTCCGGCACGCTGCCGCACACCGTGCCCTCGCCGGAATTCTTTGCCGCAGAAGTCGGCAAGCTCGGCATTTCCGACACGGACACCATCGTCGTCTATGACGGCCCCGGCATCTTCACCGCCCCGCGCGTCTGGTGGCTGTTCCGCACGATGGGCGCGAAGAACGTCTTCGTGCTGGATGGCGGCCTCGACGGCTGGAAGAAGGAGGGACGGCCGCTTCAGACCGACCTGCCGGAGCCGGCACCGGCAGTCTTCCACACCAATTTCAACCCTTATGCGGTGACCTCCTTCGAGGAGATGCGCGGCATCGTCGCGACGGGCGCAAGGCAGATCGCCGATGCGCGCGGCGCCGGCCGCTTCACCGGCGAGGAGGCCGAGCCGCGCGCCGGCATGCGCTCCGGCCACATGCCGGGCGCAAAGAGCATGCCGTCGGGCACATTCTCCGAGGGCGGCCGGTTCAAGGACCTTGCCAGCCTGCGCCGGCATTTCGAGGAAGCCGGCATCGACCTCTCCAAGCCGGTCGTCACGACCTGCGGCTCGGGCATCACCGCCGCGATCATCACGCTGGCCCTGCATTCTCTCGGTCATGAGGACAACACGCTCTACGACGGCTCGTGGTCCGAATGGGGCGGCCGGGACGACACGCCCGTGGCGACGGGGAAAGACTGATGGCAAAGAAGGCCCAGTCCGCGCCGATCGCGGTGCATGTCACCACGCTGGAAATGACCGTGCCGCCGAAGCAGAGCCTGCCGGTGCCGGTCAACGTGCACACCGCCATCCTCAGCGCGCCTGATATCCCGCTCGCCTTCTATCGCTTCCTCTACCGGCAGGTCGGCGGGCGCTGGCACTGGGTCGACCGGCTGCGCATGGACGACGAGACGCTGGCGGCGACGCTGCACGACAAGCGCAACAGCGTGACGGTGCTCTATGTGAACGGCGCGCCCGCCGGCTTCTTCGAGCTGCTGCAGGTCGACGACGCGGTGGTGGAGCTCTCCCATTTCGGCCTGTTCGAGCGGGCGCTCGGCCTTGGCATCGGCAAGTGGTTCCTGCTCCAGACGCTCTATGCCGCCTGGGCGCTCGGCCCGACGCGCGTCACGGTCGACACCAACAATCTCGACCATCCGCGCGCGCTGCAGCTCTACCAGATGTTCGGCTTTTCGCCGGTCGGCACGCAGGATACCGAGATCGTCCCGCTATCCGATGCCGAGCTTCTGGCGCTCGCCAAGCGGGATTGCCTGCCGCCCGGCGAACCGCGTTAATCATTCTGAACGGAACCCAACAGACGGTTCAGGTCCGCTTCAGTTCGTGCATGGCACTTTCCGGCCAACAAAGATCAACCGAGCAAGGAAACACCGCCATGCAACGTCGCGCCTTTCTGACCGCCTTCGCCACCGCCCTCGCCGTTCCCGCCCTTCCGGGTCTGGTGCTTGCGCAGGAAACCCCATCCTCGGAGATCATCCTGCGCCGGCTCGATGCGGCCCCGACGCGCCGCCTGCGCGATGACGAACGGGTGACGGTGCGCGAATTCAAGCGCCGGCCGGACCTGCGCGGCGCGGCGCCGTCGATCAACATCCAGTCGATCAACTTCGCCTTCGGCTCCGCGGATATCCCGCGCTCGGAATACGGCAAGGTGCGCCAGATCGCCCGTGCCATGGAGCAGTTGCTCCGGCGCCGCCGCCGCGCCGTCTTCCTGATCGAGGGCCATACGGATGCCGTCGGGTCCGCCGCCTCCAACCAGATCCTGTCGGAACGCCGCGCCGAATCGCTGAAGCGGCTGCTCGTGCAGGAATTCGGCCTCCCCTCCCGCGCCCTCGAAACCGTCGGCTACGGCGAGGATTACCTGCTCGTCCAGACGCTCAGCGAGGAATGGCGCAACCGGCGTGTGACGCTGCGCCGCATCGACGAGTTCGTGCGCTGACGCATGCCGGAAATACGGCAATCACCGCGGTTCGGCCCCTGCCGACACCGCGGTGATTGCCTTTCGGGCGACTGGTAGAGACCAATTCGCCGCTGGAAACGATGTCAGAGCTGTGCCATATGACTGTCACACGCAATTCCGGAGGCGACGGATCCGCTGGACGGATCGATCGGCAGACAAACGGAATTTCTCGCTCGCATGGACAGCCGCACGCCCGACCTTCGCGATCTGCTCGGCAAGCGGGTGCGCATCCTGCACACCAAGCGGCGCCTCAGCATCCAGAAGCGCATCGTCGAGTTCGAACAGCAGACCTATGTGCTGCATTTCTTCCTGCGCAAGTCGACGAAGGAGCGGTTCGAGGCGGCGGTGCGCAAGCTCCAGGAAGCGGGCATTTCCGCCCAGCATGTCTGTGCCGGCACCCGCTCGCGGCGCGAGGCGCTGCGGGCCGGCGGCCACTGGCTGGCGCTCTCCTTCCTGCCCGGCACGCCGCTGACGCGCAAGGCCCATCCGAAGGCCCTCGCCGCGCTCGGCGGGACGCTGGCGAAGCTGAACGCGATCGAAGGCGCCGCAGCGGGCGCGCTCTTCGAGCGGCGACGGCCCGTGCTGCCGCACGAGGCCTATCTCTTGCTGAACGGCGCGGCACACACGCCGGAAGAGCAGCGCTGGATCGAGGAAAGCCTTGCCCGCATGCGCCGGCTCCCCGCCAACCAGCTCACCCATGGCGATCTCTACGGCAGCAACATCATCGAGCAGGACGACCATGCGATCGGCCTGATCGACTACGAGCTGATGACCTATGACGTGTCCGGCATCGAACTTGCCGCCACGCTGATGCGCCCCTTCTGCCGCCAGAGCGCGCAGCGGCAAAGCCTGCTTCAGGGGTATCTTGCCGCCTGCCCCGCCGCCCTCGCCGATATCTGGCAGCGCCATGCAGCCGATCTCGTCTTCACCGCCGCAACGCGTCTGCTGGCCGCGCGGCAGAAGCGAATACGCCACCTCGCCATCCGTGATCGCCTGCTGACGGCCGGCGAGCGCGTGCTGCCGGCCTCGATGCGCACGCGGGCGAGAGACCGGCGTGCGGCCATCACAAGGAACATCGCCTCCGCCCGGGAGAACGAAGCCTATTACCGGCATATCGCCAGGACCATGATCGGCCTCTGCCTTGCCGAACCGGCGATCGATCCCGTGCGCCTCCTGGAACAGTGCGACGCGCTCTTCCGCAAAACGCCCTGATCCGCAAGAAACGGGTGTCGCAGCCTCGGCAAAGACGGGAAGGTGCCGGCCCGTCAACCGGAGCTTCCGCCATGTCCATCCGCTTCCTTCCCATACCGACCGAAACCGTCACCGCCTACCGGACCGGCGGCAAGGATGCCTACGGCCTTTCCCCCGAACGCCACATCTCCGACGGCGTCGGCGTGCCCTGCCGTCATTGCCTGCAGATGGTCGGCGCCGGGGAACCCTATCTCATCCTGGCGCACCGCCCCTTCCCGGCCATGCAGCCCTTTGCGGAAACCGGGCCGATCTTCCTGCATGCCGAGCCCTGCGCGGCCCATGAGCCCTCGCAAATCCTGCCGCCGATGCTGACCAGCCGCGATTACATCGTGCGCGGCTATTCGGCGGAAAACCGCATCCTCTACGGCAGCGGCGCCGTGGTGCCGACACCCGACATCCCGGACCATGCCGCAACGCTGCTCGCCCGGGAGGACGTCGCCTATCTGCATATCCGCTCCGCCCGCTACAATTGCTACCAGTGCCGCGTCGAGCGGGCATGAAAAAGGCCCGGATCGCTCCGGGCCTCCTCCTGTCCGTTGCCGTGGCCGGTCAGGCGACGTTCAGCACCGCTTCCGGTGCATAGGCCTCGTAGCCGAGCGCGTCGGCGACCGGGCGGTTCGTCACGCGGCCCTTGTGCACGTTGAGGCCGGCGCGCAGGTGCCGGTCCTCGGCGATCGCCTTCAGGCCCTTGTCGGCAAGCTGCAGGCCGTAATGCAGCGTCGCGTTGTTCAGGGCATGGGCCGAGGTGACCGGCACGGCGCCCGGCATGTTGGCGACGCAGTAATGCACCACGCCGTCGACCTCGTAGGTCGGATCGGAATGGGTCGTGGCGTGCGAGGTCTCGAAGCAGCCACCCTGATCGATGGCGACGTCGACGATGACCGCGCCCTTCTTCATGCCCGAGAGCATTTCGCGCGTGACGAGCTTGGGCGCCGCCGCACCGGGGATCAGCACCGCGCCGATGACGAGATCGGCGGAGAAGACCTCCTCTTCCAGCGCGTCGATCGTCGAATAGCGCGTGTGGATGCGCCCGCCGAAGAGGTCGTCGAGCTGGCGCAGGCGCGGGATCGAGCGGTCGAGGATGGAGACATCTGCGCCGAGGCCAGCGGCCATCTTCGCCGCATGCAGGCCGACGACGCCGCCGCCGATGATCGCGACCTTGGCCGGCAGCACGCCCGGCACGCCGCCGAGCAGGATGCCGCGGCCGCCATTGGCCTTCTGCAGCGCCGTCGCGCCCGCCTGGATGGAAAGGCGGCCGGCGACCTCGGACATCGGGGCGAGCAACGGCAGGCCGCCGCGCTCGTCCGTCACCGTCTCATAGGCGATGGCGGTGACGCCGGAGGCAAGAAGGCCCTTGGTCTGGTCCGGATCGGGCGCAAGGTGGAGGTAGGTGTAGAGAATCTGTCCGTCGCGGAGTTGCGCCCATTCGGCGGGCTGCGGTTCCTTGACCTTCACCACCATGTCGCATTTCTGGAAGATATCGGCGGCGGTGGCTGCAATCTTCGCGCCGGCGGCGCGATAGGCGTCATCGTCTGCGCCGATGCCGGCGCCGGCCTTGGTCTCGACGAGAACCTCGTGGCCGTGGGCCACATATTCGCGCACGGCACCGGGCGTCAGACCCACCCGATATTCATGATTCTTGATTTCCTTCGGACAACCGACACGCATGCGCGTTCCTTTCCCAGTCTGTTCCCGTTTTTGCTTGCCGCCGCTCCCGGCGGGGATCACCATGGAAGCAGAGGACGGACGCAATGTCCTTGCAAAGCCGGTTTGCGAAACGGCGACCTGTCGAATATTCTCCTGATATTAGCAGAATTTTCGAAGGAAATTCGAATGGCGCACTTGGATGCAATCGATACTGCGATCCTCAGGGTGATTCAGCAGAACGGGCGGATCTCCAATGCGGAGCTGGCCGAGCGTGTCGGCCTGTCGCCCTCGGCCTGCTCGCGCCGCCTCGACATCCTGGAAAAATCCGGCACCGTCACCGGGTATCACGCCCGCATCTCGCCCAAGGCGCTCGACTACAAGATGATCGCCATCGTGCACATCTCGCTGTCCGGCCAGTTCGCCAAGACGCTCGCGGAATTCGAGGCGGCGGTGAAACTCTGCCCCAATGTGCTGGTCTGCTACCTGATGTCGGGCGAATACGACTACATCCTGCGCGTCGCCGCCAAGGACCTTGAGGATTACGAGCGCATCCACCGCGACTGGCTGTCGGCGCTTCCCCATGTGGTGAAGATCAATTCGAGCTTTGCGCTGCGCGAGATCATCGACCGGCCGAATGTCGGGGTCTAGCTGGAAATAACCCGGTTGCGGCCGGCATTCTTGGCGGCGTAGAGCCGTGCATCGGCGGCTGAAAGCAGGGCGTTCAGCGTCGTGCCGTCGCTGTAGCTGTTGGCGACGCCGATGCTGACGGTCATCGGCACGCCGTCCGGCCGGCGGATTTCGGCCTCGACGGTCCGGCGCAGCATTTCCGCCCGCTCGGTGCCGGCTGCAGGGGCAATGTCCTCGCAGATGACGACGAACTCCTCGCCGCCGAAGCGGAACAGCCGGTCGCTGGCGCGAAGGGCCCGCTGCAGGCTGGCGGCGGTCTCCTTCAGCACGCCGTCGCCGGCAAGATGCCCGAAGCGGTCGTTGACGTCCTTGAAGTGGTCGGCGTCGATGATCATCAGCGCCAGCGGCTTGCCCGCCGCCATCATCGCCGAGAGCATGCGCGGCGCCTCGTATTCGAGGCGGCTGCGGTCATAGACGCCGGTCAGCGCGTCCCGGCCGGAGCGGTCGAGCAGGTCCTCGTAGCGCTCGCGGAAAGTCAGGTCGGCGAAGATGTCCGAGATGGGGCGCGGTGAGACAGGAATGGCCGAGATGCGCGAATAATGCAGATAGACGGTGATCAGCACCGCATAGGCGCTCGCCGCCAGCATCTTGGCGATCCAGCCGCCCCAGAACACCTCGGTCGGCGCGCCGTTCAGGAAATGCAGCGCGGCGAAGAAGCCGATCTGGTCGAAGGTGAGCACGGCGACACCCGAGACGAAGAAGCGCAGGGCCGTGCTCTTCTTGAAGACCCGCCCGAGCCGCTCGTAGAGCAGGATGATCGCCAGCGAATCGAGATAGAGCAGCGTCGTGCCCCACAGCATCAGCCAGCCCATCTCGTCGATGAAGGCGAGATCGGCGATGCGGCCGGGCACCACGCCGATGGTCTGGTGGTGGCGCAGGAAGAAGCCGAGGCCGACCGTCAGGAAATTGCCGGCGAGCAGGCCGTAGATCGGCGCGCGCACCACGGAGGCGTCCTCCTTCACATAGAGAAGGAGGATCATCATCAGCTTGCCGGAAAACAGCACCGAGGAGCCGGGCGAAATGACGCCGAAGGGCAGTTCGATATAGAAGACCGCCGCCAGGTAGGTCTCCAGGAAGTGCATGACGCCGAGCGCGGCGATGAACATGCCGATGCCCAGTTGATGGCGCAGGTGCAGAAGGCCCACCATGAAGACGAAGTAGAACCCGGCCTCGATGAGAAGCAGGATCAGGTTTTCAGTGCCCATGGCCGGTCCGCAGCATTTTCGATTGCCCGGCAGCTAATCGTACCGGGAGAGTCGCAACAAGTGATTTTCCCGCGGATACAGGCAATTGCGCCGGTTCTCCAGCGCCTTCGTGCAATTGTGTATGAGTTTTCACAGGGGCGGACGGAAAAATCCACCCTGGAGCCGTCAGACCTGCCGGCTTTCCGCGCCGTCGGCGAAGAGCGCGCCACCGTTCTGGTCGGCGATCTGCCTTGCCTTGCGGAAGGTCGCGGCGACCGTATCGTCCCGCGAGGAGAAGAGATCGGCGCGGATGAAGCTGCGGGTCAGCACCCGGTCTCCATCCCGCTTCTCGATCCGGCCGGCAAGGCGGTACTGCCCGCCCTCCGGAATGGGAGCCGCGACGAGGGTGAGGTCGTTGTAGGCCTCGGTTTCCTCCGCGACTTTCGCCGGAGCTGCCGAGTCGCCGCCGCGACCGAAGAGTTTTGAAAAGAACGATGCCATGGCCGATTGCTAACACAGGCCGCGGCGGCCTCCAAGGGGAGAGCTGTGGATAGTCTGCCTGCTGCCGCCCCCTTCGCCGGCAAAGACGAGGAGGCGGCAGCGGGAAAAGGCAGGCTAGATGACGAGATTGGCCAGAATCTCGTTTTCCGTGATGTCCTGGTAGCGCAGGCCCGCCCCGTCGAACGCCTTCTTCAGCGCGGCGAAATTCTCCGGCGCCTTGGTCTCGATGCCGATGAGGATCGAGCCGAAGTTGCGGGCGGATTTCTTGAGATATTCGAAGCGGGCGATGTCGTCGTCCGGTCCGAGCAGGTTGAGGAAGTCGCGCAGCGCGCCGGGGCGCTGGGCAAGGCGCAGGATGAAGTATTTCTTCAGCCCCGCATGGCGCATGGCGCGTTCCTTGACGTCCGGCAGGCGCTCGAAGTCGAAATTGCCGCCGGAGACGACGGCCACGACCGTCTTGCCCTCCAGCGCCTCGCGGCCGAGCGCGTCGAGCGCCGTCAGCGACAGCGCGCCGGCCGGCTCCAGCACCACGCCCTCGACGTTCAGCATGTCGATCATCGTCACGCAGATCGCGTTTTCCGACAGCAGCATCACCTGGTCGGCGGAAAAACGGCTGAGCGCGGCGAAATTGAGCGCGCCGATCTGGCCGACCGCGGCGCCGTCGACAAAATTGTCGACCTGGTCGAGCGTCACCACCGCGCCGCTTTCGAGGCTGCGCCGCAGGCTCGGCGCGCCCGCCGGCTCGCAGAAAAGGAAGCTCGACGGGCCGATCCTGCCGTCGAGATAGCCCGTTATGCCGGAGGCGAGGCCGCCGCCGCCGACCGGCAGCACCACGAGGTCCGGCAGCTTGCCGTCGGGCAACTGCCGGACGAATTCCGCCGCCACCGTCGCCTGCCCCTCGATGATGTCGGCATGGTCGAAGGGCGGCACCATCAGCGCGCCGGTCGCCTCCGCATGGTCGCGGGCCGCCTTGTAGCACTGGTCGAAGAAGTCGCCGACGAGCTTGATCGTCACGAATTCGCCGCCGAACATGCGTGTCTTGTCGATCTTCTGCTGCGGCGTCGTCACCGGCATGAAGACCACGCCCGGCACGCCGAAATGGCGGCAGACGAAGGCGAAGCCCTGCGCGTGGTTGCCGGCCGAGGCGCAGACGAAGCTGCGCGCGCCGGCCTCGTCGGCGAGCACCTTGCGGAAGAAGTTGAAGGCCCCGCGGATCTTGTAGGAGCGCACCGGCGAGAGATCCTCGCGCTTGAGGTAGATCTCCGCACCGTAGCGGGCGGAGAGATGTTCGTTCAGTTGGAGCGGCGTTTCGGGAAAGAGGCCGCGCAGGGCCTCCATGGCCGTGTCGACGTCGGATGTCATGCTCTGGTCCGTGTTCGATGGATTGGGTTCAAAAAACTGCGTATCTCGCCTTCGGGAAAGGACAGAGGCAGGCAAAGCCGATCATTCTTCAAACCTTTCCGATGCTCCGCGCCGCGGGAGCCACGCGGCAGAACCGGTCCGCACCGGAATGGACCCGCGCCGGCGCGCCATCCTTGAGTTTGGACGATGCAAAGGCTATGGCATATCGACGCGACGGTTACCACCCGCCCTGGCCAGCATGGCCTCTTCGAGACCAGAACTTGAACGCCACCATCTTCCGATCCGCCATCAATATCGCAGCGATCAGCGGGATCTATCTTTCCGTGGCGATGCTGATCCCGGCCATCATCGATGTCTATTACGGCCATCCCGATTCGGAGGTGTTCTTCCTCTCCGCCTTCATGACCGGCGGCCTCTCGCTGGCCACGGCCGCGGCGACGCGCGCCGGCCCGCCGCCCTTCAACAAGCGCATGGGCTTTCTCGTCGTCAACATGCTCTGGCTTTCCGGCAGCATCATCGGCGCCATCCCGCTCTGGCTGTCCTCGCTGAACCTCACCTTCGCGCAGGCCTTCTTCGAATCGGTCTCGGCGATCAGCACGACCGGCTCCACCGTCATCACCGGCCTCGACGATGCGCCGCCGGGCGTGCTCATGTGGCGCTCGCTGCTGCACTGGCTCGGCGGCGTCGGCATCCTGGCGCTCGGCCTCTTCATCATGCCGTATCTGCGCGTCGGCGGCATGTCCTTCTTCAAGCTCGAATCATCGGACACGGCCGACAAGCCCTTCGCCCGCATCGCGAGCTACACCCGCGCCTTCCTCGCCCTCTATGTCGGCATCACCCTGCTTTGCGCCGTCGTCTACGCCGCGCTCGGCATGGGCCGCTTCGATGCGCTGAACCATGCCATGTCGACGGTGGCGACCGGCGGGCTTTCGACGCACGACGCCTCGTTCGGCTATTTCAACAGCCTGCCGCTGCTGTGGGCCGCCACCTTCTTCATGACGCTCTCCAGCCTGCCCTTCTCGGTGCTGATCCTCTTCGTCGTGCGCGGGCGGCTCGATGCGTGGCGCGACCCGCAGATCCGCGTCTTCCTCGGTTATCTCGCGTTCTTCGCCATTGCCGCGAGCGTCTTCCAGCGGCTGGAAAACGGCGTCAGCTTCCACGAGGCGCTCGCCCACGCCTTCTTCACCGTCGCCTCGATCCTGTCGACGACGGGCTTTGCCAGCGACGACTATACGCAATGGGGCCATTTCATCGTGGCACTCGCTTTCGTCGCCACCTTCATGGGCGGCTGTTCGGGCTCGACCTCCGGGGGCCTGAAGGCCTATCGCCTGATCATCCTCTTCAATTTCATCCGCACCGGCCTCTACCGCCTGATCTATCCGGACGGCATCCATGCCGTGCGCTACGGCACGATGACCGTCGATGCCGACTTCCAGCGCAGCGTCTTCCTGTTCTTCATCACCTATGTCGCGATCTCGGCCCTCGGGGCGATCCTGCTCGGCCTGATGGGCTACGACATCCTGACGGCGATCTCGGCCGCCGCCACCTCGCTGTCGAATGTCGGCCCCGGCGTCACGCAGGCGATCGGGCCGGCCGGCACGTTCGCCGGCTTCCACGACGCCGCGCTCTACGTGCTCTCCCTGCTGATGCTGCTCGGCCGCCTCGAAATCCTCACCGTTCTCGTCATCCTCACACCGCTCTTCTGGAAGAGCTGATCGCGGCGCGCGCCGCGCGGCGTTCTTGACTGTTGCCAAGCTTCTTCGCATCCTGCCGCCAACCGGCTGGAGGAAGACGGAATGTTCGTGTCGAAGTCCCTGTTGCGCATGACCCTTGTCGCCGCGCTCGCGCCCACGCTCGCCCTTGCCGGCCCCCTTGCGGATGCGGCCAGGAAGGCCGAGGAGCAGGCCGCGGCCGGCGACACGGTCGGCGCGCACAACACGATCCGCGACGCCTTCGGCGCCTTTGCCGCCACGCTGCCCTTCTCGATCGGCAAGGCCGTCTTCGTTTCGACGGCACCGGAAGGCTATGGCATGTATGCGGTGCGGCCGGAAGCGAGCTTCAAGGCGGGCGAGGCACTCATCTCCTATGTCGAGCCGGTCGGCCTCACCTGGCGGCCGGCCGACGGGGGCCTGCTCGAATCGCATTTCACCGTCGACCTGGAACTGCTCGACCCGAAGGGCACGGTGCTCGCCGAGCAGAAGGCCTTCGGCTCCTTCGATTTCAAGGGCAGCGTGCGCAACCAGGAGGTCTTCGCCAAGCTGACGCTCAATCTCAGCGGCCCGCCGGCCGGCGACTATGTGCTGCGCTATCGCTTCCGCGATGCCGCAAGCGGGGCGGTCGCGATCAGCGAGCAGCCGTTCAAGATCGTTCCCTGAGCGACTTTTCCACAGGCACGCAGAGAATTGTGACAAGCCGGAATCCGTGCTTTCCAGCGGGTTGACGGTCAATTATGACAGCCGCATGACAACCCCAGCCACGTAAGGGGCACCCATGCTTTCGCTGTTTCGCAAACTCATGCCGCGCGAGGACCGTTTCTTCGATCTCTTCGAGCAGCATTCCCGCACCGTCGTCGGCGCCGCCGAAGCCCTCCAGTCGCTCCTTGCCGGCGGGCCGGACATGGAAGAACACTGCAACCGCATCGTCGAACTGGAAGACAAGGCCGACGACATCACCCGCGAGGTGCTGCTCGCCGTGCGCCGCAGCTTCATCACGCCCTTCGACCGCGGCGACATCAAGGACCTGATCCAGTCGATGGACGATGCCATCGACATGATGCACAAGACGGTCAAGACCATCCGCCTCTACGAGCAGACGAGCTTCCAGCCCGGCATGCAGGAAATGGGTGCCGCCGTCGTCAAGGCCGCCCATCTCGTCGCCGAGGCCATTCCGCTGCTCGACAAGGTGGGCGTGCATGCCGGCCGCCTCACCTCGATCGCCGAGGAGGTCACCCGCGTCGAGGGCCGCTCGGACGAGCTGCACGACCAGGGGCTGAAAGACCTCTTCAGGCAATACGGCAAGACCGATCCGATGGCCTATATCATCGGCAGCGAGATCTATGGCGAGCTGGAGAAGGTCGTCGACCGCTTCGAGGACGTCGCCAATGAAATCAGCGGTATCGTGATCGAGAACGTCTGATGGACGCCACCCTCGCCTTTCCGTTGCTCGTCGGCCTCGTCGGCATCGCGCTGCTGTTCGATTTCCTGAACGGCCTGCACGATGCGGCGAACTCGATCGCCACGATCGTCTCGACGCGCGTGCTGCGCCCGCAATATGCCGTCATCTGGGCGGCGTTCTTCAACTTCATCGCCTTCCTGTTCTTCGGCCTGCATGTCGCCGAGACGCTCGGCAAGGGCATCATCGATCCCGGCATCGTCAACCCGCTCGTCATCTTCGCGGCACTGATGGGCGCGATCATCTGGAACGTCGTCACCTGGATCTTCGGCATCCCCTCCTCCTCCTCGCACGCCCTCATCGGCGGCCTCGTCGGCGCGGGTCTTGCCAGGACCGGCTTCGACGCCGTCGTCTGGAGCGGCCTCATCAAGACGGCGAGTGCCATCTTCCTGTCGCCCGCCATCGGCTTCCTGCTGGCGCTGATCCTGGTGCTCACGGTCTCCTGGCTCTTCGTGCGCCAGACGCCGTTCGCCGTCGATCGCACCTTCCGCGTCATGCAGTTCATCTCGGCCTCGCTCTATTCGCTCGGCCATGGCGGCAACGACGCGCAGAAGACCATGGGCATCATCGCCGTGCTGCTCTTCTCGCAGGGCTATCTCGGCGGCGAGTTCCATGTGCCCTTCTGGGTGGTCATCACCTGCCAGGCGGCGATGGCGCTCGGCACCCTGATGGGCGGCTGGCGCATCGTGCACACGATGGGTTCCAAGATCACCCGCCTCAACCCGATGCAGGGTTTCTGCGCGGAGACCGGCGGGGCGATCACCCTTTTCGCCGCCACCTGGCTCGGCATCCCGGTCTCGACGACGCATACGATCACCGGCGCGATCATCGGCGTCGGCGCCGCCCGGCGCGTTTCGGCCGTGCGCTGGGGCGTCGCCGGCAACATCGTCTGGGCCTGGATCATCACGCTGCCGTCCGCCGCCGCGATCTCCGCCCTCTTCTTCCTCGTCATCAACGCCGTCACCGGCTGAGGCCTTCTGAAACGAGAACGGCGGAAGCGTTGCCGCTTCCGCCGTTCCCGGCGTGCCGTTTCAAGCCGGATCAGAAAAGGTCCGGCACATGCTTGGCCACATGGACCGGCTGGCCGTGATCCTGCGAGGCGAGGAAGTCGAACGCGTCGGAGCCCGTCGCGCCCGAGGCATCGTCGATGGCGAAGGGCCGGGCGGCGAAGGCCGCATCGCCGTGGTCGCTGCCGGCTGCCGCCACCTTCTTGAACACGAAGGCGTCGGCACCGCCGTGATCGTCGTCCGCCGGCTCGCCCGCCTTCTTCTTCACGCTGGTGAACTTGAGCTGGAGCTTGCTGAAGAGCTCGGCGGTCTTGGCCGATTCGAAGAGATACTTGTCGCTCTTGTCGTAATAGTCGCCGAAGGCCTTGAGGTTGAGCTTGGCGGTGCCGATCACGTCGCCGTCGCCATCCACCGCCTTGAACGTCACCACGTCGCCGGCAATCTTCGTCGAGGTGATGGTCATCTTCTCGGTGCCGAGGGCATAGACCAGCTTGAACTTGCTGAAATCCCCATCCTTTTCGAGGTTGAGGCTGTAGTTCATCTTGGTCTTGAAGCTGTCGGTATAGGTCGCCTTGATGGTGATGCCGGCCTTCGTCTGCGCCGTGGAATAGGCCAGCGTGCTGCTATAGCCTTCCCCCTTGATCTTCAGCGACAGGCTCGTCGTTGTCTTGCCCACCTTCATCAGGATGTCGGTGGTGCTGTCGCCGAAGCTGCTGTCGATCTCCACGGTCGCCTTCAGCGTCGTGGAGGTCTGGCTGTACTTGGTCAGCTTGACCGTAAAATCACCGACACCGCTCAGCGAACCGTAAGTCTTCTGCAGATAGGCCTTCGTCAAATATTTCGGAAATTTCATCTATGCCCCCAATGTTGCCTCAAGTTGAAACATTGGGCGCTAATAAAACGAGAGTTCCTTCACCTTGCAAGAGACCGACTCTGGATTGCGTCCTGCCGCGTGGACGGAGACGGCGATGTGTTGCAAGGCCGGCACATTCCGGGTGGGGAGCGATGGAAACGCCTCAAGGGCAGCCGGTGGCGATCGCACTTCGCCGTATCCGCGATCCCCTCGGCCTGCGAATCACCCGTCTCCGGCGCCGAACGGCGTTCGCGGGGCAAACAGTGGTGCGGGCGGCGGGGATCGAACCCGCACAGCCAAGGCCGAGGGATTTTAAGTCCCTTGCGTCTACCAGTTTCGCCACGCCCGCTTGCAGGCGTTTTCAACGTGTTACCGGAAAAATGCAAGAGGATGTTTTGCATCAAATCCTTCGCGTTTTGCAAAACCTGTTCTGGAGGCGTTCTGTCGCCGAGATGGACGAATCATTTTCAACGTCGGATCTGCCTTGACTATCCCCTCATCCAGGATCATTTACGCCTCAGGCGGAACGTGAACACATAGAGAACGAAGGAATGCGGCCCTTCGGATGAGGGACCGCATGTCTGACGAAAAGGGATACACCTCTACCGCCACATGGGGTGGGATGCTTGCCCTCAATCACCGCCTGACGGTGTATTGCGATCCATGTGGCCGCTCTGTCGAAATAGACTTGGTGCGCTTCCCGCCAGACGAGAAGGCGACTGGACGGGTCTTCCGGTGTTCTCTCTGCGGGGCAAAGGGGCGCTGCATTGTCTCCGCCCCAACTCCCGGCGCGCCCAAGCTGGCCCCTGGCTTCTATGGCGCTGCCCCAGTCGGCCCGAGGCCAGAGCCAATACGCAAGCGGCGCAGGAGGCGGTGACACCATGTCGAGACTCGACTACACGGGCGGTATGGCCTTAGACGATCGCACCGATACCTTTCCCCACGTACCCGATGAGCATTACTGCGAGCATCCGAACTGCAACACCTGGGGCGGTTTCGGATTGGCCCGTAGCAAGGGAGAAGCTTTACGTTGGTGGTGCTGGGAGCACTACCCGTTCAAGGAGCCGGGATCGACGCGCGGGAACGGCACCTTGCCGGGTTGACGCCGCCGCCCTATCCTCCAGATCATTGGAGGAGACTATGGCAATCACAGGCCCGCAACGCCCCACGGACTACGCGGATCGTTTTTCCGACTGCGAGCAGGCCATCGAGGCCGAACTGCAGGCGCTGATCGCACGTGCGGTGGAAGCAGGTTGGGGCGAGACCGAGGCCTGCGTGGCAATAGGCTCGCTGGCGGATCATCACGTCCTTTCGATACTCGCAAACGAACAACTCGAAATGCGGATCTCTGCCGGCGATCGTCACGGCATCGTGTTGCAGGGCAAGCGCTGATGGTCAGAGGAGCGCTCTACTGGGTGGCGCTGACTATTCTGCTGGGCTGCGCCATCGTGGGTGTCGCCTCCCCGTTCATCCGCATTCTCGCCGGCCCGTGAAAGGGGTCCCAGATGTGCAATTTATACAACATCAGCTCCACGCAGGACATGATCCTCGCCGTTACACGGGCCCTGCGTGGCAACATCGGCAATCTCGAACCGTCGCTCGATGTCTATCCGGATCGGGCGGCACCTGTGGTGCGGAACATCAATGGGGAGAGAGAACTCGCATCCCTGACCTGGGGAATGCCGTCACCGCCGTTTGTCACCAAAGGCAATCCGGACACCGGCGTCACGAATATCCGCAACATCAGCTCCCCGCACTGGCGCCGGTGGCTCGGGCCGGACAATCGCTGTCTTGTTCCGTGGACGACGTTTTGCGAGTGGGAAGACACGAGGCCGAAGAAGACCAAGCGGTGGTTCGCGATCAGCGAGGAACGACCGCTGGCCTTTTTTGCCGGTGTCTGGACGTCCTGGACTGGCGTGCGCGGCTCGCAAAAAACGCCGCGGCCAGGCGACCACGAGCTTTTCGCGTTCCTGACGACAGATGCAAACGCCGTGGTCAAGCCGATCCATCCGAAGGCAATGCCGGTCATCCTGACGACAGAAGAAGAGCGCGATGTGTGGATGCGCGCGCCATGGGACGAGGCGAAGGCGCTGCAAAGGCCGCTTCCCGACGATGGCCTTATCCTGCTGCCGGTCGAAACGGAACAGCCCACTTTGTTTTGACGGGGAGATATGGACCGCGGCTACTGGGATAACCCTGTCACGATCGAGACGCTCACGCTGGGGCGCTATCGGACCGTATCAAGCACCGCGGAAGCCGCGCGTGTCCTGCTTGAGGAATGGCCAGTCGACGAAGGTGAGGCCTTTGTCGCAGCCAAAACCCTGTGCCTCGCCGTTATGGAGGGAAACGCAGACCCGGAGGAAGCCCGGAAGGCATTCCTTATCGCCGCCGACGAAACGGATGTGTTTGTCAGGCCCTGAAACGAAAAAAAGCCCCGCAACCCGATAGGGCGCGGGGCGTTGCAGAAGATTGAGACCTTACGGCGCAGAGCTTAAGCGCTGACGCTTAATTCGGTCAATGCCCTTGTCGCCATCAGCCTTTCCCGATCAGCACCATCCCGATCCGTTTCAGCGCCTCGCTGAAGGTCACGCCGAGGGCCATGGCCGCCACGCCGGTGACCGCGAGCGCCCCCATCCCCATGAGCTTCCACCTCCTCACCTCATCCGTCACCGGCTTCATTTCCGTCACGTCTTCCTGAACCGTGACGATTGAGGACTCCACCTTCCCTACCCGGTCCACCACCTCATCGAGCCGGCGGTGGACGACGGCCCGGCTCGCCTCGGATTTGTCTTCCGAACGCCGGCTCGCCTCTTCCATGCGGCGGATCGAGTCCTGCAGGCTGTGCATCCCGGCGACGAGCTCGCCGAGCTGACGGTGTACCGCGGCGTCAATCTCGGGTGGGCTCATTTCCAGCATCCTTTGCGCTCGCCAGCGCGGTCATTCCCGATAACGCGCTCGGCGCCGGATCGATCAGCCTGCAGAAGGGCAACCGTCCCCATCGGCGACAGGTTCGCCTTCACAAACCCCGCGCAGCTTGAGGGATTCGCACTCTGGCACCCGGCCAAGATAGGCAGTGCACAAAGAATAATCATCCATACGCTGGAGGTTCGCGTCATCGCCCTTCCTTTCCAGTTCTTCCTTTTGAGATTGGACAGCCTGCTCGGCTATGAGGCGGTCCCTGCCCTCCTGCCGGGCCGCTGGGAGCGTGAAGGCCTGCACGTAGCTGTAGACCACCACACCGCCGAGGATCGCGCCTGCGCCGAGCTTCAGAGCGTCGAGGAGGCCGGTCACTGTTCAACCTCCCCGCGGATCTCCTTCACGGCCGTGATGATCTGCCGGCGCATGATGAAGAGCAGGAGCAGTGCAACGATCGCCACGCCGCCAACGGCGACGATGGTCTGCCAGTTTGCGCCGAACGCGCCGGTCATCGCCGTGCCGGCCGCGCCAGCGGCGCCGATGAGCCAGCTTCCGCCATTCGTCTGCTTTTTGACGGCCTTTTCGACGGTTTCGGGCACGACGGGCTTTTCGACTGGCACAGGAACTTTGACCTCGACGGAAACCTCCTCGACGACGGGTGCGGTTGCGACCTGATCGGAAAGACGTTGGGGCGCGGTCAGCTTCAGGAGGGCAGCATGCAGCGCGGCGCGCGTCAGCGGTCCGGACGTGCCAGAAACATCCTTCAGGCCTGCGGCCTTCTGGAACTTCGGCATTTCATTGACGGCATAGCCGAGGAAGGCGAGCGCCAGCCGATCGTAGTACCGCAGCCGGTCCGCATACCCGTTCAGCCCGCCATTGATCTTGCGGGTGACGTTCTCGATATCGCCACGGTCGGCATATCGGTTCAGATCGCGGGTGGACCAATACCAGATCGGCGAAAGGCCCTCCCATGGATCGGAGTTGATCTTGTCGGGCGCAGCTTCGAAGTTCGGCGCTGTCGGGTCGAACGCCTTGGCCCATTTGCTGAACTCACGATAGTTCGCTCTGCCGGTGACTTGGATCGGGCCACGGCCGCGGTATTTCGAGCCGTCACCCTTCTGGGTGTTGCCGAGATCCTTGCGACCCTCATAGCGCTTCTGAGCCGCGGTCGGCCCCCAGATTTCCCGATCCCATACGAACCCGCCGCTCTCGTGCATGATCTGCGCGAGATACTGGACGAGACGATGAGGCTGGAGAAGCCCGAAGCGCTCGCCATAGATGGTCAGGGCGTCAATCACGCTCTGCGCATTGGTCTTCTGGGTAGCGTTGAAGGCACGTCCATAGGCGCGCTCCAGCAGCGCAAGCGAAAGCGTTGCGGTCATGGGATGTCCTTTCGGGATGGAAGAGAAAGCGCCGCCGAAGCGGCGAGTTGCCGGCGCCGCCTCTAAGAAGCGCCGGAGGGGAACGGGTCGAGATAGATCGCCCACGCGACGGCATGGACGAGAGCCGGGCCGATAAGGTCGAGCAGGTTCTTCCAGCGGATCCACATCAGCAGCCACGCCCGCGGCGATCCGGACGGAAGGTCTAGCCCGGTTTCTGTGTCGCGCTTCTCCCGGCCGATGTACCATGCAAGCGCCAGGCCTGAGCCGAGCAGGAAGCCCTGACGCGGGGAATAGACGCCGATCAGCACGCAAACCGCCGTGATGACGATGGCGATGATGAAAGCCTCCAGCGCGTGGCCGAAATTGCTCTTGTCGATTTTGAACGTGCCGAGCATCAGCGTGCCCTTTCGTGTTCGAGGATGGTTTGAAGGTCTCGCCACTGGCGATCCTCGCGGGATGCACAGCCGGCCAAAAGCAGGCAGCACAAGGCCGCCGCGAGGGTGCGGGTCATGGGATACCTTCACAGGTTCGTGATTGTCTGGCATGCTGCAGGTGCAGCCGTGAGTAATCGCGTCGGCCGCAATCGAGACCCGGTTGAGCGAGACGAGGTCGTTCCCGGGTCTCGGTGGCTACGGCCAGTAGGCGTCGTCGGTGTAGTCGGCCGGGATCGGGTCCGCATCCTTGATCGCGCGGGCCGCGAAGATGTGCGCCGTCTTGTGCGCCATGGCCGCGAGGCCGAAGGCATAAACGGTCTGCGCGTCCATCGGATGGGTGCTGTTGTCGGCCGCGATCCACATGAAATCGCTGTCACCGCCATGCCAACGGTAGTCGCCGGCCTGCGCTCCAAGCATCATCGCCCCGAGGGCCGCCGTTCCGGCACCCATGATGTTCTCGCGGTCTTCGGGACGGCTCTGATAGAACACGCCCCCGAAGGTGAAGCCGGCCACGATGCGTCGATCTCGCTCGGCGTCGACGTCTTCCGCGGTCGGAACTGGAGGGGGCGGGGGCGCCCAGGCCTCGCCGTCGCGCACCCATCCTATGCCGATGTCGAGGCCATCAGCGTCGACCACGTCGAACCCAGGGCAGACAAGCGCGGAAATGATCAGGTCGGGGGCCTCGATGACATTCTCGACGCGATCGTTGTCGATGATGGCGACACGCATACTCACCCCCTGCACGCAAAGATGGATATCTCACCGCGTTTGCCGGGTTGCTTTCGCCCGCCTCCGCCGCCAGGGATTTGTGCATTATCTCCACTCCCGTTACCGCCATCGCCGGCAAACATGGATTTCCCCGGCGTCCCGTTAGAGGCGCCACCGCCAGCGCCGTACCATACAACCGACAAGATGTTCTGACTGCCGCCGACACCACGGGTGCCGCGCGACCACTTGTCCGCAAGAGGTGGAGCCGTGCCATCATTGTCAGCGTCAGAGGCGCCAGATTTCCCTCCGACTACGGTGATCTCACCGAACGTCGTATTGCCGCCGGCGGAGCCCATGGCTCCACCAGAACCGATGAGGTATGCAACGCTGCTCGGTAAATCTCGGCCCTTGCAGCGAAAGACCGCACCGTCCCCGCCATTGCCGCCGCGACCAGCCGCGTTGTCATTGTTCTCGCCGCCCCCGCCGCCGGCGTTGAGGTATATATAGACGTCGTCGTTATCTTCGATATCCGCCGGCTTAGAAAACGTGCCCGACGTCGTGAGCGTGACGGAATAAACCAGCTTCGCGCCGCTGTTGGCGAAGAGATCGGAAAAGGTAGTGCTCAAGGCAAGGCCTCCGGGAAAGCGACCCACTCGGTGGAGACGAAGGTGAGGCGAACGCCTTGGCCGTCATCATCAAGAACGAGGGAACCGGACACGTTACGGATCGTGTTGACGTCCGGGTCGATCGTCACCGCATTGCTGCCGACGCGCCAGATCGTGACGACGTTGCCATTCGTCGGCGACGCGGGGAGGTGAACAGTTACCGCGCCACCGGAGGTATCTGCGATAAGTCCATCGCCCGGCACTGCGTTCGTTTCATCAGAAATGATGTCGGCATGCCCAGCTAACTTCAAGTCGATCTCAGCCTTGGAATAGACTGCGCTGGTGTCTGCTTTGCCAGAAAGAAGCGCGCCTACCTCCGTCTTGCTGTAGGTTGTTTCCTGCGGAGCCCCGCCGATGTTCTCCAGCGCTTGCGCCGCATCGTCAACGTCGGCAAGGTTCTGCGCAGGGTCAAGGCCGCCACTTGCATCTCCTTTCGGGATGCCGAAGTCGAAAATTGCCGCACCTCCCGTCCCGACGTTTGTTACTGTCGCTGGTTGGCCAGGCTCCAGCGTTGTAACCACCCCGACCTCAATCGTAGCGCCCGGCCCGCTTGGCCCGGCGCGTGCGATCCCAAGCCTTTGTGCCTCGATCAGAGGATCAACGGGAGTTGGTGATGGATTCGTAACGGGGGAGACATCAATTATCATCGCGCGTCACCCCCAGGTCAACGGTGACGGTTCCCGATGCGAGGTTCACCTTGCGGTCGTCGGCCATGGTCCACACGATGTCGTGGAAGTAGACGCCGGGGTTCAACCCCTCGACAGTCTCTTGCGCAACGTCGAAACTGATAAGGCCGGTCGAAGGGTCATCGATCACGATCCGGCCGTTGTCGGTGGATAGCAACAAGTCTATCCTCTGCGCCTCCGGTGATTGGCGCAGATGCATCAGGAGGGACGAGCCGCTCAGGTCGAAAGCGGCTTCCGAGGATTCGCCTAAATCGGTGACGAGCAGGATGTTGTCCCGCCAGTCCTCGTTCGTGGATACCTGGAAATTAATGGTCCAAAGACTCATCAGAAGAACTCGACTATTTGCCATTGGCCTTCGATGCGGAAGGCGGCGCCACCCGGTGGCGATGCGCTGATCCGCAAAGTCGTGGCATTGAGCATCGTAAGCGTGCAGAACATCGTGCTACTGGCGCTGTTGCCGCCGCGGAAAATTAACCCGCTGCCATTGGTCACACCGACGTCGCCGAACGCGCAACCACCTTGGAACGACAAGAAGACCTTATTGACATCTTCGACTGCGGGGACGGCTACGTCGACACTTGTACCAGCAGTAGCAACGGTTCCCCTGGAGACCTTCTTCACGGCCCCTGTGGTGATAAGATCAGAGACAGCAGTCATGCAAAGCTCCTTGCCAAGAGGGTAATCCGCCAATCGCCGTCAGCGGCAATGAACTGTAGCTCGACGGTGACATTGGAGACGTCGCAGATAAGATCGGTGGCGCTTCCCTTGATGGTCTTGCCATTTCGGCCAATCGTCAGGTTGTTCGCCTTGAAGTTCCCGCCCTTATCGTAAATCTGAACGGTGTCGCCATCCGATGGGGCGGCCGGCAGAGTGTGGGTGAGCGGGCCGCCCGCGGTGTTGTAGTAAAAGCGGCGGCCGACGGTGAGTCGTCGAATGACTTGGGCGCTCAAGCTTCCAACGGTCACCTTTTTGCCGTCGACGGCGGAAACATCCCAAAAGGCCAGCGTGTCGTTGTCGTCGAGCGTGACCTCTACCCCCGCCCCGGCGATCAAGCGCTGGAACAGGTGCATGGAATGCTGATTGGGCGTGAGCGCGAACCAGTTGCCCAGCGCCGGGTTGTAGCGCTTGGCCTGCTTCACATCGATGTGCCACCAGAGCACGGACTGATCCGTGGGCGGCGTATTGCTGCCGGTGATCTGCGAGAAGCCGAGATCGAGCAGGAGGCGCGCGAGGACGTCGCGACCATCAACCGGGAGGGCATCGCCCAGCTTCCCGGTTGCCGAGGTGATGAGCTTGTCAGCGGATGGGGAAAAAGCTGCCATGTCTCACCTCACGCAAAAGTCAGGGCGGAGCCCATGTCGGCAAACGATACGACAACGTTGTCACCGGCGATGACGACGTTCAGGCCGGAGCCGGCCTCAAGCGTGCGAAACTCAAGGTTCCCGCCGTCGACGCCGGAGAAGAATTCACCCGTCCCGGTCCCAATATTGTCGGCACCGATGATCAGGCCGCCGCCGGTGTCGCCGCCAAGGCCCTGCACGAAGTCCGAACGGGTCATGGAGCGGTGGGCGCCGGCCGAAGCGTCATAGATCGCGATCAGGTCGTCATTGGCGATCGACGTTTCGGCCTGCAGATCGTTGATCGCGAGGGAGAGCGTCAGGTCATTCTCAAGCGTTCCGCCCCCCTTGATGCCTTCCGTTGTCGCGATGCTGCGAAGCTGGGAGACGAAATTGCCGGCCGAGAGCGCGGCAACAGCAGCCTGAAGCGCCTGGATGATGTAGTTGAACCGCCCTGGAGTGACCAGGCCGCAGTCGAAGCCGCGCGCGATTTCAGCGGAGGACGGGACGTCAATAGCCGCGCCGTCGTCCGAGGCCCAAGTCGGCCCGTCCGTTGGAAATGCCATGTTTTCCTCGTGAGGTTGTTAATCGAGTCTGATCGGAACCGGCCAGTAGCCGTTGCAAAAGCCGCCCCACCCGGTCCCGAACCCGAAGGCCGGGCCATTGGAATGCGAGATGTCCAGTCGCACGCCGGGCGGGATCGGAAGTGCCTGCTCGTAGAGGTGAGCAATCGAGATTTCGATGTTGGTCAGAAGGCGGCCGGTCAGGATCTCGATCACCCCGTTGCCTTCCTTGCCTATCGTGGCCTGCGGGCCGAAAGCGTCCCGCGCGGCCATCGTGATACCCTGGTGGGTGTAATCGCCAGCTATGGCCCAACGGCGGGCTTTTACGAAGCCGCGGTAAAGCTCGTCGTCGGTGAAGCAGAACTCGATATAGTCCGGGCCATCCCCGCAATCCCATTCCGCTTCGCAGAAACCGCCGATCGGGACTACCGGCGGGCCGCACTCGTCCTCGCAGGCAAAGCCAAACACCGGGCGGCGCTGGCCTCTGCAATGGCACCGGGGCCAGCCAAGGGCCTTGCCGATGATGGTCAGTTGGTCGCCGACGGCCGTGTCGATGTCGAAGTAGTCGAGGAGCGAGCACGCCAGTTCGTTGACGGCGGCCGGCTCGGCAAGGCGGTCACGGATGAAGCCGAGAAGCCTGGGGCTTTCACGGTATTCATCAGCGATCTTGTCGAGCTTGCTCTCGACCAGCAGCGCGGGATCGGGGCAAACCATCAGACGTACCTTACGATGACGTTCGGGCTGATGATGACGGGGCGCTCATAGATCGTCGTCGCGATTGAGGCCGCCGGCTGCGAATTCGCCACCTTGGCAATCCGGCAGTCCACGATCTTCATATTCCCTATCTGGGCCGTCTCGGCCACGATCCGGTCTTCCGTCACGGTGTCGCCGTTCTTATAGCCGCACTCTCCCGCGAAGGCGTCGATGACGAACTGAGTGATGGTGCCTACTGACGGCGGCGCGCACTGGCACGCGTCTGCGATGTGGCGAACATCAAGCTCGACACGGATCGGAACCTCTATCGGGCGGATAAAAAGCACGGTCCGGCAAAAGCCATCGGCCTCGATCGACACCGGGTAGTCGCCGAAGAGCCCAATCCCGCCGATTGCGTTCTCATAGATGACCTTTGCCACATCTTCATCGTCGCCCCCGATGACGGCGTGAGCGACCGAATGGGGCGGCATGCCGTAGCTGTTCGCCTCGTGGGAGGAGTTCTCTATGATCCAGGCGAAGGAGACGCCGTCGATGGCGGAAATGTCGTTGATCCGCTTCGAGAGCTTGATATCCGTCTTGCCGTCGTTCGTGATGCGCGTGCGGAAAGCGACGTCGAGCTCGCCGGTCAGACGCTGCAGGCGCTGGAACTTGCCGATGATGTCGAGGTGCGGCCCTTCGGCGCCGTCCACATCAAACGACTGGTATAGATTGAGGAACGTTTCCCAGACATCGGCGAGGGTGTCGGCAAACAGTCCGTTGAACTGGCCAAGGGGAGACTGCTCGTCCTGAATGATATCGGAACCGAAGCGGTCGACGTTCTTCTGCTCAATCTCGGCCAGGAGGACGTCGAGCGTCTTGCTGGCAAACCCTGTCGGGACGACGCCATAATCAGACATTCACCAGCACCTCTTCATCAAACTCGGTTCTGATCCGGAGATCGTAGACGTCGGCCTGCCGCCGCTCAGGACGGAAATCCATGGCGAAGGAGGTGATCTCCACCACGCCGGGGACGCGCATGATCGCGTCCTTGATGACCGCCTCGGCCGTGGCCTGGTCGAAAGGCTTGGTGAAGACGAACTCGATCCACGGCACGCCCGCCTCGGTATTGAGGAACCATTCGCGGGCGAACAGGCGAAGGTGTTGCTTCACCCGCTGCGCCACCGCCCGTGCGTCTGTAACGATCACGAGCGAGTTGTTCGTGATCTCCAGATCATGCGTGGTAAGATCGAGTGACAACGCTTTGTAAGTCATCGAAATTTCATCTTTGCGAGTCGAGCCTTGACGGCCGCGATTGCTGCACGCACACCCGGCGTGAACCCCGGCCCCTCGATATCGTTGCTGGTCTCAAGGATCGTCATCAGGTCTTCCATGATCTGGAAGGCGCTCTCTCCGGCGCCTTCGATTGCCACGGTCCCCTGCGGCGTCACGCGAACCCCGTTCTTGTGATCGTCGGTCCCGAAATAGAAGTTGTCGGCGTCGTAGTCAGCCATTGCCTTGCTGTCTGGGCTTGCGCCCGGCACGAAGCGGCCATCGGAAAAGGAGTGGAACCGGCGGGTGTTGGCCGCCTTGGCCTCTCCCGAGGTCTGGAAATTATCCTGATCCCGCGACCCAAAGCGGACCATACCAGTGTCCCCCTCCTTGATCGGGAGGGACATGACGAAGCCCCCGCCACGATGGAGATCGACTGGCACCTCAAGGAGATCGGGGAAATCGACCTCCTGCCCATTGAAGACGGGCTTGTGCAGAACCTTTAGCGTGACCTGCTGTTTCTTCGCGTCGAAGGATTTCACCTGGGCCGGCAGTTCCGTCGCAACGTCGTTGCGCTCGGATTCGGCGACCATGCCATAAACATCCTCGCCGACCCGCCGGTTTGCGCGGCCAAATACACCGACCATCAGCCCGAGACCTTTCCACCGGAGAGCGTCTGCCCTTCGACATCGACGTTGAAGTCACCATCCATATTGTCGCCGTAGTACCGGAGCCCGTTGACCCGATATGTGCCGGGCTTCCCGTTCATGTCGAGGACATCGGAAATCACCTCGATCAGCCGGTTCGGCCGGATCGCGGGGTCTAGGAGGCATTGGACACTGATCCCGCTATCGGTCACCGTCGGCACACCAATCATGCCCGTCTGCGCGGAGATAACGACGCGCTGGTCGAGGTATCCGTCGGCTGGGATCGTCTCAAGTGCCTCATTCTGGTAGCTCCAGTAGAAGTTATGGCTCCGGCCAAGCTGGTCCATGGCGCGCCGCGTGCCGCTCACCAAGGTCAGCGGCCGCTTTGTGGTCGGCAGATCGTCCAGCCCCTTGAGTTCGCCGCGGCTGATCCCTGGCATCCCCTCGCGTCGGATATCCTCAACGATATCCTTCACCTTGGTACCCGTCGGCCATGTCTTTGCGACATATCCCTTGCGCTCGGCCTCGTCGCCGTCGCCGACCTTCACTTCCGTGATGACGTTCGTTTCATCGCGCTGATGAAAGACCTCGCGGATTTTGCCCTTGAGGATGATGCCCGTACCTGTGCCCTGATAGCCGGCCTCCAGCTGAACGCTGTCGAATTCCTTGCCGACGGCCTGCCGGTGAGCGGCACTCAGGTTATAGACCCGCACCGTCCCCGCGTTCGGAACGCCTGAGATCGTCTTTTCGATATCGAACTCGATCTTCAGATCGGTGACGACGAGGCTCCCGCCGCCGCCCGAGAAACTGGCCTTGACGATACGAAGGTATTTCTGCCCCATGGATCACACGTAGCTGTAAAGCTTGACCTGGCCGGCCGCGAACGCCTCCATGGTCGGGATGACGGTATGGTCTTTCGGTCCGACGACAAAGAGCTTGCCAATGCCGAGATCGAAAGGCTCAAGAAGGTCGACGTTCGCCACCATCTTCCGTCCGGTCAGCACAGTCGTCTCATCAATGGACAGGTCCATCGAGTAGCGTTGCGCCATTGACGAATACCGCATGCGGATCGTGACCTTTCGGCCGTTGATGATGGTCGAGAACACCTGACGGGGGGCGTCCAGCACCGGGATTTCGTAGAGTGACGCCATCAGTTTACGAGCCCATAGAGAATGGAACCGGTGTCGGTCGTGGTCGCTGTGGTCGTCGTGGTCGTGGTCGAGATGTCGCCCCGGATGACATCGGGAGAGCCTTTGATGGCGGTGTCCGTCGTGCCGAGCGTTTTCGAGGTCAGCTTCTTCGCCTGCCCATCGTCGGGAGCGCCTGACACACCAGCCGAATACGAGGAACTGACGATCTGGATTTCGCGCAGTTCTGCCGTGAACTTGAGGACCATCGAATAGTCCTTGTCACGCTCGGCTGTGATGCTCTCGATCAGGGTGTTGCGATGAACGTCCAGCCCGGAAACGAGAGTGAACGGCACGCGGCTTTCCTGAAGCGACTTGAGTGCCTGCCAGCCTGCTACCGCTACTGCCCTTCCCCCGCTGCTGGAGCGGCTCGTGGAGCCGCCAATCACGCCCTCTATCGTGATGCGCTTCGGCTCGACATAGGCATGGTCGGTGATGTCGGCGCCGAATTCGACCGGCAGCTCGGTAATGCGAAGGCGGCTTTCGATAACTTCCGAGATCACCGCATCGACCGGTATCGGCCCGATGGTTCGGGGAAACAGTATCATCGTCCAGAACCACCAGGGTTAGCCGTTACGGCGAGATTGCGGAGTGCGGTGTCACCGGCGCTGCGGACGCCAGAACCCGCTGCCTGGCCAATCTGGGACGGCGTGGCATTGGTCGTGGCGTTGACGGTCACCGGAGACGAGATGCTGATGTTGTTGTTGGTAACGCGGTTGTCGTTGGCGACAGTCTCGACGGCCTTATCGGTCGCCCCCGTGCCGGTCACACTCTCGATCTTCGATGCCACCGAAGCGATAGCCGTCAGGAGGCTGTCAACGTTCTGCATGGCTTGTTCGCCGGTGGTCTTCTTCGGCGGCACCATGCCACCAATCGCCGAACCCGCCTCAGACGAATTGACGCGGATCCGGTTCTGGTCCGACACATCCTTCCACCACTGTGGCTGTTCCGGGATAGCAGCGTTGAAGGCGTCGGCGATACGCTTCGCGAGCGCCTCGATCTTGCCGACGATGACCTCGATCTTCGCAATGAACTCCTCAAAGAACGTCACGACGCGGTTCCATGCGTCGATGAAGTTGAAGTCTGGGGCGAACGCCCGAACAACACCTTCGAAGGTGTCCTTGATGATCTGCCCTTGGCGCTGGACGCCTTCGGCCAGCGTTTGAACGAATCCGGAAAGATCGCCCTGCGCCAACTGGGAAAGGTTCGTCCCGAAGGTCGAGAAGACGTTTGCGAGGGATTCGAATGCCCCGCGCAGAACCTCCAGGCCGCCAGTTATCGTTCCGCTCGTGATGTGCGACAGATACCCGCCCAATGTGGCAAGTGCAGCCTCTCCCTTATCGGAAGAGCCGTTTGGCGAGATAGACGCAAAGAACTTGAGCAGCGCATCAGCGGCGTCACCCAGGCCCTTTGCAAGGGTGGCCATCGACGTGCCGAGCCGCTCGGATGTCCCGGACCACGACTGAAACGTCTCTGTCAGGGTTACTCGGCCGATCGCATCTTTGATGCTGGAGAGGACGGAGGCGATCTCATTGTAACCGCTCTTGAGGCTATCCACGACGCCAGTGATGGCCCGCCCGATGGCTTCCGGTGACAAATCGAGATCGATGCCCCACGAGGCAAACAGCTCCTCAATGGCGTCGAGCGCCTTACCTATGAGGCTTTTACGACCGTCGAGCCATGCGATGAAATCGTCAATGGCCAGCATGATTGCTGCGACTGCGGTTACAAACGGCGCGAAGATCAGCCCGGCGGCGCCGACAGCGATAAGGACGCCCTTCCATGCAGACTTTAGCCCAAGCAGGCTGGAGACAAACTTGCCAATGCCCGTCACAGCCTGGAGCACGCTTTTCACGACACGGCCAATCGCGGACATGAACCGCAGCGCGCCGGACACAAAATCAGCAATGTCGGCGACGGAGAACCCCTTGAACAGGGCCTTTACGGCCTCTCCGGTCTCGACCAACGTGTCGGATATCTTCTTCGCGAGCGCATCCAGCGAACCATCGGCGACCATCGCCTCGATTGTATCGAGCACAGCCTTGAACTGCGTCTTCACCCATTTCAGAAGGCCGGCATCCGAGATGCGGAGCAGGAAGTTCGTCCACATGTCGCCCAGGTTGGCGACGATGCCCGAGAACGTCGTGGAGCGCTTCTCCATCGCGCCGAGGAAGCGGCTATCGAAGATGCCTTGAAGCGCGGCCTGGATCTCGGCCGCATCCTTCTTGACGGTCTTCGTCATGGTCTTGCCGTTCTGGGACCACGAATAGGTGACCTTCTGGCCGGCAACGGTCGCATTGATGCCGAGTTCTTTCAGACGCTCGTTCTCGCCCCGTACCGCGTCGGCGATGGCCTCGACGCCATCCATGAGCGACTTGCCCATGGCGGAGCTCGCATCGCCGATGCTACGGAGAAGCCCCTCCTGCGGCTCCAGGCCGTTCGCCTTTAGACGGACGAAGGCCTCGGATACCTGCTGAAGGTCATATGGCGTCTTGGTCGCAAAGTCCTGAATCCATGCCAGCGACTGCTTCGCTTTGTCCGAACTGCCCTCGATCGTCTCCAGCGTGGCAGACAGGTCTTCGAAAGTGGAGCCCACCTTGACCGCATCAATACCGAGCTTGCCGACGCCGGCACCAATCGCCGTAGCCGCGGCGGCTGCGAAGACGGCGGCACGCGCGGCAAAGGCTGCCAGCACGCCCGTCGCCTTCTGAAGCCCACCCGTGAAGCGGCGAAGGTTCTCCTCGCCCTTCAGGTCGAAGCCCAGCAAGGCAATCAGTTCTTCAACGATCATCGTTTCCGTTCCTGTTCCTTGCGGGCGTGCTCGTGGATGGCTTCCTTGAGGTCCAGAGCCTCATGGAAGTTGGCGAGATCATCGATTGTGAGGCGGGTGTTGAGGTCGATGTATTCGCACATCCGGGGATCGGCGAGGATCGGGCGCCAGATGTACATCTCTTCGGACAAGGTCGGCGCGATGCGCTCGACCTGTTGGGGCGTCAGGCCGCCGGCTTCACCGCTGACATAAGGCCTGCCAGCTTTCCGGCGAAAAAATCGCGGTAGTTCACCTGCAGCACGAAGGCGACGAGCTGAAACGCTTCGACAAGATCGGCGGGGTGAATGTCATAGATGACGCCCATATAGGCGTTCCCGTCCTTGACCTCGGCCTTTTCGGCGATCTCCACGAGGAAATTCGTCAGGTCGTCGGCGTCGGAGCCCATGAGGATGTCGACGATGGCGGTAAGTGCCGCGGCATCGCGTACGTCCTCGCTCTTCGACATCACGGCCGAAAGCTTCGAAATGCCGGGGCCGACGAGCTTGGTCAGCCGGATGAGGTTGCGGGTTGCATCCGTTGCGGGCATCTTCTCTACCCGATAGGTCTGCGATCCGATTTTCTTTTCGGCCATTTGGAGGGCTCCATGCGGGTTGGATTATTGAGTGCGGCATTCGCCGCGATGCTATGTGCAAGCGCGTCAGCGCAGGTGACTGTCTGCAACGGCGATGTTTGCACGCGGGAAATTGAAGGTAAGGAAGAGCGACTTTCCGACGCGGAGGTTGGAAAGTTGAAGCGTAGCAATGCCAGGACCGCGATACAAAGCATTGAATGCAGGCATGCGGCTGATGCCGCGCGTTGTGACGAAGCGGTCAGTGATCTGTTTGGGCTTTTCCCCTACTAAAGGCTTCCCTTTCCTTGGACGCCAGCTACCGGGAAGACGCCATCGTATGCCTGTGCGTAGATCCTCTGCATATCGTCCAAGAGTTTTTTTGCTTCGTCGACCGTCATAGGCCTACAGACGTGGCTGACCGAGAAAGTCTTACGGTTGTACCGCTCATCCAACCGCAGCCAACGAATAATCGCTTCTCGAAGCATCTTGCTCTCCATCTGAAATGGTCGGATCACGCCGATTAAAACTTAACCTCGCCCGCGAAATGGCTTCTGGCAATTTCGTCGCCATATTTATCGACCAGCTTGCGAGCCTGGAGGAGAGTCATTCGCTTCCCCTCCAACTCGTTCTCTGTGACTGTATTCCGCTCATCTCGGCAAGACTTGAGTATGCAGTGTGTAATTCCCGCATCCTTCATTCGCCGAAGGTCGTGCAGTTTGCTTGCTCGAAACGCCTCCAGCCTTATGCCCTCTTCAAGGATCTTGAGTTCGGCCTTTGTAGCTGAAGGGAGTCTCTCGGCAATCTTGCTGATGCAGCCCTTGATGCTTCCGCCGTTGCGAATGTACATAGGCGCGACGTCCACGGCGGCAGAGACAAGATCGTGGGGTAACGAGTTACTTCCTTCGAAGCGCAGTCTTATTCTCTCGGGAGGCGGCCCGAGATCATTGAAATCAGGATCACCAGCGACTTTGATCCCAATTCGCTGCACGTCATCACGACCTCTTTGTCGAGTGAGCCACTTAAATATTCCGAACATGGCAGCCCCCCCATAACAAGAGGTGAAACTGCTCAATTTTGGCCGATCTGTCCAGAAGGATTGGAGGCTTGGCTAGCAGCTAGGCTTGCGCTTTGCTCGCTCGCCGCGCGCGACACATGGCTCTGTAAACTCCCCACGCCAGATGCCGAGGTTACCGGCCTTGGCGCGGTCCTGAGCATCTGCGTAAGCGCCCTTGCTGTACCGCGGCCAGTCCAGTGCATTGCCGGTCTCCACCAACCAGCGGTTCACCTCGTAGCCGTCGGCACGGAAGCAGGTTCCGACGAACCGCCCGTACCTGTCTCGCTCCACATACTCGCACCGCGTCGGCCGGGACTTGGCAAGCCACTCGTCTAGAGCAAACGCGGCCTCTTTGCCGCACCGATACTCACCACCGTCACCGTCCAGGCAGCGCTGCCAGCTTTCCGGGGCGTCGATGCCATTTAGGCGAATACGCTCGCCGTTGATTTCGATCGTGTCGCCGTCAATGACTGAGGCGCGACCAGTGAGTGCATCCTCCGCGGACGCGGGCAGAGACATCAATAAGGCAATCGCAACGGCCAAAATCAATGGCAATGGACTTCACCTGCTTTCTTATCCATGTGGCAGCACTTGCCAGGAGGAGAGCTTTTTCGGCACCCTCCTCCGTGTGCCATTGCAGTGGTCGCAACCGCGACGACGCCGACAATCAGCCAAATCCATCCCTTCATTGCCCCCTCCTATGCAAGCCGCATAACGCAGGATTGCATAGGAACGTCGTGGATGCAATTTTCAGACGGCGTCAGTTGTAATTCTGGGTATCCCAGACCCAACCTTGCGCGAACAACTCCCATTCACGGACCGAAGCATTGACGCCGAGCTGTTTGGTGGCCATCTGGCGGATAACGACCTGGGAGGACGAACCGCCCTCCCCATTGCCGGTATCGCGAACCGAGAACGTCATCGGGTCGAGCTTGCCGTTCTTCATCAGTCGGTACTTCTGGTCGAGATACCGATGGATGGGCGAGTTCGGCTGAAGCCTGATGCGGATATAGACGGACTGGTCGGCCGTGATGGAGACGATCGCCGCACCGTCGGCGCCGACGAGTTCATTCGCGACCTGGGAACGTTCTTCCACCTCGACCGCGTCGTCACCTTCCCAAAGGCCCGTCACGTCCCGGCCGGCCAGAACCGCCTTGACGTTCAGATAGCTGTACATCGTGAGTGCAGTGTTTGCCATTGGTCAGGCTCCTTAGAAGGTCATCGTGAACGCGACGGTCGCGTAATGGCACGCGCCGGCGTAACGGAAGAGGCCGGAAATCGGCGGCGCGATACGATTGCGCCGCTGCGCTGCCGAGATCGAGGTGACGCGGGTCGGCGTGATCTCATAGGACCGCACAAGGTTGCCCTCGTCATCGATGTCCTCGGCAATCAGGCCGGCATCAGTGGCGCGGTTCATGACGGCGCGAACGCCCGAGGCCAGGATCTCGACGCCTGGGTCCGTCATCGGGATGCGATCGTTCGTCGCCAGAATGCCGATCAGTTCTTCCTGGGTGCGCGCGATGAGCCAGTCCGCGGCGTGGATTTCGTCGATGAATGCACCGGAGAGAACGTTGCCCTCGACAAGCATGAGCGAGCCGCCGATGTTGACGAAGACGTTCGCGAGATGGCCGGTCGTCGTGTTCTGGCCGAGCGCCGGGACGAAGCCGGTGATCGCCTCCACGACGGAGGACGCCTCATTCAGGGCCGTGATCCCGCGCATGCGCTTGAACTTGGCGGTATAGGCCGTGTCGGGACGGTCGAAGTTCCGGGTCGCGGTATAGGCTGCAACGGCCGCCTCAAGGTACTCTGCGGCCACAGCGTTGTAGAACACCGCCGTGCGGTCGTATTCGCCCTTGCCCTTGGCGGCGACGTTGGTCGTGTCGGCCGGGTCCTTCATCAGCGGGTCGACAGAGCCGAGGAAGAGGATCTTGTTCTTGCTCTCGGTCCAAGCAATGGCGGCATCTTCGTCGGCGTCAACGCCGCGAATGGATTTGGTGAAAACGAGCTGATACCAGTCGTTATCGTAGGCCGCGATGGCGTCCAACTCGTCCGCGATGTCGTCGCCCGTATCGGTCTGGCGGAAGCCGATCTTGATCCTGGTCGGGCGCACCGGCTGCGAAAGCATGGTGTTGGCGGCCTTGTAGGCCTCATCGGACGCATCCCAGTCCGCGGAGACCTCATCCATGCTGGCATAGGTCTTGGTGCGGATGGACGCGCTGATGACGGAGCCGCTGGGCGTTTCGTCGGTGACAATCAGCGGCGTGCCGAAGCCGGTGATGGTCGGGTAGTTGTCCTGCCGGGTGACCGTGACATCCACGACTCGGCTCTTGGGCAATACAGCCATAGATTAATCTCCTTCTGGCTTTTGATAATCGCCCGACACAAGGCCGGGTCGGTCTGTGGGGCCGAGCGTGATCGTGCCTTCCAGAACCTCGTCGATCGGCACGCGGCCGATCTGGATTTCATTGCCGGCACCATCGGTGATGACGCCGCGCTTGACGTAGCCTCGAATGGCAAGCTCGAACTGGGCGCGGCCTTCCCACTTCCCGTCGATCAGAACCGGAAGGCGGCGAATGCGCTCGATCGGCTGCGCGATGAGCGGGTGAAGATGGAAGGCGCCAGCATCACACGACGCCCACGTGACCACCTGCCGTGCCTTGTCGACTGGATCGCTCGCATAGACATTGATGGAATAGAGCCATTCGAACGGGATAACCGGGACCTGGTACAGATCCTTAATCCCGTCAGACTCAGGAGTGTCGTCTTCCTCGTAGAGATAGGTCACGGCATGAGCGAGCTTGACGGCCTCAATGAGGTTGACCTCGACATACTCACCCTCAGGCCGCGGCGCCGAGGGGTGCGCTTCTATTACCTCAATGCCAGTCGCCGCCATCAACCACGGGCGGAGTGCTTGAAACAGATCGGTCTCTCTCAACGTCTCGCTCCAGATAGGCTTTGCAGTAGCCGCCTTCCGAGCGGTCGGCGATCTTGAACACCCGAAACCACGAGGAGCCGACCTGGATGAGATCGCCCCTGGTTTTCGTGTCCTCGGAAGAGGCGCGCAGTTGCGTGCGGGTCCAGATCGACCAGACGACGCGGGTACGGTCGCCGTCGGGCATGCGGAGCACGTCGTTCAACGCCGGCGCAAACACCGCAGCTCGGATGGTGCTGTCCACCGGTACTCCGCCTTCGACCCAGCGGCCGTCGACATAACTGCCCGTGGCTGGCCGCCTCAGCGTGTAAGACTTTGCGAAATGGTCGATCGCGAGGGCAGCGGTCATTCGTCAATCTTCCACGAAACGTTTTTCCCCATCTCGCCAGTGTCGACGAGCGGGTTGGAGGAACCCTTCAGCGCGATGGTGACGGGGCTATTCGGCGGGGAGGAAAGCTTTACGATGCTGTCCCTGATGTCCCTCTGGCCCATGATCCCAAGCTTTGACAGCGCTTGCCGCATCGTCGATCGCCCGGTCAGGATGCTCTTCGCCGCGGGCGCCACCTGGGATTTCATCGCCTCCTTGGTCTTTTTGACGCCGAGGCGCATGAACGGACGTTCGGGGACAGGCCCGCCCCATCCGCCGCCGGAGGCACCGCCCTTGGTCCCGAATTCGTTGTAGAAGGCCTTGTTGATATTCTCCTGATCGGATTCGCCGGAGACGAAGCCCACCTTCACCTGCTTCGGCCCGGTGATAGCGGTCATGATCTTGCGGCCGAGCTTCGAGAAATCGCCGCGGCGCTTGATGCGGACGGTGACGACCATCAGACGACGGCCACTGCCGGGAAGTTCTTACGAAGCAGTTCCAGATACATCCGCCCATACTGGGTTTGGAGGTAGCCGCTGGCTCCCGAGGATGCCCCGGAAGAGCTGCCAGCACCCGCGTACTCCGTTTCCACATCACCGACCTTGAAGCGCTTCACCGGCCCCGTTGAGCCCGTGCCCTGCCCCGTGGTGCTACGGCTGGGCTCGCCC
This sequence comes from Shinella granuli, assembly GCF_004341885.1. GTDB lineage: Bacteria > Pseudomonadota > Alphaproteobacteria > Rhizobiales > Rhizobiaceae > Shinella > Shinella granuli. Next base: position 2,478 of record NZ_SLVX01000013.1, on the reverse strand, counting down.
TCCATGGAGAGGATGTGTGCGGCCAGGTACATCTGCGCCTTGGCTCGATCGCGCTCCAGCCAGGTTGAGCCGACCGCGTCGAAGGCTTCCGCGAGGATGAGATTGACCAGCGCGTTGGATACGGGTGCATACTCGGGGAAGCGGGCCTTGAAGGTCTCTGCGGTCGGCTGAACGTAGGGCATGGTTACTCCGCCAGCTTATTGTCGATCTCTTCCTGGATCTTCTCGGCCGACCAGCGGTAGTGGACGGAGATGCCGAGTTCCTTAGCTTCCGCCTTGAGCTTGGCGAGGGCATCGTCGTCGACGACCGCCGCGGTGTCGTCATCGGCCGGGGTAGAGATTGCCGCCTTCGGCTCGTCGGGACGCTCGTCGCTTTCGATCACGCCGGCATTGATCCACGAGCGAACAACGGCGTGGTTCTTGATGATGCCCCAGCGCTCGACGTTGGTCGGCACGCCGGGGCGAAGGGTGATGCCGCCCGGAAGACCGAGCGGACCCTTGTGGCTGGAGGTGACCTTTGCCATGGCTCAGATCCCGTCGCGATATTTGACTTCGGCCGGGCGGCGGATGTCGAGACCGCCGAGGCGGAAGACCCCAGGAACGACCCACCGCAGCGGACCGTCCTGGTAGACCGGCAGGAAGCGATGCGGCATGGGGATATGCAAACGCAAAACCTGCGGATCGCGACGGTAAGCGATCAGACGTTCGGTGTTTCCGGCGCCTGCCGTCTCCAGGCCACGGACACCGCGGATGGTCAGCGGCTGGCCGGTCATGGCGGTATAGGTGTTGTTCCGGCGCAGGAACTCCAGCACGGTCATGGTCGTGTCGCCGAGGCGGCGCGTGGCAAGCGTGTTGATCTTGCCGTTGGACATCAGGACCGTGTCCGCGACCGAGGTGTAGAGCGTGCCAGTCGCCTGGGACAGGATGGCCTCATTCACGTCGGCCAGCATGGAGTCCGGATCGGCGCCGGTGCCATCCCAGTCGCCATTGACGGCGGCGGCCGGGGTGATGGCGGCGTTGTCGAGCAGGCCGTCGAAGCCCTTTTCAGCATCACCGGCGAGAGCGACACGATCGACCATTTCCTCATAGGCACGACGGGCCGCCATAGCGTCGTCGTTCTGGAGGTTGCGGCCGAGCATCATGGCGACGTTGATTTCCTCCCACCCCCAGCCGTAGCCGATACCAGCGGCATAGACCGAGGTCTTGTGCTGGGTCAGTTCCGTGCCGGCGAGCGGGATGTCATCGGCATTGCCGTTGATCCACTTGGCTGCTCCGAATTTATCCGAGCTGTAATAGGTGACGGTCTGCGCGAAGGGATGCGCGGACGTGTCGACCGGGATGAGGGCCGGATACTGGATATCCGGGTAGACGGTCTCGTTGACGGCGGCCTCGACGTGAGTGGTCTGGGAGACCACAAAGCCCATCGCGGCCTGCGCGTCGAACTGGAAGTTGACGTTCATTGATCGGTTCCTTTCGATTAGCCGAGACGGAGTTTTGCGAGCCCGGCGCCAGAGGTGGACGAATCCCACCGGGCGTTCGGGATGGCGACGACGCCGGACGTGACTGCGGCCGTGCCGAGGACGCCGGAGGCGAGCGTTACGGTGACGTCCTCACCGGCCTTCACGGCGGCGGCGACTTCGACCCAGATCACGCCCTTGCGCATGATGCGGGCGCTTTCGTACTGAGCGAACTTGCTCGGGGTCTCCGGGCGCACGGAACGCTCGCGAACCGTGACGCCGAGGAATTTGAAAGCATCCATGTCAGCGGTATCGAGGTCGCCGGTGCACTGGCCATCCTTGGAACCGTCGGCGGCGGCTTCCTGGACGACCTTGCCGAAGCCGATGCCGGCGGCGTCAGCGACGGTGCGCGAGATCAGCACCGCGCCTTCCGTGTTTGCGATCTGGCCTGCGACGGCCGGGCGGATGGTTTCCTGATAACTTGTTTGAACTGCCATAGAAAATCCACCGCCCGCGAGGACGGTCCTTTCTTGCTGGTGAATTTGAAGGGTGGTACAAAATGCGAACGCGCCGAAGGCTGGCAGGCCGACGACGCGTTCTAACCAAGCCAACCTTTCGTGGAGGTCAGAATGGCTAATTCTCCTGTATGCTCGATTCCCGGTTGCAACAACCCCCGGAGAGGGCGCGGATACTGCACCGCCCATTATCTTCGTTGGTACAGGTATGGCGATCCTCTTGCGGGTAGAACGCCCATGGGCGCTCCACAAAAATGGATCGACGATCATGCCGACGTCGAAAGCGACGACTGCTTAATTTGGCCATTTTCAAGGAACCTGTATGGATACGGCCAAATCAATATAAGCGGCACCCCGGTAGGGGTTCACCGCATAATGTGTGAGCGCGCGAACGGCGCAGCCCCGAGTGATAAGAGCTGGCTCGGGAAATCTGCACAGCGGGGATAAGTGGAGTTTCTGCCTGACTTCGGCTTAGATGCCGGGAACAGGAGAGACTATGACGAGACG